>LFLA01000010.1 GCA_001542995.1 Nitrospina sp. LS_NOB
GGAGTGGCATGGCGGAGGTGTATAAGGCCATGCGGCAGTATGATATGGCTTTGGAAAAGTATGAGAAGGCTCAGGAGCTTGATCCCGCAAATGTGATCGCGTGGGCCGGTTTGGCTGGGGTGTACAAATCCATGCGGCAGTACGATATGGCGTTGGAAAAATATGAAAAAGCTCAGGAACTTGATCCCTTGGATGTGGTTTCGTGGTGTGGCATGGCGGAGGTGTACAGGGCGATGAGCCTGTTTGACGAGGCTGAAAAGAAATATCTTTGGGTAAAGGAAAAACTTGTATCTGACCCTTATAGCTTTTGTGGTTTGGGGTTTCTTTGGCTGAAGATAAAACCGAATGAAAAATGGGCTGAGTGTGACGACTTATTTAAATCTGCTTTAAATATAGACCCTGGTAACCCCGTTGCTTCATTAGGTCTGGAAGTGATCGGCCGCCTGTACCATCAATCTGCCAAAGGATTGGCAGATCAAGAATGGTTTGAAAGGGCGTTGGCTTTTCTATCCGAAGACAAAAATCCGGAAGCAAAGAATCACGTTTACTTCTTGAGAGGCTTGGAAACCATTAATAGGGATGATCCTCTCATCAGAATAGAGACTCTAGAAAAACTGAGTGATACAGGGAGTTACCTATTACAGGAAATGCCCTTATAGAATTTCCATCCATCTCCTCTGAAAGTACAATTTTCCGCATAATCCCGCCATTTCCCGCGCTATCTTAATGTTGCAAACCAGCTGGCCCCCTACACATTTACAGAAAAATATGTCAAAAATCCGGCAAAAATAGCCGGATTTCAGACGCTTTCCCGAACGCCGTTGGGGGAAGGGAGGTGGCTGGAGCCACTTCCTATATCTTTAAATATAATAGTTTACGGGTCCAATATAAAAAATATCGCGTTTTAGCCTCCGTGGCATACGTTTTGCTCTATAAAAGGCAAGGAGAGTTGATATGCCACTGATTGATAAACTTTTATTTTCAGATAGCGTACCCACAGTCATGAGAAAGAGCTTGGATATGATGTCCACCCGTCAAAGCCTGATTTCCTCGAATATCAGTAATGTGGATACTCCCGGATTCAAGGCCAGTGACATCGATTTTCAGGCGCAGTTGCGCGAAGCCCTGGGTTCTAAAGGGTCTTTAAATCTTAGAGCCACCAACGCCAAGCATTTTGGCCCGTCCACTTCCGACATCGGGGATTTGACGCCAGACCCTTTTGAAGAGGATGCCGCCGCGAAATCCAATGGAAATAATGTGGATATCGACAATGAAATGGCAAAAATGGCCGAAAACCAGATTATGTACAACGCCACGGTCCAGTTGATGATGAAAAGAGGTGGAACCATCCGTGCTACTGTGACCGAATTGCCGCAACAGTAAGGCGGAGTGCCTCCGCAGGCAAATATTGATTTTTAGGGTGTGCATAGTTCGATTTTGGTATACTGACAACTAGTAAATTATTATTGATTCAGGAATTATGAAAGACATTACTGTATCCAGTCATTTAAAAGGGTTGCAGGGGCCGGGACCTTCTCAGGGATTAAGTAAGCCCTCGGGTGGTACTTCGGGCACCGATGGCCCGTCTTTTGCCGATACGCTTGCGCAATCGCTGAATGAGGTTAATTCTTTGCAAAAAGACGCGGATGTCGCTATTCAAGATTTTGTCGCCGGCGATACCCGCAATATTCACGAAACCATGATCGCAGTGGGCAAAGCTGATCTCGCTTTTCGTTTGACCATGCAGGTGCGCAACAAAATTGTTGAAGCTTATCAGGAAGCGATGCGTACCCAGGTTTAATAGTCGGTTCCAAAATATAAATTTCAAAAGCCTCCGGATTTTTCCGGGGGCTTTTTTTTGCGGCGCAGCCGCCGCTGGCAATAGGGCGGTGATACCCCTCCGGGGCATGAAGCTAAGGTAGGGACCTTACACGCACTCGCGACCGCCAAAGGCGTGGAGCCTGTTCTACCGGGCGTCGCCCGGTGATATTTTTCCTGAGTTTTCATGTTCTGGAGGCGTATAATGGGTTCTTGCCCAATTGCTTTCCCAGGGCTCGCGTGGCTTGGGAGAATTTATAAATGAGGGAGATTGAAGCTATGAAGAAGTTTTCAGTAATGTTTTTGGGGTGGGCTCTATTTGTTTTCGTGTCTACAAATCCTGTCTGGGCGCAATCGGGCGGGCATGCCAGTGTCGGGTTGGGTCACGGTGAAGAGGGTTATCTTCACTTGGAAGAAATGGTCAAACATCTGGAGTACAGTCTGAAAATGCCGGATGCCAGCGAGGAGTTGAAAATGCATGGTCCCATGGCTTTGCAACACGCTAAGGAAGCATTGAAACATTATAATGAAGCGTTGAAACATGGTTCGGAGTCACTGGGCCGACGGGCTTCAATGCCTATGGCTGAGGGTTCTGGTGGCGGCCCCGGCTACCGCGATGAAGGTTCTTCCCATAGCCATGACGAAGGTTCTCATTAACCAGCGTGACGCTGGACCCAGAGAGTAAAAGCCTGTTGGGCCGAGGATGGTGTTGCTAGCGGTAAGAAGATATTGCAGTTGGCCCCACGCCTAGTGGGCGGAGCCTACGAGGATTTTGCCACCCTCTATTTTTACCTGATAGACTTTTGTATCCCATTCTTCGCCGCGGTCACATTTTCCTGTTTTGAGATCGAACCGGTAACCGTGGTTGGGGCATTTGATGCCGATGCCGTTTAACGTTCCGCGTACCAGCGGTGCGGTTTTTTTGTGCGGGCAGCGGTCGTAAATGGCGAACAGTTCACCATCGAGATTAAAAAGGGTGATGAGTTCGCCGTTGATGTCAACGCGCTTTCTTTGCCCCGGGAGAACTTCCCCAAGATCGGCCACTTCGGTAAACTCTGTCATCCACTTTGCTCCGCAGGAAAAGAAGACCGACTCCAGTCCCACCAGGAACCGTCATAGTTCCTGACTTCATATCCCAGATAGCGGAAAACAAAATAGGCCATTGCCGAGCGAACTCCACCAGTGCAATAAACGATGATTTCCTGATTCGGGTGGATTTCATTTTGTTCCAACAAAGAATTCAGAGCCGACAGGGATTTCAAGTTTCCATTGGATTGAAAAAACTCAGGCCAGTGGATATGGATGGCGTTGGGGATATGTCCTCCTCTTGGCGAACCATAGGGTGTGGCGCCCTCGAACTCCTTGCGTGTCCTGTTGTCGATCAGTCTGAAATTATTTTTATAAAAGTTATTATTTATCAATAATTTAGTGGCAATAACCTCATTATTTAGTTTGATACTGTTCAGGGCCGGTTCCGGTGAAGGAGATGGGTTTTGCCGACCTCTTTGAATTTTTTTTCCAGCCCGTTTCCAGCTAGTGAGTCCGCCGTCCAAGAGGGCTACTTTCTCGAATCCATAACGCTCGAACATCCAGAAGAATCGGCCATCCGTTCTCCAGGGGTTATCCGGCTCGCCATAGATAATGATGGTTTTGTCTGGAGAAAAACCCAGTGGACCTAGTTTTTGAGCGATGAAGGCTTTGTCGTCTTTGAGTAATCCTTTGACCCCATTTAGCTTATGTGTGAACTCCCACCAGTCGTTGAGATTAACCGCCCCGGGGATATGGCCGAGCAGAAATTTCCAGGACGGACGAGTGTCGACCACGACTCTCTGGTCTTCGGGAAGGGTGTTCACCATGGCCGGGGTCATAAGAAGCTCGCTTGCAAGGCATTGAGAGGTATGGATTATTGATAAAAACAGGCCCAGAATGAGCAGTATATTGACCCTGATTTTTCTTGACAAAATACGGACTCCGCTTGTACTATCAGGCTTCATTTTTTCACTCCGTTTCTTAAAAACCGGAGCATTTTTGTGAAAATGGCTCTGAAAAAAGACTTGATGGTTAACGCTCTTGTCCCCAGTCACCTTAACGATTATATATGATTTAGATGTCGCGTGGCGGGATTAGATTGATTCAAATTGGACTGAAAGCAGCCGGGCGTATAAGAAATTTATTTTAATTAAAGGTTGAACTATGACAACGGATGATCAAGGCAAGGAAAAACGGTTGGAGGAGATCAAGCGGGAAGAGAAAGAAGACGCAAGCGGTTATTATTCCCAGGGATCCTCCAAGGATACCGTGAGCGAAGAAGCCGAACACAGTAAGCCCGTTGTTCCGGTTCAACAGGAGCAGGAAGAAATGAATATGCTGAAGGCCGTTGCCTTTCTGGGTTTTGGAATGGCGGCTCTGGCGATTATTTTCATCCTGTTTTTTGTCCGCGATCTGGATACCCGGGTAGTGGGTATGGACGGTGCCGTGACCAGCCTTGAAGATAAAATTGCCCCTCTGAAAAGGCATGTGGACGATAGCTTTAGCAAAATTAATGAAGATATTTCCGGACTGAAAAACAAGGTTGGTAACTATGAGCGCATGATGGCGGTGATGGAACTCAAACGCGCATTGGTCACCGTTCAGGAAATGTCTATGGGTAACTCACCCAATATTGAAGCCAAGTCCGGTGAAGTGGTAGCCGGTATAGAAGCATTGTTGACAGAATTGGGAGCGGGACCAACCGCCACCAAAAGCCTACCTGCAGGATTCGTAAGTCTGGAGGAAGCTCCTGCACCGGCAGTTGCTGAAGAGCCCGCCGCTCTCGTTGAGGGGCCTGCGGCAGAAGAACCTGCTCCGGCTGAAGAGACTCATGCCGCTGCTGAGGCCGCGCCCGAGCCTGAAGCTTCTGAGTCTGCGCCTGCTGAAGAAGCTCCCGCAGAAGAAGAAAGTTCTGAAGGTGGAGAAGAAGGCGGAGACGATGAAGAAGAGGAAGACGACGACGAATAGTTCAGTCTTAACTTTCACCTTTTAGTTCTCTTCAATTCATGCCAGCCATAAAATTTATTTTATCCATCCTGTTGCTGATCGTTATTGCTTCATTCGCCGTACAAAATATGGATTCGGTGGAGATCAGCTATTATGATCTGAAACTCGAACTCCATACAATTGAACTACCATTGATAGTGGTGCTCGTGATCTCTTTAGTATTGGGGTTTTTAATGGCCTGGTTCATGGGAATGTTCGACCGGTTCAAATTAAAGTCCACCATCCGCCAGCAAAACCGATCCATCTCTTCTATGGAAGAAGAGTTGGAGAGGCTTAAAAGCACTCCCCAGCTTCCCACTCAGGCAGAATCTTCTACCGACTCTTGATTATCTCAATCGCGGATTGGCGAAAAACGCAACCAGGTCTTTGACCGAAATCACCCCTACAATCTTGTCGTTCTCCGTCACCGGGAGGTGGCGAATCTTTTTTTGCGCCATAAAGACATTGGCATCTGTCACTGGCTGATGGCAATCCAGAGTGAAAAGCGGTTGCGGGGTCATGACAGCATCTACTCTCGTTGTTTTAGGATCCAACCCTCCGCCCAGGACTTTGCGTGATAAATCGGTTTCCGTTACGATCCCGACGTATTCATCATTTTCCTTGATAAGAACCGAGCCTATGTTTTTTTCATGCATGAACTTGGCGGTTTCTTGAATCGTGGAATCCGAGCCGACACTGATTACGGAGGGACTCATGTAATCAGATATTTCTGTCCGGGTAGTTGTGTCTTTTGCGTACCTGTGAGGCTTGTGTTTTGGAGCCATGATGAACCTCCAAATTAGGGTGCGGTTGGTAATCCAGTTCCTTTCCTAGAATCTAGGGTCCGATGACCTCCTTGTCAATTGGATGCCCGGCTTTTGAAGGGGATTCATTTTCGGAGGCTATCGGGTTGCTGCTGGGTAAGACAATGGACACCTCCCAGTCCCCATATGAGGGTTTTGCACTGAATCTGGATGATCTTGCGTTCTGGAAACAAAGGAGTTAACAGGTCCAGGGCTCTCTGGTCATTAGGGTGATCATAGCTGGGGACCAGTACCGCATGGTTGGCAATATAAAAGTTGGCGTAGCTGGCAGGCAGACGTTCTTCCTTGGAGCCGACATAACCCGGCATGGGCAGGGGGATAATATGAAAGGGATTGCCGTCCGGGTCTTTGGCCGTTTCCAGGCGCTCATAATTTTGTTTTAATCCGAGAAAGTTTACGTCTCTTTCACTTTCTTCCAAAGCACAGACAATGGTGTTGGGATTGACAAATCGGGCCAGATTATCGATATGCCCATCGGTGTCGTCTCCTTCCAACTCACCATGCAGCCAGATGATTTTTGAAACTCCCAGATAATTTTTCAGAAATTCTTCCATGCGTTCCCGGCGTATGCCGTCATTACGGTTAGGATTGAGGATGCAGGAATCGGTGGTCAGGCACGTTCCGCGACCATTCACCTCTATGGCTCCGCCTTCCAAAACAATCCCCGGTTTGAAACTTGGAAACTGTAATTGTTCGGCAATGATACTGCACGCAAGATCATCAAGCTCCCATTTATACTTCCGTCCCCAGGAATCAAAATCCCAATCGTTGATGGCCACCTCCCCATCTTCTTCCCGAATCAGAAAATTAGGGCCGTAGTCACGAATCCACGAGTCATTGGTGGGGATGTCATAGAGGAGAACTTGATTCATATTTATGCCGTTGGTCTGTAGTTTCTTATGCAGGTCTTCTTCGGCGGATTTATCCTGAACCAGAATATGGGTCTTTTCCCCTTCGGTGAGGGCTTTGACGATTTGCAGGTAGTCGAACTCGACCTGTTCCATATCCTGATCGGGCCAGGTTTCCAGGTTATGAGGCCATGTCAGCCAGGTGCCTGCATGAGGTTCCCATTCGGCGGGCATGCGATAGCCGTTGGGGAAGGGAATTTCATTCATCGGTATCTAAATATAATTTAGAGAGACCCTGATAAGCGTCGACCCTTCGGTCCCTTAAGAAGGGCCAGTTTTGTCTTGTCGATTCGATCTCCGACAGGGCGCATTGGGCAATCACGATCTGAGGTTCATTTTCAGCCTGCCCGATAACTTTTCCAAATGGATTGCAGATGAAGGATCGACCCCAGAAGGTCAGGGCGTTTTCGCGACCCACCCGGTTCACCGAACCTAAAAAAACACCATTGGAAATGGCGTGAGATTTTTGTATGGTTTCCCACGCGGAAATTTGCTGTTCAGAGACTTTGGCATCTTCATCCTGATACCCGATAGCGGTGGGATAAAATAAAAATTGTGCTCCGGATAAGGACGTTAGCCGGGCCGCTTCCGGAAACCACTGGTCCCAGCAGATGAGGACCCCAACTTTTCCATAGCGGGTAGCAAAGCTTTTGAACCCTGTATCCCCGGGAGTGAAATAGAATTTTTCAAAGAAGCAGGGGTCATCGGGAATATGCATTTTGCGATAGGTTCCGACGACGCTTCCATCCGCATCAATGACAATGGCGGTGTTGTGGTAAATGCCCTGCGCCCGTTTTTCAAAAAGAGGCACAACCAGTACAACCTGTAACTCTTTTGCCAGCTTTGAGAGTGCTTCGCTCGTCGGACCCTCCAGAGGTTCGGCCATTGCAAAATTCTCAGTCGATTCCGTTTGGCAAAAATATTGAGTCAGGAAAAGTTCTGGAAGGCAAATAATTTGCGCTCCCTTTTTCGATGCGGCCCGAATGGAATCCACCGCGTTTTCCAGGTTTTTGCCCGCGTCCGGGGAACAGGCCATTTGAACAAGGCCAACTGCTATTGTTGTGTTAGTCATGAAAATTTAAATAGTTATGTCTGGTAAAGGAATTTGTTATGATAAAATATCATAACATGATAGCGGTTTTCCTCCCACTTGCCGTGGAGATTCTCCGGCAGTTTCTGGTGAAATGCCCCCGCTTTTAATTAAATATCCTTAAATAAAATTACCCGTGTGGATCAAGCAGGCGTTCAGAGATTATTACAAACCAAAATTAAGGCGTGGACTGGAGAGGGACCCCAGCCAAGAGGAACTGGACCAGCGTTTTGAAGAAATTTACAGCCAGGTCAATTGCATTCTTCTTGCGGGAGTTCTCGAAGGGGTTGCCATCTATTTTTATGAGATCGCAAAATTCACTAAAGAGGAACTGGATGGTTTCAGAGATCGTCCTGAAGAATACCTTTTTGAGCGTTTTGGCGGGGGTAACTACAAGTTAAACTTCTATGAAGGTCTATCTTTTATTGTTTGCGTCAATTTTAAACCTAAGGGAGAGCCCAAATGGATTCCCTTACTTCCCGAAAAAGCCGGCTCTGATCCTAAACCGGCGTAACTGCCCCTTGACAGGGGAGGCAACTGGCAGTGGCTTCTTAAGCCGAGTGGATTTGTTGCTGGCGGATAGAGACATTGCTAATTACCAGCGGAGGTACTCCGCCTTGAGTTTTGATTTATGAACGAAAGGGCCTCTATTATTGAGAGTGAAGATTTTTCATTCCAAGTCGATCAAGTTCAAAAATGGACTGAAGAATCGGGCCGCCCTGTTGTTGTTGAGGGTTTGAGAGGTTCCTCCCGGGCTTTTTTTCTGTCGCGATTGATCAAGCTCAAAAACCGGCCTGTGGTTATTTTTACCGCAGATCAAAACCGGGGCGAGGTTTTACTGGACGACCTCAAATATTTTTTCCGCCTCGATAAAATAAAGCGCTCGCCATGCTTTTTTCCTGCTTGGGAGCTCCTCCCTTACGAACCACTTTCCCCTTTAAACGAAATATCCGGAGAAAGGCTGGACATTCTCAACCGGCTTCGAACCGGGGAGCCTTTAATTCTGGTCGTACCTTTGGAGGCAGGTCTGCAAAGAGTCATGCCTCGCTCGGTTCTGGAAAAACTGGTTTTTCCGGTTGACCGTAAAATGAGCCTGGAGCGGGAGTTTTTGGAAGCCTGCCTGTCTGACAATGGTTTTGCGCGTTCTCCGTTGGTGGAAAACAGGGGCGAGTTCAGCGTGCGGGGAGATATTGTTGATTTCTTCCAGCCCGGCAGGATGAACCCGATTCGCATCGAATTTTTTGGCGACGAAGTGGAATCCATTCGAGAATTTGATGTGTTATCCCAGGTCTCGATAAATGAACTGGAAAGCGTGAATATTCTTCCTGTGCGGGAGCTTTGCCTGAACGATGCAGAAAAAAAACAGGGCGTGGAAGCCATCAATAACTTCGCCGGGAAAAATGAGAGCGACCGCTTGGCCCTGAAGGAGCTTCTGGAAAAAATTCAGCATCTCGGGGTGTTTTCCGGCATGGAATTTCTGGCCCCTTTTTTCTATTCCACTGGCGAAACGCTTTTTGACTATTTGCATCGGGATTCCCTGATTGTGTTTGAGGAGGAGGACCGGTTACAGGATAAATCTGAACAGTTTCACGATCTCATTGAGATGGAGTATCACGCGATTATGGAAAATGGGGATATCGCCGCTTCTCCAGAAGAATTGTATTTGACGATGGATGCGTTCAAAAATCATGTGACCGAATTTAATGGATGCATTGCCTTGAACAGCCTGAAAACTTCAGATGATGAAGCGGGTCGTACCCTTGGTCTGGAGATGAAACCTATTCCCTCTTTAGCCGGAAGGTTTGAAGCTTTCAGCGAACAAGTCCTTAAATGGCAGGAAGATGAAAATAAGGTGGTGGTTGTGGCACCGACAAAGGGCCAGGTTCGCCGTATTCATGAGTTGCTTCATGATTGGGGACTGGAAATCGATGTAGACCTTGGACGAATCAGTGAAGGCTTTCAATTAAAATCATTCAATCAGATTTTCATTGCCGAGCACGAAATATTTGGTAAAACCCACAAGCACCGGCATCGCAGAAAGCCCCGTTCGCAAGCTTTTCAACGGGGACTAAAGGATTTAAAAGAAAGTGATTTTCTGGTGCATATTGATTATGGCATTGGCCTGTATCAGGGGACACGGGAACTGCAAACCGGGGTGGGCGGCGGAGAGTTTTTGGAAATTATATATGCTGATGACGAAAAACTGTATCTCCCAATGGAAGCGCTTGGGCTCGTTCAAAAATATGTAGGGTCAACTGAAACTCCGCCGCCATTGAGCAAAATGGGAGGAGCTTCCTGGAAGCGCCAGAAGAAAAAAGTCAGAGATTCGATTCAGGAAATGGCGGGGGATTTACTGAAACTTTATGCTTCCCGGGAACTGGCTCACGGTCATGCTTATTCAAACAATACTCTTATGATGCGAGAGTTTGCCGACGCGTTCGAGTATGAGGAAACCGAGGATCAATCCAAAGCCATTGAGGATGTGGAAGCGGATCTGGAAAAGGACAAACCCACCGACAGGTTGATCTGCGGGGATGTAGGCTATGGTAAAACGGAAGTCGCCATGCGGGCGGCTTTTAAGGTGGTCCTGGATAAAAAACAAGTTGCCGTATTGGTGCCAACCACGATTCTCGCTCAGCAACATTTGCAGACCTTTCGTGAACGTTTTCGTGAATACCCGGTCAATATTGACATGGTCAACAGGTTCCGTACTCCGAGTGAGCAAAAGGAGACTTTAGCGCAGCTGAAAAAAAGTAATGTTGATATTATTATAGGAACGCATCGATTGTTGTCGAAGGATGTAGAGTTTGCCGCGCTCGGCTTGATCATTATCGACGAGGAGCAACGGTTTGGCGTCAAACATAAAGAAAAATTGAAGAAGCTCAGAAACTCTGTGGATATTCTTACGCTCACAGCGACACCGATTCCTCGCACCCTGCATTTTTCCTTGATGGGGGTGCGTGATATGAGCGTCATCGAAACCCCTCCTGTTGACCGCCTTGCGGTAAAAACCTTTATTCGCAAGTTTGATGAAAAAGTGATCCGTGAAGCAATCATGAGGGAAGTAGACCGTGGCGGGCAGGTATTTTTTGTGCATAACAAAATTCGCAGTATCCATTCTATCGCCGAAATGATTCGAAGGTTGGCTCCCGGAGTAAAAATAGATATCGCCCACGGCCAACTGCCGGAACACCAGTTAGAAACGGTGATGAAAAAGTTTATGGATAAGGAAGTGGATCTTTTGCTAAGTACATCCATTGTTGAGTCTGGACTTGATATTCCCTCCGCTAATACCATCATTATTAATCGTGCCGACCAGTTTGGACTGGCTCAACTTTATCAATTGCGCGGCAGGGTGGGGCGATACAAGCACCAGGCCTATGCCTATCTGTTGATCCCGGGAACGGGGGGGTTGAGTGATGAGGCTCGTAAACGACTTAGTGCGATTGAGGAAATGAGCGAGCTTGGGGCGGGTTTTCAGCTTTCAGCGCGTGATATGGAAATCCGCGGAGTGGGTAATATGCTGGGGCACAACCAATCTGGTCACATCACGTCAGTGGGTTTTGATCTTTATTGCAAACTGGTTGAGGACATGGTGAAAGATATCCGTGGGGAAAAAACCGATTCCCGCATTGAGACGGAACTGGATTTGATGGTAAAAGGATTCATTCCAAAGGATTATGTCCCGGACCTGAATCAGCGCCTGGATTTTTACCGGAGGATACAGGTTGCCAGCGAACATGACGAAGGCCTAGCGATAGCAAGTGAATTGGCAGACAGGTATGGCCCGCACCCTGACCCGGCGGCAAAACTTCTGGCTCTCTTAGAGATACGCATATTTTGTCAGCAGATCCATATTTCCAAAATCGAAATGAAGCAGAATGAAGTTATTTTGCATCTGTTGCCTTCAACGCCTATCAATCCACAAGCATTAACTTCCATGTTCGATGAACGTTTGAGTATCCGGTCGGAATACAAAGTTAGTATACGTTTGGATCGGAAGGGATGGAAAATGGATTTAAAACTTATCGGTAGTTATTTGCAAAAGCTGGCGCATTTGTTGCGGCCCATCGAGGTGGAAAATTGATGAAAAATGAATGGCTGGCAGGAATCGCCTTGGGAATGTGTTTGAGTTTTGCTTCCTGTTCCAATGGTTCGTCCCCTGATGAATTGGATAATAGTGTTGCCATTTTAACTATCAACAATGAAGAAGTTCTTTTGGATCGGTTCAAGATCGAGCTTAAAGCTCATAAGAAGAAATTCCGGATTCAGGGGGCAGGAGAAATTACAGAGGAGGAATTGATCTGGCTCAAAAATAGGACCTTGGAACAAGTAGTACAAAATACCCTATTCAGACAGGAAGCTAAAATAAATAATATCGAAATTAGTCAGGAAGAGCTGGGTGAAGCGCTATTGAAATCTGAGGTAGGATATCCTGAAGACTCATTTGGTAGGCGGCTGGAGTTTGAAGGATTGTCCCGTAAAGAATGGGAAAATGCGATAGAAAACAACCTGTTGATAAATAAATTGATTAACAATTTTGTCAATAGTAAAGTATCAGTGAGTGATGATAAAATGCTTAGTTATTTTGAGGCCAATGAAGCCAGGTTTCATAAAAGCGAGCAGGTGAGGGCTCTTCATATTATGGTGGAGACCGAAGAAGAGATCCGTGAAATTCAAAAAGAATTGCAGTCGAAGCAAAATGATTTCTCTGGTCTGGCCAAAGAATATTCGCTGGGTCCGGAAGGAGCCCGGGGAGGGGATTTGGGTTATTTTGAGTCCGGTCAAATGCCCGAAGAATTTGATAATGTTTTTAAACTAAAAATTAATGGCATCAGTGACATCATTCGCACTCCTTATGGTTTTCATCTGTTCAAGGTTGTCGATAAAATTGAAGATCGAAAAATGAGCTTTGATGAATCAAAAAAGCAGATTGAACAAGTTTTGCTCCAGGGCCTTCAGGACAAGGCTTTCCAGAAATGGATGATCCAGTTAAAAGAAAAATCAGTGATTGAGATCAACTATGATTTCCTTGAAAAAATTAACTAAAGCGGGTTTTGCCCTGGCTTTGGTATTGGTGCTGGGCCTATTTCCAGTTCATGCCAAGGTGTTTGACAAGGTGGTCGCGAAAGTGAACACAGAGATCATTACCTTAAGCACTATCGAAGAGCGGGCTGAACTTTTGCGGCAAAAGTATGCGCGGTCTCCTGCGACTGTTTCTGGGCAGGAACTGTTGAAAGAAGCGCTTAACATGATTATTAACGAAAGGCTTCAGCTTCAGGAGGGAAAAAAACTTGGTTTTGTCGTTGATGAAGATGCCATTGATGCAGCAGTTAAGGATATCTCAGATAAAAATGGTCTTGTCGATGGGCAGTTGCAGGAAATGCTCGAGCGGGAAGGGAGGACCCTGAGTTCCTATAGAGATCATATTCGTGATCAGATACTGGTTTCAAAAATTACCCGGTTTGAAATTGGCAACCGGGTGAAGGTCAGTGATAAAAACATTAGTCAATATTATAAGAAACACCAAAAGGATTTCTGGGAAGATGGGCAGGTGCGAGCCCGCCACATCCTTTTTATTGCTGAGCGCGGTTCTTACGAGGCAAATAGAAAAGCGAAGTTACAGCAGGCAAAAAAAGTTCTCAGTGAGATTCGAAAAGGGGGTGACTTTGCCGAGCTTGCTACGGAATATTCGGAAGATGTTTCTGCCGGTGATGGAGGGAACGTGGGTTTGATTGTGAGAGGTAAAGTGGTTCGCGAATTTGAAGAGGCGGTCTTCAGTTTAAAGCCGGGGCAGATCAGTGACATTGTGGAAACGGAGTATGGCTACCATATCATCAAGGTGGATGAGGTTTTGCCTGGTAAAACTTTAGCTTTAAAAGATGCTAAGGATCGTATTACTCAGATTCTTCGTATGCAAAAGCAAAAACAGGGTTATGACGATTGGATGGAAGAATTAAAAAAGTCAGCTTTTATTGAAGTGATTTTATTTGATGAGTCTGACAAAAATAAGAGTCTGGTTTCAAGAGGATCATATAAAAAGAAACCCGACAGTGAATTGAAGGCAAAAAAGAAACTGAGTTCGGGTGCCGATTCCCGGCAAAAAACGTTGCAGAAAAAATGGGAGGAAATGTATAAGTCCGTTGAGAAATCAAACGGAGGCTCGGGGAAATACGAAGATTCGGAGCTTGCTTCCCTGGAGGAAAAACTCAGGCAAATTAAAAAATTGCGAGATCAAAACAAGATATCTGAAAAGGAATATCAAAAACGCAAAGAAAATTTTTTGAATCGTCTTTAACTTCCCGAGACCATTTTTAATTTTGGCTTGATTTTATATTCCCGCCTCTGTTTTCCCTCTGAGTTCTTTTCCTTTTTTGATTCTGCACTAAACGGGAATATTGGTCTGTATTTATTAAGTAGCGTATCACTGAGTATCTCTAAAAGTGGGAGTGAATGGGAAAGGTTTATCCGCTTCGACAAAAAATCCATGCCAGAATTTTTAAAAAAGGTAAAGTCAGCAATTGTTGAATTGATCGCACCGGAGGACAAGGTTTTAGTGGCTGTTTCCGGCGGGGCTGATTCGTTGGCGTTGCTTTACCTTTTGCAGCAGTTCTCGAAGGAACTTGGCTATGAATTGTTTGTTGCACATTTAAACCATTTGACCCGAGGCGGGGAATCTGATGAGGACGCAAGGTTTGTTGAGAAAGAGGCGGGTAAGCTTTCTCTTCCTGTTTTTGTCGAAAATATAGATGTAGCCGCGGAAAAATCTATTCTGAAATCTTCTTTCCAGGAATCTGCCCGTATTTTAAGGTACCGGTTTTTGGAAAAAACCCTGATGTCTATTAAAGGGAACAAGATTGCCTTGGGGCATAGTGCGGATGACTGCGTTGAAACGGTTTTGATGAACCTGTTGAGAGGAACAGGATTGAGAGGACTTGCAGGGATACCGGAAACGAGGGGGCATGTGGTTCGACCTCTTTTGCACTTTACCCGATCTGAATTAGAGCAGTTTCTAAATGATCGGAACCTGGACTATCGTACGGATTCCTCGAACAACGAAAAAAAATATCTGAGAAATAAAATCCGCCACGAAGTAATTCCTTTTTTACGGACATTCAATAAGGATATTTCTCGGAACCTGTTGAGTCTGGCAGAAATCGCTCGGGGAGAAGAGCAATGGATGACAGAAAAAACCCGTGAACTCTATTCACAACTTGTGAAAACCGAGAGCGGGGGCCTATGCTTTGAGGTGACCGAATTTGAGGAGCAACCTCAGGCAATGAAAAGGCGGTTGATTCGCGAAGCTTTTTACCGACTAACGGAAAGTTTGCGTGAAATCACAGCTTTGCATGTCCGGCAGGTTCTTGATCTTTTTGCCCGTGCCAGAGTGGGGAGTGGATTAAAACTTCCCGGAAATGTGCGGGTGGCCTGTGGGTATGGAACGGTGAGCTTTTCCTTGTCCAAAGGTTCGAAAAATGATGGCCTTCCTGAAATTGATAGAAAGACGATAAGTTTAGAAGTTCCGGGTGTGACGAGTTTAGCCCAGTTAGGAATTCAACTGAATGTGCGGCTTGTTGAACCGTCTGCAGATTTGCCGCAACCGGTCGATAAAAAACAGGCTTATTTCGACTTCGATAAGACCGGTGAAGACATTCGAGTTCGGTTTTTCCAGCCGGGCGATCGTTTTATGCCACTGGGCATGCTGGGACATAAAAAAGTGAAGTCCTATTTTATTGACCAAAAGATTCCCCGTGAAAAAAGACTTTCTATTCCCATATTGACAAATGGCAAAGACGATATCATCTGGATATATGGAGAACGGACCTCTGGTCAATTCTGTGTTGCCGAAAATACCAAAAAGGTGCTTTTTATAGAAGGAAAAGGGCTTTAAAATGTTGATATTAAAGAAGGCGACAAAGAGTATTTTTGTGGTAAGCTTGTGGAGGCCCATTGTTGGCGAGAATAACTCTGTGAGGAGATAGTTTTGAATCAATTTTATAAAAATTTAGCGCTCTGGTTAGTGATCGGCATCGTCCTGATCGCTTTATTCAATATATTTAATCAGCCTATAACCACTCAATCGGAAGTGGTTTTCAGTGATTTTATGGACCAGGTTGAGCAGGGGCAAATCACTGAAGTAATGATTCGTGGTGATAGCATTAGCGGTACGTATATGGATGGCAAGTCTTTCCAGACCACCGCTCCGCCAAAAGATCCAGATCTCATCAAATCGCTCAGGGAGAAAAGCGTCCGTATTGTCGTGGTGCCTCCTGAACAAACAAGCTGGTATATGAGCATTCTTATTTCCTGGTTTCCCATGATTTTATTATTGGGAATCTGGATATTTTTCATGCGCCAGATGCAGGCTGGCGGAGGCAAAGCTATGTCTTTTGGAAAAAGCCGTGCCCGACTCTTAAATGACACGAAAAATAAAACCACCTTTAAGGATGTTGCGGGTGTTGATGAGGCGAAAGAAGAGCTTCATGAAATTATTGAGTTTTTAAGGGAGCCCCAGAAGTTCAGCAAATTGGGAGGCAAAATTCCCAAAGGAGTATTGCTTGTCGGCCCTCCGGGTACTGGAAAAACTCTTTTGGCTCGGGCTATTTCCGGCGAAGCGAACGTCCCATTTTTCAGCATCAGTGGTTCTGACTTTGTTGAAATGTTTGTCGGGGTTGGCGCGTCACGGGTTCGTGACCTGTTCGAACAAGGTAAAAAGAACAGCCCGTGTTTGATTTTTATTGATGAAATTGATGCTGTGGGTCGGCATCGTGGTGCCGGTCTAGGTGGTGGCCATGATGAGCGAGAACAGACTCTCAACCAACTTCTGGTCGAGATGGATGGTTTCGAAAACAATGAGGGAGTCATTCTCATCGCCGCGACCAACCGTCCTGATGTTCTGGACCCGGCTTTGTTGAGGCCGGGACGATTTGATCGGCAGGTCGTGGTCAGTCGTCCTGATATCAAAGGCCGGGATGGAATTTTGAAAGTTCATACCTCTACGGTTCCACTTACTGATGAAGTGGACTTGAAAATCATTGCCAGGGGAACCCCCGGATTTACTGGTGCGGACCTGGCTAACCTCGTCAATGAGGCGGCCTTGTTAGCCGCTCGGAACGATAAGAAAGCCGTAGATATGGATGACTTTGAGCAAGCCAAAGACAAAGTCCTGATGGGAGTAGAGCGTCGGAGTATGGTTATTTCTGAGAAAGAGAAAAAAACCACGGCCTATCATGAAGCGGGGCATGCCTTGGTAGCCTCCTTTTTGCCCGATACGGATCCTCTCCATAAAGTTACGATCATTCCGAGAGGAAGTGCTTTGGGAGTGACCATGCAGTTGCCGATAGATGAGCAACATACATATCAAAAAAAATACCTCTATAATAGCCTTGCTATCCTGATGGGTGGAAGGTGTGCAGAAGAAATTTGCCTTGGTGAAATGACCACCGGCGCGGGTAACGATATTGAACGAGCCACAGAAATGGCCCGGAAAATGGTCTGCGAATGGGGGATGAGCGAAAAAATGGGCCCGCTTACCTATGGCTCCAAGGAGGAGCAGGTGTTTTTAGGCAGGGACTTTTCTACCCAGAAAAACTTCAGCGACCAGACGGCTAAGTTGATTGATCAGGAAGTCAAGACGCTGGTTATGGGAGGATATAATTGCGCTACTGAATTACTGAAACAGAACCGCGACATCCTCGAAAACCTGGCTCAGGCTCTGCTGGAAAGAGAAACCCTGAATGCGGTTGAGGTTAACAATATTATTGAAGGAAAAAGTGATATTGAGCCTGATCCTTCCGGTGGGGAACCACAAGAAATAGCGCCTGAGGTTCCTGCTGAAAAGCCGAAAACTAAAACAGATTCTGAAGAAGAAGGACTCTTGGGCGGCGGTGGCATGCCTGATCCTACGCCTGCCTGATCATTGCTTTAAATATAATTTGTTTCCAACCAACTCCACATTTTATCCGGCTTGATGCCGGAGTGTGGAGTTTTTGGTTTCCACCACTCGCCGTGGGGGCAGATAGCAAGAGATTATCGTTGTGCGCATGAAAACGCTATTGCAATTTATCAGCGGAGGTTCTCCGCCCACTTATGATTCCATTCAAGTTTCCTAATCCGGGTGAAGCAGCGTCAGTGATGGGTATTATTAACCTGTCACCCGATTCATTCTACGGAGAGAGTCGGTGCGGAACCATTGAACAGGCGCTCCGCGTTGCAGAAAAAATGATTGCCGAAGGCGCAGACATTTTGGATCTTGGCGCAGAAAGCTCGCGACCAGGCTCTATTCCTATTTCGAGGCAGGAAGAATTAGACCGTTTGCTTCCTGTGATAATGAAACTTGTGGGGATCGCTAATGTTCCGATTTCGGTAGATACCTATAAATCTGCGGTTGCCCATGAAGTGCTGCAAGCCGGAGCCAGTATCATCAATGATATAACGGGCCTGCAACGGTCTGAGGAAATGGCCCAAACGATTTCCCGGTTTCATGCGGGAGTGGTTTTGATGCATATGCAGGGGCTGCCAGAAACCATGCAGGAGAATCCACAATATGCCGACGTGTTGACGGAAGTTTCAGAGTATTTACAGCAGAGTATAGCCATTGCTGTTTCCGCTGGAATTGATCCGCAAAAAATTGCCATAGACCCTGGCATAGGATTTGGTAAAACAGACTCCCATAATCTTCTAATATTGAAAAATCTGAATCGGTTAAATAAATTGGGTAAGCCAGTACTTTTGGGGGTTTCAAGAAAGTCCTTGATAGGAAATATTTTAAATGTGCCCGTTGAAGAAAGATTGGAAGGTTCACTCTCCGCAACTGTATTCGGGTTGACACAGGGAGCGTCCATAATTCGTACTCATGATGTTCAGGCCACCCGCCGGGCAGTAAAAGTCGCTGAAGCAATAATGAGGGAAGAGGGATGATCCGCTTATTTGTAAATGTAGACCATGTTGCCACCATCCGTGAAGCCAGAAGGACCATTGAGCCGAGTCCACTAAAAGCGGCCTTGTTGGCAGAAAAGGCCGGGGCTCAGGGGATCACTATCCATTTGCGGGAAGACCGCCGCCATATTCAGGATAACGATGTGCGAATCATTCGAAAAGGGATTAGCACCCCATTGAATCTGGAAATGGCTCCAACCCAGGAGATGGTTAATCTGGCTTTGGAGATTCAGCCCTATCAGGTTTCTCTGGTCCCGGAAAAGCGTCAGGAAATTACAACGGAGGGAGGTCTTGATGTTTGCTCTCAAGAAAAAAGGTTGTCAGAAATTGGAGAAAAGATAAATGGCAGAGGGATTTTGTTCAGCCTGTTCATTGACCCTGATGCAAAGCAGGTGGACGCTTCAAAAAGAATAAAGGCGGATAGTATAGAAATTAATACCGGTAAATACACGGAACTTGAGTCGGCTGAAGAAATTGAAGCAGAACTGGAACGGATACGGAAAAGTGCTAAAAGGGCCGACGAAAAGGGGTTGAAGGTTTTTGCCGGGCATGGTTTGAATTACGAGAATGTAAAGGCCATCGCCGCGATCCCAGAAATTGAGGAACTTAATATTGGACACTTCATAGTCGGGCAGGCGGTTTATGGGGGCATGGAAAATGCCGTGACTGAAATGATTCGCTCCATTAAAATGGGCAGGGGGCAGCAAAGTTGAATTGAAATTTATATAGAACTCTTTGAAAATATTGTAGTTTTAATGAGTTTGGTATAAAATTTGCCGTATAATATCCCAAGTTAATTTTACCAAAATATTGACGGATGTGGTGATGACAGATTTCAACCAGTCTTCTCAAATTATCCAGGATAATTTATCCATTCGGGAGCGAGGGATTTCCAGTACGCGAGAATATTCCCGTGTTGTGGAAACTTTTAGCAGGGTCTTGGAGTATAAAGAGACCTTTCGCTTGTCTATCGAGGAAAAGCTGGCCTCCATCGGCCAGCAGGTGAAGGATAATATAGAGAATTTGGAAACCCTCATGCGGAATATCGATATATATGTCCAGAATATAGACAAAATTTCCAACAACCTGGGGCAACTACAAACTGAGGAAAATTCTATTAAGGCCCGATACGAAGAACTTTTAAGCGGGTCTACGGAAACGATGCTTATCGATGATGGTAAAAATGATGATCTGGATTCTGCGGATTCCCGGGAATACCTGATACAGAGGCGGCGAAATTATTTGGAAAGTCTGGACCAAAGTTTCAAGCGTCTGGATGGAGAATTATTTTCTATTGAAAAGCTTCGCTCTGAACTGGCAAGAGCTCGCGGTGAAATTCTCGTTAAAAAAGATGAAGCCCAGAAGCAAATGAAAACTCTGGAAGAGAATGGCGTCCGGCATTTGGAGGATGTTAAGCGAATAGAAATGGAACTCGAATCATCGATGGATGAAGAGGGGCTTTTGATCAATGAATTTAAGCGTTTGGTGAATGGCGCTGAGAGAACTTTAGAAATCAGTGATGAAATAGACCATATTTTATTCACCTATCTCACCGCAGCCGAATCGAAGGATAGATCCTCAAGAAATCCAGTCCCCACGGCAGATCAACAACTCCCTGTTTTTGATTTTAGGATTGCCCACAGGTTTGTATTGACTTGAATTTGTAAATTTTGCATACTCCCCCTAGTTTCCGAGTGATTGAGCTTTCCTGTTGTTTTGCTACCCTCGATTAGTTTAACTCACATATTTTCAATAAGTTTTCTTGAAAGGCTGTTTAATAAAAATGACAACGAAGGTCGGCATCAATGGGTTTGGGCGCATAGGCAGGGCGGTATTGAAATGCATATTGAATGATCCGGAATGCTCGAAATTTGAAATCGTGGCTATCAATGATTTGACGGATTCCGCTACGTTGGCGCACCTTTTTAAATATGATTCTATCCAAGGGGTTAGCCCTCAGGAAGTGAAATTTGATTCCGAGGGATTGATCATAAGCGGCAAGCATATAAAAATTATTGCTGAACGCGACCCCGGCAAACTGCCTTGGAAACAATTAGGAGTGGATATTGTTATTGAGTCCACCGGGCTATTCACCAAGCGTGAGGCGGCCAGTAAGCATATTGCCGCAGGCGCAAAAAAAGTTATTATTTCAGCGTCGGCAAAAGATCCGGATGTGACCATTGTTTTGGGTGTGAACGAAGGATCTTATGTTTCTTCCGACCATCAGATTATTTCCAACGCTTCCTGCACCACAAACTGTCTGGCTCCAGTCGCCAAGGTTTTGCATGAAAGCTTTGGTATTAAAAAGGGGCTGATGACGACCATTCATTCGTATACGAATGACCAGAAGATTCTGGATTTGCCTCATTCAGACCTGAGGCGGGCAAGGGCGGCGAACCTCTCAATGATTCCGACCACCACCGGCGCCGCAAAAGCAGTGGCATTAGTGTTGCCGGAGATTAAGGGTAAGCTTGATGGTATGGCCATTCGTGTTCCGACCCCTAATGTGTCCCTGATTGACCTGGTGGTTGAGGTGGAGAAAAATACCAGCGTCGAGGAGGTTAATCAAGCCTTTAAGAAAGCGTCTCAAGGATCCTTGAATAAAATAATGCGGTTTGAAGAAAAACCCCTGGTGTCTATCGATTTTAATGGAGATTCCTGCTCATCAATCATTGACGGAATTTCCACCAAAGTCATTGAAGATAATATGGTGAAGGTTTTAGCCTGGTATGACAATGAGTGGGGTTACTCCAACAGGGTTAAAGATCTTTTGAAGTTTATAGGCTGATACCTTCGATATCCGGTTCATTTTTATATTTCCTGTCAGGATAAAAGTGTGACTCTCCCGCTTGTCATCGGCAATTGGAAAATGAATATGTTGGCCTCCGAGGCCTGCGACATGGCTCGATCTCTCGTGGACAGATTGTCAGCCACCGAGGGAGCGGAGGTGGTCGTAGCCCCCCCCTTCACATCGTTATATCCAGTTAGCCAGATTGTAAAAGGTTCGAGATTGGGCCTGGCAGGGCAAAATTTTTGCTCTGAAAAGAAGGGTGCCTATACCGGCGAAGTCTCGATTGAAATGTTAAAGGATGTGGGATGTGGTTATGCGTTGATAGGGCATTCAGAAAGGCGCCAGTTGTTCGGCGAAACGGATGAAGAGGTTAACAAAAAGGTCCACCTTGCCATGCAGATGGGGATCACCGCCGTGGTTTGCGTCGGAGAGACTCAGGATCAGAGAAAGGCGGGGGAAACTCTGAATGTTATCGAAACCCAATTGTCAGGGTGCCTAGCTGGTTTGTCGAGTGAGAGCATAGCCCATCTGGCAATTGCTTATGAACCGGTTTGGGCTATCGGAACGGGCAGCAATGCCACTCCGGATCAGGCTGTGGAAATCCATAAATTTATCAGAAAATTTTTGTTTGGGAGCCAGGGTTTCTCTGAGGAGATTGGTGCGAGAATCCTTTATGGTGGGAGTGTGACTCCCGAAAATTGTAAAGAACTATTGGGCGAAGAAGAAATAGATGGGGCGCTGGTTGGCGGGGCGAGCCTGAATTTTGAGTCATTTTGTGCTATTATCAAATCCTCCCTTGAATCGTGACAGATATTTAGTCATAATCAAAAATTCTGAATGAATAATCTGTAACGAATTAGTAATTTAAAAAACCTGATGAATACAATAATAACAGTGTTGCATGTGCTTGCGGCTTTTTGTTTGATCCTCACCGTGCTTTTACAGGCGGGCAAGGGCGCAGCAATGGGCTCGGGACTTGGTGGGGGTAGTAGCCAAACCATGTTTGGCAGTAGTGGGGCTGGAAATTTTCTTACCAAATTGACAACCGGAATCGCTATTTTGTTTATGGTCACCTCTCTGACCTTGGCGACCTTTTCTAACAAGAAAAAATCAAACTCTGTTATCCAGGGTATTGAAGCACCTCTTCCTGATAAAGCCACAGAGTCCAGGGACTCATCTGATAATTCTTCGAATTAAAACCTCAGGGTGCCGATGTGGTGGAACTGGTAGACACGTGCGCTTGAGGGGCGTATGGAGCAATCCGTGGGAGTTCGACTCTCCCCATCGGCACCAATTTTAAATACTCGGGTTCTATGATTTTTTCAAATGAGCATTTGTTGTGGCTAGTAAGCAAAAGCCTAAAAAATCCATCGATCCAAAACCGGATAAATCTGTTGCTCCGCCGCTTGAGTTTTCTGAGCGTATAGCCAGCTTGCTGGTTTCCTGCATTCAAGGCCTTTAAAAGGCACTTCCCGTTGACGATGAGTTGACTAAAAAACTTAAGGATATGGAGGATGTGGTGAGGAAAGGTGTCCGGATCAACCCTGCTACTGAGTTGGCAAGGATATTGAGGAATTTTTTGACAGGCAGATCATCAAGCAGGAGTTCATAGAAGAGGAAAAGGATATCGTTAAAACAATGGTCCTTGAAGTGGTAGATACCATTAAGTCCTTGGTGTCCAACTCCAGTGGGGTTGATTCCAACATCAGCAAATGTGCGGAGAAGATAGAAAGCGCCGACAATATTCAGGATATTGTGAAGTTGAAGGATAGTGTTGTCGGGGAGATGCAAAAAGTACGGCAACATTCCCGCACGTTGCAGGATGAGTTGGAAGAACACAGAAAGAATTCCATTGTCCTGGCTAAGAAACTGGAGCAGAGTGAAGCCCAGGCCTTGGTAGATCCTTTGACGGGGGTGCTCAACCGGGGTGCCTATAATTTAAAGATGGGGCAAATGATCCATGAATTTAAGCGCTATAAAGAGGAATGGGCACTTTTGATTCTGGATATCGATCATTTTAAAAAATTTAATGACGACCACGGACACCATGTCGGGGACAAGGTTTTAAAATCGGTCACGGGGACGGTGAGAAATAGCATTCGTATCTCCGACCAGATTTTCCGGTACGGTGGGGAAGAATTTGTCGTTCTTTTAAGCCGGATAAATACAAAAACGGCCAGCCAGTTAGCAGAAAAAATCTGCCGAGAGGTTGAAAGAGATTATTTTGTCGATGGTGATAAAAAGCTGCAAGTCACGATCAGTATTGGGGTTGCCATTGTCGGCAAGGATGATACGGAATTGAGCTTGTTTGAAAGGGCCGACAAGGCCATGTATAGAGCCAAAAATAATGGGCGAAACCAGGTTGTGATGGATTTGTAAAGTTTTACCCTATTTGTTATACCTGTTTTTTTTGTTGTTCCTCATATTGAATGCCTCCCACCACCTTAGAAGATTTATTCTCTTCACCCGGCTTCCTGGCCATATTTTTTGCATTACTTTTAACCATCGCCAATATTACTGTTGGGGTCAGTATGCTTCCCAGCGACAAGCGGGAAAAGAGGTTCCGCATTCATCGCCTGCTTTTTGGGGCAGTGATTACAAGCTATGCTTTGTTTTTATTCCATCTTTACCAAATTGAGCGAGAGTCTGTTTTTGCCTATATTGTTTTTGGCTACCTTCTTCTAGTTGTTCCATTCACTCGAAGGCTCAACGTGACATTGCATGCTGTTATTGCCTCCATAGGCCTGGTCCTTATTTCCGTTGTTGCGGTGATTAACTTGATATAGTTAAACCCGGGTGGTGTAAACTTATTGTTCTGGACTTTGCGAGTGAAAGATATTTAATATTTTTTTTCATTTTTGGTTGGTCTGATTATATGGAAGAATTTGATGTGTTGGTGTTGGGTGGAGGCTTGGCCGGGGTTTCGGCCGCTCTCAGAGCGGCCGAACTGGGTGGAAGAGTTTGCCTTATTGAAAGGAACCATATAGGCAAAGCGGGTTTTCAAAGAAGAAACACGCTTTTTATTGAAAACCGTTGCTCCATTGCACCTTCGGTAAGTTGGGAAGAATATAGAAATATTTTACATTCCGAGACTGAGCAATATTCCCAGTCTGTGAGAGAAAAACTAAACGTCGCGGGCGTGTCTGTCATAGAAGGGGAGGGAAGGCTTGCGAGTCCGACAGAGATTAACGTTGAAAAAAGTGATGGTGAACATTTGCTCTTAACGGGCAGGTCGGTGATTCTAGCTTATGGTTCTGATCCTCGATTCTCGGCCACCTTACCCCATGAGGAGGGCATTGTAATATCCATCGATGAGATTCCCCAACTTGCCGCACTTCCTGAAAAAGTTCTTGTCGTCGGGGGTGGTCCCTTTGCCAGTGAGACGGCACTCGGGCTTCATAAAAGAGGATGCAAAGTTTTTCTTTGCTATGAACAAAAAGAATTGTTCCCACAATTGGATGAAGACTTTAATGCTGCGATAGAACCCCGGTTTAAAGAGAAAAAAATTAAAATCCTTCCGGGAAAGAAGTTGATTTCGATATACAAAAATAGCGATGAACTTGAAATTACTTTGGAGACGGGCATCAAGTTCTCCGTCCATCAAATAATAATTACTGGGGACAGGATGGGGGTTAAAGAAAATGACATCGCTGAAAAACTGGGGATTCGTTTGGGTGAACATCAAAAAGTCTTTGTAGACGATTCCATGATGACCAGCTTGCCTGGAGTGTATGCGGTGGGAAGTATAAGCGGCGAGTTGACCAGCGACACGCTTTCTCAGGCAGAAGGTAAAATTGCTGCAGAAAATGCCATGGGGAAAAAAAGGATACTGAACCGGGAGTGGGTTTCACAGGTCGCTCGGCTGATTCCTGATGTGGCATATGTGGGGTGTTCCATGAAAACAGCCCCTCAGCAAGGATTTCATCCTGTCGAGGGCGTATTCGAGGAGGGTTTCACAGGCGCTGAAAATATGTCCTCTCCCCAAACCGGGGGAAGATATAAAATAGTAGCAGATAAAAGATCACGTCTGATTGTGGGGGCACAGATTATTTCACATCAGGCTGCTGATTGGATTCCGATACTGTTATTATTAATTAAAAAGGGGGTCACGGTGGGTAATCTGGCCAATTCCATCACTTCTGAAGGGGCGAAAATTAGTGGCTTGTGCGAGGCGGCGCGGAATTGTGCAAGAGCCTTGAAGTCCCCATAAAAAAGGTGGTTTCAGGCCAATTACTTCTTGCCTTGACTCGATATTTTAATTATGTTAAAAACCAACACTTTGACAGTCTATTCCGGCTTGTCAACCGGGTCTTAAAAAGTCCATGAGTCCACATAAAATTAGGTATTATTGAGCTTTATGGCTGATGAGAAACCAAAAGAAAAAACGGCATCCAAAGAGGCAAAGGGAAAGGATGAGGCGCTGGAAACAATCTGGTCGCGCCGGGAATTTTTCTCGCTAGCGGGTTGGGCCGGATTTTTAGCTTCCCTGGGGCTATCTGCCTTATATTTTGCGCGGTTACTATTCCCTCGTGTTCTCTTTGAACCTTCCCCGATATTCAAGGCAGGAATACCCAGTGACTACACGGTTGGTGAAGTCAGTACCAAGTGGGTTACGGATCAGCGTGTTTGGATTGTTCGCGATGAGGAAGGTATTTATGTCATTTTTGCGTTATGCACGCATTTAGGATGTACTCCGCGTTGGTTGAGATCAGAGAGTAAATACAAATGCCCCTGTCACGGTAGTGGTTTTACCAAGCAAGGGATAAACTTTGAAGGCCCGGCACCAAGGCCTCTGGAACGGTTAAAAATTGCTTTGGCTCCGGATGGGCAGATCATTATTGATAAAAGTAAGAAATTTCTTTTTGAAAAGGGTCAGTGGGGCAAACCGGGCGCTAAACTTTTTGTCTAATTGCTCGGAGACTTTTTTTAATATTTTTAGCCAAAAAGAATTGGGTACAAGATAGTAAAATTCCATTTTGATGGAGGTCTAAGTTTTGGCAAGTAATTCACCTAAGATTCCGAATATCGCGGAATTGATGGATAAAATTAAAAGCGGCAAGATCTTCAGTGATATTGCCAAGGAAATTACAGAATCGCAGATATGGACATCTAGTTTCCGACATGGTTATGCAGACACTCCTCGAAACCGTGTACTGCAAATTGCCAGTAACGTCTGGTTGCATCTTCATCCAGTCAAGATTCAACGTCACGCTCTGCGAATAAAATTTACATGGTGCATGGGAGGAATCACTTTTCTCCTGTTTCTTTCCACGGTAGTGACTGGCGTGATCCTGATGTTCTATTACAGGCCTGTTGGTGAATATGCTTACTACGATATGAAGTATCTGCAATACGATGTTCCCTTTGGCATGCTCATGAGGAATATGCATCGTTGGGCGGCGCACGCTATGGTTATCACTGTGTGGTTGCATATGTTTCGGGTCTTTTTAACCGGCTCGTATAAACCACCGAGAGAATTTAACTGGGTCATTGGGGTGCTCTTGGTAACGTTCACCCTGCTCCTAAGTTTTACCGGTTACCTTCTGCCTTGGGATCAATTGGCGATGTGGGCGGTCACCGTAGGCACCAATATGGCGCGTGCCACCCCGTTTCTGGGCAATGAAGGTCCATTTGCGGAATTCGTCGGGGCGACTCCAAGGTATGATGTCCGTGCCTTGTTGATTGGAGGGAGCGTAGTAGGGCCTCCTGCTCTATTAAGGTTTTACGTATTGCATTGTATTTTCATTCCTTTGGTTGCCGGAGCCTTGATGATCGTGCATTTCTGGCGAATCCGCAAGGATGGTGGAATTTCCGGCCCTCTTTAAAGGGCAGATTTTTTATTAAGGGGCAAGGAAAATATGGCTCAAGCGGCGGCACCAAAGAAAAAGGCAGAAGGGTTGGGTGGGGAAAAGCTCCATGTTTGGCCGTACTTGGTCCGGTTGGAGTTTCTTTGCGCTATTCTCACCATTGTGGCTCTTACAGTATGGTCGATCGTTATTGATGCGCCGTTGGAAGAAGCGGCAAATCCGACCAAAACCCCAAATCCTTCCAAAGCGCCCTGGTATTTCCTCGGGCTTCAAGACATCCTGGTTTATTTCGATCCCTGGTTCGCCGGTGTTGTGGCTCCCGTCCTCATCATCGTTGGGCTGATGCTGATTCCGTATCTGGATGTGAATCCCAAAGGGAACGGATATTACACCTATCACGAAAGAAAAACGGCGATATGGGTTTACTCCTTTGGTTTTCTGGTGCTCTGGATCGCTTTGATCATTATGGGGGTGTTCCTAAGGGGGCCGGGTTGGAACCTTTTTATGCCTTGGCAGTATTGGGACCCGCATAAGGTTGTGGCCCTGGTCAATGTTGATCTTCCTTATGCGTTCGGGGTTCGAACCTACAATGGGGCCATGCTTTTTGGTGGAGCGGTGATACTGGGATATTTTGCCGTGGGTACTGGGATCTATTTTTTCATGGAACGTAAGGCGCTCAAGAGTGTTGGTTTCTTGAGAATGTTTCTGAAAATTGAACTTTTCCTTATCATGATGGGCATTGTCATCAAAATTGTTCTCAGGCTGGGTTTTAATATCAAGTATGTATGGGTGACACCCTGGTTTAATATTTAACGGCTTCAGGATCGGGAAATACATTGGCTGAAGAAGAACAAAAAAAGGAATATAAAGAAGGGGAATTTGACGAGCATACCTCGTACAGCTTCCTCTTTTTTCTGGTCTCAACAGTAACGCTTTTTGTCACGCTTTGGGCGTTCTGGGATGATGAATATGCCCGCCGGGGCTACAAGGTTTATCAGGACCAGTTTCACAAGGAGCAATATGCCGTAGCAGAAGCAAACTGGAAAAAGCTCAACGCGGAAATTGAAGAGACTGAGAAGCAAATTATAGAAAGCCTGGCTCAAAGTGAAGGCGAACTGGATTCTTCGGATTCCTATCAGGAACTGGTTGAGGAAGTTCGGCTCAAACAAGTAGCGGTGGATGAGCAGAAAGAACAGCAAAAGTTTTCCGGCAGCATGGTTGATGAAGCTTATTACTGGTATAAAAAAGCCTTGCATGCGGGGGAAAACTTTGATGTGCAATTGGCCTCTCTTCATTCCAGGCAAGGCGAGGTGGAATCTTTTAACCCGATCATCGCAGAAAAACAGGCGATTTTGCAGGAGGCGGAAAACAGGCTGTTAGAAGTCAAGGCTGATCAGATCAAGCTGGATAAAGATCTGGCTCAGCTAACCACGGAACGAAGTAAGTTTGAATTGACCATGGACTATTACAAGCCGTTTCCTTTTTTCTGGAAGCCTGCGGAAATCCTTCAAACCGTAATTCCGGGCTTTGGCAAAAATGCCTTTAAAGAAATTATTTACCGGGTAGACCGGTGTATGACCTGCCATATTGCATATCAGGACGAACATTATAAGGATTTTAAGCAACCTTTAAAGTCCCATCCCAATCTTGATATTCTGATTAAAAAGCATCCCCCTGAAGTGACAGGTTGTACCTGGTGTCATCTGGGGCAGGGAACGGTCACGGCTCCGGCTGAGCATGCTCATGGTTCGCATCATGAAACGGATCAAACGGTTGAAGTCAATGAACCCATTCTCCAAGGTGACTACCAACAGGCAACGTGTAGAAATTGTCATGCTGAAGTGATCAATTTGGATGGTGCTCCGCTTTTGTCAGAGGGGAAAAGGCTCTTTATCAAACTGGGCTGTCATGGTTGCCATTTAGCGGATGGTTATGCCACACAGGCTAAGGTTGGACCCAGGCTTTATAGAGTTGCCAGCAAGGTTGATCCGAGTTGGTTATACCGCTGGGTAAAAATCCCCAGGGACTATCTGCCTAAAACCCGAATGCCGGAATTCCAGTTCGATGAAAAAGACGCAATGGCGGTTACGGCTTACCTTCTTGCGTCTTCGGATAAAGATTATAGTTTGCGTGTGAAGTTTGAATCGGGCGATGCAGAAAAAGGCAAGAAATTATTTGAATCTGTAGGCTGCCAGGGTTGCCATGAACTCGATGGCAGGGGAGAAACCCATGGGCCGGATCTAAGTCGTATTGGTAACAAGGTCAATGCTGATTGGCTGGTGACTTGGATCAGTAGTCCCCACAGTTATAACCCCGCGAGTAAAATGCCTGACCTTCGGTTGGGTGATGAGAAGGCCACCGACATAGCTTCTTACTTAATCCAGTTCGGCAAAAAAGAAGTGATTCCCGGACTTGAAGCAAAACTTAAAGATCCCGAGTTGATCAAACACGGGAAGACAATAGTTCGCCGTAGGGGTTGTTTTGCCTGCCATGATATCAAGGGGATGGAAAGCGAGGGCCGAATTGCGCCGGAGCTATCCTCCTTTGGCAGAAAAATGATTGTGGAACTGGAGTTTGGTGACACGCATATTTCTCATACCTGGGATTCCTGGGTTAGAACCAAATTAAAAAAGCCGGATTCTTTCAAAACCGAACGGGTTTTAGACAAGATGCCCAATTTTCACCTTGCACCAGGTGAAATTGATGCATTGGTTGTGCTCCTGAAAGGTTTCAATGGTACTAAAGTGCCTGTGCAATACCGCAGGATACTTTCTGATAAAGAGGAAATAATTGAAACAGGTCGCCGTATAATCACCAAATACAATTGTAAGGCTTGCCATAATGTTGAAGGCGAAGGTGGACGGATTCAGAAATATCTCAAAGCGAAAGCGCAGTATCCTCCTCCATTAGATATGGGAGATTATCATGTAGGGGAACGCCTCAAAAGTTCCTGGTTGTATTCATTCTTGAGAGATCCGACACCCGTTAGAACCTGGCTTAAAGTAAAAATGCCCACTTTCTCTTTTTCCGATAAAGAAGTGAGGGATCTGACGGCCTATTTTGAAGCGTTGTCTCCCGCTAGTGGTTATGAGGCCGGTGTTCATAAAAGTAAAGATGATGCAGTGGCGCAAAAAGGCGCTGAAATGGTCAACTACATGGATTGTGGCCGTTGCCATGATGAGGGGGAAAAAGGCATTGAGTTTTCACTGGCCAGCCAAAGGCTTCGCTCTAAATGGATTCCAAAATGGCTCAAAAATACCCGAGAAATGATCCCTTGGACCAAGATGCCTTCGCATTGGGTTAAGAAAGGGGATAAATACACGGTTCCAACCAAGTACAGCGAGATTGAAACGGTTGGTGATGTGGATACCCAGGTAAAGACAGTGGCAGATTTGATTGTTGCCTATAATACCGCCGAACTGGACTTTGACTTGAGTCTGGGGGAAGGTGGTGGAGATGATGAGGAAGAAGAGGACGAAGAATAAACTTGCTCCACCTGCCAAAGATATCATATTATTAATCATTAACAATCAATTGAGCGTATAAAATGGAAAACTCAGGACTAGAAAACTTTCTTTTAATCGCGACCAAACCGGATAATATTCCCATCGGAACTATGTTGCTGTTTGTGGGTTGGGTATTCTGGGTGGCTATTAGTCAGATGATCAAAAATGATCGTTGGATAAAAGAAGGTAAAAAAGAAAAAATTTGGGATGAAATGATAAAATAAGTGGCCATTTTTGGGATTATATTCGTAGCGTTTTTTATTGGTATCATCCTGATTTTTTTCTTGAAGAAAACCTCGCCTCCCGCTCCACAAGAACAAATCCATTTCGACAGTCCTTCGGACGTCCCTGTCTATCTCACCGATAGAGACGCTTTCAAATCAAAGTGCGTTGAATTCATGGAAAAATTCAATCTTGAATATGTGCATTCTGTTTGGGCAGATGATCATGAGTTGGAAATTGCCATGAACGATGAAACGCCTGTTGTCGGTGGCAGTTATATCGCCCTTTGTATTATTGACCCCCCTGGCAAAACGGTCAATGCAATGAAGGTTAAAGGCTTTCTGGATACGGTGAAGGGGGAGGGCGCGTCACGGGGAATTTTGATCACCACGGGATACTTTTCCAATGAAGCGATTAATTTGATTGAGGAGGAGCCTGTTGAGCTGGTAAATGTGGTTTCATTTTTATCCTACCTGAAGAAATTTGATATTTACGAAAATTCACCCGACCCATCCTGACCGGCGTACCGCCGGGGGCAAATTGCAATTGCCTGCCTCGCTAGAGGCGCCTTGTGTTATTATCGGGCCATGAAAATAAATGAAAAACTAAACTCATCATCCCCCGTTTTTTCTTTTGAATTTTTCCCTCCTAAAGATTCCGAGGGTTTTGCAACCTTATATGAAACGATTGGCAAGTTAAAACCTGCTGCTCCGGGTTTTGTATCCGTGACATATGGGGCGGGCGGGAGTACACGTTCTAAAACCGTTGATCTGGTCGGAAAAATAAAAAATGACATTGGTATTGAGAGCATGGCCCACCTGACCTGTGTTGGGCATGACCAGCAGGAAATCCGTTCGGTGCTCGAAAGTTTGCAGGCTCAAAATATTGAGAATGTCCTTGCGCTAAGGGGTGATCCTCCTCAAGGAGAGGAGAAATTTGTAAAAACAGACGGTGGCTTTGAATTTGGCAATGAGCTTGTGGCCTTTATAAAAAAAAAATTTTCATTTTGTATTGGTGCGGCCTGCTACCCTGAAGGGCATGTGGAATGTAAGGACCTTGACAAGGATATTGAAAATTTAAAACGAAAAGTTGACAGTGGGGTGGACTTCCTTGTTACCCAGTTGTTTTTTGATAACCGGTACTATTTTGAATTTATGGATAGAGCGCAAAAGGAAAATATCAATGTTCCTGTGATTCCTGGAATCATGCCTATTTTAAATCTCAAACAGATACAGCGATTTACCAAAATGTGCGGGGCGAGTCTTTCTCAATCTTTGATGGCTAAATTTGAAGGGGTTCAGGATGATAAAGAAAAGGTTCGGCAGATAGGTATTGAGCATGCCATTGGACAGTGCAGGGATTTGTTGGAGAACAAGGCCCCCGGTATTCACTTTTATACTTTAAATCGATCTAAGGCAACACTGGCCATATTGGGGGCACTTAGAGAATTCGCGTGAGTTTTCCGAAGCTTACTTATATTGCTGGATTATTGCAGCGCTTGTGCGTGGGTGTCATTATTATTGTCTGCACTCAGCCTGCCTTTGGACAAGAACCCGTTATTACGGAAAATATGGTTCTGATTCCAGGGGGCACGTTCAAAAGAGGTTGTGACCGTTTTGGACCGCAACATGGAGCCCCGGAACAGAAGGTTCATCTGGATGCGTTTTGGATCGATAAGTTTGAGGTCACCAACAAAAATTTTGAAAAATTATTTCATGAACATTATCTGCGCCGCAGTATTTTTTCCGATTGCGACAACTGTCCGGTTTCAAAACTCAGTTGGTATGAAGCAGCGGACTACTGTCACTTGATTGGCAAGGCGCTCCCCAGTGAAGCCCAATGGGAAAGAGCGGCGGGCAACGGTGATGGCTGCCAATTCTCCTGGGGTGAAGGATTCGATCTAATGAATCCTCCTGCCAGAGGAGGGCTGAAGTTAAACGATAAAGCTTTCCCGGCCGGGTCTTTTCCGGTCAATTCGAACGGACTTCATGACATGGCCGGGAATGTATGGGAATGGGTTGCGGACTGGTTTTCGGTCAAGTTTTATTACACCGATATCCTTCATAACCCCAGAGGGCCAACACGAGGAGTTATGAAGGTTAGAAGAGGCGGTTCATGGTCAGACTCGGTGGTGGCGATGGCATCGGGCTATCGGGATTGGAGCTATCCCGTGTCGCGTGGCTTCAATGATATCGGTTTTCGCTGTGCCCTCAACCTGAAGCTCGAGAGAAATTAAATATGATCACCCAGGTCAAGCTGGATTATATTAATCGGCTTATTGATGAGTGCCTCGACGGCGAGGCATTGGAATTGAATGGAAAATTCATCGGGGATGAGGGGGTTGAAGCCCTGGTCCAAACAAACCGTATCTTTGAAGTGGAGAACCTGGACCTTTCCAGGAATAAACTGACCTGGCGCGGCGCCCACCATTTATTTCACTGCCACCTGTTTAAAAATTTGAAGCGGTTGTATCTTGGGGAAAACAATATTTCAGATAAAGGGGTTAAGGAGTTGCCATCGGCTGATTTTGCGGGAAACCTCTCGCTCCTCGATTTACGCTACAACAATATTGGCCCTGAGGGTGGGTTGGCCGTTGTGCAATCAGAAAAGTTTAGAAAACTACAGGTTTTAATTTTTCAGGAAAATCCTGTCGGCGATGAAACCCTGATAACACTGGCGAAAGCTCCTGCTTTTGCGAATCTGAGAAAATTAAATTTTTATCGAACGGAAATTACCCCGAAAGGTATTAAGACTCTGGCTAAGTCGAAAGTATTGCAAAGGGTGAAACATTTTAATCTGGCGCGAAATTATCTGTATTTGGAATCGGCCAAACTGCTGGCCAACACTAAAACCCTGACCAATATAGAAAGCCTCTTGTTGTTCGACACAGGAATAAGGGATGATGGGGCTAAATTGATTACGGAATCTGAAGCATTTGCCAAGTTGAAAAATTTGCGGATTACGTGAGAGACTGTAATAAACCGAACGGTGTTCCTCAGAATGACAAAATAGCCTTGTATCGTCATTCTGAACGGTTTGCGCTGTCATTCTGAATACTTCGACTTCGCTCAGCACAGGCTCCGTGAAGAATCCCGCTTCTCTTGTCATTCCGGGAGGGATCCTTCGTCGCCTCCGGATCCTCGAGGATGACAAACTGGCGTTTCCTGTCATGCTGAACGGGATCGCATTGTCATTCTGAACGCAGTGAAGAATCCCGCTTTTCTTGTCATTCTGAACGCAGTGAAGAATCCCCAGGTTAGTGCAAGGCGAGATCCTTCGTCGCCTCCGGCTCCTCGAGGATGACAAACTGGCGTTTCTTGTCATTCTGAACAAAAGGATGACAAATTGGCGTTTCTTGTCATTCTGAACGCAGTGAAGAATCTCGCTTTTCTGTCATTCCGGGAGGGATCCTTCGTCGCCTTCGGCTCCTCGAGGATGACAAACTGGCGTTTCCTGTCATGCTGAATACTTCGACTTCGCTCAGCACAGGCTCCGTGAAGAATCCCCAGGTTAGTGCAAGGCGAGATCCTTCGTCGCCTCCGGCTCCTCAAGGATGACAAACTGGCGTTTCCTGTCATGCTGAACGGGATCGCATTGTCATTCTGAATACTTCGACTTCGCTCAGCACAGGCTCCGTGAAGACGTGATATTGTTCCAAAGCCCTCGTGCCCC
>LFLA01000017.1 GCA_001542995.1 Nitrospina sp. LS_NOB
AGGTATATTTTTTGGGGGGGGGGGGTACTTGTTTTCCTTTTGCCTGCGCAAGTAGCGTATGCGCAGACTAATGCAGAACTTCAGACCCAGATCGAGACTGAGGAAACTGCCAGAGAAGACGCGGACACTGCCCTCGACGGTCGGATCGACACTGAGCGCGATCGGATCACCACTGAGGCAACTACCAGAGCCAGCGCGGACACTGCCCTCGGCACTCGGGTCACCACTGAGACAACTGCCAGAGAAGGCGCGGACACTGCCCTCGGCGTTCGGGTCGACACTGAGCGCGATCGGATCACCACTGAGGCAACTACCAGAGCCAGCGCGGACACTGCCCTGGGCGGTCGGATCACCACTGAGACAACTACCAGAACCAGTGCGGATACTGCCCTGGGCGGTCGGATCACCACTGAGACAACTGCCAGAGAAGGCGGGGACACTGCCCTCGGCAGTCAGATCGACACTGAGGAAACTACCAGAGCCAGCGCGGATACTGCCCTCGGCGTTCGGGTCACCACTGAGACAACTACCAGAACCAGCGCGGATACTGCCCTCGGCGGTCGGATCACCACTGAGACAACTGCCAGAGAAGGCGGGGACACTGCCCTCGGCAGTCAGATCGACACTGAGGAAACTACCAGAGCCACTGCGGATACTGCCCTCGGCGGTCGGATCACCACTGAGACAACTGCCAGAGAAGGCAGGGACACTGCCCTCGGCAGTCAGATCGACACTGAGGAAACTACCAGAGCCAGCGCGGACACTGCCCTCGGCGGTCGGATAACTGATTTGGGGCGCAAAGTACACGAATTAGAAAAAGATCTGTCGTCAGGTATAGCGCTGTCTCTGGCACTGCAGGCACCATTGGTTTCTCTGGATAAAAAGGTGAATCTGTCTCTGGGTGCCGGTTACTATAATGGCGAGACCGCTGCCGCCTTTTCTTTTGGTGTCCGCATCGATGAAAACTGGTCTGTCAATGGCGGTGTCGGTTACGGGGTCAACAGAAGGGATTTCGGCACACGTGCGGGGCTCTCCTTTGAGTTTTAAACGAGCATTATAAAACCTGGCAATGCCCTGTACGGCTCCTCGAGGATGACAAACTGGCGTTTCCTGTCATGCTGAACGAGATCGCATTGTCATTCTGAACAAAAGGATGACAAACTGGCGTTTCTTGTCATGCTGAACGAGATCGCATTGTCATTCTGAACGAGATCGCATTGTCATTCTGAATACTTCGACTTCGCTCAGCACAGGCTCCGTGAAGAATCCCCAGGTTAGTGCAAGGCGCGATCCTTCGTCGCCTTCGGCTCCTCGAGGATGACAAACTGGCGTTTCCTGTCATGCTGAACGAGATTGCATTGTCATTCTGAACGCAGTGAAGAATCTCTGCGTAAGTCGAAAAAACAGAAAAGCGCGATCCTTCGGCTCCTCAAGGATGACAAACTGGCGTTTCTTGTCATTCTGAATACTTCGACTTCGCTCAGCACAGGCTCCGTGAAGACGTGATGTTTCACCTAAGCTTTCGTGCCCCGCAGGGGTAATCTCGCTTTTCTGTCCCATTGAATTCGGATTTCCTTGAATATTAATTAATTTCCCGCCAGGTTTTGAGTAAGGGGAAATATAATGCTTTTTTAACAGGCAGTTTCTCACCATATTTTTTCAGCACATTTTCATAGCGGTTCAATTGTTGTCTATAGCGTTGCACCTCACTATCCAAAAAGATTTCAAGGTTTTTTCCTCCGCCTTTATGGGTTCCGGTTTTGTAGTCAATGATCCATCGAATTCCATCATCCACAAAAGTGCGGTCAATGACATTTCGGATATACCGATTATCCTGAAAGAACGTCAGGGGATACTCGGAATGGGCGTCTTCATGTGAGGCTAAAATCCACTTTCCCCGCGCATCTTCAAAAACTCTGGAGAGAGCCAGAAGCCCTGAGTCCAACGCATCCTCTGCTTGCTCAAGGGGCAACCCCTCACCCAGAAGCGCTGATTTGAAATTGGGCTTCAAATTTTCAATTCTTTCTTCAGACCAGGTTTCCAGGCCTTCGACGGCTATATCATGCAGGCAACGGTGTAAGACGTTTCCCAGGCAACGCGCCGTATTTCCTGCCCAATAGTATTCCGGCTCACTATATTTTTCATCTTCGATGTCGACCACCTGTCCCTCAATAATAGGGTCCGCTGCAATTGGAAATGAAAAGTCGATGGGCAGGCGATGAATGGAATGCGTTTCTGTTGGTAGTTGATCGGGTTCTACAGGACTCGTTTCCGTAGCCTCACTCAGCTTGTCCAGCCATTCTTCTTTTATATGTGGCCATAGTTTATTCAGTAAGGATTTGGAATGGGGCTTCCATTTTTCTTCCCTGGAAGGTTCCAAATGGCCAAACAGGTGCAGTTGCGACTTGGCCCTTGTTGCGGCGACATAGAGGAGCCTTAAAGTTTCATATTCCTCTTTTTCTTTATTCAGGTCTGACAAAAACTCATAGAGAGGTGAAGTCTCACCGCCCTTTTCCTCAATGGGGGCGAGTAACAGGCCATCGCCATGTGGCATCCAGTAAACCAGACGCTTCTCATCCCCTTTGATGCGTTTGCCAAGGCCGGGCAAAATGACAAAATCAAACTCCAGGCCTTTGGCCTTGTGCATGGTCATGATCTGTACGGCATTATCGGGAACCGCCAAAGGGCTGGCATACAGGTCCTTCAGAATTTGGTCAAAATTTTCGAATTGTTCCTCCTGCCCGGAAGCGATGATTTCTTCAACCTTATTAAAAAATACTTCAATGTCATCAGGGCTGGTTCCCTGTAGGCAGGCGGGCCCGCCCAGCCTGATCCAACAGGCTTCCAGCCCATCGCGGAAATTTTGATCGCTAAAACCGTTTAGAAAATGATACATATTATGAACAAGATTTTGCGCCCTTTTTTGTCCGTCTTCACTAAGAAGCCCGATGCGGGAGGGGTCGTTGAGCAGGAACCAGACCGGCGTTGTCCTATCCAGTTCCACCAAGGCATGGATATCGGTCAAAGATAATCCGCACCAGGGTGCTCTTAAAATCGATAGCCAGGCAGTTCGGTCGCCGGGAAAACGCAGGGCTCGGAGCAGGGACAGCAGGTCGATAATCGCCGGCCGGTCTGTGAGAGAGTCGATGGCCTCGGCCTTGAATGCAACACCCGATTTGTTAAAATGTCTCACAATAGAAGTGAGATGGGTTCGCCCTCGGACCAGAATGGCCTGGCTCATTGTCGGATATTGCTGTTGCAGGTCCTTGACCAGCACTGTGATCTTCTGTGCTTCTTCCTCAGAAATGGCATGGCTATCATCGTGGTGTGGAACAGGATGATACAACACGCCGGGATGCATGGTCTCCTCTTTCACTGCTGACGACGGGGTATAGGAAATGGCTCCAAGATCGGGGTCGTTATGCTCTGGAAAGATTTTTTGAAAGCAGGTGTTGATCCAGTCGACCAGGTTTTTTTGTGAGCGGAAGTTGGACTCCAGGGACAGGGGTTTTAATCGTAAAGTACCAAGGCCTCGCTCCTGAGTTTTGATGAATAGACCCACCTCGGCATCCCTGAATCGGTAAATGGATTGTTTGGGGTCGCCAACAATGAACAGGGTTCTGCCATCTTCATCGCTCCACTCGGATGTGAGTTTACGCAATAGCTCTTCCTGCTTGAAAGAGGTGTCCTGATATTCATCCACCAGAATATGATGGATTTTGCAATCGAGATAAAAAAGTAAATCGGTGGGATGTTCCTCCCCATCTTTATCCTTCTGAACCAGGCCGCTGATGGCGGACAGGGAAATTTCAGTGAAGTCTGTGATTTGCCTGGATGAAAAAACATCTTTCAGCCTTTTATTGATCTCTGCCAAAAGGCGAATGGTGGATTTCAGTAAATCCCATTGCATATTTGTGAAATGGCCTCGTGGAAGTTTTTTTACTCTAGCCAGAGCCACGAGAAGGGCAGGGTTCTCTTGCAGAGCGTTTACCAACTCCACAAAATCATTTTTCATTTTTTTTGCACCGGCATCTTTGTCTGCTGGAAAACCCAACCGCACATCGGGTTTTTTTCTACAGGTATTGGTTTGCGTCAAAAAAAGATGGGCCAACCCTTTCCAGATTTTCAGACTGTCGACCATGGTGTCCGGAAAGTTCGGAAGATTCGCAAGACAGGCGCAGGGATGGGAAGGATCATCAATATTACTGCCCGAGTAATTGCCCAGCCGCAAAATATTTTTCTGCATTTCCGGACTGAACAAACCCTCCAACTCACCCAGCCGGGATTGAATCAAACCTCCCAGGGTTTGTTCCAGTTCCTGTCGGGCGTTTTCATTCAATGGATGCGTTTTCAGGTTTTCACGCGGATCGAAAAACGAGATCATCCATTGGTCCCTTCTGTCCAAAAGCTGGACGATTCTTTTTATGAAATCTTCCTTGGAGTTGTCAATATGCCGGAGAATGTTCCGCACCAGTACGCCATAGGGATTGGTCTCGCTTTCTGTCAGGCTGAGGATGCTTCGGGCTGTTTCCCGATAAAGGCTGCTGGCATTTTCCTGAATGTCCAGACCCGCACCCATCCGGGATAGCAAAGGCATTCGACGGGTTAAAGAAGAACAAAATGAGTCAATGGTCACAATTCTCAGGCGGGCCGGGTTACTCATCAGCTTCCAGTCCCGTGCTTGATCCTGCTCAAGAACTTTTCGAGCCAGTTCCCAGGTCTCTCTGGCGTGGGTTTGCTCGGAACGCGGAGAACCTCCGCTAGCAACTTGCGAAGTCTTTTTACTGAGCTCAAACTGTGTCGACGGCTCAACGAACCCTTGCTCATTGCCTCCACGGCTAGTGGGCGGAGAACCTCCGCTAGCAACTTGCGAAGTCTTTTTACTGAGCTCAAACTGTGTCGACGGCTCAACGAACCTTTGCTCATTGCCTCCACGGCTAGTGGGCGGAGAACCTCCGCTAGCAACTTGCGAAGTCTTTTTACTGAGCTCAAACTGTGTCGACGGCTCAACGAACCTTTGCTCATTGCCTCCACGGCTAGTGGGTTGCTGGGTTTGGGCTTCGGTGAGGGCGGAAAAAATTCTTTCCTTCATTTCTGCGGCGGCTTTTCGGGTAAAAGTCATCGCCAGAATTTCTTCCGGAAAGTTTGCCAGTCCCAATAATTTCAGATAACGTTGGATGAGCAATTCGGTTTTCCCTGATCCTGCCGGGGCCTGAACGATAAAAGACTGGTCGGGTTCCAGGGCTTGTCTTCTTATTTCTTCATCGGCCAGTTTCAAGGGGCGTCCTCCGGGGTTTCCAGATGGCGAGTGGCCTGAATTCTGCAAAGAGAACCAAACTCGCAATGCCGACAGGGTTCGCCCTTATTGATAGGCGAAACCTGGTGACTTCCCTGTAGGAACTCATCGGCGACAGCGTTTAAATTATTCTTCCAGGAATCCAGCAACTCTTCCCATGAGGAATATCCGCTGGCTTTGGTAAAATCCTTGTTTTTGAATTGCCCAAGAGGCAGGTCCGGGATGGTGGTGCCCTTGAACTCGGGTTTACCGATCATCAGATGGCCATACGCCAGGCCTGCGGGAGATTTGGTTAGCGCATAAAGGGGCAACTGTGGTGCGCGTATTTTTTCTGCAAACCAGTCTGCCGTTTTTGCTTCCCTTCCTGTCTTGTAGTCGATCAATAGTAAACCCTTGCCGGGAATTTCATCAATGCGATCGATTCTTAATTTAAGCTTTATTCCAGACAGGTTTATTTCAACACCTTCCTCGGTTTTGAGCACCTTAAAATCGGGTCGTTTTAGTTCCACATCGCGCAGCCAGTCGTGGATGACCCGCACGTTCCGTTCTATTTCCAGTTGGTTGAATTGTGTTTGGCCGGCGGTGCGCTCCGAACAAAGCTTGAGGGCTTCCCGCACACACTGTTCAACGCGTTTTTCCAGCAGGCCGTCATGGAAAAGATTTAAAAGGTTTTTCAGGCTGGAGGTTTTGGCCCAAAAAAGTTCCAGAGCTTTATGGATAACGTTGCCGCGATCCAGATTGTCAAAGTCCACTTCCGGTGATTGGTATCGATCACTGTTCAAACGGTGGCGGGCAAAAGCCCGAAAGGGGCATTCCACCTGATCCTTAAGCAGGGCATATCCGGATGAAATACCCTGCGTCTCGAATAGACTTTTTTCAGAATCGGTTGCGGGTAAAAATGCGGGTTCGGTGAATTCCTCCAGATCATTCAAGGACCGAACTTGATCCTTGATTCGCCTGGAAGGGCGGGGAGGCTCGTCACTCTTTGGGAACTTCTTTATCAAGGGGCTTATTTCCAGATCCATATCTCCTTCATGGAGGGGGAAACTGAAGTGGACATCCGGTGCCGCCATCAACAGGCGACTCAGGGATTGCTCGGCAAATTTTAATTCCCGCTGTGGATTGGAACGCGGGATGGAAAATTTGCTGCGGATTTCGTAGGGAATGAAAGGGTTGGGTTCGGGGTGGGCGGGGAGCGCTTCGCTATGGCAACCCATGACCCACAAATGGTCAAATTGCATTCCGGATGATTCGAGAAGGCCAATGACCTGAATGGAATGCTCCGGTGTTTTGGTCTGGAAGGCTTTGCTTCGAGTTATGTTGGTGAGATGATTCAAGGCTTCCAGTCTGTTAATGGGGCCGAGAATCTGGTTCAGGGAGCAAAGCTCATTCAAACAATCTTTCCAGGCTTCAAAAGCCTGATACCGTTTCGATAAAACGGATTGTTGATCTGCCATCGATTTTCCCGGCCAACCTGTGGTTTTTAAAAACTCCGATAATTCCTCTGCCCACTTTCCCGGTAACAATCTTTTGTTGTTCAGGGTCCAGGATTTCAGACCCTCTACCAGCCGGTCGATTTGAGGGATGCTGCCATAAATTAAAGGGAATCGATCAAGAGGGATGGAGAGAATTCTTTTTCTTCTCAGCTTGCGTTCCAGATCGGATATTTCCTGAGTGGGAGGAAACTCAAAACTCAAAAAGGGGCTCTGGATGAATGACAGGAACGTGCCGACAGGAACAGTGGCTGTTTTCACGGTCAACAGGTCCAGTGCCAGTTTGATCATGGGTTCCTGAGACAATGGGGAAGCCAGCGAAATATTAAATGGCAAAACCTGCTCGTCCAGAGTGAAAATAGATTCAGGAACCAGTTCTGCCGCCAACTCGCGTTTTAGAAGCGCGCGATATTTTTCCAGCTCCGGCACAACGATGCCGATACGTTTTCCCGGTTGAAATATTGACCTTACCCAACGGGCACAAGCTTCGGCTTCTCCCTGTCGGTTTTCGTATTCCCGGACCCGGGCTGTTTTGTCATTGAGTTTGTCCTCCAGAATTTCGGGGTCGGGTACCGGTGAAAGGAAATCAACACGGGTGCCTTTTTCGCGAAGAAAATCTAGAAAAACTTTCAGTTGCGGACTTTGTTCTTCGAATCCCATTACACGAAGAGAGGGAGGGATGGGTATCTTCCCCTCCTGCATGGAGTTTCTCACTGCGTCCATAAGTATGCAGGGGTCCAAAGCACCTAGCGAAGCAAGGCGTTTTTCATATTTTTTTGTCCACCACAGGAAGATTTTGGCCTCATCGGTCAGTTCATAAAGTCTGGGATTCCGGGGGAGGTCGTATTCATGAATCAGGGCAAAGGCCTTACTGGTCTGAGAGGCTACACCTTGAAGATGAAGAAGGTCAAGACGGGCTGAGTCCTGCGCTATGATTTGTTCCCAGATTTTTTCACATTGCAAATCGCTGAGGAGATACCGGGTCGGCCATGATTCGATCCAGACATCGCGCAACCAGGATGAGAAGGCAAATATCTGTGGAGTCAACCAGGCTTTTTCTCCGGCTTGTTTCTTCTGCTCATCCTGTTCCAGTAAAAGCCAGCGGGCCAGACGGCTGTTGACGGTCAGTGTGAGAGTGTTTTCAGTAGGGGTCATATATGAAGGGGAAATTTAAAGGAAAAACTCCAGCCATTTTAATACTATTTACCACAGATCAACTTATTTATTTGACTCCTCTCCCATGGAGGGAGACCTTTGCATAACCCCGAGATTCTTCGTCACGTTGTTCCTCAGAATGACAAAACAGCCCTTTATTGTCATGCTGAGCTTGTCGAAGCATCTCGTTTTTCTGCTTTATCGACTTACGCAAAGGTCTCTTTAATGGGTGAAAAACTTCCGCTTTTTTCCGGGCAGAAACGGTTAAGAAACTGGAAAAAGCAGGTTGAAAGCTTGTCCGCCAGAAGGGGTTGCATATGATGATGACCCGACCTGATTACTTGTATACACTTTCCATTCCCCGGCATAAAGAGCTTGGCCGGGGCTTTTAAAGAAGCTTCTTTGCCAAGCCAACCTCACTCCAAAAGAATTTATAGATTTGTAGTACTTGTGGTCATCACCCTAATACCAAATTCCCCCAACCCATCGAACAAAAAAACACTGGTGGTTAATCACCCCGGCCCTTTTTAAAAAAGAGGGAACCAAAAAATCAACCCCCTCAGCCCCCCTTGACAGGGGAAAGATTATTAAAGTATTGCGCCTGGGTGCTCGGCCTGCTTTATGGGCAATGCAGTGCTGGCCTCACGCCGAGTGGCGGCTTGCCGGTCAGGGAGTGTCTTGAACCCAGACTTCGCCTGTGGAAGTGGTTTCGCGTTTCCAGATCGGTGTGGTGCGTTTGAGTTCAGCGATGGCCCATTCGCAGGCCTTGAAGGTTTCTCCCCGATGTTCCCCAACCGCGATGATCAAAACAATATTTTCACCGATCTCAATGGGGCCGATTCGATGAATGATGCTCATGTCGATGATTCCGAAATCCTTGATGGACTTTTCCCGAATCTCTTCCAGCTTTTTTTCCGCCATCTTCGGGTAATGCTCGAAATTAAGCTGGGTGATATTTTGACCTTTTGAAAGCTCTCTCCCTGTTCCCAGAAAGATGGTGATGCCGCCGATATTGCGGGAAACTTTCTTCATGGCTTCGATTTCATCGGTGACCGAGAAATCTTCTAACTGGATACGTATTTTTGAGTCGGTAGTGGTGCTCATGATGTTGTCCTTAATTGTTTTTGGGTTCCCTATTTATTCGGTAATTTCCCCTGCGGCAACTCGCACCCTCATTTTATAAGGTCGCTCATGGCCAAAAGCAATTTTTAGGGATGCCCTTTGGCTCCGCCTGAGAACGGGGGAAGAAATGCCACCTCGTCTCCATCATGAATGATGGTGTCGGCAGAGGCCATTTCCTGATTGACCGAGATCAAGACTTTTCTCTCCCGGATAATCGCTCCCATTTTCGGTGCTGTTTCAGAAATGATATCACTCAACTGGTCTATGGTTATTGGATTTTCAATATCCAAACTGTCTTCTTCTTTTCCGGCAATAGATCTCAGGCTGGCAAAAAATTTGAGGGAGATCATTTTTCCACTGTTTCTTTATCGAAGGTTCCTGATTTGCCGCCGGATTTGTGAAGCAACCCGATCTGGTTGAAAACCATTCCGCGGTCAACGGCTTTGCACATGTCATAAATGGTGAGCACTGTCATGGAAACCGCAGTCAGCGCTTCCATTTCCACCCCGGTCTGCCCTGTTACTTTAACCGTGGCGGTCACGGTGATGGAACATAACCCTGTTTCCGGATTCGGGTTCGGGTTTATCTGAAAACTGATGTCCACACTGGTTATTAGCAGGGGGTGACACATGGGAATGACATCATGCGTTCGTTTGGCTCCCATGATACCCGCGACTTGTGCTACTGCCAGCACATCACCTTTCTTTATCTGTCCCTCTTTGATCAGCTGTAAGGTTGCCGGTTGCATATGCACTTCGCCGGTCGCCACCGCTTTTCGGGAAGTATGGGTTTTATCGGATACATCGACCATGCGAGCACGGCCTTCCTCATTAAAATGTGTCAATGGATTGTTCGTATTGCCAAGGTCATTCATGCACGGGTTTTCCTGTTATAAATATACGTCAAGGGATTGATTATTCAATAAAGCCAATTGTACATCATCAATGGCATACGCTCAATGGGATTCCTGTTACTCAGGAGACCTTTGCATAAGTCGTGAAAACGGAAAAGCGAGATGCTTCGAGGGCCTCAGCATGACGACTGCGGGGGCTTCGGGCTGTCATCCTGAGCTAGTGATATTCGACCTTTGCTTTCTTGCCCCGGAGGGGTATGTCGAAGGATCTCTGGGTATGCAAAGGTCTCGTTACTCAGGAGGTTCATAGAGGCCCAGGATATTTCCGTCGGGGTCCTGAAACCGGGCCAGTTTTCCGTAGGAATGGATTTCTATGTTTCCATCCAGTGTGGCATCCAACTCTTTCAATCGGAATACAAAACCTTCAATAGGCCGCGCAAGAAAGTATACCGTGGCGCCAACTCCGGCCGGGCAGTCGGATTTCTGCAAAGCCAGTCTTTGTCCATCCAGGTCAAACTCCGCCCAGTCTTTCCGATGAAACAGGGGTTCTTTTCCCAGTACCTTCTGGTAGAATTTCACCGCCCTGTCTAAATCTGATACCGGGTAGGATATAAATGCGATTTTTGTCTGCATGTCGGGAATCCCGCTTTTCATAAATGAAACGATTCGGAGCTTAACACTTGTCACTGTTTAATATTGGACTGGTTCTAATATCCAGTCTTTTACATTCTGTCTGGAATATATTGACCCAGACCAGTAAAAATTCCCAGTACTTTTCTGGTTTAAAAGGGGCTTGCATCATAGTCATGGCTGGGATTGCCTACGCCATGTTCGGAATGGCCCCATTGAACAATGAGATTTGGATCTGGGGCATCCTTTCAGGAGTTTTGCATGGGGTGTATATACTTTGCCTTTCCCGGGCCTACTCGACGGCGGATATTTCCTATGTCTATCCTATCGCTCGGTCGGCACCGGTATTCGTCCCGGTCTTTGCCTGGTTGTTGCTCAATGAGCGGCTGAGTATTTCCACCTTTCTTGCTATTGGGTTTATCCTGACAGCCATTTATATTCTGCATTTTGAAGGCCACCTGATACGAGGATTCAAAAACCTGGCGCAGGCTCTTCGTCACCATGATTTACGTTGGGCCTTTTATACTCTGGCGATGGTGGTCAGCTACAGTCTGGTGGACAAAAAGGGAATGGATTCCTTTTTGAGTCATTTGCCGGACCAGCCTTTCGCCAATGGCATTACCTTTTTTTTCATTGAGGCGACCATAGGCTTTGCTCTCTGTAATGTCTATATTTTTTCCAGGCACCCGGCAAAATATATTTTGCGATCTTGGAGAGGGGAATGGCAAAAAGCCTTGCTTGCCGGGATTGCCACTCTAGGTTCTTATGGACTGATCTGTGTGGTGCTTCAGTTCGAAGCCTTGAGCGCGGTTGTCTCCCTTCGACAGGTCAGCGTATTGATGGTGGTCTATTGGGGATGTTGGAAACTTAGCGAGCCGTTTGGCCGACAACGCCTCTTGGCGGGAGGACTGACTGTGATCGGCATATTCCTGATTAGCAGCAACAACAACTGACGGGCGAACAATTATTAAAAAAATTTAACCCCATTTGCTGTCAAGACCCCGATATAATAATGCGGTTGCGAATATTTCCTTACACTTTTAGGCTCCGAGCCTTTTGATCAAAGAAATTGGAGGTTGGTTGTGAATCGGATTCCAAAATTTCTAAAAACCGGGTTGCTTCTGGTTTTATGGATTGTATTTTTAACTTCTTCCGTCGAAGCGGTTAAGGGAGATAAGCGAAAAACCCAGACACTCTCACTGGAAAACGGACTGGATGTTCTTCTGGTCTCCGACCCGGATGTGCATCGTAGCGCCGCTGCCTTATCGGTAGGTACTGGTTATTTGTATGACACCAAAGGCAAAGCCGGGCTGGCTCATTATCTCGAGCATATGTTGTTTCTGGGTACAAAAAAATATCCGGAAGTGGGGTCCTATAAAAAATTCCTGGACTCGCATTCAGGAGGGGCCAATGCCTACACCGGGGGAAACATCACCAACTATTTTTTTCAGGTGTCGCATGATGGATTCAATGAAGCCCTCGATCGCTTCAGTGATTTTTTCAAGGCTCCTTTGTTCGATAAAACCTATGCGGAGAGGGAAGTCAAAGCGGTCAACAACGAACACGAAAAAAACAAGCTCAACGATGGGTGGCGTGGAAATTATGTTGCCGGACTGATATCCGAGCCGGGGCATCCTATTGCCAATTTTGGAACCGGTAATCAGAAAACCCTGTCGGGAGACAACCGCCCTGCATTATTGGAATTTTATAAGCGATATTATGCGGCTTCCAATATGAAGCTGGCCCTTATTTCGAGCATGCCGATGGAAATTCTTTCCGGCGTGGCGCAGAAATATTTTTCCGGCATCCCCAATCGGCCCGTTAAGGTTCCGAAGTTGTCTCCTGAATTCAGGAAGCCGCTCAAGGGGCAGTATCGCTTGCTGACCATAAAAACCATCAAGGATGTTCGCTCATTGGAAATTGATTTTCCCACTATCCGCCTTAAAAACTATCAGGCCAGCAAACCCGCCTCCATCGTCGGTTCTGTGTTGGGCTATGAGGGCAAAGGTTCTCTGCTCTCCAGATTAAAAGAAGAGGGGCTGGTTTTGAGCCTCAGCGCGGGTGGGGGAAGCAGTCACCCGGATATCAATTCGTTCGGCATCAATATTTCCCTGACCGAAAAGGGACTGAAAGACTATGAGCGGATTCTTGAATTGATTTTTGCCTACATTGATATGGTGCGCGAACAGGGGTTTAAGGAATACACTTTCAAGGAAACTCAGGCTATGGCCCAAATCAACTTTGATTGGAAAAATCCGAATGAGGGTATGGGATTCGTTGCAGGTAAAGCCGCACTGATGCAGGATTATAAATTGAAAGATATAGAAACTTTGCCTTTCCTTTTTACCGAATATGAGCCTTCTGCCTATAAGGCAGTCCTGAATACATTGGTTCCTGAAAACGCGATGGTGGTCTTGAGTCACAATTCAGCGGGAACCGATAGCAAAGCGCCATATTACGATGCCGAATATTCCCTCAAAAAAATAGGTGGAAAGGCTTTTAGTAAATTATCCAGCCCTGGGAAGCTGGACGGTGTTTTTTATCCTGAAAAAAATGATTTCATTCCTTACAACTTGAATCTTGTGGAGGAATATCCTCATCTGGTTCAGGATGATGACCGGGCAAAAGTCTGGTTTAAATATGACCATCGTTTCAAGCAACCCAAAATAGCTCTGACATTCAGAATCGAAACCGCAAAAGTTTATCGCAGCGCTAAAAATTTGGAACTGGCTAAACTTTATGAGGCCATGATGCAGGAAGGTTTGAATGAACTGGTTTATCCCATTCAAATGGCGGGATTGTCCTACGGCCTGTCGATTCAAAAGAAAGGGGTGCTCCTCAATCTTGGCGGTTATTCAGAACGGATCGGTGATTTGATCAAGCTGGTGACTGAAAACCTGAAGGAAGTGAAAGTGGATGAACAGAAATTCGCTAACATCAAGGAGGCGATGATACGCGGATTGAAAAACAGCAAGCTCGGCCAGGCTTATTCGCGGGGAGGTTATTACAACTGGTTGATGCTTCTCAAGGATCAATACACCGAGGAGGAAAAACTTGCGGCTCTTACTCCGATCACTTTGAAGGATGTCAAGGCTTACGCTAAAACGCTTTATGACAAGGTGTATATCACTGGAATGATTCATGGGAACTGGTCGGATGATGAAGCGCGACAAAGCGTGGACATTCTGCTATCGGCTTTGGGGAGCCAGCCGCTACCCGAAAACGAACGTTTCAAGCAGGTGGTGGAAGTCATGCCACAAGGGGAACGGTTCCAGTTTAGTCAGGAGGTGGCGGATAATAATAATTCCCTGGCCTACGCCATTCAGGTGGGAGAGAAAGGTTTCCCCCTCATGGCCAAGAGTTCACTAATCGCTTCTGTTGTAGAAAGCGATTTTTATACGCAGATGCGCACCAACCAGCAACTGGGATATATCGTGTGGAGTTTTCATCAGCGCATTGAAGATCGAATCTTTTTCCGGCTGGTGATCCAGTCTTCCACCCACGGTCCTTTTGAAATGAGCAAGCGGGTCAACAACTGGCTGGCAAGCACCGAAAAACTATTCTCTAATTTGACCGACCAGGAATTTCAGCGGCATCAACAAAGCCTGATCGTCGCGCTGGAAAAGGAAGGCGACAGCATCGGTGCGGTGGCGGGAGGCCTCTACTCTCTTGCGACAGATGAAAAAGGAGACTTCCGGTTTAAAAAGAAATTGATTCAAGCGATTCGGGGCCTCAAAAAATCAGAGGTTGTTCAAACGGCGGGCAAAATTTTCCGCGACCCGGGAACTCCTCGGCTTGAAGTCTTAATGAGGGCCAAGGGAAGCCAGAAAAAAGTTCCTGACGGAGTCATCGCAGAAGTCACTCAGTTTAAAAAGCAGTTAAAGCGATAACAAACCGTGAAATTCGGAGCGATTTTTAGAAGAGGGGCCAACCTGCTCAAGCTGGGGCTTGCCACAAGAAAGTTGCGCAAGTCCACATCGGAAGACCAGCGCCATTGGGCTCAGCATTACCTGATCGAACTGCTGGGTCAGTCAAGAGGACTACCCGCAAAGATCGGCCAGTTCATCACCATGGATGCAGACGATCGGGCTCTGCGCGAATCCCTCAACAATTCTCTGGAGCCTCTTCCTTTTGAGGAGGTCGCAGAACTGATCAGTAACGCCTACGGCAAACCCTGGGACACAATTTTTAAGAAGCTGGATAAATCCTGCAAGACCGCATCGCTGGGGCAGGTGCATTTTGGCAAGCTTAAGGATGGCACGGAAGTGGCAGTGAAAGTGCAGTATCCCGAAATCGCAACAGCGGTGGAAGCAGAGATGAACCTCATGGGCTGGTTGCCCAAGGTGGGGCCGGTGGCTAAGTGGGGATTCAAAATGGATGGCTACCGCGATGCCTTCTGGCATAATTTCAGCGAAGAGTTGGACTATCGCATCGAAGCCGGGCATCAGGAAAACTACCGCCAGAAAATCCCCCCGCTGGAACGCATCGTCGTCCCCGAAGTCATCAGCGATTTGACACAGCCCACCGTACTGGTACAGAAAAGGGAGGAAGGCTTCGGTCTCGATAAAGCCGAAACAATGATGCCCGAGCAGAAGCAGGCTATGGGCCGGTTATTGCTCCAGCATTATTTTCACATGTTGTTTCGGCACGGGTTTGTCCATGCCGATCCGCAACCGGCGAACTTTGCCTTTCGGCAATACAAAAAAGATTATTTTGTGTTGGTGATTTACGATTTCGGCAGTGTTCTGGAAATTTCGGATGATGTCCGGCTAGCGCTTTTAAGAATCATCCTGGCCTTGCGCGACAGGGAGCATTTGGACCCGGTGACTTGTCTTGCGGCCCTGGGTTTCGATCCGGAAAAATTAAAAGACCTGCGCCCGACTCTCCCCGCCCTGATGTCCGTTTTGTTCGAGCCTTTCTTGATAGAAGCTCCCTACCATGTTAAAGACTGGCGAATGAGTGAACGGTTTGACCAGATCGTTGGCGACATGAAATGGTGGTTCCGCTCATCCGCGCCTCCTCAACTGATATTTCTAATGCGGACCTTGCACGGCTTGACCACCATGTTGAGACGGTTGGACGTCCCATTACCCTGGCAGTTCACTATGGACAAAATCTTGTCCGACATTTATCCTCAAGCACGGGCGTTGACCTTGCCGCAAGTGGAAGGCGACTCCCAAGGTCCGGCGTTCGACTCCATAGCCCGCTACCTCAAGGTTCAAGTGGTGAAGTCCAACGGTAATAAAGTCAGCCTCACCATGCCTGCCCGGTGCGCCGATGATATTGAAGGGGTGATGGATGACCCTGTCAAAGAGTCGATCCGAAAGCAGGATATCGACTTGATAGCCATTCAGGATAAAGCACGGAAATCCGGTTTTGTTCCGCAAGTCCTGTTTGAACTCCACGACGAAGAACGTGATATGAAAGTATGGCTCGAATAGCTGGCCAGCGGCCGGTGGCAATGGGGCAGTGATGCTGTCGCGACCGCCAAAGGCGATTAAAATAATACCCCGGATATAGAATGAAAATATGGGTGGATGCAGACGCTTGCCCCAAACCGATCAAAGATATTTTGTGTCGTGCTGCGGACAGGACAGAAATAATGGTGACCTTCGTTGCGAATCAGAGGTTTCGCGTGCCGGAATCCTCTTTTATCCATTTGACCCAGGTGGGGTATGGGGCGGATATCGCCGATGATGAGATTGTGAATGAATGCGAAGCTGGGGACTTGATCATCACGGCGGACATTCCGCTCGCGGCCCGCGTTGTCGAGAAGGGAGCGCTGGCCCTCGATCCGCGAGGTAAAATGTACGATAAAGATAATATAGGGCAGATACTGGATATGCGTAACTTCATGGACGAGCTACGCGGTAGCGGTGTCGAAACAGGTGGCCCAAGTGGATTCAGTCAGAAAGAACGCTACAAGTTTGCCAATGAGTTAGATAGGCTTATAGCGCAAGAAGGATAGGGGGACTGCATTGATCGTAAAGAAAGCTGGGGGACTGCATTGATCGTAAAGAAAGCTAATGAATATTCAGTGGTGTGCCACACCAGAACTGCTCCAGACTGCCAGGAAAATGGGGGTTGGTGCGATAGTGAGGAAGAAGCGCAGGAGTGGGTGGAAGCTGAATGCTGGATATTTTCCGGGGAAGGGTGGATATGCATTGCGTGCAACGCCCACTTCATGAGAAACCTCGCCCAAAATCGAAGAAACACATATGGTGATCGCCCTGATGAGACCCCGGACGATGATCTCTACGAAGGCATCGACACTGTAAGATAGCACTAGGCGTGCGGCCAGCGTGGCGGTGACGCTGGCCGCGACCGCCGAACACAAAACATATCTCCCCCCTGACAGGGGGGGGCTAGGGGGGTTGCTTGTCATGCTGAGCTAGTGATATTAGACCTTTGCCTTCTTGCCCCGAAGGGGTACATCGGTGGCTAGAAAAGGTTGTGTGGTTACTGGCAGGATGAAGTTTCGTTTTCCAGAGTAGGATGGATGGGCACAATTTCTACGGTTTTATTGACACAGTCTTTGGTATTTTGTACGGCTAGTTTGTCAAACAGGAAAGTCATTTTCTCTTCCAGTTCATTGCCGATCCCTGCGCGGATTTCATTGGACAATCCCCAGAATTCGGATTTGAACTCGCCAAACCCTTTTTTGCGGGTCTTGTAGATGAACTGCTCGTCAGTCTCGCCGGACTTTTTTTCCCGGGAAAATTTTTCTCTAAGATGGGTGTAGATTTTTTCTTTAAAATCGGCCGGGAACAGATCGCTGCCGTAGATCATATTTTGAAAGTCTGTAGCCAGATGAATTTCTGCTGTTTCCAGTTCCGGGAATTTATTGAACAGGTTTTGCGGCAGGGTGGATGCGCCGTGCTGGACAGCTCCAGCCAGTCCATAATTCTCGCGTGAAATGCGCGACAGGATTTCCAGCGTATCGAAATCGAGATTGACATCAGCCACAGTGCCGTCGGGTAGAGGTACTCCGCCATGCGAAGTTCCGGTCTGGATGGAGATTTTGCTGATGGTGGTGGCGCCCTTCCGATTTTTTTCCAGCAGTTCATTGAAGTTGTCGAGATAGGCTTTCAATTCCTGCTCGTTGCTGTTTTCTTTTCCCACCTCGCCGATTTCACCCCCCACAGAGATAGTGATGCCCTCCGGTTCGAATTCCCGAACGTGTTGGGTGAGATCCACACCGACTTCGAAGTTGGTCCGTTGTTGTTCCACGACGGTGGGTTTGTTAAGGTCGACCAGTGTCGAGGTGTCGATGTCGATATTGTAGAATCCGCCAGCAATACCGCTTTGGATCAATTCTTTGAGTCCGGCGATCTCTTTTTCTGGGTCCTGGGCGTAGTTTTTGGCATTGACCTGAAAATGGTCTCCCTGGATGAAGACGGGTCCTGTATAGCCTTCTTTAATGGCCGCGCCGAGAATGACGGTGGACAGTTCGTGCGGTTTCTGGAAGGTGTAGCCCATTTCCGATTTAGCCAGTTCAAAAATAAAGGCACCGGCGTTCATCTTTATAGCGGTGCGAAAAATGGCTCGGCACAGTTCATAGGGCAGGCCACGGATGTTGAGAGCGGGAACAGTGAATCCTTTAACTTCGCCCCGGCCTCGGGCTTCATAGAGTCCTTGAATAGATGAACTGACAATGCCCAGTTCCAGTGCCGCCGATTTGATGAAAAACCGGCTCATTCCTTTTATCTCTGGTGATGGGTTGAGAACAGCGTTCTGGACTAATTGATCCAGTACGTCGCCCTTGAGTTTGTCGGCGTTTTCTATTTTCAAGCCACCGTTATCGGGAGTGGCAATATTTTTGAGTTGGTGGGTTATTTCGTCTTTATTATTAAAAAACATCGTGCTCCCTTTGAAAGCTTAAAGTCCCTGATAGTAAGCGAGAATCATACATCGGGGTGTCAGTTCAGGAATCGGCCGGAACTAAAAAATGATTCCGGGTTTCAGCGTTGTTGCATCTTCTGTTTGCGGTTGAGACCGTATAAAGATGAAGTTTTGCCTGTCGAGTGCATTGTAGCGAAAAATTTGCTTTCAGGCAAAACATCTTTATGAGGAAAAGAAAAACTAAATTATTACTTTAAAAACAGTTATTTAAAGTTATTATATTAATCCAAATTGTACGAGGTGCTGGCTGGAATGGTCTATTTAAATCTGAAAAACGGGTTATGATAAATGCTTGAGGGTGCAAGCCGAAACGGTTTTTGGCGGAATCCGCTTAAACTCTTAAAACGCCTATAATTACAACATTTTCTTGCCTTAATTCTAATTGACACAATTGAATAATTTGCTAGAATGCCCAGCGTCTGTATATTGCGTTGATCGCACCCGATTACGCAGTTAATTAAGTGAATTTTTTTTAAGATTCGTTAATTTTTGAATATTTAGATTCTGATTTTTCAAAACTATATTTCCCAGGATTCTGGATCGGAGAAATTGACCCCATGTTTAAGAATATTTATATACCGGTAGACAATTCTGATCACTCCAACGCCTGCGTGGATCTAGCGCTTGAGTTTGCGAAGGGATCAGAAACGACCATTACCGCAAGCCATGTTTATGCCGCAAAAATGCACGATGTCCGGTTTCGTCAAATGGAAAGCGGACTTCCTGAGGAATATCAGGATGAGCAAGAATTAGAGAAACAACGAAATATTCATGACCAGTTGATCACCAAGGGAATGGAAGTTATCAGTGATTCCTATTTGGATGTCCCCAAGGACAAATGTAAAGAATTAGACATTCCTTTTGTGGGTAAATCTCTGGAGGGGCGCAATTGGACGGAGCTGGTGCGAGATATCAAGGAATCTCCCTATGACTTGGTTATTATGGGCGCTTTAGGGCTCGGTGCCATTAAAGACAGCTTGATCGGGACCGTTGCTGAAAGGGTTATCAGGCGTACGACGAAAGATATGCTGGTGGTGAAATATTGTCCTGAAATTCATGACGACAGGCCTTCAAGCGGGAAAATTGTGGTCGCAGTGGATGGAAGTGGTCATTCTTTTGGCGGATTGATGACGGGTATTGAAATGGCGAAGAAGTTAAATCGTCCTCTGGAAATCATTTCTACATTTGATCCTTATTTCCATTATGCCATGTTCAATAGTCTGACCGGTGTATTGTCCCGCGAGGCTTCCAAAGTGTTCAAGTTTGAGCAACAGGAAAAGCTTCATGAAGACATCATCGATAAGGGACTGGCAAAAATTTATCAGGCTCATCTGGAGATTTCCCGAAAAGTTTGTGAAGAAGAAGATATGGAATGTACCATCCGTCTCTTGGATGGGAAGGTTTTCGAGAAAGTTCTGCAGTACGCTCGGGAGGAGAACCCCTATCTGTTGATTCTTGGAAGAATTGGAGTTCACAGTGCTCCAGATATGGACATTGGAGGCAATGCCGAGAACCTGTTGCGTCTGGTTCCGTGTAACGTGATGCTTTCCAGCAGAGTGTTCAAGCCGCCGATAGACTTGCAGGCGGAAGAGAGCATTGAATGGACCGCTGAGGCGAAAGAGCGCTTGAAGAAGATTCCGGGATTTGTTCGCCCCATGGCGACTTCCGCGATTCTGCGTTATGCGTTGGAGCGGGGACACAGCATGATCACATCCGGAGTTATCACCGAAGCGGTGCAGGAGATTCTACCGGCTGGTGCCATGCAGGCTATGTCTGCCATTGGTGAAAGGATGAAGAAAGAAGGAATGGACCCGAACAATCCTGAGGGTCTGGGCATGCTGAAGGAAGAAATGGCAGAAGCTCATGCTGGTAAACCGCCTGAAGATATAACTTTGAAATGTACCAGTTGTAATACTTTTTATAAAGGTGATGTTGTTAAATGTACTGTTTGCAATGCGGGTCCGGAACGCTTGCTTCCTGTTAATAAGGAAGAGTATCAGCCAACGGAAGCAGAGGCTCAGGATTCCACTACCTTTACAACTTTGCCTGATGGTGTGCAAGTGTCATGGACCCAGGAAGCATTGGATCGACTAAACTCATTCCCGAAAGGGCATTTGAGAAGAAAAGCGCATGCCCGAGTTGAGAAAAATGCGCGGGTGCAGAAAGTGAATACAGTCTCATTGGCATTTCTCGATAAAATCCTGAACGAAAAGATCGTCCAGGATGGCAATGGAAATGGGAAAAGCGAAGGAATTCCGGGAGACATCCTCAGCATAGGAGAATCCTTGAATGCAGATGATTTCAACTGGTCACCGGAAGCTTTGGAAAGGCTGGAACGCGTTCCCCAAGGGTTTATGAGGGACAATACCCAAAACCGGGTAATGGCCTGGTGTTCTCAAAATGATATCAAGGATATTTCACTGGATGTCTGTGAGGAAGGAATCCGGGAGTCTGTAAAGATGATGGAAGATGCCATTAAGAATGGCGCAGGCTTGGAAGATTTTATCCCAAAAAAAGAAGTGAAAGCCTAAGTTTTTCCCTCGTTTAAGCAACAGTTTTTTTTAGCCCCTGGATATTGAATTGAGTTCAATGCCAGGGGCTTTTTCCTATCATTTTCTGTCCCACAGATACTGTCTCGAAATCTCGGTGGCTAATGTCCTCCCAACTTTATAAGCGCTTATTTCGTAACCTAAAACCCTATCTTGGCCGTTTGTATCTGGCTATTTTTTTTTCAGTCATTGTTGGCATCATCGCCACTTCCCCCGTTCCGCTTATTCAAAAAACCTTTGACCAGATCTTTGTTGAGAAAGATTATTTCATGCTGAAGGTGATTCCCCTTGCCCTGGTCATTTTATACGTTATCAAAGCAATATTGACCTATGCACAGAACCTCATCATTTTCGGTATTTCGTGGGAGTTGGTGGTGAGGTTCAGGGAAAAGTTGTTCACCCATATTCACAGGCTTCCTTTTGTGTTTTTTGAGAACCATGATACCGGCGAGCTTATGTCTCGAATCACTAATGATGTTGCCATCATGCAGTCCACCCTGACGCGACTATTGAAAGAGTTCATGCAAAACGGTGTGATGTTGATTGGTCTGCTGGGGTGGGTGTTTTACTTGAAATGGGACTGGGCGATAATGGCGCTGATCATATTTCCTGCAACGGTCTTCCCGGCATCAAGAATTGCCCGGAAACTGCGGCACCTGTCCCGCAGAGGGCAGGAGATTCTAGGCAGTATCAACGCAACGATTCTGGAATCCTTTTCAGGGGTAAAAGTTGTCCGAGCCTTTGGCATGGAACCTCGTGAGATAGAAAAGTTCCGAGTTGATAACGATGGTTATCTTGCAGTGATGAAAAAAAATGTAAAGTATGCGGAAATCACTTCACCATTCCTGGAGGTTTTGGGAGTTGTCAGTGTGGCGTTCATCCTGTGGTATGGAGGGAATCAGGTTTTGAATGGCGAAATCAGCCAGGGAACATTTCTGGCTTTCATCGTTGCCCTATTCATGATGTATGCTCCTATTCGAATATTGTTCAAAATCTACACCAGTGTCCAGACAGCATTGGCCGGAGCGGATAGGGTGTTCGATATTCTTGACCATGATGCAGAAATGCTGTGGGAAGGCCAGGGTGAACTTCAAAGCTTCAATGACGGAATTGAGTTTAAGAATGTTTCTTTTCGCTATCCGTCACGCAACGCACTGGTTCTGAACAATATAAATCTTTCGGTTAAGAAATCAGAGATCATTGCCATTGTCGGGATGAGTGGGGCAGGCAAGACCACTCTGGTAGACCTGCTGTTCCGGTTCTTCGATGCGACTTCCGGTTCCATCCTGATCGATGGGAAAAATATTCAGGATTATAAGTTGGCTTCTTTGCGGAGCCAATTGGCTTTGGTGACTCAGGAAACCTTTTTGTTTAACGATACCATTTCGAACAACATTGCGTTCGGATGTGAGGGGGAAGTCTCACACGAAGAAATCATGGTGGCTGCCCGAGCCGCCCATGTAGATTATTTTGCATCGAAACTGGATGATGGTTACGAAACTCTCATCGGCGAACGGGGAGTCAAGCTCTCCGGAGGACAACGTCAGAGGATCGCCATCGCCCGGGCAATTTTAAGAAACGCTCCAATTCTGGTTCTGGATGAGGCCACGTCGGCTTTGGACTCCGAGTCCGAAAAGCTGGTTCAAGATGCTCTGCAAAATCTCATGGAACACAGGACGTCTTTTGTTATCGCCCATCGTTTGTCAACCATCAAACATGCCAACCGGGTCATTGTTATGGACAAAGGACAAATCATAGAGTCGGGGACGCACGAGTCTCTTCTTGCCAGTAGTGGGTTGTACCAGAAATATTATGAAATGCAATTCATCGACCTGGAAGACAATAACAAAAATATCAAAGAAAATAATTAAAATGCGTTTTGAAAAAGTTCATATTGAAGGGCTGGGCTACCACCTTCCTGATAATATCGTGACTTCGGCTGAAATTGAAAAAAGGCTGGCCCCTCTTTATGAGCGGCTCAAACTCCCTCAAGGCCGACTGGAATTGATGAGCGGTATTCAAGAGCGCCGTTTCTGGGAGAAGGGCGTTTTCCCCAGTGAGGTGGCAACCGTTGCCGGACAAAAGGCCCTTGCCCAATCCGGGATGGATCGGGAGCAAATAGGTTGTCTGATTTCCGCATCGGTCTGCAGGGATTTTCTGGAACCTTCCACCGCTTCGGTCATTCATCATAACCTTAAGCTTCCGGTTGAGGCCTTTGTGTTCGATGTTTCCAATGCCTGCCTGGGTGTGCTGAATGGGATGATGATCATTGCCAATATGATTGAACAAAACCAGATATTAGCGGGATTGGTGGTGGCCGGCGAAAATGGCGGCCCACTGGTGAACAACACGATCGAAACTTTGCTGACCCGACAGGATATTACCCGCAGTAATGTCAAATCCTCTTTTGCGTCATTGACCATCGGGTCTTCTGCCGTCGGTGTAGTTCTGGCCCATGAAAAGATCGCTAAGCAAAGCCACCGCCTGATGGGTGGCATTTCTCTGGCTGAAACCCAGTTCAATCATTTATGTCGCGGCAGTGATGACAGTGGCACCGGTGGCGATTGGTCACCGCTGATGGAAACCGATTCTGAAACTTTGATGCAGGAGGGATGTCGGCTTGCCGGTAAAACCTGGGTGCGTACCCGGGAAGAACTTGGCTGGAACAATGAAGAGGTCAGCCGGGTCTTCTGCCATCAGGTAGGCAAAGGCCATCGAAAACTCATGTATGAAAGTGTCGGGCTGGACCCTGAAAAAGATTTTTCCACTCTGGAGTTTCTCGGCAATACCGGGTCCGCCTCCCTGCCAACGACCCTAGCCATGGGGATCGAAAAAAATGTTCTCAAGTCTGGCGACAAAGCTGCATTGCTCGGCATTGGCAGTGGACTCAACTGCATGATGATGGGTGTTGAGTGGTGACAGAGCTTTATCCCTTTTCATCACATATCCTGCAACTCGAAAAGTTCCGCTACCATTATCTGGATGAAGGGCCTTCAGGCAGTGAACCTCTTCTCATGTTACATGGCAATCCGACCTGGTCCTTTTATTATCGCAATCTGATCCTGGGACTGAAAGACTCCTATCGCTGTGTGGTGCCTGACCATATGGGGATGGGAAAATCGGATAAGCCCCAAGACTATCCTTACACGCTTTCGCAACACATCGATAATTTGGAAAAACTGGTTGACCACCTGAAACTGGACAACATCACGTTGGTTGTGCATGACTGGGGTGGAGCGATCGGGATGGGAGTTGCAGTGAGGAAGCCGGAGCGAATCAAGAGGTTGGTGATTTTTAACACAGCGGCATTTATACCACGTGGGGTGCCGCTTCCGTTGAGTCTCAGCATGTGCCGTCTGCCGGGATTTGGTTCGCTCGCTGTCCGTGGATTCAATGCCTTCGCTCGGGGTGCCATCCGCATGGCCTGCATGAAGCAGGAAAGAATGACAAAAGAAGTCCGGGCAGGTTATCTGGCACCTTATGACAGCTTTGCCAACCGGGTGGCACATTTACGTTTTGTGCAGGATATCCCGATGAGTCCCAGTTCGACGAGCTATCCGGTGGTTCAGCACATTGAAGAGAACCTGAAGTTATTTCGAGAGCATCCCGTTCAGGTTATCTGGGGAGCGCATGATTTTGTTTTTAACGATCATTTTTTGGAACGCTGGCAGGAGATTTTCCCCCAGGCGGAGGTGCATCGGATTGAAGATGCCGGGCATTATGTGGTGGAAGATGCGCACGAGCGTATTCTACCGATGATGAAAGAATTCTTCGGGAAGAATCCAATCTGAAGTGAATATATTTTTAATGGCATAAAAAAACCGGCCTCCCAAAATGGGAAGCCGGTTTTATTTTGCAGTAATTACTTTAGTATCGGTAGTGTTCCGGCTTGTAAGGGCCTTCCACCGGTACGCTCAGGTATTTGGCCTGCTTGTCGGTGAGTGTTGTCAGCTTTACGCCCAGTTTATCCAGATGCAGACGTGCAACCTCTTCATCGAGTTTTTTCGGCAAGGTATAAACGCCGACCTCATATTGGGTTTCGTACAGTTCTATTTGAGCCAGCACTTGGTTGGTGAAGGAGTTGGACATCACGAAAGAAGGGTGCCCGGTGGCGCAACCCAGGTTCACCAGTCTTCCTTCTGCCAGTAGAAGGATACTGTGTCCATCCGGGAAGGTGTATTTATCCACTTGTGGTTTGATAACGGTTTTCTGAACTCCCGCAAAGTTGTTCAATGCCTCCACCTGAATCTCAATGTCAAAGTGACCGATATTACAAACAATGGCATCGTTCTTCATTTTTTCCATATGCCCGATACAGATGATGTCGGCACAGCCTGTGGTGGTGACGAAAATATCACCTTCCTTAACAGCTTCTTCCATGGTGCTGACTTCATAACCTTCCATCGCTGCCTGTAACGCGCAGATGGGGTCGATCTCGGTAACAATCACCCGGGCCCCCAAGCCTTTCATGGAGTCGGCGCAACCTTTGCCGACATCGCCAAACCCGGCAATGATCACTACTTTTCCGGCTATCATAATATCGGTGGCACGCTTGATACCGTCTGCAAGAGATTCCCTGCAGCCATAAAGGTTGTCGAACTTCGACTTGGTAACCGAATCGTTGACGTTCATTGCCGGGAGCTTTAAAGTTCCTTTTTCGATCATTTTGTAAAGGTTGTGCACTCCGGTGGTGGTTTCTTCTGTGACACCTTTGATGCCAGCCAGCAACTCAGGGTGTTTTTCGTGAACATAAGCGGTAAGATCTCCGCCATCGTCAAGAATCATATTTGGGCCATCTTCAAAAAGCAAAGTTTGCGCGGTGCACCACCAATACTCGTCTTCCGTTTCTTCCTTCCATGCAAATGTGGGTATGCCTGCCTTGGCCATGGCGGCGGCGGCATGGTCCTGCGTTGAAAAGATATTGCAGGAAGCCCAGCGAACCTCGGCCCCCAGTTCGACCAGGGTTTCCATAAGCACGGCGGTTTGAATGGTCATGTGCAAGGAACCGGCAATGCGTGCCCCCTTCAAAGGTTTGGAAGTACCATATTTTTCGCGCAGGGCCATGAGTCCGGGCATTTCGTTCTGGGCAAGGATGATTTCTTTACGTCCCCAATCTGCCAGTGACAGATCTTTAACTTTGAAATCTTCAGAGACGGTGGTTGATGACATGAGTTACTCCTGTAAAAGGCTTTAATTTATAATTATAATTTTAGCGGAGTGCCTCCGCTGGCAACTAGCAATATTTCTATCCTACGGACATACGTTCTCTCGGCCCAACGGATCATTGCTCATTGGCCCCACGCCAAGTGGGGATACGATAGTTTGAGTAACTGGGATGGAATCTGGGAAGTACGCAGGTTATTTCCATCCTACAATTTCGGCAATCGATTCTATAAGTTTAGCAGATTATACGCGGACGTCAATCCAAGCTTGTTTTACATGTACACATACAACTTTTGCTTCAAAAAGGCTGCCTTCTTTTCATAGATGAACATTACTGCCGTTAAAATTTATCCCTTTGATTCCGGTGAACCAGATTCCTCTTTGCGGGCCTATGCCGATGTCACCCTGGATGAAGAGATTTTGTTGAAAGGGTTTCGCGTTTTCGCTTCTAAAAACGGCGGATTATTTGTCGGCTTCCCCTCCAAAAAAGGTAAGGATGGAAAATTTTATGACACGGTTGAATTCAAGTCTGAAACTCTACAATCGAACCTCCGGTCAGCGATTCTCGAAGCATACAAAGTTTATTCCTGATATCAGTTGGATGATATCTTTACCGTTTTATAAAGAAAGTTCTTAAAGCTGATGAATTTTTTCCTTTCGTCAGATTCCAGATGCGAACGGGTTTTGCATGCACGTAGTTTCACTGCGAGGCCTGGCAGATTGGTTTGATACCTGCTTTTTGCCACCAGTATCAGCGACCTCACCGTGTCCCGAGTCAAAAGATTGGCTTTAAAAGGCTGATGGATATCCGTCCAGAAATTGGCTTCTCCCGTCTCGAATTGATTCAACAGGGTATCGATAAAACTCGGGGTGCCTGGCGTTTCTGAAACGGACGGTCGGCATGCCGACATGATTTCGTCTTTAGTGATCGTAGCTCCCTTACGGAACAGCATGGCTCGCAGCAGGATGTTTTTCAGCTCCCGAACATTTCCCCGATAAGGATGTTGTTTGAGATATTCAACCGCCGCTGGTTCCAATTGCGGCGGGGTAGGGTCGTGGCCTTCCTTTTTATAGGAGTTGAAGAGGATGCCGAGAAAATGCGTGGCGAGGTCTTCAATATCTTCTTCTCTTTCATTCAACCGTGGTATCTGGAAGCTCAAGGCATTGAGGCGGTGGTACAGGTCTTCCCGGAACCGTCCTTCCTGAATTTCTTTGAGCAGGTCTTTATTGGTTGCGGCAATCAAAAATATTTTGGAAATACGAGGCTGGTTTTCACCCAGTCGCATGAACACTCCGGTGTCGAGAAAGCGCAATAACTGCACCTGGGTTTTTGGGTCGGCGTCCCCGATCTCATCGAGAAAAACCACTCCGCCATGGGCTTCTTCCAGAATACCCTGGCGGTTGAACTCGGCTCCCGTGAAAGCACCTTTCTTATGCCCAAACAATTCACTATAGGTCAGTTCGCCACTGTAGGCGGCAATATTGGTTTTTCTTAAAGGGAGTTTGAAATGGGCTCCCTTTTCTTTTTGGAACATATCATTGAGATGGGAATAGATATTGTTGAAAAAGAATTCTTTGCCTGTGCCGGTTTGCCCTTGAATGAGAAGGCTTGGCAATCCCGTCATGACCTCGCGTTGTTGATTGCCCTCCCAATTGAGCATGCGGTTGCAAATGGATTCCACAACGGTCTGGATCTGGTTGACCAGTGAATGGACGTTTTGGCTTTTTCCGATCACGTTGCCGAAGTGGTAGGAAGAAACCTTGGGGTCGCGGTACTCAATATCTTTTTTAAGTTGTAACAGTTCGCGTTTCAGTGTTTCAATCTGCTGGAGATTGTTCACCTTCTGGCTGATCAGGCTGGCGATAATTTGCAGGATTCTTTGATGCTCCTGGGTGAAGAAATATTTTCGAAAGCTATCCTGGTTGATCACCCCGAGAACATGACTGCCTTGAATGATGGGGACGGCCAGTTCAGATTGAATTTGCCCGGAAAGGTTTTTGTAAAAACCCTTTTTTTCATCTTTGACGCTGGCAATTAAAGCCGGCCTGGCGGTATGGGCCACATAACCGTTCAGTGATCTCTGCTGGGCAGGGAGTTCCTCGCCACCTACAGCCATAAGTGGAATTTTGCTTTTCATCCAGCTACGGGATTTTGCTCCCACGAGGTTCCCCTCTTCATCCTCAATGATGAGCCAGGGTTTGCCATCAATAATTTTGTAAATGGAAATGGTTCCCGAATCGGCACCGATCAATTCAGAAGTTTTTGCCAGAATCTTATCGAGGAAGGATGTTAAATCGTCATCGGCGTCGGACAGCAGCTCTTCGATTTCGCTGAGCACCTCGATTTCAATGTGCTCCGGGTTTTCCTCGAGAATGAGTTTCTCCACCATTGCCGCGTGATTTTCCAAAAGCGGTTTTTCAAAACTGGTGAATTTATGCAAGGCATTGGTATAATAATTCACCACGCAAATCAACTGCCCGGTTTTTGCGTTGAACTTTGAGACTTGATAAAGCGAGACGAGATCAATTTTCCGGGCCACCGCTTTTCGGCTGAAGCTTTCTTCCATGACATCTTCGATGTAGACGGCCTTTTGCTCGGGGTCTTTGGCAATGAGGCCTTTGTGGTCGTCATGAATGACAATGCGGTTTATCAGGTTTTCCTTGTGGAGATTGATATGATCGTGGTCGTTATAAATCAGCGCGTCTTCTTTGTTCTTAGAAAAAGCTGCGAGAATTTCGACCCGGTTGCTCAGCTCCGGGGATTTGAGATTCTGAATGGAAGAGGGCACCCACACCGAAGCCAGAGCCAGTTTATCGATCAGTTGCACGGCCGAACGCATCATCATCCATGCCGCCTCTTTTTTTCGCGCCAGATCAAGGTGACGGGAGAAGGACAGCTTCTGGTGGAACCGCTTGGCGCGGTCGATGGTGCCGCTGGCATCGCTAAGAAAATCGACAATCTCCTTTCTCTGTTCTTGATTCAGGAACTCGCCCGTCTTTCCCCAATCCAGGCTGATGGTGCCGATGGGTCGGAACTGGTGGGTGATGGGGAACACGGCTGTTGCCTTAATGCCGGCTAACTTTTCAAACGGATTCTGCCGTTTGGCGAATTTGTCCGGCTCGTCCCAGGAGAACACCACCTCGTTGTTCAAGAAAGATTGTGAAATGATCGAAGCCTCGGGCGAGACAAATTTGGTGATGGGTTGTGGTTTGTTCTGGTCAGTCACATACTGGCAAATCAGCATGCCTTCGTATAAGTCCTCAAGATAGATCCGCACCATTTTGCAATCATAGAGTTTCTTCAACCGGGTGGCGATATGGTGAAGAATCTCGGACAGACTTTCCTTGCCGTAGCGGGAGATTAGATTTTTTGAGGTATTCGGCGTCATAAGAATCCATCAATTGAGTAATAAAAATACATAGTCAGCCAATAAGTATAGAATATTTATAGGATTATGAGAAGTTTTTTTAACCTATAGATGAACACTGATATACCCCTCGCGGGGGTATATGTGCTAGGTTATGACGATATTGGCACCCCATGAAACCCAGCGTATTATCCCATTACCCGAAAATAGTTTTTTGAAGTGCTTGCTAAAAGATAACTGATGTCCTCTCAAATAGATTGCCCAAATCCGGATTGCGGAAACAAGAAAAATCTTTCATTCAAGGATTGCCCTACCTGTAAAACTTTCTGGTGGTTTCCAAATGTAGAGAAATCTAACCAAAAAGAAGAGTTGGAGGCATTGGATAAAAATTATCAGAGGGCCGTAATAGAGGCTTGCAAAAAGGGTCATGAATCTCAGCTAAATGGCTTTCAAAATGCACTGAAGGAGTCTTATGTTGTCGTCAATATGAAGGAGGAGGAATTATTAGAATTTTTGAACGATGATAACAGACAATACAAAAGTCACTTTATGCTGGTAAAGGAGGGAATACGGTCACCTTATTCCCTGCCTGCGGAGGAACAAAGAGCAACAGTGGAAGCCAAATTATTTGGACACTATGCTTCGGAAATAAGATATGGTGCATTAACTTTAGATGGATTTGGACTTGAGTCCTATGGAAATGTGGCCGTAAATCTAAAAAGCAAGTTATTGCAAGATTGCACGTCATTTTTTGTGGAAAACTCGCTCATTTTTATGGAAAAGTATAAAATAGAAGTACTGAAGCCGCTTCCAAAGGGTCTCAGTTCAAGTTGGGGAAATCGTGCTAAGCTTTCAGTTGCCAAAGTGTTCAATCCGCAAAAAAGTCCACCACAGACTGGAGATTTTGCTAAACTATTACTTAATTCCACAGGTAATAAAAATAAAGATGAATTTATTGAGGCCCATATTTATGGTGGGTTTACCAATGCGAATTTTGAATTCGTCAGATGGCAGGGAAAAGGCTCTAAAGTTAGTGTAGCGCGAGGCAAGAAGTTCGAGTTTTTACTGAAACGCAAGAACATAGATTGGGATAATTTATAATGCAGGAAGTGTTGGTTTTTGGACAATTAGGTAAAGCAGTCTTTCAAAAAAATGAGGATTTTTTCCTTCTTGATTTGGAACGGCCTGATGTGGAAACAATCCGGCAGGGTGACATATCTTTTTTGCTTGATTCAGGGGCTGAAAATAGGACCAAAGCCTATCCCAAATGGGATGTTGAGGTCTTAAGAAAAGACCTTGAGGAAATAGGAAAAGGACATGACGCTCTAGAAATGGTTTTTGATTGTTTCGATCCTGAGTTTGACGAGGAAACTCTTCTTTCCTGCGCAGAGGCAGCTGAAGAGTTATTGACTGACGAAGAAGTAGTTGGTTTTGTGACGAAACGAATGTTTTCTCGTCCTTTACCCAATAAGGCAAGCCGTTCTTTCCCTGAAAAGATCATTAGGGAAAAGAAACTTCCAAATCTAGGAGGCTTTCTTTCTTTGGTTTTTGGTCATCAAGAGGCCATTGATTCGATTTGGATTGCCTGGGAAACAGTTGCAAATCAAAATTTTACCGACATTCATTTGGCTTATAAAACGCAAAATGCTTTTATTGAAGTGGGTGTATTCGCGCTTGCCGTTCGAGCGTTATATTCTATGGATCAAAGCAAGTTGGGGTTGTTGCCAATAGAATATTTTGAAAACTCACACTTGGAATTTGTTCCCAATCTGCAAACAATTTTAACAGAATTACATGCTGAGATTAAAAAACATCTTCCAAGAGAGAAACCTCTGGAGTTTGTCTCCGATAGTAATTTGCTTGACCCTGTTTTATCAGAAAGTTCCAGAAAGCCTAAAAAGGGGAGAAAAATTGTTCATTTTGATTCAGCTAGAATTTCAGACCTGAAGAGCAGAGTTATTCAATCCTATTTCCAAGGAAAAATAAGTGTAGCAGAGAAACTTCAAAGAGAACTTTGCGATTATCAAGTGGACAGTCCTAAATACTTATGTATGAGCCTTTGTGATATTGCAAACCAAATTGGCAAGAAGGTTGGTTTGTCGGAAATAGCTATTGAGATTTATGAGCTAGCGGTAAGGAAAAATAAAACTGATCTAGTTCCCTGGACAGGCATGGCGGAGGTGTACAAGGCCATGCGGCAGTATGATATGGCTTTGGAAAAGTATGGGAAGGCTCAGGAGCTTGATCCCGCAAATGTGATTACGTGGAATGGTATGGCAGAGGTGTTCAAATCCATGCGGCAGTATGATACGGCGTTGGAAAAGTATGGGAAGGCTCAGGAGCTTGATCCCGCAAATGTGATTACGTGGAATGGAATGGCAGAGGTGTTCAAGGCCATGCGGCAGTATGATATGGCTTTGGAAAAGTATGAGAAGGCTCAGGAGCTTGATCCATCCGATGTGATTACGTGGAATGGTATGGCGGAGGTGTACAAGGCCATGCGGCAGTATGATATGGCTTTGGAAAAGTATGAGAAGGCTCAGGAGCTTGATCCCGCAAATGTGATTACGTGGAATGGTATGGCAGAGGTGTTCAAATCCATGCGGCAGTATGATACGGCGTTGGAAAAGTATGAAAAGGCTCAGGAGCTTGATCCCGCAAATGTGATTGCGTGGAGTGGCATGGCGGAGGTGTATAAGGCCATGCGGCAGTATGATATGGCTTTG
>LFLA01000015.1 GCA_001542995.1 Nitrospina sp. LS_NOB
CCCCCCCCCCCCCCCCGGCACGTCATCGCGAAGACTGCAAGGAGTGCGGCGATCCAGACCAGTGATTTCCTTTCAGTAGTTTCAGGGCCTTGCAAGACTGGAAAAGTGAGTCACGAATCTTTTTTCTGGATTGCTTCGTCGCCATCGGCTCCTCGCAAAGACATCCGTCCCATCCGTGTCGTGACATTCGACCTTAAACTTCATGCCCCGAAGGGGTATGTGATATCCTCTTCCTTAAACTTCATGCTCGGTACGGGTAAAAACTACGGTGAGATAATATTCAGTGAAATTTGCCGGTGTCAGAAAGTTATGGCATGGTGTAGCCGGGTTGATTGTTCTTTTCGCATTCCTTTCCCTGATAGAATTTTTCAAAGAGAGCTTCGTTGAGCGTCAGAGTTTCCCCATCAATCTTGTCCCCCTTTCTTAAAGAAAACTTCTCTTTCCTGGGCTTTTCTGGTGGGGATGTTGAAGTGCTCGGTTCCAGTTTATAGGCATCGGGATTCGAAGATTTTTCATTGATCATCTGGTAAAGTTCATCAAGGCTTAAAAACAGGTTCAGAACAGCCTTATCATCCATGTGATTCTGCTTCTTAAATTGCGCAAGAATATCTTGCACCTCTTTCGATACCACGATGGCCTGTAAAATCGCATCATGCAAGTTTTCATACTCCTGATCTAAAAAGTCATCGGAACCCATATCAGTCTCCCAGCAAGTTAAAAGGTATTGCTTGTAATATTGGCAAATCTGATGCCGTATCTTTTTTTCTAGGAAAAATAGGCTTACTCCTTTTAATATGTATGTTTATGCGTATTTTTGTGGCGTTAAATTTCTTGCCTTAGGGGGAGATGTGAAGATTGCCTGGGAATTTTTGGCTAAAAATTTGACGGGACCAGAGCTAAAGGCATTTTTCTCGCCGGTTTATCCTGCGGGTGGTATTTTTTTGGTTTTCACTTTCTATGTGGAAGTTCTTCCCAGCTTGTATTGAACGGGTGTATAGCTTATTATGGATATAAATGTAAACTGCTTTAGGTAGGGATTTTTATGTCAATTCTGGCAAAGAATCTGAAAACGATTCGCAAGGAACTGGGTTGTACCCAATCCGTCATGTCGGAAATTCTAAAAGCAGGTTTCCGCACTTTTGTTCGGTATGAAGCGGGAGAGAGGGATGCTCCTGTCTCAGTGCTGGTCAAGATTGCTCGCTTGGGAAATATATCGCTGGAGCAATTATTGACTTCAGAGGTAGATAAGAATGATATTGCTCCCCTGCAGAAGGTCAACAAAAGCTTATCATCCACAGAAGTGAGCGTGGTTAATTTCAAGGAAGGGTTGGCGGTTTTCAATAATCCTTCCCGTCAGGAAATGATCACTTTGGATGGTGATGAAAGAAAGATGTTAACGCTTTTTAGAAAAATGGTCCCCCGTCTGCAAAAAGACTGTCTTTCCAGCTTGGGGCAAATCGCGGAATCGGACAAAACCACGAGTAAATTATTGGATAAAGCCGGGAAGGGGCAACGCGGCACAAAGAAAAAGGGGGAAAGTCCCGAAAAATCTTCTCAAACCTCTGTACGCCAACCCAAGGCCAAAGGGAAACCTGGCAGAAAGAAGCTGGATAAAAAAGCTTTGCAAGAAAAGATAGACAAGCTTAAAATGCTCACCCGAAGTATTAATAAAACTACGGTGAGATAATATTCAGTGAAATTTGCCGGTGTCAGAAAGTTATGGCATGGTGTAGCCGGGTTGATTGTTCTTTTCGCATTCCTTTCCCTTGAGTTTTATACCAACCTGTTTGAAAAAAGTGTCGGTTATCACTTGAAGTGGCAAAACCACAAAAGGCCTCAATTAGGCAGGATGTGGGAGCGGGACCGGCAATCTCTGGTAGCGCAAGCCAAGATAAAGTCCATTCGATCCTCGCTGGATCTTCAGGAGGAAACGGCTTTGGGAATTTCTTCCTTCAAGCATTTGTTTGATGGGTTGTCCCCAGGGTTTCCCCTTGTTGTTTCCCGGGAAAAATTTCTCCAACTCTATTATGATTTTCCTGGGCCATGGTCGGAGCAAATCATTTCTTCTTACGACCTGGTTGAGCTGGACTCAAGGAAAAAATGGGATCGGGTTTTCTTGAAACGATTTGGTCCCTGGATCACCCTGCAATTCATTGACCGCCAAAACATTCCCATTCATGAATTGTTCTTATCTGTAGACACGTTGTTTGAGGTTCAGGCTACGCGGACGGTTAAGCGGGGAACTCTTGAAGATGCAAATTTTACTGAAAACCGGATTTTCTCAATTTTCGAGTTTCTTCCTGTTTTAAAATCCCTGGACGCAACCACCCAAAAAGCAGTTTTCCCGGAACCCCGCTGGTTTTTGGGGAAGAATTATCATGTCACCCGTGTCGGCATTACGGATTTGCCTGCTGGAGAACCTGTCCAACACTTGCTGTTTGGAGTTGAGTACGACACCGATTACTACACGGGGATTCTCTTGATTCCTGTGGCTGTGGAATTGGCCAACAATATGATGTCCCAAATTGAAAAAGCGGATATTTCTGGTTCAAGTTCTAATGGAACTCCACCTTCCTTGAGGGAAAGCCCTTGACCGGCCGCTTACTCCATACCCTGAATCTGGTTCTGGTAACTTTAATTCTTTTTGTGGTTCTGGTTGTGGCGGGTCTGTATTTTTGGTTAAACCAGGACTTGCCCCAGCTTCCCAAAAACCTGCAACATATCAACCTGAGCCTTCCGACAGAAATTTATTCTTCGGATGGTGAGCGCATCAAGATTCTTGGTGAGAGGCATCCTGTTACTCTTGAGGATATTGCGCCCTTTTTTACCAAAGCCATTATAGCTGTTGAAGATTCCCGGTTTTATCGCCATAGCGGAATAGACCACAGGGGATTGGTACGTGCGTTATTGACCAACCTTCGTGAAAAAAGGATTGCTCAGGGGGGAAGCACGATCACTCAGCAACTTTCCAAAAATCTGTTTTTTTCTTTCGAGAGAAACTGGATACGCAAGATCAAGGAACTATTGATTGCTTTTCAATTGGAGGCGACTTTCAATAAAGACCAGATTCTTCAAGCCTATTGCAATCAGATATATTTCGGTAGCGGCGCTTATGGTGTGGAAGAGGCGGCGCAAGCCTATTTTAAAAAACGTGCCAAGGATCTGACTTTGCTGCAATCGGCTCTTCTTGCGGGCCTCCCCAACTCTCCCAATAATGCCAACCCGTTCTCGCATTATGAAAGAGCGATGAAAAGAACGGAGTATGTGTTGAACCGGATGGCCAGTGAAAACCTGATTACCGTTGAAGAGAAAGAATTGGCCCTTCAGTCCAATATTGATCTGGTTAATCCCCGGGTAGATTCGGATCCCAATCTTTATTTTGTTGATCAGGTGCTGGAGCAAATAGAAAAGGATTATGGCAAAGAATTTGTGCATTTTGGCGGCTTAAAAATTCTTACTACACTGGATTCGCGTTACCAGAAGCTTGCTTTTAAAAGTGCCCGCAATCATTTGGAGGCTTTGGAAGGCAGGGTCGTCAAGGAGCCGGGCGCGGGCCCACTTCAGGTGGCATTAGTGGCGATAGAAAATAAAAGCGGGGCTGTACGGGCTATGCTTGGTGGAAGAGACTACTCCTACAGTCAATTCAATCGAGCGGTATCGAACAATCGCCTTCCTGGTTCTTCCTTCAAACCGTTTGTGTATTTTACGGCTATGGAAGAGTTGGGTTATTCACCCGCCACAGTGGTGGTGGACGAGCCGCTGACCATAGATGTTCCCGGTAGCGAACCGTGGAGTCCGCGGAATTTCGATGAAGAGTTTGCAGGGAGTATTATTCTTAAAAAAGCTCTGATGAAATCCATTAACATTATTTCTGCGAAACTGATTAATGAGGTTGGGCCGGAAAAAGTGATTCGTACGGCACGGCAGTTTGGTATTAAAAGTCCGTTAGGTAAAAACCTTTCCCTTGCTCTGGGGACTTCCGGTTTATCCCCTTATGAAATGGCATCTGCCTACAGTGTTATCGCCAACCTGGGAATTTATAATGAACCTTATTTGATCCAGCACATTGAGGATTTCCAAGGCAACCGGCTTTATGAGCATTACTATCAGGGGGTGCAACAGTTTTTGCCTGATTCCCTTTTTCCGCTTCTGAACATGATGCAAGGAGTGATAGATGGAGGCACAGGACGGGTGGTAAGGAGGATGGGTTTTCGTCACCCCGCCGGGGGCAAAACGGGAACGACCAATGACTTTAAGGATGCGTGGTTCAATGCTTTTACAAAAGATATCTCAGCTTCGGTCTGGGTGGGCTTTGATAATAATGAACCTATGAAAGTCAAATCCGGTAAAGGTTTAACTGGTGCCAGTGCCGCCGCTCCCATCTGGGTTTTTTTTATGCAGAAGGTGCTGGAGGGGAAAAGTCCGGTGAAATTTCCTGTTCCGGAAAAAGTTAAATTTGCCACCGTGGATGTGCAGACAGGTTATCTTGCTGATGAGTTTTCCCTTGAGACTTTGCAGGTTGCGGTTAAAGAAGGTGTAGACCTTTCGGTGCCTCCCACTTTGCCTGAAGACTCGGAGCCGGATGAAACCGGGCTTCTTCCTGATCCTGAAAGTGGACCCATGAATTCCAAACAATCTGAAAAAAGAAATGCTGTACCAGACCCTTAAATTTTATCTGGCCCGAATCGCCGTCTCGTTGATCCTGATTTTTGGGTTAGGTTTCACGCTTCTATTTTTTCTGCACGAGGTGGCGCTTCCAAACGTTCTGTTTGACGATGCTCCGATCCAATGGGCGATTTTCCTCGTCTGCCTGTTTTTTGGGTTTATTGCGTATGGGATGGTGGGGGAACAACGTTTTTTTAACGCTCTGCATTTTCTTAAAAATTTTTCTCCCCAGTCAAACCCTGACGATATTAAAAACCAGTATGAAAATCTCCTGAATTTCACCTACTCCTCTTATTTTTTACCGGAAACGGGCAAGCAGTATCGGATTCTTGGAGTCCTGTTATACGCGGACTACCTGCTATCAATTGGGGATGAAACCCCCAGGGCCTTGAATATTTATGTGCAGGCCTTTTTGCAAAGCCCCGGGGATTCGCGTTTTCGCAAGCCGCTCCTTGCTATTCTAAACCAGGGCCGGGAACTCACCCGGGAGGAAATGGATCTGCTTCTCGTCTTGGTGCAGCAGAAGGAAATTCATGACCCCGCTTTAACTCATTATCTGTCTAGCCTGTTTCTCGAGGCTGGACAATGGTCCGGAAAAGTCGAACCGCTATTTTTGAGTGCGTTGGAAGATCAGAGTGAGCTTTCCAGTAAAATTATCCAATTTGCCCTGCCTATTTACCTGGCTCACAAAAGAACGGATGAGTTGGCCTTGAGGTTTTACCTGTTTGCGTTGAATTATTCGGTTAAAGAGAAAGAAGAAATTAAGAACTATCTTGCCCATAGTTATTGTGAGGGGAACCTTGCCGGGGTTGCGCCAGAATTGCACCAGAAATGCGGAGAAGTATTTGCGGGCTTGAGTTCTGACCAGCAGGCGGAGGCTAGAAGACAGTCTGAGGAGAACCGGATTGCTTCCAAACTGAAAAAGATAAAACTTTTCCGCCGGGAAGATCTTCAGGATTTGAAACGCCTGAAAGTGGAGATGGGCCTGGTTGCAGGCCGAATGACGATATTAAGGAGAGGGTTTGGTTGGCTGGCCCGCAAAATTTTAATTGGATTTAAATGGATCCTTCTTCAGGTTCTTGAAGGCCTCATCCAGTTCGGACAACTCTCGTTGAGGGCCAAACTGGTCAGCTTTGCGGTTCTTTCCGTTTCAATTATGCTGGCCCTTGGCTTCAGCGAATTGGTTTCGAAAAATGAGGATAACCTGTCTTCCTCGTCTTTAACATCGATGCTTGTATCAAAACTGGCACAAATAAAAAAGGAAGACAGGGTATACACCATTCAAATTGCCGCAGTCATTTCTGCCAAACATGCGGATAAGATGATCCGGCGTCTTAAAAAGAAAGGGATCGAAGGCCTCTACGTCGTCAAGGACATCCGAAGAGCCGGAGGGCACTGGTATAAAATCAGGGTCGGACAATTTGCTGCCAAGGATCAGGCCGGCGCATACGCCAACCGGCTGGTCGACTCAAAGTCCATTAAAAATTATTTTGTGATTTCATTGCCAAAAAATTAAAGGTTACTCTGAAGACCAACATCTGCAATGAGTCCTTCATGCCTCAGCGAGGTAAATTGCGCAAAGACTCGTTGAGCCGCCAAAACTATTGTTAGCCGAAAATGTTACTGCTCGTGGGCCTCACGCCTAGTGGAAGATCAGCAACGACCGTAGCGGTCTTCGTAACGTGAGATGTCGGATTCATCCAGGAGATGGCCAAACTGAATTTCAATAATTATCAGCAGGTCGGAACCGGGGTTCCCCAGTCTGTGCCTGGTATTTTTGGGGATGGTGATGGAGTCGTTACTTTTTAATTGAAAAGTTTCTTTGTTGCGCACCACTTCCGCCGAGCCGGAGACAACAGTCCAATGTTCACTGCGGTGCTGATGAGATTGCAGGCTGAGTGCTTCTCCGGGCAAGACTTCGATACGCTTTAGCACATAAGAAGACCCTGAATCCAATACCGTATAGGATCCCCAGGGTTTATTAACGGTAGCGGGCTGTTTGCCTTCAGGGTGGCCGTTTTCATTGAGGGACTCCACCAGTTTTTTTACATCCTGGGAACGCTCTTTGGCGCAGACCAGCAGGGCATCGGGACTGTCCACCACGATCGTGTCTTTTAATCCCAATACAGCGATGAGCCGGTTTTGTGCCTGAATAATGGAGTTGCTGCAATCTTGTACCAGAACATTTCCGCTGATGATATTACCTTTAGAATCTTTTTCGGATACATCGTCCAAAGCGGTCCATGCACCGACATCGTTCCAACCGATATCTGCAGGGATGATGGCTACCTTTGACGAGTTTTCCATGACCGCATAGTCGATGGAAAGACTGGGCAGGGAAGAAAATAGGTTGCGGCCTCTTTCATCCAGCTCCAGATAGGGGGATTTTCCTTTTGCGGTCTGGATGCAACTGGTAATAGTTTCAAGCTGTGAATAAATATTTCCTGCATGCTGTTGCAATTCCTCCAGAATGGTAGAAGCCTTCCAGACGAAGACTCCGCAATTCCAAAAATAGTGGCCATTCTCTAAATATTGTTCAGCCTCAGGTCGGTCAGGTTTTTCTACAAACCGTTCTACCTGATAGATTCCATCTTCTATTTCAGCTCCCTGTTGCAAGTAACCGAATCCGGTTTCAGGCCGGGTCGGCGGGATACCCAGGGTAACGAGATAACCCTTTTTGGCCAGAGTTTCTGCTTTTTGAAGTGTTTTGATAAAGTTCTCAGAGTTCGCTACAACATGGTCAGCGGGAAAAACACCCATGACCGCATCAGGATCTTTTTCGATGATTACTTTGGCCATCAAACCGATTGCTAATGCGGTATTTCTGCTGCAGGGTTCTGCCATGAGATGATCGGGAAAAAAACCATAGGAATCTAGCTGGCGAAGGGTCTCGACCGCTTGCTGATGGTTGGTGCCCAGATATAAATTTTCAATAGAAACCAAGGGCAGTAGGCGTTGAACGGTATTTTGAAGCATGGTCCCGGTGCCAACGATTTTCTGCAATTGTTTTGGGCTTTGTTCTCGGCTTTTAGGCCAGAACCGGGTGCCGCTTCCCCCGGCCAATATAACTCCGTACATAAGACGGCCTTTCTTTTTGATGGTCAGGTGATTGTGGGTCTCTAAGGATTAAACGGGATACAATATTTGCTTTGAGGAGTATTTTAATTTTACTCAAACCCGCACCTATTCTAGCTAAAAAGCCATCAAAGGACTAGGAAAATAACCTTGGTTGGTGGGAAGAGGAAAAGGATTCATATTGGAAAACTTAAAATCATTCTGGCCGTATATATCCAAATACCAGAGGGAACTGGTACTAGGCATTGTGGCTTTAATCATCACGGACTCCATAACGTTGGTTGTGCCCTGGTTGATCAAGGAGTTTATTGATGTCTTGCCGGGGAAGCCTTCTTCAGAAATTCTTGTGAAATATGCGTTCCTTCTTTTGCTGATTGCTCTATTTCTTGTGGTGGGCCGTTATGGCTGGAGGATGTATATGTTCGGAGCCTCCCGAAAAATTGAATTTGATATCCTGAACCGGCTTTTCAGCCATCTTTTAACTTTAGACCGGGCATGGTACCTGAAGCAAACGACAGGGGATATCATGTCGCGCGCCACCAATGATCTGCGGGCGGTGAGGGAATTTATTGGGCTGGGAGTGTTGATTCTCATCGATGCGGTTTTTGTCATTATCACCGCCATGAGCATGATGAGCTGGATCAATGCTGATCTGGCTCTCAAGGTTTTACTGCCGCTGCCTTTTATTTCGTTCTTGTTTTTTTATTTTGTTAAGGAAATCGGCAAGCGTCATAAAGCGGTGCAGGAGCATTTGGCTTTGATAACAGGTCACGTTCAGGAAAACCTTGCTGGCATCCGGGTTCTCCACGCATTTGTTCAGGAGGAAAATGAAAAAAGAAAATTTGCAGAACTGAATAACGAATACATCAAAAAAAACCTGCATGTCACGCGAATGTTTGGAATTTTCACGCCCACAATGGTGTTTGTTATAGGGGTGGCGGCGATGCTTTCTTTGTGGCTAGGAGGAAAGGCAGTGATTGGCGGCTCCATGACGTTGGGATCTTTTGTCGCATTTAATGGTTATTTGATGCTTCTTTCATGGCCCATGATGGGAATCGGATATGTTTTTAACCTCACCCAGAAGGGGATGGTGGCCATGAGCCGTATTCATGAAATCTTTAAGGCCCAGCCTGAAATAAAACCGGCCCTTGAAGGAGCTGGTTCTCTGGAGCCAATGGGTGACATAGAGTTTCAAGGACTGCAGTTTACCTACCCCGATGCAGAAACACCAAGTTTAAGGGGAGTCGATATTAAAATTCCCAGAGGCCAGACGCTGGGAGTGGTGGGTGTGATCGGTTCGGGAAAAACCACTTTGGCTCAAATGCTTTTACGTTTTTATGATCCGACGGCAGGGGCTTTATTGATAGGAAACCGCCCCATAAAAGAAATTTCTCTGCAAAAACTGCGAGACTCCATAGGTTATGTGAGTCAGGAACCCTTTTTATTCTCTACATCCATTCGTGACAATATTGTGTTGGGAAGGGGGTCTGCCACAGACCTTGAACTGGAGGAAATTATCCGGATCGCCGGATTGAGCAAAGATGTGGCACGGTTCCCGGAGGGGTTGGAGACGTTGATCGGCGAGCGTGGGGTTTCGTTGTCGGGAGGCCAGAAGCAAAGGGTGGCCCTGGCCCGTGCTTTGATCAAGAAACCCGAAGTGCTGATTCTCGATGACGCGTTTTCAAGTCTGGACTCGGACACCGAAGAAGAAATTTTAAGGAATATCCAAGGCCAGCCAAGTCAAACGACCACCCTGATTATTTCCCACAGGTTATCGGCTGTTCGTGACGCGGACCAGATAATCGTGATGGATGCGGGAAAAATACTTGAACAGGGAAGCCATGTTTCGCTCAGCCGGGCAGGTGGAGTCTATGCGGGCCTGTTCCAGAATCAGTCATTGGCCAGAGAAATGGAGATATTTCTTTGATGACCTATATGGAAAACATGAAAGACCGGTACCGCGAGTGGGTTTTATTCAAGCGGGTGCTTGTTTATCTAAAACCTTATAGCCAGTGGGTGGCGCTCGCTATATTCCTGCTTTTAGGAGTTTCTCTGCTCAATCTGGCAGGCCCCTACTTCACCAAGATCGTTATTGACGACTATATAAAAGTTTCTGATCTTAATGGGCTGGATGTCGTCGCGGGCCTGTATCTCGCTGTATTGATCGCTTCATTCGTGTTTCAGTTTTTCCAAAACTATTTAATGCAGTACATTGGCCAGAAAGTCATGTTTGACCTGCGCTCTAAAGTGTTCGCCCATCTCCATAAGATGTCGTTTTCCTATTTTGACAAGAACCCCATTGGGAAAATGATCACCCGGGTGGTGAATGATGTTGAGGTTCTCAATGAAATGTTGACTTCCGGGCTCATCCTTATTTTCAGCGACCTGTTCACATTGACTGGAATTTTTGTTGTCATGCTTTATCTGGACTGGCGACTGACGCTTGTGGTCTGCACGGTTTTCCCGTTGCTGGCCTGGGGTACGCGTCTATACAGGATTCGGGCGCGTGACGCGCTTAGAAAAAATCGGGCGCATGTTTCGGAGCTCAATTCTTATTTACAGGAAAATTTATCAGGTGTGGATACGGTTCAATGCTTCAACCGGGAAAAGACGAATCTGGAAAACTTTACCGGCATTAACCGTAACCGGCTTCAAGAGGATTTAAGAACCGTTTATTACAATTCCCTGTATATGCCCTCCATCGATTTGTTCAACTCTCTGGCTGTGGGGATGGTTATCTGGTATGGGGGAGGGCGATTTGTTCAGGATGAAATCCAATTAGGAATCTTAGTGGCATTCATCCAGTACCTGCAGAAATTTTTTGAGCCGGTAAGAGACCTTGCAGAAAAATTCAATATCATTCAAACGGCTATGGCATCTTCTGAACGGGTTTTTGAATTGCTGGACACGCCCGAACAATTGCCCGACAAGGTTCCATCCCACCCGGATTTCAAAATGAAGGGGGCGGTTGAGTTTAAGAATGTCTGGTTCGCCTATAATGATGAAAACTTTATCTTGAAAGACATCAGTTTTTCCCTGTCAGAAGGGGAGAGCCTTGCCATTGTCGGCGCGACGGGTTCGGGAAAATCCACCCTCATCAATGCCCTTTGCCGTTTTTATGATATTCAAAAAGGCGATATTCAATTTGACGGTAAATCCATCAGTGATATTAATAAATACGACTTGCGCCGCCAAATTGCTCTTGTTCAGCAGGATGTGTTTTTATTCTCAGGAAATATTTTGGACAATATTCGACTGGGAAACCAACAGATGGGCCAGGAAGAAATCGAGTCCATTTCGCAAGCCGTCAGTTCACATAATTTTATCAGCAGTCTTCCTTTTAAATACGAGCAGGAGCTAAAGGAAGGCGGGGTGGGAATTTCCTCCGGCCAGCGGCAATTATTGTCTTTTGCCCGGGCTTTGGCCAGCAATCCACGCATATTGGTGCTGGATGAAGCGACTTCCAGCGTTGACCCTGAAACCGAGAGCCAGATCCAAAATGGAATCCGGGAATTGACGCGTGGAAGAACCAGCATTATAATTGCACATCGGATATCCACCCTTCTGCACGCCGATAAAATTCTTGTATTAAAGCAGGGAAAAATATTGGAATTCGGCCCTCGAAAGGAGCTGTTGCAGCAAAAAGGAGTTTTTTATAAACTTTGCCAGTCGCAGTTGCAGTCGCAACGCTTAACATCAGGTAATACGGGAGAATAATGGATATTAAAACTCATAATAAAACTCCCAGCAGTTTTCCCGCCTCAAGTGAAGGAAAATTTATTTTTGCTATGCGTTGACCTAACCCAGCTTACATTAGTAAGTCAACCAACCTACTACTCAAATTTGACAATATCCCTACTCTGATTTAGGGCGGGCATTCCGATTTAATTTAAAATGTGAGGTCCTAATGGCTGAACAACTGCTTACGTGCCCTAATTGTAAATCAGAAATCCCCTTAACTGATGTCCTTACTAGTCAAATAGCCCAGGAGTTGAGGACTGAAATAGAATCAGAGGCCAAAGAAAAAGAAAAGGAGTTAATTGAAAAAGAAAAGGCATTATTAAAGAAAGAGGGGTCAATTGAGAAAACCATTAGTGAAAAATTATTAAAAGAAAGAAATAACTTAAAAATAGAGCTTGCCAATGAAGCGGAAAGCAAATTTTCATTAGAGTTAAATGATTTAAACGAAAAGCTAAAAGAACAACAGGCTGTAAATGAAAAACTAAAAGATGCCGAACTAAAGGCCCGAAAAACTGAACGCCAATTGCAAGAAACCAAATAAAATTTTGATAGAGAATTGGAGAAAGCTGAAAATTTAATTAAGAATCAAGTGAAAAGTGAATATGAAGAAAAAAGCAAAAAAGAAATTAAAGAAATAGAATCGGAAAAAGAAAATTTAGGTAAAGCTATTTGTAGCCTTAAAGACGATTTGAAGAAAGAAAGGGAAAAATCACAAGAAAGCAGAGATGAATTTGAAAAGGTACTAGATGAAAAGGTGATAGAAGTTAAAGGTGAATTAAAAAAGAAATATGATTTTGAAAAAGAAAAGGAAATTGCTGAGGTTGAAATTAACATTAAAAACCTAAACGAAGAATTAAGAAAAGCAAAAAATGAGCGTAAAGATTTAGAATTGGAATTCATTAAACAAAAGGATCAATTAGAAGACAAAAAAAGGGAGATGGAAAAGGTTTTTCTTTTCAACAAAGAAAAACTAATAAAAGAAACCCAAGATCAAACTCAAAGTGAATCCAGGCAAAAACTTGGGGAAAAAGAAAAAACCATTGAGCTTCTTAGAAAAGAAATCAATAATTTAAAGCAAACGGTGGAACAAGGATCACAGCAAATACAAGGAGAAGTAACTGAAGAACAATTAAAAGCTACTTTAAAAGAAAACTTTTACGAGGATATCATCGAAGATGTTCCTGTTGGTGTCAATGGTGCTGATATTGTTCAAACAATACGTCTTCAAGGTAGGACCTGTGGCATTATTTTGTGGGAATCCAAAAATACTAAATTGTGGCAAGATCCTTGGATTGATAAATTAAAGGCTGATCAGAAGGTAGTTAATGCGAACTTTTCTATATTGGTATCTAAAACTCTTCCTAAAGAAATCTTAAATCTTGGTGATATCAGGAATGTTTGGGTAACTAATATGGATTTAGTTGTTCCACTAGCCAAAATTCTCAGAAATGCAATTATTGAATTGCATCAAAAAGATCAGACCTTAGAGGGTAAAAATCTAAAAATGGAAAAGCTTTATGGTTACTTAACTTCTCCAGGGTTCAAAAACAGGATTTCTGATTGCCTAGACAGTTTTAGCCGAATGAATGATGAACTTCAAAAAGAAATTAGAACCACTAAAAACCGTTGGGCTAAGCGGGAGGAGCAAATTAAACAAGTTGAAGAGAATATTTTATCAATGTATGGCTCATTTGAAGGAATTGTAGGTCATTCAATTCCTCAATTAGAAGACATCACTGATAATTTACTGGAAGCTGGCGATGCGATAGAGGAAGATTTGGAGAATTTATGATCTATTGCCATTAATTTTAACAAGTTGTAATGGTTTCAGGGAGCGTGTCAAAGGGGACGGGAAGAACATTGGTAATTCCTCATTTATTATTTGTTTTAATTACCACTAACTTGTTGAAAGGATATTTATTATGAAAAAAATTATGTTGTTTTTATTGATTCTAGCTTTTCCGGTAAATGTTCAAGCATTTGATCTGGGTGGGTTGATAAATGATTTGAACCAAGGTTTGAAACAGTTAGAGAAAAATATTACTCAGGGAGTGTCCAATACTAATGACTCACTGAAAAAAGAACAACCAACAGAAACTTTGTCGTCGAGAACCAATAATATTTCTGGTGCAGATCAATTAAAAGAGACTTTTAATAAGTACCTCTCTTATAATAAACCCAAGAGTCCGAAGTTTATTGGTTGTGAAAGGGAATATAATTATAGGCCCAGAGACAATTCTGAAAAGACAATTTTAGCGAATACAATAGAAGGTTGCAATTATTTGTTGGTTAAAGAGATTGAAGCTTTTCAGTACGAAGTTGACGCACCGAAACGTGAAGAAGCTGAAAAATCCAGAATAGCAAAAGTACAAGAAGCTGAAAAATTCAGAATAGCAAAAGTACAAGAAGCTGAAAGACTTGCCATAGAAGAAGCGAATAAAATTGCAAAAAACGAAAGACTTGCCAGAGAAGAAGCTTTTCAATATGGTAAAGCTGGCAACCCCCCAGATCAGCAAGTGAGGTTTGTAAAAATTATTCAAGAATATTCTGGTAAATATAAGACTGTTAAAAATAACATGAAAAAGGCTCTTTTGAAGAAAAAACGTAAAAATGAACTCAAGTATCTGTTTGGTGACTATGGTCAAAAACCTGTTAGCAAGTTTGAAGAAAAACTTAAAAGGCTTTCATGCGAGGCTGAGGGAATGTCCTGGATTTATTGTAACTCAGGGAATATAACTGAAACAGCTGAGTGGGTCAAACATAGTTCAATCAATTGGGTAGGTGAAGTTGTTCGAATTGATTCAGATTCTCGTGGCAATGGTTCAATTAAGATAAAATTGCCTAGTGGAATTATGCTTACAAACAGAGAGGATTTTTCACCTGATCAGCCATTGTACGAAACTTTGTCTAATCTCAATGCTGGTGATAAAATTATTTTTAATGGGAAAATGGGTGCTCATATTGATAGTTTGATGAGTAAAGGTTGGTTTTTACATAGTACTAATACAACACAAGACCAAGCTATGTTAACTCCGAATTTCTCATTTTGGTTCGATATCATCACAGTAAGATAATGCTCCTCTAGCCCAACGGCAGAGGTAGTAGTTCTAGAAACTATTTTAGTAGAAGTTCGAATCCTCTCAGAGTACTAAATTTTATGAATGATATAGAAAAATACGAAGCAATAGAAGCATTTCACCCTGATTTACCTGCAATTATAAACCTATGGTTTGTACTAAAGACCTGAAGATAAATCACCCCAGCATCAACCCCTCAAATGATCGGGCTTGAGTCTTTAAAAGGAGGGGGTTAAAACCTAATCCCCTTGGCGGTCAGAGTTTTAGCTTTTGGGCTTGAAAGGAATGATTAGCCGGTCAACGGGGCGGTTGTTCTGGATATGTTCGGTGAGGATTTCTTCCATGTCTTCCGTCTTTTTCCGCTTGTCTGATGAGGTTTTATTTGTATGCGTTATCGTGGTGCTTAAATTGTCGGAAGATAACAACCCTCTCCACTTCATTTAATTCAAAAATCAACACGAAGCTATCGATATGCACTCGCCGACGATTTTTCAAAACATTTCGTAGGGGTTTATAGTGGTGGGGGTTTTCTAAAACTTCCACCATCTTTTTTTGGAGCCGTTTGCCGAGGAGGGAATTTCCTTTTATTTTTTTTGTATCTTTTTTGAAATTTTCAGTAAGCTGTCTCCGATACATGGATTTTTATTTACTAAACATATCCTTAAACATTTCCTTATTGCTTTCGTATTCTGTATATTTTCCTGCCTTATAATCTTCATCATCCTGCTTCATTTCCTCAATAAACTCCGGGCGAAAATTCTCCTCCGGCGGCATATCATTTTCAGCTTCTTGCTTGGTTAAAATCCGCACCTCAAGTATTTCGTCAGGATCAGCAGAAATACCCTCTTGCCATTCAGGAGGTAATTGGCTTTTTTTCGTATGAATAACTTTTGACATTGTGTGTGTACTCATAAGGTTGTTGTTGCCCATAGTCTAGCGCGTCAGAAAAAAAAAGCAAGGGGTGCCGAATGTCTGATACTAACTCCGTGCCGTACAGATTTTAGTGTGATATTGAGACTGGAAATTAGCTAACCCGCATATTGCACGAGCAGTTATAAATCACCCCAGTCCCTCTTTTTAAAGAGAGCTTTGCATAAGTCGAAAAAACAGCAAAACAAGATGCTTTGACAAGCTCAGCATGACGACAGCGGGGGTTTTTGTGGTGTCATTCTGAGCGTTTAGCGAAGAATCTCGGGTTATGCAAAGGTCTCCTTTTTACAGAGGGGTTCATTAAATGCCGCATGATTTTATCTTGATTTTCAAGCGAGCAGAGTTTTAGCTTTTTGCCTTAAAGGGAAGGGTTAGCCGGTCGACGGGGCGGTTGTTCTGGATATGTTCGGTGAGGATTTCTTCCATGTCTTCTTTCGTCTTTGGGGAATACCAGATGTCATCGGGATAAACCACCATGGATGGCCCTTGGGCGCAGGCATCCAGGCACCCGGCTTTGTTAACCCGTACTTTTCCTTTCAGTCCCAGTTCGTAGACACGGCTTTTCATGTAATCCAGAAGCTCTTGGGAACCGCGTGCGTGACAACAGCCTCTGGCATCATCTGCTTTTCTTTCGTTGGTACAGATGAAAATATGTTTTTGAAAACGTGGCATGGTGCGGGAAAGCATGAGTATTATTTAATAAGGATGGGAAACATTATCAAATCACCCTCACCTCAATCCTCTCCTTTCAAGGGAGAGGAAGCAAAAAATTTCTTCTCCCCTGGAGGGAGAAGGTTAGGATGAGGGGGGCTCAATAAAATCAAGTCCACTTTTTATTTATTTGCTCATGCAATATATAGGTTAGTCGGGTTTGGGAAGTTTGCTGGAGTGGGTTTCGTAATTCTGCTTGAATTGCCCAAAGTTAACGTAACATCTTTCACAACTGTCGGGGAACACGGTAACAATCACCCCTCTTTTAATCTGCGAGGCGAGCCTTAGGGCTCCCACCAAGGCAGCGGCAGAAGAATGCCCGACCAGGATGCCTTCCTGTTTTTCCAGTACCTCAACCATGTCGTAAGCTTCGTCGGTCGGGATGCTGAGTTTCCCATCCAGTTCTTCTTCTTTATAAATTCCGGGTACGATGGAAGTCTCCATATGTTTGAGGCCTTCCAGTCCGTGCAGGGACTCTGCCGGTTCCACTGCGTAGCATTTGATATCAGGATTCAGTTGGCGCAGGCCCCGGCTGGTTCCCATAATGGTACCTCCGGTTCCGATACCCGCCAGAAAATGGGTGACTCGGTGATTGGTCTGATTCCAAATTTCCTGTGCTGTGGTTTCCTGATGCGCTTGCCAGTTGGAGTCGTTGTTGTACTGGTCTGGCATGAAGTAAATATCCGGATTTTCGTCATAGATTTTCTTGGCCATGATGATCGCGCCATCGGAGCCTTCGAAGGGACTGGAGGTCACAATTTCAGCGCCGTAAAAATCGGCCATGAGTCCTTTGCGTTCTTTGCTGACATTTGCTGGCATGACCAGTTTGACTTTATAGCCTTTTACCTTGCCGATCAGCGCATAGGAGATGCCGGTGTTGCCGGATGTGGAATCGAGGATGATTTTGTCTTTGGTGAGCTTGCCGGATTTTTCACCATCTTCGATCATTCTCAGGGCAGGGCGGGATTTTACTGAACCGCCGGCGTTTTTCCACTCGGCCTTGGCGTAAATATCCACATCCTTGAACTCTTTTCCCAAGTTATGAATACGGATCAGAGGAGTGTTGCCGATCGCCTTTAACACCGATTGATCGGTGATGACAGGGCAAGTCGGTGCCTGAACCTCAAAGGGAATGGGGAATTTCATCGATTTTGACATTTCAAATATTAGATATCTTTTAAACCGGTTACGGTGCAAAAAATTACCGGTATTTTTTAAATTTCTTTATCAGCGCGACAAACCACAAAATTCTTCATAGTCAATCAATTCGGTGATCGTGGGTTGGTCACTACAAATAGGGCACTTCGGATCTTTCTTTAATTTCAGTTTCCTGAATTCTGTTTTCAGTGCGTCATAAATAAGCAGAGAACCGATCAGGGTTTCTCCCTTTCCTAGAATCAGTTTCAGGGTCTCGACCACTTGCAGGTTTCCGATCACTCCTGCCAGCACACCCAAAACGCCGCCTTCCTGACAATTGGGAACCAGACCCGGTGGGGGTGGTTCCGGATAGAGGCAACGGTAGCAGGGGCCTTCGTCAGACTTGAAAACGGTTACCTGTCCTTCAAAACGGAATATACTGCCATGGATATTGGTTTTCCCAGTCATCACACATGCATCATTGATGAGATAACGCGTGGCAAAATTGTCGGTGCCATCAAGAATATAATCATAGCCATCGAACAGGCGCATGATGTTTTCCGAATTCAGTCTCTCATTAAAAACCGTGACATTGACATCCGGGTTGAGTGCTGAAATAGTTTTTTTTGCAGACTCGGTTTTGAGCATGCCGATACGCTCGGTATTATGGATGATCTGCCTCTGCAGATTACTGAGGTCGACGGTATCAAAGTCGATGATTCCCATGTTGCCGATACCAGCGGCGGCAAGATAAAACGCGGCAGGAGAGCCCAGCCCACCTGCACCCACCAAAAGAACTTTTGATTCTAAAAGGAGGCTTTGTCCCTCACCTCCTACTTCCGGGAGGATGATGTGGCGACTGTAGCGTTCTATTTGCTCATCGGTAAAATCAATCATCTAGTGGGTTCCGCCTGCTATTGCCGGTATGATGGAGATTTCATCGCCATCTTTAACAGCGGTGCTTTCGCCCTCAAGAAACCGGATGTCTTCTTCGTTCAAATAGATATTAATGAAACGCCGGGGAGCGCCGCTTTCTTCGCAAATGCGCTCTTTAATTCCAGCAAACTGGCTTTCCAGATTGTTGAGAATTTCGCTGATGGTGGCGCCTTCTGCCGTCACCTCGCTCTTGTTGTTGGTCAACTTCATTAACGGGGTGGGTACTCTTACTTTTACTGCCATGCTTTGCTCCTTTTAAACTGTTAAACCGTTGGCAAAAATTTCTTCAAAACTATCTATTTTAGGTTCGATCACCGTAGGCGCTGGAAAACAACCTGCCAGAGCTTCCTGGGTTTTTAATCCGTTGCCGGTAATACAAATGACGGTTACTTCATCTGGTTTGATCCGACCTTGCTGGATCAGTTTTTGCGTGACGCCTACAGTAACGCCTCCCGCAGTTTCCGTGAATATGCCTTCGGTCTCGCCCAGCAGTCTCATAGCAGTGACCACTTCTTCGTCAGAGATGTCTTCTCCGTAGCCACCGCTGGTGTTTGCGGTTTTGATCCCGTAGTAACCATCTGCCGGATTTCCTATGGCGATGGACTTGGCAATGGTATTCGGCTTGACCGGTATGATGTTTTCAGTGCCATTTTTTATGGCTGTGGTGACGGGGGAACAGCCAGTGGCCTGGGCCGCAAAAATTTTGGTTTGTACCTTATCGACCAGCCCCAGCATTTCAAACTCGTGAAAAGCTTTCCATATTTTTGTGATCAGCGAACTGCCTGCCACGGGAACCACAACATTGTCTGGTGTTTTCCAGCCCAGTTGCTCGGCAATTTCATAACCGTAAGATTTAGATCCATCGCCATAATAAGGCCGGATGTTAATATTCACGAAGGCCCAGTCATGGTTGACTCCAATTTCACTGCAAAGCCGGTTCACGTCATCATAACTGCCCTTGACGGCAATCAACTGCGTTCCGTAAATCAAAGTCCCGAGAATTTTTCCCGCTTCCAATCCATCAGGAATGAAGATGCAACTTTTCAGGCCGGCTTCTGCTGCATGGGCGGCCACCGAGTTTGCCAGATTACCCGTTGAGGCGCAGGAGATGGTGTCGAACCCAAACTCTATGGCCTTGGAAACGGCTACCGAAACGACCCGGTCCTTAAAAGAAAAAGTGGGATGATTGACGGAGTCGTTTTTCAGATAAAGATGTTTCAGTCCCAATGCCTTGCCCAAGTTCTTCGCCCTGATTAAAGGGGTGAAACCGGTGTGATGACCTACTTTGGGGGGTTCATCCAGAGGCAAAAGGGCCTCATAGCGCCACATGGAGGGCGGGCCGGACTCAATGGACTTTTTGGTCACGACCTTTTTGATGGCTTCGTAATCGTAATCGACTTCCAGAGGCCCAAAACAGAATTCACAAACGTGAATCGGGTCTTTGGGATACTCTTTTTTGCATTCTTTACAGATTAATCCTTTAACATAACCCATTCCAACATTCCCTTAGTTTTTTTCAGGAAAACAAAATCCTGTTTATTTTAGAAGTGCTGATTAAAACTGAGATAGCGTTCGCCAGTATCTGGCAAAATCACCACCACATTTTTGTCGGGGCCTAACTCTTTGGCCATTTCATTGGCGGCAAAACATGCGGCTCCGGAAGAAATGCCAGCGAGAAGACCTTCTTCTTTTCCAAGCCTCTTGGCAAATAGAAAGGCGTCTTCATCGGAAACGGGTAAAATACGATCCAGCAGATCAAAGTTCAGGACATTGGGTTTAAACCCAGCGCCAATTCCCTGGATTTTGTGGGGACCGGGTGGTTTTCCTGATAACACTGCCGAGGTTGCCGGTTCGACACCTACCACTTTAACCTGCTCATAATGTTGTTTTAAGACTTCCCCAACTCCGGTGATGGTTCCCCCGGTTCCAATGCCGGCCACAAAACCGTCAACCGATTCACCATTCATGGCGGCAACGATTTCCGGCCCGGTTGTTTGCCGATGCACTTCCGGGTTGGCGGGGTTGTTGAACTGCTGGGGCATGAAATAACCCGGATTTTCAGCCAGCATTTCTTCTGCCCTTTGGATGGTGCCTTCCATCCCGAATTCGGCGCGGCTCAATTCAGTTTTTGCGCCAAAACTTTCCAGAATCATCCTTCGTTCGGAGCTCATGTTCTCAGACATGACCAGTATGACATTGTAGCCCTTGATGGCACCCACCAGAGCGAGGCCGATCCCTGTATTTCCACTTGTGGGTTCAATGATCGTGGAACCGGGTTTCAGCAGGCCCTTTTTTTCTGCATCTTCCACCATGGCCAGTGCGATACGATCCTTGACACTGCCCCCTGGATTGAAGAATTCCAGCTTAGCGAAAATATTGGCGCCATTTGAAGGGATAACGTTGTTCAGTTTAACCAAAGGGGTGCCACCGATCAACTCTAAACTATTCACAAATTTGGATTTAATCATTTCAACCCTGGGAATCTGGCACTCTAATCCGCTTCCTTTGGAATGGCCCCTGCGCATGTCAGGAAACCAATGCGCACGAAAGGGAATTATAGAATAAAAGAACACCCACTATGCTTGAGATTAGCCCTGATTTCAAGCACTTTATGGGGTTTTTGCCTGGGTTGGAGGCTAGCTTCTTCTGGGGTCGAGGTTTTTCAGGTTGGTCAGACGTTTTTTGAATTTGCGGGTGACAAACTCAGAATCTTCAGAGTTGGAGATAACGTGAGGGGTGATAAATATCATCAGTTCCGTCTTTTTAAAGGTGGTGGTCTCGGAACCAAACAGTTTTCCTATATAGGGGAGGTCTTTCAGTATAGGAATGCCTGAAGTTGTGTCGGTGGTGGTCGTACGCATCAATCCATCCATGACCAGAACCTGGTTGTCTTTCAGCACCACTTCGGTATTCACCAGCCGGGTGTTGAAAGAGGGCTGACCATTTGCAGCCAGAGTACACTCGCTGGAGTTGCCTCAAGGATAAAAAAGGATCATGAAGGCTCCCTCTGTCAGCGTTTCATCCCCCTTCTGGTAGTCCAGGATTCGGACCGTTTCATCAACCGGTTTTGATTGGGTGACCTCCTCTTGTTTTGGGATGGCCAACCAGTACTGGTTTTTATCAATATCAATGTTAAAGGTGAATAAGGTTTTTTTCGATATGGCTTCGCTACGGGCGAAGTGAAGCGCCGAAGCGATCTGGCGAACCTCGGATTGCAGCTTGATGCGGTCCAGTGTTGATACTACGAAGGGGAGAGTCAATCCAGCGATCAGGCTCATCAACAGTAAAACCAGAACCAGTTCCAGAAGTGTGAAGCCATTGGCTTCCCCTTTAATATTACTATTCAAAGTTCTTCCAGCTAACGATGTCCTTATCGTTTTCTTCACCTCCTTCAGTGTTGTCCGCACCATAAGAAATCAGGTCATAGCTTCGCTCTTCTCTGCCGGGCGATTGATAGACGTAGCCGTTTCCCCATGGATCTTTGGGAAGGTCTTTTTTCAAGTAAGGGCGTATGGCTTCAAGACCCTCATCCGTAGTGGGGTATTTATGTTTTTCCAGGCGATAAAGATCCAGAGCCTGGCCAAGAAGTTCAATCTGGGCATGGGCATCCTGTTGTCGGGCTTTATCAACACGCCCAAAGATCTTAGGCGCAACAGCTGCCGCCAATAAGCCGATGATAACCATTACCACCATGAGTTCAATAAGAGTAAATCCCGCCGTGTTAAGGTGTTTGATCGATTGTGTTTGGCCCTTCATAGTTTTCCTTCTTAGCTTGAGGTTGGTTAAAATGCAATATCGTTAGCACCTATAATAGCGAGTAACATCGAAGCCACGATGAACCCGATGACCAATGCTATTAATAAGATCATAAGAGGTTCAATCAGGGAGATAAGTTGTTTGATCGCCTGCTCGACTTCCTTATCATAAGTATGGGAAACCCGGGCCAGCATAGTGTCCAGCGCGCCCGACGCTTCGCCTACGGTGATCATTTGCACTGCCATGGGAGGAAAAACTTCTGCATCCTGAAGCGGACCCGATAGACCTTTGCCTCTCTTCAATGCTTGTTTAATTTTTCCGACTGCATCCGAAATAACCCGGTTGATCAGGATGGACTGGACGATTCCCATGGCCTCCAAGACAGGCACTCCGCTTTTCAGCAGGGCGGACATGGTCAGGGTGAAACGCGATACCTCGATTTTACGAATCAAAGGGCCAAACAGAGGAAGTTTCAAAAGCAAACCTTCCCACCAAAGTTGTCCTTTGTCGGTTTTTGTGTAGAATTTAAAGGTTCCGACAGTCCCCAGTGTTGCCAAAATCAATATCGGCCAGTAGTCGGTGATCAGGGCGCTGAGCCCCAGCAGAATCTGGGTCGGAAGCGGCAGAGCCGCACCCATGTCTTCGAACAGTTTCGCAAACTGGGGAACGACAAAAGTGATAAGAACGATCACGACGACTCCACCTACAAGGAGAAGGACGACCGGATAAATCATGGCGGAGCGGATCTCACCGACCATGATGACATCGGGATCCTGACGAACAATGGAACGCAAACCATCGGCAAAGTTCAACCCAATTTGCGATTTGACATGGATCTGGTTGATGCCGCGCATCTGATATTCCACCGGATCCTCAATGGTGATGATTTTTTGTCAGGTGTGTTGATTCTGTTCAAGGCGGCGTAGAGGGTGTGGTTTTGCCACTACCGGTCGGGCCTGTAACCAGAAGTTTTCCATACGGCTTTTGGATCAACGCTTCGATCTGCTTGAGTTCTTTTTCGGGGAACCCCATCTGGCTCAGGTCGAGAACTATGTTGTCCCGGTCGAGAATTCTCATGACCACTCTCCCCCCATGCAATGTGGGCAGGGTGGAAACACGCATGTCGATATCCTTGCCTAGAATTTTAAGCTTGATGCGTCCATCCTGCGGCAACCTTCGCTCCGAGATATCGAGCTTGGACATGATCTTGATACGGGTGGTGATGGCAGAACTCAAACGTTTGGGCGGTGGTTCGATCTCATGCAGGATGCCGTCAATACGATAGCGAAGAAGCAACTCATCCGCAAAGGGCTCCAGATGGATATCACTGGCGCGGGCTTCGATAGCCTCACTGATGATATGGTTCACCAGTTTGATGACCGGGGCCTCGGATGCCATGCCTCGAATATGTTCGGTGCTTTCATCAAGAGAGTCCAGCCCATGTAGGTCATCGTCCTGAATCTCGTTGACCATGCGGTTCATGGCAGAACCGCCTTCCTCTCTGTAATAAGTTTCAATCGATTCCAGAATGTCCTGTTCACTGCTTAAAACAATACGAATGTTTTTCCCCAGAGAGACTTTTAAATCCTCAATGGTGTAAAGGTCGAACGGATCATAAACCGCGAGGATCAGGGTATCGCCTTTAATTTGCAACGGGAAAACGATCTTCTCTCGTAAAAAAGTTTCGGTAATGGCCATGCCTTGGACAGGCAAGCCGGATTTTGGGTATTTCTCTTTTTTGATATAAGGCAGGCGCAGTTCGGTACTCAGGGTTTCCAATAAAGTTTGCGTGTGGATATAACCATGGTCGGCCAGGGTTTTGCCGAGATAGTTCCCAGTATGCAAGTTGTTGGCCTTCACTTCACTCAGGGCCTTTTCGGTGATCTTCTGGTGCCGGAGAAGAATGCGTTCTACTGGATCGATTTTTTCCAACATAGCCGTTTATCTTCCTGAAATATGAACCCGGGGTGCCGCTGCCGGAGCAGATGTCGGTGCCGGACTGGGTGCGCCAGAGATCCGGAATACCGGCGCCGATGCAGCTTGCTTGCTTGCCGATTTCGCTTTAGGCCTGATCGGTTTATTTTTGGTGGCGGCCGCCATGGTTTTTCTGGGATCGAATTTCTTGTTTTTCTGGAATAAGAAAGTCCCCTCGCGGTGAATCACTTTATCTGCTGGACGAGTGGATAACCGCAGTCGAATCTTCCGGCCTTTTTTATCATCCAGAATGACCCGTGTCTTTTCAATTTCCGTCAATTCAAAATCCCCAACAATTTGTCCCAGGGAATAGCCTTTTTTCTTCACAGCTTTTTTTATGACCTTACCCCCTTCGAGGGTGGAATATTTTCCTTCTAAAATAGCAATTTTTGTGCCGCCCAACATCAAAACCCCCTTCAAAACCAGGTTCGGGGGAGGCAGGGCCGGTTTAGAGGCTGCCGGACGCACCGGTGCTATCGGTGGAATGTATTGGTTGCGTTCCTTGCGGAACACATTGCCTTGCACCACTTGGGATACCGTTCCCGCATTGTAAGGCGGCTTGCTAACTTCTAATTTTTGCAGGTTTTTCGGCGATCCCACCAGCAAGGAACCATCCACCCTGGATGGATAAGGGGGTGGGTCCAGATTTTGACCGACAAGGTAACAAGGAGAGCACTGGTGAGGACAAAAGCCAGATTGATCGCCGGGAAAATTTTATTCACAGGCACACATTTCCCTCATAATTTCTCTCCCTAACTTGAGGTTTGTCAAGTTATTACAAAATTTTGACGCATCGAGACTGGCCTCATGCTCACTATAATAAATCTAAGTCCGGATCAGGCTGAAAATAACGTGAAACGATAAGCGCCCTCATTATTAATAGACTTGCCTATTATTATTTTCGGATAATTAGGGAAAGACCTTTAAACATTTATGTTTCCACTAGGCGTGGGGCCAGTATGCAATCACTTTCTTTGGCTAGCAAAGAGTTCTCTCGGCTTAAAGGGGGAACTTTTGCAATTTTCCTGCGGAGGTTCTCCGCCCCCTCGCCGGGGAGGCGACTGGCAATAACTTGTCAAGTCGCCGGCACTCTCGCTAGCCAGAGAAGATAATTGTTCCCTTTACCCATTCGGGGTTCGAAAGTTATAATGACTGACTAAAATAGAGTTGTTTTCGAGAGGAGTAGACTTTGAGCGCACAGTCTTTGTTGAACGAACTTTTACCGCACCTCCCACTTCGCGTTTATGGACGCGGAGCCGTGTTGACCCTGCTCCGTGAAATGGGGTTCCCGGTCAAAAATAAAACCCCGCTTGAAGTGATCGATGTTTACCGCGATGACAATTCCGGCGAACTGGTCTGCAAGCTGAGTCCGGACGGAAAGGGCGAGTTCACCGCTGCGCTCACCAACCTGAAACTCGATATTACCCACCCCCTTTATCGAAAGGTCAAAAACTACCAGGTCGAAGTGTCGGAAGCTCTTGGCAAACTCGATGTGGAAGACACTCGGCAGAGCAGCATCGATCAGGAAGACCGCAGCGGTTTCCGTGTTGGAGATTTGTATAAAAACCGGTGATCCACCGGTGGCAAAGTATGATCTGCTAGTGACTCGCGGAGCGTTTTACCCCTTCAGGGCACGAGAGCTTAGGAAGTACCCGTTCTACCCCTTGCGGGGCAATGAGTCCGAGGTTGGAAATATCACACGCTCATGAAGTTTAAGGAAGTGGGCAGCACAAATATCACGGCCACGGGCGACACGCTGGCCCCACGCCGAGTGGTTTATTGTTGTTCTGAGTTTATGAACTTTTTCAGGAAGGGGAACATGGCGCCGCGTTTCTCGATCATTTCTTCGCGTGACTTTTTCACCACTGCTTCGTCGATGAGGCGGATGTCGCGTTCGGCGGCAAATTTCTCGATACCTTTCACCACCATACCTCGGGCGAAAGAGGGGATTCGGTCGAGTCGGCCTTTGGCTTCCGGGGTCCATTGGATCTGGAACTCGACTTCGAGTCCAAGTGTGTCTTCGACTTTTAAGGTGATGGCTTTGCCGCCATATTTTCCCGGTTCGTAATCGCAGGATGGGTCCGGGTCCATATAGTTTCCGGTTTCGGCAAAAGCCCGTGCCCTACAGCCGGAACACATGGTGGAGAATTCACAGGTGCCGCATTTGCCTTCAAGTTGTTTGCGGTCGCGCAACTTGATCATCAACGGCGCGTTTTCCCACAGGTCTTTAAAGGTTCTGGATTTCAAATTGCCCACTGACTCTTCGATGAAGGGGCAGGGGGTCAGGTTGCCTTCCGGTGAAATGCGGCTGTAATGTGTGGCCGCCGGACACCCGCCGGAATAGGTGCGGGTGTAAACCGATTCGGGATCATTCTCGTAAACCACGCGCTTGTACTGCGGGGCGCATTTGGAGTTGATCATCAACTTGCCTTTGTATTTCATCTGCTGCTCATACAACATTTTCAAAGCTTCTTCATAAGCGGCGTTGGAAATATCGGTGTTGCCTTGTCCTCGTCCGGTGCAGACCAGAAAATACAGATTGAAAGCGATGGCACCAATTTTTTCGGTGAACTCGACTACCTCAGGGATTTCCTTATAGTTCATATCCGAGACTGACATCTGCACGAGAAAGTCGACGCCCACTTCGTTCAGAATATCGAAGGCCGCCATGGAAAGTTCCCAGGCTTTTTCCACCCCACGAAACTTGTTATGCTTGTCCGGGTTCATCGAGTCGATACTGATTCCTACACCGTGGGCTCCTGCGGCTTTTATTTTTTCGGCGTTGACGCGATTGATCATGGTGCCGTTGGTGCCTAGCACAACCATAAATTTTCTGTCGGCGGCGTAGCGGATGATCTCGTAGATGTCGGGACGAAGTAGTGGCTCGCCACCGGTTAGGATCAGAAACGCGTTAGGATTAACTTCCGCGATCTGGTCGATGACCCGGAAACATTCTTCGGTGTTGAGTTCATCGGTTTTGAGGCCACCGCGAAAGTCGGCGTCAAGATAGCAGTGGTCACAATTGAGGTTGCACCGCTTAGTGAGGTTCCAGGATATTGTGTAAGCGCGGAAGTCCATTTTTTCCGGGCTGAATTCTAAAGTGGGGCTCGTTTCCATGTTAAATTAGGGGCCTGACGGCCTTTTCCTGATGAAAATCAGCAGTTGATAAACGCTTTTCCCCATCATAGAGGTTTTTCCCCAATGAAACAAATATTTTGCGGGTTTTTGGCCCTGCTCACCGGGATATGGGTTTCAGCCTGCTCCACTCCGGAAAAACCGGAGCTGGGGGAGCAGAGGATTTTTCGCATTACTCATGCCGATTCCGCAGGCCGGATGGTTTCAGAAATCTGGACCGCGCCGAAACTGGAGTCATTAGGGTCGCGGGAAATTTCCAGCGAATATTTTGACCGGGCCATGCACATGAGTGACTCGCGGTTTTCGGCCACATCCTTTTCCCGGTTGGTGAAAGGGTTTGCCTTGAAGCGCGGCGAAGATGCCGTGTTGTTGAACTGCTTTGACGACTATCAGGGGATTTTATCTCTCGATGATGTTTATCGTTATGATCTGCGCCTCGTGACAAAGATAAAACTGACGTCCTCAAGTTCCAGACCCGACTGGTTGAATCCGCTCCTCATTTTAGTGCCGGATGGAAAACGACCGCCGTTTCAGGAGCGCTTCATGACGGCGAATATTCGCGAACTGAAATTTGTCCGGCTGAACGACTATTACACGCCGCTGGAAAAAATCGCCGGGGATTCGCCGCAGGCCCAAGAGGGATTGGAAGTTTTCAAAAACAACTGCCTGTTCTGCCATTCCTTAAAAGGCAGGGGCGGCAATAAGGGTGCGCGACTCTTACAGGAGTACAACTTTGCGAATGACTCAGATCGAAAAAGGTTTTTGGCAGACTTCAAAAAATTTCATCATAAAGACAATGCAGATAAACAGGATGTTGAACAGTTCGTTACCGAGGGAAAACTGGAGCGTATTGTCGATTACCTGAAGAATTTCAGTGAGAAAACTTCTGATTAGCCTTGCGGAGTCTGGATTCCTTGTGAGCCGAGGAACTGTTTAAAGGTTGGGTCGTTCAGGATATGCGGGGAGATTGGCATATTGGCCGGCAAACCCTCAAGGTTGGGACCGAACATGTTCTTCACGTTGTCGGGAAGCTGGATGCCTTTGGATTTGAAGAAGGTCAACACTCCCGGTTCGAAAAGAATATGTGGCGGGAGATCTTCAATTCTGATATTGGAGCTGGCTGTTGGTTTTGGAGCAGGTGCTACCCGGAACTTCGGTTTCGATTGCCGGGGTTGTGGTTTAGAAGCCCGCCTGGTCTGGCGCGCTGTCTGCCGGTTCGCCTGAGGCTGGATGTTTTGCGCGGCCTCGACATTTCTTCCTCCTGATAAAAGCCATATCCTGCTGGTGGCCAGGTTGTCGGTCCAGACTTCTACCCGGCTGAATCCTTTTAGAAGTTCACGCACTGCTGCTTCCCAATCATTGGCCTGGATGCGGGCGCTGAAGGGGACCGTCTCAAGAGAAGGGTCAACGGAAAATAAGATCCCGGTTTCGTCCTGAATATTTCTTAAAACGTCAAGCAGGGTCAGGTCCTCAAACTGAAGGCTGATTCCGCGAGGTTCGATTTTGGATTTGTAAACGGGATTGGGAGGAAGAGTCGGAGCGGGAGTGGGGGCTATTTCCGGAACCGGCGATTGTTTCTGTTCTTTCAAATCCAGAAAGCGCGCATCGGCAGACACCTGCCACAGCATGAACCCGGCTCCAAGTATGATCCCTGACTGGATTAAACGTTTCATCCCGATCCTCCACCACGAGAAATATCAATGGGGGTATAGCTAAAAGATAAGGTAATGGGAAGAGTTTCACCCTTGTTTATGCTCATGAAAGCTTCTTATTCCTTGATAAATCGATGTTAACCGGGAGTAGAAAAAGTTTCCGGACTTTACCGGATTTTTACTTTCCGGGAATCTTTGGCCATGCTATGGTTAAGGCCTTTATATTTACTCGTTTAACTATTTACAGGTGTTTGAAATGTCTTTACCCATTACCGCTATTTTTGCCCTGGGCACAGGGATCGAACTTTATGGATTGAAATATGTGAGCGACGCGATCAGTATTCTCAATACGGTTTCATTGATCATGTTCACGTTTCTGGTGGGAATTGTTGTCAGCCGCAGTTATGGCAAAGAGGTCTTTGAGAAAATGCAGAGACAACTCAAGTCGCGTGAAGCTCCCGGTGACGAGGCCCTGAACGGCGCGGTGATGGGGGTGGCCAGCATGTTCCTCATCACTCCCGGCGTGGTGACGGATGTGATTGGACTCCTCATCATGACCCCGCTCACCCGTGGGATCTTCAAAAAAATTGCTCTGGACATCACCAAGGATAGAATTCAATCAGGACAACCGTACTTCTTCTTCAAAGACCACTAGGCGTGGGGCCGGTTAGCAAAAACTTTTATTTCCCGGCAAAAAGTTATCTCGGCTTTAGAAGCTCATTCTTATTCTCTCCAATAGGAGTGGGCGAATGCTCTCTGTAATGCGATCATTTTTCTTTCCTCCGCGAAACCTCAGAGATGAACTGCTGGACCTGGACGAAGCTCCTTATGAAGAGGTCCGAGACAGTCTGCAGGATGTTGTCACGGTCAACCGCTATTTGGGCGGATACCGGGTTCTGCTCCGGCATGTGGAGCCTTTCTTAAAAACTCACAAAGCTGATCGTCCGTTCAGGGTGCTGGACGCGGCCACCGGGTCTGCCGACCAGCCGGTGGCGCTGGTCCAGTTGGCGCGCCGTTTGGGGGTGCCGATCCATATCACTGCTATTGATATCAATGCCAAGATGCTGAAACTGGCGCGGGAGGAGATTGCTTCTTATCCCGAAATCCAGTTGGTGCAGTGCGATATTCTTTCGTTACCATTCCGAGAAGGCGGATTCGATTTGGCGGTCAACTCTTTGTCCCTGCATCATTTCAGTTGGGAGAAGGCGGTGGCGATTTTGCGGGCCATTTACAAGGCCGGGCGGTTGGGGGTGGTGGTCAATGATCTGCACCGCAGTCGGGTGGCGCATGCTGTGATTTTTCTGTTGACCCGAATCTTTACCCGCAACCGGTTGACCCGGTACGATGCGCCGGTTTCGGTGATGAATGCCTTCACACCGGACGAGTTTCGTGAGTTGGCCCGAGAGGCGGAAATAGATCCTTTTGAAATCCACCGCCACTTTCCTTACCGTATTGCTTTGGTGAGTCGAAAGGACCGACCATGAATGCCTACGATGTCATTGTCATTGGCGGCGGGCCGGCGGGTTGCGCCATGGCGTTGGACCTCAACCGTCGTGGTTATGACGTGGCGCTTTGCGATCAGGCCAAATTTCCTCGCGACAAGGTGTGTGGGGAGTTCATCAGTCCGGGTGCCGACCCTATTCTTGAGCAGTTGGGCGTGCTCAGTTCCATAGAGGCTTTGTCGCCTAAACGGCTAAAAGGTGTAGCGATCTCGTCTTATGAAAGTGCTGAGTTGGAAATTGACTATCCGACGTCAACAGAGACGGGATTGAGTCCGACCAGTTTGTCGGTGCCGCGTTACCAGTTGGACGCGCTGTTTTTGAAGCAGGTTCAAAACGCCGGGGTGAAAGTTTTTGAGCAGCATAAAATAACAGATTTCATTTTCGATGATGGATGTGTTGTTGGAGTTAAGGGCTGGGATGAAACGAAAACCTCCTTTTCCCTGAATGGCAAACTGGTGGTGGATGCCGGGGGGCGCAATGCGGTCTCTTTGAGGAAATTCAATTTAAAGCGGGAACCCAAAGGTAATTCGAAAATTGCTTTTTCTGCGCATTGGCAGGGCGTGCGGTTGCCGCATGACTATTGTTATATGCATGTCAGCCATCCGGGCTATACGGGAATATCTTCTGTCGGAAACGGCCGGGCCAATGTGGTGCTGGTGGTAGAGGCTCGGGAAAAAAGCTTGGACCTGACTCAAAAAACTTTAACCGGAGATGGAAAACTCGCCCTCCGCGGAGGAGCGGAAGCATTTTATCATCGTGTGCTGATGCAGAACTCCCGTCGCTGTAAAATGCTGGAGGGTGGGGAGCGGGTGGAACCTGTGCGTTCGGTGGAGTCTTTGGCGTTTGCGGTTAAGCCTGTTCCTTGTGGCGGACTGGTGTTGGTCGGGGACGCGACGGGTTTTATCGACCCGTTTACCGGTGAAGGTATTTATCTGTCATTGAGAAGCTCTCAGCTAGCAGGTGAGGTGATTCATTCTGGGTTTCAAAATTCAAATTTTTCCAGGAATTTCCTCTCTGTTTATGACGAGAGGCGAAAGCAAGAGTTTGGCGGTAAGTTTTTGTTAAGCCGGATTCTTCAAGGGCTGATTTATAACCGGGTTTTATGTAATCGTGTGATGAAAAGCCTTTCTGCCAATCGGGTTCTCGCTGAAACCCTGGTGGGCGTGATCGGAGATATCCTGCCTGCCAAAAAAGTGGTTTCTTTGAAGTTTCTGTTACAACTTCTCGTTGAAACTTTCAAAGGAAAAGCGGTGTTGGATTTGAGAAAGGTGCTGTGACTTAAGGCAATCAGTTGCTTTTAAGGATAGATTGTGCGGCTTCCAGGCCTTCTTTAGTGTTCTCAATCAGGATTTCCAGTTCTTCGGAATCCAAATCCAGTTTATCCAGAACTCCGTATTCGAGAGGTGCTGTGTCTTCCGGGACAATGCCATTGCTGAACTCATTCTGGTTCGCGAGCAGGTTAGCGGTGGCGAGAAGATGGGCGATATGCTTCACGTTGCCATCCTCGCCTGTTGAATCATGGTGGATGCGAATAGCTTCTACCAGTCCCGGTGAAACCGGCCACCATTTTTCGATGAACCGTGCCCCCAGTTCAGCATGTGTGATGCCGAAAGTTCCCGCTTCATTTTCCGCCAAGGTGAGGTCGGATGATTTTATTTGTTTGAGAAATTCAGTATATTCATCGGGAATCAGGTGGTCGAAAACGATGATTCCGATATCGTGCATCAACCCGCAAAGGTAGGCGAACTCGATTTCTTCATAGGATATTTTGACCATGTGAGCCAACGAGCGGGTGAGATAGGCGACACCCAGTGAGTGAGTCCAGAAGTGCATTTGATTAAAGCCTTTTGGTTTGCTGAAAAGGGCGGGGAGTTTTACGGTGTAGACAATATCCAGCACCATCTTTACGCCCAGTCTCATAACGGCGTCATTGAGGTCTTCGGTTTTTTCCCGCCCGCCTCCAAACAGGACGCTGTTTGCGAGTTGGATCAGTCGGCCGGACAAAACGGGTTCCGACTCAATGATGCCGGAGACTTCCACAATATCGCAGTCCGGGTCATTGATTTTATTTTCCAGGTTCATGAGGATATCGGGAAGAGGCGGGAGATCGCCTTTCTCCTCGATCAAGGCGATCAGTTTTTTTTCATAAATTTGTGGTGTCTAGGTGGGCTAATAGTTGTTAGTGAATTGTCTCTTCAGTGAATTGTCTCTTCATAGAGACTTAAAATTTTCTCCATGCGATCTTTGAGGCTTAGTTTTTGTTTCTGGTGTTTTTTCTTTTCGAGTTCCTGTTCGGGAGTGATGAGCTTCATTTTGTTGAATTCCTCAACTTTTAATTTGAGGGTAGTGTGTTCTTCATAGAGCTCACGAAATTCGCTATTTTTTTGTTTGACTTTTTCAAGCAAAGCGGGATTAATGTCCATGCTTTACAACCTCCTGATTAAATATTTTGCGGTTTAATTCTGCTTCCGATTTCCTTACATAATGGATGGTCAAGGCGTCAAGATCAAAACAGGGATTTGCCCCGAATTGATTGAAGGCAAGTTGCGCTGCGCTAGCGGCAACTGTTTGGTTTTTGATCGGAGCTTGATCGATAAACCTGTCTCCCAACTGTGAGGAAAGGGTTTCTCCATAGGGTTCTAACCCACTCCCTAAAAAGACAGTGGGTTCATGGGTCAGGTCACATAATTCCTGGGGAGAAACGGCTTGGTCCGGGGTCTCCCTGACTAATTGTTCACCTGTATATTTAAACTTCGCGGTATAAACTTCTTTCTTTCTAGCATCCAGGATTGGGCAAATCGGTTGGGAAATGGGTTTGACTAAATTCGCATATGCTTCCAGCGTGTTGATTCCCCAGAAAGGCTTTTCTGTGGCTAGTACCAAACCTTTTATCAGGCTGACGCCAACCCGGAGTCCGGTAAAAGAACCGGGACCTGTTGTGACGCAGAACCCATCCACTTTATCGAGTCCCCCCTCCAATTTCCCCAAAACTTCATCCACCATGACCAGAAGCTGGTCGGAAAATGCTGAAGAACTGACAGACTCGGCAATGATGCGTTCGCCATCCAGAAGAGCAACACTTCCTTTAGGCGTGGAGGCATCAAGCCCTAATAGTATCATCGTTTCACGTTCGGGAAATGAAGATGAAATTGCAGCGAGAGGGACATTGGGTTACTCCTGAAGACTTAATTTAAACATAGGGGATAGGTTGGGGAAAGTCAATGAAAAATCGGCAATTTTGAGCCTCAAAAAGGGTGAAGTTTAGCTTTAAAATTCATAGGTTTAAGGAAATACGACAAAAGGTCAAGCAGCATAATAACTTCAAGCTCTTGAAATAAACCCCCTTAACTCATATTTCCATTGAAGAAGAAAATGTTTAGTTATGAACAGAGCAGATAATGGGGAATATAGGTTTAGGCAAACATTCGGCTGGAATTTTTCATTGCAAAACGAGGGCCTTGAAAGTAAGGTTTGATCGGGCTGAAAAACCATGAGTTTTCGGGTTTTGGTCAAGAGGGGAACTTCGCTTCTTAGATTTAAAGTTTTCCTGGTTCGCAATTTTTGAACATCAAACAATTCCAACCGGATAGCAATTATCATTTCTGAACCCTCTAAGAACCCACCTGGGCAAAGGTTGAAGCCGCCCAAGGCATGGTCGCCATTGATCCGGCATTGCTCCTATTGGCTTAACCTACTATTAATACATACACCGATCACGCCGAACCAGATCACCGCCTTGTCTCTGCTGTTCGGCCTGGCCGCCGGAATCGCTTGTTTGTTTGGAACCTATACCTGGACACTCATTGGTGCATTTTTGTTTTTTGTTTGTTATGTGCTCGACAACTGCGATGGTGAGATTGCCCGCTTCAAGAATATGTCTAGCCATTTTGGAATGAGGTTTGACACTTTCGTCGATTGGGCTGTCAATAATTTCTTCTTTGTGTGTTTGGGTTGGGGGGCGGCCTCGGTGACAGGACAAAAATGGTGGTTTTGGACAGGTATTGCGGCGGCTGTGGGTGGCTCTATCAATCATGGTCTGGAACTTTACCAGAACAGAACCAAACTGCATGCCAGTCAGCGTCCTCCTGAAGATGCGATGAAGAAGGATGACGACACCAAAATGGATCGATTTGTACTTAATGTGCGCACTGTCCGTAGTGATTTTTGCTTCATCGTATTATTTTTGAGTATGGGAGATGTGCTCTGGTATATTCTCCCTCCTGCTGCCATTGGTGCCCAGGTCTATTGGTGCCTGCAGTTCACCCGCAGCGCGCGTCGTTGGCACGTGTGATAGCTATGAAACCTTTGAAAATTCTTTATTTACTAATAGGTATTGGTCTGCTTGTTTTTGTATTGAACCATACAGACCTTGCTTTGGTTTGGTCCCAGTTAAAAGAAATAGGCTGGGGCATTCTGGTTGTATTGGTCGTTTATAAAATAGCCTTTATGGTGGACACCTTTGCATGGCAGTTTACTTTGCCCGGCACGCAATTCACTAAACGATGGTTGTATGACCTTTGGAAGGTTCGCATGGTGGGTTCGGCTTTTTCCAAAGTGATGCCTTTCAGCTCCTGGGGAGGAGTGCCTATCAAAGGCTATATTCTCAAGCATCATTATGGAATCCGCTACCGGGAAGGAACAGCATCGATGATCCTTGCCGAATCCACCCATATGATCTCCCTGGTTATATTTGCGGCAACGGGTGTTTTCCTTATAATCCTGGGTTCAGACCTTCCTGAGAGCTTTCATCTCTTCGCAGTTCTTAGCTTGGGTGCAATCACTCTTGGAATATTTTTGTTTTACATCGTTCAGCGTTACAAGATCACATCATTGACCGGTACTTGGCTTAGCCAGAGAAAGTTTGGCCAACGGCTGGAAAAATTTCTCCACCAAATCCATGATATGGATGAACGGCTGGTGCAATTTTATACCTGTGAAAAGAGACGCTTCATCTCCGCGCTATTTTTGAATCTTGTTAACTGGTATTTGGGTGCCTTGGAAATATTCGTCATTTTTTATCTTTTAGGCCATCCTATTACAATTGTTGAGGCCATAATTCTGGAAACACTCATTGAACTGGTTCGGGCAGGCACATTTTTTATTCCTTCTGGGCTAGGCAGTACGGAAGCTGTTTTCATGATCGCAACGGAGGCGATAGCGGGTCAACCTGCATTGGGTGTTGCTGCGGCTCTCATCAGGAGGGTTCGGGAAATCGTCTGGTTGGTTTGGGGGTTTTCCATAGGCCTGGAATATTCACAAAAGCCTTTTGATCTGGTTAAAGTCGCTCAGGAAGATTCGAACTAGGATGTTTTTGGTTTTGACAGAAATTTTTTTCGCTGAAATGGGTCGTTAGTATTATGAAATGTTTGATCATTGTTGCTGGAAAAGGGAGTCGCTTAAAATCTCTGTCTGATAGTAAGCCGCTGGCTTCCCTTTTGGATGTTCCTCTTGTTGAACGGGTCATTCGTTCTGCTTTGGAGGCGGGAGTGGATGGGTTTTATGCCGTGGTGGGATATTGAGGGGATCAGGTTCGCGCTTTTCTTGAAGATTTAGCTGGCAAAATTGATGTGCCTGTTACGGTGATCGAAAATGACGATTGGGAAAAGGCCAACGGCTTGTCGGTACTTAAAGCAAAGGAATTTTTAAAGGAGCCTTTTTTCCTGTTGATGGGAGACCATCTTTTTGATCCTGGCATTGCTCGCAAAATGATCGACTATCCCTTGGCGGATGATGAAATCGTTTTGGCGGTGGATCAGGATCTGAAAAACCCCATGGTTGATCTGGATGATGTGACTCGGGTGATGGCAGATAAGGGCCTGATTCAGAACATAGGTAAGGGGATTGAGGAATACAACTGTTTTGATACGGGAATCTTTCTTTGTAATCCGACTTTGTTTTCGGCCTTGGAGCAATCTTTACGGGACTCTGGGGACGACTCACTATCCGGGGGGGTTCGTATTATGGCCCGGGAAGGTCGGGTGCGCACCATGCCGGTCGATGGCATGTTTTGGATCGATATTGATGACCCTGAAAGGTACAAACAAGCTGAAAGCTATTTGATCGCCAATTCCTCAAAATAATTTTAGGGGCTAGGGTGTTGTATTGTTGTTTATGAGAGCCATAATTAAACCTGAACTCACATTCCTTTAAGAACAGATAGAAATTTTTGGCAGGGATTCCATTATACTTTCTAAGCACCCTCTTTGCCTGGTTCCAAAAATTCTCAATGCCATTGATATGGTTTTTCT
>LFLA01000012.1 GCA_001542995.1 Nitrospina sp. LS_NOB
TATGGCTCTCATAAACAACAATACAACACCCTTAAAAAATGGTGTGATTTATAACCTAATCTACGACAGCCCCAAAATCTAAATTCCTAAAAAAATGAGGTTTTAATAGTGAGGAAAAAGTGGGAATATGCGTATATGGCCCAGCAGTTGCTTCAAGGAGTCCTGCCTTATACCGAAGCCCACAGCATGAAATTCCCCGGCATCTTTTTAGTGTATGCCGCAGTTCTGGCAATTTTTGGCCAGACCCCTGTCGCCATTCATTTGTCCTTGTTATTTGTAAACCTTGCCACGGCGTTTCTTCTGTTTTTACTGGGGAGAAATTTATTGAGCCTGTCTGCGGGTATTGTGGCAGGGGTTAGCTTTTGTGTTTTAACTTTGACTCCATTCCTTCAAGGTTTTTGGGCAAATTCGGAACACTTTGCCTGCTTTTTGCCATCGGCGGGATTTTTCTATTGCGGGTAGCTCAGGATCAACCCGCACAGTTTTTCTTAAGCGGACTTCTGTTGGGGTTTGCTCTGCTGATAAAGCAGCATGCTGTCTTTTTTTGCCTTTTTGGCGCGGTTTATCTGAGTTACAGAGTTACTACCCAACCTTTTTAAAAACCCCGTCTGACTCTTGGGTTGTTTGCGGCAGGCGGGTTAGCACCGGTGGCTCTTTCGGCATTACTCTACCAGGTTACCGGAAATTCTTCTGATTTCTGGTTCTGCACATTTCTTTACCCTTTGGAATACGTTTCCAGGATTTCGCTAGACCAGGGTTTTGAAAATTTCAAATATGTTTTCGAACAAATTTTAGAGTCCAATTTTCCGATCCTGTTGTTAGCTTTGTTGGGACTGGCATCGATAGGCTGGAGAAAGGATGTCAGGCTGGAATACAAATTCTTGATTGGATTCTTTGTGTGTTCATTTCTAGCGGTGACTCCTGGGCTCTATTTCAGGCCACATTATTTTTTGTTATGGATGCCCGCCGTTTCTCTGCTTGCGGGCGCAGGCTTCGAGAGCCTGAGGTTTGCCGGGATTAAAACCGCAATCCCTGTGGGAATCCTGACTATGGTTCTGGGGTTCCCTATATTGAGTAATAAGGATTTTTTCTTCACCCTCCCGGTCACCGAAGCGACCCGATCGATATACTATCTGAATCCTTTTCCGGAATCTCTTGAGATCGCTAAATACATTCGCGACCATTCACAAAAAGATGACAGAGTCGCCATTCTTGGATCGGAACCGCAGATCTTATTTTATTCAAAAAGAAAATCTGCGACGCGGCATCTTTATATGTATCCCCTGGGGGAACAACATTCCTACGCCCACCATATGCAGACAGAGATGATTCGGGAGATACAAGTTTCCCGGCCCGAATTTTTCGTGATAGCAAATATTTACACATCCTGGTTGTTCGATTCAAATTCACAAACCCTGTTGATGGACTGGGCTCAGGGTTATGTGAACAGCAGGTATGAGGTCGCCGGAATGGTAGATATCCTTTCCGACAAGGAGACACTTTATAAATGGGGCGAGCAGGCGAGGGATTATCTTCCCCAGTCCGACCATTTTCTTCTTATTTATAAAAAACGATCATAATCCGTGTTTCGGGTGAGTTTTGGGTGAAGGCGGTAAACCTTATGCGAATTGGCATCAGTCTATTTCTGGCGGTGGTAACCTGCTTGTCTTACTGGCAGGTGTTGGACCACGGGTTTCTGAAATTTGACGATTACCACTATGTCATCGAGAACACACATGTCAAAAAAGGGTTGACCCGCGAAGGTGTGATCTGAGCCTTCACCACATCTTTCGCCTCGAACTGGCATCCGATAACCTGGTTGTCGCATATGCTTGACACCGAAATCTATGGATTGGATCCTTTCGGTCATCACCTGACCAATTTACTTTTTCATATTGCCAACACCCTTTTATTATTCGGCGTTCTGCTGAAAATGACCGGAGCGATTTGGCGAAGCGGACTGGTCGCGGTTCTGTTTGCTCTTCACCCTATAAATGTCGAATCGGTGGCATAGATTGCGGAACGTAAAAACGTACTCAGCACTTTTTCTGGTTCCTGACCCTATGGGCCTATGCCGGGTATGTGGAAAAGAAAAAATTTGGGACCTATCTGCTTGTGGTGTTGTTTCTGGCTCTCGGCCTGATGGCAAAACCCATGCTGGTGACTTTGCCCTTTGCGCTGATCCTGCTGGACTTTTGGCCCTTGAAACGATGGGGTTGGAGAGACGTTGCCACAAGTACAGTACCGATAGACCATAAAAATAAAACACTAACGCAGTTAGTTCTGGAGAAAACCCCCCTTTTCATATTGGTAGCCGTGGCGAGCGTCACCACTACATTGTACAAAAAAGCGGGGATGCCATGCGATCCACCGAGTTTTGTTCCCTTTACTCCAGTATTGCCAACGCTCTGGTTTCGTATCTGGAATATCTAGAGAAAATGGTGTGGCCTCGGGAACTTTCGATCCTTTATCCTCACTTGGGAAATGCATTGCCAATCTGGAAAGCTCTGGTGTGCGGCCTGGTGCTGTTAGGGGTAACTATCTGGGTGGTGAGAAAAGTCCGAAACGCGCCTTATCTGGCGGTGGGGTGGTTCTGGTTTCTGGGAACGCTAGTGCCGGTGATCGGTATAGTACAGGTGGGTGATCAGGCCATGGCTGACCGATATATGTATATTCCCCAGATAGGTATTTTTATCGCCATCGCCTGGGGAATTGGAGATGTGATGAAAAATGAAAAGCAAAAACTTCTGCCCATCCTGGCGGGGGTATTCATTCCCGTTCTTATGGCGTTAACCTGGGTTCAGGTGGGGCACTGGAAAAACAGCATCACGCTTTTTGAACATGCCATTGCCGTGAACGAAATTGAGAGCCCCAACTTTGTCATGATCTACCATGGTCTTGGGCAGGCACGCTGGCTCGGCAGGGACAACTCGAAGAGGCTATCGGGCAATACCGGAAAGCTTTGCAGATTGAGCCCAACTTTATCCTGGCACTTAATAACCTAGCGGGACTGTTGAACCAGCAGGGCGATTTTTATGGGGCTGCCGACCTTTACCATCAGGCGATAAGCTTTGATCCCGATTTTGCCAAAGCCCATAACAATCTGGGCAGCGCCTTGGCCGGACAAGGCAGGTTTGAAGAAGCCATACCGCATTTTGAAAGGGCTATAAATATTGACCCGGACTATACCGATGCGCGAAAAAACCTGGAGCTTGCCCGCTCACTAGCCGCCGGGCCTCGCCCGGGGGAAAAGGCAATATCCCATTGAGCTGTTAGACGTAATATCCTTCCATAAAGTTTGTGCCCCGACGGGGTACTGGCCTGCGAAGGTACTCCGCTCAATTTCCAAAGAGTCCTTTCATGGCATCACCGACCGGGTTTTTTCCAACTAAATCTTTGCTGTTTTCAATCATGTTCTTACCGCTTTCAATCATATCTTGGGTCGCGCCTTTTTCCAGCATGTCTTTAACCCCAGAGGTACCTTTCTCCAGCATATCCTTGGCTCCTGAAACAACGGAACCCACCACCTCTTTAACCTGATCCAGATTCAGGGGTGTGACCGCTCCATTAATATTTTTTTGCAGGGCGGCCATTACTTTGTTGACCACTTCTCCCGGTGTTGCGCCACCTTTGCTTTTGCCAATGTCTTTCAAAATAATATTGGGAATATTTACCGATATGGTTTTGCCTTGCAGAATCGCGGCGCTGACATTGGCTTTGCCGTTGAGGATGGATAGTTTTTCGATGATGAGCTTTTTGCTGCCAGATTTTTTCTCTTTGGATCCCGTTCCCAGATAAGAGCCCACATTTCTCATGATCACATCAATATTGCTGCCACCGGAACTGTGTTCGTAAGTGATCCTGGGGCCGGAAATGGTTATATCTTTGACGACTATTGTGTCTTCAGTAATCGTTTTGATGTCCAACGTCATGCTGATTTCATCAAACTCGACAGAACTTTCGGTTTTAAAGTTTGCCGGATTGGTCATTCTGAATCCGCGCAGAGCCCCCTTGCCATCGGTGGGCGAAATTTTTGTTTCTCTCAGGGTGACCCGGGTTTGGGTGATTTCCGAACCGAATTTTTCAACGGTGCTGGTGATAATCGTATCTAGCGATGAGTATAAGAAAAATACCGCGATAGCGATTAAAGCCAGTAAACCACCGCCTATGCCAATCATGCGCTTCATGGGTATAACCTCAATTTAGAGTTAACCGGAATTTTCCATTGGGAAATTAATTTTTCCTGGGTTCAGACAATCGTTGTAATTTAGTGGTACGCCTGGTAGGACTCGAACCTACGACCTACGGATTAGAAGTCCGTTGCTCTATCCAGCTGAGCTACAGGCGCACACAAAATCAAAATTTATAGCGATTTATCAAAGTAAATATTTTTAGCCCGCCCCAACCTCTTGTGATATGTTTTCGTTTGCCCTCATGCCCGGTACGGGTACTTTTCTAATAGAGGAGTTTTTTTTAAGCCAAGAGAACTCTTTGCTAACATAAAAATTGTTTCTCATTGGGTCCAGCGTCACGCTGGAGGCCTTCGTAGAGGATGATTTTGACTTCTTCTTCGGTGATCAGTCCTTCTTCGATCACGTCGTCCAGTTTCGGTTTGACGCGTTCGATATTTTCTTTCCGGTCCACCACTTCCACCACGATCGGCAGGTCATCGGATAATCTTAGTATGGATGTCGTGTGCAGTTTGCTGGATTTCCCGAATCCGCTGATCCCTCTTAAAACAGTGGCTCCAGCCAGCCCTTCATTCTTGAAAAATTCCACCAGATATTTGGAAAGCGGTACGCCCTCATATTTGTCGGACTCGCCGATAAAAATTCTAAGAAGAACAGTATCGGATTCTTTTTTCATTTTATTTAAGTCCTATAACGGTGATCAAAACTTTTCCCATGTAAACGGCCAGCAGGCAGAGCGTGGCAGATTCCACCAGGTTGAGCCCAAACAGCATATGCTGGTCTTGTTCTAAAAGCTTCATCGACTCATAGCTGAGGGTCGACATGGTGGTGAACGAACCGAGAACACCGATGGTCAGGAACACCCGTGCTTCTTCGCCAAAAAGGCCCCGGTATTCAGAGGCGTACATGACCAGCGCCAGCAGCAGACTGCCAATGAAGTTCACCCCGAGAGTACCAAAAGGGAAGGTGACGAATCCACTCTGAATCCACCCACTGACCCAGTAGCGTAAAATCGCCCCGATAAATCCGCCAAAACCCACTATTAACCAAAGTGACATGCTCTAAAATGTCTCCACTGTTTTCCCCGCCGAAATTGTACCACCCACTAGGCGTGGGGCCAACTGGCAAAATTTTTCATTGGCTAGCAACGAGTTGTCTTGCCTGAATGAGCTATGCCATTTACCTGCGGAGGTTCTCTGTCCGGCGAGCCGCCGGGGGCAACCCACTCCCGTGGGAGGGAATATAGCAAAAACATATTGGGCCGAGATAACTCTTTGCTGGCCAGAAAAAGCTATTGCATATTGCCACCGGAGGTTCGCCGGGCCACACGTCTAGTGGCGATGAATGGTGTATTCGTGGTTGGCTAAAAACTCATGTTGTAATTTGGAAGTTTCTCCGGTGGACCAGGTTATTTCTATTTGTTGGATAGTTTTATATTTCCCCAGACCGAAATGGGCGACGGGAGCGTCGTAGGAATGGAACCCACCGCCGGTTTTGATCTCGCGCATCTGGTGGCGTTTGCCATCCGGCCCATAGCGGATAATGAGGGTGCAACCGAGGCAGAACCGATTTCCCTGTTCATCGATTAGCTTGATCGTGACGCTGTTCCCCTGGGTATTGTTATTGGTATAGACCTTGAACGCTCCATATAAAGTGTTGGCGATAATGTCGAGATCGCCATCCCGATCGATGTCGATGTAGGTGTAAGAAGAGCTGTGATCGCGGTCGTCGAGTCCGAACTCTTCCTGGGCCTGGGTGAAAGACTGACCGTTCTGGTTGTGGAAAAAGTTATTCGAGGCAAACTCCTGCGTGATGGGCACACCGTTGACCACATAAAGGTCTTGCCATTCATCGTTATCCAGGTCGGCGAACCGGGCGTTCCAGCTCCACTCGGCGGTGGAGATTTTTGTTTGCTCAGAGACATCCTTGAAAGTGCGATCTGCTTGACCGGATAACAGCAGGTTGAACTGGGTCTGCATGGGAATTTCATCTTCTCGGGAAATTTCAACATGCTCGGCCTGGAAAAATTTTTGGCAATAAGTTCGATTAAGAGTAAACGGATCCAAAATTTTATCGCAGAGGGAAGCGGATTTCCTGCTCGACGCCACGAGGATCATGCGTGTGACCATGCATTCTTTAATCCATTGTGGATCCTCCAGCCGGGTGCAGTGTTCGGTGATATCCTGCTTTTCCGGATTCAACACAGTGGTCAGTTGGTTGAACTGGTGGCAGGTCTCGCGGTCGAGCACGCTTTTGCCGGTATCGCAAAATTCCAGTCCTACCTCCTGCATGGTAGCGCCAAAAATATTGGAGACGACATCCAGCCCGCGTGACATCCCGATATTGGCGAGATAAATATCCGGGATCAGGTCATTGTTAAAATCGCCGGTATCGATACTCATAGTGTTCTGCGTGGTCAAGGGGACGACCTTGTCCTGTTGGCGGATTTTTTTGAACCCTGCACTAGAAGTTCCGAAATAATAAGTGTCCGCAACCCGATAGTCGTTAGCGATCATGAGATCGGCGTGGCCATCGGCGTTGATATCTGATAGCAGGACACTGTGAGTTTGTCCGGGGATTCCCTCAAGGGTCTGCAATTTGAATTCCAGATTGTGATTGAGAACCCATTGGTTGACCGCTTGTTTAACCGGGGTACGGGTGAATATGCCTAAAAAATAATTGCCGTTGACGATATCGGGGAACCCATCGTGGTTGAGGTCGGCGAAGGCCGAGGCACTGGTCAGCAGAGCTCTTCCGTTGGGAACGGGCAGAACGGTCACCCGGCCTTCGTCGGGCAAGGGATTGAGAATGACAAAGTTCCCTGCATTAAAAGTGGTGAGAAAAATATCGAGCCAGCCGTCATTATTCAAGTCTACCAGAGCGATGTTGATCGCCTGTTTTCCGTTTAATGTTTCGATGCCGCTGAATATCTTTTTGAAACGGATTCCATTCATGTTCTGGTAGAGCTCGAATCCGTTATCAGTGGCCACGGCGATATCGGGCCAGCCATCGAGATTGAAATCCCCGGAGGCAATGCCCCGGCCGAAAAACAATGGGTCGAGAAATATTTTCGGTGTCAGAGAATTGGAATAAGTGATCCCCAGCTCCGTTCCTATCCGTTGTGTGAACGGTTTGCCGGTTTGTTTGTTGCGGGGTGTGTGGGCTACGGCATGGACTTCCAGATTTTCCTGCCTGAGAATGATGGGGGCGGTATGTCGGGTCATCGGTACAGGAGAATAAATTTTCTCGGGAACGACCGGTTCTGCCTTGGGTGACTTGGTGCCGGACTCGTTTTCGGGCGCTTCAATAATCCTGTCATACTGTACCAGCCATTCTACATGGCGGTATTCCAGCAAACTGTTCGAGGCATATCCCAGGCCGATACCGAGGGCAAAGACGATCACAAACAATTTTACCGCCAGGAAAAAAGAGAAAGTGCGGTAGACGATCAGGGCGGAATAGATGCTGAATGTTCCGAAGGTGAACACCAGCGTGGTGACGAAGGCGGGGGAGAGTCCCGACATCATCATGGCCTGTGCCAGCATCAGGTCGAAGGCGATAGGCAGAGGCATCAGCGTTCCCATAAAGGAGAGTAAGCTGAGGTTGGCTAGATTGACCGGCATTCCGATCAACTTGTCAAAGCTCCATAGATGGCTGGCCAGCGCCCCGAACACTCCGGCCAGCAACATCAGCGGGACGGTGCGGGTAAAGATGTAGCCAAAACTTTTCCAGTAATCCCGGTTTGTCGATTTGAAAGCCATCGTCCAGGATTCTTGATCGGAGTTGAGATCGCAGGTTGTGGCAGGATCGACTTCCAGGACCTGTTTTTCCGGCGCGGTTCGGGTCTTCTCCGAAATCAGCGGAACAATAATAAGGATCAAAATAAAAGTCGCCAGCAGTTTCATCAATGCCATGTAAAAAGGGAAAATCGAGAACAGCATGGTGAGGACAACGATGTTCAGGGTGGGGGAACTGAACATGACAGCCAGGGCCGTTTCCATTTTGCTACCACCTTCATACATGCCTTTGGCGATTGGCGCGACGCAGTTGACACAGACCCCGAGCGGGGTGCCGACAAACATTCCCATGAAACTGTTGCGAAAGCGCCGGTCCGAAGACTGGCGCGGGGTATATTTGAGGAGGGTATAGAATCCTGCTGCGAGAACCAAGCCAAAGGCCATTCCGCGCCAGTTGGTTTCGTACCAGTTGAGAGCGGTATAGGCCACACGTGCGACAAAGTTCGCCTGCCGGGGAGCGTGAAAGTGGGCTTCGTGGGTGAGCGGGTCTTCAAAGGCCGCCATGCCAGAGAGGGCGGCCTTGCTGTCCAAAGCCGGATAGCGTGAAACAAGCCAGAAGCTGGACGCTACCACGATCATAAAAATCAGGAGAATTATAAATTTGCGATTACTGACCATTCAAACGTATTATCTGGCATTTAGAGAAGAACTACTTTTACCTTAAAAGGTCTTAGTGGGCAAGAATTCATCAAGCCGAGATAATGCTTTGGCTCGCCAGATAAGGTTATTTCTCATTGAGTCCAGCGTCACGCTGGTAAGGAGAAAAGATTTTGCAAACGGAAGATTCTGAATCCTCGACTCATTTTATCCAGGATATTATCGAGGAAGATCTAAACACGCTCAAGTTTGATGGGCGGGTCCATACCCGCTTTCCCCCTGAGCCTAATGGCTATCTGCATATTGGTCATGCCAAGTCCATTTGCTTGAACTTCGGGCTGGCTGCGCAATATTCGGGAAAATGTAATCTTAGATTTGATGACACCAACCCTAGTAAGGAAGAGGAAGAATATGTCAAAGCTATTTTGGAGGACGTGCGATGGTTGGGGTTTGACTGGGGCGACCGATTGTATTATTCCTCAGAATACTTTGACCAGCTTTACCAGTATGCGGTTCGGTTGATCGAGAAAGGCAAAGCTTATGTAGATGCGTTGAGCCCCGAGCAAATTCGTGAATACCGCGGCACGCTTACCGAGCCGGGACGGAACAGTCCTCACCGTGACAGGTCGGTGGAAGAAAACCTGGAATTGTTTGAACGCATGCAGGCCGGCAAGTTTGCGGAAGGCGAAAGGGTTTTGCGGGCCAAAATCGACATGACATCGGGCAACCTGAATTTGCGAGACCCAGTGTTGTACCGGGTTTTAAAAGCGGTTCATCACCGTACCGGCGACAAATGGTGTATTTATCCCATGTATGATTTCACGCACGGCCAATCGGATTCGCTGGAGCAGATCACCCACTCAATTTGTACTCTGGAATTTGAGGATCACCGCCCTCTTTATGACTGGTTCCTGAAAGAGCTGGATATTTACCGTCCCCAGCAAATAGAATTTGCCCGTCTCAACCTGAATTACACAGTATTGAGCAAGCGCAAACTTTTACAGTTGGTACAGGAAGGGCATGTGAGTGGGTGGAACGATCCACGTATGCCGACTTTATCGGGCATGCGCCGCAGAGGCTACCCGCCTGCAGCCATTCGGGATTTTTGTGAACGTATCGGAGTGGCTAAAAGTAACAGCACGATAGACTTTGCCTTGCTGGAACATTGCGTGCGCGAAGATTTAAATAAAACGGCGCCTAGGGTGATGGCCGTGGTTCGACCCCTGAGAGTGGTGATCGAGAACTATCCGGAAGATCAGGTGGAAGAACTGATTGCCGAGAACAATCCCGAAGACCCCGGCGCCGGATCTCGCAAGATTCCCTTTTCCCGGGTTCTTTATATTGAGCGGGATGATTTTATGGAAGACCCTCCGAAAAAGTTTTTCCGCCTCGCTCCGGGGCGGGAGGTGCGGTTGAAGCATGCCTACATCATAAAATGTGAACGGGTGATCAAGGATGAAAAAACGGGAGAGGTGGTGGAGTTACGCTGTACTTATGATCCGGAAACCAAAAGCGGCTCTTCCCTTGAAGGCCGAAAGGTGAAAGGCACCCTGCATTGGCTCTCTCAGCCCCATGCCCAGCCTGCCGAAGTGAGATTATACAATCACCTTTTTCTCAAGGAAAATCCTGCAGACGAAAAAGAATGCCCTGAGTTGAGTTCAAGTTTGAACCCCGATTCTCTTGAGGTTGTCAAAGACGGATTCATTGAACCCTTTTTAGTGGATGCGGTAGCGAGCGACCGGTTTCAGTTTTTACGGCTGGGATATTTCTGCGTGGATAAAGAGGACTCCGCTCCTGGAGCTCCAGTTTTCAACAGGACTGTAACGCTTCGCGATACCTGGGCGAAAATTTCCAAAAAGTCCACTTGACTGCTTTACAAAATTTTAAAGAGGGGCAGGCTGCCGCTTGGGAAGAGTGACGATGAATTCGGTTCCTTGTCCCAGTTGGCTTTTTACAGATATGTTGCCCCCCGTGCCGGGAAACAATCCTCTTGCAGATAGCCAAGCCGATTCCCGTTCCTTCGTAAGCCGATCTTCCGTGCAGTCTTTTAAGGGGAATAAAAATCCGTTCCGAGAACTTTTCATCCAGCCCGATCCCATTATCCTACACAGAAATATCCCAGCTCTCGTTTTCGTTGGGTTGGCTGGTCAAGTGGACAACGGGAGGGGTGTCTGGTTTGTGGTACTTCAAGGCGTTTTCAATCAGATTTTGCAAAAGTTGCTGCATTTGAAAAGGATCGGCATCAACAGTGGGCAAATAATCGTGTGTGACTTTCCCTTGGGTGTCCAGGATCCGTGTTTCAAGATCTTCTATGACTTCACAGGCAATTTTATTCAGATCCACTCTTTTGCTCAATCCGTCCAGAATTTCCTGAAAAGGTTTTCCCGCCACGAGATTTTCCAAAATATTATTATGATCAAGAAGGTAGTTTTCCGCAATTTTCCGTTCTGTAATTTCAAAGCCATAGACATTGACGTAGCTGTGCTCGTCAACAGGAGAAAAGGTGATAGAAAAAAAACGCCCGGAAAACTCCAGTTCAACCGTTCTATTGGCGTGTTGATCAAACGCATCACTGGCCAGTTTTTGCCATTCAGGCGGCAAGGGTTGGGTGGGCTCGATAGTTGTAGTAACGAGAGGCTTGCCTGATTGAAGTAAAGCAGTTGCCCATCTTTGGAAATACGTAGAACGGGATGAGGGCTTTCTTTGGGCAGGCGGGAGAGCCACTCAATCTTCGTACCTTTTTCATCAATCTCTTCGGCGGACACATCCATGGTGTGTTCGAGCAAGGCAAAATCTTCATCATTTGTACGGTAGGCGCAATCTACCGCATTGAGGAAGTCTTCCCATTGAGGGGGAATATTTTTCAGTTCACCAAGATGCTTTTTGATCTGCCTCAGGAGCAATTTATGTTTCATTATGATGAAAATTAAGTTTCAGAAAAGGTGGTGATGGACATTGTTTGATTATGCAAGTGTGAATTTTCAGAGTCATCAATGGGAGCGATCTCACCGTAGGAATAAAACCCGGCCAAGCTGGTTTTGGCCCCGAATATTTCTTCAACAGCCTCTATTTCTTCTTCCACCCGTTGTTTCATCAAAATTTTTCTTCCAACACAACTCATGAGAATTGCCAGGTCAGGGAAAGAGGTTCCTGCGTTCAGGCATACTTTGGCCGCCTCTTCGGCCCCGCTGACAAGGTTGTCAATATTGGTTTTCATGAGGCGTGCGGTACCTCCCTGTTCCAAGTCGCCCGCAAATGTTATGCTCCCGGATTTTTTGTCAAATCCCAAAATCGTGCGCACCAGACCCTTTTCCATTTTCGAGGTTTGATAATAGAGGGGAAAATAGAAGCATTGAGTGGGGAAATCTTTATAGCGGTCCCCGAGATATTTTTCATATAATTCCAGGGCAGGTTTCCCATCCAGTTCATAAAGAATATTGTTTTCCGATCGGGTGATTTTACGCTCAGGACCGAAAGGAGTAAAACCACTGACGGAACCACAATGGACTTTCAAGCGGGTTCCGTAAAATCCTATAGCCACCACATTTTTAATTTCAGATATCTGGTTAGCACCGACCAGGGTTTCTTTGAAATCTGCCCCATCTCCCGTCAGGCCTCCGGTAACTCCTACTCCTTCTGGTAAATGTTTAACCATTCCCTTGACCAATTCCGACCCATTCACATTCAATCCATCAACAGGAACGAAGATATGACGTAGCCCTTCCTGTTCCAGTTCGGCAACCAGTTCCTCTCCAATGGGAAAACTGTCTTTCCGATCTTTAAGTGCGCAGGTTTAAGGACCGTGTTCTCAAACCAGATCGCCGTGGCTACAAGCGAATTATCATAGACGCGGGTTTTGAAAATTTCTCCTGCGGTGGAACCGCTCAGGATATAGGCGTGGGGGGTAGGCTTGTCGGATGTCATTAAAAAGGGTTTCATTTTTTAAATTGGAGGGATGGCCAAAGAGCAGTACAAGTTGGGCGTCTTTTAAATTCCCTGAGATTATATTGCCTGACCAACCTTCGTCCCGAGACCAGCATCTTTGCTCAGCTTTCATAAAACCCTCCGAAAAGACAAATAGCTTTTTGGATATTTTCGCAATATAGCAATTTTATGAGCATTTAAAAAGCTATATTTATATGCTATTTCTTTAATTAAAATTATTTCCAGGCTATATCACATTTTTTCAATGCCTTTTGATTCTGAGGGTGTGCGCTGATAGCACAAAAAATATTTTTAAAATACTTCAAGTTAAGAGTCTTAACAGCGATTTTCCTTGCAAGATTTATGGTTTTGTGGAATCGTAATTTCTCTTTGACAGGTTTTTGCAATTGTGCTAAAAATCTTCAAGCTTGAAAACGGTCTTTTGCCTACCTTCAAAGGAGTTTTATGGAAGTCAGAATAAGTCGGGACGTTCTGCTGAACGGGGTGCACAAAGTTCAGGGAATCGTGGAACCAAAAGGGGCGATGCCCATTCTTTCTCACTTACATCTTTCCGCTGATAAAGACACCATCTGCATTCGTGCCACGGATTTGGAAATCGGGACCTTGGGCCATTATCCAGCGAATGTGGCTGCGCCCGGTGCTGTGACGCTCAATGCCAGAAAACTTTTTGACATTGTCCGGGAACTCCCGGATGAAGAAATCTATCTGAAAAAAGAAGAAAATAACTGGATTACTTTAAAGTGTGGAAAGTCCAAATTCCGTTTGCCCGGGCTTCCCCCTGAAGATTTTCCTCCTTTGCCCGAATACAGCGACAAACCGCTGTTGGAATTTGACAGCAAAATTTTGAAGGAAATGATTCGCAAAACCTTTTTCTCGGTTTCTCCGGATGAGACCCGTCAGGCGTTGAACGGTTTATTGCTGGAAGCGGAAGGCGACAGCGTAAGTCTGGTAGGCACGGATGGGCACCGGTTAGCAATGATTTCACGACCGGTCAAATCAAATGCGGCCAAAGGGGAGGTCTTGAGTTTTCTTTTGCCTAAGAAAGCGTTGTCTGAGTTGCTGAAGTTGATGGAAGACGAGGACGCAACGTTTGGATTTTCTTCCCAGGATAATCACTTGGCTTTTATTTGCGGCAAGCAAGTGATTGTGTCCCGCAAAATAGACGGAAAATTTCCTAATTATCGGCAAGTGATTCCGTCAGACAATCATTTGAAAGCCAAAGCCGATAGGGATGGTCTGACCCATGCGTTGAAACGTGTGGCTCTGCTGGCGGATGAAAAATCTAAAATGGTTCGGTTTGAAATCAAGAATGGCAGCTTGAGCCTGATTTCAGACAATACGGATCTGGGAACCGCCCATGAGGAAATGTCCCTTGAGTATGAGGGTGAAGAGGTCTCTATCGGGCTTAACGCAAAATATGTTCTGGATATCCTCAATGTTATTGAGGGGGATACGGTGACGCTTAATCTAAAAGATCAAAATCACTCCTGCCTGTTTACGGTGACGGATGACGACCAGTATAAGAGCATCGTCATGCCCATGCGTCTCTAAGATTTTCGGTCAAAGGTCAAAAAACTGATCCAGTTTTTTATCGCTCCTTGGCGTTTTTCCCGTTACGCCTTCCCAGATTTCCCGGGTCTCCATACAAAGATAAATGTTTAATTCTTGCGAGCGGGACATAAGATATCCGCGAATGGTTTCGTAGGCTTGGTTCCTTAAGGGGCGAAGGTAGCGGAACTTGCCATCCTTGCTGGGCAGGTGTTCGCTGGTGAACAAGCGGGTTTCCGGATGGCGGTTTTTGATGATCAATTTCAGACTAGGGCGATATCGAAAGCTTCCCAGGCTCACCCACGCCACCTTATCGATGGGTAGGGTATCGCATAAAATATTGACAAGCTCTCGGTAGGCCTCCTCCCAACCTGGTATCAAAATGATTGGATCAAAATGAAATCCGATGCGGTAGCCTTTATCCAGACATGCTCGGGCAGATTCAAGCCGCTGGGCTAGCCCCGGTGTCCCCTTTTCCTCCTGATCAATGATGGTTTGTGGATTCAGTGACCAAGATACAATAATATTTGTAGGATCGGGATGGTTCAATAGATTCGCAATCTGGTCTGACTTAGTTTTTAACTCCAGCACGGCGTTCGACTGCCGGTTGAAAAAGGGGAGTAGGGTGGCGGTGTAGGGGACAATGGTATCCAGGGCCAGGCTGTCGGTCAATTCTCCCGTCCCAACCCGAAAATTGCGATCCGGATATTGTGTGAACACTTCTTCCAACTCGCCAAGCAGGTCTTCAACATTAACATAGGCCACCTGCATGGGGTTGTTGCCTAAAAAATCCTGTAGGAAACAATAAGAACAATCGTAAATGCAGTTTTTCGATAAGTTCACAATATAATAATTGCAACACACCATACCCGGGCTGATACCCGGACACTTCTTCAGGAACGAACCCTTAAAACGGCATAACGCCAAATGCTTTTTTCCTTCCCCAAACACATCGTACTGTGAAGATTTCATCTGTTCCGTGAGAAGAGAAATATCCTGAAACGTTTGCCGGGGAACTCCGGGGAGCCGCGAGAGGATTTCTTGCACCAGAGGATACTCGCTCACCCCGTCTTCCAGGAACAGAATATCGGGCTGGTATTCTTTGGGGATGGGGGTGGAGCCTATTGTATTTATTGGCATTGTTTTATATAATGAGGCAGGTTTTGAGGCCGACCCGGCTACTCGCCGTAGAGGGGGGCCACGAGATAATTTTGTGAATCACTTTATCATTTAACTGAAGGAAAGAAAATGCACATTCCTGCCTCCTCGCTTTCTGACCAGCACATCCAAAGGAAAAATAAATTTCGCTTTGGATTTGTTTTTCTCTTCATTGTTTCGGTGGGACTGAATATTTTTCTCCTCTTTTTTGACCAGCAAAATAATGCTGCGGTTGCGTCTTTGCCGCAGGATACCGGGATAGTATCGCAAATCTCTGTCAAACCGTCCGAGGTATTGGAAGTGCCTCAACCTGCTACTATCAAGCCCGTGTCATTCACGGTTCCATCCGGGAGGGCTCTTGAGAGCGAAGCTATCCACTCGCTGAATTTTAAAATCCGGAATTCCCTGAACTTTACCGTGTGCAGAATGATAACCCGGGAAAATGGCTGCGCCGCGCTTTCCGCACACCTCGGGCGTCTCATGGTGTGGTTCATGGACATCAAAAAAAGCATGAGAAACGGCGACTCTATTGATGTGGTGTACCAGCAACTGGAAGGACCCGAGCAGTTTAAAATTCTCAAACTTTCCTATAAGAGTCAGTTATTTGGCAAAACATTTGAGGCCTATTATTTTGATGAGTTCGACCATGGCAATGGAGGCTATTTTGACAGTGAAGGAAAAGAGATTGCCCAACGTATTGTCGAAGCCCAGAGCCCCATCCGGCATTATATTGAAATCACTTCTCTGCCTGGCGATTTTCGCAAAGGGGTAGGAGGGCATTCCGGGACAGATTTTAAAGCCAAGGTGGGGACGCCCATTTATTCAGGATTTGCTGGAAAGGTCACGCGGGCCAACTGGAATGTGCGGGCCAACGGTTATTGTGTTGAAATCGATCACCCTAAATTGGGAATAAAAACTCTCTACCTCCACTTGAGCCGGGTCAAAGTGAAACGGGGCCAGACTATCCAGGCGGGCCAGCAGATCGCTGAATCGGGAAACACCGGAAGAACCTTCGCGCCCCACCTGCATTATGAGATTCAAAACCGGAAAAATAGGAAAACCATCTATAATCCCTTCACCTTCAAGCACCATAAAAGCTATACCCGAAATATCCCTCCCCAGCATTACCAGTCCTTCCAAAAAACTGTTAAGCTCTATAGCTCTGTGATAAAGGAAAGCTAACCACTAGCCAGTACCACTCCTACGGGGCATGATGGCAAGTGAAGGGGATACTACAGCCGCCAGCATTTTTGCCAGCCAATTCAAGCTATTGCGCATTGGTTCCACGCCTAGTGGGGAAGGGATACCTGTGAAAAAAAAAGAAAGTCAGGTAAGGGCAAAAAGCCCATCCGCATTCGTGTCTGGAAAATTGTTTTTGACCTTTTGTTGTGTTTTGTCGCTCTTACAATTGCCCCTGTCCTGCTATACAGATTTGTGAACCCGCCCACAACACCTCTGATGTTGATTCGCTGGGTGGAAAGTGGGCAGAATCTTCCTCTATATCTGAATTCATGGAGGTCCATTGAAAAAATTTCCCCGAATATTATGAAGGCGGTCTTAGCTGCTGAGGACCAGAAATTTTTCGCCCATCATGGGTTTGACTGGCTGGCCATCGAGCATGCGATCACGACAAACCTCACGACAGACCGGAGGGTGGGAGCCAGTACGATTTCCATGCAAACCGCTCGCAATGTATTCCTGTGGCAAACCCGAACCCGGTTTCGCAAGTTGCTGGAAAGTTATTTTACCGTACTGGTTGAATTTTTTTGGAGCAAACAGAGGATTCTGGAAGTCTATTTGAATGTGATTGAATGGGGAGAGGGTATCTTTGGTTGCGAGCAGGCGGCCCAGACCTATTTCCGGCATTCGTCAAAACTTCTTTCACCGGTTGAGTCGGCATGGATGGCGGCTGTCTTACCCAATCCCCGGCATTGGACGCAAAGACCCACCCCAAAACATGTGCAGGCCCGACAAATCAAGATTCTCGATACTCTGCCACACATGCGAATTGCCCATTAAATGATTAAGATCCAGATATCCAAAACACTACAAGGCAAAATCCGCAAGGGGTATCCCTGGGTTTTCAAATACCAGGTTCAAAACCGCATTCTTGAAAGTCAGCCAGAAAACCTGGGAGTGATTTACGATCACAATAACCGTTTTTTGGCTCTGGGTTTGTGGGACCCGGATGCTGATCTTTGTTTTAGAGTGTTGAACCTGGGAAAACCAAGGGAAATCAATACGGGCTTTTTTCTGGAGCGTCTGCAGTCCGCAAAAATAATCAGGGAGGAGCTGGAACATCAGGGCACAACGGGTTATCGCGTCATTAACGGTGAAAATGACGGGCTTCCCGGGCTTGTGTTGGATCGTTATGAGGACACCCTGGTTCTGAAACTGTACACCGCAAGTTGGTTTCCGTTTCTGGATGAACTCTGTGAATTATTTCAGAAGGAATTCAAAAGTCGGCAGGTGGTTTTGCGATTAGCCCGTAACATTAGCAAATCATTTGGGGTCCACTCAGCTTACCGGGACGGACAGATCTTAGTTGGAGACGGGAACTCAAGCTGGGTGCAATTCAAGGAAAATAGGCTGAAGTTTTTGGTGGATGTTGTTGAGGGGCAGAAAACCGGCTTTTTTCTGGACCAGAGGGACAATCGGTTAAAAATACGGGAAATGGCTAAAGACCGATCTGTATTGAATGTTTTCAGTTATTCGGGGGGATTCTCGGTATACGCTTTGGCTGGCGGGTGCAGGTCGGTGGTGGAGGTGGACAGTAATCCATTTGCATTGGAGACATCATTGCGAAACTTGAAATTGAATTTCCCTGGAAAATCATTTCCAGCTCAAAATTTTTCTCAAAAGGAGGGCGACGCCTTCCAAATACTGGCTGGGTTAAAATCCGAAAAGCAGTTTTTTGACTTGGTTATTTTGGATCCGCCTGCGTTTGCCAGAAATAAGAAACATAAAGCCCAGGCTTTAGTGGCTTATGCAAAATTGGCTAAAGCGGGTGCAGAGGTTGCATCGGGGATACTATTTGCCGCTTCTTGTTCGGCGCATGTGCCAGAAAACGACTTTTATGATGCGGTCTATCGTGGAATTGGTTCTGCAGGAATAAAATATGAAGAGATCGCTAGAACGGGGCATGCTTTGGATCATCCGGTAACGTTTGCCGAAGCTTTTTATCTAAAGTCGGCCTATCTCAAGATAGGCCCATAATGGCAGGAATAACAAATGGTTGTGTGGGCGGACGGTATTGGTTGGGCGCTGAAACGATATGGGTTAATACGTTAGAAATTGAATTGAAAGTGCTTCTGTTAAAACCAGCTTTAGCTGAGAAGAAAATCAAACCATCTTGATTATCTTTTTCTAGCTTTAGCTTTCTTTTTAGCTTTCTTTTTAGCTTTTTTCTTTGTTGCTTTTTTCTTAGCTACTTTTCTTTTTGGAGCTTTTTTCTTAGCTTTTTTCTTAGCTACTTTTCTTTTTGGAGCTTTTTTCTTAGCTTTTTTCTTGGTTGCCATCAAGATCTCCTTTCATACGTCAATCGGTATTCGTTTCAGCGCCCAAATACTGTTTATCATCTTATGACATAAGCGCTTGATGTCAAGCGAATATTAAGAAAAATTAATGTTTTAGAGGGGGCATTCAGTTGCAGCGAAAATTATGAATACGATATGTCAATGTTCTATTTTTATGTGACCCGATGAAACCCGCATAAACAAAGGGGGAAACACCTTGCTTGGTTTTTTTAGTTTTTTACGAGTATACTGAATTTGTTTTCTGAGTGTTTTAAATGGGTTGGAAAAAAATAAATTTTTTTTATGAGTATTTTGCTCGAAAAGTTAAAATTTGGTCAATTTGAAACATTTCCGGAATTGGTCCATGCCGTCAGTCCTCGTTGCTTCGAAAATGAACAGGGTGAAATTGAAGAATTTTCTTTCCGGAACAATAGTGAATCTGGAAAAGCAAGAGAACATGTGAAATGGTTTTTAGAATCGATAGGGATAGAAAACCGCAGCCTGTTTTTGGTCAATCAGATTCATAGTGATAATATTTTTGTTTTGGATGATCCAGGTCTTGCGTTTAGTGAGGCCGGAAAAATTTCTGCCGACGCCTTGTTGACTCAAATTCCTGGAAGGCCTATCGGAATTTTTACAGCAGATTGTCTTCCCATTTTAGTTTATGATCCGCGATTAAAAGTGATTGGGGCCATTCATGCCGGAAGAAGAGGGTCCGAGAAAAGCCTTCTTTTTAAGGTGATTGGGGAGATGGGTCGGGTGTATGGATGTCGTCCCGCAGAGCTGGTAGTGGGGTTTGGGCCTGCAATTGGAGGGTGTTGTTATGAGGTGGGTGAGGACTGTGTTCAACCTTTTAAAGAATTATTTCCTGATGACAAGGGGTGGTTACGGTGCGGCCCGTCTGGTAAATACTTTCTGGACTTGATCGCGGTGAATAAAATGGAAGGTGAAAAAGCCGGCCTTCTCCCGGAAAATATTTCTTCGATGGATCATTGCACTTGTTGTTCCACCCGAAACCTGTATTCCTATCGACGCGAGGGAGAGACAGGAAGAATCCTTACAACCATCATGTTGCGTCCATGAAGCGTTGTTATGTTTTTCTAATTTCACAATCATGATCGATAAAATTGATAGAGAAAATTCATATATAGGGGGAGACCTGTCTTTTCCCGTGGATTGGGTGAAAACCCAGCCACGCAAGGTGGAAGATATTTTGTCCGGACTGTCGGTGGAAGAACAGGCGCGATGTATTCTTGGACTTGACCCACATCTGCAACAGAAACTCCTCATGCTTTCCGAAAAAGCGGTCGAGGTGACTCAGTCCCTTCCTGTGGAGGAGGTCTATAATTTGATTAAGGAAGTGGGTAAAGAGGATTCCCTTCTGGTGATATCCATGTTTTCGCCGGACCAATTGCAATATGTTTTTGATGTGGAATGGTGGCAGGGAGACAAGTTCCAACCCAAGCGGGCTTTGGAGTGGATCGTTTTGCTGGATCAATGCCATGACCCTGAAACCCTGGAATGGTTTTATGGGGAGGATTTCGACCAAAAGGTGATGCTCCTTCAAGCCTTTTTTAAAGTCTATAAGAAGGATGAAATGACGGATTCCTACGAAGGGGTGGAGGGACTTGAACATTTTACCCCCGATGGAGTTTATGATATTTTTTTCAAAGTTGAGAACAGTAAAGAAATCAGAAAACTTCTGCTTTTGCTTCATGAAAAGGATCAAAAGCTTTTTTATAACCTGCTGGAAGCGGTGATTTGGTATCCCGTTACTCTTACAGTGGAGCAGGCCTATAACTGGAGAGTGAACCGAACCGCCGAAAGAGGCATCCCTGAATTTCAGGATGCGGTGGGTATATACAGCCGTTTGGATCCGGAAACTTTAAAGTTAAAACTGCCTTCACTGGAAGAACTCCCCTCAAGCCCGTTCAAACTTTCTCCCCGATATCCCCTGGCTCAGTTAGATGAGACTCTTTTTTTCACTCAATGCCTTGCCATTCTGGAAAACGAAAGCCGCCTTGAAACCCTGCGTTGGGAACTGGTTTGCTTAGCCAACAAAGTTATTGTTGCCGATAGGCTGGAACTGTCATCCAAGGATGTCCGCCAGCGGGCTCTTAGAAAAACACTGGGGTATATAAATATAGGTCTGGAGTTGGGGGCAGAAAACGACCTGAAAAAGGGAGCGGCCTTGCTGGATCAGGTTTGGATGCAGTCGTTTTTTCAAGTGGGCTATGAACAATTAAGACAGGTTCAGTCTCTGGCAAGTTCTTTCATTAACGAAAATGGTTCCTATATTGAACATTTTATTTCAGCGGGGGACAAGGAAAGGCTGGGTGCTTTGGTTTTTCGTTTTCCTCAGGTCGCGGAAAAAAACGAGGATTCTTTCAATTGGCGGGATCTGAAATCCATGAAAGATGTTAAGGCCGTTAATGACTTTTTAGCCCGATGGAAATTTTACAGCCGTTTTGCCCGGCAGGGATTAGGATTGAGTGAATCAGCATTTTCGTCTTTACACGGTGATGGCCCGGAACCCCGTGAATCCTCAAACCTGTTAACTTTGGTGACCACAGCCTTGGCGCAGTATGTTTTGTTCGGCCGGTTATCCTGTGAGCCGATTGCTGATGCGGCGGCAAAGAGTTTTCTGGAAATGATCTTTCTACCGGGCATTTTCCAGGAAGAGGCAAAGCTGTGCAATGAAGACCTCTTCGCAGCCTTCAAACAGGAATTGCTAAAGGCTCCCATGGCTTGGACGGAATCGGATAAGAAGTGTTTGCAGGACTTGCTCCAAGAATGCGCTAAAAACCTTGAGACTCAGTTTGGCAGCCTGGATCTTACCCGCCCGATTGACTGGAAATTTACCCAGGGTCTTTCCACTTTAGCCACAGATAAACACGGGTGAGTTTGAACTCCCCTGAGAAGGGAGACTTTGCATAACCCGTCGTTGCGAGGAGCCAACTGCGACGAAGCAATCCATAACACCTTTGCAGAGCATGAAGGCTAATTGAGGAAGCATCACGGTACTGGATCGCCGCGCTCCTTTCAGTCGCTCGCGACGACGAATAGCGTGGTTTTTAATATTTAGGCGGGTGGAGCTAGTAAATGACAGGTTATGCAAGGGTCTCTATCAGGGAGGGAATTGGCCAATAGCTCGTTAAGCCGAGATAACGCCTGCCTGTAATTTGAAGTTATTGCCAGTTTACCCCTTCGAGGCATGAAGCTAATGTTGGGAGTATCACATCCACCGGCGGGCTCGCCGGCCCCCGGTGGATTTTTATTTAAAAATTGGGGGAAAAAGTGTAGACTTCGCACTTCATTTGTATTCCGAACCCTTTAATCATGGAGAGGTGAGTGATGACCGATCCCAAGAAAACTATACCCCAACCCCAGAAAGAAGAACCCGCGCTTTGGGAGTCCTACGGCTCTTTTCCGGTCTGGATATTGAAGCTGATCAGTGCACTGACCCCGGGTTTTCTGATATCGAAGTCTCCGGCTCCCAAAAGAAAACTTCCCCAATAAACTTTACGTTTTTCTATATTTGATGAAACCCATTCAACGGGCATTGATAAGCGTATCGGATAAGACCGGTATTTTGGAGTTTGCTCTCGAATTGCAGAAATCCGGTGTCGAGATACTTTCCACCGGTGGCACGGCGGACTTGTTGCGTAAGGGTGGAGTCCCTGTGATTCAGGTCTCCGACTATACCGGTTTCCCAGAAATGATGGATGGCAGGATCAAGACGCTCCATCCCAGGGTCCACGGCGGGATTCTGGCTCGCAGAGATGTGCCGGAACATGTCAAGGCAATGGAAGCTCATGGAATCCGGCCCATCGACCTGGTGGTGATCAACCTGTATCCATTTGAGCAGACGGTAGCACGCAAAGATTGTTCTCTGGAAGATGCCATCGAGAATATTGATATTGGTGGCCCGGCTATGATTCGCTCGGCGGCGAAAAATTCCGAGGATGTGGTGGTGCTGGTGAACCCGGACGAATACGGGCCGGTTTTAGAGGAAATAAAAGCTGGAGTCGTGACTCTTGAAACACGCCGGCGACTATGCCGGGACGCGTTTGCGCACACCGCCCGTTATGATTCCTTGATATCAACTTATTTAACCGGAAAATGGCAAGTAGATGCCGACTTCCCACCTCTGCTGAACCAGCCGTTTGAAAAAGTGCAGGAACTGCGCTATGGCGAAAACCCCCACCAGTCCGCCGCATTGTATAAAGAAATGTCTCCATTGCCATCAGAGATTGTTTCTGCCAAACAGCTTCAGGGGAAAGAACTCTCTTTTAACAATTTTATAGATTTGAATGCTGCCTGGGAGTTGGTCAAGGAATTTGATAAAGGGGCGGTAGCGATTATCAAGCACACCAATCCCTGTGGTGTGGCGCAGGGTGAGGACCAGTTAAAAACGTTTATCGTCGCCCGTGAGGTGGACCCGATATCTGCGTTTGGGGGAATCCTTGGGTTCAATCGACTGGTTACTATCCAGACTGCGGAGGAGATCGTTAAAAACTTCGTCGAGGTCGTTGTGGCGCCGGGTTTTGATCCGGAAGCTTTGAAACTATTTGCCGCGAAAAAAAATGTCCGGCTTATGCAGATGCCGGAAATGGGATCGACTGCAAATGCCGGAAAATTTGATTTGAAGCGGATTGGCGGCGGCCTGTTGGTCCAAAGCCAGGACTTGTTGACCTATGTTGAGGACCAACTCAAGGTGGCCAGCGAAAGAAAACCCGATGACCGGGAAATGGAGGATATGAAATTTGCATGGATCGTGGCTAAGCATGTTAAATCCAATGCCATTGTTTATGCCAAAGACCGGGAAATTCTTGGTATTGGCGCGGGGCAAATGAGTCGAGTCGATTCTGCCCGCGTCGCGGTCGAGAAGGCACGCAAGCCTTTACAGGGAGCGGTCATGGCCTCGGATGCGTTTTTCCCCTTCCGGGACTCCATTGACGAAGCTGCGAAAAATGGCATCACTTCCATTATTTCCCCGGGTGGCTCCATTCGAGATGAAGAAGTTTTACAAGCGGCTAACGAACACAAAATAGCCATGCTGTTTACCGGTACCCGCCATTTCAAACATTAACCACTAAGCGTGGAGCCAGCGTGCAATAGCTTTTGTTGGCTATCAACCCTTCTTCTCGGCTTAATGAGTCCTTGCCAGTTGGCCCCACGCCTAGTGGGCGGAGGCTCTCCGCCTCTGTGATAGTCTGGGGCTAAACAGTTTCCCCTTAAAACCGATAAGCTATCTATGAAAACCATTATAAAGCTCATCAAGTGGATGATTTTTGGGGGACTGGTTTTTGGCGGATGGCAGGCTAATCTTCGCTGGGAGGAATTCAAGCCCGTCTTGGCTGAGTTAGAGGAAAAGCACCCTGAAAAATACGCAGAAATGGTTGGAGAGGCCAAGTCTTTTCATGTTAAGGAGGCTCAGCAGCTCTTTAAAGAAATTGAATCCATGACCCGCAGGGAGGTGATCCTCCTGCGTTATGAAAAATGGAAAGAAAAAAGAAAAAATGATAAGAAGTTTGCGGAAGAATCTTACGATGACGAATTGCAAAATCGGATCGAGGTCAAAAAAGCCTTCCAAAAAGATTACCAGTCCCGTATGGATGAGCTCCGTGAGTTACAAGAAGTCCAACCCGTCAAAGTTCGATTTGAGCAATGGAAAAAAACTGACCCCTGGAAGCAGAGGCTCATCCTCCACGAAAAATGCGTGAAGTATATAAAAATGGAAATAAATGACCGGGAAGTTTTCCGGCGGAATCCGGGGATTTCTAAAGTTTCAACCCTCATGGCCCGGCTTTCCAATGAACCGCTTCCTGTAGCACTGCTTTGCAACAATCTGGTGCCGGTTGCAAAGTTGAAGATCCAGGAGGCGATCCTGCGTTTGAAAGAAACCCTGACCTTTAAATACTATATTCAGTTATTGGAGGAGGTGGGTATTCCTAGAAGAGAAGTCTATCCCTTTAAAGACGAATTGAGCGGCAAGGTCAGGGACTACAGTGACTCTTGAGCCAAAAGGCTTCTTGTTTGCTCAGGAAGGTAGTTGTTCTTTTTCCGAGGGGGCTGTCTGATTCAGGCTTTCTGTTAACTGTGTGATGGCAGTTGCCAGCTGTTTGATTTCGGTATTGGATTTGATTTCGGGAAGTTCGGTTTTCCCCCGCTCCTCTGCAAACCTCACCAGTTTTTTCAAGGGTTTGATAATCATGCTGATGGTGTAAAATCCGCCAATAATCGAAACCAGACTCCCTACAATAGCCATTCCGAGCATTTCATTTTTTAATTGCCTGGCACTGCGAATGATCCGGTTCTTCAATAACTCCATTTGTTCAGGTGTTAAATTCTGCGTGTCCATGGTTCCCACAATCCTCTCAACCTGCCCAAGTTGGATGTAGAGAAAGAACGCAGCGTATCCCAGGCAGGAGATGACAACGATGTAGCCAGTCATTAACAGATTGATGATGCTCTTCTTTTCTCCCGGAAGTTCGTCCCGAAAAATGGAATTTCGTTTCATGATTTGACAGACCTTTTCAATATTTTATGGAATGCATCAAGCTTCTCCCAAACTGTGCTAAACGTCAACCCAAAACTACCACTCAGCGTGGGGCCGATTACCAATAGCTTTTTACCCCTAAGGGGCACGAATGCTTAGGAAGAATATCACGTACTGCTAGCAATCGATCTCTCGGCTTTAGGAGCTATTGCTGATTACCTGCGGAGGTTCTCCGCTGAGAGTCCTGAAGGCTTTTTTTAGCCGGGCCCAGTTGAAGGCTGATCCGGGATCGTGCTTGCACTCCAGTCCGTTTAAGCCTTTTTGCACATGAGCGTGGCCCAGGATACCGGAAAATTTAGAGTAGTTTTTTAATCTGTCGAGAGGGTGTCGGCCGGAACTTTTGTCGAAAGGCACTTGCAGTTTAATCCTGGGCAGAAGTTGGTTGATGCCGATACAGAGCTTGATCAGAGCTTGATACTGTTGTTCGGTAAAATCCCACATACGGACCACTCGGCCATTGATCTTTCTGCTGAAGTATCCCCTTGTGCCGTAAGTTCGTGATGGGTTGGTCTGGAATCCGGTTGTGCGGATTTTTCTGCGGTAGTCATTGGGCAGTTCCAGCACCCATCGCCCCCTTTTTTTTCGGTACTTATCCTGTCTGGAAGGGAGGCATTCAGATTCTTTAGCTAAAGCTTCCCATGAAAGGTTTGCCATCTCGACATGGATTGCCCTTTCGTTGCCTTGCCGGTCATCGGCAGGTGCAGTATTGGTTTTCCAGTACAAGTCACAGGTTTGGTAAACGGTGCCATCGAGATCAAGATAGAAATGGCTGCCCTTGAAAGAACTTTCCGTCATCACTTGGTGGCAGTGGTAGGAACTGTAGCAGGCATCGTAATGCAGAACAAACTGGTGAACGCGTTGCACCAGTTCTTTGTACGCCGATTCGGGTTGCAGGATTTTATAGGCCGAATCTTTTCTGGATGGTGCGTCATTGAGGACGGGGTCGTGATGGGAACAGGCAGACCGGCCTCGCTTGTTGGGGCAAACAAAGCCTTCGTTCCATAAAACCACACGAGTTCCGATATCAATTTTATGACCGCAGGAAACAATATTTTGATTCATAAATTGAGCGACCCGGGTGTTAGCACCGGAGGGTAGGATTTAACTTTCTGTGGTGCTTCCCCAATGAAGTTTTTTCCTCAGGGTTTGATAATAGTTTTTTCCCGGAGCCTGCACCAACTTTACCGATATCTGGGCCTTTTCCGCTGCAAGGATATCTCCGGACTTCATATCGCAACCCATTTGCCCATCAAGCGTTATTCTGACATCTTCGTCTTCATGGCGTTTGGCCAGTTCCACTTTTATTTTTGAGGTGTCGGGAACCACAATGGGTCGGTTTGTCAGGTCAAAAGGACAAATCGGGCTCAACACCAAAGCCTGCATACTGGGATGAATGATGGGTCCTCCTGCCGAGAGAGAATAAGCGGTGGAGCCTGTTGGCGTGGCAATGATCAATCCGTCGGCTCGGTAGGAGGTCATGGGTTGGTCGTTAACCCGCACGGTAAGGTTTACGATTCTGGCTAGAGCGCCTTTGTTGATGACAATATCGTTCAACACATTAAAATCTTGTATTTTTTTTCCGTCGCGCCAGAGCGAGGCATTCAGCAACATGCGGTGTTCTATTTTACATTCTCCGTTTAAGGCACTTTGAAGGGTGGGATAGAGGTTTTCGAGAGTGGTTTCGGTTAAAAAACCCAGGCTCCCGAGATTGACCCCCAGAATAGGGACGCTGTGCGAGTGGGCGATGCGGGCCACCTTTAACAAGGTTCCGTCTCCTCCAAGCACGATGATCAGTTCAGAGAGGCTGGGAATTTCTTCATGGGAGGCTGTTTCGCCGGTCAACTCGGCGGTATTCTGATCCATATGAAGGTTGTAGTCTCGCTCCCGCAACCATTGCACCAGATTGCTGACTACTTTAGGATCTATCGAGGGTCTTGGTTTGCAAAATAACCCTATATTTTTCACCGGCGTACCGCCGGTAGTATAATTGGCAAGAGTTGTTTTTGCATGCAATCGCTCATGACGGCTTTACGGGATATGGCTCTCTACCAAGGGGTGGCTAGCAATAAGTTTTTTCGGCTTAACCGGCGTAGCCGCCGAAGGTGTGGAGCCTGTCCCCACCGGGCGTGGCCCGGCTCCTCCCTGTGAAATTTTTCCTTAGTTTTTACCCTTTCAGGGCATGAATGCAAATGAAGAAATATTACACATGCCCCGGAGGGGTTGCTAGAGGGGCGCTCTCAAAGTTTGCCAAAGTCCTCTGGTTTTATATTGTCCAGCCAGTTTTTCCACTGCTTGTCATCATCCGTTTTAGTTTTATGCGGATCGGGGAGGTCCAGGCTTTTAGCAGCTTCAATCACTTTCTCTTCAACAAAAATGGGTGCCTTGGTCCTCAGCGCCAGCGCGATGGCATCGGAGGGGCGCGAGTCTATGGCAAGGGTAAGGTCTCCGCATACCAGGGAAATGACAGCATAAAAGGTGTTGTCTTTTAATTCATTGACGAGGATATGGTTGACTTCCGCTTTCATATTCTGAATCAGGTTTTTGAGCAAATCATGCGTCATGGGGCGTGGCGTGGAGATTTTTTCTATTTCCAGAGCGATTGCGTTGGCTTCAAAATAACCCACCCATATAGGAAGAGCCTTGGAACCGGTTGAATCTTTTAAAATAATGATGGGCATGTTGGTGAGTGGGTCCAACGTAAGGCCCTCAACTTTCATTTCAACCATATCCTTGCCTCGAAAGAGGGTTATTATAATTAAATGATTTTATCAGGTTTGAGGTGAAAAATCTCAATATGTAGCTATATAAAAAATATAAATAAACCCGCGGGATTTGTCAATGTATTGTGCCGCCGGGAAGTTCCTGTCTTTCCCCCTGCGATTGGGGAGAGGGGTTACTTCTTTTCTTCCTGATTTTTATGCTCTTTTAGAAAACTTTGCAGGGTACGGCGAACTTCATCGGGAATTTCAATTTGGTTCAAGGTATCCCGACAAATAGTGGTTGTCGACTTATAAGTGTTCAAAAAAGCAATGCAGGGGGGGCATTCCTCGAAATGTTCTTCAAGGGATTTGCTGGTTTCCTGTTCCAGCGACCCTTCAATATAATCGTATAAAAGATCAATGCATTCTTTACAGCAGATCATGTTTCCCCCTTTTTGGAATTATATTCCTCAAAGTAGCCTGAAAGTTTTTTTCGCAAAAACAATCGGGCTCGGTGCAGTCTTGACTTTACCGCCGGAATGGTCAGGTCTAAAATCCCGCTCACTTTTTCGGTTGAGAGGCCTTCTACGTCCCGCAATAAGAAAACCACTTTTTCCTTTTCCGGCAAAAGGCCAACCGCTTTGTTGATGACCTCGTGTGTTTCATTGGTGAACAACAAGGACTCGGTATTTTCGGACCAGTCCTGAATTTTTTCCTGCTGGAACCCTGCCCCGTTAAATGAGGGTAGTAATTCGTCAATGGAAACGTTGGGTTCCTTTTTCTTGCTCCGCAGTTTCATATAACTGGCGTTCAAGGTAATGCGATAAACCCAGCTTGAAAACGCCGATTTGCTCTGAAACGTATTGATCTTCCTGAACAGAGTCAGGAGAACCTCTTGAGTCACATCCTGCGCATCCATTTGGTTGCGCATCAGGTTGAAACTGAGGGCATATATTTTCTTTTGATAAAGCTCAGCAATTTTGTCATAGGCATCAAGATTACCGGCTTGAAGATCCCTGACTAGAGCTTCTTCTATTTCTTTATCTTCTTTTTGCTGGGTGAAGGACATAAAAGAGCAAATCCAGTTTTATTTTCTGCGTGGGAAAAGGCATGGTTTCTTTTATGGGAACCTGCCGGGATTTGCAATTTCCCCCTTTTTATTCCAGTTACTTTAGGATGCTTTTAAATACAAAGCGATTCGTCAAATAAAGGCGAAACCGCGTAAAAAAGAACCCTTCCTGGGGGGAGGGAACAAGGGGGAGTGACTTACTTGTCTTCCGGCTCGGAGGTAGAGGTCACAGGTTTCTCAGTGGTCTCGGGCGCATCGCTATCTCCTTCAGTCACCTCTTTTGCTGCATCAGCCGCTTCTGCTGCATCACCCGCTTCCGGTTCGGTTCCCTCTTTTGTTGCATCAGCTACTTCCGGAAGTTCTTCTGTGTCCTCTTCGGCTTCCTTCATGGATTTTTTGAAGTTCCGAATGCTGTTACCAAAAGCGCTGCCGATTTCCGGTAGCTTTCCAGCCCCGAAGATGATCATGATAATGACCAAAATGATCATTAATTCTGGAAAACCTATTCCCATCATAGCGAAAATACCTTTATTTATTTGAGAAAAGGCCGATTATAACACAAACAGATATGAAGACAAATGCAAATAATTGCCTGGAATTCAGGTGCTTTTATGTTACAATTCGTCCTTGATGGGCGTGATTGAATAGATTTTAACCTTCAGGAAACAGTAAGATATGAGGATTATTTTGCATGCGGTTCCTTGGCTTGCAGTTTTTTTGATGTTCAATGTGGCGACTGCGGGAGCTGACAACTTTTCACAAAGATTTGAGAAAGGAAGCTCCGATTTTGGCGCCCAATTGGGCTGGGGCTGGACCATTGACATCCCACCCGGGCCAAATCGTACAGATCTGGGGGTTTTTTATTCTTTTTTCCGAACTGGCAATATAACCTGACTGGATTGATCGGCGATTCATGGTATCAGGAGGCGTGGTTTTATCATGTGGAAGCCGGGCTCGCCTTTTCTGATCGCGATAAATACTTGGTTGGGTTTTCGCCGCTGATGGCTCAGTATAAATTTCTCAGTCCTGAAAGAAATTGGGCTCCGAACTTCCTCATTGGTGCAGGTTTTTCCCTGACCGACCGGAAAGATGTCGCCGAGCGCGAACTGGGTACTGAGTTTCAGTTTCTGCTTCATGGCGGAGCCGGGCTGGAATTCTTTAAAGAGGAAGGCGCCTATTCGATCAACTACCGGTTCTTTCATGTTTCAAATGCCGGAATTAAGTTTCCTAATATCGGACTCAATGCCCACCTCTTCACAATGGGTATGCGTTTCTAACTACTCGGCGTAGGGCCAGCCGGCAAAACTTTTATTGCTGGCAACGAGTTGTCTCGGCTGAACAGGCCACGCCAACTACCAGCGTCATGCTGGATTAAATGAGCAATGGCTAATTTAGGTGAGTTGGAAGTATCGATGGCCTCAAAGTGCTCTTGCTCATTTCCTGAATTGTAAATTCCATGTCATCCTCATCCGCTAATGGTTTTCTCAGCCGTTGCCTTTCTACCATTGAACGATTTGCCTATCGGCGTTCCCTGCTTGTTGTTGTCGTATCCCTGGTTTTAGCCATTCTGTCTTTGTGGGTGACCGCGCAAAAACTCACTTTTAAAACGGGACGCGGCGATCTGGTCGCCAAAGGCCTGCCTTATGTCAAACTCTATAAAAATTATCGTGCACAGTTTGAAGACCTGAGCGGTATGGTTGTGGTGGTGGAAGGAAAAAACTCTTCCGACATGGCCGACTTTGCCGAAGCACTGAATAAAAAACTTAAAGCCCAGCCCGATCTGTTTTCCAAGGTTGTTTATAAAATCGATATCGATTACTTCCGCTCGCGGTTCCTGCTTTATCTCGATAAGGATGAATTGGAAACTTTGAGCCGCAAGCTGGAAGACCATCAGGGTTTTCTCGAATCGGTGAATGCTTCCCCCGGACTCAATCCGCTTTTGTTCAGCATCAATACTGAAATTAGTTCGGGCATGGTCGATTCCCTGTTGACCGATTTTCTCGGTGAGGAAGACGAGGAAGACAGCAAGGATGAGGGAGACCTCAACCTGTTGATCCGGCTTCTGGAAGAAATGACCCGGTTCCTGATGGGTGAAACCGGTTATCGCTCACCTTGGCAGGCATTATTTAAAGGTGGTAGCGATTCCCTGCGCGACAAGGGGTACATGGTCTCTGAAAACGGAGACCTGCTTTTCATACTGGTGGTGCCCAATGATGACGAAACCAGCTTCACCGGTTACAAGGATGCGGTCAATCAGGCCCGTCAATTCATAGCCGAAACAAAAAAAGATTTTCCCAATGTCACGGTCGGGCTCACCGGCGAAGATGTGATATCCAGCGATGAAATGGTGACCACCCAGTCCGATGTCGAAACCGCATCTAAAATTGCTCTGACAGGGGTCGCCCTGTTGTTCATCATCGCTTATCGGGGGGTGGTCAAACCCCTTCTGGCCGTGTTCTGCCTTCTGCTCGGTTTGAGTTGGACGATGGGATTCACGACCCTGACCATCGGTCACTTGAATATTCTTTCCATTGTGTTCACCACCATCCTGATTGGATTGGGTATAGATTTTGGAATCCATATCCTCGAACGTTTTAAGGAGGAACGCCAGCAAGGCAACGAAATCCTGCCAGCCCTGCATAAAACTCTGCAAGGAACAGGCAAGGGAAACTTTTCCGGTGCCATCACCACCGCCATGGCATTTGGCGCCATGGTGCTGACCGACTTCATCGGTATTGTGGAACTGGGCTGGATCGCTGGATGGGGAATTCTTTTCTGCATGGTCGCCATGCTTCTGGTGCTCCCCGCACTGGTCACGCTGGAAGAAAAATGGCGCAAGCCCAGCTACGCACAGGCAAAATCAGCCGAACAAAGGGGGAGCATCGATAAACTGTTCGATCATTATTACCTCATCATCGGAGTGTGCATCGTTCTAGTCGTCATCGCTTCTTTGTCATTGAAAGACCTGCGTTTCGACTATAACCTGCTCAACCTACAGGCCAAGGGAACCGAGGCGGTTCAATATGAAATGAAAATTCTTGAAAGTGCCGGGCGTTCCGCCTGGTCCGCCGCCATGCTGGCCGACTCTTTGGAAGAGATTCAGGAAAAGGAACGTCAACTCAAGGCCCTGCCAACTGTGGCCCGGGTTGAGAGCATCACAGCGGTGATCCCCGATAATCAGGAAGAAAACGCACGCACTATCCGCGAAAACCTCGCACCACTTTTGCGCGATCTCGAAGTAGAACCCGAAGATGCAGACTTTTCCTTAAAAGCGTTGACCAAAACTCTCAAACGTATCCAGTTCAAACTACAGGGCAGGGAGGATGACCCGCTCGATCAGGTGCAGGTGGCGGGAGACCGTGTCAGGAATTTTATGGAACAAAGCCGGAAGGTGAAACCTGGCCTGGCGGAAAAAAGACTCGAAAATTTCTCGCAGTTGCTGTTTGCCGATTATCGTACTCTTATGGAGGAACTCCAAGCCAATGCCGAGGTGAAGTTGGTGCGGCTGGAAGAAATTCCCGAAACCCTGAGAAAGCGTTACATCTCGCAAAAAGGCAAATACGTGGCGCATATTTTTCCCAGCGTGGATGTCTGGGATCTCGATCAACGCCAGAAATATTTAAACGACCTGAGATCGATAGACCCCAATGTCACCGGCAACGCCATACATATGTTTGAGTCCACCCGGTTGATGACAGAAGGTTATGTCAAAGGCGGAATCTACGCCATGACCGCGATCATTATTTATGTGTCTTTCCTGTTTAGGAATGTGCGAACGGTTTTTTTCGTTTTGCTTCCGGTGTTGGTAGGGTCGATCTGGACAGTGGGCGTTATGGAACTGATAGGGCTCAGGCTGAACATGGCGAACCTCGTCATCCTGCCACTCATTCTCGGGATAGGCGTGGTCAATGGCATTCACATCACCCACCGTTATCGGGAAGAAGAAGATAAAAATGCCAGTGTTTTGGGGAAAAGTACCGGCCAAGCTGTTCTGCTCAGTTCCCTCACTACTATGATCGGGTTCGGCAGTATGATGGTGGCCGACCATTACGGTGTTTTCAGTCTGGGGCTGGTGCTGACCCTGGGCGTGTTCTGTTGCCTCATCGCATCCGTCACCTTTTTACCGGCACTCCTGAAACTCAGTACCGCCAAAGGCTGGAAAGTCTAGCGCGGCCACTCGGCGTGGGGCCAGCACTGCATTGCCCATAAAGCGGACCGAACACTCAAGCGCAATACTTTAATGATCTTCCCACTGATAAGGGGGATCGAGGGGGTTGGCTTTTCTCCCTCTCTTATAAAGAGGGTCGGGGTGATTTACCACCTGCAGGGTTCTTATATGGTCTTGCCGAACATGTGATATTTATTTCTCAGGCTTTTGGGGTTTTGTTGTCAGTATATTTTCCGCATAAACCATACAATAGGCCATGATTGCTATAAGGGTCAATCTCATCAAACTGATCACAAGTCATCCAGTCCTCACGTAACCCTAATAAGTAGTCTAATCTTGCCCAAAATATTTTATAGGTGGAGGTATGTGCAGGCCCGGCCTTTGTACTGTATCCTCCCAAACTACTAGTGGTGACTTCTAATTCTATGGTCACTAACGTTTCATTGTTGCTTTCTTGGGTTTGGATTCTCCAAACATCAGTGCCAGTGGAGAATGATAAAACTAAATATAACGACCAGCTCCTTCGAGCAATTAACTCATTTGGCTTGTAGGAAAAGGAAAAATCTGATTCATCTGAAAGTGTGAAAATCTTTTCCGATGCTTCCAAAATGGATTTTGAAGTAATGTTTTTGTACGTTCTTGCTTGGGCTTTAATCCATTCTTCGCGAGATTGTTTTTTTTACATGCGCACAAGAATTCATTAAAATACTAAATAGCATGCAATATAGGAATACTGTCTTTGTATTTATTGAGCCCACCATCCTCTACCTCGCCTGAAACCTTACAACATCAATCTTCTTTTTGGATTGCCGCATGCTTGCTGAGTCGTAGAGTGCTTGCATGCGTAGCAGGAAATCCATCTTGATATCGAATGCTTTTTCCAGTCTCAGGGCCATTTCCGGGGACAGGCTTGTTTTGCCATTGACCAGGTCGGATAGGGTCGCTCGTCTTACTCCAAGAACTTCCGCTGCTTTGTTGATCGAGAGCTCAATGGGTTCCAAAACCTGTCTGCGGACAAATTCCCCAGGGTGGGATGGCATCATTGCTGTATTGGGCATCAGTGATAATCCTCCATGTTCAAATCGTGTATTTCGTCATTTTGTATTTCAAATGTGATTCGCCAGTTTCCCGAAATCGAAATGCTCCAGAAACCTTTGCGTTGGCCAGTCAGTTTGTGGAGCCGCCACCCTGGCAATACCGGTAAATCTTTCAGGTTTTCTGCAACTATCAGAGCGGTGATAATATCTCGAATTTTTTCAATTTTATAAGAGGAGAGGCCTTTGGGATCATTTTTGTCTATAAACCGTTTTAATCCTCTGTGGCGGACCTTCTTTATTTTCATGGCTTAGTTGTACGCTAAAACCGTACATATGCAAGCGGTGAATTACTTTTCCCCAGTTTCTTGTAGAGGGGATTTTTTATCTGTGTTCATCGGCGGCTAAAAAAGGTTTTTCAGCAGTTTCCAGTGGTGTGATAGAATCTCTTCACCTCAATGAGCCAATCTTGCAACCTTCAGGGGTTATCCAGCATCTTAGAAAGAACACAATATTAAATAGATAATTTTGGATATGGCGATTCAGTTCACAAAAATGAGTGGCAGTGGCAACGATTTCATCATTATCGATAATCGGGTGCCGGTACTAGACGATGGCAAAAAGCTCGATTTTGTCCGGCGTGTGTGCGACCGCAAAATGTCTATCGGTGCGGATGGGGTGATCTTTGTCGAGAACTCGGATAAAGCCGATATCAAATGGGATTTTTATAACGAAGACGGTTCCTCTGCCGAGATGTGCGGCAACGGAGGCCGTTGCGTGGCCCGCTATGCGGTGGAAAAGAACATCGTTCCCGCCAAAATGACTTTGGAAACTCTGGCCGGGATCATTGGTGCGGAGGTGAATGGAGCAATCGTGAAGGTCAAACTCACTGCGCCGGAAAATTTAAAGCAGGATATTGCCCTCGCCCTGAATGGAACTGAATATCAGGTGGACAGCCTCAACACGGGCGTGCCGCACGCTATTATTTATTCTGATAATGTCGAGAACGTGAATGTGAAGGAAACGGGTCACGGCATCCGTTTCCACGATGCATTCGCCCCGGCCGGAACCAATGTCGACTTTGTCGAGAAGGTTGGTGACCGGGCGCTTAAGATTCGCACCTACGAACGTGGAGTGGAAGACGAAACCCTGGCTTGTGGAACAGGGGTGGTGGCCTCGGCCTTGTTATCTTATTATAAAAATATGGTTCAGCCTCCTGTTGAAGTGGAAACCCGGGGCGGTGATATTTTGAAAGTGGATTTTGAAGCGACCAATGGTGACGCTGGCAAAAGTACGGTGGTTTATCTGGAAGGACCCACTCGCATAGCTTTTGAAGGCACGCTTGCGGAATATTAATCAAACTATCAGGTTCTCATGTTCGAAGGTTCGCTTGTTGCCATAGTGACTCCGTTTAAAAACGGAAAAGTAGATGCCTCGGCCTTACGTGGGTTGATCGAGTTTCATATAGAAAATGGAACCAACGGAATCGTGCCCTGTGGCACCACTGGGGAGTCGGCCACCTTAAACCATGCCGAGCATGCAGAGGTGATCCAGATTACCGTTGATACCTGTAAAGGACGGATTCCTGTTCTGGCGGGTACGGGATCCAACTCCACGCAGGAAGCGGTGGAGTTGACCCAGCGCGCCCAGAAAATTGGCGCAGATGGAGCGTTGTTGATCACACCCTATTACAACAAGCCGACCCAGGAGGGTTTGTTCCAACATTTTTCTGCTGTAGCAAAGGAGACCGATCTGCCGGTTGTTCTTTATAATGTTCCCAGCCGCACCGCCATCAATATGGTGCCCGACACTGTTGCGCGTTTGAGCGGCATCAAGAATATTATCGGCATTAAAGAGGCTTCCGGTTCTCTGGTGCAGGTCAGTGAGATTATTGATTCCTGCGGGCCGGACTTTGAAGTGATTTCGGGTGAAGATGCGCTGACGTGGCCGATCCTCGCTATTGGCGGCAAAGGGGTGATCTCGGTGACGGCTAATCTGGTTCCCGACAAGTTTGCCAAACTGGTCCAGGCGGCCCGGTCAGGGGATGTGGAAACGGCAAAAGCTCTGCACTATGAACTGTTGAAGTTGAACGACATCATGTTCATCGAGACCAATCCCATTCCTGTTAAAGCCGCCTTGGCACTCATGGGCCGGATCGAAAATGAATTCCGTCCGCCACTTTGTCCACCTTCAGCGGAACATCTGGCGCAATTGAAGACAATACTTACCGCTTACGCACTGGCGTAGTCTCACAATTAGTGGGACTTTAATAGGCGTTCAATAAAGAAATAATGAAGGAAAAAAATTTGACGAAGATTCTTGTAATAGGCATTGCCGGGCGTATAGGGAAAACCATTGCCGGATGCATTGAAGACATTGAGGGTGTGGAGCTGGGCGGAGGAACAGAGCGTGCAGGCAGCGAGGTTATCGGTAAAGATATTGGTGAAGTGGCAGGGATCGGAAGCAAGGGCGTCGTAGTGATGGATGACCCTGCAAAGGTTTTTGAAACCTGTGATGTGGCAATTGATTTTACCACTCCGGCTTCAAGTATTTTCACCCTGAACGCTGCTGCGGATAAAGGGAGGTCTGTGGTGGTGGGCACGACCGGGTTTTCTCCGGAGCAACGCGGCGAGATTGAGCAGGTCGGCAAAAAAATTCCCTGTGTCGTGGCTCCCAATATGAGCATCGGCGTCAACGTTTTGTTCAAGCTGGTTGCAGACGCGGCAAGGGTGTTGGGTGACGCATATGATGTGGAAATTGTTGAGGCGCATCATAAGTTTAAAAAGGATGCGCCCAGCGGCACCGCCGTGCGTATTTCAGAAATCGTTGCCGATTCGTTGGGAAGAAACCTCGAAGAGGTTGGCGTTTATGGAAGAAAAGGCATTGCCGTGCGCACCCCAAAAGAAATTGGTATTCACTCGTTGCGAGCGGGAGACATCATCGGTGAGCATCGGGTTTTATTCGGCGGCATGGGAGAAAATTTCGAAGTGTTCCATCGTGCCCAGAGCCGGGAGACTTTTGCCCGGGGCTCCATTCGTGCGGCGCAATGGATTTTAAGCCAGCCCAACGGTGTCTACGATATGCAGGACGTTTTGGGTTTGCGTTGATTAGAGGAAGGGTATGAGCTCATCACCTTTTAAATTTGATCGCAGAAATTTCCTGAAAATATTTTCCCTGACTACTTTGTCAGCGTTGATGCCGAAAAAATCCGGGTGGGCAGACGATTTTCGTAACGACAAAAACATTCCCAAGCAATATGTCCAGAACCGGGATACTCCCGGTTTCCATATTCGCAGTGCCAATCCGTTTCTTGGTGTGGAGATGCAAAACTGGGGGCTGGCAATAGGGGGGATGGTTAAAAAACCCATCGGTCTTGCTTATGAGGATTTGTTCGGATTAAAAATGCATTCCCAGGTTTCGCGGCTCAAGTGTGTTGAATGCTGGTCCGCCAAAGCCAGGTGGGAGGGATTCCGCTTTGAAGAGCTGTTGAAACAGGTCCAGCCCGATCCATCCGCGAAGTTTGTTTATATCCAGTCCGCCGATTCCTATTACGAAAGTTTTGCGCTGGAAGAATTGCTCCGGCCCCGTGTCCTCTTTGTCCTGCGTATGGATGGCCAGCCGTTGAGCCGCGATCATGGGTTTCCCCTGAGGCTGATCATGCCCTTTAAGTATGGCTACAAAAATATCAAATACATCACCAGTATCAAGTTTCTCGATTCCCGCAAGCGCAATTACTGGTCGATGAACGGACCTTATTCTGTGGATGGAACCATCCAGCCGGGTGTCGACCACCCCCTGGACTTAGACAAGAAACCCCTGTCGATCAACGGCGGCGAAGTATTCCATTTTTTCGATGAACGTCCGGGCAACCACTAGGCGTGGGGCCAGTTGGCAATGGCTCTAATTGGTTAACAACAGGTTAGTTCGGCTTAATAGACTTTTGCTCCCCCTTCTTCGAAGGGGGTTGGGAGGATTTGGATTGACTTCCTCTTTTCCAAATTCTGCGTCTTTTAATTTTTCTGGAGTTAGATATATGAAGAATTATTTACTTTGTGGTCTTCTGGTCGCAGTAATAATTGCTCTCTTTCCAGTTTATGCTAAGGCAACCCTGTCAAGTGATGCTCAGGAGTTGAAAACCCTTTATCAGGAACTTCAAGAATTCAAGGATAACCCGGAATTTCACCAGGTTGGCTTCGGAACCTGCTGTCGCTTTAACAGGTGGATGGTTAAGGTAGAAGTTCTTAGGTCGAAAAAAACAGGGATAAAGATTCTCATGGAAGTTGGATTCGTGCCTGGAGAGCTTCTACAGCTTGGAATGGAATACATGAGAAGCCGGGGCCGCCCTACTTCATATACTAAGGAGATGGAACCTGTCATTGTGTCAGGGTTCGCTCCCGAACCACAACTTAAAGAAGGTCAGGGAGTAATTGTTACAACGGATCGTGGGTGTGCAAGCATGGACAGTATAAAAAAATGGGGCGCGGCTCTGGTAGCTAAGAAGTTTAATAAAGCAGGTGTAATCATCCATGGTCCTGACTGTCCTCGCGTTTATGCGAAAACGGTGGTTACCGGACCGCTCGCTTCAGAAGACCTGTTTTTGGGGGACGGTTCAGGTTCTTCTACTACCTTCCATCAAGTGAAAATGCCAGATGGCACTAGGCTGCGGGTCATGGAGGGATTTGTCAAGTTTAAGTCTAAGTAGGGTGATTAATGATGATGGGATGCGGGAATGCTTACATGGTAATCAAGATGGCGCTCTCTCTAGCCAGCAAAATTTTATTTCGGCTTGTTGAGCCGTCATCGCGAGCGACTAAAAGGAGCGCGGCGATCCAAGTTTGTGATGTTCCTTCATTAGCCTTCATTCTCCGTAAGTATATTCTGGATTGCTTCGTCACCGTTGGTTCCTCGCAATGACGGGTTATGCAAAGGTCTTCCTCATGATCCGCTTTTTTCTTCTTTTAATTTTCCTGCTTTCCTGCGATTCCTACAGTGTTAAGCAGATACCTGTAGAGGTTCCCGCAGGGATCGTTGTTCCTGAAGAGATGGTTTATATTCCGGCCGGAGAATTCATCATGGGGGATGCGGAGGAACCAGAAACCCGGGGAGGGGCACTGGTGCAGTCCGGTGCTTATTTTATTGACCGGTATGAGGTGAACCACGAAGGCTACAAAAAATTCTTACCGCAACATTCATTCAATCCTAAAAAGGCGCGTTGGCCGGTGGCGCTTGTGACCTATGCCGAGGCGGAGGCTTTTTGTCAGGCGGAAGGTAAGCGTTTGCCCAACGAAATTGAATGGGAAAAAGCGGCGCGGGGTACGGATGGGCGCAAGTGGCCCTGGAAAATTTTTATCGATCACCCTAACAACGGATTCTCAGGATTTATGCCGGAACCGGTGGACAAAAGGACGGATTGGATCAGTCCTTATGGCATTTATGGTATGGGTCATAATGTCTGGGAGTGGGTGACGGATGATTACATGCTTGTGGGGCAAGTGGAAAAATTCAAAGTCGTTCGTGGTGGCTTATTGCAAACCCATCTCACGATTAAGTTTTCGCCTACATGGTTTCGTAACTGGATGGGCCCTGAAGAGAAGTTGAACTTTATCGGATTCCGTTGCGTCAAAGATGTTTGAATCAGTCTGTTTTTTTTAGCAAATATTGGTTCTGGTATTCAATGGCTTATCTTGGTTATTGGAACCAGTGTAAAACAGCCTCCTCGAACTCGCTGAACCAGAGCTGAACTTCTATGGGGATAAGGCTATTGATATAAGTCATGTAGCCCGTTGCCAGAACGATGCCCAGTGCGATCAGCAGAATGCCACTGAACAGGTTGGTGGTATGGAGAAAAAAAGTTTTTCCTCCTATCGTGAGGTCCCAGCCTTTGCCGCGAAGCAGGGTCCAGAACAAACCGTCTTTAGGCAGGTTGCCGCAAACTGTGGCAACGATGATGAGGGGAAGCCCCAGCCCCACCGCATAAAAGAAGAGCAGGATCATTCCCTGCGAAATGGTTTTTTCCGAAGCCGCGAGCATGAGAATGCTGGACAGGATGGGCCCAACACAGGGGGTCCAACCTAATGCGAAGGTTGCGCCAAACAAAAAATATCCAATAAACGTGGAAGTGGGTTTGCCTTGAAAGGTAGCTCCAGAAAAACCTTTTCCGAAAAGGGTCATGACACCGAAAATTCCCACGACGCCCCCTCCGACCTGAGTGATCTGGAACATATAATCTCTGAGAACTTGGCCCAAAGCGCTGGCGGAAGCTCCCATCGCGACAAACAAGGATGCCAGACCAAAAAAGAAAGCCAGAGACATGAGACCCATGCGGGTCCGGTCGGATTGAGCAGTCACCGCGAAATAAGCGGGAAGAATGGGCAATGTGCAGGGGGATAAGAAACTGAACACTCCTGCAATAAATGCTAGAAAGGTCAGTGCGATGATTCCGGAATCGGGCAGATTGGGTTTGGGTTGAAAAGGATTCAGGGGCGCAGACTTTGAAACGGGAGATTTCCCAAGTGAAGGAGAAATAGAGGGCGCGGGATTTGTGAAAGACGCGCCTTTTTTGGTTTTCGCAAAAGCAGAGATTACCGCTTTCATCACAGCGGGCTGGGTCGAACGGGTACATCGAAACCCTACATCTGGAGCGGGTTCGTCGGCGCCCGCATATTGCCGGTAACCGCTGCGGGCGAACATTTCGATGGCTTGGTTGTAGAGAGCACCGGGGAAATGCCCAATATCACTGGCGGAATGGCCGCGCAGGATTTTTAAGCCCGCCTGATAATGTTCGCTTTGATACGTGCTTCCTGTGTAAGGCTGGTAATCGTCATCTACCCATTCCCACACATTTCCGATCAGGTCATGAACACCTTCAGGGCTGACACTTTTGGGAAAAGAACCGACGGCAACCGGTTGATTTTTACTTCCGGGCCGGTCCGAAAGGTTGGCCCATCTTGCTTGAAACATGTTGCCCCAGGGATATTCATAGCCTTCTTTACCTCTTGCGGCACGCTCCCAAAGTTTTTCGGTGGGCAATTTTTTTTTCGCCCATTGGCAGAAGTTTGCCGCGTCATACCAGGTGACATGCGTTACCGGCTCGTTATCTTTACCTTCCGGAAAATTTACGCCTTGCCAGTTTGCAGGAGGAACGGCTCCCAGATCATCGATATATTTTTTATAGCGTCTGTAGGTGACCTCATAACGGTCAATATAGAATTCTTTGAGAAAAATTTTCTGTTGCGGAGTTTCGTCAGCATACCAGGGTTTGGGGATACCCAGAGAAAGTGCCTCAGCGGCCTCGTCTTTTTTATTGGTGCCGAATAAAAAAGGGCCGGGCGGAAGATAAACCATATCCCCTTCAAGGGAATGATCGTGCTTGGACTGGGCCCACCCTTCATGAGGGCATAATAAAAGGAGGGTGAATAGGGTAATTGCTTTTGCCAATATGGATAAGGAATCTCTCATGGACAACGGGCTCAGTTTGCCAGAAGGTTTTCAAAGTACAGGATGTTGTCTGGGCTGGCCCAGTCTTCCGCCCCTCTTAGTTCACCGATGATATTGCCTTCCGGGTCAATCATAAAAGTGGTGGGCAGGCTGACCACTCCAAATTTATTGCTGGCCTGTAATTGCTGGTCGAGCAGAATGGGGAAGGAAAGATTGTTGGCTTTGACAAAAGGTTCTACAACCTTTGCTCCGAACATGTCGTTGGAGATGGCAAGCAGGGAAAACTTTTTTGACTTGAAACGCTGGTGCAGGGTTTCCAGTGAGGGCATTTCTATTTTGCAGGGACCACACCAAGTGGCCCAGAAATTAACCAGAACGTATTTCCCCCTTTGATCGCTGAGACTGACATCCTCTCCGCTAAGAGATTTGAGGGTGAAGTCCGGTGCCGGTATGGTTTCCCCGGATTCTGCCAGGGCAAGCGTCGAAGAAAGCAACAGCACAACACAGGCAGATATCAAACGGTAAAATACTGCGGGTTTTTTCTTGAAAGTCATAAAGGTTCTGTCCTGGATGGGAAAAAATCGGGGATTAAGGTGCCAGGAAAAAAATATGCCCCGATGTTCCGCCAAGGGGCGCTTGGGTCAAATTGGAAAAGAGGAATAGTTATTCTACTGATTCAACGCAACGTACCATCGGGATAGCTTTTTTTAAGGCTTTTTCAATGCCCATCTTCAGGGTCATGATGGAGCTGGAGCAGGAAACGCAAGATCCCACGAGCCGGAGTTTTACAACTCCGTCGGTAATGTCCACCAGCTCGACGTTACCGCCATCCTTAATGAGCATAGGTCGCACACTCTCCAGCACTTCTTCGACTTCTTCTTCCATGAGAGACCCCTTGTGGTAAATCACCCTTCCCCTCTTTAAAAAAGAGGGAGCAAGATGACGGTTTGTTGAGCCGAGCTAACCTGTTTCCTGCCAAAAAAGTTATCGCTAGTTAACCTCTTCGGGGCATGAAACCTAATGAAGAATACAATGCAGTGGAGGCTGATCCTTCGACTGGCTCAGGATGACTGATCGGCGGTCGCGTAGCGTCACCGCCACACTGGCCCCACGCCGAGTGGTTAGCCGCCGTTTACAAGTGCTTCTTTTTTTTCAAGAAGCTGTTCTTCCGTTTCTACATGTTCCGGGTCTTTAGGGATGCAGTCGACAGGACAAACTTCCACGCATTGCGGGTCTTCATACCACCCCACACATTCCGTGCAATGTTCCCATTCAATTACAAAAATGTCATCCCCTTCTGAAATCGCTTCGTTCGGACATTCAGGTTCACAGACACCACAGTTCACGCAATCTTCGTTGATGAGCAGAGCCATAAAGGATTCTCCCCCTTAAAAATATGTTGTGATAACGAACCCCGAATTTAATCCGGCGCCCGCTCAAAATTTTTTGTTTCCGGATCCCAGCTGAACAGAGCCTGCTCCCGGATTTTTTTATCATAAACGGAAACCACCAGATAGCTGGCCTCCGGATAATTCGGCTCCCCGTCAAACAATGCCATTCTCGAATCCTCTTCCGAGAAATAGGCATCATGCTCGGGATGAGAATGATAGAAAACCTTGATCGGAAGTTGTTTTAACTCGACTTCCTTTAAAATTTTCATCAGCTCCTTAGGATCAATATTATATGCCGTGCGGGCATCCCGAACAAATGTTTCGGGGTCCTTTTCATGGAGCTTGTTTTGAATGTTGGTGCAACGGAAAAGGACGTCCTGGTCATTTTGACCGATTTTTCCTATCACGATTCCGCAACATTCAAATGGATATTCCTCAACTGCGTGACGATGAATTTCGTCCAACTGTTCTTTCGCAAGTGGGGACATATTGCATTTTGGGCTGTTTGGGATTTGTTGTCAAATAGTTTTGGGCTATTTCAGGGGTGGGTTTTGACGACAAGATCGTCATTGACGGCGATCTGGCAGGCCATGCGGAAGTCTGCGGGCTTTTTGGCCAGTTTTTCCGTTTCGGTTTCATTGCGGGGTTCCACGTTTCCTGCAATAATCTGGACGGTACAGGTGGTACAAAGTCCCCGTCCCCGACAGTTCAGAATTTTGTAAATATGGTCATAAATACTGAATTTATTGCGGATTGCCGCTTGCCGAAGGTTTTCTCCGGACTCGACCTGAATGGTACGGTTTTCTCTCTCAAAATGAACTTTATGCATAACGGATTTTCTTATGAGTTCGGGTTCCGGGGATCATACCGGACTTGGCACAGCTTACGCAATCATTTTCTCCCGCTCGGCGTGGGGCCAGCACTGCATTGCCCAAAAGGCGGACGGAACACTCAAGCGCAATACTTTGATAAACTTCCCCCTGATTAAGGAGACTGCTAATAGGTGCCCCTTTGATCAGCAGTTGGCAATAAAAAAACCGGAACCCGAAGACCCCGGCTTAGTTGGTTGCCATTTGCGATATGCGAATCAATCAGCCCGCGATAGTCCAAAAGCCTCCCGGCCCGTTATAAACTAATTGATAATCTTTAAGAACATCTCTACCTAAAATAGCCAAAAGCCCTTGGCCCTTTAAATTGCTCCCCAAAGCAGCACTAAATTCAATGTCCTCAATTTGGGTCCCTGGGAATGAAATTTGACAAGCATAAATCCCCTGTTTGTCCTCCCCGCCAGGATGATTCATTGTGACTTCATTGATCATGCTCAAACTCAATTGTTGAAGCGCATTGACATCCACCCCGGTGATGGAAGCCCCTGTGTCGAGCAAACCGAGTCCCGTAACAGGAGGGGGTATCGGTTTCTTTTCTTGGTAAAGTTTGTTAGCTAAAACGTCAGGGACGGAAACTTCTATTTGCAGCAAAGGTCCGCGCTGTTGCAACAGCTTCGGATCTAGGAGGCCTGTTTGTTGGTTAGTTATACCGCCATTAAAAACTGGCATTAATTAAGCAGTTGCCCAGTGCAGGAATTTGGTGTGAAGGCTGTTGCTCAACAATCTGCTTAACGAGAAAGGATTCGGTCCCAAATTTTGCGACACCCGCCTCATAAGCTTCCGAATACATTGTAAATGAACCCTCAAGGTTTCGGCCCTTAATAAGGGCGTATTGCTCATTATTTGTCTTTAGCAACTCATCCTTTATTTCGTCAAAATATTCTAATTCAGCTTTTAAAATATCGGTTTGTTCCATGATAATACTTCCTTTCGCTAATGTTGGTGGTCACTAACGAGAAATCATCTTTTACTCTAGTTATATCGGGTTGATGAATGGAAATTTTTATCCGCTGATAATGTAGGCCGAAATGGAATATCTCGCCACAAGCGGATTGAATTTAAAGACACCTCTCCCAACGCCCGGTTATAACTGTTTGATACCATGTGTTTTAATGATACGAATGGGGACATTATACCCCACTTGGAAGGTTTTATCAATTCATTCCCAGCAAAAACTGACAAAAATACAGAAGACCTACTCTCAAGAAAAACTTTATGATTAAAGAAACAAGATGTCAAGTATATTGTGGTATTAGAAACTCGGAGGCCCAATATATAGCGGTGTATATCCAGTCGTGTATATTTGTCAAAGGGATAGTTCGCAATTGAGGACATGATAAATCCACGCAGAGCGATGAGCAAAAATCCTATGATTTATGGTGATGGTGAAGTGATAACCCCCTACCTATCTACTCCCACACAAGGTACAAACTCACTAAGTTGCTGGAGCGAAAAGCATTTCTGGACAAAAAAGGGAGGCTACTTGCCGGGGTCGTAGTAAAGGGGGCAGATCTTCTCTTGACCATAAATTGGCCGAGTTTTGATAACCAGAAACCAGCCAACCCTCCCCTTACCCCTCCCTATGAAGGCAGGGGATACTATAACCCCTCGTCCCCGGAGCCTTGCCAGTTAAGCCGAGATAACTCTTTGCCAGCCAGATAAGTTATTGCAATTTGCGAGCGGAGGCACTCCGCTAGGAGCAGGCTTCGATTTGTATGAAACTGTGTAATTGGCCTTTGCCCCAATAGCCGTAAAACGCGCTTCCGACTGTGGTGCAGGAGGTGGTCATGTGGACAAACTGTTTTTGTCCGTTGTCCGCTTTTAATACTCCGATTTGGGAAAACGGAGGGATACAACCGCCGCAATTGGCGCATTGTGTGGAATAGCGTTCGCACAATTTGTGCAGGCAGGGCTGGCAAACCACAGGATCGAACAGATAAATCTCTTCCCCTTTATATTCAATCAAAGTGGGCACTTCGCTCACTGTGATTTTACATTCCTGGCAAACCGGGTTCATAATAATCCAAAAAGAGTGTTGAGTGGATTTTACCTCAACCCGATTAGCTGATACAGACTTTTTTCATATTTTGGAAATCATCGAGAACCGCTCCGGTTCCCTTGACAATACTGAGGAGGGGGTCTTCGGGAATAAAGACCTTCAACGTGGTTTTTTCTTCGATCATCTTGTCCAGCCCGCGGATGAGGGCACCGCCTCCGGTGAGGTATATGCCATTGGAGTGAATATCGGCGGAAAGTTCCGGAGGAATTTTTTCCAGGGTGCGCATGATGACCGTGACGATGGTGGTCAGTGGTTCTTTGAGCGCTTCGCGAATTTCATCATCGCCGATGGTGATGGCCATGGGAACGCCGGTTTTAACATTCAATCCTCGGACTTCGGTTGTCATGGTTCCCGCTTGCGGAAACGCACTTCCGATTTCCTTTTTGGTGCGTTCGCCTTCGAACACGCCGATATTAAGATGGTGCTGAAGCCGCATATAGCGGACGATAGACTCGTCGATTTCGTCTCCGGCGACGCGTACAGACTCGCCATAGGCGATGGCGGACAGGGATATGACTGCGACATCAGTGGTGCCGCCGCCAATATCGATAACCATGTTTCCTTCAGGCCGGTGTACGGGAATGCCAACGCCGATTGCGGCGGCCATAGGTTCTTCTACGAGATGGACTTCCCGGATTCCCGCCATGAGGGAAGCATCAATCACCGCTTTCTTTTCCACCTGGGTGATGCAGGTCGGTACGCCGACAACCATACGGGGTTTAAAGAACCGATGTTGGCTCAGAACTTTTTTAATAAAATACTGAATCATCCGGTTGGTCACATCAAAGTCGGCGATGACACCGTCTTTCATAGGCCGGATGGTGTTGACCCGGGAATGGGTTCTGCCATACATTTTTTTTGCTTCTATTCCAACCGCTTCCACCGAGTTGTCATCCACATTCACTGCGACTACGGAGGGTTCGTTCAGCACGATTCCTTTTTCGGTAATGTAAATCAGGGTGTTTGTCGTGCCCAGATCCATAGCCAGATCGGTGGAGAACAAGCTGAAAATGCTATTGAATAGTTTTGTTATCATGCCATCGCTTTCGTTTTCTGGGTTAGCCGGTTACGCGAAAGGTTGATGAGGCTGAACAGTTCTTTCCCCTCTTCGGGATAGGCGGAAAGTCCCCATAGAGTCTGGGCTTTCATGGAATCTCCGTTGACATAGAGCGGATTGTATTCAAGCAGGCGTTTCAGTTTTGATTTCAAGAGCCCCACATCTTTTTGGCTGCGATCCATAAGCAAGATTAAGAAACAGGTTTCCGAAAGGCGGAAAACAAATTTTGGAGACGGAATCATCTTTGAGAATAAGGCCATCACTTGCTTCAGATAAGCGTCGCCGCGATCTACGCCGTAGACTTCATAAAGTTCCGCCAGGTTTGTGATATGGAACGTAAGAAAAAATACCGAGCTTTTGGGCTTAAAAACTTCTTCCGATAGTGAAAGATGATATTCCGTCAAAAACCGGTGGTTGGGAACCCCGGTTACAGGGTCCAGGTTTTTATCATAGACCCAACGGTCTTTGGTGTCTGCGCAGAACAGGGCGGAAGCGGCGGCGGAAACGACCAATGCCAGTTTGTCCAGATCAGCGTGGCTCACCCCTTCGGGTTCTGCGGAACCGACCAGAAGGACTCCGTAAAGTATATCGTTAAGTTGAATGGGGAGGACGGCCACGCATTGCAGGTCTTCGGATTTTTCGTCCTCCGAAAATAATATCGTTTTCCGGCCTTCATGAGTCCGCAACAGAAGGGGTGACTTGTTTTTCGCGCAGGACCCCACCAGCCCCTTGCCAAGGTGCACTTGGATTTCTGAAAGGTCATGAGCAAATCCTCTGTGACCGATGATTCGTCCTTCCATCTGATTTTCTTCAAACCAGGTTACGGCAATAGCAGGGCAGGGAATCAGGGATATGGGAATCTGCGTCAACCGGTCCGCAACGGATGACCGATCCGGTGACTCAGCGAGAAACCGGCAGTAGGAATTGATCTCCTGTAAAAACGGTTGGGAGGCTACCGAAGTCTCCGGGGTCTTCGGTTGCAGGTGCCAGGCAATCTGCTGGGCAAATTCAGCCAGTATTTTTTGCAGTTTGATGGGGAACTGGTATCGCTCCTTGGTGTCAATGGCCAGTACTGCTACCTGGTCCCCATAAATTACCGGAAGGGCAATGAAACTTTTAAGGTCCTCGTTTTTTTTGTAGATGCCGAGCAAGCGAGTGTTCTGGTCAAAATTTTCGATCAATTGTGGTTTGCGTGTTTGCGCAGCCAGGCCAATAGGGCCTTTGCCAACGGCGATTTTTGCCCTCTGGTCGAGATTGTAGCTGAGGGTAAAATGTTCGCGCAGGGTGAGATTTTTTTCATCCGGCTCCATGGTGAACAAGGCAGAAGTATAGGCATCGGCAACGTTTCCGACCAGTTTAATGAGATGCCCCAAAATAATGTTGGATGGAGTCATAGTTTTTGCATTTAAGGCTATAGGCCTCTTTTTCTCAGCATGTCCTTATAATCTTTAACCGCACTTTTGGTGACTGCCATGGCGGCCACTTCATATTCAGGAATGGTGCCGGGTTTAATCTCATTGACCCGCACGGCCTGGCAGTCGATGATTTTTTTTTCTCCGGTCGAGGGCACTCTGAAAGAGACTCGTAAAATATCTCCATCAATGACGGTTCCCTTCACAGAAAAAACCAAACCGTTGATCGACATTTCCTGAATAGTGATTTTGTGAAGCTTGTAAAAAAAAACTCTTTCTCCCACTCGATTTCCAGCTACCCGGCAATTTTGACCTTTGCTCTTTTGCCCTTTCTTTTTCCAAGATCAGCGTCATATTTTGATCGGATCAACTCATCCAGGTTTTCTCTAATCTTAAGAAGGTCTTCAGTCGGAAGGCTCTCGAGAGAAGCCATGATTTTTTCTATCACGGTGCAGCAATCGGGGGTGATTCAGGTGAACTAGAAACGTTTGAGAAGAGCCCGAAAACCCAGTTTTCGGGCTTTGAAAATCATCTTATAGTGAGGGGCGATGGCTGTCAATCATTTTAAAATCAATCTGTTCAATATTTTACGGGAGGTTTGCCGACAAATGAAATCGCTTGACAGGGATGATGCTCGTTTATATACTCCCCTCCTCTTATGAAGATAAGAAATCGTTCTGGATATTGCAGTGAGGGCAGAGAACCTCTGCTGATAATAAACCATGTTTTTTACCCCTCCGGGGCATGAAGGCAAAGGTTAAATATCACAAGTGGGCGGGTAGCTCAGCTGGGAGAGCACCGGCCTTACAAGCCGGGGGTCACAGGTTCGAGCCCTGTTCCGCCTACCATTCGCAAAACGACCGCGGGGTCGTAGTTCAGTTGGTTAGAACGCCGGCCTGTCACGCCGGAGGTCGCGAGTTCGAGTCTCGTCGACCCCGCCATTTTTCTTCAGGGCCAGATTCTCTGGCCCTTTTTTCTATCAGGAAATAATGTTCAGTAGATTGCCGGTGGTGATACTGGATGGATTGAACCGGTTTGCCACCCGTCTGGCGAAAGGATTCGACTCATCCGAATCGTTGCCGCTTTCAGATTTGCTTTCGGGCTCTTGGCTTTCTTCCACGGATGAGGGAGCGTTTTCGGATTCTGTGGCCTCTTCATTTTCTTCAGCTTTTTCAGCCTTGACTTCCTGTCTTGCTTGGTTCTCCAACTGCGCCGCCTGGGCGGCTACCTGCCGGTCTTGTGCGGACGGATCACTTGGGGCCAGGGCGGCCCGTTTTATAGTCTGGGCCTTGCGAACGGTCGCTTCGGGGTCTCCGGCAACCGGCGATGCGTCGATGGAAACTTCTCCTCCCACCGCATATTGCCGTCCATCGGGTCCGGTTTGGAACTCGAACGTCGGGGCGCCATTGGCATAGAGAGCTTTGCATAACCTCTAAATTCTTCACTTCGTTCAGAATGATATTTTAAAGTCTCTAACTTGTCATCCTGATAATAAGCCTTTGGCGAAGAAGGGTCTCGCCTTTTTCAATGCGAATCAAATTGCGCAAAGTTCGCTTCTTCATTCAGCCCTGAGGGTTGACATACGTTATGCTTAATGGTATATAACGATGTATATGTTATATATCTAAGAATATAGCGAGGCGGGTGATGGCAATAAGAAGAGGGTTGGGTATATGGATGGCACTATGGTTTCTAGGCTTGCCTCAAACGGGTTGGGCGGGTGAGGTGTATGTCGCGGTCGCGTCTAATTTTTTAAATCCGCTCAAAGAAATTGCCCAACGCTTCAAGAAGGATACGGGAAACACGCTGATCCTGATTTCCGGGTCGACCGGCAAGTTGTACGCCCAGGCCCGGCATGGCGCTCCCTTTGATATTCTGCTGGCGGCAGATGAAAATAGACCGGCTCTGTTGGAGCGGGAGGGAGTGGGCGTAAAAGGTACTCGGTTCACTTATGCCGTCGGGGCCTTGGTGTTATGGAGTTTGGATCCGGATAAAGTGCGGGGAGAGGAATCTTTAACTCAAATGGACAAGGGCAAACTGGCGATTGCCAATCCGAAAACCGCTCCCTATGGCAGGGCAGCCAAGCAGGTTCTTGAACGATTGGGCCTCTGGCAAAAACTGCGGCCGTTTTTGGTTCGGGGGGAAAATATTTCCCAGACCCTCCAGTTTGTCGCCACCGGAAATGCGGCGCTTGGGCTTATCGCTAAATCACAGGTCGAAGATCCACGCTTCAAACTTAAGGGAAGTCGGTGGGATATACCGGCCGATCACCATGAGCCGGTTTTACAGCAGGCTATTTTGTTAAAGCCGGGGTTTTCCAATCCTTCGGCGAAACAATTTTTAAAATTTCTAAAGGGGCAAGTATCAAAGAAAATTATTCAGTCATACGGTTATCATTTTTTAGAGGAATGAAGAAATGGATTTTTCCCTGATTGATGCAGAACCCATTTTGCTCACTCTGCAATTAGCGGGAGTGACGGTGGTGATTCTTTTAGCTTTGGGCACTCCGATAGCGTGGTGGCTGGCGCAGACCCGATCCCGTTCCCGGGTGGTGGTGGAAGCAGTGGTGGCTTTGCCCCTGGTTCTGCCGCCTACGGTGTTGGGTTTTTATCTGTTGATCTTATTTGGACCGCATGGCTGGGTGGGCGGCCCGGTTCAGGCTTTAACGGGTTCGGCACTGTCTTTTTCATTTGCCGGGCTGGTTGTCGCTTCCACACTTTATTCTCTGCCGTTTGTGGTGCAACCGCTTCACAGTGCTTTCGAATCCATTGGAAAAGTTCCTATGGAAACCGCACAGTCTTTGGGCGCTTCTCGACTGGACGCTTTTTTTTCGGTCATCACTCCTCTGGCCCGGCGGGGTTACCTGACAGCCGTGGTATTGGGATTCGCCCACACCCTTGGAGAATTTGGCGTGGTGTTGATGGTGGGAGGCAATATTCCCGGCAAGACCAAAGTGATTTCCATAGAAATCTATGACCGGGTTGAAGTTCTTGAATACGCTCAGGCGCATATCCTTTCAGCCGGACTCCTCATATTCTCGTTTCTGGTTCTGGTGATGGTTTATTCCATCAACCGGAGACTTCCGGTGCAGGTGACATGAGTGAGGGTATTTCTAAAAATTGTTTTTGGCCATGAGTGGCCCTTGAAATAAGGGCCTGCGAGTGGCCTTAGAGAAAATTACCGAATAAATAGAGATTCCCATGAAAAATTTATTAACAGCAAAATTTAAAATAGATTATGCAGGATTTAATCTGGATGTTGATCTGAACCTCCCTGCCAAGGGTGTTACCGTGGTGTTCGGTCCTTCCGGGTCCGGCAAAACCACCTTGTTGCGTTGCCTGTCGGGACTGGAAAGGGCTCCTTCAGGATATCTGAAGTTGGTCGGACAGGTTTGGCAGGATGAAGGAATTTTCCTTCCCATCCAGGAGAGAAAGGTTGGCTTGGTGTTTCAGGAGTCGAGGTTGTTTCCCCATTTGAATATTCAGGAAAACCTGCTATATGGTTATCAACGCACCCTGCCTGCGGAGCGCAATCTCCATCTGGATGAAGTGGTGCAAGTGCTGGATCTTGATGCTTTGTTAAAACGCACTCCGGAAAAATTGTCGGGAGGCGAACGGCAAAGGGTATCGATTGGTCGCGCTCTGCTCACCAGCCCGAAACTATTGCTCATGGATGAACCTTTAGCTTCGCTGGATATGCAACTCAAAGCAGAGATCATCCCCTTTATTAAAAGAATAGAAGATGAGTTTAAGACGCCTATCATCTATGTCACACATTCAATGAATGAGGTTCTCCAACTTGTGGACACCATGGTGATTTTAAAATCAGGAAAAGTGGTGAACTTCGGGCCGGTGGAGAAGGTTTTCTCGGATGTCCGGTTGCGGGAAGCGGTGGGGGATGAGCAGTTGGGAGCGGTGCTTGAAACATCGGTCGCGGAACACGATGAGGAATTCGGGCTCACCCGATTGGATTTTATGGGGCAGGCTCTCAATGTTCCCAGACAAAATATTCCTGTGGGGCAAAGCTTAAGGGTGCACATCCATTCCAAAGACGTGAGCCTTTCGACCGCACCACCAGCGGGAGCCACCAGTGTGCTGAATATTTTAAAAGCCAAGGTCGAAAAAGTTGGAATTCTTGATCCCAAAGGATATTCTGTCGACATTGAGCTGGATGCGGGCCGACCGATTTTAGCGACGATCACGAGAAAATCTCTTGCCAATTTAAACCTCAAACCGGGGCAACCGGTCTTTGCCCACATCAAAGCCATCAAAATGGTTCATGAAAGCGACAATTTTTAGAGAGCGAAATAAAACTAAAAATAAAAATGTCTAAAACTATTGTCGGCCAAATTTTTATTGCTCTGTTCGTTTTTTGGATCGCGTCCGGGTCACTTGCTTATGGCGCAGATTATGAACAAAGACTGCGGGCTCCGGAAGAGAAATATGAATCCAAGCTCGCGGTTTTGGATATTCTCAAAAGGTTTTCCTGGAAAGGCGATTTCCGTTTTCGATATCAAGTTGACAAGAGGGATCAAACTGCAGGAAAAACACTGGATCGCAGTCGTTGGCGCATTCGTTTTCGTCTGGGTTCCACAATTCACCTGTACGAGGATCTGGATATAGGATTTCGCATGGTGACTGGGGGTGTTGGTAGTCAGACTTCTGCCAACATAACATTGGATGGGGGGTTCGGAAATAAATCTCTGAGTATTGACCGTGCTTTTTTCAAATGGAACCCAAAACCGTTTACTTTAGAGGGTGGCAAGTTCCCACCGCCTTTTATGAAATCGGAGTTGATCTGGGATAGTGATGTCAATGTAGAAGGGGTCAGCGAGCAGTTTTCCCATAAAATCGGCAGCACTCACTTGAAACTTATAGTGGGTCAGTTCATCGTTAACGAGATCAATCCTGGTGACGATATCAAACTGTTTGCCTATCAGGGAGTTCTCCAGCAACAAACAGGTTTTGGTAAATTTGATGTTGCCCTGGCTTACTACGACTACGCAGATCATGAAGACCCAGGTTCTGCTCCAACCGGAGCGGTGTCTAACGTCACGCGTTCGGAAGTCAAGGTGGTCAATCTCATAGGCCAGTGGTCCGAGTTTGTATATGGCAAGCCGCTCAGGGTTTTTGGCGAATACGCGAAAAATACGGGGTCTCTGGCACCCGGTCAACCCGATTTAGACACAGCCTGGCAGGCTGGGTTCGCTTATGGGAAGTCAGGGAAAAAATTTGCCGATTGGGATTTGAGATTGATTTACCGTCTGGTCCAAACCGAAGCGGTGCTGGATGCTTTGGCGGATTCCGATTTTCACAGTGGATTGAACAATTCCCGCGGTTTCGAAGTGGGAGCAGGGTTGGGATTACGAAAAGGAATCAAACTGGCTCTTACTTATTTCAATACTCAGGAAGAAAGAGGTCCCAGGGACGAAAAGGAAACCTTAGAATTGGATCTAATGTTTAAATTCTAGCAGCCCGATAGTTTAAATCCCTGATGGCGCGGACGCCGCCATTTTGGCAGGTGCTGAGGTTGCGCCAGAATGCGTTGCCCTTTACAAAATAAGCCGTGCGGGCGCAGCAATCCTCCAGATCATTTTCATTGTATTCTGCCGACCAATACCAATAGGCCGCGCCATCGGCAAATTGTTTCGACAGAGCCAAAAGCTCTTCTTGATTGTGGTTCCAAGACATATTATTTTCCTTGGTGTTATCATAAATCATTCCATATTCCCCGACTAGGGGTAACCTCCAGTCGGTGTACCCTTCGGTTGCAAGATTTTCGACATAGACCTTCGCTTCGTGCCAGTTCAAACATTTTCCGAGATCGGCATAACTGTCTTTTCTGATCCACATCAACTGAGTCTTGGTTTCAGTCAGGGTTCCATCGTTATTGTCGATGAGATGGACCCTGGACTTTGGCGGTGGTACCTAGGCGGGAGCCTCATAAGGTTTTCGCTCTGCGTACAGCATGAGTGCGGCAGCAAGAAAAATTGCGCTGATTGGTTTCTTCATTAGTTTTCACTTTCACGGAGGGTTTTTAGCGGTTTGTCGCGAATCACATCCAGACTGCTCAAAATTCCGGTGGCCACCGTGATCAAAACCGCGAACCAAAATGCCCAGACCATCGTGACAGGCTGCACATGCCAGTCAGATTTGATCATATATTTCATCACTGCCCAGGAAAGCCCCTGCGCCAACCCGATACCGACCAGCGCTGAAATAACTCCTAGTGTGGCGTATTCGATTCCCAGAATGGAGGCGACAACCTTGCGCCGGGCTCCCAATATTTTCAGCACCGCAGATTCCCTCAGGCGTCGGTACTTGGTAGACGCGATGGAACCAGACAGGATGAAAAGTCCTGCCGCGATGGCGAACCCCGACATGAAATCGACAAGGGTGGTCAGTCTGGATACGGTAGCCTTGATGGTGCTGACAATATCGCGGGTGCTCAAGGCGGTGATGTTGGGCAAGGCTGCGACAACGGCGTGTTGCAGTTCCAGTTCTTTAGAGTCGGGCACATTCACTGTGGCCACATAGGTGAGCGGCACACCTTGCAATGCTCCAGGCGAATAGATCATATAAAAATTCGTGCGCATATTACGCCAGTTCACCTTGCGGATGCTGGTCACCGTAGCGGTAATGGGAATGCCCTGGATATCGATGGTGAGTTGCGATCCGATTTTGGCGCCCAATCTTTTTGCCGCATCTTTTTCCATGGAGACCTCGGCGTTTTTGCCTTCGTCCCACCACTTCCCTTCGATGACTTCATTGTCCTTCGGCGGCGGCCCGGCCATATAGGTTAAAACGAACTCGCGGTTGATGAACCATTCTTCCCGCTTCTTATCTTTATATTCCCATTGCGCGATCAATTTTTCATCGATGCTGACCAGACGCGAACGCACCAGTGGTGTGAGGGTGTGCTCTGCTTCGGGCGCAACCCGGTCAAGCACTTCGGTGAAAGTCTGTTTTTGATCGTGCTGAATATCGATGAAAAAATAATTTGGCGGGCGCACCTCGGTGTTCTTGTTCAGCATCGCCAGCATATCCATCTGCACCAGACGGACAGTGAGTATCAGCATGATGCCCATGCCGAGACAGGTGATGATGGCGGTGGCCTGGTTGTTGGGACGCCGGAGATTGGACATGCCATAACGGCGGGTCATGGAGCCGGACTGCGGCAACGCTTTTAAAAGTTTTAAAATAAAAATGGACGCCAGCGCCAGCACACCTGCTGAAATTACCAGAGCAGACAGAAAAATCAAACCGCGTTTAATGGACCCCGCCTGCCAGCAAATCATCGCTGCAAGGCCCAGCCCCAGTGTCAAAGAGGCCAGCCAGCCTTGCCGTCCTCCTGCAGATTCTTCCTCCTCAAAATTTCTGCGGAACAGGCGCAGAGGCCGGGTTTTCACGGCGCGGATCAAAGGCCACAGGCAAAACAAAAGCGTGGTGGCGCAACCGAGAAGAAGCGATTGTAAAGCTGGAACCCAATAGAAGACCGGTTCCAGCTTGAAGTTGATCAGTCCTTCCATTTTTGACGGCAGCAAAAACGTCAGCGCAAAACCGAGACCCACACCTAACAAACTGCCAACAAGACCCATCAGCATGGATTGAAGGAGATAAATTTTGAGCAAGGTTTTAGACGATGCTCCCAGGCAATTCAAGATCGCCAGGGTGTCGAGTTTCTGCGCCATGAAGGTGCGGACAATCATAGCGACGCCGATTCCCCCCATGAGAAGGGCGATGACCCCGAGCGCACCGAGATAGTGGCCCATGCGTTCGATGGCACCGGATAAGGAGGACTGCATATCCTTATAGGTGCGGATAGAAATTGACCTGTCTGTCAGGCCTCGCTCCAGAAGTACCTGGGCTTTTTCCGGATCAAAACTGTGGGGCAGTCGTATAAGAGTCCTGTGCTTGATCCGGCTGCCCGGCTGGACCAGTCCAGACTCATCCAGAGAAGTGCGGGAGATAAATACCCGTGGGCCGATGCTGAAGGCTCTTGAAATGCGGTCCGGTTCCGAGAGCACCAGTCCATTGATACGCACTTCGATTTTTCCCAGAGAAAAATGCTCGCCTTGTTTTAACCCGGTCTTTAACAGGAAGGAAGGCTCCACCACTGCGCCGCCATTGGTCAATAACTCCTGCAACGGTCTTTCCGGGTTGCTTTTGAATTCTCCATAGAAGGGATATTGCGGGCCGGTGAGCGGGATGGCCTTGAGTTCGGTAATCAGGGAAGCAGATTTTTCTCCTGCCTTTGGATTTTTAAACTGCGCCATGCCGTGCAATTCCTTGATGAAAAGGAATTCAGTTTCTGGCGGTAAAACTTTTTTCTGGTGGTCGAGGTCTTCCTGACTCTGTTCCCAACTCCCCTTGATGGCGAGGTCGGCAGATAGGAGTCCCTTGGCCTGGCCTTGAATGGTCTCGCCCACCAGGTTGGAAAAACTTTTCACCGTCATCACCGCACCGACACCGATGGCGATGCAGAGAATAAAAAAAAGCATTCTGCGCCATGCGCCGCGCGATTCGGCGAGCACCAATAGGAAAAGTTGCCGAAGGTTTAATTGCGAAGTTTTCATGGGTTCATTTTATCCGAGATGATCTGTCCATCCGCAAGGGTCAGGATGCGTTCAGAGCGTTCAGCGACATGGAGTTCGTGTGTCACCAGAATGATGGTGGCCTGTTTCACTCGATGTAATTCGAGAATGAGTTCGATGATATGGTCGCTGTTTTTGGAGTCGAGATTGCCTGTAGGTTCATCGGCGAGAATGATATCCGGATCGTTGACAAAAGCGCGGGCCAAAGAAAGACGTTGCTGTTCCCCGCCGGAGAGCTGGGCGGGATAATGATGCAACCGGTCACTCAGGCCCACGGTACCCAAAAGGTCGTTGGCTTTTTTTGTCGCGCCGGGGGTGTTGTTCAGTTCGGCCGAGAGCGCAACGTTTTCCAGTGCTGTCAAAGTAGGGATGAGGTGGAAGTTCTGGAAGATGAAACCAAACCTTTTTCCGCGCAGCAGCGCGAGTTCATCCTCATCGAGTTTCGTGATATCCTGCCCGTCGATCAAAATTTGACCGTTGGTGGAGGTGTCCAGTCCGGCGATCAGGCTGAGCAGGGTGGTTTTCCCACTTCCCGACTCGCCGGTGACGGCTAAAAACTGACCAGTGGGAATGGTGAGATCGATGGATTTCAGAATTTCGACATCATGTCCGCCGCCATGCAGGGTTTTTACCAAACCGGTTATTTCAATCATGCCACTAGCCGTGGGGGCAGATAGCCATGGTCCGTCAAGCCGAGAGAGCGTTTGCCCACCAGACGTGATATTCCTCCTAAGTTTTCGTGCCCCGGAGGGGTATAAAGATAGTGCTCAGCATTACGCAGAGTAAAGGTAGTTTGATGTTGCATGATCAAGAAGCTCTTTTAGGGGTAGCAAGTTATTGCTCATTTCCTCAAGGCCTAGCCTTGTTGCCAATTGGCCCCACGCCTAGTGGTATTGTAGTATAAAAAGATGCGAACAAATTGGCTAAACTTTAAACATATTTTTCGGTCATTTTTGTTGTTGGGGGCGCTTTGTGTGCTGTTCCCAGCACCGGTTTTGTCAAAGGAGAAGGCTGTGGTTTTAGCTTTTGGAGACAGTTTGACGGCAGGGCATGGCGTGAAGGAGGAAGAAAGCTATCCCTCCAGATTGCAGGCGAAGGTTGCCTCTGCCGGGTTCCCGCATAAAGTGGTCAATGCCGGGGTGAATGGAGACACGACCGCCGGTGGGGTGCGGCGCATCCGCTGGCTGATGAAGCATGAGCCGGAAATTGTGATCCTGGCGCTTGGCGCCAATGATGGTTTGCGCGGACTCTCTGTCGATGAGATGCGGCGCAACCTGGAAACCATGATCGGAATCTGCCGGGAACATAACGCCCGGATACTACTTGCCGGGATGAAGGCCCTGCCTAACTATGGTGAAGATTATATGCGGAAATTTGAAACAGTCTTCTCCGAACTTGCTAAAAAACACGATTTGATTTTCCTGCCATTTTTACTGGAAGGGGTCGCGGGGGTGCGTGAGCACACTCAGCCTGACGGTTTGCATCCTGTCGCCTCGGGTTACAGTATCGTCACCGATCTTGTCTGGCAAAAACTGCAACCAATGCTTACGGAGAACCTCCGCAAGTAACTTGTAATATCTTTAACAAATGGGCAAACGTTCTCCCGGCTTGATGGGTTATTGCTCATTGGCACCACGCCTAGTGGTCCATTGCATGAGCGTTTCATAGCAAGAGCCGGATTCCAGGACGGTCAGGGCCTGGTCAAATCCTTCTTGCGCGGTGGCAAACAATCCTGACAGATGAGTCAGTGTTCCCGCCTGACTGGCGACTTGCAGGCTTGCCGGTCCCTTTCCTGTTTTCAATGCTTCTTCTCCCATCTTCACCAGGGTTTCAAGATTGGATTCGATCGACTTTAATTCTTCATGGGCCTCGGCGATGCGCAGTGCCGTTTCTTCGGTGTACAGGGTTTTGAGGGACAGGTTGATTTGTTGCGTGGTCTTTTCCTGAATGAACATTTTTGCTTCTTTGTGAACGCCAAACAGGGTGGTGCCTTCCATTCCATTTCCGATGATCACTTTATCGAACTGGCTGAGCTTGGCGATTTCGGTGAGTGCTATTTCATAGCCTTTGTGGAAATAGGTGGTGGCGAGAATATTCTGCCGGGCCTTGACCGGCATCAGAATTTTTTCCAAAGTGGCCAGCATCGGGCGTTTGACAATTTCAGTCCGTAAAGACCTTAAAGCTTCCAATTGTGGCAGAGTGTTTGCGGTGCTGAGATAACTGAAGCGATACTTTTCCAGCAACGCCATGCGTTGCTCTCCCTCGTTCGCTCCATAATGGCTTTGCAAAATTTGCTCAAAGGTGATGCCAAATTTTGGGGGTAATGGCAACGCCGAATGACCATAGACCGGCAGGCCGAGTTGGGCAATGACCGGAATAGCGTAAAAACCGAAATAGGGCGTGCGCTGGAACCCATCAAAGGGATCGGCGATTTGCAGCAGCCGGTCAAGGTCTACCGTGACCGGAGAAACGCGGTTTTGCATGGCTCGCCAATAGCCAATGTTTTCAGGCACGGTTTCCAGTTTCATGCGCGCGGCAATGAGAAAGACCCCGGCGCGGACTTTTGAAACTTTTTTGTCGAGAATCAGGCTCAGGGCATCTTCGGCTTCCTCTTCCGTCAGGTCTTTACTCAAACGGGGACCTGCGGCAATTTTTTTCAGGTAGTCCTTCATTCTTGTTTCGGATTCCGGCATTTTTTACGGTTTCCTTTCTAAGATCCGTCAATTAGGGTATATAATAACCTCTTAAGAGAACTCTAACAATCAGCATTTTTAGCCCTTGCTGGTTTACCCTGGGCGTGGCCCGGGCAATTTTTTTCTGGTGTTTATGCAGGTTTCTTATTCATCTGAATCGACTCTCGACTCAACTCTTTCCCGCAACGACTTGCGAGTGCTTTTGGTCTACCCCAACACGCGCGATGTGGCGATGGCCAATTTGGGTTTCCAGCAGGTTTATTCTCTGTTGAACCAGATCGAAGGGGTGGCGTGCGACCGTTTTGCCATGCCTGTTGGGTGGAAGCCGGAAACGCAGTCTCTGGAACGCGAGGCGTTGCGCTCGATGGATTTGAAAATGAATCCGCTTGAGTTCGATGTCATCGCTTTTTCGATTTCGTTTGAGCCCGACTACCTGAACGCGGTGTTGGCCTTGAAATACTTCGGCATTCCGCTGGACCGGGATGAGCGGGACGCATCGTTTCCGATGATCACCGCAGGGGGATCGGCGGTATTCATCAACCCTGAACCGTTGGCGGAGTGCATGGATGTCTTGTTCATCGGTGAGGGAGAGGGCATGGCCGAGCAGTTTTTCGGATTGCTCCGTGATAATGAGGATCGGGATCAGTTTTTCGAGCGCGCCGTTTCCATCCCTGGAATTTATTTGCCGCAACATTACCGCCCCAAAATGGAGGCAGGCCTGCAAGTCGGAGTTTCGGCCTTGGAGGGAGTCCCTTCCCGTATTGTTCGGCATTGGGTGGAGCAGGAAGAGTCGCTTTGTACACACTCGGTTCTGCACGATGGGGATTCCACTTTCAAAGATATGGCGTTGATGGAGGTCACAAGGGGATGCATTTGGGCCTGCCGGTTCTGTACGGCGGGTTTTATATACCGTCCTCCGCGTCTCCCAAATCTAGAGAAAACTTATAGTTCGATGGAGTCTGTGCTCAATGGACTTGGAAAATCGGCGAATACGATCGGTCTGGTCGGTCCGTCGGTGACCGACCATCCGGACCTTCCGGCGTTAGCGCGGAAAATTACCGAACAGGGCAAGAAGCTTTCGTTCTCTTCTTTGCGGATGGAAACGCTCACCGATGAGTTGGTGGATCTCATTCTGCAAAGTGGACAGAAAACGTTGACGGTGGCGGTGGATGGTCCATCCGAAAGAATGCGCGATGTTATCAATAAAGCCGCGACCGATGATTTCATCGTCGAGAAATGCCGGTTCCTGACCCGAAAAGGTATCCTGCATTTAAAAATCTATTCCATTATAGGGTTGCCTCATGAAACCGAGGAAGACATTGACCAATTCATTCGACTGGTCGAGCGGGTGCAGGAGGGTTATGTCGAAGAATGCCGTAAGCTTGGGCGCATTGGTCGGGTGACGATCAGCCTGAGTCCGTTAGTGCCCAAACCGGGAACGCCTTTTCAGTGGCACCCGATGGAGACTGTGAAGAGCTTGAAGAAAAAGTTTGCCCGGGTGAGAAAAGCTCTGGGTAAATTGCCGTATCTTAAAATGAGTTTTGGTTCTCCCAACGAAGCCTACCTGCAAACCTATTTGTCGCGGGGAGATCGGAATACACAGGCTTTTTTCAAAACTTACCTGAATAACGGTCACGATGCCAAGAGCGCGTTGAAGGAGCATCCCGTCGATCAATATGTCTACCGGCAATATAAAAAGGACGATTACCTGCCCTGGGATATTATTGATCACGGTTACCGCCAAAACTTCCTGTGGGAGGACTACCAGCGGGGATTGAACGCGGCGCATACTCCTGTCTGCGATACCGCGACCTGCCACATCTGCGGCCTCTGCTAGCCACCACTGGACGCGGGGCTGTACCCCCTTCCAAAATATTCATGCCCCGAAAAGGGGTACGACTGCAATAGCGTAAATAGGCTGGCAAAAGGTTAGTTCGGCACGATTAAGTCTTTGCTTCGTCGCCTGTCCTGCAAAGGACTTTCCAGGTTAGCAGTCCCAATGCGTACATATTCATAAAAGAAACGAGCAGGATCAGGAATAGTTCCAGTTGATCCAGCAGGGAAAAAATCACCAACATCACGTTGTTGGTGCATAAGCATAAAGGGCTGATCCAGGTCAGAAATTTCCGGTCGGAATACCAGGCTTCATCATTATTAGAAACCCGATTATCGGGAGTCCGCGCCAAGCTTCGGAACAATGTGTCCAGCTTTTCTACCGCTTTATCCTGCCAGCCGTAAACCCGGACAAACAGAGTTTGCAGTCTAAGGTCCCAGGGGTCTGTCTGGCCTTCTTCTACCTTGTGCCTGTCTTCTTCCGTTATGGTTTCATCCACCCTGTTTTTTTCATAGGAACCCACCCGGGAAGTATAATTGACAAGATAAAAAACAAAAAAGGTACTTTGCAGAAAGCAAGCCACCAGTCCAAGCAATCCCAGAACCCAGTACTCCGGCATTGCCGTTGTCCGGACCAGATGCACGGTTATCGCAAAATAAACCAGAACCGTGACTAGAAAATCGGTGAGTGAGTCGAGAAACCTGCCGAACCGCGATGTCGTGCCCCGCACTCGGGCAAGGTTGCCATCCAAATTATCGAGCAGCACTTTTCCGTAGAGAAATATTGCTCCCCACATCAAAGCGTCAGGAATTCCTGAAATATAAAATCCGGCTGAGGCCAGACCGAAAGCCAGGGAGAGAAAGGTGATCTGGTTTGGCGTCACCGATGTGGGATATAGCAGGCGAATAACCCAACGGTTCATGCAATACCAGATTCCGTTCACATCAAAAAACCGCGCCTCGGCTGGAAGCTTGTTCATTTTTTCGATATCAAAAGTCATTGAAGAAGAATATCACATACCCATGGCGGCTAGTCGGGCTAAGGGTCGGGTAAATCTTGTTTAAGAGCTTTTTCGTAGCCGACCAGTTCGACATAGCCTTTTCCAGATACCGGTTTTCCTTGTAGCTTGCCTTTTATGGAGACGCTTCCCTCCCAATAGGAACCGGAGATGGAGCGCAGGTCATAAAGTTCCTGATCTGAAAAATCGGGCGTGACGTGGAGTTCCCCTTCGGGCAGGGTGAGTGTCCAACTGCTCGGGTAGGTGGCTTGGGTGTGGGGGCTGGTCCAGAACTTTTTGGCAGTGATGGAAAACTCGTGATGGAGGATATGGCGGGACTGCCCATCGGGCGATATCAGAGTTCCGCTGGAATGGGGATCTTTGCCTCCGTTTTTGTCGCGCAACTGGTAAAGCATGAGTTCGGTCTGATTGCTGAGTTTTATGGAAAACCAGTCCCAACCGACAAGGTTGCCGTTCAGTTGGTTGCTGGAAAATTCGTGATCCATCCAACTGGTTCCTTTTACTGGGATCGCTTCTCCATTCAGGAAAACCTGTCCGGTGGTTTTCATACGCGGGAAAGAAAAATAATGCGAGGCGTTCCCGAACCCACTGCCTTTTTTACTGATCCCATCTTTGCCGTGCAAGACCCGGTTTTTTATCGGGGTCAGTTTCAGGTGGAGCCCTGTTCCTTTTTCGATAGCTTTAAGGTGATGGGACTCATCTTTTGCGGTCAGGCTCCAGTCTTCATTCCATACATGTAGTTGGCCGGACGCGGCACCGGCGTTATTCACTCCTTTCCGGTTGATGCGTTCGAAGAAATGAAATTTCTTATTATGAATATCGGAAACCGTCATATGCGCGAAATAGAGATGGTCGATTTTCCAGGCAGAGGGATTGTCGATAGACTTGTCGAGTCCGATGCGGAAGAAAGTAAGCTGGTAGCCAAACGGATGGCCTTTTTCATCTTTCAGGTTGCCGGTGTAGTACCACCATTCGATGCGGAACTCATCGTGCGAGAAATCATCGCGGGGGAACTGATAGGAGTATCCGGGAAGTGCCTGTTTGAATGGAGCGGGGGTTTCTGCGCCAGCCGATGGCAGGAGGAAAAATAAGGCCAGAAATATAATGATAAGATGCATGAGTATCAAACTCCTGAAGAGGATACCGAACGAGATGCCTGAGGTTATCAGAGAGGTTGGTCGAATTCAATTGATGGATTATGGTCCTATGCTCAGTGCTTACTGGAAAATTATCCGTGGTTGGATTTAGGATCCTGAGAAAATATTTTTTCGGTTTGTTTTCTCCTAAACATAAAGATTTTCTCCAGGTCTTTTTTAACATAGGCATGAGCAAGAACATCCCCTGGAACTCCTCCGGGAAGTTTATAAGCCACATTGTCGCGAATAACCGTGCCGCCCCTGTCCTCATAAAATTCATGGGTGTGATGCCAGAAAGCATAGGGCCCTCGCGTTTGCAGGTCTGAAAACCGTTTGCCGGGAACCCAATCGGTGATTCGGGATTGCCAGCGAATGGGAACACCGTGCAGTTTTAACCGGTAGTCCATGATGGTTCCTTCCTGAACTTTAGGGTGAGAAACTTTCACGATTCTGAAATGAAGGAAACCGGGAGTGAGGTCTTCTAAATTTTTAGGATCGGAAAAACGCTCGAAAACCCGATCAATAGGTTGCGGTACCCATTGCTCGGTGACAAGTTTGTGGCCGACCTGATCGCAAATGACTTTCAGCGCGTTTTTTAGTTTTGGATAGACGAACTTGTAGCCGAGACCTATAGCCTTTTGGGCTGAAACATTCTGGCTGGCCAATAACACTTGTGACATTTCTCCGAAAAGAAGCTTCAGCGCAAAAGCTGGGATGGCAAAAAAAGCCGGATGTTTTAATATTCCCGCGAGAATGGTGGTGAACTCCCTGTTTGTTACCGGATACGGACTGACTGCGTTTATTGGCCCTCGGTAAGCGGGATTTTCCAAGGCTGCAAGAATGAGCCCGGCTACGTCGCGGACATGAATCCAACTCATCCACGAATCTCCTTTTCCCAGAGGACCTCCAAGCCCCATTCGAAATGGTGGCAACATTTTAGCGCTGATACCCCCGTCATGACCGAGAATGATTCCAAAGCGTAAAGCCAAGGTTCGAATCCCCAGCGCATCGGCTTTAAAAGTTTCTGTTTCCCAGTCCTTGCAGAGTTCAGCCAGAAAACTATTGTCCGGCGGGGAATTTTCCTCCAGAACGGGATGGCCGGAGTTTTTGTAGTAGCCAATTGCGGATGCCGAAATCCATACCTTTGGAAGGATTTTGGATTTGCTGAACAGGCTGAGTAAATTGCGGGTAGCCAGAACCCTGGAATCATAGATTGCCTGTTTGCGTTTTCGGGTCCAACGTCCATCCGCGATTCCTTCACCGCATAAATGGATCACTGCATCAATATTTTCAGGCAAATCTGGAAGGCCGATATGGGAAAGAGGGTCCCAGTGAATTATTTGGCAGGCAACGGGCAATCGTACCCCGGCGATGTCCGGATTTCGGGTCAAGGCAACGACCTCATGCCCATTGTCTTTAAGCAGAGGAAGCAAGTTTCTTCCAACCAGGCCCGTGGCTCCTGTCACCAATATTTTCATAGGACCCCTTTGCTGTTTAAAGAGCTTTTAAAATGAAAACCCATTGACAACTTCTAAAAATTTTGCAACCGTTCCCTTTTTAATAACTTATAAAAGGATTGTTCATGGCTTACGAAAACAGTCCTATTTTTACAGATGAGACCCCAGGCAAAAAGTTTTTCTGCACCTGCGGGGAATCTGCCACGAAACCTTATTGTGATGGCTCACATAGCTCTAAAAATACCGGTAAGTCCCCCAAAGAATTCACCATAGAGGAAGCCCTGCGATATGTGGTTTGTGACTGCGGGCGCACAGGGAATTCTCCTTTCTGCGACGGCACGCATTCCAAAACCAAGTAGTGAGCGGATAACCTCCGTAAGTAACTTGCATATTTTTTGTTGGCGAGCAAACGCGTTCTTGGTTTGACGAGCTATTACCCCTCCCGGGCATGAATAGTAATGAAGAGGTCATCACAGCTAATGGAAGAATATCACGTGCCCATTGGCACCACGCCTAATAAGCGGGGATCTTCTTAAATTTCTACTTTTATAGTTACGCAATACGGTGATTTATTGTTCCCGTTCGCTAACTCCAAGTATTGTATTGGTATTTTTACGAATATGTTATGGGTGCCAACTTTATTTGGCATCTGCAACGTCCCCCCTTTTAGTGCGACTTATTAAAATCATTGTTATTTAGTCAGTTAAACTCTTTTTTCCCAGATCGGAAGATTTTGGCAAAGGCCTTGCACTTAGAAGGTCGATGCAAATATTGACCTTTTGGGAGAAAAGCTATGTTTTACGATGTGAAGACTTTCAATGCTCAAGGAGAAATTAAAAGGATTGTTTCGGCTGAAGAACTCAGCAGATCGCATTGGAATGCGTTTCAAACTGCGGAAGCGAACAAAACCCTGAACTCAAGCACCCACAAGCAGGTTCCAGCTTGGGTGAAGAAGAAGCTGGATAGGGAATATGTCCTTCCTTGGAATAACTACAATCCGGCGGCTTAGAAAGCTTTTTATGCAGGTTTATTTGCCTTGAGAGGCAATGACTTCCTGATAAACTTTCAACATTTCGCGGGTATTTTTTTCCACGGAAAACTGTTCAGCCAGGGAGCGACCGTTTTGACTCATGGACTGGCGCAGGACTGGGTCGAAAAGGATGTTTATATTATCGGCAACTTCTTCAGCAGATTCGGGGTTTTCCACAATCAAACCATTTTTTTTATGTTGGATGATATCGGCCACGCCGCAATGGCCGGTGGTGACAACGGGAAGCCCTGTCGCCAAAGCTTCGAGGTTGGCGTTTCCAAACGGTTCATAAATGGAAGGTAAGGCGAAGATATCCGCCGCAGAATAATACCTTTCAATTTCTGGAACTGGTTCCTTATAAATAATTTGACTCCTCAGGTTTTCGGGGGCGAACTGGAGGTATTTGTTCCATTTACCTTTTCCCATTATTACCAGTCTCCAATCTTCAGAGCGAAAATATTGAGTTGCCTGAAGAAGTGATTTTAGTCCTTTTCTTTCAAATCCAGATCCCACGAATAAAATAAGAACAGAATTTTCTGGAACTCCCAGTTCCCTTCTGATGTTTTGCCTGTGCCTGTTTTTATTATCAGGATGAAAACGTATCAGATCGACACCGTTATAGACCACTGAAATATTTTCTTTCGAGCAGTGATAATGCTTGAGGATATCGTTTTTGACCATTTGGGAAATAGCAATGAATTTCCTACACCGCCCGGATTCGAACAGGTTTTTTTCCAGTTTGAGAATCAACCGGTGAAAGGGATTGCAGGAGAGAAAAAATCCTTTCAGGGCCGGGAGAAAACGTTTTCTTTGTTCTAGCCATTCCCTGTGGCATCCATCACCAACCCGGTACACATCCTGCTCCCAGGTTTTTTCATGGCTCTGAATAATGTCAAAGGATTCTTTCCCGACAGCTCTGGCTGAAAACCAGGCAAATGACAAGGTTCTTATAAAAGAATTAAATTTAAAGGACGGAACATGATGAAGATGTATATTGGGATGATTGGAAGGGGACCATTGATTGGCAAAAATATGAATGTCATGTCCGGCTTCGGCGAGCTGCTGAACGTAGCCTTGCACAAACTGCTCGGCACCTCCATAAAGAACAAATTTTTGCCGGATGATGGCTATTTTCATGGAGTAGAAAACCTTAAGGGTTAAGGGGAAGAATCATTCAGGGCTTCATGGTAAATAGCTATAGTTTGGTCCATCATTTTGTCAACACTCAATTCATTTTTGCAGAAGGTGTAAGCTGTTTCAGCCATAGATTGGGCAAATTCAGGCTCATTTAAAAGTTTCATGATTCCATTGGCCATGTCCTGTGGGTTTTTCGGTTCGACCAAAATGCCCCACTCCCCATTTCCAAGGAGAGGTAGAACGGAGTCTATGCGAGTAGAGACAACAGGGGTCTTCATGGCAAAGGCCTGAAGGATGGCTTGGGGTGCTCCTTCTACGGCGAAAGAAGCTAAGCAATGAATATCCAGTGCCGCCATGATTTCAGGAATGTCTTCACGGTGTCCAAGTACAAAAATGGATTTTTCAAGACCTTGGTTTTTGACTTTTGCACAGATGGATTCGTATCCGGGCCCGGAACCGACGATGACAAATCGAGCCTCTGGAAATTTTTCTAAAACCAAAGGGACAGAGTCCACAAAATAATCATAACCCTTCCAGCTACGAATCACAGCAACTTTTCCGATCAAGGGTTGATGGGGAGTTAATCCAAGCTCCTGTCTTATTTTTTCTCCGCTAATTTGAAAGTCAAACCTTCGAAAATCAACGCCTGCAGGGATAGATGCAATTTTATCAGGAGAGATCCCTGTATGTTCAGAGACCATTTTTACAATGCCGCTGCCGCTGGCAATGATTCGGCGGGGGGCTTTAGCGTAAAGCCACCGATTGAAAATATGGTTTCGTATCGGGATCATGACATGTCGGCTTCGAACAATGGGAACGCCCAAAAGTTTTCCTGCCATAGCGACCAGCCAACTGTCTATGGAGCTATGAGAGTGAAGAATATCAGGCCGGGAACTTTTGATAATTTTTATCAGGGAAAACAGGGCCGACAAGCTGAAGGCCCGTTTCATGGGCAAGGGGAAATAGTTCAGGTCAGGGTGATTGAACCAGCTACACCTCTCGCCAAGTGGACTGTTTGGTTGGCAAACAATGGAAACGCGGTGCCCGCGTTCCAGCAATACCTGACATTCTTGAAATACCCTGATTTCCTGGTCGCCCCAGCCGGGAGCCGCTTCGGAGTGTAAGATGTGGGGGGTTTTCAATAAGGGACCTGCAAAAAGAATAAAGATCAGCAAACTATGATTGGGATTTACTCTATCATAACCCTTTGGCGTAGTGCAATACAGATGGTCTGCTTCCAGCGGATGGAGGGGTGCAGGTAGGAGCCAACCGGGAAGTTGGACAATTTGTTGGTTCTTATGTGAAGAAATTATTTTTTATTTCGGCATTTCCACACCAAGTCCCTTCCAAACCATGAGATAGAAAGAAAAGCAGATCTTCCCCGGCAACTGGTTAACTCTTCTATCACGAATTCTTTTTCAAGATGCTGTCTGAGTAGCGTTACATTGTAGGCACGTAAATGAGTTTGGTCATAATCTATTAAGCGGCCTTTGAGCACCCGTAATCTGTTTTTCAAATGATAGGAATTAGGGACGGAACCGACGAACAGTCCGTTAGGTATTAAAATGCGAGAGATCTCCGATAGGGTAATGGCTGGGTAGGGAAGGTGCTCCAGTGTTTCACCTGCAACAATGACATCAAACGATGAAGTAGGCAGGGGAATCTGAAGACTGAAGTCGGCCCATTTGGTTTCAAGGTTTAAATTTTTTTTGCAGTCTTCCAAAGCTACCTTATCGATGTCCATACCCGTCACCTCATTTTGATCAATGAAATGGCGGGTCAATGTGCCATCGCGACAACCTAGGTCTAAGACCTTTTTATTTTCCCCCATCCATTCTTTGAATTTTTGCGAACGACGTTCTTCTGATATAGACTGATTCCTGCGATTCCCGGAAAAATGGTGCTGGGAATAAAAATCAGAAAGGATTCCGGTCCGGGTGTCCAGACTGGGTTGCTCGTATTTTAAGTCAGATTCCGAATGAAGTGGGTCGTTTTTTTCTTTCACGAGCATTGCTCTTTTACGTATTCTAAAATCCGGGGCAAATTATTTTTATACATTAAAACATATATTCGCAGGAAATCAATTCCTTGCATCCATTCTCCCACATTACGAGACCTTTGATTGAGCCGAACCGCTTTACGAGAGAATTTTAGGTTTTTGTAGTATATCTATGTCAGCGAAAAGCTTCTAACACCAAATCCGTGGAAGAAAAAATGTTTTAGAAAATGGCTGCATCGAAAGAGTCTCTATATGCAAGGCATTTAATTGTTACTGCAATCAAGCATGTATAAAATCCAATTTATGGATTTATTCTTTAATAAACAAAGTAAAAATCATCGTATTAAATATGGAAAAGATTCTTATAGTTAGCTCTACCGGAATGGGGGACTGTCTTTGGGGAACTCCGGGTATCCGGGCTTTGAAGAAGACATTTCCAGGTATAGAAATTGATTTGGTTGTGAATCGGCCTTGGAAGCCTTTATTCGAGTTTAATCCGCATCTAAACCAAATTTTTGAATACCAAAACCAATGGTACCTGCAACCTTTTTTAGGAGTGAAATTGCTTGGAAGGCATTATGACGCTGTTGTTATTTTTCACGCCAACCGCAATTTTAGACGGATGCTGCCCTGGTTTCGTTCATTGCCAATTTGGTGTCTCCAAAATTTTGATTGGGTACCCGAATCACATCACGTGAAAACTGATGACACTGTTCATGGAATACAGAAAAGGTTCATCATGCTGGAAAAGTTTGGTGTGAAACCGGATGGCGGGCAGATGGAAATATTTTTTGATCAGGGTACTCTGGATGAGTTGCAGCAAATTTTGCAGGATCTTAATTTCAGTCCCGGAAATTATGTTTATCTTAATTTGGGTGCCTCGGTTGAAAGAAAGCGATGGATGATAGAGCGCTTCAGTGAACTTGCAAGTCGAATCCTCAAGACAACATCCTGGAATATAATTTTGGGCGGTGGAGGGCCGGATGATAAAAAACGAGCCCTCACTATTTTAAGCCAATTCAATAGTCGGCGGATAGCGGAAGACTGTAGCTATCCTCTTAAGGTAAGTGCCAGCGTTATTTCGAAGGCCGGGCTTATTGTAACTGCCGACACGGGCCCGATGCATATCGGGTTTGCCACGAAAACTCCAGTTGTGGCGCTTTTCGGAACCACTTCCCCCGCTGTTTCTGGTCCATTTGAAATCCCCGATTATTTATGCCAGGTCATGGAAATTGATTCAAAAGGAAAGAATAATGTTGAAGAATCCTATCTGGAAGAGTCCCATCTCCGAAGTATAACCGTGGACATGGTTTGGGAGCAGGTAGAAAAAGTGCTGGCAGAAAAATCTAGCGCATAGTTTTGACGGGGTAGACTTCGCCGATGGCTACAAGGATGTCTTCCACGGTGATGAGGCTTTTACACTCAGGCCTGCCATTCCAACACTCTTCTTTTCTTGTTTGCAGGTTGCAGGGTCGACATTCTATTTCTTTTGAAACGATGGTTGCGTTATTTCCGGGAGGGCGCCAGATCTCGGGATTTGTCCATCCAAACATACCTACCACCGGGGTTCCAAGAGCGGATGCAAAGTGCATATAACCCCCATCATGGCACACCACAAACCGAGCCTTCTGAGTTATGGCTCCGAGTTCTTGTAAACCCGTGCTGATGAAAGCATAAGGGGCATTTTTTATTTTGGGCGTGATTTCATCGACCTGGTGTTTCTGTCCCGGCCCGCAGGTTAGCAAAGTTTTCATATGGTGCCGGGAATAAATTGTATCGGCGAGTTGGGCGAATTTTTCGGCCTCCCATTGGTCGTAAATTTTCGCTCCGGGGTGTAAAATGCAGAATGATTCGTGAGTGTCAATCCCTTCTGCTTGCAATAGTTGGTCGGCTTTTATTTTTGCCGGCTCTGAAATATGAATGGAGGGAGAAATTTTTCCAAACTCCACACCCATTTTTTTTATCAGGGCAACTTGATAATCAATAGGATGCAAAGGGTTTAGATCTCCAAATTCGAGCTTGACGTTGTACAAAAAAGATCGTTTGGCGAATTTGTGACCAACGCGGTAGGGAGCCTGGGTGACAAAGCACATGACCGCTCCTCGTGTTCCCTCATGCATGTCAATCACGACATCATAGCGGTCCGCGAAAAGCCGGTAGTAAAAACCCAATTGGTACAACAAGGACTTTTTTTCAAAGCATAAAACCTGATCAACGTCCGGATGATGGCGAACAATATCCAGTGAAAAATGCTCGACCAGTACCGTTAAATGGCAATCAGGAAAACTTCTCTTGAGAGGGGAATAAACCGCCGTATTGTAAACCACGTCCCCGATGGAACGTAGTTTGATAATAAGAAATTTTGGGTTTTTGGGTAATTTTTCCCGGGGAAAATTTAGCAAGATAAATCAGACTCCATTCAAAAAATCGAAGTGAAATCAAAAAAAGGTCTATGCCATATGTTTTGCATTATAGACCATATTGACATGGGCGCAAAACTTGATCAAGGCGGATTCGGGCTGGCTTGAAAATTTGTTGGTGTGAGTGCCAGCTTCCATCAAGGAGAATCGATTATTTTATCGATCAAATTTTGCAATTTTGTTTCCATGACTTTTATGTCATAGAGATCAATACATCGTTCTCTGGCCCGGCGGCCCTTTTCCCTGGCTTCCTCAGGGTTATTCAGAACATGCTGAAGAGTTCGAGCAAGTTCCCCTGCATTTCCGGGCTCAACAAGGTAACCAGTGCCTCCTAATACTTCCGGAATATCAGAGACACGAGTGGCGATTACTGGTTTAGCCATTGCCATGGCATCGAACAGTTTTGCCGGGATCTGTCCTTGGGTATCCGTCGTATCCCTTTGGGGGACAACCAGGATATCGGCTGCCGAGAGATGTTTGGGAAGCTCCTCAAAGGGAATCTTGGGAAGCACCACCACTTTTTTTTGAATGGAAAGAGATTTATTCCGAAGCGGATCGAAAGAGGGCTCGGCCCCAATAAAAACCAGCCGGATATCCGAATAATCCAAGTTTTCAACCGCATGGATAAGATCGTCAATGCCTTTATGAGCCCGGGGAGTGCCCATAAACATGATCACGCGATTTTTTTCCAAGCCGAGCAATTTTTTAATTTCCTGCGAATCAAAATTGTCAGGGTCTAATACTGTTGTGTCCCGGCAATGATGAATCAGGCATCCGGTAAAACGGTTTTGCAAAAACCTGTTGCTGACAACGATGGAATCGGAAAAATTGACAAGTCGTTCCATGAGCCAAGTGTATGGCAAACCATTTGGGTTAGAAAAATTCAGGAAGCGGCCAACACGCCCCCAGATGCCTGAGTGATAATAGAATCCGGTTTCCCAGTCATCGATATCCACCAGAACGGACTTTCCCGAAAACCATTTCTTCAGCAAAGCGATTCCGAAACTTGTGGGTCGTAATTTGCAGGCAATATAAATATCTGCGTCCATTTCCCGAAGCATTTTGCGTATGGTGGAGATAAAAGCGGGATAGCGGCTCCAAGGATATATTTGAATAGGGATTCCGCTATTACGCATGGGGTACCAGATATCCCCGCTCTTTGAAGTCCCAATAATTTTGACGTCATGTCGGGGAGCGAGGGCGCTGGCCAGTAAAGCGGCCCTTCCCAGAGAATTATTGGAAATATCAAAGCAGAGCAGGCAAATTTTCACATTCATCAATTCGTTGATAGGTTGATATGTGGTTTGATTCTCTACTAGAGGAAAGAGGATAAAGTCTTTTTGAAGATTATCATGGTTGCTTTATTTCTTCTATTTAATTATCGTGATGTTTTAGAAAGATAGTATTTGGTGGTTTAGCTTGGTACGGCAAAATTTTTCAATGACCCTGATTTGTTCACTCCGCTTTGACTTATGTTGACCTTCCTCCAAGATATCTTCAGCAAGCTAACTGAAAAACAACTTGTATTCTTCTGGTTGATTTTTTGTTGTTTTGCATTGACTTACAAGCTCGGCGGAGTCCCTCCTTATCATAGTGATGAAAATTATTATGTCGAGTCCACCCGTAACATGGTTGAGTCGGGGGATTATCTGACTCCCATTTATCGGGATAAAAAACGATTCGCCAAACCCATCCTATATTACTGGTTGATGTCCGCTTCTTATAAGGTATTTGGCGTGAGCCTGGTTTCGGCCCGGTTGACTTCCGCATTTTTCGGAAGCCTCACAATTGGACTGCTTTATCTTTTTGCCAGCCGGTTATTCGTAGGGCGAATTGCCTTGTACAGCGTTTTGATTTTGCCTGCCACTTATCTGCATTTTCAGATTTCTCGATGGGCTACTACGGACATCGTTATGAGCTTTTTTGTTCTTCTGGCGTTCTACTATTTTGTGCGCATGTACCAGAGTGACTTTAAGGGGAAAATGGATGCCTGCTTATTTTACCTGGCAATGGCTTTTGGGTTTATGACCAAGGGGCCTCCGGCAATCATCATTCCTGGTGTGGTTGTACTGATTTTTCTTTTGACAACCAGAGGGTGGCGAGGGTTGTCTAAAATGCGCATTGGACAGGGCCTCGTGATTTTATCGCTGGTGATTGTTCCTTGGTTTGCGACGATGCTTCTTCTTCATGGAGATGAATTTAAGAACCATATTATCGGGGCCGAGATCAAAAACAGGTTGGTTCATGATACCCCGTCCAGCCTTTATTACTTCGGGGTGTTGTTTCGTTATTACTTGCCCTGGGTATTATTTTTTCTCGCTGCGGTTCTCCATCAATCTGGCGTTTACGGTTATTCCCCGGTTTCGGGATTGTCAGAATACTTCAGGCAGATTCCCAAAGGCTTAAAGACTCATTTTAAGTTGTTGTTTGCCAGGGAGAATGAGTCGGTTTTGTTTTGTTATATCTGGATTCTGGTATGCCTGATTCTATTCACCCTTGTCCGGACAGAGCATAGTCGTTATATGCTGCCGGCATCCTCTGCGACTTCCATCCTGGTCGCAAAATTTTTCGCGGATATGGAAAAGGATGGGCTGAACTGGCCAGGTTATAAAGTCCCTGTAATTTTAACAAGTGTTGTTTTTTTTGTGATCGCGATATTTTCAGGCGTGGCGTTATATGTTTTCGATTTAATTTATCATGTTCCTGCACACTTTTTCTTCTTGCCGGCAGTATTCATGGTGGCAGGTGTTAGCGTATTCAGATTTAATAAGAAACGGCAGTGCGGAAAACAAGTTTTTGTTATTTCTTTTTCTCTGGTCCTTGCATTTTCCTTTTTGAGCGGGGAAGTCCTTCCCCATGTTAATCGCTATCCGATGAAGCTTTTTTCTGAAAAAATATTGTTGGAAAAAATTTCCGATCCCATAGCGGTATACCGGTTGGGAAATCAAAGAGCGAGACTGGGTGTGTTGACAGGGCAAACATCTTTAAACCTGTCGCAGCCCGGACAAATTCAGCAGTTCATCGATGCGAATGAAAAGGTTTTGATTGTCATGCGGGAAAAAGATTTTCGGGGCAATTTTTCTGATGCCTCTTTAAAGGTGGCGGCAGAAGATACCATCTGGTTGAAAGGGCGTATCGACGGGGAGAGGTTGAAAGAGCTTTGGGAAAAAGCAGAGTCTGCGGGTGTTTCAGGCCTCACGGAAAAGATCTATCTTTTATCGAATAGGTAGAAGGCTATTTGACGACGGGGAGGTGTATTGCTGAGAAATCATACCTGATATTTTCTCGGTTTTTCATTGAAGTGAAAAAAGCGTACTTGTTATTGGCTTGTATTAAATAAAACTTATTTGGATACTGGGCTGTCAATTTTCTGAATTGCCCAATGGAGGACAACCATGTTTTTTCTGGATTGGAAGTCATAGCCTCCATTAAATCCTCAGGGCTGGCGGTAACAGGACCGTTGGTGACAGGGGCATCGACAGTTAGGGGTGAGTCTATGACACGGCTGGAATAAAACAGCATTGCTAATTTAGGATTCGAAGAGGTGAGATGGTAGTTGCCGATTGTCTGATCTTCTGGGGTGTTGAGATGGATGACAGCGGCCAGTTCCCTTACTTCTTTACTACTTCCCGTTAGAGTAACTTTAGCCTGGAAGGGTGTGACATTCACGAACAGGACGGTTGCTGCAATAGCACCGGTCATGGTGATCAATGCTGTATTTTTTTTATCAGGCCCCAGCCATTCAGAAATGGTTTTCGCAGTGATAATGGCGAGGGCTGGAAACATCATAAATAAATAACGGAGCGTCTGGTTTTTGCTCGTGTTCATCACCAAAAAGGTGAGCACAGGCCACAGGAAAAGTAATAAGGAGGTCCTATCTTTTTCTATAAAACCGCGTTTGCCAAATTGGATCAGGCCCACCAGTGCAAAAGGAAGCCATGGCCAATAATTCTTTAAAAAATCTTTTGTGTATCCCAGAAAATAAAAGGGTTCTTTAGTCCCACCAAAGCTCCGGTTTATAATCAGCCCGCCAAAGTGCGCGTCTATAAACCCTTGCCCGTAGTGCTGCCAATTAACAAGATGCCAGCTGAATCCCAAAAGAAGGGCGATCAGGCATCCCGACAAAAACCAGGGGTTGATGATTTCCCTCCATTGTCGACTGAAAATTAAAAAAGCACCGGCGATCATGAGGGGGAAAAGTCCAAGAACGCTTTTAGTCAATATGGCACAAGCAGTTGCTAAACCGAAAACCAGATACCAGGGTTTTAGATCCCGGGCTTTAAAGAAAGCGTAAAATGCCAGAGTGACAAAAAATGCCAGGGGAATATCGACCATTCCTCGACGAGAAGAATCAACAAATATTCCCGGAAAAAGCAAAACAAAGGCTGAGGCGAAAGCGATCCAGCAATCTTTATAGAGCAACAGGCTCAACCGGTAAGTCATGAGAACGATTCCGGTTCCAAACAGGGCTGAAGAAAAAATCGCTGAGTAACTGGAAATCCCAAAGACACTGAAGGCCAGAGCAGTTAACCAGAAGGGAAGGGGCGGGTTGTCAAAAGCAGGCGTCCCAGCGAAAGTGATGAGCCAGAGGGATCCAGATTCCAGGATTTCCTTTGCCTTTTGGGCGTAATAGGCATCGTCATAATTCGTGATGCCGGTGTCCAATTGCCGACCCAGAAATATTAAAAGTGAAGCAAAAATCAGGAATGATATCTGAAGTTTCTTGTTATTCAGTGCGGAATTCAAATTAGAGGGTCTGGATGATTGAAGGGTGGAAGTAAAAGCCGGTGCTGAAAACCAAAAAGATGTGAGGCTTGGATGTGGTCATTTTAAGCATTGATTCAAATGTTTCCTGTCATCATCGTTCAATCTTTGGCTGAATAAAAACCCGAAGGTTTCAAGCCGCCAAACCAGAATGTCCAGGCCCTTGAGCATTTGAAACCAGTAAATCATGGCAGAAAAAAGTGGTTTTCGTATCAAGCCATTTCTACAAATAAAAAAATCCCACAACTGTTTTTTTGATTTTCGAATAAGGGGCCAGTTTCCCCGTGTTTTTAAAATTTGGCAAAGCTTGAAAAGATTTTTTAGGTTTTGCAGCATATTAAATTTCAAAGAAGAAAACTCATGCGTCGAAAACTCTGATCAGGGTCTGGAAAACCCTTGAAAACCCATCACTGAATGATTTTATACCATGCATTCTATGAAGTAAAGGAAGCTTAACTAAGCCAATAAAAGCATCCCCGTTGATCTTTTAATTAGTTTAAGCGACCATGTTTATGTCAAAATGGAGCATGTCATAAAAATGCAGAGCATTTAATTTTCAGGACGAACTATGAAAGTCCTTTTGGTCAAACCTAATAATTTAAGCGATCATATCCAACCCTCTCTTGGGCTTGGGTATTTGGCAGAGGGGATTCGAGCCCGTCATGAAGTCGTTATTCTGGATTGTATCAAGGAAGACATTAGTCCCGCCCAGTTTGTCCAACGTGTTTTAAAAGATGGTCGTCCTGATTTGGTGGGCATCCAATGCTACACGTTTGATTTGGGCAACGTCCGCAAACTATTAAAGGTAATCAAGGAATGGAACCCGGGAATTATCACGGTGGTTGGGGGAGCGCATATTTTCCAGCGACCCGTTGCGGGCTTTTGAAAATCTGGACGGAAATCTGGATTTCGCGTTTGCCGGAGAGGCCGAAACAGGTTTCCCGAAATTCATAGATATGCTGGATGATTCAGCTATTGAGCCTGATTATTTTTCGATCGCCGGTCTGATCTGGAAGAAGGATCAGGAGTTGGTTGCTAACCCTGTATATATGGAAGAAGATCTAGACCGACTGGGCTTACCCGGCCTGGGATCTTATTCGACCTGATTTGTATCCGGAAGCGCAACATGGCGCTTTTTTTGAAAAGTTTCCCATAGCTCCTATCATCACGACAAGAGGTTGCCCGTACTCTTGCACGTTTTGCTCAGCTCCTATTCTATCCGGGAAAAAACTGCGCCACCACTCGATGGATTATGTCCTAAGAAATATATCGCATCTTTATCATGATTATGGAATTCGGGAATTCCATATTGTTGATGATAACTTTACCCAGGATATTGAATACGCAAAAACAATTGTAAGGGGGATTATCAGTCTCAATCTGGATATCAGCTTGGCGATGCCCAATGGCATCCGTATGGACTATCTTGACGATGAATTGCTTGAGTTGCTAAAAGAGGCCGGACTCTATCTGGTGAGTATCGCTGTGGAATCGGGAAATGATGAAATTTTGCAAAAAATGAAAAAGGGCACCAAGGTCCAAAAAATTCACCGGGACGTGAAATTAATCAAAAAGCATGGTTTTGACATCGCCGCTTTTTTTATTCCGGGTTTCCCTGAAGAGACCCTGGAAACTATTCAGGACACTATAGACCTTTCCCTGGAGCTTCCTTTATTAAGGGCTAATTATTTTACATATTTGCCGCTTCCCGGTACGGAAAGTTACCACCATCTTGAGGAAACCGGCGAGATAGATAATGTGGATTGGGATAATTTTTATATGATGGATGCCGCCTACACCCCACCGGGAATTAAAAGGGAAGAGCTTCTGATTCTTAGGAAGAAAGCATTTTTAAAATTTTATCTGCGCCCAGGGGTATTGATCCGCAACCTGTTGAGCATAAAAAATTTCCGTCATTTCAAATTTCTGTTTAAAAGATTTTATAGCTGGATCATCGTCAAGAATCATCATTCCACCGATTTTGTGGTTCATCCCCAGCCAGTATCCGATGTTCCTGTTTCCACTACCACCCTGAAATGAATTTGGAGCACCTTGAGTCTTTTTGCTCTGAAATCATCCGTCCTGATTCCGAACTGGTACAAAAACATTTAGCGGTGCTTGGGCAAATGGTCAGCATTGATAGCCGGAGCTTTGGTGTCAACGAGTTTGAAGGTGATCGCACCACGCCCAGCGATATGCGGGAAATTCTTGAATGTGCCCGCAATTACCTCCTGGAGGTCGGCCTGTCCGAGGTTAAAATAAATGATTCACGTTCGAGTAGCCCGTTCCCAATATTGATGGCAGAAACTTTTGTCTCCGAAGCGAAGCCGACAGTTCTTTTTTATGCCCACCTCGATAAACAACCGTATATGGATGACGGACGTTTTGAAAAATGGGGAGGAATTCCTCCAACGCAGTTAAGGTGGAATGAAGACCGTTCTCGGGCATACGGGCGTGGAGCCGCCGATGATCTGAGCGGAGTCGTCTCGATTGGTATGGCCATAGACGCTCTGTTCAAGTATTTCGATATCAAGGTGGGGACAAACAGCAGGAAAAAACTACTGCCCTGCAATATTAAAATAATATACGAGACCGAAGAAGAAAGCGGTTCCCACAGCCTGATTGACCAAATCCAGGAAAATAAAGATTTCTTCAAAGGCACCCATTGTGTCGTGATCACTGATGTGGTCAATCCGGATCAGGGTAAACCGGGTCTCACGACATCTTTGCGCGGAATTGTCCAGATGGATGTGACGGTTAGCGCCGAACAAGAACAGGTTGCCATTGATGAACAAACGGCCCTTTATAAGCTCCTTGCAACGCTCATTCGATATGATCACTCCCTGGGGATAGAGGAAATTTCCAGGGCGGACCAGCTAGTGACGGATGCCGAACGCGAAGGTTATTCCCGGGTTCCGACTTCTGTATCAGCCTTGAAAGAGACGGCAGGGCTTCTTCCCGACACCCGGCTTACGGTTCCTGAAGATATTCCTTCGATATTGGTTGCGCAGTTAAGAACTTCGTTTGCAAATGCCCGCCCGGGACATCGGGTTTCAGGGAGTGTGATTCTGGGAGTGGCCGGAGCTCGTCTGACTTTCCCCGACATCAGTGAACCAAAAGAATTCAAAAGACGATTGGAAAAAATTCTTGCCGATCAAAACCGGTATCATCTGGAAATGACAATTGTAATGATCAGCGAGAACCCATTGTCGATAGATATCCTATTGCGTTCGGCTGAGAAAGATCCTCATTCGGGAGTCAATGGCGGACCGGTTCCTATTCCTGAATTGCAATTGGCTTGCATGATTGATGAGCTCATTTCTTCTGTAGGCCGCTGGCATCCCAGGCTTGAGGAATTACGAAACCCGGAAGGAGGAATGGGTCGAGTGCAATCCCTTAGAGTCGATCACGATTTGTCGGCGCATCCCTTCAAGGAAAAGTCGGCCAGATCCTTGGTAGAAATCCGGTTGGCTCCCGGCAACAACGAAATACAAGCAGCGGAGGCGCTTCGGTCCCATCTTGAGAAAAATATTCTTCGAGGATTTAAGTTGGATATCAAAGCTGACAAGGGCGCTTCTCCGTGGATAACCGGAATCGCGCATCCGGTATTTCCTCTGATACTGGATTCTTTGGAAAAGGGTTTTGGTGAGAAAGCATGTCTTTACGGATGCGGAGGTACGATTCCATTTGTGGCAAAACTCATGCAGGCTTTGGGAAATGTTCATCCCCTTTGCCTGGGCGCTTATGATACAGATGCCAGAATGCATGAGCCGGGGGAAAGTTTGTCCATGCCCGATCTATTAGGATGCACGCGATCCATCATCCACTTTCTATCCAGGATTGATGAAGTGTATGGAAAACCCAACTGCTGATATCTCTTTAGGTAGATTTACATTTCCCAAAATATTATTTTCAGCGGAATTCATACTTCGTGGGACATTCTGAATGTTAACTTATTATAAGCCTTTTATTTTGTCGAGGTGAGCATGGCGCAATAAAATTTTTTACAATGCATAACAAAACAGCATTACTTTTAGTGCTTTAAAGGTTTATAATCAGGCAAATAAACTGGTAAAGCTTTTCTCAATGGTCATCATAGGTATATGTGATGAGGCCAGAAGGAAAGATTGAGTTTGGTTTACTTTGTGAGGATGGGATGGACACGGCAACGGAAGAAGGCAAATACAGGGGAATCAATATCAAATTCCTCGCAAAGGGTGGGGATGAGGGGTTTAATATTTTCGATAAAACAGAAAGCTTTGGAACCGAGAAATTTGTAATGTTTTCCAGTACCGAGCGCAAACATCAGGAAAAGATAATGCGGCTTCTGGAAGAGGGGACCGACCAGGATTTTTATATTCATGAAGAGGACTTGTTCAAATATTACAAATATGCCACCAATGCTCTGAGAGCGGTTGTGTCCAACCCGAATATTCCCCTTAAAGAGAAAACTAAAAAAATATATGAAGTTTCCAAGGGGGTGATGAAGGAATTTTTTGATAATAACTCTTCTGAAAAGATTCTGGAATCATCCGAAGAAGTCATGGAAATGATGGAAGAGTGCATGACCACAGCAGAAGCGGGGTTCCACGGGATTGCGGCAATAACCAGCAAAGACTACTACACCTAAACCCATAGCGTTAATGTGGGATTGTATTGCATGACTTTTGGTGTAAAGAAACAGATGTCTAAAAACGATACGAAGCAATTATCTCTGGGCGGAATGTTACATGATGTCGGTAAATCAAAAATAGACGCTTCCCTGATCAACAAGGATGGCAAACTCACAGACAAAGAGCTTGAGGAAATGAAAGCCCACGCTACGAGGGAGGAAAAATCCTTTCCGGGATGAATTGTTTTGGGGCTGATGTGGTGCGAATGGCCGGAGAGCATCATGAAAAGTTCAAGGGTGGCGGCTACCCTCTTGGAAAAATCGGCAATGATATCCATTTGTTTGCACGGATATGTAAAATCATGGATGTCTATGATGCCTTGACGACGAGGCGGTCATATAAAAAAGCTATGAGCGCTTTTGATACGTTGATAATTATGAAAAAACAGATGGCTCACGATTTTGATCCGGAATTGCTGCAAGAATTTATTCAACTAATGGGCCCGGACTTATAAGGGCAGACCCTTCCTTTCCTTCCTCAGAAAATTTTCATCGTATCCAGAGCAAACTCCGCGTATTTTTTCAGTTCGGGTTCCCATTTTTGTAATTCTTTGGCAGAAATTCCCAAGAGGGCTAGCAAGTGGTTTCGTTCTGTTTCAGCAAAATCTTTTAAGCCACTGGGAAAGCCCCATTCGCTGGCAAGAGATTTTGCCAAAGCCACAACCCCGGCTATTTCCCGGTTCATTTTATTTTTTGCAGGTGCTGCGCATTGCAGAATGACTTGGGAAAGTTGTGGGGGAAAGCCCCAGGCCTCCATTATTTCTCCAGCTACCTCGAGATGGGAAAACCCGAGCGTCTGTTTCTCCGCTTCTATCAGGCTAATTTGATTTTCGTCCATAAAGTCCTGAACCTTGGCAAACGCGATGGGAAAATACACCGTTAAAGCAATCACCCCGGCATCGTGGATGAGTCCAGCGGTGAAGCTGACATCCGACTCCATGCCGCCAATAAATCTTCCGAGTCCTCCGGATACAGCCGCCGTGATACCGCTGTGAACCCATAATTGAAGATAATCGATGGACAGTGCTTCCGAGGGTGTGTCGAAAAATCGCTCAATGATAGGTGTGCGCAAAATAATGTTTTTTATTGCACCAGAACCCAGTAAGCCTGCGGCTTGTTGTAATGAAGAAATTTGTCCAGGGTAACCATATATGGGCGTGTTGGCGACCTTCAACACTGCCATGGCCATAGGGGGATCGTACTGGATCATTTCAACAATACTGTAATCCATGGAGGATGAGGTTCCCGCAGCCATGAGAACATTATCAATTTGTTCCGGGAGGGAAGGCAGGTTTTTCAAAGACCGGAACCGTTCAAGCGTCAAGGATGTCATCGGCGGATCCCTGAATGGTGCGGTTTCTTCCTTCATGTTTGGCTTTATACAAAGCGAGATCGGCAACTTTAATCAAGTTTGCCGCTTCCTGCATGTGGGCGGAGTCAAATTCTGCGACTCCACAGCTCACTGTTACTTTAAAATCTTTACCCTTGGACTGGAATTTCTTACTGGCCATTTCTTCGCGAATACGTTCGGCGATATGCAAAGCGCCGGCTATCTGGGTTTCCGGCAGGACCAGGAAAAATTCCTCTCCTCCATATCTGGCGGCCACGTCGTTGGACCGGCAAAACTTTCTTATAATGGCGGAAAATTCCAACAAAATTTCATCGCCCTTCTGGTGCCCATGCGTATCGTTGACTTCCTTAAAATGGTCGATATCCATCATGATCACTGAAAGTGGAGAATTATATCTGCGGCAACGTACCACTTCGTTCTTCAGGAGCGTTTGCATTTGCTGGTGATTATCCAGACCCGTCAGGCCGTCTGTTACGGAAAGTTTTTCCGCCCGCTCATATAACATGGCGTTGCTTATGGAAAGGGCAACGAACTCGGAAACATTCAGTGCAAAATCCAGGTCGCCAACATTGTAGAGACCTTTCTCATTATCGTTCAAGTTCATGACTCCAATGATTTCATTTTCGATCATCAACGGGATGGTGACAAAAAATTTGCAGGAGAAAAGAGGATTTTTCTTCCCCGAAAATAACGTGAGGCAGAAAAATCCTGCTCAAAAATATATCTCCCGGAAGTCAGCGCCTTCTTCATGACAGGAGAATCATTTTGATATAAAGAATATTCCTCTTTCATGTCAGGGTGATTGTGACTAACGAGGTTCAGCCTGCGCCGGTTTTTATCAAAAAGAAAAAATGTGAAATACTTCACCGACAAAATAAACGGAAGTTTTCTACCATGACCCGGAAAATTTCCTGCAGACTGAGAAGGTTAATGCTTTTCTGCAGATAAATAAGATGGTCGAGGTTTCCGAGGGAATCGCCCAGCAACGAATTTTGTTTTTTCAGAAGATTCCGGACGGTCTCCGCTTCCTGCCATCTCAGCTTTTCGTATTCAGTGGAGTTCATTTTTTTGCTCGTTTCCTGAAAATTCGAGGAACTGGGCTCTTATTCCTGGGCCCAGAATGAGTTTGAATCCGTTCGGCGCCCACAGGTTTCCACCATAAAAATAGGGCCTCACCAGATTTATACCCGAATTCTGGTCAACCTGACCGGGCCAGTTTCTTATCAGGTCAATCCGGACTTTGCCAACAAGCAGATCATACTTATCCTTCCCCAGACCGCAAAAGGTCCCCCGGGTACGCAGTAAGTCATTTAAGGATAAAAACCTGGAGCAATATTTAGTTCGCTCCCTCAGGGAAGATTTGCAAATCACCTTTTTATTGAAAAATTCAAACACCCGGTTTTTCCATTCTGTAAATCCCCAAAAGCCGCAGATCATTTTAGATCTTAAGGGAGAGAACCGGCCAATTTTGAGAGTCCGGATCGGAAAGTCGGAACGAAAGCCTGGGGCCCAAACAAGGGTTGAACCCGTTTCGCTGCCCAAAAAAAGCCAGGTTGAAAGGCTATAGCCCGAAGGAAATCCGGCAACTGGTTACCAAATCCGAGGAAGACAAGGAAAAGAACGGTTGGGAGGACTACCAGAAAGCCTTGAAAAAATTTCAGGAGGGGGACTACCCCGCCGCCGCAAAATTGCTCGGCGAATTCAAGAAACAATATCCTGAAAGCAAATACCTTGGTCATATCTTTTATTTAAAAGCCGAGGCGGAATACCGCATTACTTTTAAGGAGTCGAATCCTATTTTTGACCGGTCCTTGGCTTCTTACAAATTTGCGATACGGCAATTCCCCAAGTCAAAATTTTACGACCACGCTTTGTTGAAGGTGGCCACTATTTATGATGATATTGGTTATGGTCTGGAGGCCAGGACGCTCTACAATCAAGGGCTCAAGTCCAAACCGGGCAGTCTTTATAATGAAGTTCGGAAAAACAGCTTGGCTGCGATGTTGATGAAAGAGGGTCGGTTGGATGATGCTTTTAACGCATTTCAGAAGATACTTAGAAAGTCTCCAAACAATCTTGAGGCCAAGGCGGGAATTTTTGAAATTGCCAATAAATTATTTGAGAAAAAAGATTATCCTCGAGCGCTAAAGATCTTTGAGGCCGGGGCCAGACGCTGGTCGAGCGAGATCAATGAAAGGCCCGAAATCCATTTTCTCATTGCGGAAATCTATTTTTCACAAAAAGATTACAAGAAAGCCAGGAAACATTTTTTTCAGTCTTCTGAACCTGGACCCGGCTTCCCAGAATGCCCATAAAGCACTCAATCGAATCGGCGATACTTTTATTATGGAAGAAAAGTATCAGAACGCCCTGTCCGTTTTTGACGAATCTGGAAAAAGGAAAGATCTGAAACGGTCCGTAGTGGTCGCGGCGGCTTCTGACCAACCGCCACTTGTCCGATTGCGCGGGGCTTTCATTGCCACGACCATCGCTGAATATTTTCGCGATCAGGGAAACGATGTTATGTTGATGATGGATTCGGTCACCCGCTTTGCTCTAGCACAAAGGGAAATCGGCCTTTCTGTGGGTGAGCCTCCCACGACACGCGGGTTCACACCATCGGTATTTTCCTTGCTGCCGAAACTGCTGGAACGTGCGGGAACTTCTTCCGGCGAAGGTTCGATAACGGGACTTTACACGGTATTGGTGGAAGGAGATGACTTGAACGAGCCAATATCGGATGCTGCGCGGGCGATCCTCGATGGACATATTGTGTTGAGCCGCGAGTTGGCTTCACACAACCATTATCCAGCCATTGATGTCCTGAACAGTGTCAGCCGTCTGATGATCGATGTTGTCTCCAAAGAACATTATGATTTAGCCATGAAGTTCAAGGATATTCTTGCGACGTATAAATCGGCCGAAGACCTGATTAATATCGGGGCTTACACCCGCGGCAGTAATCCTAAAATTGATCAGGCTATTCAAAAATACGAACTCATGATTCCCTACCTCAGACAGGGAATTGTAGAAAGTGTTGACTGGCGAACCAGTATAAATGAATTGAAAAAAATTCTGGAGGATGAATCTTGAGTTTCCGGTTCGAGACCATACTTCGTTTGAATAAGAATAAGGAAGACCTGCTACAGAAGGACATGGGGCAGTCAACCTTCTCTATCAACGGCAGCAGGATCGAAAGCAGCTGATGCAGGATGCCACAGAGAATAGCAAGGATGAGCTGAACCAGAAGAAAAGATCGGGTGTTAGTATTGAAACAATGATTTTGTATGACAATTTTGCTAGAGGAACCAGGGTTCAAGGGGAGAGGCAGGATAAAATAATGTCTGAAATTAACACCAAGCTTGAGGCTAAGAAGGAAGAGGTGGTTGAAGCTATGCGGAAGCGCCGGACTATGGAAATATTGAAAGAGCGGGATTTCTTGAAAGAGAAAAAAATCAGGGAAAAGAAGGAAACGGCGATCCATGATGAGGTGGCTTCCAATCTCTGGATAAGAAAATCTTAAGGGGCAAATGATGAAGTTTAAAATAATTTCTATTTTTTTGATTGCGGCAGGTTTCATCCTGGCGGGAAGGTCATACCTTGCCGGAAACCTGGAGTCTGCTTATGCCCAAGTGAAACAGATCGATGAAAAGGCCGGGGAGGTCCGGGAGGGAGAAAAGGTATTGCCCGTAGAGGAACAAAAGGAAAAAGAAAAAATCCAATTGCCGGGCCAGATGCCTGCGGTCAGCCCTGAAACGTTCAGGATGATAGAAACTATAGAAAATAAGAATCGCGAGCTTAAAAAAAGGGAAGAGAAATTACGCCTCAAGGAAGTTCGGCTGGAGGCATTGGAAGCTAAAGTCCGGAAAGACCTAAAAAAAATTGAGCAAAGTATTTCCGAGTCGAAGCAGCAAATGGGAATTCAAGATGAAAAGACCAGGGAAAATGTGGAGGCTCTGATCAAGGTTTATTCCAGTATGAAACCGGAAGATGCGGCCAATCTGGTTGAAGCTGTGAATGAAGAGCTTGCTTTGCAAATTATTTCGGGAATGAAAAGTAAAATCGCGGGACAAGTTTTAAGCAAGTTGGATGTGAAAGTTGCCAAGCGAATCAGTGAAAAAATGGCAGGCAAGAAAGATAAGCCTGGGAGGGAATCCGCTCCTCCGGGCAACTAACGGGTTGTCGAACTCGTTGACCAATTGCAGTGGGCTGTTTAGTTCTTCAAGCTTTGGGAGGTTTCGGTAGATTCGGGATTGGTCATGCCAAAAGATATGATCATCTTCAAACCTTCTTCTACGGACATTTCCATGGCAATGGCGTCCTTTTCCGGGACCATGAACAGGAAACCTGTCGTGGGATTGGGTGAGGTAGGGACAAATACATTGAGCATTTTTTCACCCATCGCGTCTTTGATGCCATCTGGTGTGTTGCAGCATACGATTCCCAGTGTTTTCAGTGGCTCGCGGGGATAGGTAATAAGAACCATTTTTTGAAAACTGGCTGTCTCGGTCAGAGAGAGAGTGTCCACAACTTTTTTGATACTCGTGTAAATAACTCGAACCACCGGAATTTGGTGAAGAAGTTTTTCTCCCAGGGCCACAATTTTTTTTCCGATAAAGTTTGTGCCAAACAGTCCCACCCCTATAATAAAAAGGGCGAGCAGGAGAAATCCCGTGCCCGGGATATTCCACTCCTCCAGCAACTGCAAGCCCTGGGCCCCAAAGATACCTTTGACCACTGGTGCCATGGCACTGTCAACGCTAGTGATGACAAAGGACAGGATTATATAAGTCAGGCCTGCCGGAATGGTTATCAGTAATCCGGCGATCAGATTTTTTTTGAATGCTTTTTTGAACATGGAAGATTTCCTGCGGCCTGGTTTTCCTTTATTTCAGGGTCTTAATATGTTTTTTGACTTGAACGGATAATGCCGAATGACTGACTGAGGCCAATTCGACAAACCGTTGGTAAAAATGAATCGCAGATTTAATGTTTCCTTCATCTTCGTACAATACTGCAAGATTATAGTGAGTTCCCGCGTGAGCTGGATTGATTTTGAGAGCCTGGTTTAAAACGGACTTGGATCTTTCCAACAGGCCAATACGTTTATAGGCCACTGCCAGGTTGTTCAACGCCTCCAGATTCTCGGGATCAATTGAGACCGCTTTTTGATAATTTCGAATAGCTCCGGGGAAATCTTTTTTGGCATAGTATACCACGCCAATATTATTGAAAGGTTTTGCGTAATCGGGGTTTAAATAAATAGCCCTGAGAAATTCTTCGATAGCCCGGTCGTATTGGCGCAATTCTTTGTAGATCACCCCTATATTGTTGTAAATGTCGGGGTTGTTGGCATCGAGTTTCGCGGCTTTGGAATAATTTGTCAAAGCCTTTTCCCAATTTCGTGACTGTTGGTAAAAAATAGCCTGATTGAAGTAATGGTCACTGTTTTTAAAAATATTTGGTTCCGATGGTGTCGAGAATGACATTGAGTCGATTTCGGGTGCAAAAGTTGTTGCGGCAGGTTTTTCCGGAGTTAAAGAGGCAACAGGGGCTGGTTCCGGCGTCATGGTTTTTCTCGATTCCTTTTTAGGTCCAGGTACCGGCTTGGGGTTGACTACTTCGTTTGCAATTTCCAGAGCAGCGATTTCTGTCTCCAGAGCCGAGACTTCTGTTTCCAGAGCCGTGGTTTCTATTTCCAGAACAGGGACTTCTGTCATTCCCGGCTCGATCACCTGAATGCTGTCTGGTTCTTTTTTTGGAACCGTGTTCTGGGTGGGGGTTGACTGGCTGGGTGCCGGTGGCGAAACAGAGACAACAGGTTTAACAGTCGCAGGTGTAGTAGGTGTAGCAGGTGTGGGTGGCGCGACGGGTGCAACGGGAGGGGCCTTTGCCATCGTCGGAGGCGATTTCGGTTGCGACCTCTTATTGGGATCAAAAGGGTTTGCCAGCAGTAAATAGGCCAGAATCGTGGCTGGTATAACGACAAGGAATATAAACCGCTTTACTTCTTTGGGATTGAACTTGGGCTTGGCACCCAGGTTTTTGAGAAGATTGATTCCCGGGTTGACGTTGAAGGATTTTTCTTTTACGGCCTTTTTAAGGCTGTCTGCGATCAGGCTCAAGGGGTGCCCCTCTCAACCGGTGGTGGATACGGATAACAGTATGGGCTTCCGGCCTGAAAATTTTAACGCTTTCAAGTTCACTTTTGCGGAGTTAAGATCTCTAAACGGACCCACATAAACAATATACCAGTCTTGCCTGGCCGAAACTGCTTTTTTCCAGAATGCGTCAAACCCTCCTGTGACCAATTTTGCCACATGTTCATCCGCTTCCGCTTGGATTTTTATCGAGTAGACCTGAATGCGGTAGTTTCCCCTCTGCGTGACCGCTGGACGACCAATATTAGAGGGTTTTTGAATCTTGACAGGGGGTGTTGCTGATGTTGTCAGAGTAACGGGTTCTTTTTTCTCAGGTGTTTGCTGCAAGGGATTCGGTGTTATTGGAGCCGGAGTTTTCAAAACCTCTGTTTGATTTTGCTCAGGTTCGAGCGCCGAAGGTTTTGGAATCGCAGACCCCTTGCTTTCCTCTGGAGTTATGGAAGGATCATGACTCTCTTTTTGAAATATTTTATCCGGTAACAGGGCCAAATTTATTTGCCCGGGTTCCATTTTTGAGAGGATGAAGAAGGTCAACCCGGCAACAAAAAATAACAGGGAAGCTACCAAGGGGAGTTGCGTTTGCGGAAAACGTTTTAAAAAATAGTTTTTATTCTCTTCGCCAAGAAGGCTTTTAATGGCTTCCCGCACATGTTGACGGTCAACCACATCGACTTGGGCATTATATCCCGCAAGCAGAGCCCGATCACAAACAAGGTTTATCAGGCGGGGATAGCCCTTCGAGTAATTAAAAATTTCATTCAAGGCCGACTTCGAAAAGCTGACCTGGGAAGCCGCACCGGCAACGAGAATTCGATGGGCGATATAGTTTTTTGCTTCTTCCCGAGCCAGGGGGGCAATTTCATAACGGATCGAAATTCTCTGATTCAATTGTTTTAAGGTGGGGAGTTTGAGCTTTTCATTCAGTTCAAGTTGTCCCACGAAAATGATTTGCAGAAGCTTTTCTTTTGCGGTCTCAAGATTAGATAGAATCCGCAGTTGTTCCATGACATCCAGGGACAGGTTCTGCGCTTCATCGATAATCAGTACTGTAGATTTTCCCTGTTCGTACTGATCCAGAAGAAATGTGTTCAAGGCATCGATCAGTTCTTTTTTGGAAGCGTTGTTAATCCAAACGAGATTGCTTTGTTCTTCAGAAGGCGAAGGGTCCGGTTCGATGGTGATCTCTTCTCCGGTGGAGTCATCCTCGATCACCCCAACAGGTTGCCTTGAATGGAGTGATTTAATGCGAAGGTCGTGAATAACATTTCTCAACAGGTCCATATCTGAAAGCATGGGATTCAGAATTAGGGCGACTTCGACACTTTCATCAAGCCTGTCCAGCAGGCAACGGCATAGCGTTGTTTTGCCAGTTCCGACATCACCGGCGATGACCATAAAGCCTTCCCGCTGTTTGATGCCATAGAGCATATGATCGAGCGCTCCCTGGTATTGTTTGCTCAGGTAAAGGAATTTCGGGTCCGGCGTTAAGCTGAACGGTTTTTCCTTGAACCTGTAGAAATTCTCGTACATTAAACCTTACCTTCTGAAGATGGGCTGGGAGATTTGATCGCTTCGGGTGTCATAGCCTAAATTTCTGAGACGACTGCTTGCAGAATTAAATCTATCATCAACGGCTCGACCCGCCATGATTGTCGGCGTCAACATGATGACCAGTTCGGTTTTTAATTCGGTTTCATTGGTCCAGTGAAAAAACCGTCCCAGATAAGGGATGGCTCCCAAAATGGGAACCGAATTGTCATCCACTTCCTTTTTGACCTTCATCAATCCGCCGATGATAATGGTCTGCCCGCTCTGGGCCAGAACCACGCTATTGGATTCCCGGACATCCAGGATAGGAACAGAGCTTACCTCATCTGGAGAAGACCGCTCGCCGGCTCTTTCAGTGATGCTGGTATTGATGCTCATCATGATCTGGCCGTTGGGATTGATTTGGGGCACGACATCCAAAATGATGCCGATGGTGATTGTTTCTGGAATATATTCGATGATCTCCGCAGTGGTGGCCGTAGCTGCTGTGCGTTCCGCTGAAAAGAAAACATCATCAGTACCCACTTTGATCACCGCCCTCTGGTTGTTCAATGTGGCGATTTTGGGGCTGGAAAGAACGCTCACCTGCCCCTGCTTTGACAATGCATCAATGACAATGTTGAAACTACTGTTAGCCAAACCGTAGGTAAAATCCGCCGCACCGGTTAAGGTGGTGTCCCCGAGAGCAGTGTTTGCCGAATGCGAAATGGTGAGCGGGCTAACCGCTGACCAATCGATCCCGAGCTGGTAGTCATCGTTTAAGGTGATTTCGATTATTTTGGCCTGAATGAATACCTGCCGCTGTATGGAGCCTTCAATGTATTCCAAAAACTCGGCGACCTGAAGCAATACATCGGGAAAGTCCTTGACGACTATCATTCCGGCCTGCTTATTGATGGTTAGAAAAGATCTTTCTACATCTTCCTGAGCAACAGTGGCAGCAGTCAGGGTTTCTCCCGTGTCACCGGAAGCCGATTCCACTGCCGAAGAAGGATCTGCACCTCCCAAAAGGCTCGAAACCAGCCCTGCTGTATCGCCTCCAGAAGAATCTACTGATTCGGAACTGCCAGAAGTATCAGAGCTTGCAGAACGGGAAGAACTATCCTGAGTAGAAGCTGAAGGGGTGACAATACTTTGTAGTCCAGATAACACATCAGTCCAGATATCGGTTTCCTCTGAGGATTGGATAGAACTGGTGGATCGGGAATTGGCGTCGCTCGATCCCGAAGAAGACGAGCCGGCCGATACGGAAGTGCCAGAGGTTCCGGAGCTGGATTTTAATATGCTGCTTCCTTCCCTTTTAGAAATAATGTAATTCAGAAAAAAAGTTCGGGTCTGCATTTTCTCACGCTGTACCCGAATGAGGTTGCCATCGATCTCATACTCCAGATTTAAAGGCGGAAGTAAAATGTCCAGTGCTTCTACCAAAGTGACGCTCTTCAGATCTACGGTGGCCTGTTTGTTCACACCCGGCTCAATAACAATATTCTGCTCAATTTCCTGAGAAAGGGCGAATAAAACGTTTTTGATATCAACACCCCGGGCCGACATGGTGAACCGTACTCCCTTGGGTTCCTGCTTTTTCAGATCCAATGCAGGTTGAATTTCTGTCAGCGCCTCCGGCAATTTGCTGGGTTGTGCTTTTTCCAGAGGAATCGTCACCTCGCGGATTATAGGTTTTTGCGCCTGTTCTTTTTCCAACTGGCTGGAGCTGGGAGGAAGCCGTAGTTTTGACAAATCCTTGGTGGAGCAGGACATCAGGCTCAGACTTAAAACCAGAACTCCCAAACGGAAAAAAGCCGAAAAAACAGGGGAACTTAGAGACATCATAATTTCGCTAAATTTAAACAAATCATATCAAATTAACGTACAACGAAAAATGGCATAAGTCTAACAGATTTTATTAGACTTATGCCATTTTTCGTTGCATCGCCGTTCGATGCATTATTTTTTATTGTCTTTTCGGATACGGAATCTGGATTTTTCGAGGATCAAAATTTCCTCTTTTCCGCCTGCATCCAGAATGACGTGGTTTTTAGAAATACTCATCACCCTTTTCCCAAACGCGAAATCACCTTTCATGAAATTTTCTCCACTGATCGTGACGATGCGTTTGCCTTTAATATTGAAGATCGCCTGTAGTTTCAGGTTTTGCGGTAGTACTTTTGGGGCATTGTCTTTGGAATAAATTCCCGGCGGAAGTTCAAAAGGGTTGAGGCGTGGCTCACCGCTATCCGCAGCGGAAGCGTTTTCCGATGCGATGAAAACAAGCAGAACAACAGGCAGAAAACTATAGGGACTCGGGAGATTCAAAGTCGTGGCTCTCCGAAAATGGTTTCATCACCACCCCAATCACTCTTCGGGGAGTCCAATCATAATACTATAACTTTAATATGCAGGCGAGATTCCAGTTTTGGAAGGATTTTCTCCTCACGGGTGGTTTCAAGGCTTTGAATGGTAATGACGGCGGGTAAGTTCTTTAATGAATTTATAAAATTTTTCAGTGCGTCGAAATCACTTTCAACCTCCATGACCAGAGAAACTTCCTTCAACTGGAGCCCGCCCCGGAAAAGATTATTTTCGCTGGTTTTGATGGACTTCAAAAATACTCCATAGAAGTCCGCTTCGTTCTGAAGCTCGTTGAGGATTTCAAGATCCTGCCCGGTCAGGCGGGCTTTGGTTTTCTCGATGGCGGTCCGCAATTCGACGATTTCTTCTTCAACTTTTTTTATTTGTGCTTTTGTTTTCTGGTTGCGCACGGGAGAGACCATTACTTTCTGGAGGGCCCCGATGAGGGTTTGAGTTTGTGTCAACTGTTCTTCGATTTCTTTGATTTTTTTTGTTTGTACGTTGTACTCAAACTCAATAAAGCCATAACCTACCGCACCGAGCAAGGTCACGACGATAATCACAAGTTCCCGGATACTTAGATTTTTAAGGTCGGATTTTCCTGGTTTTGTTGCCATAAGTCTTGTGTTGGTCGCAGGCTTCTATGCGGAATTATTGAGTGCCGGGAAAACATAAAGTTCAAACTTGATTCCCGGGCTATTATATTGTCCCTCTGTCAAGGGACCCGATTTAATGAGTTTGATATCGCTAAAAACGGGGGAGTTTTTTAAGTCCTGAAGGAGCATTCTCAGGGAACTTTGAACTGTCAGTCCACCGCCGAAGATTTCCCCTTTCACCTTTATCCGCTCTCTATTGGTATCGCTATCCTGTGCGGTGTAAATGATTTGTGATAGAGAGGTATTACCTGAAATCAGGAGTGAGAGTTCAGAAAAAACCAGGTCAAAATTAATGGGAAAGGGCGAACTTTCCGGAAGCTGCTTTTTCTCTTTCCTCAGTGCTTTTTTAGTTTTTTTGAGGCTCTTCAACTGTTGCATGGGTTGTTCCAGTTGTGGTGCTTGAATCTGTAATTGTGCCAGGGCGAGCTTCTGGTCGCCCAGCAGGGTTGTTTTGGTGGAAACTTCTGATCGAAGGCTCGAACTGTAACTATATAAACCGGCGAACAAGATAAGCATAGCCGCTATAGGGGCCAGTCTGATCAGGGTTTTTTTGAGGGAAGGCCGGTATTTTTCTGGCAAGATATTAATTTTGTCGCACTGTCCCAATGCCAGCCCTGCCGCGACAGTCAGGCTGGGCCCATACAATTTCATATTTTCCTTGGAGACAGAGTCATCCTGGACCTCGGCCTGAAAGAAAACGTTACAACGGTCGATTTCCAAATCCAGATTTTCTTTTAAAAACTGATACAGGCCACGTAGCCCCACTCCTCCACCGGAAAGAATCAAGCGGTGGACCGAGTCTTTGCGATATTGGTTTTTAAAATATTCAATGGACCGGTCCATCTCGGTGGCCTGCTTGATTAGAATGGGTTCCATCCGTTCCCGAATCAGTTTTAAGGGCACCCCTTCTTCGGTCTTTCCATTGTTGTCCTTGGCAGGGTAGCCGAATGTTTTTTTGATTTGTTCAGCACGTAGGTCATCAATGATGGCGGTTTTCCCATCTTCCAACTCATATTCTCCAACCAGGCACGCTGTCAGGTTTTTGCCGCCGTTAGGAATTTCCCGGGAAAACAGGATGCGTCCATCGCAGACAAAGTAAATACGGGTGCGTTCCGCCCCCATATCCGTATAACTTGTAACGGTTCCGGGTTTTTGGGGACTGACCGCTTCGTCGTAGTCCCAAAGGGCAAGGGGAACGACCGTGACCCCTTTGGGTCGCAGCCCAGCTGACTTGGCGATGGACACGATGAAATCGACGACATCTCCCCGCACAATGACGCTCAACAGGTCGAGAAGCTTGGCACCGTCACTTTCTGTTTCGCCCATGACATAATTATCAACCACGGCCTTATCCAGATCGAACAACACCTCTTCCTTGGCGTTCCACTTTGCGGCGTCGACCAGTTCTTCCGGAGGCATTTTAGGGAGCGAGGCGTTTCTGATAATGACGTTGTGCCCGGTGATCGAAAGGTAAACTTCTGAACCCTTGATTTTGGCATCGGCGAACATTTTTTTGATCATGCCGCCCAGCGCACCGGCGCGGTCTTTCTGCTGAAGGATGCTGGACGGAATTTCCTGGATGGCGAATTTGGTGATCTGGAAACCTTTGTCACTGCGAATCAGTTCCACCACCTTGATGTCGTGAAAACCAATATCGAGTCCGATGCTTTTTTCTGATTTATTAATGCTCATTGTCCTTTTCAAGTAATTCCAGGATAACCGGGAAATTATCTCATAGATTGGTGCTATCTTCCCAGGGGTTTTATTGCAGAACTTATTGAATTTTATGGAGGAATTCCATTGCTCTCTGAGGTATGGAGCCAGTGCTAAGCATATTTTCCAATGGCGTGAAGGCGATGAAAATAAATATTCTATGTGCTCAAACGGAAAATTGTTTTACCAAAACCTAAAACAATTTCCGGTTTTACCTGTTCTGCAACAGTTGTAACAGCGTTAACTGTTGATTAGGGTTCTGGTTGCATTTTGACAGGCACTCAGTAAGCTCCTTGTCACACTGCTCCGCGTCTTCAGGTGTATTCCCCTTGCCAGCCAGTCAGGTCATCACTTTTTCCATGCAGCTATCTATACATTGATCAGCAACTATGGTTTGTCGTGAGGGAGGGGTTGGAGATATTTTAAATGGGTGTAGAGATGTTTCATCTGCTCCAAACGATGTTTGTGTGATTCTTGAAGTTGACGCGGATTGATCCTCATCGAATGCAACCACAACTGCCGGGAGGGAAAGTAAAAAACAAAGCGCCATAAATAAGGGGAGGCGGTTCAGTATTAGTTTAGACATAACCTTTCCTTTCAATTTGAAGGGGTGGTGTTACCAATCAATATCTACCGTTTTGTGTAAAAAGTTCAATAGCCATGCAAAATTACTCTGACCATACTTGTCCGGCACCGCCGCCGGCGCACTGGGCATATCCCTCCGTGCTGCTTCCAGCAGGAGGTGATGGCATTTTCACCCAGGACACAAGCGCGCTCTGGTGATGAAGCGGGAAAGAGACCGCTGGGCCCCTCTGAAGGTTCCGGTGGATGTGACAAAAATCTTACCGGCATCGTTGCCGGTGTCGCCAGGGAAACTGATAGCGAAATTACCGTCTCCGCCAAAATCCTTATTAAAATTGTCAGCAGAAGTAATCGTGGTCCAATCGCTATTAGCTTGCAGTATGGCGGGGCAACCCCATGTGATATCCTCCACGGCCAAGCATTTCTGAGTAAGGCGTAATCCGGCCTCGGCAATCATCAGACTGTTTGTGGAAGTGTAGGTCAGGATCGAGCCTGATTGTTTTTGCCGGGTCTCCGCGACGAAATTGAAGGCAACAGAACCCAGGATAATGATAGCCATGATGATGGAGACCAAAGCAGCAACACCCCGCTCATTATTAAGAGGAGAAGGAATTTTTTTGAAGAACAGTTTTTTCATAATGTAGTGGATCTCGGTCTCACCCCGGATTCCAGAGTGAAGTTCTCCCCGTTCGATCCCTGAAGAGTCATGGTGAAAACATAAAAATTGCTATCGGCAGGAGGTGCTTTCTCGACGATCGTAAAACTGGTGATTTGTGTTGCCAGTGTAGTGGTTGTCCCGCCGCTGGTTCTGGTCAAGGCCTGAGACGCACTGGTCCAGGCGTAAACGATGCCAACTGCGCTGGTGTCCTCCGTGTAGCCATTGAATTTGTCAAAAGTAATATCAGCTGAGGATGCGCTGGAGTTAAAGGCAACATCATTAATTTCTTCGGACGCGACCCGGACTTCGCGAATGAGATATTCCATGGCCAGTTTGGCGTCATCCACCAAGCCTTTCTGGACAGTTGTTTGTTGCGCGGACTGAGTGATGCTGGTGATGAACTGGGTGGAAAAGATACCGATCACACCCATAAGAACGATGGCGATAACCATCTCGACCAGTGTGAAGCCACACGGGTTTTTGAGATGGCGATGCCATTCATTAAATTTAATCTTGTTCATTATCATGAATATCACTCGTCTAACGCAAATAAAGCATTGAAGACCATGTCCGACATTGCCCCATCCGTGCGGCTTACTGTGAGCGTGATTTTTCTGGCAAAGGTTGATGTGGTGGAAGAATCCGGGTCCGTTGCGTTCACCTGCTCCGACAGGCAATCCAGCGAGTAGTCCCCTTCCGGCATGAGGGGGGTTGCGGCGCCCTCCGGGCAGAAAGCGGTGATCGTGTCGCGGTACAGGTTGGCAAATTCTTCCATTTTCTTCTGGCCAATGAACGACCCCTGAATAACAAATTCCGGATTCTTGCTGCCTGCCAATCCCTGAAACGACGTCATGATAGCCGGTACGGTAATGCCGATGACGACGATAGCGACAATAATTTCTATTATGGTGAACCCGGCCTGGTTCTTTTTTTCCAGGAAGACAGATTTGGGCGCGTACGTCATGAGATAGATGTTCTCCCGGTGAACTGTTCGATAGTAATGGTTACGGTATCTCCGTTCGATGCGCTCAGGATGATCGATTGTGTACCCCCGACTTTTTCACCAAAACTATTGAAGGTAATAGTGCCACCCGTAGTGATGGAGATGCCGTTTGGGAACTCCCGGGTTTCAGCAGGATAAACGCTTTCGGTGCCGGGGTCTGCCGGAACAACGTAGCTGGAGCCCGGGTTAAATATAATGCTGACATTCTGGTCCCGGGTCATGGCCAATTCCTGAACATACTGGATGTCTCCCTGAGCCGTATCGCCCGCCACCGACACATCAATGGTTGACGTGTCAAACATCGGGGCGGCCACGACCCCGATAATTCCCATCACCAGTATCACGCTGATAATTTCAATCAGTGTGGAGCCTTTTTGGTTTTTTAAAAATCTCACGTTTATTCCCATAAGGAGTTTTATAAGAACTCTTTAACTGTAATTATAAGAGTAGAAAAAAGGGCTGTCAAAAAAGAACCGCCAGTTCTTCATGGGCCACTCTAGCTGGTTTTTACAGATCCACCTGATTTTATTCATAGCGAATGGTATAAGGGTGATGGTGCCTCATACTGAATGTTATGTGTGAGAAAGCAGTAGAAATCGAATATGGAGTAAGTAAGAAGCTATGAGATACTTTTTATATAGGAAGAAAGGTAGAGAAGTCCTGCCCGTTGAGGACAAAGGCTCAAATAAACTGGCAAAAGAAAAATTAGAATCTTTCTACCAACAAAAGGAGCAATTAAAAATTCCAAAAAGATTTATCAATGAAAGGAGTACAAATGAATAAAGAAGATAAAACTAAAATTCAGACACTTGCTCATGAAGGAAAGCAATTTTCAAAAATTATGCAGCAAGATTTTCCTGGATATGATTATTAGAAAATTTATGAGGCTGTGCATGGTGGTGGTGGTAAGAGTGCATTGGGTGTAAAACGAACTATAGCTAACCGCTTGGAAACCTTGACCAGTGCTGGTGGAATACAAGAGCGTAAGGCTATAGTAAAAGAAGTTGAAGATTTGGTGTGGCATCTTTACAAAAACCTAAAAACAGGCCAACAAAAGTTCCAGTCAATTAGAAAGATACTAGACAAATAAAACATAACAAGGCCAATTAACGCAGATGATTTACTACGTTCTTGTTCTCGGTTTTAATGCAGGTATGTGGTAGCAAATAAATAATGGTATAACAAAGCAAATTCACTTTGTTTGGGATTTGGAAAAGCGCGGGGTATCAAACATTGATGTTCCTGTAATGATTATTGGTATTGATGTGGATTAGTAACGAAAAGTATTTACAGTCAGGTTTATTCAGGCGGGCAGTTGGCACATATCCTGGTGATTCGATTTCTTTTTGAAGTTTCCGTTTTTCCCGTTAGGCTGGCTATAGCGGAAAACTTTTCCTTCATAGTTGGTGATGACCACTTCCTTCTCGTTGTGCTCGACGACACTGTTGGGGAGCAGTCTTACTTTGCCGCCTCCGCCGGGGGCGTCGATCACGAAATAGGGCACTGCCATGCCGGAGGTGTGGCCCATGAGGTCTTTCAAAATGTCGAGGCCTTTTTCTACCGAGGTGCGAAAGTGGTCGGTCCCCTCCGTCATGTCAGCCTGATAAATGTAATAAGGTTTGATGCGGTTCTTCAGCAATTTCAGCATCAACTCTTTCATGACCTGTGAATCGTCATTGATCCCCTTTAACAGTACCGTCTGACTGCCTAAGGGGATGCCGGTGTCGGCAAGCATGGCGCAAGCTTTTTCCACTTCAGGAGTGATCTCCGCAGGATGGTTAAAGTGCATATTGAAATACAGTGGGTGATATTTTTTCAATATCGAGCACAGGTTTTCCGTCACCCTGGCTGGCAATGTTCCGGGAACCCGTGTGCCAATGCGGATGATTTCCAGATGCGGGATGGAGCGCAGCTCACCGAGGATTCGGTCCAGTTCTTTATCGGGGACGAGAAGCGGGTCTCCGCCGGACATGATCACGTCACGGATTTCAGGGTTGTTGCGGATGTATTCAATGCCCTGCCTGAGTGTTTCGCGGGTGACGATTCCGGGAAAACCGATTTTCCGCTTTCTCGTGCAGAACCGGCAGACAATGGGGCATTGGTTGTTGATCATCAGCAGTACCCGGTCCGGATAGCGATGCACCAGTTCAGGAACGGGCATGTCGCCTTCTTCATTAAGCGGATCGGAGACCAGGGTCTCTCCATCTATATAGTCGTCCAACTCTTCGATGGTGGGTACCACCTGTTTCCATAAAGGGTCATTGGGACCCTTAATGAGATTCAGGAAATAGGAATTGATGCGTATGGGGTAGAGTTCGCCTACCTTCTTAAGTCGTTCCCTATATTCAGGAGATTCGGGAATGAACGGCAGGTCTTCAATCTTCACCGCGCTCTGGCTGAGTTGTTGTTGCCAAGGCTCCATGTTTTTTCCTTATTTTTGTGGCCAGCGTGACACTGGACTCAATTTGCAATAACTTTTGCTTGCTAGCAATCGTCCATGATGGCTCAAACGAGCCCTTGCCAGTTGCCTCCACGGCTAGTGGGAAGATTAAGAATTGACCGGATAGGTCTTTTTAAGATAGTCGATGATTTCGTATTCATCGTCAAGGACGACACCGCCATCGACCAAAACCGGGACGGTGGTTTGCCCCGATATTTCGTGTACTTCCTGGCGTTGATGATGGGGCCAGGGGACATCTATTTTTTCATATTCCAGACTCATTTGCGCCAGAACATCTCTAACCATAGCGCAGTAACCGCATCCGTCTAAATTATAAAGTTTCATCTGCGTTAGAGCTTCTCTCATTTCATCTTAAGTTTATGGACACGCCGACGCCACCAGCAAAGTCATTGGTGTTCATTCCTGTAGCAATTTTCGCTGCGATTTGCCAACGATTATGCAACCTCGCAGCCAAACCTAGCGAAACAGCGTGTTTATCATTAAACGTCCCTACCGCCATCGTTAGATTGAGTCGTTGACCTTCATCTAATCCAGGCATGACGCCCATTGCAACTGCCATAGCCACGCCGCTCGATAATTTATTTTCAAGGCGCCCAATCTGTTGATGAATGCTACGCAATGCGGAACTGTTGACTTGCTTAAATACCTTCGTTTCAATTTCCCTAATTGTTTCCTCTTCAATTGTTCCTGACACGCCCTGCGCCCCTTGAATTCCCCTCTGACCATCAGCTCCCACAGCTCCATCAACTCCATTAGCCCCCCTCCCACCATCAGTTCCATTTACTCCCTGAAGCCCTCTTTGACCAGCAACTCCCACAACTCCATCAACTCCATTAGCCCCCCTCCCACCATCAGTTCCATTTACTCCCTGAAGCCCTCTTTGACCATCAGCTCCCTGAAAGCCTCTCTCCCCTCTCCTTCCTTGCGCCCCTGGGGGGGGGGGGGGGGGGGGGGGGGGGGGGGGGGGGGGGGTGGACTCAATAATTCTGATACGCTCGACCAAGCTATCACTCCCTCCTTTTATTACCACACCTGCTATTTCAACTCGACTATGCGTGTGGCTTTGCCCAATTACAATTTCACCCTCGCCAGCCGTCGTTCCTTGACCAATCGCAATAGCCCAATCGCCTGATGCAGTGGCGAACGTGCCAATCGCAATGGTATCTCTGGATGATGCAGTGGCGGACGGCCCAATTGCAATCGAGGGATTCCCGCTCGCAGCCGCGCTCCGGCCAAGTTGAATGTCATCTACTGATTGCGCGCTTGCGCTCGCTACGAAAAGCATTGCGACCGCCAACCATGCCATGGCGCAGTAACCGCACCCGTCTAAATTATAAAGTTTCATCATAGCAAAACTACCTTATAGTAAAACTACCTTGAGTCTTTTATGGCACAGGGCATCATCACTGCGTCGACCATACCGTGAATTTTCTTTTTGTCCTGCGGGCAAAGTGTAGCCAGAATTCCTGCCAGATGAGTGGTGTTTTCCACCACAAAATAATAAGGCGTCAGCCGCACCCGGCTCTGCATGGTTTCCATCTGGCCCGAATTGCGGTCCAGATACGAAACCGGCACCCGTTTTCCCTTGTAAAACTTCTGTAAAATCGAAGTTTGGTCGGGGAATTGTTGTAAACCTTTCGTCAGGGTCTCCTGCCATACTTCTCCAGAAACATCGTGTCCGACCACAACCCCCCGGCTTCCCCAGGATTCCGGTGAGAAACCCGAAGGCTTGATCACCATCTCGCGTTCCTTTTGGGTCAAACCCATCAATTCCTGCCAGTCCTGAACTGGAGCACCTTTTAACTGCAATCCCGGAATCACCCCATAAGGAGGCATGGAACGGGAATCGAGAACCCATGTTTCAGGAATTAGATGGGATAAGGTGTTAAAAGTTTCAGAACCCAACGCTTTTTCCCAATCCGCTTTCAGAGCAGGATGATGGAATAATGCAAAACTGAGTTTTTCCTCCAGGCAGGTTTTGTAGGGAGGCGTGGTCACGACCTGGCCCTTTTTTGCCGCATACATCATCAATTCGGATTTTGGGATGTTTTTGAGATCAAATAACTCGAAAAAACGATACAGGACATCAATGCGAAGCCATTTCCCCTCGTCCTGGATGAACAGCCCCTCTTCGCGAAATTGAACCTCTTTGGGGTGCACCGTGTATACCGGAAAACCCTTTCCATTTAACAGGGTGGCCAGCCACTCCATCTCGCTTCGATAGTCCTGGGCTTCATCAGAGACGACAATGGCGATGCAGGGATTTTCCCCTTTGGCCAGCGATTCGGCCATGTTGTAAAACAGCGATGGGATTCCGCCCTCAGAGTCCCCAATAATTTGCCATGAGGGATCTTTATAAAGGGACATGAGTTCAGCGGTCAGTCCGAACCCTCCGGGAACCGAGTCCAGTTCCGTCACAGCAAATCCATCTTCTGTCACAATCACATCAGGTCTGATGATGGACGGTAAGGTCTGGCGAAACCGCTTCATTCGGCCAAACTCAATCAACTCGGCAGGTTTGCCTGCATCCAGATACTGGGAGAACCACTTGGCTTCTTTGACACTTTCCAGATAAAGCTTGTTCCAGGCGGAGTAGAATTTAAGGAGTTGGGGGCCAAGTTGGTGGAAAAACTCTGCGTCTTCTGAAGAGAGAAAAAACGGTTCCGGCGAAATCCGCCAGCGGTTTCCAGAATTTTCCGACTCCGCAAACAAGCCGGAACGGGTCAGCGAGGTCTGGATTTCAGTGCAAATGTTTTCAGGTTGGGCAATCATGCGTCCTCAGACTAAAAAAATAAACCTTAATTGTCAAATTTCCTGTCAGCAGATAGGGAGAGCTTTGCATAACCCTAGATTACCCCTGCGGGGCACGAAGTTTAAGGAAAAATATCACGTCTTCGTCGCTAACGCTCCTCCAGAATGACAAACCTGCGTTTCTTGTCATTCTGAACGGAGTGAAGAATCTCGCCTTTACGCTTTTTCGACTTACGCCAAGGTCTCGATAGGGTGTTACAATGTTCACCTTATAATGTAACCACTTAGATAAGGAAACCATGGAAAAAGATTCACAACAGGCAGGAATCATTCCCCTTTTCCCGTTGCCCTCAACGGTGTTTTATCCCGGCACCCCTTTGCCCCTGCATATTTTTGAACCTCGATATCGGCAAATGACCGCCGATGCCCTGGAAGGCGAACGTAAAATAGGTATGGTTCTTTTAAAGCCGGATTGGGAAGAGAACTATTTTGACAAGCCGACTATCTATCCCATAGGCTGCGTCGGGAGTATTGAAAAGGAAATCCGTCATCCTGACGGGAAATATAATTTTACCCTGGTTGGGTTGCGCCGGTTTCGCATCGTGAAGGAAGTGGAAGGAAAACTCTACCGCTGCGCGGAAATTGATCTGCTCGAAGAACAGAACGAACAGGCAATAGGTGAAGAACCCAATACCACCCGCGACGGTTTGGTTGACAGGTACAAGGAGTTCACCAGCCTGCTTCCTGAGGACAGTGCGTTGAAAGAGGAACCCGACTGGAACCTGGGCGAAAAACTCAGCCAGTTTGTCGACCGGTTTGCCTATAGGTTGGATATTCCTCTGGAACAAAAACAATCCTTTCTTGAGGAACAGGATGTGCTAAGCCGCGCCCGGTTCCTTCACGAGTTCCTTAAAATGAAAATCGATCTCGTCCACCTCTCCAAAGTTCGTAACGTCACTCCCGACTCCGCCCGCTGGAACTGACCACTCGGCGTGGGGCCAGTGAGCATCGGGCGAGCCGCCGCTGGCAGATAACAAAAGCTCATTAAGCCGAAATGACTTTTTGCCAGCCCAAAAAAGGTATTGTAGTCGCCCCCACGGCTAGTGGGCGGAACGCCGCAGAATGATTAGGCTTAAGCACGTCACTCCGCCATCGGCTTTTTCGAATTCACTCATTTCCAGTTCGAGGGTTTCGAATCCATGTGCACGAATTTTTTCGCTGATATTGGGGAATCCTGCGGGCATCAACACCCTGTTGTCCAATGCCAGGCAATTGGCGGCATAGGACTCGTTCTCAGCCACTTCGATCCAGTCAAACTGTTTCAGGTTTGAAGCATCCACCCGCTTAGGATCGATGACCAATAGATTGTTGCCGAGAAAGGTGGCCGCACTTTTAAGATGCAATCCTTTGGTCACGGCCACAGTCACGATTTTTTTGGCAGTGAGTTTAGAGAATGCTTGTATCGCTCTCAAATTGGTGCGTTTAGAAAGGCCGACAAAAATTGCATCGGGAGTGTCCATCATATCCCCGCCATCTAGGGTCGCAAGCGAGTCGAGGGTCACGCAGTCTCCATATGTTTTCAATGCGGCAGCGGTGGATTGGACTTCTTCCTGACGCGAGAGCTCTTTCATCGGGCAAAGCAGGATTTTATCTGCAAGGATAACGGCGGTGTCTTCCACAAACGTGGCATCAGGGAGGTTATCTTGAGTGGGCAGGTACTCCACTTTGCATCCGGCCTGCTTGAGAGCGCCCACATAATTTTCGTGTTGGCTGAGAGCGGTTGCAAGGTCGATATTATTTTTCCCCGGATGCTCCGATAAAGCCTGGGGGAATTTTAGGCCAGGTTTTCTCACTAATGCCGTGAATGCAGGCATACGAGGCTCCCTTCAGCGATTCAATCGCAGGTGGGGGTATTCATCATCCGGGAAAAATAAAGCATGGGAAAAAGCTTTTTGGCTTTCCTGAGAATTTTCATGGTGGCCTTGTTGGGTTTGAGTCCTTTCCCGATTTTGTCAGGCGAGGCGATATAAGTCAGTCCATTAATCATGGTGAAATCGTGGCGGTTAAAGCGCATGACTTTGCGTTGATATTCATCGGGGTGACCAAAAATTTTATCTAGTTGAGGAACAAACCTTTCTTCTACTGCATAAAGTTCTCCATGCATCATCCCGGCATTGTCAGGGGTCGGCTCGATGTTGGCTAACCCTAGTTTTTCTTGTCCTCTGTTATCGATGGGGACTTTGTTGAAGACCAGTTGCCAGGCCGAGAGCGTCACGGAAGATTTGAATACATATTCCAGTCCCTGTTCCTTAAAATAATCTTCGTTGATCAATTCGTTGTACGCGAAAAAATGGATGACATCAGCCATTATTAATACTCCTGTTCCAAGTCATTTAACTTATGGGCCTTATTTGATTTCACCCCAAGGGTCCCCGGCAAAGAGCTTGCCGGTAATGGGGAAGTTATGATAGTATCAAAAAAATCATTCCTACGTGGTCGTCATTTTCAGTTTGATGGATATATTTTTCAATCCAGGGCGATTCTTGCAAAATGAATTATCAGCAATAGACTGATTCTATAAAAATATATATTTCCCCGGAAGAATTCGATAAAAGGGTGATTATTTCTTTCTAATTTAAGGAGTTGTTTATGTCAGCCAAAGTGGTCACGATTTCCGACGCCGAATTTGAGCAAACGGTTCTAAAGTCTGACAAGCCGGTTATGCTGGATTTCTGGGCCGAGTGGTGCCAGCCCTGCAAAATGCTCACGCCTACCGTTGAAGAGCTTGCTGGAGATTTTGAGGATAAAATCCTGGTGGGAAAAATAAATGTGGATGATAACCCCACTACCGCAACTACGTATGGCATCCGCGGTATCCCGACTCTACTTTTCATCAAGGGAGGACAAGTGGTTCAGCAGATTGTAGGGGTAAAATCGAAAGCGGAAATCAAGAAAGTCATTGAGGAAAACTTGCTGGCTTAGACCAACTGGTTTTCCATAAGAGTTTAAATAAATAAACCCCCTTTTTCCATATGGGAAAAGGGGGTTTTGTTATGGAATTAAATTAAATCGAAGTGTAAACCGGGCGCAGTCCCAGGCCTTCAATCATGTCGATATCTCTTTTTGGGTCCTGGCCCTTGGTCGTGAGATAGTTGCCTCCCAGAATTCCGTTGGCCCCGGCAGAGAACAGTCGTTCCTGCTGGTCGGTCAGTACTTCTTCCCGTCCTCCGCAGACGAACAGGTCGATATCCGGTAAGATCAGCCGCAAAAGGGCAATGGTTCTAAGGGCCTCATAATGTTCCATGGGTTCCAGATGGTCGAGCCCGGTTCCCTCAATCGGTTTGAGAAAATTGATAGGAAACGATTGTGTGCCCAACTCGCGAATGGAAAAAGCCAGTTCGGCCCTTTGCGCGAACGATTCCCCCATCCCGAAGATCCCGCCCACGCAGACTTGCAGTCCCGCCTTCTTGGCGTTTTGTACGGCATTGACCTCATCTTCATAGGTATGTGTGGTAACGATTTTATCAAAATGGCTTTTAGCGGTTTCCAGATTATGGTGGCACCGATCCAGCCCGGCCGCTTTCAGCTCCTTCAAATGTTCCAGTGGCATCAGCCCCAGGGAGCAGCAGGTTTCAAGCTGGGTTTCAGCCTTGATACGTTTGATGGCTTCTATCACCCGGTCCAATTCCTTCCGGTCATCGAGAGAAGTTCCAGAAGCTACGATGGAAAATTCATTAGATCCAAACGCTTCAGCCTCCTTCGCGGCAGCAACGATTTCCTCAACATCCATCAGCTCATATTCCGGCGAATCGGTCTTGAACGAGCTCGATTGTGCACAGAAGGAACAGTCTTCCACGCACCGACCGGATTTTGCGTTGACGATGGAGCAGATTTTAACGTCCTGTCCTTTAAACTGCTCACGAATGCGGTTGGTCCCTATAAAGAGATAGTCCAGTTCGTCGTGGCTCAGCGATTCCAGTTGTAAAGCCTGGTCATAAGAAATCGATTGGCCTTTCAAGGCGGTGTCGACCATAGAATCTATCAATTCTTTACGCATTGAATTTTTCGTTCTCTAAGGGTTGAAATCCCATCAGTGGGTTTTATTCCCCTGGCTTGCAGGTCTTTTAAAATAATACTTTATTAGGATACCTTGTCCTCTTGCAACAGGGTCGTTCTTTGAAGGCCTTATCATAGAGCTTCTTCACTCATAACTCAATAGTTTCACCAATTCTTCTGCAGAATGGACGGGAGAGAGGCAGGTTCCTTGTCGACAGACATAAGCGGTGCCTTTTCCTTTCACCAGTTTCCGGTCTTTTAACAGAGGGATTGATTTCCCGGTGTTTTCAATTTCGTCCTCATAGGCGAAGGCAAAAACTGCGTTCGGATAAAACCCTTTACGCAGGGTATCGAGCAGTTCCTGTGTGGCGGGGTCATTTCTTTTTCCCACCACGGCAACCTCTTTGAGTCCGCCAAGATATAAATGCAGAGCTTGGAGCATGAAGGCCGAGTTGAGGCCATACTCCATCAGTTCGTCATTAAAACTTAAAAATATTTTTTCTGCCTTTTGAGACAGGGCGGGGTCGGCCAGATAGGCGGAAAGCCGCAGTAGGGATAGGGCCGCGTTGCTGTTTCCGGCAGGTTCTACCCCATCGTAGCCGCTGATTTGCCGCACCAACAACTCCTCCCCGTCGCTCGCCGTCTCGTGAAACGTGCCGTTTTCATTGTAGAATTTGTCCTCCACCCTCTGCATTAGTTCGCGAGCGGTTTGAATATAATGGGGTTCATAAGTGGCTTCATACAAGTCCATGCAGGCTGTGGTAGTGGCGGTGTAATCGCAAAGGTAGCCGTCATAGCGAGCTTCTCCATCGCGATAGCGCCGCAGGATTTTTCCTTCAGGCGTGCGTAACCGGGTGAGAATAAACTCCATGGCGCGTGCAGATTTCTGTATCCGATCTGCATCGTCCAGCACCCTTCCTGTTTTTGCCATGGCGCTGATCATCAGGGCATTCCAGGAAGTGAGAATCTTGTCATCGAGCAGAGGGCGGATGCGCCGACTGCGAACTTCAAGAAGCTTTTCCCGGGCGGTTTCAAGTTCGGCCCTGGCATCGGTCTCCTGCATACCCACTTCTTTGGCGACAGTTTCCGGTCCCCGGGTGACATTTAAAATATTTTTGCCTTCAAAGTTTCCTTCAGGGGTGATGTTGAAATAAGGAATCGCCACGCTTGCGGTTTTTCTTCCGAGAATTTTTTCGACTTCCTCCTGAGTCCACACATAAAATTTGCCTTCAACCCCTTCGCTGTCGGCATCTTCAGCGCTGAAGAAGGCACCTTCTTCGGAAGTCATATCCCGGTCAATATATTGCAAAAGGTCGTTGGCAAACTCGGCGAACTCTTTTTTACCGGAGACCTGATAGGTTTCAATCAAAGCGGTGGTGAACAGGGCGTTGTCATAAAGCATTTTTTCGAAATGCGGCACCAGCCATTTGTAATCCGTGCTGTAACGCGAAAGCCCCCCACCGATCTGGTCATAAATTCCGCCGAACTTCATGGCCTTGAGCGTATTTTCTGTCATCGTCAGGCTATTGGCGTGTCCCGTGCGGTGGTATTGCCGGAGCAGGAGTGACAGGCCCATCGAAGGCGGAAATTTATTTTGCTGTTGAAACTGAAAGCCGTGGTTGAGCCGGTCATAATGTTTTTCAAATAGCTCGACGGTTTTGTCTTCCCCGGCGAAGTCCAAATCGTCCGGCTCGGCGGAGCTTGGTTCGCGGGTGGAAGATTGGCGGATATAGTCCACCAGGGCTTTAGTCTGCTTGCCAATTTTGTCCTGCTCGTTTTTCCAGGTATTGATGAGAAATTGCAGGACTTCCAGGAAAGAGGGTAAGTTATGGCGGCGCTCAGGCGGGAAATAAGTGCCGCCGTAGAAAGGGATCGCGTCCGGTGTCAGAAATACATTGAGCGGCCAGCCACCCTGCTGGCCTAAAGCCTGCACCGCTTGCATGTAGATGCTGTCGACATCCGGTCTCTCTTCGCGATCCACCTTGATGCTGACGAAACTTTCATTGAGCACTGCCGCCAGAACCGGGTCTTCAAACGATTCATTTTCCATCACATGGCACCAGTGGCAAGTGGCATAGCCGATGCTCACCAGAACTGGCAGGTTTTTTTCCTTGGCGATCTTGAACGGTTCGTCGCCCCACGGATGCCAGTTAACCGGATTGTGTGCGTGTTGCAGAAGATAAGGACTTTTTTCTGTTATGAGTAAATTTGTGTAGGTGTGTTCAACCATTTCTTTGTTGTGGGATTGTTTTTTCTAAAGCTCTTCAAAGCGTTGGAAAAAATCCGGAAACGATTTTTCCACGCAAGTGGGATTTTTGATACGGACTCCCGGTATTTTTAATCCGGCCACCGCGAAGCTCATGGCCATGCGGTGGTCGTTATAAGTTTCGATTTCGGCGCCCGAATAATCTCCCGGTTTTACGATGAGGGTGTCTTCTCCGGCCTCAACCTCCGCGCCCAGACGGGTTAATTCTGCCGCCAGTGCAGAGATGCGGTCGGTTTCTTTGATCCTGAGGTTGCCGATCCCCCGAATCACGGTTTCCCCTTTGGCGAATAGAGCTGTTACAGCCAAGGTCTGCACGGCATCCGGCATATTATTCATATTGATGGTGATTCCCCTCAAGGGGTTTCCTTTTATATGCAGGGTGTTGGCTTTTTTTTCTACCTGGCACCCCATTTTTTCCAGAACCGAAGTGAATTGCGCATCTCCCTGAACACTGTCGGGATTGATATCGGTGAGGGTCACTTCTCCGCCAGTCACTGCCGCCGCCGCCAGAAAATAAGAGGCGCTCGACCAGTCGCTTTCCACCCGGTAGGTCTGGGGTTTATAGCGGTCTCCGGCTTTGATTTTGAAACGTTGATAACTCTCATTTATAACATGGACGCCGAAGGCCTTCATGATGTCGAGGGTAATGTCGGCATAAGATTTGGAAGTGAGGTCCCCCTGGATATGAACGCAGGTGTCGTTTTTGAAATAAGGCGCTGAAAGTAAAATGGAAGTGAGATATTGACTGCTTTTGTCACCGGCGAGTTTGATCTCTCCTCCCGGTACTTCTCCGCCTGCAATATCTATCGGCGGGCAGCCGTTGCCATTAGCCGATACCGCCTGGACCCCCATTTGCGTGAGACAATCCAGAAGGTCTGCCAGAGGCCTTTTGTGCATGCGTTCATCACCGTCGAGCCGGGTTTTTCCTGGTGCCAAGGCAGAAAAGGTTGTGAGAAACCGCATGGTGGTTCCTGCGTTGCCGATAAAAATATCTTCGCCGGGTGCGGAAAGTTTTCCACCTGTTCCGGAAACGATAAAGGCTTCTTTTTCTTCCTGAACCGGAATTCCGAAGGCTTTAAGAGCGCGAATCATGTATTTCGTGTCATCGCTCACCAGTGGTTTTTCTAACCGGCATTCTCCATCGGTGAGTCCAGCGATCAGCAATGCCCGGTTGGTATAACTTTTAGAGCCGGGAAGGGTGACAGTCGCTTTAAGATTCTGTACAGGCTTAATTTCTATCAAGGTCTGAAAAAAATGGGGGTTTAAAGTAAGGAAATATACCACAAGGCTACGCCTTGAAGAAATGAGCAATGATTTTATCTAGTGAACAAATAGTTATCGCAATATAAAGGGTATTGCCAGTTGCCCCCACGGCTAGTGGCCCCCTGACGGGGGGAAGTAATGGCCAAGAGCCCATTAAGCCGAGATAACCACCAGCCAGCCAAATAAAGCCATTGCTAGTTGTCAGCGGCGACTCGCCGCCGGTTGTTTAGATTGGGGGATTCTGATATGATCGGATTTTCTAAAGGGGTTCGGTTCAATTATCTTTATGTATTTAAAGGCTCTTTAGCAGTGGGGTGTGGGTATGGCCGAGAATGAAAAAGAATCCTTATGGTACCGTTTGTGGGATCACAGGCCACTGAAAGAGAAACAGCGTCTGCGGTCGTTTGTCCCTTATATCCTCTATGGGATCGCAGTTTTTTACGGGATCATTTATTTGTCCATTCTCAATACCATCAACCGGGAGAGGACCGGGACCACCGTTAAAACCTGGTTTGGCGGAGATAGCCAGGAAATCATCGACGCCAGAGTAAAAGAAGAACGGGAAATTAAAGAAAGTTTTAAAGCTCTGCGCAAACGCGTCTCCGGCGGCCACTAGCCCCGGCGAGCCGCCGGTTGCAACGGGCAATGGCTTTATTCTGCTAGCAAAAAGTTAACTCGGCTGAAAAAGCCATAGCACTTAATCAATATTTGATATGAAACGTTTAGTATTTATTTCTAACTGGTTTTACCTGTTTTCTCTCTGCCTATGGGTCGGTGGGATGTTCCTGTTGGGCATTCTGGTGGAAATCATGGTGCGGATTAATTTGAAGGACCAGCCACAGGTAGCCAGTACCATCATGAACAAAGTCATGGATGTTTTCAATGTCCATATCATTTATACCTGCATCACATTTATGGTTTTGGCTGAGGTGATCAAGTTTCTTGTGGCCAGATACAGTTCTGCCGGTTATGAACCGCAAGTGGTGACGAAGCGAAAATATACCCGTGAAGTGTGCCTGGCGGTCATGATTGTTCTGGCTTTGTATATTGGTAGCGTTCTCAGGCCAGAGATGCACGCCATGGACCAACTCAAGAAAGCCAATCCTGCCGACCAGAGACTGCAAATCCAATTTGACCGTTTCCATTCCAAGCTGACCTGGATCTATACAGTAAATATGATTCTGGGTCTGAGCTTGTTCTATATTAACGGCAAGGAGATGGCCCGCTTCCGGGCTACTGGGCGTGAGGCCGATGAGCAATAGCTTTTTATTGCTGACAACCGTGTCCTCGGCTCCAGGAGCCATTGCCCAATTTACCCCTCCCAGGGGAATGGGCCGAGAGGCCGATTGAGGGCATGATAAAGATATTGCAAGTTACCAGCGGAGGTTCTCCGCTTAAGTGGGTGTTGGTATTTTCTGCTTTTTTTCTTTATGGAGTTTCTTCTGCTCAGGCTAAGCATGCTGGTGTGGAGCATGATGAGTCTGGAGAATCCAAAACTTCCATCCCCCGAGCCGATCCCGATGACGTTTTAAATATGGCCTTCATTCAAGCTGGTAAATTTGTCCGGGGTTCCAACTTTAAAGAGAACAAGGCAGCTTTTAAAATGTGCCGCAAATATGATAAGTCCTGCAAGCTCTGGTGGTTCTCCGATGAGTACTCAGAGAAACTGGTGATGTTGGACAATTACTGGATAGATATATATGAAGTGACCAATGAAAAATATTTGGAGTTTGTCAAAGCCACCGGGCACCCTCCTGCTTTGGATGATTCCTGTAGCACCGATGCGTGCCGAAAAGGAAACTTGTGGAAAGGAGCATCTTTTCCTCGGGTGATCCGTAAGCAACCTGTTACACAGATAAGCTGGTATGATGCGAAGGCCTACTGCATATGGCGGAGCAAGCGTCTGCCTACGGAAGCGGAGTGGGAAAAAGCCGCCCGCGGTCCCGCTGGGAGCATGTACCCATGGGGCAAGGCCTCCCCCAAGGGCCGGGCCACCTTTAATCGAAAATGGAAGGGGGTTCACACCATGACTAATGTTGGCAGTTACCCTACCGGAGTCTCCCTTTATGGACTGCATGATATGGCGGGAAATGTCTGGGAATGGGTGGGCGACTGGTATCACCGGACCTATTACACCCGAGGCACTAAGAATAATCCCAAGGGCAATACTGAAGGCGAGTTTAAGACCCTTCGCGGTGGATCTTGGGTCAATTTTCCCGATTCCTTGCGGAGCGCGTTTCGCAGGTGGAGTCGGCCCGATGTCCGGTTCAACGATACCGGTTTTCGTTGTGCCAGGTCCGCATCCCCTGATTATGTATTCAAATAACCATTTATGACTGATAAACCAAAACGATCTGATGAGTTGACCGACCGGGAACGGGAGTTGTTAAGACCCTATGTCTCGGATGTCGATGCAAATGTGTTTGCCTTGGAGAACCTGAATCCGGAAGTGATCGGTGGAGCTCTGGCCCGTTACAGCCGGGCTCCGACCGGATTCAAGGAAACGGTCGTGCGCGAGTTTTTGAATCCGGATGGCAGTCCCAACGATGTCAAGGGCTCCCAAATGATCGACCGTGTGGTCAACAAGTTTGGCGATGAATCTGTCGCCGAGTTGGCGGTTGCTCCCTTGTGCATAGAAGAAATCTCCAACCTGATGACCAAGGTCATCGAAGATTGCAGGATAGGTGGTTCGCCCATCGAAGAGTCGACCCGCTATGTTCTCTACGATGCCAAAAAGAATGGACGCTGGCGTTATGTGTGTCCGAGTAATATCAAGGAGTCCGGACTTGGAAATGCTTTCGTGGCCAACATGGATTTTCTTTTTGAAACCTATGCGCAGATGGTGGAACCCATGAAGGCGTTGTTTCAAAAGCGCCTGACTCCGGAAGCGTTTGAGATCGAAGTTGAACGGGATGGCAAGATTCAAAAAGTGGGACGGAAATCCCTTGAAGGGGAGAACGAAATCAAGGCGCATCGAATCGCCTACAATTTCACCATCCGCAGTGCGGCGTGCGATGTGATCCGCTGTATCCTTCCTGCCTGCACCCAGGCCAATGTCGGGCTGGTGGGAAACGGGCGGTTTTACTCTGGTCTGATTACCAAACTGCTGTCGCATGATTTATGCGAAGCGCATGAGCTGGCCGATTCGATTCGAAAAGCCCTCAATACCCAGATCCCCACTTTCATCAAACGGGCCGGACGAAATGCCTATGTGGCGGACAATCACCATGCCATGAGGAATTTGTGCCGGGAACTTTTTGCCTCGGTCGAAATCGAAACCTCCGCCGAAGTGGAGTTGCTGGAAGACAGTCCCGAAGACCAGCGGATCAACCTGCTGTCCAATATGATTTTTCCTTATGTCCAGCATTCTTCCTGCCAGATTCGCGCAATCGTGATGTCTTTGCCTGAAGAACGCAAAAAACAAATTTTTGCAACCTATATTGGGTCGCGGCAGAGCAAGCGCGACCGCGCCGGCAGGGCGTTGGAATATGGTTATCCCATCCAATTTGATATCCTTGCCGGCTTCGCCGAGTACCGCGACTTGCAACGCCACCGCATGCTCACCCAGCAAAGGCAGGACTTGGGCATCGACCTGGGTTATTCGGTGCCGGAGGAAATTGACGAGATCGGCATGGGTCAGCAGGTGCAGGAATGTTTTGAACGCACCGAGTCCTTGCACCGTGACCTGAAACGGACCGGGATGGAGCAGGAAGCGCAATATGCCACCCTGTTCAACCACTTCATCCGCTGGAATATGGGAATGAATCTCAGGGAGTTGGGACATTTTGTTGAACTGCGCACCCAGAAGGCCGGTCACCCCAAATACCGGCGCACGGCGCAAATGATGGCAAGGCTCTACCTCAAACGCCATCCGGAGATGGAACCGGTCCTCAAATTCGTTGACTACAACGACTACGATGGTGGCATCACCCGCGCGGATCAAGAAGCCCGCACGGCCCGCAAAAGCCTCGCCTCCAACCTCTTCGACGACCAAGACTGCTAGGCGCAGGGCCAATGAGCAATGGCTTTATTGAGCCGAGAAGCCGATTTGGCGCAATAGAAGATATTGCAAGTTACCAGTGGAAGTACTCCACGAGATTTTTAGAAAAATTTGTCATTTTATGGTAGGCTTATGCCCTTTATTATTCCCCCCAACCATTCTTGAATGAGAGATCAAAGCGATGAAAATTGGTGTTCCCAAAGAAGTTCATGTTGGCGAAAAACGGGTGGCCACCACCCCGGAGGCCGCAAAACAACTTATCAAACTGGGTTTTGAAGTCGCGATTGAGGCAGGTGCCGGTTCGGCCGCCCATTATTCAGATGCTTCTTACGTCGAAGCGGGTGTAACGGTCGTCAAAAATTCCCATGAGATTTGGACCGAAAGCGATATTATTTTAAAAGTCCGTGCACCGGAGCTGAATAAAGGAGAAATCGATTTACTGCATGAAAAGCAGATATTGATCACTTTTCTTTGGCCGGCGCAGAATCCGGAGCTGCTCCAGAAGCTGGCAGAGAAAAAAGTGACGGCTTTGGCGATGGATAGCATCCCGCGCATATCCCGTGCGCAAAAAATGGACGCGCTCAGTTCGATGGCGAACATTGCCGGATACCGCGCGATTGTTGAAGCTGCCCAGCATTTTGGCAGGTTCTTCACCGGGCAGATCACGGCGGCGGGTAAGATTCCTCCTGCTAAAGTCATGGTGATCGGCGCAGGGGTTGCTGGACTCTCTGCCATTGGCGCTGCGAAAAGTATGGGTGCCATTGTGAGGGCTTTTGATACCCGACCGGAAGTGAAAGAACAGGTCGAGAGTATGGATGCGGAGTTCCTGGAACTCGATTTTGAGGAAGAGGGTTCGGGCACCGGCGGTTACGCAAAAGTGATGAGCAAGGAATTTATTGAAGCGGAAATGGCGCTCTTCGCGGAACAGGCGAAGGAAGTGGATATCATCATCACCACCGCGCTGATTCCCGGAAAACCAGCGCCGGAACTGATTAAAGAAGAAATGGTTGCTTCCATGAAAGATGGGAGCGTGATTGTAGACCTCGCGGCGGAACAAGGAGGTAACTGCAAGCTAAGCCAGGCGAATGAGGTGGTTCAAGCCTATGGCGTTTCGATAATCGGTTACACCGATTTGCCCAGCCGTTTGGCGGGACAGTCCAGCCAGTTATATGCAACGAATTTGCGGCATCTTTTAACGGACATGTGTCCGGAAAAGGATGGCAACGTGATAGTCGATTTTGATGACGAAGTGGTTCGCGGAGCCACAGTTGTTAAGGATGGAGAGATTACCTGGCCGCCACCTGCACCAAAACTTTCGGCGGCACCCCCAAAGTCAGCTGAAAAACCTGCGGAGCCTGTGAAAATCAAGGAAGAGAAACCCTCGGTGGCGGGCCCATTTATCACCTTTGGCGTGGGGGCTTTGGCCTTGCTTGGCTTGGGTTCCGTCGCGCCCACTTCCTTCATGGCCCACTTTACGGTTTTTGTCCTGGCCTGCTTTGTTGGTTACATGGTCATCTGGAATGTCAAGGCTGCTTTGCATACGCCGCTCATGAGTGTGACCAATGCTATCAGCAGTATCATTATTATTGGCGCTCTTTTGCAGATCAGTTCGGAAGAAAAGGTGATCGTGTGGGTGGCCGGATTTGCGGTGCTGATTACATCCATTAATATTGCAGGCGGATTCGGGGTAACACGCCGCATGCTCGAAATGTTTCGTAGATAGGAGGCGAGAAGATGAGTGAAGGTATCGTAACCGCCTCCTATATCGGGGCAACTATTTTATTTATTCTGGCGTTAGGCGGATTGAGCAATCAGGAAACCGCAAGGCGCGGTAACCTTTTTGGAATGATCGGCATGGCCGTGGCCCTGCTTGCCACGATGTTCGCCGTGACGGCGAACCTGGAAATTCTCATTGTCGGCATGCTAATCGGTGCAAGCATCGGCCTGGTTCTGGCCAAGCGGGTGCAGATGACGCAAATGCCCGAACTGGTTGCCATGTTGCACAGTTTCGTAGGGCTGGCGGCGGTTCTGGTTGGATTTGCTAATTTTATGGACCCGGGACGTTTGCAACATTTCACTGGTGTTGAATTGACCATCCACGATGTGGAGACCTATCTGGGAATCCTCATTGGTGCCATCACCCTGTCAGGTTCTGTCATTGCGTTTGGAAAACTGAGCGGCAAGATCGGCGGTAATCCCATGTTAATTCCGGGCCGGCATTGGTTCAACCTGGGCCTGCTGCTTGGTTCCATCTATTTTTGTGTCGTATTTGTTGAGCAATCGGCTGCAGGAGGTGGACTCAATCCTCTGCTGATCATGACAGGAATCGCGTTGTTGTTTGGGATTCATATGGTCATGGCTATCGGCGGTGCCGACATGCCGGTTGTGGTTTCCATGCTCAACAGTTATTCCGGCTGGGCTGCTGCGGCTACCGGTTTCATGCTCAATAACGACCTGCTCATTGTCACTGGCGCGCTGGTCGGCAGTAGTGGTGCTATCCTCAGTTACATCATGTGCCAGGCGATGAACCGTAAGTTTCTGGCGGTTATTGCTGGCGGATTCGGCACGACAACAGGGGGTGGTTCCTCTTCCGCTTCAGCTGAAGAGCAGGGTGAAGTGGTCGCGTTGCAAGCTCCCGAAGTTGCCAACCTGTTGGCGGATTCTAAAGAAATCATGATCATTCCGGGTTATGGCATGGCGGTGGCGCAGGCACAGCATATCGTCAATGAAATCACCAAAACTCTCAGGTCCAAAAAAATAAATGTGCGTTTTGGCATCCATCCTGTTGCGGGGCGAATGCCGGGGCATATGAACGTTTTGCTGGCGGAAGCCAAGGTGCCTTACGACATCGTTTTTGAAATGGATGAAATCAATGACGATTTCCCCGATATTGATGTTTCCATCGTCATCGGCGCCAACGACATTGTCAATCCTTCTGCGCAAACCGATCCGGATAGCCCGATTGCCGGTATGCCGGTCATGGAATGCTGGAAAAGTAAAACCACCATTGTGCTGAAACGGAGTATGGCGACCGGTTATGCGGGGGTGCAGAATCCGTTGTTCTTCAAAGAGAACACGCGAATGTTGTTTGGCGATGCCCGAGCCAGTCTGGATGAGGTTTTCAAAAACCTTTAAGGGGTGGGTGCCAAAAGAAATGTCCGATGGAGCCAGAATATTTTCCCGGACGGAAACCTCCGGGAAAATTTTTGGGTTCTATAGATTTCCCCTTCTGTTTCATTAGCGATCAGCAAATCGCCCTCCTGATTCCAATCTACGCCATAAGGATTATGCCCAAAGCGTACGGTAAAAGTGAAATTTATATGGGTATGGTGTTGATGGGCGCCACCGGACTGGCTATGGGCTGGGTGATACACAGTCCGCTTCTAATGACGATTGCTGGACTCTTGGGATTGGTGATCGGCGGATTTATAGGCTGGCTGGGTGGACGACGTTATATGTTCATCATCTGTCTGGGGGTTTTGATCGGTGCTTTCTTTGGCTATCGCACCGGCGATCAGGATATTCTCATCATTGCCGCAGGAAGCGGCGGTGCCATCGCCGGGTTCATGGGCGCGCAAATCGAACAATTTTTCAACCGCCACTAGGCGCCAGCGTGACGCTGGACCCAAAGAGTACGTGATATTCTTCCGTAGCTGTGATGTTCTCTTCCTTAACCTTCATGCCCGGAACGGGTACTTCGTGCCCCGGAGGGGTAGTAGCCCATAAAGCCGAGATAAATTTTTAGCAACAAACGGGAATTAGAAATCCCTGTTTAATCTGATTTTCCCTCTATAAATATTCCTTCCCAAAACGCATTTAACTTTTTTCGACAAACTTTTAAGTATTCAAACTACATCCCGCCGGTTCCAAAACTTGCTTTTTCTTTTCAGAGAGTCCAGTTGACAGCCGCATAAATCCTTATACAAGCCCACTTGTTTTGTAAAAGAAAAAGCGCACATCACAACACCCGAGCATTCATAGGGTTTAGTAATTCCTTGTGAACCAAGTGGTTACAAGCGCGGATGCTTTTTGGCATGCCGCTTGCTCTTCATATATTGAAGAAATCCGGGCAGCCCGGCTAATTTCATGATCCATAATTGAGAAAAGGTTTAAACCCTTTAAATTAAATGTGGAAATACCTTAAGTAGTTATCGGATATTCCACACCGATAAGCGGAGGAAAAAATGGAGAGCGTTAGATTTGCGATAAATTTTGATAAAGAAAATTTATCAGGCATGAAAATCCTGATGGTAGATGACACCCCTTCCAACCTTGATATTCTGGGGCATATTTTAAAACAGGTAGGTCTCAATGTTTCAGTGGCTCCCAATGGAACCATTGCCCTAAAAATTATTAATGGGGACAAACCTGATCTGGTTTTACTAGACATCATGATGCCGGACATTAGTGGTTATGATGTTTGCAGAAAACTAAAGGAAAATGATGACACCAAAGATATTCCAGTAATTTTTATCACCGCAATGGCACAAACCGAAGACCTGGTAGAGGGGTTTGAAGTTGGCGGTGTAGATTATGTTGTTAAACCATTTCAGGAACAGGAAGTGCTGGCAAGAATCGGATCACAATTATCCCTGAGGAAGATTGCTTATGAAAAGGAGGAATTGATTAGGAAACTGGATTCCCTTTCTCGAATTGACCCATTAACAAAACTATCAAATCGAAGAGATATTTTGGAGAAAATGGAATATGAACAAGCTAAGTATGAGCGATTTGGCAAGGATTTCTCTATTATCTTAGGCGATATAGATTACTTTAAAAAGATCAACGATCAGTTGGGTCACGATGTGGGTGATTGCGTATTAAAAGAAGTAGCAGACATCCTAAAAAGTTCTATCAGAAAGGTTGATTTTGCGGCCAGATGGGGAGGGGAAGAGTTTTTGGTGGTATTAACCGAAACCAATTTGTCAGGGGCTGCACGAGTAGCTGAAAAAATAAAAAATACTATTGAAAAACAAAAGTATGAATTTGATAAGAACCCAGCCCAGGTAACCATGAGCTTTGGTGTTGCCTGTCATGTTGGCAAAGAAGGAAAAATCGATGAGCTTATTAAAACAGCTGATAAGCTACTTTACAAAGCTAAGGAAGAAGGAAGAAATCAAGTTAAAACTATGTAGAAATTGGACTTTGAGCCGAGTAAACCTATTTGTGCCGGTCAAAGCTATGGTTCACTGTTCCCTCTCGCTGGAGGGGTGCCCCACATGTAATTGACGCGGCCGAAATCGAACATGATGTTCTGGTTCCAGAGCTTTCCCTGGTCTTTAATGATCTTATGGTATGTCCACACCTTTTTGCCTCTATGCTCCCACCTGATATCCGGTTCACCGAGAGTTTTTAACACTTCTTCTTTTTTGCGATTCATGAAAGTGGACTCGAACTCGATGACGGTATAGATATGTCTTTCAGTCGAGGTTTTTGTTGGCTTGTTATTTGCCCATGCGTTAAGAGAGCAAAGGAGCAGGAGGCAAAAAAGAAGGGCGGCTATTTTTGTTGTATGCACGTTTCTCATGAATATAAGTGGGCGACAAAATCCCCATAACCATTATAGGGAAGGGTGGGGCGGATGTTCCTCGTTATGGGGTTTTGGATATCAGAGTGCGCTGACTTTAGCAATAACCGGGAATTCGTCTATGCTTGTTAGCCGCTTTTATAAATTTAGGGTTTGGCCATTGGTTCCGGTCAGCGGGTAAATGAACCCTTTTATCAAGGAGAGATTGAAGTTGTTCTAATCCTGAGTCTAAATCCACTTTTTTTAATTCGGCTATTTTTTCAGGGTTTGGTCTCATATAACACCTTTCATCTAAATATATCAAACGGTTGTCAAAGGCCCTGTGAATTGTAGGAGACAAAGAAATGCCGTTGGACACATGGTCAATACTTTTTTTAACTTCAACAGGAAGGATATGAGCAGCATCCACCAGTTGCAATTGAGTTCTGGTAACGGCACAACGGCAATTATAAGCACTCAAAACCTGTTGGCGAAAGTTTCCATCTCTAGAGTATCGGCTTACTGTTGAAATAATTTTTCTTCTGCTTTTAGAGAGGGCGTGGATCTCAGTTGTCGAAACCGGCTCATTTTGAGAAGCTTTAATGAGTAGTTTTAATGTTGGCTTGTTAATTCCATATTGATGAACTTGTTCTGAGCTATGTACGTAATTAAGTAATTGGTCGGGCCTAATACCAACAGCAATTTCATTATTCTCCTTAACAGAGAAAGCAAGCCCTTGTTGTAAGGCATCGTTGATTGTGTCAATGCTGATTTGTACTGAAGGAGAGCCTACCGTGAAGTTTTTGTGTTGCTTAAGATCAAAACCTGCGAAAACTCCTAAATCTTGATAATACCCAAGAAGAACAGTAGGGCCATCTGGATTGATGGGCAGTGGGGAACTGACAGAGGTCATTTGGATGCGATATTCGTTTGGTAATGTTTTTCGCCCTCCATGAGTAACAGTCCATATATAAACCCATAGGGGAAATGATCTATCCAATTGGGTAACAAAAAATTGACGAGGATGGGTTCTGATTGAGGTGGAGGTATAAATGCAGGAACCTCCTGATTGCTGTATAGCATCAAAAATTGAATTCACGAGAACAGATGGAGAAAGGGCAGGCATTATAGGTTATCGCTTATTCTTTCTTGGTCTGTTTTGTCCCCCTTCTTTTGATAGGGTGCCTTGGGAAGTTCCATTCCAAAGTGCTGCGGGATGGGACAGGCTGTAAGATGGAAATTTTTTTTGAAGATTCTGCGGTTGAATTGGAAAGCGGTATAAAGCCCCATCCAGATATTGTTCTTTAACTTCTGAGCAAATCCACTTTCTTCCAAGTCTCTCTGCTACCTCGCCTGTCACACAGGAACCCGCAAAAGGATCAAAAACCCGATTTCCTTTGTCAGTCAGCATTCGAATAAAATATTCAGGCAATTCTGCAGGAAAGCGTGCCGGGTGAGGCTTAATGTTATTTTGTTTGCATTGGCGTAAGTAGCTGGAGTTGCTTTCAGTGTTCGCAATGGCTATTAAATTAGGAGGGATAGCAGCACCATTATCAATTGAAAACTTTTCACTTATATCATGCCCGCTAGGCCGTAGCTTAGCTTTATACCCATTTTTTAGTAGGCCTTGCATGGAATTGCTATAAGGAACCAAAATTCTCTTGTTTGACATGGTGTAGGTGAGAGCCACCAAATACAATTGACGGCATCTTTGACTCTAATTCGACGAATATTTACCCACTCGGCAGGTGTTGGCAATTTAGAAGGGTTCCACCAAAAAAAATCTTGAGCCAAGTGAAAACCGAATTCTTTGCAAAACATTAGCAATAATTCATAGTGGTAGAGGGAGCGAGTGGGTTGGCCGGGAATCCATGAACCACCAATATCAATTACAAATGAGCCATTGTCCTTTAATATTCGATGAAACTCTTTAGCGAAAGGCCGAAACCAGTCTAAGTATTTATCCGCATCTACATTTCCGTAATCTTTTTTCCGAACTAATCCAAAAGGAGGGGAGGTCAAGATAAGATTGATAGACTTTTTTTTGAAAGACCGCATTAAGTTTAACGAATCGGCCAAATAAATTTTCCCGAGCTTAGTTTGGAAAAAAGGGTTGATTTCAGTTTCCTGTTTATTAAAAAGGGGAGCTTGTTTATTAAAATTATTCATAATTCCAATTGTATTTGCACTGTTCCTTTCGCGTCTAACTTTGAAGCATTCTTCATTAAAAGTTTAATGGTGTCAATAGTGCTTTAAGACTTAGATGCGAGGTTTATAAACAAATCACTGTAAACGAAGGCTCTATGAATCAGATAGGCGTTTGATTTTTAAATAATGCTCTATGTGTACATTTTGGCGACAAACTCTCCATAACCATTATAGGGAAGGGTGGGGCGGATGTCTCCGGTATCGATCATTTTTTCACGCGTCTGCGGCCAGCGCGGATGCGGGATTCTCGGATCGACATTTGCGGTGAAATCGTATTCCAGTCCTTGCAGGGTGTTCCAGAAAGTTGCGGGACGATAGTTGACCAGTTCGATTTTGACGATGGACTTGATACTCTTGAACCCGTATTTCCAGGGCACAACGAGACGTATTGGCGCGCCATGCTGTTTGGGAAGCGGGTGCCCATAAATGCCGGTGGCTAAAAATGCCAGTTCATTCATCGCTTCTTTAATCGTTAATCCTTCGACATAGGGCCAGGGTTCCCAGAATGCCAACTGGCCCTGGGCGGTGAATGGCTGGTAAAAAGTTTCCAGTCTCACATAGGTAGCTTCCGCTTTGGGTTCGACCTTTTTAAGAAGTTCTGAAAACGGGAACCCGATCCAGGGCACGGCCATGGCCCAGGCTTCGACGCACCGCAGTCGCAATACACGTTCTTCAAGGGACATGGTTTTTAAGAGGTCATCCATATCGAAGGTCGTGGGTTTGTTGACCAGTCCGCCAACTTGGATAGCCCATGGGCGGGTATTGAGCTTTTGCGCGTAATGCACCGGATCGATTTTACCGCTTCCGAACTCATAAAAATTATTGTAGGTGGCGGCGATTTTTTCCGCAGTTATGGGCCGGTCCAACTCGTACATAGGATTTCTTTTAGCGGGATAAATGGATTTTTCCAGTGCATTCCATTTCACTTCAGGAAAAACATTGGGTGGAGAAGAAGGGCCACAACCATAAAGCACTCCAACAGTGGCGGCAGTGGTCAGAGCCGTGCCTTTGAGAAATTCCCGCCGGCGCAGGTAGGTCGACTCCGGCGTGGCCAAATTGTCTGAAATTTCCCATTCCTTTTTTATGTGGATATGGGGCATGGTTTGTCAGTCCTTTTTTGTGACCCAGTCATCAATTCCCGACAGGTATGCGGGAAGACCCTGCTCAATAGGCAAGGCGATGATTTCCGGCACTTCATAGCTGTGGTTTATTTTGACCCAGGTCTCCAGTGCGTCATAGCGGTCTTTCCGGGTTTTGACAATTAATAGAAACTCTTCGTCCACATGGATTTTGTTTTCCCAGTAATAAGTCGACTGAATTTTTGGAATGGCACTGACACAGAATGCCAGCTTGTCGCTGACCAGTCCTTGGCTTATTTTGTCCGCTTCCTCTTTGGACCCAGCGGTGATGAATAGTACGCAATGCTCACTCATGGCAAGACTCCAAGAAAGTAGAAATTTCGATCCGGCGGCGATAAAAATAACTCCGCGCCTGACAAGCCCCCGTTACAACACAAATTTTAATAGATAAAAACCTAAAAAAAGCAGAATGAAAAACACGATGCTGAAAAGGTTAAAATATTTTTCGATCCACATCTTAATGGGTGGTCCGAATTTATGAATTATAAATGCGACCAGAAAGAATCGGGCCGAACGACTGATGGCCGATGCCAGAACAAAAGTTGGAAAATTAATTTTAAATGCCCCTGCCGCCAAAGTGAAAATTTTATAAGGCAAAGGGGTGAAGCCCGCTGCAGCAACAGCCCACGCCTGATGCTCGTCATAGAGAGCACCTATTTTCTCAAATTTGGCCTGTAAATGATAGAACTCCACGATGCCATTGCCGATCAGGTCCATGAACTGGTAGCCGATGAAATAACCAAACATTCCTCCCAGAACAGATGCCACAGAGCAGAAGAGGGAAAATCGGATCCACAATGCCGGTACCGCGACCGTCATAGCGATCAATAAAATATCCGGCGGGATCGGGAAAAATGATGATTCGACGAACGAAATAAAAAATAACGCCGGAAGCGCGTAAGGGGTGGCGGCCCAATGCAGGACCCAATCGTACATAGAGCGAATAAATTTCATGAATGAGATTTCAAATTAGGGTTGATGGTGGTTTGTCTAATCAGGTTTAGAGCAGGTTGAAGGGATCTACATCAATGGCAATTTTTAATTTTCCGCCGGAGGCAGATTTAAGATCATTGAGTTCCCGGCAATTTACCAGAAGGCCTTGCAAGGCCTGCATGTTCTGGCTGCGCAATATTAAATGCCAACGGAATTTATTTTGAATCTGATACAGGGCTGCTTTGGACGGACCTAATATTTCTACTCCTGAGATTGCCTGCTGGTTGAGAGCCCGCCCCAGTTTTTGGGCGGTGCTCTGTCCTAAAGATTCATTCTCGCTGATAACTTCGATGGCAACAAGCCGGGTGAATGGAGGATAGTTGAGCTGTTGTCGCAACTTCAATTCTTTTTCGTGGAAAGCGTTCACATCGTGTTCCCGGACAAACGCAAACATATAATGGTCGGGATTGTTAGTCTGAATGATCACCTTTCCGGGTACCTGGCCTCGTCCTGCCCGGCCCGCAACATGGGTCAACAATTGGAACGACCGCTCGCACGATCTGAAATCCGGTATATTCAGGGACAGATCAGCATGTACTACTCCGACCAGCGTGACGTTAGGGAAATCATGTCCTTTAGTTATCATTTGCGTGCCGATGAGGATGTCTATGTTCCCGGCCTTCATATTCCGGTGCATGGCGGCGAAAGAGTCGCGGCCCCTTGTGGTGTCTCTATCCAGCCGGGTAACACGGGCATCCGGGAAAAGTTTTTTAACTTCTTCTTCCAGTTTCTGAGTGCCGAATCCGCTGAAGCGAATCACTTCTCCGTGGCATTCGACGCAGTGGCCCGGCATGCGTGCCCGGAAATTACAATAATGGCAGAGCAGATGGCCTTCCTTGCCGTGAAAGGTAAGGGTGACACTGCAATGGGCGCATTCTAATACGTAACCGCAGTCAGGGCAAAAAACAAATCGGGCTGTTCCGCGGCGATTGAGAAACAGGAACACTTGCTCCTTGCGAGAAAGTCTGTCGCGAATTGCGCTGCGCAGGGTGCCGGAAAGCATGGCAAAATTTTTATGCTTCTTGCGTTCCTCTTTCATATCCACCAGGCTGACGAGGGGCAGCATGCGCTCGCCGACCCGACTTTCCAGGGACAGGTATTGATATTTTCCCAGCCGCGTGTTTTGTGTCGATTCCAGGGATGGGGTCGCCGAGCCCATGATGACGATGGCATTCAACGACCGAGCCCGCATGACGGCGGTGTCGCGGGCGTGGTAGCGGGGATTGGAATCCTGTTTATAAGAGCCATCGTGTTCTTCATCAATCACCACAATGCCCAGGTTCTTGAAGGGTGCGAAAACGGCCGAGCGGGCTCCGACCGCGATCGAAACTTTTCCATCATGGATCTTTTTCCATTCCAGATAACGTTCGGTTTGCGATAAGCCGCTATGCAGAATAGCCACCCGGTCTCCGAACCTTTGGCGAAACCGTTCTACAGTCTGCGGGGTGAGGGAGATTTCGGGAACCATCATGATGGCGGTTTTGCCCATTTCAAGAACGCGCTGAATACAACGGATGTAGATTTCCGTCTTGCCGCTTCCTGTTACGCCGTGCAATAAAAACGATTCGTATTTTCCGGCTTCAATAGCGAGATTGAGTTGTTTGAATATTTTTTGTTGCTCTGGAGTGAATGTCAAAGATTCGCCGAAAGGCCGGGTCATCGCATCTTCGGGAACGAAAGCCTCGCGCACTTTTTTCTTGGTAAAAACTTCTACCAGTTGTTTTTCTTTAAGACTGCGCAATGCGGCCTGGCTTTTTGGGATTCGGGTTTGCAGTTCGGGAACACTGATTTCTTTTTGCCTTACAATCGCGAACACTTCTTTTTGTTTGGGACTGCGTTTGAGCAGGCGCTCTATTTCTTTCTCGCCAGGTAAAGGGCTGGCGAGGCGTACCGACTTGATGAGCTGGTAGCCGACATCCCGGCTTTTGTTGTCGAGTCCGGCTGGCAGGGCGCAACGGATTGCCTCGCCCCAGGAAGACTGGTAGTAACCCGCCAACCACTTGGTGAGAACCAATACCTCTTCGTTCACCACAGGCCCGGTGTCGGGCAGGTCAGCGATAGATTTAAGGACGATGGGTTTATCCCATTTGTCTGGCAGATGGACGACATAGCCGGTGATTTTTCTTCGGCCAAAAGGCACCAGAACCCGCATGCCGACTCGAACCTTGCCGAGCAATTCAGGCGGAATGGTGTAGGTGAACGCTTCCTTAAGAGGAAGGTTGAACACCACTTCGGCAAACTGCGGAGGGGGGGGGTTCGCTTCAAAAGATTTAATTTCTATCTGAGTCTGGGTATTCATTTCGGGCAGGGTGCTTAAAAATTTCTATGATTGTACCACCCAGTGGGCGTGGGGGGTAACGAGTTCTTGACTCATTGCCTGTTTTCCTCTAATCTCAATTTTTTCAAAGTGCAGTGGTTGTTATGATTGCTCAAAGTTTGTTGTGGGCAGATTTTTGATTTTCAGGGAGAGATGAAGCTATGAAAGTGGGAGACAAGATCAAATTCGATTTTGCTGGAAAGAAAAAAGAAGGTGTGGTAGACAAGGTATTTCCAAAAACGGTTTACCTGAAAGTTGATTTTGACAAGGACAAACAAAAAACCGTTAAACGCAAACTCAGCCAGCTCGATAGCGGCAAATCCAAGAAAAAGTAATTTCCCTCACTCGGGGTTTTGTCATTGCGAGCAGAGCGAAGCAATCCAATCCAGAAGCTGGATCGCCACGCCACTTTGTGGCTCGCGATGACGTTCTATTGTCAGTTGATTGGTAATGGTTGTGAAGAATTTTGATATGCGAGTCCTGTTTGGCGAGGCTTTCTATTTCAGAGCACAACCCCGAATCATCCAGGGTTCCTGTAAGAAGCACCCTTTGTTCCCAGACATCAACACTCACATCCAGAAGCAGACCTTTGTCTTTATTCTTTAATTTGTTCAGAATTCCAGTATGAATTTTTGAGTCGGTAACCTGGTCTTCGGTGCTACGGCTTTCCCATGCTTTTTGTGCTGCGGAAGTCACAACCGTTGCACAACCGGATAAAACTGCTGCCATGAAGATACCTGCTACGAAAAACACCCAAGAGTCAGAATCTTTTTCATATTTAAATCCTCAAGTTGATTTTTTGCCTTAAAACTAATTTTAAAAATTAGATGTTCTTAGAAGTAGGTTTTTATTTTTGCCTGTTTTTTAAGGACTTCGATATAGTCTTGAGTGGCTTTTGAACTTTTCTTCTGGCTGAGAAAGGTTTTGATTTTTTCTTTTTCTGCCTCAAAAGGGCTGGTCCCCGCCAGTTTTTTGTCGGTGACTTTCAGCACATGGAATCCATGTCCGGTGCGGAAAATATCGCTGACTTCGCCAACCTTCATTTTATAAGCTCTGTTGCTGAAAGCCGGAAGCATTTGTTTTCGGGTGAAGAATCCCAAATCGCCTCCTTTAGAAGCCAAACTGTCCTGAGAAAACTTCCTGGCCATCGCGGCAAAATCGGTTCCATTGCGGAGCTGGTCGAGGATGGACTCGAATTTCTTAAGGACTTTCTGTTCTCCGGCCTTTCCTGCTGAGGGATTAAATTTCAACAGGATGATACTGGCCCGGACTTTTTCCTGGCTGGTGAACTTATTTTTATTTTTTTCGTAGTAATCGCGGATTTCGTTTTCAGGAACCTGAATTTTAGGTTCGATTTCTTTTTTTATGATCTGGTCCATATATAAATCGGTTTCAAGTTCTGCTTTATATTGGTCCATGGTCATGCCTCGGCTGGCAAGTTTATGTTCGAAAATGGCATCTGAACGGAATCTGGCTTTCACTTTCTTAATCCGTTTCTCCATCATTTCTTTTGTAATATTGATTCCCGATTCTTTCGCCTTCAAGACGAGCAGGGTGCGTCCGATTTCGTCGTCGATTAATTTTTTGGCGGCGGATTTTTCCTGATCGGCATTGAGGGGCATGCCGCGTTTTTTATATTTCTGTGCAGCTTTTTTCAATTCGCGGGAAATAGCATCCCCGCTGATATTGTGTCCGTTAACCTGGGCCACCACTTTTGGAAGTTTTATTTTTAGTTCATCGTGTTTATGGCCGGAATGAGCCCAAACTTTTGAGGGATGGGCGGAAATCAAGAGGCCAAACAGGACAAAATATAAACTCAAGGAAACGAATCGTGCCATCGGGGTCACCCTTTCTCTACGGTGCTTTCAGAAAATATGCAGGCGGTTTAAAATTTGATAGATGTACTAAAACTAATCATTCGACCTATCAATGTCAACCGATTTATTGATGTTGTATTTGTCGGGCCAGGCCACGGAAAAGAAAAGCCGCTACAACTACGATACCCAGCAGTACTGTTACCGCGACCCGGTATTTGAGCGTCCCGGTCGTGTCCAGAGCCCAGACCACTCCGCCCCATAGCAGTGGGCCCATGATGGATGCCGCCTTGCCCGCCATCCCGTACAATCCGAAAAATTCTCCGACTTTTTCAGGGGGGGAAAGTTCGATTATGAAAGCCCGGCTGACCACCCAAACCCCGCCCATGCCCACCCCGGCTAAAGGACCCACCAACCAGAACAAGGCCTCGCTCTGGCTTATAGCGGCCAGTGAGAGGGAGGCAATCCAGAGCGCCAAAACCAGCCAGTAAGACCAGATGATGCCTTTATGCTTGACGAGAATGCCGATGACCCATGATCCGATCATTGCGAAGACGGTTGAAGAGATCAAAAATTTTGTGATCTGGCCGCCGCTGAATCCGATCACTTTACTGGCATAAACCGACATGAACGCAATAATGGTGTTCACCGCATCGAGAACCAGAAAATGAATCAGGATAAACCGGAACAGGGAACGATATTGCCTGACGCGAAGAAAAGTTTGTTTGAGTGTGTTGAAGGCTTCTTTAAAACGGACAGGAGGAGCGGCTCGCCCGGTCTCAGGATCTTTTACGAGCAGAAAGCAGGGCAGAGAGAAGAACAACAGCAAACCGGCGGTGGGAAGAAAGGCGGAAGAACGCCCGCCGGATTCCACAAACGGTTGCACCATTAACATACCAATGATGGAACCGAGATAACCGAGAGCCACTCCATACCCGGAAACGAGGCCGACATGGCTGCCTCGTGAAATGGAGGGGAGCATGCCGTTATAAAAAACCAACGCCGATTGGTAACCGTAATTGGCCACCATGAACAAAACCAAGCCGGTCCAAAGATGGTCGGTGGTGCCGATCAGTCCGGTGCAGAAAACGCAAAGCAGGGTGAGTGCGGTCAGGGGAACCCTGCGCTTGCCGGTCGTGTCTGAAAGCGCTCCAAAAACGGGGACGCTCAAGGCCACCGCCAGCATGGAAAGTGAAAGGGCGGTGCTGTATAAAATGTCCTGACCGTCATGGTCCACCGTAACCCACAACGCGAAATACAGAGAAATCACGTTCATGGAAAAAATGGTGTTGGCAAAATCGTAGAGGGACCAGGAGAAGATGGCTAGTCTGTTAGATATCTGGTTCACTGGAGGGATTGCGCGGTACGAAATCCGTAAATCTCATTTTTAATATGGGGAAGGTTACGGGCGCGGTTGACAACTTTTACCCCTTCAATACTGTTGACCCAGGAACCCCCTCTGAGCACTTTCATTTTCAGCGGACCCTGTGGGCCTTCCGGATTGATTTCGGGGCTGATGCGATAATAGTTTTCGTCATACCAGTCCAGGCACCATTCCCAGACGTTTCCGGCTGTGTTGTATAATCCGAAAGGGCTGACGCCAGAGTGGTAATAGTTGACCGGCGCGGTGAAGGGGTAGTTGTCGTTTTCCCCAAAAATATTAAGGAAGAAAAAGTTGAAGCCCTTGTCGAACTTCCTTCCCCAGGGCCACAGGCGGCCATCATTTCCCCGTGCGGCCTTCTCCCATTCTGCTTCCGTAGGCAGCCTTCGTCCTTTCCACTTGGCGTACGCCATGGCATCGTGCCAGTTCACACCGACTACGGGCTGATCGGGTTCGTTGAACCGGGAATCTTTCCAGAACTTCGGGGCAGGGTGTCCGGTGGCCTGCATGAAGGCTGAGTAGTCTTTGTTGCTCACTTCATACTTGTCGATGAAGTAGCCGGGAGTGAAAACGAAATGCACGGGCTTTTCATCCTCCTTACCTGAAGTGGTGCCCATTTGAAAATATCCCTGTGGGATATAGATCATTCCGAGAGGCGGCTCAGGCTGGGCCTTGGCGGGAGAATAAAGAAAAATGACCGAATAAAATAAAAGGAATGAAATTAGGCGATAAGGACGGGTGCGCCTGGAGGTCATGACAAATCAAAAAAGCTGATATGGGTGACGAGGTCACGCTTGGTTTCTGGTGCGAGGTTTTTGGCCTCCTCAATATTTTCTATATTGATCCACTGATAATGCCCATTCCAGCAATTGAGGCTCAGCACGGTATTGCCATACCAGTCCACAGTACTGTTCAGGAAAATTGGCCCCTGACATTTTTGGCACTTACCGTGGATCTCCAGATTATTTTTTGATTTAAACATTCCTCTTTTCCAGTCATTGATGAGCAGACTATACCTACTAAATTAAATTACAAATGCCTTGGTTCGCAAGCAATTTCTATAAAACAATACAGTTTCAAACGCTCAACCTTATTGAAATGTCAAGGTTTTTTCGCCTGCCGGGGTTGTGGAAGGAAGCCGGTCTTTTCAAGGAGGGTTTTTAGTTCGTCGATGGGGAGCCCGATGATATTGGTTTCTGAGCCGGAAAATTCGCGGATCATAAAACTGCCCTTACCCTGAATGGCGTAGGCTCCGGCTTTATCCATCGGTTCGCCGGTTTGGATATAGTTTGATATTTCTTCATCGGTTAGAGGTTTAAAGCGCACCTTTGAGGTTATGGCTTTATCGAGGGTTTTCCCCGGACTAACAACACAGATACCGGTGGCCACGCGATGTTCCTTGCCGCTCAACCGGCGGAGCATTCTTTCGGCGTCGGGGACATCTACAGGTTTCCCCAAAATTTCCTGATGTAGCGTTACGAGGGTATCGGCACCGATGACCCAGCAGTCGGGATAATTTTTAGCGACACTTTCGGCCTTGGCACGGGCCAGTATGCGGGCGTTCTCTTCCGGACGCAGTCCATAATCGAGTTTCTCCTCTACTGAACTGGGGACGACTTCAAACTGGTCGGTAATCTGCTTTAACAGTTCCAACCGGCGGGGAGATTGCGACGCCAGAATAAGTTTGTTTTTGGTCATAGACCCGGCAACATACCTGAAACCTATGTCCGGATCAACCGCTAAGCGCGGGGCTAGTGTGCAATAGCTCTTTCTGGCTGGCAAACGTTTTCTCGGCTCAATAAGCTATTGCCAGTTGGCCCCACGCCGAGTGGCGCCGAGTGGGGCGAGGGTGGTAATCGGAGATCAAATCCTATATATTATGCACCTTACCCAGTGCATGAAATTTAACCCCATAAATGAAGGAATTGGCATGGCGGGCGCAACGCATCAAATTCAGATACGACATATTCTAGTCGAAAAAAAGGAAGTGGCAGACTTGCTCATGGAGACGATTGGCAGCCTGCCGACAGAAACGGCCCGGGTTCAAATGCTGATGAAACTGGCCGGTAAGTACAGTGTTTGTCCTGCATCTAAAGAGGATGGGGGCAATCTGGGCTGGCTGGAAGTGGGCTGGAACAAGAGCGACCCCCGGCAACCGCGTGGGGGTTTTAAAACATTGAGCAATGATGAGTTAAACGATTTTATTGTTGAGGGGGTTGCAAAAATGACCCTGCTTAAAGGAAGATTGTTTGGTCCTTTTGAGTCCTATGAAGGGTTTCATGTGGGGCTCATTTGCCAGGAAATTAAGCTTGATCGGATTCTTTAGCCGCTAGGCGCGGGGCCAGCTACAATGGTGGGCACGAAGACTTAGGAAAAATACCACGTCTGGTGAGCCGAGAAATAGTTTGTTTGCAGATGAAGATATTGCCAGTTACCCGCGAAGGTACTTCGCCTCATGCCGGCGGAGGTTCTCCACCCGTCAAGACCTCCGCGTCTTCTCCGACAAAATTATAAGCAAAGCAACCGCTTGAGCACCGGACCATATAGTGCGGACAGGATCGGCAAGGCTCTTTCGCCTCGGTCTTCTCAAACACCGTGTTCAGGAATTTGGCTCCCATTTTGGCCATGGCGATGGAGTTTACCTCTTTAAATTCCGAAACATTGCCCAGCTTCAGATTGTGAAAGGGAAAACAGTTGAAGCAGTCGCCTTTGGAGTCAATGTCCATAGGGCTTCCGTCCGCACATCCGAAATAGTATTCATTACGGTTCCACTCTTCTATCGGGGGCAACTGTTTGTTTCCGTGAAAATAAATCCGGTCGGTGAGGGAAAGCTGGTCTTCGCCGATATCATCCAGGAAACAAGGGGGCAGGGAGCAGTCGAAACGAAAACACAGTTGCGGGAATCGCTCCATGACGGCCAGCATTTTCTTGCCGACTTTTGGGAAGTCCCGAATAGGCAGATAGGTGTTGGCCTCGCCTCCTATAATGGGGAACGCGGGGCTGACCCGGATTTTGTATTGCTTCCCGTTGGGCAGGCCAGCTTTCTGATAGACTCGGTCGATTTCCTCGCATTGCCGTTCGAGGTCCTGATCCTTGGAGTACAGGTTGATGCTGAAAGTGACACTGTAACCGTTGACCCGCAACATACGCTCGGCGACTTCCTGACATCGAGCATGATTTTTTTCTGAAATATTTTCCATCGTCTGCCAGTTTAATAGAATGGCAAAGTTGATATTTTTGCTGATGGCGCCGCTGGGACTGGCGACTTTCAGTAACAGGTTCAACACTTTTTCTGGCATCAAGCCGTTGGTGAAAACGCTGAGGTGTGAAAAGGGCAGAATGTCGTCATATGTATTTTGAAAAATGTCGGTGAACTGAGGATGCAGTGTGGGTTCCCCACCCATGAAATTGATAATGGGCGCATTTTTAATTTTAGGCAGGAACTCGTTCAGGAAATAATCATATTCCATGGATTTTCCCGGTGTCTTCACCGTTTCTTCCATGTACTCATCCGCAAAACAGTAATTGCAGCTTAGATTGCAGTAACTGTTTAAAATGATATTCACCGGTTGACTCCCTGGGAACCTGAAACGGTTCGGCTATGACCCTGAAGCCCCAATAACGGGCCTTCTGCCGGGTCGAATCGTGAAATTACTAATATTTCCTAGCATGTACCATTATACTATTTGAGGCGTGGAAAAGGTTCTCTAATGTCTAGGGATCGAATTTTTTCTTCCGGCGCAGGATTTGTGAGGTCCCTGCCTGGACGACAATCCCCATCTCACAGGGATAAGTACGGACCACATTGATGAATTCCTGAATGGCCTTGTCTTTGGCATCGGTATCATCTTTCGCTTCGCAGGCATACTCCCATGCAGAGCTTACGGTGGGGATTTTTTCCAATCCGTGTTCTTCCAGTCGCTCTGCAATCTCCTTGTGGGCCTCTTCATTCAAATCTTTGAACTCTACCGCAATGAACACTTTGTACTGCAAGGGGTTCCTCCTTTACCTGTCAGGGTTATGAGAAATTTAAAGGGACTAGTGTATAATAAGCCGAGTCAAACTACCAGCCGTCCTGTTATCTGGTAGAAAGCTAGCCAATACATCGTTAGGTCACCAATTATCTCCTGATAATACTTAAAGCTATTGCTAATAGCCAGCAGCGGCTACCAGAGGGAACACTCGCCTTGTCTTCGTTTCAAAAATTCATCGCTAATATGGGATAGCCTTTTTGGGCTTTGGCCTGATGACGCAAACTGATGTTCTGCTGATGAACTTTTTTAAAGTGGATAGTGCGGATATCGGGTTTTATCATTTGGCCACGGGGCTTGGTACGACAATGGCCTTCCTTTTGGCAGGCGTAGCCCCTATGGCGTTATCGCTATTTTCGGAGACATACGCAAAAGACGGGATTAAGAGTCTCGGAAACCTTTATTGTCAAATTGTTGGGTTTGCTTCTTATCTGACCATTCTCATCTATGTGTTTTGTGTCCTGAATGCATCTCATGTGGTCGGTTTTATATATGGTTCCGCATTTTTAGGGGGAGCTTTAGCCCTGGCGGTTTATGCGGGCTTTGCAGGGATTCAAACCGCATTGGGAATAAATTTTACCGTGTCCTCTTTGTATGTCATCCATCGGCGAGATGCGGCTCTGCGCTCCACGGCTGAAAGTAGTGTTTTAAATATTGCTTTGAATCTGATGCTGATTCCGGCTTTCGGCATGATGGGGGCAATAACGGCGACAGGGCTTTCGATGGTCTATATGGTTTTGCGGCAGTTAAAAGTCATTTCTGCCGAAATGGAGATCGCGCCTGTTTTTCCTGTTATCGGGCAATGTTTTTTGTATTGTCTGGCAGCCCCCCCCCCCCCCCCCCCCCCCCCCCCCCAACGAGTTGGATCGTGTGCTGGGAAAATCTGCCAAGGCTCCCTTATCCGCTGAACAGGTTCTCACTTGGGAAATGTTTCCCCACTAAATTTTTAGCGATGCCTCGTTGTTATTTTTGCATTGCGCCACCGGCACAAACCAGCGGCGATACTGCCTAATATGCAATGGGTGAGGGCGGAAATGGCACCGGGAACGGTAGCCAGCCCATAGCTTGAGAAATTGCTCCTTGCCAGTTCAGTTGCCAGTCCCGAGTTTTGCATCCCCACCTCAATCGATACGGTTTGCGCTTCCTTCTCGGCAAACTTAAGCAGGCGCGATAAAATGTATCCCAATAAAAATCCCAACAGGTGAAGCAAAACCACGGCGCCTATTAACGAAGCTCCGATTTCAAGAATCGCATCTTTTTTCGCCGCCAGGATGAAGTCGACAATGAACACGATGGAAAGTACAGCGAGAAACGGGGTATAGGCTTCGATCTTCTTCACCCAGCGATGAAAATAATGGTTGAGAAAAACCCCGAACAAGACGGGAAGGATGACCACCTGCAAAGTTTTGAGCAACAGCCCCAGAGTGTCTACATCAACTTTTAATCCAGTCAACTCCAACGAGATGGACTCCACCCACCAGGTGGTCAAAAGCGGTGTGAGCAGAACCGCAAGCAGTGTCGAAACGGTGGTGAGGCTGACCGAAAGGGCGACATGCGTCCGGGCGATGAAACAAACAACATTGGAAGCGGTGCCGCCGGGACAGCAGGCAACCAGAACAAGTCCGATGACAAAGTCGATAGGTAGGTTGAACGCCAGCGCCAATGCATAGCCCAGCCCCGGCATGATGGTGTATTGCAGGCCGACGCCGAGCAGGATGGATTTGGGTAATTTAAGGACGCGGGAAAAATCTTCGAAGCTCAGGGTCAGTCCCATACTCAGCATGATGAGACCGAGAAAATATGGAATCCAGTCGGGTTGAAACCAGGTGGCGGTTTGCGGTTTCCACAAAGCCAATCCGGCGCCAGTCAATACCCAGACTGGGAACAGATTGGCCAGGGCAATGAAAAATCGTTCAGCTCGATTCACTAAGAGGCAGGTTTCTGCGCGATGATGCTGGAGTAGGCTTCTTTGCCGTCATCATAATCCTGATAACGGATAACTCTAAGACCCTTAAAAATATCAAGCAGTTCGTTGGTGTCGAGGGCCCATTTGCGACTGAATCGGGCGTATTTCAGGTAGTCGACATTATAAGTTTCAACCACGATCATTCCGCCGGGTTTCAGGGCAGACTGGAACTGTTTAAAAAGATCCCTTTGCATATAGTAAGTGCAAAGGATGACGTCATAGCTGTTTGGCTCAAGTGTATAACTTTCGAGATCGACCACTTTTGTCTCAATGGTGGTGTTGTATTTTTCTGCCAGCTTATGAGCTTTTTCCAGACCCTTTTCAGAAATATCGAGGCCGAGAACATCGAATCCTTGTGTGGCGAGATAAACCCCGTTTCTTCCTTCTCCCATAGCGAGGTCGAGTGCCTTACCTTTTGGCAACAGGTGAACATTGTGGGCCAAAAAGGGGATGGGTGTTTCCCCAAACAGATAGATTTCCGTTTCATATTTGCTGTCCCACCGACTCTTGTCTTTAGGGTGGGCAAGCACACCACTGGCAGTACATAAAAAAAACAGCGCGGTTAAAACTACAATGCGTTGTTTAGTATCGTGAAATATTTTCATGGCGAGGGCCTTGTGAAAGTTGTTAAATCAGTCTACCGGAAGCCGAAAACCCGTTCAAGGGGATTTCCCGTTTACTTGAGTTTGGCAAGCGAGTAGAATTGACCAGTTATTAAAAAGGGCAAATCCCCCCGACCCCCTTCGTAGAAGGGGGAGCTTCAATGGACCCCTCTTTTACAAAGTACCCGTGCCGGGCACGAGGGCTTTGGAACAATATCACGAGGGGCTGGGGTGATTTTATGTCTCGCTGAGATCATGAGTTTTCCTGAGCGGAGAGTAAGAATATGTCATCACTAAACACTGCTAGAATGGGAATTATTTGTCTGGCCCTGTTCTTTTCTGCAAATAGTTGGGCCGAGGGGTTGGTGAATCAAAAACCGATTGCCCAATCTGCTGATAAGCGTTTCGCCAATTATGCCGATGGCACCACCCTCGACAAAAAAACCGGTCTGCTGTGGATGACCCAGGACTACTGGCAACGAGAAGCCAATTGGGTCAACTGGTACACGGCAAACGAATATGCCCAGCGCATGAACCATAAAAATTTCGCCGGTTATACAGACTGGCGCCTGCCCACTCCTGAAGAAGCAATGACCTTGTATAACCGTAGAAAGCGCAACGTAGACAAAGACGGCGATAAAATTTTTATCGACACCATGTTTCCCAAGGGCGCGGGCTGGGGAACCTGGACCAGCGAAGAAAAACGCAACAAGGCAATAGCCGTCTCCTTCAAAGACGAAGGCGGCAAAGCTTATCAGGATAAAATATCCGGCGTGGATGCCTTCCTCCGCCTGGTCCGACCGGCGACCGGCGGCCAGCGTGACGCTGGACTCATTGAGTAATACTTGGTTGGGTGATTAAAAAGTTTTTTCGACACCTTGACGGGCCCTTGCCAATCCTTCCCACGGGAGTGGGCCAGTAGCCGTGATGCTCCTTCCTTAATCTTCGTGAGCTTTTGATATAGCCAACATTATTTTCATGCCCTGAAGGGGTACAACTAGCAATAAGTTTTATTGGCAGGTAAAAAGTTATCTCGGCTTCGGGAGAAGGGGGGAATGAAGAAAGTTCTTTTTGACGAGACGCCAGACCTCCCAACACCTTTAACCCTCCTCCATTAAGGGGT
>LFLA01000002.1 GCA_001542995.1 Nitrospina sp. LS_NOB
TAATTATGGCTCTCATAAACAACAATACAACACCCTTAAAAAATGGTGTGATTTATAACCTAATCTACGACAGCCCCTTCATGTTTATCCTATCTCTCAGCCGGAATAAAAAGCGCGTGATAATGATTGTGGCGGACGTAGTCCTGGCGTCCTTCTCCCTATGGGTGGCGTTTGCGTTGCGTTTGGGAGAGTGGTTTTGGCCATCCCACATTCAATTGTGGCTATTTACCTTGGTGTTGGTCCTGACTTTTCCAGTTTTTGCAGAGCTTGGTTTGTATCGAACTGTGGTACGGTATTTAGGTTCCAAAGGCACGCTGGAGATCATTCAAGCCACCGGACTGCTGGTTGTTTTATGGTTTTTAAGTGCGATTACTCTATTCAATACGCAGCTTGGTACAGATATTTTTCCTCGTTCAATACCGGTGATTTTTTGGATGGCCTTATTACTGTTTGTAGGTGGCAGTCGGTTGGTGATCCGTTGGTTGTTGATTGAGCCTGCCATGGTCACCGCTCAATCCAAAAAGAATATGCTGATATACGGTGCGAGCAGAATCGGCATGGAACTGGCCTCGTCCATATCCCATAACGATGCTATAAGGGTTCTGGGCTTCATTGATGATGATCAAACCCTGCATGGTCACTATATCCAAAATCTAAAAGTCTTAGGCGATCGTACCCAAATCAAACAGATTCGCGCCAAGACAAGTCCTTTGGAAGTTTTGTTGGCGATGCCTAACATGACGGGTGAACAACGCAGAGAATTATTAAAATACCTTGAAAATGCAAATGTGACGGTCCGGACTATACCTTCGCTTGAGGATATCACCTTAGGGACAGTGACTGTAGGTGACCTCCGAGATATCGATATTACCGATTTATTGGCACGCAAGGTGATGGAGCCAAACCAGAAGCTCCTTTCCGCCTGTGTTGTAAATAAAAAGGTTATGGTGACTGGTGCTGGGGGGTCTATAGGCTCTGAACTTTGTCGGCAAATCTTGCAAATAGACCCATCCTGTCTCGTGTTGTTTGAACACTCAGAACATGGTCTTTACACAATTAACCATGAATTAGTCAGTAGCTCCTCAAATAGAAATTATAGTGCTGAGATTGTTCCCGTTCTTGGTTCCATTACGAATAAACAACGCGTAGAAGCAACTATTAAGAAATTTGAGATCGACACCATTTACCATGCTGCAGCCTATAAACATGTAACCCTGATAGAAAACAATGTTGTGGAAGGTGTGTACAATAATATATTCGGTACCTATAACGTTGCCAAATCCGCCCTTGATATGAATATAGAAAACTTTGTCCTCATATCAACAGACAAGGCTGTTCGCCCAACTAGTGTCATGGGTGCAACCAAATCTATTTGCGAATTAATAATACAGGGGCTATCTCAAAAACAAGAAGCAGGATGCACAAATCGAAGTAAGCTCACACGATTCGTCATAGTACGATTTGGTAATGTATTGGGCTCCTCTGGCTCTGTAATTCCCCTGTTTCAAAAACAGATTGCCGCCGGTGGCCCCATCACGATCACCCATCCGGAAGTTACTCGATATTTTATGACTATCTCAGAAGCCAGCCAGTTAGTCCTTCAAGCCGGTTCTATGGGCGGTAATTGCAGTATTTTTACACTCAATATGGGTGATCCTATTTCGATCCTTTCTCTTGCAAAACAGTTGGTATATTTGTCGGGCCACATGTTAAAAACCGGAGAAAATCGGGAGAGTGATACAGCTATCGAGATTCAATATACCGGACTGCAAAAAGGGGAAAAAATACATGAAGAACTCCTCTATGGTGAAAACATCACTAGTACAGAACACCCCATGATCATGATGGCTAATGAGGAATTTTACATATGGTCAGAGGTGGAGGAAATGCTTGTTGAATTTGAGTTACTACGTGATTTAGGTGATGAAAAAATGGAAGAACTACTTTTTAAGTACACCATGAAACGCGCTCCTGATTGAGGTGTCGGCTAAATGGACAGGCGAATTGCAGGGTTTCATCAGGATGAGGAAAGCTTCTGGGTGGCAGAGTTGGAATGCGGGCACAATCAGCATGTCCGGCATCGTCCGCCCATGGTTATCCGCCACTGGGTGAATCATGAAAAAGGTCGACAGGAAAGGCTGGGGACCCTTCTAGCCTGTAAAACCTGTGACTCCAAATATTCTGACGGAGGATGTCAGGAAACCAGCCCGCCATTTTCCCAGGACCCCGAATAAATATTGCCGTTTGCCAGGATATAGACACCCTGTCCATGGGGTAAATCGTTCTGGAATTCTCCCTGGTAGCGATCCCCGTTTGCGTAGATATATTTCCCCTTGCCGTGGAGCATGTCGTTGAGGAGGTTCCCTTCGTACTGGTCGCCGTTGTCATAGACCAGCTTTCCCAAGCCATTGGGTTTGCCATATTTAAATTCACCGGTATAAACATAGCCTTGGGAAGAGGTGAAGGTTCCCATGCCATGCATCTGGTCCTGGAACATTTGCCCCTCATATTTATCCCCATTGGGCCAGACTCGGATTTCAAATCCGGGAACGGATTCGGATTTTTGGGAGTCTGACTCGGGGGTGGTTTTTGCGGATTTCCGGGAAGTCCGCGTATATCGCTTTCCCTTCCAGCCTGGAGCTTCACTGTATTTGCGGCTGATGTGAGCATCGCTGATTTTTTTGTAGGCGGCCGTGATCTTCTGGAACATTTCATGGGCCTTCTTTTGCAGGCGTGGTGGTTCTGCGGGGAACCGATCCGGGTGCCAGATCTTGACCTGGACTTTGTAGGCTCGTTTTACATCTTCAATAGACGCGCCGGGTTTGAGTTTTAATATTTCAAAATACTGTTCCATGATGGACCGAAGTGGAAGTTGGGGACAAGAATGTTGATGATTTTAAATCCTGACTTTAAACATCAGGTTGCTAATGAATGAACCATTCCATGGCCTTCATGATGTATTTTATCCGCCTCCCAGGCTTCCAACACGGTCTATATGGGGGGAACGGGTTTTTTTTGTAAAATATTCCAGGGTGCTTCCACACTCGAATGAGACCTTTGCATAAGTCGAAAAACCGGAAAAGCGGGATTCTTCACTGCGTTCAGAATGACAAGAAACGCCAGTTTGTCATTCTGAGGAACAAGGTGACGAAGAATCTCGGGTTACGCAAAGCTCTCCACTCGAATGAGCAGGCGTGATGCAACATCTATTCGGCCCTGGGGGCTTTTTTTACTTGAGTTAGAGAGAGGCCCATCAAAAAATATAGCAACATTGCAACTTCCGAGTCATAGATATTGGTCTCGAAAAAACCTCCAACTATAAAACCAAGAACCGCTGCCGAGGAGCCCAACAATAGACCCTCGACATTGCCCTGAGACGTTTCCTTATGCAAAATCCACCGGCGCTTAAAGATTTCAATGAAATATGTTGCCCAGATTGAAAGCCAGGCTCCCAGTCCTACAATTCCGGTATCAACCAGCAATTGCAATATATTATTGTGCATTCCTATTATACGCGCAACATATCCGGAAGGATCCGGATATTGAGAATGAATTGAATCCACACATTTAAAGCCACATCCTGTGACGGGGTGGTCCTTGAAAATTTCCCATCCTCCTTTCCACAAAGATACCCTTACCTGTAATCCACTATTTTCCATGTCTGTCATAGTAAGCATGCGATCTTTAAGGCCTACAGGAGCAAACAATAAAAGACCTGCCAACAATAATGGAATGATCAAAAGATATTTTTTGCTCCAGAAGAACAGCAGAAATACTGTCCCCGTAAAAAAACCAAGCCAGGCTTGTCTTGTTAAAGTCAACAAAAGACAAAGGCTGATAATTCCCAGACTCCCCAGTACCCAATATTCTTTGGGCTTGTGAAACAAAAACCTTCCCGATGCAATCAACCCCGCAAGCATTAAAACTCCTGAAAAAGTAGAGGGTTTGCCCATTGTGCCCTGGAGCCGTTGAGGTGAATAATAACCTTGTGCCCAAAATGGAAAGAGTCCATTCAAAGCCGTAACAACTCCGGCGATGATAACCAGTCCAATTAATAAGTCCCTTTGTTTTTCATCCTGAACCGCATTGGCCACCCAAAAGAAGATGACAAACTGAAGCAGTTTTTTCAGATGCTTAATACTGCTCTCCAAGTCAACCGATGTTGCCACTGCCAAAACACAGGCCAGGCAGAAGCATAAGATAGCAATACCAACCCGCGTACCTCTCAACTCTTTCCAGGTTTGGGTTAGATGAACTTTCAACAACCATGATAAAGCACCTATTGTGAATGATATCTGGGTGACACTGATGGAAAACATGGAGAAAACGGCAAACGTGCACAAGGAAAATTGAATCAGTTTGTCCAGGACTGGAACCACACGGTTTGTTTCGGATGAATTAGTGTCAGGCGAGAATTTTTCCATTTTCACAAAATGAGGGGTTGCGTGATCTTCGCATATTTGCCGACGATTGAAAAAAGGACTTTACGCTACCAGCAAAAGCCCTTTCTTCGAAAATCGAGTATATATGAACTACAGTCAGGTTCAATCCAAAAAATATTTTACGCAAAATAGTAACAAAATTGGCAAGGGAACTCCAAAGATCTTCAGTTACTTGAGTGCTGAGTTCAGACATTCCTGTAATGCATCCTGCCACTGGGGCATTTCATGGTGGAAGACCTGTTTCAATTTTCTGTTCGAAAGCGGTGAATATCTGGGCCGAACCGCAGGAGTGGGATACTCGATAGTGGGGATGGGAACCACCTCTGTGTCTTTTGAAAGGTTGGAAAGTTCAAGGATTTTATTTGCAAAATCAAACCAGCTAGTCTCCCCGCCACATGACATATGAAAAACTCCTGAACCGGTAAATACTTGAGATGTCGTGGTGCCTTTAAGGCACTGCTCCAGAATTTGCGTTGTGCCCTCGGCAATAGTTCTTGCCCAAGTGGGGGATCCCGTTTGATCGTCAACAACTTTTATTTGTTTTTTGGTTTGAGCCAGTTTTTGCAGGGTAAGCAGAAAATTGCTACCCCTCAGGCTATACACCCAGCCGGTTCTGAGTATGAAATGGGGAATACCGACCTGGATCACTGCTTTTTCCCCAGCCAATTTGGTTTTTCCATAAACATTTAAAGGGCAGGTGAGGTCCTCTTCTTTATAAGGGGATGTTGTTTTCCCATCAAAAACATAATCGGTGGAATAGTGAATCATTCCTGCGCCTGTTTTTCGAGCTTCCTCGGCGATCACCCCTGGCGCGATTCCGTTGACGATCATGGCCAGTTCAGATTCTGACTCCGCCTTATCGACTGCGGTGTAAGCGGCGGCATTGATAATGATATCCGGTCGGATATTCTGAATGACGGGACCCAGTGTTTCTGGTTTGGAAAGGTCCATCTGGTCCCTGTCCATGGCAAAAACAGTTGCTAATTTAGAGAGTGAGCGATTCAGCTCCCAGCCTACTTGCCCGTTTTTTCCTGTCAGAAGAATTTTCATGAATGGAATGTTTTTATAGGAAATGCGTGAAGCAAATAGATTAAGCTTTGATAATTTTTGCGGATTTTATATCTTTGCAGGCGTTGCGGGTGTCAACAACAATCTTTGAGTTTTCTACGATGCTTTCGTAGTTGTAATCCGAATGGTCTGTCAAGATAGCTGTTAGGTCATATGAACCTAAATCATTTAAGGGCACGCTTTTTTTCCTTTAAGTTTTTCATGCTCTTTGGTTTGTTTGGTTTCGGGGATGAACGGGTCGTTATAATCAACACGCGCGCCCTGTTTTTGCAGTAAATCGATTATTTTATAAGTGACAGATTCACGTTTCCCAATTTCTTTGGCTAGAATTATTTTCTAATACTTTCAGTTTGTTTTATTTCTTGGAGATCAGACGCATAAGATATCGACCATATCCATTTTTTTTCAGTGATCGAGCGCGTTTCTCCAGATCCTCTGCCGTGATCCAGCCTTTACTGTAAGCAATCTCTTCGGGACAACAGACCATCAGTCCTTGCCGCCGTTGAATGGTTTCTATAAAGTTGGCGGCATCCAGCAGGGATTCATGAGAGCCTGTATCCAGCCAGGCGAACCCGCGACTCATCTTCTCAACGGATAGTTGCGATTGCTCAAGATATACCCGGTTGACATCGGTGATCTCCAGTTCCCCCCGTGCCGAGGGTTTAATGGAAGAGGCGATGTCGACAACCTGATTGTCATAAAAATACAGTCCGGTAATGGCATAATTTGATTTAGGCTCCTGAGGTTTTTCCTCAACGCTGGCGACTTTATTATCAGGGCCGAACTCGGCCACCCCATAGTTTTGTGGATCCTTCACCCAGTATCCGAAAACAGTGGCACCCGTTTTCCGTTTCCGGGCCTTCTCCATGAGTTCAGGCAGCTCATGACCATAAAATATATTATCACCAAGGATCAAACTGCATCCATCTTTGCCGATAAAGTTTTTCCCAATGGTGAATGCCTGAGCCAGACCATCAGGACTGGGCTGGACTCCATAACTGATATTGGCTCCCCACTGGCTTCCATCTTTCAACAATTCTTTGAATAGGGGCTGGTCTTGAGGCGTGGTGATGATAAAGATATCCCGGATATCAGCCAGCAGGAAGGTGCAGAGCGGATAATAGATCATCGGTTTGTCATAGAGAGGCATCAACTGCTTGCTGACAACCTGGGTCAATGGATAGAGCCGGGTTCCCGAGCCTCCCGCTAAAATGATTCCTTTGTTGATCATATTGAATGTTCTTTAGGATTTTTCAAGACCCAAACGTTCCCCTCTGTAGGCGCCAGACATGACCCGGCTGGTCCAGTCCTTGTTGTCCAGATACCACCTCACGGTTTTTCTTAAACCGGTTTCAAAGGATTCCTTGGGAACCCAGCCCAGTTGATTTTGAATCTTGCTTGCGTCAATGGCATAGCGCCGATCGTGCCCGGGACGGTCCTCGACAAAGCTGATCAGCTTTTTATGCGGTCGATGTGGAGAGTTTGGCACCATTTCATCAAGAATATCGCATAGGGTCTCGATAACGTCCAGATTGGTTTTTTCATTGTGTCCTCCAATATTATAAACCTGTCCGATGGTTCCTTTTTCCAGAACTTCAAGAATGGCCCGGCAATGATCTTCAACATACAGCCAGTCCCTTATCTGCTTTCCGTCCCCGTATACAGGAAGGGGTTCCCCGGACAAGACCTTGTTAATCATCAGCGGCAGGAGTTTCTCGGGAAACTGATAGGGGCCATAGTTATTAGAACAATTGGTGGTTAGTGTCGGAAGGTTAAATGTTTTGTGATAAGCTCTCACCAGATGGTCGGAGGAGGCTTTGGATGCGGCATACGGCGAGTTCGGGGCGTATGCAGTTTCTTCCGTAAACAAGCCGGTTTCTCCCAAAGATCCATAAACTTCATCGGTAGAAATATGCAGGAACCTGAAATTGCCCTTTCGGGTTTTGTCTAATCCTTGCCAGTACCCACAGGCGGTTTCCAGAAGCTCAAAGGTTCCCACTACGTTAGTTTGAATGAAGTCTCCCGGTGTTTCAATGGATCGGTCGACATGCGATTCGGCGGCAAAATGAACCACCGCATCGATTTCATGTCCTCCAAATAATGTTCTTAATTTGTTTTTGTCGCAGATATCACCCTGTACAAACTCATAATTACTGTCACCTTCTACGGATGCTAGGGTGTCGAGATTTCCCGCATAGGTCAGTTTGTCATAATTGATTATTTTTACCTGCCCGGTTTTCATTAGGTTCAGTATAAAATTTCCACCGATAAAACCGGCACCACCCGTAACAAAAAATGTTTTCATTTTTGTAAAAACCTGTCGGAAGGTGATAAAACAAGGTTTGCAGGAAACGCTTCGACTATCTCTGAGAAGTATAAGTGGCTGAATCCATATATTCAAGCTAATGCAACGGATAAAAACATTGTTTTAAATAATTCAGGATTATGACGCACTCTCCATCCATTGCGGTCGTTGTTGTTAATTGGAACTCAGGCCAATACCCGGAAAAATGCTTGCAAAATCTTAAGGATCAGACATTGCCTCCAACCCGGGTCTGGTAGTGGATAATGCCAGTACAGATGGTTCTATGGATGGGCTAAAGCAAAAATTCAGTGATTGGGAATTTATACGGTTAGAAAAAAATACAGGTTTTGCTTTATAATCCTGTGGTCGACCAGATTAAATCCAGAATCCTTAAAACGCAAAACAAGCCATGATTGACGAGATTGATTATTTCCCTCGAAGAGACCGACATAATAAAAAGAAAAAAGTGGACTCGGGATGGGGAGACCTGAAAAAACAAAAATCGGAACAGGACAATAAAGCCCAGAACGAGAAAAAAGAAGACGATAAAAAACTTCCCGCAACCGCTAGGCGCAAGCGTGACGCTGGGCCCAGCAAGCAGTAGCTCCTTGAGCCGAGGTACATCCTCGAACCCAGAAAAGGTTAGGGTCAGTTACCTGCGGAGGTTCTCCGCTTGGACTGGTGCCCCTCCGCTGTTATAATACCCGCTCATTCAATTTCAATTTTCCACGACAGGAGCCGGATAATGGGTGTCCCTTTTTTATTTTTTAAAAATACAGTTTGTTTATGGGTTTTATGCTTTTTTCTGTTTCCGGTTTTGGGGATTGCGGGCGTGGTCGAAGAAACACTCAAGGGGGACGCTAAAGTGGCCCAGGGGGAAATTCAGGCAGCCGAAGAGCATTATGCTACCGCTCTTAAAATGGACCCGGAAAGCTGGCGCATCATGCGTTCTCTGGCCGATGTCAAATTCCGTCTGGAAAAGTTTGAAGAGGCGGACAAGTTGACCCGCCGAATTCTGGCCATGAAAGTGACCAACCGTAATACCGTCATTGTTACGGTTGAGGGGGACCCCGAACCGTTTGAGGCGGAAATTGTTGATGAAAGTGTCATCACTCCCGACAGCGGTAGAAATAATATGAGAAATTACGTTGATGGGAAAGCTGCGAAACCCGTCCCGCATTATCGCCTGTTCAACATGAAGACGGGCAAAATGAAACTCATCCCCCACAGCATTGCCCGCATCCAATACCAAGGCGTTCCCAACCGGGTATATGAGGCGGTTCGAGAACTGCAGGACAAGATCACCGACAAATTGATTGCCAAGGCCGGGTCGTCCGGTTCAGGCGAGATGGTCGAGATCAAAGGCGGTTGTTTCAAAATGGGCAGTGAAAAAGGAGAGCCATCAGAAAGGCCGATTCATGAAGTCTGTCTGAAACCCTTTAAAATGGACAAGCACGAAGTCAACCAAAGCGCTTTTCAGGAAACAATGGGACACAATCCCTCCCGCTTTAAAGCCGCTAACCAGCCGGTTGAAAGTGTGACCTGGCACGAAGCTGAGGAATTCTGCCATAAATCCGACAAACGCCTGCCGACCGAAGCGGAATGGGAATATGCCGCGCGCGGTGGAACCGATACGGCCTATTACTGGGGCGATGAGTTCGATGCTTCCAAATCTAATTTCTGCGACAGCACCTGCGGTCTGAACATACGGGCCAAAAACCTGTCCGACGGATTCCCCAACACAGCGCCAGTAGGTTCTTTTCCGGCTAATCCGTTTGGACTGCATGACATGGCAGGAAACGTCCACGAATGGGTGGCGGACTGGTTTGAGCAGAGATATTATTCAAGTAGCCCGAAAGACAACCCACAAGGACCCCAGCGATTAAACCCGACAGACCGACGGGGCGGAGGGAATGAAAAAGTCCTTCGCGGCGGAGCCTGGGAAACCGGTCCTACCAGCCAACGGTCTGCTTCACGAAAAGAATTCCAAACCGATTATCGTATTGAAGGTTTCGGTTTCCGCTGCGCTCGCTAACCAGCCAGCGGCTGGTGGCAGTGGGTGGCAGACGGTCGCTCCGCTCCCGAGCCACAAAATTGGGGAAACATTTCCCTCCCTTCATAGGGAGGGATTGAGGGAGGGTTGGCTGGTTATCCGAGGTTTCTCAACTCAGATTTAAGAATCTTCCCAGTCGCGGTTTTTGGCAGGGACTCCATGAACTGAAATAGGTCGGGGATCATGAATGCGGGCAGTTTCTCCCGGCACAGTTCTTTCAACTCCTGTTCGGTGGCTTGAGTCCCTTCACGCAAAACGGCAAACACTTTTACTTTTTCTCCCACCCGATCATCGGCAATGCCCACAGCCGCCACTTCGATGATTGCAGGATGATTCATCAACGCGTTTTCAATCGCCAGGGGTGAAACGTTTTCCCCGGCACGAATGATCAGGTCTTTGATTCTGCCAGCGGAAATAAACAGTCGCCCTTTTTCATCGAGATGACCCAGGTCTCCGGTTCTGAGCCAGCCATCGGCTGAAATGGTTTCTGCTGTTTCATCGGATTTATTCCAATAACCTTTCATCACCGTTTCGCCGCGCACGCGGATCTCGCCGACTTCTCCCTGCTTGACGGCTTTCCCGGACTCATCGACAATATCCAGTTCGACATTGGGCAGGACGGGTCCGACAGAGCCGGGCACACTGCCGTCTTTCATCGTGTTTACAGCGATCACCGGCGAAGTCTCGGTCAACCCATAACCTTCGATGACGGTGACACCTAATGCGCCTTCCACTTTTTTCAGCAGGGCTTTGGGCAAAGATGCGCCGCCTGAGATGCAATAGCGCAAGGACGAAACGTCATATCCTCCACGTGCATACAGTTGCACCAGGAATGAATAAATGGTCGGTACCAGTGGCAGGATGGTGGCTTTATGCTGGGCAATGGATTCCAATATGGTCTTGGGTTGAAACTGTTTCAGCAGAATGAGTGTGGCACCTGAGCGCAGTAACACCAGCGCCATGATATTGCCAAACGAATGGAACAGGGGCAGGGCGACGATCACCTTGTCTTCCGGGACAAATTGCAGATGTTCTAAAAACCCAGTGCAGTTGGTGTCGAACTGGTTTTCTTCCAGCATGACCCCTTTGGGTTTGGCGGTGGTGCCGGAGGTGTAGAGGATGACATCGGGGAGGCTTTCGCCTCTTTTATGTTTCGTAACAGAACCGCCGGGTGTGCCTGCTGCCAGAAACTCATGCCATTTTAGAGTTCCCTCACCGACTTGTGCCGGGTCAGCCGGACCCACAAGAATTTTGTTGGCAAAGAATTTGAAAAAGGGCGCGACCTCAGGTTTAACAAAAGCCGAGTCGACCAGCAGCGTATCAATTCCCGCATCCTGAGTGATGTAAACTAGGTCTTCCGGTTTCAGCATGAAGTTGAAAGGAATAACGGGAACGCCTTTAAGCAACGCAGCAAAAAATGCAATGAGGTATTCCTTTTGATTCAGGCACAGCAAGCCGATTTTGCTGTTGGCGTTAAGTTCGAGTTTGGACAGGGCACTGGCGAACCGTTCGATCTGGGAAACAAAATCGCCATAGCTTAAGGCAGTGTCTCCCTCGATAATCGCCGGATGGGACGGGTCCTTTTCCGCATGCGCTTGTAAATATTGATAAAAAGCCATTTTAAAATTACAGGTTAGAGAAATAATTTGCATGGCATTATACTCCAAACCCTGCTGCTCGTATATTGCATGAGCATTTCTGATGGAATACGAAAGATTATTAAATCACCCTCACCTCAGTCCTCTCCCCTCAAGGGAGAGGAAGCAAAAAATACCTTCTCCCTCCAGGGGAGAAGGTTAGGATGAGGGGGTTGATATGGATGGAACCTTGTTTCTTGTTTGCCCCGAATAAAGTTAATATAATTGAAATACAGTGGGTGTGGAGGAATTGGTAGACGTGTACCTGATGGTTTCCATCGGCAGAAATTTATCACTGACCTAATCTATGAACCCAGATAAAACAGGGTTTCCTGCTTGCCATCATTTTTCCTTATGAGAGAACCCGTTCTATTGGAAGTTCTTCGGCGATGCCATGCTGGGTATGCCTAAAGCAATATTGAAATCTGTGGTTTAGAAAACAATTTATGTCAGAACAACAATTTTCAAATCAATTTAGAGAGTGCTTATGGCTAACATATGCCGAGAAATGCTTTTATTGCAAAAGACCACTCCTTTTTTCTGATATGAAAGTAGACCATGTTATTCCAGAGTCTATGAATTCAAAGCCTATCGAACTAGTATCATTAAAGCAGAGGGCAGTGATTTTAGATGAATTCAATATTTTGGGGTATGAAAATCTTGCTCCTTCTTGCTATGGCTGTAATAGAGACAAGAGTGATATCCTTCTGGAAGATGGAGCATTACAAATTAATTTGGGTCAAATCGCAAAAAAGGTACCTATCTTAAGAAAAAATATTGAACAGAAAAGAATGGAACGAGATTTAGATACAACACTCCGCTTTATCGCCCGTTCAATAAGTGCTGAAAAATTTAGCTATGAAAATCTTGTTAAGCGTCTTGAAATCCAAAAAAGATTTCCAAATGGCATATTTGGAGCTTCGCCGTCCGCTCCTCCCATGTCTCCTGAAACAATAGCATCAGGTATACGATTTCAGGAAAACGAGGGAATTATATGGGCTGGTTCTGCTTTAAAGGATAGCCTTATGCTTGGATTGAATGCGGGTGCGATAAACGACCGTATTTATGAAGAAGTCATGCGTGGTAAAAGTTACTATTCAATCAAAAAAATAAGTCCATCGGAATTTCTATTGAAACTTGGCTCAAATATCAGAATGGTTTTTCAAGAGATAGAGGGAAGGGTAACGGTTTTGTCGGTTCACCGTAAAAAATAAAATTTTATTTTTGATAATCAAGTTTTGGTAGAGCGCATCCCTTCCATTACCGTAAGGCTTTCACTTCAAAATGAACGCCTTCTTTTTTTTGCAGGGTGTGGATGATGCCAAACAGGTTGTTGGCTGTAGGGTTTCCGCTGGGACTGAACATACGCATCAGGCTTTTGGGTGATTTTTCTACAATACTGCCCAGCTTCTCAAAACCAATCGTGGCGTTGATATAGTCGCGCAGAATCATTTTTCCGGTTTCTGTATCCCCGGCCAGCATGCTCTCAATACTTTCTTTGAGGAGTCCAGTGCGAAACTTCGCGTCTTTGAGGGCGCGTGCCTGAATGGTTTCTTTAAAGTTACGTGTGATAGCCATGATTATTGTTCCTTTTTACGCTTCTTGTATTCCTGCCAAAGTTCTTTTGCCTGGTCGATATCGTTTTGCTGACGCTTCTTCGTGCCGCCGCCCAGCAGGATGATCAGCTTATTACCGTCTTTGCCAAGATAGACACGGTAGCCTGGACCCCAGTCAATCACGCATTCGTGGACACCGCTTCCGACACTTTTAACTGCGGATAAGTTCCCATTTCCTATCCGCGTGAGATAAGTGTTCACTTTGAGAGCGGCTTGTGTGTTCAAGCCTCCAAACCAATTGGCGAAGGGGCTAGTTCCGTCTTCACGAAGGTATTCTCTTATCTCTGTCATAATGGTAACATATAGGTTACTTTATTGCAAGTTTGAAGGCCAAAGTCTGGATTGCTTCGCTTTGCTCGCAAAGACGATTTAAGTAACCCCCTCAATCCCCCTTCTCAGGGGGAAGTTTAATCAGCCAACCCTCCCCCATCCCCTCCCTATGAAGGGAGGGGATATAAAAGTCAAACTTTTTTGAGCCGAGGAACAGTTTGAATATATCAAAGGGCCATTGCTATCTGCGACTCTTGCTAGAGAGCCAGCGGGCGAAGAAACCGTTGGGCAGGTTGAGTCCGGATGACTGATCGGGGATGAACATTTCTCCTGCTTCAAAATTCCCGGTCTTGTGTGACGGGAAATAAGTCCGCATCATATTTTCGAGAGTGAGTGCGGAGAATCCGGGCGAGTGGGTGGTGAACAGTAAAAATGCCGGAGAATCGCTGAGGATGTTCTGGCAGGCTTCCATGAATTTGGATAGCATATTTTCGATGTTCCAGACTTCTCCTTTTGGTCCCCGTCCAAAAGAGGGAGGGTCCATGATGATGGCATCATATTTCTTGCCGCGCCGATGTTCTCTCTGCATATATTTCATGGCGTCATCGACAATCCAGCGTACCGGACGGTCGCTCAGTCCGGAAAGTTCGAGATTACGCCGGGCCCAAGTGACCGAGGCTTTGGAGGCGTCAATATGGGTGACATGAGCCCCGGCAGAGGCAGCCGCAATGGTGCTGGCGCCGGTGTAACCAAAAACATTAAGTACTTGTATTTTTGTGCCGTTAAGCTGTTTAAGCTGATCCATGATCCATAGCCAGTTGATGGCCTGCTCGGGGAAAATACCGATATGCCCAAATCCTGTGGGTTGAACTTTAAAGACGAGGTTATGGAACTGAACGGTCCATCCATCCTCGGGGAGTTGGGTGAAAAACTTCCATTCACCTCCTGTATCTTTACCTTTAAAATATTTGTATTCTCCTTCCGCCTTTTTCCATTCTTTGGGAGGGAGGGACTTGGGCCAGATGGCCTGGGGTGCGGGACGGATGAAACGGTGCGGGCCGAATTGTTCGAGCTTCTGGAATGACCCGGTATCGAGCAACTGGTAGTCGAACTTGTCGAGCGGATAGTTTTCTGTTGGCGAATGGCCCATGAACGTTGAAAACCTTTAAGCACTACTATAGGATAATAATTTCAAGGTTTTACTATTAATAGATGCCCTGTTTGGAGGGGGATTATATCAGAATTTCGTTTCACAGATTAAATCAGCCTGTTTTTCCACGCGTCCTATTGATTCTTCTATTGGTCTCGTGCTCTTCCTCCGAAGACAATGCCCCACAGGTTAAGAAGAAGGAATTCGCGCTCCCGGTCCAGGTCGGAAAAGTCGTGTACATGGATGTGGCGGATGAAGGTGAAGGCCGGCGATTTGCTGGCTCAGATCGACCCGAGAGAATATGAACTGATCCACGAAAGGTTGCGGGCCGACCTCTCCTCCGTTCAAAAGGAATATCAGAAAGCCCAGGGAGGGTTTTGCGCCCGGAAGATAAACAAAGGCTTGAAGCCAGAATGCATGCCGCTGAAAGCGCCTTGAACCTGACCCATATAGAATTGACCCGTGCACAAAAGCTGGTGACGGGAAAAGTGATGCCGCAGTCGGGACTCGACACGGCCAAAGACAAGGTTCGTCAGGCCGATGAGTTTTTGAAGGCCAGCAAGGCAGAACTGGCCGCCGGGATGAAAGGGCGCAGTGAGGATATTGAAAAGCTGGAATCGGAAATGCAGTCGATCCGTAAACAGGTTGCCGTAGCCCAACTGAATCTTTCAAAAGTAAATATTGAGGCTCCTTTCGAAGGCATCATCATCGCCAAGGAAATTGAGCAGGGCGCTTTTGCCGAGGCGGGAACCCCTGTCGTGAGAATGATTGGTTCCTCTCGCCTGAAAGCGGTTCTGGAAATGCCGCAGAGCTACAGGAACAAATTGAAAAAGCTCAAAGGCGCGGAATTTCTGGCGCGGGAACTGGGTTTGAAGTTTGAGCATCACCGAAACCTGGCGCGGGTCATCCGGGTCATTCCCGACGCGAACATTTACTCTGGCAATATCAAAGTGCAAATTGATTTGCCCGACCCCGACCCTTCTCTGTTTTCAGAACTGACACTGGAAAGCACCCTGAGTTTTGGTGTTCGTAAAAACGTGCTGCATGTGCCGGCGGTATCTCTGGTTATCGGCGAGAAGGGCACCGTTGTTTATGTCGTCAAAGACAGTCATGCTCATCGCGTTCCGGTCAGGGCTTTCAAGGAGCGGGATGATTTTGTAGAGATTGAGGATTTCACTCACCAGTTGGGGCTGGAAGCCGATCTCATCCTGCGGTGATTCCGGCGCGGTATTCCCGGGCGCGAAAGTATTTTTGACCAATCCGGAACCAAAAACGAAAACTCCGTTCAACTCGGCAGACAAAAAAATTCGCCCGCTAACACCCCGGAGACCTGATGAAACTCATTGATCAGTCCATCCGAAACTACCACACGGTGATGGTGGTCATCGTTATGGCCCTGGTAGTGGGTGTCTTATGTTTCCAAACTCTGCCCCGGCAGCTGGCTCCTACGGTTGACAAACCGGAGATTGAGGTCAAGACCGAATACCTGGGCCTTTCCCCTGATGAAGTGGAACGCAATATCACGCGTCGCTTGGAAGACCAACTCGAATCGGTGGAGGGCATGAAAAAAATGACTTCCACCAGTCAGCATGGATTGAGCATCTCCACCCTGTTTACCCTTTTCCTGGTTCCTGTGCTGATATCCCTGCTGATCGATATGGGATTCCACACCCGCAAAGAAGACCTCGTTAAAGATTTGCTCCAAGCGGCTCCGGATTCTGTACCAACAGCCACCTGAAAAAAAACTGCTTCCAGCCCACTACCGTGGGGGGGGGGGGGGGGGGGGGGGGTTGAAAAACTCATTAACTCTGGTGGTCCATTGGCCAGTCCTGGGGCGGGGGGCAGTCGATGGCAACTTCTTC
>LFLA01000006.1 GCA_001542995.1 Nitrospina sp. LS_NOB
ACTTCCAGAACGAAAAACTCCAGCAACCGTCTTTGAAATTTACCCTTTAGTTTGCAACGTTTTAAGCCCATTCCCTAGCATAAATAATCTTAGTTATCTACGACAGACCCTAATTTTTTAATGAGATCGCTGAGAGAGGCGTAGGTAGATCAGATAGGCGGCGAAGATGGTGGCACCTACAGCGGCGATGAATATAAATACTTGCACCAAATCGATCAAAGCCATCAACATAAGAAAATGAATGAAGTCCCGGTTGGCGAGTTTCTCGGCCATGGAGGGCTCTGAATCCGGTGAAGGAGCGGTTGCACCGGTATTTTTCTTAAGAATAATTGTCCCTAAGAGAATAAAAGAGGTCAGGCTTGCAAATGCGGCCAATCCTCCTACATATATGTAGGTTTTGTCGCCTGTTGCCTCGCTCAACCCCCAGCCGATAGCTCCGAATACGAAGAAGTGGACAATGTTGTCGCAAACAATGTCTAGCTTGCCTCCCAATTCCGTTTCCATAAATTTCAATCTGGCGATTTCTCCGTCTGCTCCATCCACCCAGGTTGAAAATAATAACAAGAGGCCGCCAAATATGTTTGTCTGGTAAGTTCCCTGCGCAAAACACAGAGCCGACCCCAAGCCCATGGCAAAACTAAACAGCGTGATCTGGTTGGGGTGAATCGACGTATTCAAAAAAAAGCGGGTCAGTTTTCTGGAAACTGGACGGGATAGAAGTCGGGTTATGGTGCTGTCATGGTTTTGGCCGGAACCTTTAAGTAATCCTTCATGCAGAGTATTAAAATCTTTTTGTTCCTGCACATGGGTTTTTGCCATCCCGGGTACATATATAAAGGAGCGTGTGTTTTCCAGGGGTTCCCCTGATTCTTTTTCGCCATTCGTTTTGATTTTTTTTATCAATGATTCGATTTGCTCATTGCTGATTGGTAAAACTTCAGGAGTTTTTGTTTCTTCAGTTTCTAAAAGGGAACGAACCTCTTTTTTGTCGTGAAGAGCAGAGCCGTTAAAAAAAAGAACCCGGTGGTTTTGCAGCGTGTCTTTCAACTGGCTGGATTTTGTCATCCAATGAATCTTTGCGGTGATGCGAGAATCTTTCTCAATCAGGACGCTTAACTTTTCTGTTTCCCCGGCATCCAGAAGGATGGTTATGTCATGCAGTCCGGAACGCTGAAGAGTCAGAATGTTTCTTAAAAGGAAAGGTACGCCGGCAATGGATGAGGCATACCACTCTGCGGCTTTCCAAGGCTCCGGAGGAGGCGGTAAGTAGAGGATGCCACATAAATTTTGCGGGGAAGCTTCGGAATTTGGAGGGTTGGTGTCTGGGTTCATGCGGCTGTTAGCCTGTGAAACGTATTGTAATATTAAACAAAAGCTAGCCTTACTCGATAGGGGCTATTTGTTTATGGGGGTTGGTTTTTAAGTCAGTTTGTTCAGGCCCCTAGATTGGGGAAAAAACTATCCAATACAGGATGCTATTCTTGCACAGAATCAACGAGTTTGCCACTCGCAGGGTTTGTACCTTCGGGCCTTCCAGTTGAACCAATTTATAGCCACTAGAATCATGATCCAATTTGAGAGGAGTAGGGCTTAATGAATGAGACCAGCGACAAGTATAGCGGCTTGGCGAAAAAAATTACGCCGCCAAAAGGTAAACTGGGAGTTTTGTTACCAGGAATGGGAGCGGTGAGTTCGACACTTATCGCTGGAGTCTTTCTGGTGAATGCGGGGCATAGCAAACCTATTGGGTCGGTCACGCAAATGTCGCGCATCCGCCTGGGTAAAAGGGATAATCCGCAATATCCTTTTATCAAAGACTTCGTTCCTCTCGCTGGTATGACCGATATCGAATTTGGTGGATGGGATATCTATGACGATAACTGCTATCAGGCCGCTCTGACTTGTGGCGTGATCGATAAGCAGGAGCTGGATCTGGTGAAGGAGCAACTTGAGGGAATAAAACCCTGGTCCGCGGTGTTCGATCCTGCTTTTGTGAAAAACCTGACCGGGACAAATATAAAAAGTGCTCCCAATAAGATGGAGTTGGCCGAACTTCTGATGAAGGACATTAGACCTTCAAAAAAGAAAAAGGTCTGGAACGTTTGGTGATGTGCTGGTGTGGATCGACGGAAGTTTATCAGGATGTTATGAACCACGAAGCATTCCAAACTCTGGAAGCCTTTGAGACTGCCTTGAAAAATAATCTTGCCCTGATTCCCCCTTCCATGATCTACGCTTATGCGTCGCTGAAAATGGGAATTCCTTTTGCCAATGGTTCTCCAAACTTGAACGTGGATATTCCGGCGCTGGTGGAACTGTCTATCAAAAACAGCACTCCTATCGGGGGCAAAGATTTCAAAACAGGGCAAACCTTGATGAAAACAATTATTGCGCCAGGACTTAAGGCCCGGATGCTGGGCCTTGAGGGCTGGTTCTCCAGCAATATATTGGGAAACCGTGATGGTGAAGTGCTGGATGATCCGGATTCCTTTCGATCCAAGGAAGTGACCAAGGGATCGGTTCTAGAAAGCATCCTTCAGGATGATCTCTACCCCGATCTCTATGGAAACTACTACCATAAAATCCGCATCGAATATTATCCCCCAAGGGGAGATGCGAAAGAGGGCTGGGACAATATAGATATCCAGGGTTGGTTGGGTCAAAAAATGCAATTGAAAATCAATTTTCTTTGCCGCGATTCTATTCTTGCCGCACCTGTCGTTCTGGACCTGGTGTTATTTCTCGACCTGGCACAACGGGCGGGAATGAGAGGCGTGCAGGAATGGCTTTCGTTTTATTTTAAATCGCCCCAATGCAGGCCCGATCTTAAGCCGGTGAACTCCCTGTTCGATCAGGATGATAAACTTCGCAATACCTTGCGGATCATTATGGGAGAAAAAGTGATCGACCACTCTGGCCTGGATTATTATGAGAATAAAGGCTGAAACTGTTTCGTTGCCGGGAATAGGTGGAAACAGCCCCCCCCTCCAATATCGTAGATAGAGTATTGTCAATTTTTCCAATAAGTTAACAGTCCCTCCCGCGTAATGGCCCTAATTTGGTCGCGAAAACCCTTTTTTGCGATGGGCCTTTTAAAATGTTCGCTAAATTCCCCTGAAAAGCATCAATAAAGATGGGCTCCAAAGGACCACATTTTTAATTTGGCTCCAAAAAGGAGAACTGAAAAAAGTTTTATCCCTCAAAAGGCTAAGCAACCGATTTTGGAAGAGCGGTGAACAGAATTTGATCGACTTTGGTGATAAGGAGACCCAGTCCTCGTCAGACTGGGAAAATAAAAAAATTATTAAGGACGAGTATCAGTTGAAAGGTCGTTGATTCAAAATGTTTTAACGAACTCTGATCGAATAAAAATGGCATGGAGCTAAGATCTGTGCCATTTTTTTATGCTCTGGGCGGTAATGGTTTCATCCCATTATTTTTTCATCCTATTCTTCTGGAGTCAATTCCCCTATAATTCTAATTTTAAGAATTGAATCCCACAAGTGGGTTTTATTCCCCCACTCGGCGTGGGGCCAATAAGTCGATGCCCATAAAGAAAACGGGTGTTTTTGCCTATTTAACTCTAGTTCGAATATATTTCTCAAGGCATAGCCTTGTGCCACGCCATTTTAATAAAAATCTTTGTCGGAGACCCGGTCTGCTTGCGGCGGGATCGTTCATTAGCATTTAAACCGGTTTTTCGAGTTAATTTATGTACATCACATCTGCAGAGCAGCTAAAGGTATTTTGTGAAAACCTTCAGTCTGCTGAAATTCTAGCGGTAGATACTGAGTTTGTCCGGGAAAGAACTTATTTTCACCGTATCGGGCTGATTCAGGTGGGTAGCGGAGAGCACTTCGCCGCCATCGACCCTGTTTTGCTTTCGGATTTGACTCCGTTGCTGGAGTTGTTAAAAGATCCCACAAAAATAAAAATCTTTCACGCCGCCAGACAGGACCTTGAAATTCTGGTGCGCCTCTGCGGTCAGGTAATTCCTCCGGTGTTTGATACCCAGATCGCCGCTGCCCTGGTGGGATGGGGGACTCAGATTTCCTTCGCAAAAATTGTCTATAAAGCTATAGGAAAAAAGATTCATAAAACAGAAACCTATACCGACTGGTGTCGCCGCCCTTTAAGTGATAACCAGATTGAATATGCCATTGACGATGTCCGCTATCTGGTTCCGGTGTACAACAAACTGATCGAGCGATTGAAAAAGATGAATCGTCTGGATTGGGTACAAGGTGAGGTTCAGAATTGGGAAGACCCCAAAACATTTGCTTTGCCCGATCCACGACAACGATTCATGAAAATTAAAAACCTGCGTAGCTTGAAGCCCAGAAACCTGACGGTGCTTCAGGAAATCGCTGCCTGGCGGGAAGGGGAAGCGGTCAAGAGAGATTGTCTGGCCAAGGCCATCATCCGGGATGAAACGTTACTGGAAATTGCCCGCAAAATTCCCAGGGACTCAAAAGCGTTATCTGGAATTCGTGGTTTTTACCAAAAGGAACTGAATAAAGGCGGGGCAGCCATTTTGTCTGCGATTGAAAAGGCTATGGAAATTCCGGAGGAGGAGCTTACGGTTCTCCCTGAAAGTAATGGACACGCCACGACCCGGGGAGTGGAGGAGTTGCTTTCGGCTTATGTGCAGATTCGGTCTGAAGAGTTGAAAATTGAGCCGAGTGTTTTGGCAGACCGAAAACAGATCCATAGTTTTGTGGCCCACTTCGAACAAAAGGAAGATATGGAAGAGCATTTTCTGTTTCAGGGGTGGAGGAAAGAATTAATAGGCACGCCCATGTTTTCTTTGTTGAGTGGCAAGGTGGGACTCAGGATTGATCCTTCGGGTCAAGTTCGTTTGACGGAGTCGTAAAATCAGGTTGCGGTCGCAGGGAACACCTTTTCTTTCCAGACTTTATATTCATCCGATTGCCTCAAGTTGTTAAGATCGGAGTCGCTTTCCATTTGTTTGAACTGTTTGAATCCTTTCCCTACCGCTTGTTTAAGAGCTGAGAGGCTTGGTTCCAGGCTTTCCATCAAAGAATAATAGCAGGCGAAGTTGTAATCGAATAGAGGTTCCTGCGGGAATTTCTTTTGACCCTCCTGAAGCGTTTCCAACGCTTTATCGAACACCTTGTTTTTCATATAAGCGGTGCTCAGGTTAATGAGGTTTTCCTTAAATCCCTTATTATGATGCAGGGCTTTTTCGTAACGGATGATGGCCTCGGCATAATTCCCTTCCTTATAAAACTTGTTCCCTTCGTTGTAATGGAAGATTGCCATTCGACGTTCCCGCTCTTCCTGTGAAAGATTGCTCCCCTTACTGCCTTCTTCCTTGTGGCTGCCTTCCTTATGACTCCCTTCTGCCATGCTTTGAAGATTTCCCGGGTTGAGTGAGGCAGGTTTCTGGCTTGGAAGAAAATAATCCGTAGCGAGAAAAACAATGAAGGCGGTTACGCCAAGATGGGGCAGGTATTTTGTGAAAGGTGACATAGCTCTCAAGCCGCTGGAAAAAAAGCCCGGCGCTTTAATTCGCTAGCCGAACCTAAAATCGATGCCTGTTCAATTTCAGCGCCGTGTGAATAAAGGTTGAAAACACGGGTATCTGGATTGGCCTGGATGATGTATTCCGGTGTCCGTAAATAACTATACATGACCTGGTCGGTGAGCAGGGGATTCCCCTGAGTGCTTTTTACCGGCAGTTGTTTTTTCTCTTGGGATTTCTCCTGATGCAATTTTCCGAGAGGCAGCATTTTATCGAGAATCGTTTTCAGATGGTAACCCAACCCAAAACCATACAGGCAGATACAGGCTCCGGGTTTTAGTTTTTCGGCAAACTGATGAGCCTCTTTTTCCGGGTCATAGCTGCTGTGGAGCAGGGTGCTTTCAAAGCGCGGGGTGGGCTGGCCGGAGGAGGCTGATATCACGGATATTTTTCCAGATAGGATATCAGGAAGGTTTCCCGGCTGAAGAGTGCGAGTTTTCAACGATTGGAGGTTTTTCTCGAAGAAATGATTGTCCAACGGGGCGTCTCCGTATTGCATCGGTACCATCATATCACCAATTGACTTGCAATCGTTTCCGAATTGCTTTAAAAAAATGATTGGGGCTTCAGAGTGACAATCCCGCCGCAAGCGAATGGAGTATCCTGATAAAAAGTTATTTTAAAAGACATAGCCAAGTCATGGGGAGTAAAACCCCACTGGTGGGGCTGAAGGATTTTCATGTCTGTTTCCTCTCAAAAAGCACACCCGCAAATTCGCGTCCTTTCTGATGATCTGGCCAACCAGATTGCCGCCGGGGAAGTGGTGGAACGTCCGGCTTCCGTGGTCAAGGAACTGGTCGAAAACTCCATAGACGCTGGGGCGACCCTGATCCGGCTCGATATTGAAGGTGGCGGGAAAAAGAAAATCCGCATCATGGATAATGGAATGGGGATGGCGCCGGAAGAATGCTCTCTGGCTTTTTCCCGCCATGCGACCAGCAAAATCTCCCGGTTCGAAGACCTTGAAAGCATCCAGTCATTAGGGTTTCGCGGCGAAGCCCTGCCCAGTATCGCGTCCGTGGCTAAAGTGCGTTGCACCAGCGCCCGCAGCGAAAGTGAAGGCGGCAGGTTGATCGTCGTCGAAGGCGGAGAAGTTCTGGAAGCAAAGGATGCGGCCTGTCCCCAGGGAACGACCATTGAGGTGGCCCAGCTTTTTTATGTGACCCCCGCACGCAGTAAATTCCTCAAAGGCGACTCCACAGAATTTTCTCACATCACCCAGGTGGTCACGCAACAGGCGCTGGCTTATCCCCACATCCAGTTCCATTTAACCCATAACGGACGCGAGGTGATCAACACCCTGCCCACCGATCAATGGCATTACCGCATTGCCGAGCTGTTCGGACCCGACCTCGCAAAATCTCTGCTGGAAGTTGAAGTCGAGTCGGGGGACTACCAGTTGAAAGGGTTTGTCTCGAGCCCGGTTTATACCCGTTCCAATAGGAACGCCCAGTATTGTTTCATCAATGGACGTTTTGTGCGGGACAAAGTCATTCTGCATGCCACCCAGCAGGGCTACAGCCACTTGTTACCGAAAGGGCAACACCCGGCGATGTTCCTGTATTTGACGATGGACCCCAAACTGCTCGATGTGAATGTCCATCCCTCCAAGGCGGAAGTCCGCTTCGCCTTTCAGCAGGACGTGCACCAGTTTGTGGCGCACGGTGTGCGCGCGGCTCTGGAAAAAAACCAGCAGGTCGACTTAACGGCGCGGGATGAGGCCGACATCCCTTTGGGCGAATCGAGACAACCGTCTCCACCGCGAGCCAGCTACCAGCCGCCGCAGTGGATCGATAAATCGCATCCCCTGGTTCGAGGCGATCTGTCACAAGCCTTAAGAACCATGTTGAAACCCGACGCCGACTCCGCATCACATCAGGTTACCTGGTTCGACAAGGCTCCAACACCGGTTGCTGACCTGATCTATTCGGAGTTCGAACCGTTGGGCCAGTTGGATAGGTCCTTCATCATCATGCAGGGCAAAGCAGGAATTCTGGTCATCGACCAGCACGTCGCCCATGAACGGATTCTTTATGAACGGTTTCGCGGTGCCGCCAAAAACCGCAAGATCGAAATCCAGCAACTTTTGTTTCCGCTTCCCATAGAACTTTCTCCCGAAGAAACCGAAGCTTTAACGCCCCACCTAACACGATTGCTCGACCTCGGACTGGAACTGGAACCGTTCGGCAAAAACGAGTTTTTACTGCGGTCCGTCCCAGCCATCCTCAAGAACGGCGATTACGAAAAATTGTTGCGCGAAATGATTGAAGCGCTCCCAAGAGAAGCGCATGACGATGTGCTCAATGAAAAATACGAAGATGTCTTAATCATGATGTCGTGCCGCAACGCCATCAAGGTCAACCACACTCTCAACCTTGACCAGATCCGCAAACTGATCTCCGATCTGGAACAGACTTCCATGCCCTACACCTGTCCTCACGGACGGCCCATCTCTCTGTTGTTCGATATGGACGACATCCTGAAAAAATTTCTCCGTCGCTAGGCACGAGGCCCACTGCCATAGCTCTTACTGGCAAACAAAATTTATCTCGGCTGACGAGCAAGGTCTTGTCCAATACTCCCCTCCCTTCATAGAGAGCTTTGCATAACCTGAGATCCTTCGTCGCCTTCGGCTCCTCGAGGATGACAAACTGGCGTTTTCTGTCACGCTGAACGGGATCGCATTGTCATGCTGAATACTTCGACTTCGCTCAGCACAGGCTCCGTGAAGAATCCCCAGGTTAGTGCAAGGCGAGATTTAGTAATACTTCCTCTCCCTTCATAGGGAGAGGATTGAGGTGAGGGTTTGATTTCCGCCTACAGCCTTCTCC
>LFLA01000019.1 GCA_001542995.1 Nitrospina sp. LS_NOB
AAAAGCGAGATTCTTCACGGAGCCTGTGCTGAGCGAAGTCGAAGTATTCAGAATGACAGGAAACGCCGGTTTGTCATCCTCGAGGAGCCGAAGGCGACGAAGGATCTCGCCTTGCACTAACCTGGGGATTCTTCACGGAGCCTGTGCTGAGCGAAGTCGAAGTATTCAGCATGACAAGAAACGCCAGTTTGTCATCCTCGAGGAGCCGAAGGACTGGCACGTCCCTTTAGGAAAATGAAGAGGATATCACATACCCCTGCGGGGCACGATCTTTAAGGAAGAATATCACGGCCACTGCCCCTGCGGCGAGCAGCTGATTTTTTAGCCAGGTGTTCCACCGTAACGGTGGTGTGGATTCCCCCGCGCACATTAAAATCGCCGACAATTTTCATTTTTCGTGGTCGACACGCCGACACCAGATCATCCAAAATGATATTGGTCACCTTTTCGTGAAACCCGCCTTCATTGCGATACGACACCAGATAGATCTTCAGCGATTTTAACTCCAGACACAATTTATCCGGGACATAACTGATATGCAGGGTGGCAAAGTCCGGCTGTCCGGTTTTGGGACACAAACAGGTGAACTCCGGACATTCCATTTCAATGACATAATCCCTTCCCGGAAACGGATTCGGGAACGTTTCAATCTGTAAAACCTCTTTTTTATTGGTATTTTTCATAATATTGGCAGTTTTTTCACTTTTTTTTAGGGAAGACCTTGCTTTTTAATATAGGGATTTTATATAGTGTCAGCACTCATACCTAGAGAGTGCTAACAATTCAAATTCCGAGCCGAACTTCCCCCGCTCTAGGGCATAAGGCACTTAATTTCAATATGTTAATAATTTTTTCGGGCAGATTCAGGAAACACTGGCTTTTTTTCAACATTTAATCAGAGTTTAACATTTTTTCAAGGAGTCTATATGAAAATCCAACCATTGCACGACCGTATTCTGGTTCAACCTATTCTGGAAAAAGAAGTCCGAAAAAGCGGGATCGTCATTCCCGATTCGGCCAAGGAAAAGCCAATCGAAGGCCGCGTCAAAGCTGTAGGTAAAGGCAAAGTAGGTGATGATGGCAAGCCAGTCAAATTGCAAGTGAAAGTCGGCGACAAAGTCCTTTACAGCAAATACGGCGGAACAGAAATCAAATTTGACGGAGAAGATTTCCTGTTGATGCGTGAGGACGATGTTCTTGCGATCGTAGGTTAAGTTTCCATCTCAATCATTTATCGACAAATAACGACAAAATTATTCACATCTCTTAAGAGATAAGGAGAATTAGATTTATGGCTAAACAAATTGCATATAGTGAGAATGCTAGACATAAGATACTATCCGGAGTTAACCAACTGGCAGATACCGTAAAAATCACCTTGGGCCCTAGAGGACGCAATGTGGTCATTGACAAAAAATTCGGTTCCCCCACCATCACCAAAGACGGTGTTACGGTCGCCAAGGAAATTGAACTGCAAGACCCTTTTGAAAACATGGGCGCGCAAATGGTTAACGAAGTCGCCAGCAAAACCAGCGACAACGCCGGTGACGGCACAACCACAGCTACCGTTCTGGCTCAGGCGATTTTTCGTGAAGGCATGAAACACGTCAGCGCCGGGGCCAACCCGATGGATATCAAGCTCGGCATTGAAGCAGCCGTTAGCGCCGTTATTCCCGAAATCCAGAAGATGGCAAAACCCACCAAGGATAAAAAAGAAATCGCCCAGGTAGGAACCATTTCCGCCAATCAAGATAAAGCGATTGGGCAAATCATTTCCGAAGCTATGGATAAAGTTGGAAAAGACGGCGTTATCACCGTTGAAGAAGCCAAGAGCATGGACACCTCTCTGGAAATCGTTGAGGGAATGCAGTTCGACCGTGGTTATCTTTCTCCCTATTTCGTGACCGATGCCGAGCGTATGGAATCGGTTCTGGAAGATTGTTACATCCTACTTCATGAGAAAAAAATCGCCAGCATGAAAGATCTTCTACCATTGCTGGAAAAAGTTGCTAAAGGAGGCAAACCTCTTCTCATTCTCGCTGAAGATGTAGAAGGTGAAGCCCTGGCGACTCTCGTGGTCAACAAACTGCGTGGCACACTGAATGTCTCTGCTGTTAAGGCACCCGGATTCGGCGACCGCAGAAAAGATATGCTCAATGACATTGCCATCCTGACCGGCGGCAAAGTGATCACCGAAGACATTGGTGTTTCTCTGGAAAGTGTGGAACTTGCTGACCTCGGTCGCGCAAAACGCATCACCATTGATAAAGAAAACACCGTCATCATTGATGGTAAAGGAAAAGCCTCTGACATCCAGGCGCGGGTTAAACAGATCCGCAACCAGATCGAAGAGACCAGTTCCGATTATGATCAGGAAAAACTTCAGGAGCGGTTGGCCAAACTGGTGGGCGGCGTAGCCATCATCAAAGTTGGCGCGGCAACCGAGACGGAGATGAAAGAGAAAAAGGCCCGTGTTGAGGATGCCCTGCACGCTACCCGTGCAGCGGTAGAAGAGGGAATCATCCCCGGTGGTGGCGTGGCTTACATCCGCAGCCTGGGTGTGTTGGATAAAATCAAAGGCAGTCATGATTTCCTGATGGGAGTAAAAATCCTCCGACGAGCCCTGGAAGAGCCGCTACGTCAGATCGCGGCCAACGCCGGTGAAGAAGGTACTGTGGTTTGCGAGAAAGTGAAAACCTTGAAGGGTAACGAAGGTTACGATGCTAAAACCGGTAAGTACACCGACATGATCAAAGCGGGCATCATTGATCCTGCCAAGGTGGCACGCACCGCACTGCAAAACGCTGCCAGCATCTCCGGACTGCTTCTGACCACCGAAGCGATGATCACCGATCTGCCGGAAGAAAAAGATGAACATGCTCATGGTGGTGGCGGTGGCGGTGGCGGCATGGGCGGTATGGGAGGCATGGGCGGCATGCCCGGGATGATGTAATTCCCCCTTTCGATTGTACGCAAAAATTAAACCGGCTCCCTTTCACGGGGAGCCGGTTTTTTTGTGCCCGGTTGACAGTCCCAGGTTTTAGCAATATCATCGAAACCAGTCGGGCCAAGCCCGGGGGAATGGGACAATGGCTTGTTGGGCCGAGAGCATCGTTGCCCACCAGCAAGAGTGATTGTTCATTGTACCCCTTTCGGGGCATGAAATTTATTGAGCAGATATCACAGCCCCACGCCTAGTGGAAGGGATCCTTATGGCCGGTTCGATAAAAAAAGTCCTCGGAATGATTCTTGCCGGCGGCGAGGGCAGTCGACTCTACCCGCTCACCCAGCAACGCGCTAAACCCGCTGTCCCCTTTGGTGGAAAGTATCGGCTGATTGATTTCCCCTTGAGCAATTTTATCAATTCCAGAATCTATTCTATTTACGTTCTGACTCAGTTCAAGTCCCAGTCGCTAGCTGAACATTTACAGGAAAGCTGGCGCTTCAGTTCTATCCTGCGTGACCACTTCATTCTCCCTGTCCCCGCGCAAAAACGCACAGGCGATAGTTGGTACCGCGGCACAGCGGACGCCATTTATCAGAACATCAATTTGATTGAAGATGGTGACTTCGACATCATTGCCGTCTTCGGCGCCGACCATATCTACCGCATGGACTTGCAACAAATGATCGACTTCCATGTGCGAAAGCGGGCCGACGTCACCATCTCTGCCCTGCCCGTACCTCTTAAAGATGCGTCCTCGTTCGGAGTGATCCAGGTACAGGAAAAGCAAAGGGTCATAGGATTCAAGGAAAAACCCAAACGCCCGAAACCCATCCCCGGCAGGCAGGATGAAGCCTTCGCCTCCATGGGCAACTATCTGTTCAACAAAGATGCTTTGATTGAAATGCTCTATGACGACGCGGCGGATGTGGACTCCTCGCACGATTTTGGCAAAGACATCCTGCCCCGGGTTTTCAAAAAATCCAGAGTATTCGCTTACGATTTTCGCAGAAACCGGATACCCGGCATCACCCGAAAAGAAATCGGTTATTGGCGGGATGTCGGAACCATAAAAGCATTCTGGGAAGCCAATATGGATTTGAGAAACATCAAACCCGAGTTCAATCTTTATAATAAAAGCTGGCCCATTAAAACAGCAAACTACGGAACGCCGCCGGCCAAGTTCGTCTTTAATGAGGATGGGCACCGAGGCCAGGCCGTCAACAGCATCGTTGCCGAAGGAAGCATTATCAGCGGAGGAATTGTGCAAGACTCGGTGATCGGCCGCGAAGTCAGCATTGACAGTGGCGCAGCGGTCATCAACTCTTTGTTGATGGACCGGGTAAAAATCGGCAAAAACTGCAAGATCAATATGGCCATCATCGACAAGGATGTTGAGGTTCCCCCCGACACCGCTATGGGGTATGATCTGGAACAGGATAAAAGCCGTTTTTTCGTCGATGAAGAATCCAACATCATCGTCATTCCCAAAGGTTTTAAATTTTCCCACCACTAGGCGTGGGGCCGACTGCAATGACTCTTGCTGGCCAGCAAAAATAATCTCGGCTTAATAGGCCATTGCTCAGTTGCCCCTGCGGCGAGCATAAAATCTGGTATCCACCCAATGACCCGAACCGTTTCAGGAATTGACCATTTACTATCCCAACCCGAAAAATATTTAAAAGGTAAGACTGTCGGATTAGTCGTCAACCATACCAGTCTGGTTGGTGATGGCAGGCACTCCATCGCTCATTTTAAATCCCATTCAGGGTTCACGGCCTTGTTCGCACCAGAACATGGGCTGTATGGCACAGCACAGGACATGACCCCTATCGCTGATGAGGTGGACCCGCTTTCCGGCCTCAAGATAAAAAGCCTGTACGGGGAAAATGAAGCGTCTCTGGTTCCTGATCCAGCGCTATTAGAGGGTATTGATAATCTGGTTTTCGATATTCAGGATGTCGGCGCACGCTACTACACATTCATTTATACAATGGCTAACTGCATGACCATCTGCCAGCAGGCCGGGGTGCGGATGGTGATTTGCGACCGGCCCAATCCCATAAACGGGACATCGGTGGAAGGCAATCTGGTAGGAGAACCCTGGCGGTCCTTTGTCGGGCAATACGCTCTGCCCAACCGCCACGGAATGACGGTGGGTGAACTCGCCCAGATGTTCAATGATGATATCCATTGCGACCTGAAAGTCGTGCCCATGACCGGCTGGTGCCGGGAGATGTGGTATGACCAGACAGGCATGGTCTGGACACCGCCATCGCCCAATATGCCGACCCTGGAAACCGCCATCGTCTATCCGGGAATGTGCCTGATTGAAGGAACCCGGCTTTCAGAAGGACGCGGCACCACCCTGCCCTTTGAGCAAATCGGCGCCCCTTTCATCGACCCAAATAAACTGGCCGCGCAACTTGAAACGAACTCACATCTCTTGCCGGGTGTTTTTTTTCGTCCGCAATATTTCAAACCCATGTTTCAGAAACACGCTGGAGAAATTTGCGCCGGACTCCAGTTTCATATCACCGACCGGGAAAAGTTCAAACCCCTGCTCACCACCCTGGCATTGCTTCATACTATTGCTGAAATTTATCCCGACCAATTACAATGGAGAACCGAACCCTATGAGTTCGTCAGCGACCGGCTGGCTATCGACCTCTTATACGGTAACGAGAAATTACGGGAAACCCTTTTCAAACCCGGTTTTTCTCTGGAGGAATTGGAAAATTCATGGCGGGAAGAATTGGCATCCTTTTCACAGCTCAGGCAGGAATATCTGATTTACTAGTCCGCAGCATTTTTCAAAACCACATCAATTCCCAGCCATTTTTATCCGGCAGGCAAAATAAGCCAAATTTAAAAAAATGTCCCCAAAATTGAAAAAAAATGCGACAATAAGCCGATTTCGTGACTGGGAAAAATTAACATAATTAAGGAAGCAACACCCAGCTTAGACCTAAGCACTTGTTTTTAAATTGATTAGGTAATATTTTCCGCGTTTTTCAGTGTTTTCTTAGTTTCCCCCCAGCTATTGACAAACCCCGTGTGGGTCACTATATTTTCTAACTTGTGTAATGGAATAAATTCATGACTTTAAAGGACAAACTCCTTGCCAATATGAAGGAGGCCCTTAAATCTAAGGACTCGCTCAGGCTCAATACCATCCGTAGCGTCATTTCCGCCATCAAAAACCAGGAAATCGACCTTCGCAGAGAACTGCAGGAAGAAGAGATTCTCTCTGTGGTGACCCGTGAAGGGAAAAAACGAAAAGAGGCGTCTGCCCTTTTTAAGCAGGGGGGGCGCACGGATTTGGTGGAAAAGGAAGATCAGGAATTGGCAATTTTGCAGGACTATTTGCCGGAGCAAGTCTCTGAAGAGGAATTGCGCAAAAGAATCCAGGAAGTGATCGCAGAAACCGGAGCCGAAGGGATGAAAGATTTCGGCAAAATCATGAAAGTTCTGGTTCCCGAGTTCAAGGGCAAAGCTGATAACAGCGTGATCAAAGACCTGGCGGGTGAGTTTTTAAATTAACACCGGCAGATTAAAAATCTGTCATCCCTGATAAAAAAATTCAGACCTGGCCTTACCAGGCCGGGTTTTTCCTAACAATCTGTTGATATTTTGAAAATTTCAATTCCAGACCATATCATTGATGAGATTCGCGACCGCACCGATATCGTTGCGGTGGTTTCGGATCATGTCTTGCTTAAAAAAGCCGGCAAGAACTATAAGGGACTTTGCCCCTTTCATTCGGAAAAAACGCCATCCTTTTCAGTCAGCCCTGAAAAACGCATTTACCACTGCTTCGGTTGCGGAACCGGGGGTAATGTTTTTAAATTCCTCATGGAAATCCAGAGCATTGCCTTTCCAGAAGTTATTAAGAATTTAGCCGAGCGTGCAGGCGTTCCCCTGCCCCGCAACACTTCGGACCATTCCGCTGACCCCAAACAAAAGGAGCGCGAAGCTTTAAGAAAACTCAATGAGGCCGCGACGCGATATTTCCAGTCCTTATTGAAAAACCCGGAAGGCGGGCTGAGCGCGAGAAATTATTTAACCTCCCGGCATTTTGATGCGGAAATTCTGGAGCGGTACCGCATAGGCTGGGCGGCGCCAACATGGAGAGGCCTGCTGACTCATGTCCAGCAAAAAAGTTCCGTCACTCAGGAACAGCTCGTTCAGTCCGGATTAATCATTCAGAAAGAAGACAGTTCTACGGTCTATGACCGTTTTCGCGGTCGAGTAATTTTCCCGATCAAGGACTTGCACTCCAACATCATCGGGTTTGGAGGGCGTGGCATTACCGAGGAAGATCAGCCCAAATACCTTAATTCTCCCGAAACCCTTCTCTATCAAAAAAGCGAAACGCTTTTCGGTATGGATCAGGCGAAACAAGCCATTCGCAGGGAAAATCAGGTCATTCTGGTTGAAGGCTATTTCGACCAGATGCGGGCGGTGCAACATGGCATTGAGTATGTGGTCGCCACCTGTGGAACAGCACTGACTGCCAAACAGGCGGGGATATTGCGAAACCACGCGGAAACCGCCATCTTGGTTTTTGATTCAGATCCCGCTGGCCGGTCCGCCTCTGAAAAAGGATTTGATATCCTGCTTGAACACGGATTGAATGTGAAAATCGTTGTCCTGCCCGAGGGTCAGGACCCGGACTCGTTCATCCACGAACAGGGTGCAGAAATTTTTCTGGAAAAAATCCGCAACGCCAAGCCTTTTATGGAATCTTATATTGATGCCCTGGTTCAGGATTCACCCGGCAAGAGCCCTGAAGACAGGGTCAAAATGGCCAACCAGATTCTCCCTATGCTGGCTAAAATCAAAAATACTGTGGAACGATCCGCCTGGCTGGAAAAATTTACCTCGAAAACAAACATTGATGACCGGACTTTTTTAAAGGAACTGAGCAAGGCCCTTTCCCGAAACCAGCCTCGGCTGACCGAAATGGAAAATGAACTGGCCCCACTTTTAAACCTGGAGAAACATTTAGTTCACCTGATTCTTTCCGATAAGGAAACGGCCGAGGCCATTCTCTTGGAAATAGATCCGGAGGAATTTTCAGACCCTGCTTTAAAAGCCATTGCCCAAACCTGCCGACAAAAAATCAATAACGGCGAGGATCTAAAAATTGACCAACTGCTCGACCGGACCGAAGACCCGAAAATCAGAAATATCTTGTCCCGGTTAGGGCTGGAAACAGTAGAGTTTGATACCCCCGAACGAACCATTAAGGACTGTGTCCGGAAATTTAAGGACTTCCATCTTAAGTCAAAAATCAAGGACCTTACGCTACAACGCAATCAAGCTTTCAAGTCCGGACAACTAGAGCGATCGCAGGAACTGAAAGCACAACTCAGTGAAATTTATTCAACTTTAGCTCATTAACATATAGTCAAAACACAAACGTGTAATTAGGAGAAATCATCCAGATGGCAACAGTGGAAAAACTGACACATGTATCAGAAATCAATCAGCTGATATCACAGGGCAAGGAAAAAGGTTATTTGACCTATGAAGAGGTCAATGATGTCCTACCCTCTGATGTTGTTACCCCGGAACAAATCGACGACCTCATGGCCCTTTTTAGTGAAAATGAAATAGACATCGTTGACACCACCGTTAAGGGTGAAAAAATAGCCGCCGCCAAAGCAGGTAAGGATAAGGGTACCGCTGAGGATGCCCCGGCCTCCAAATCCGATTCCATTTCCATCGATGATCCGGTCCGGCTCTATCTGCGTGAAATGGGAACCATTTCCCTGCTCACTCGTAAGGGGGAAGTGGAAATTGCCAAGAGAATTGAAGCCGGGCAATTTGAAGTGCTCGCGGCAGTGGCCAGTTGCGCAGTCACAACCCGCGAACTCGCCGCCATGGCGGACCAGGTTAAAAAAGGGGAAATCCGAATCTTCACCATCATCCAGAGCACTGAACCAGAAGAAGACAAGGAACAGTCTGAAAAAGATGAAACTAAAAAATTTATTAAGAAAATCAGGCACCTGAAATCGGAATTCGCCAAGTTTGAAAAACTTCAGGTGAGAGTCGAGAGCGGCAAGTTGTCTGAAAAAATGCAGGCTAAAACAGCCGATCAGCTGCAAAAACAGCACAAGGAAGTAGAAAGCCTCATTGCCGGTTTGACTCTCTCCCTCGATGAAATGGACGGCCTCATCGAAAAAATTTATGCGATCGCTGTAGAATATCGGGAAGCCGGAAAACAGGAAAGGGATATCGAAAGGCAATTGGGCATCTCTTTGGCCGGGGTTAAAAAGCTGGCTAAAAACTGGACCAAGCAGAAAAGCGTCAAGGTTCCAAAGGGAAAAGTGGTCACCCGCACCCAGTACGACAACTTCATGAAGCAGGTGCAAAGCGGGCGCCGGAAAATCAAAAAGATAGAAAAAGAAACGGTAACCAGTAAAGACAGTCTGCTGGGCACCGTGCGATCCATTGCCCGGGGTCGGGTGAAAGACAAAACTGCCAAGCGGGAACTGGCAGAAGCCAACCTCAGGCTGGTAGTCAGTATCGCTAAAAAATACACCAGCCGGGGACTCCAGTTTCTTGACTTGATTCAGGAAGGCAATATCGGCCTCATGAAAGCGGTCGATAAATTTGAGTATCAGCGGGGCTATAAGTTTTCGACCTACGCCACTTGGTGGATTCGGCAAGCCATCACCCGCGCCATTGCCGATCAGGCCAGAACGATCCGGATTCCTGTACACATGATCGAAACCATCAACAAACTGATCCGGGTATCCCGGCATCTCGTGCAGGAACTCGGGCGCGAACCGACGCCGGATGAAATCGCCGTCAAAATGTTTCTGCCGGTGGACAAGGTCCGCAAAGTCTTGAAAATCGCCAAGGAACCCATCTCTCTTGAGACTCCCATCGGCGAAGAGGAAAACAGCCATTTGGGAGATTTCATCGAAGACAAGAAAGTCCTGTCGCCGATCGACTCTGTGGTTAAAAAGAACCTGAAAGAACAAACCCTGAAAGTTCTCTCAACCCTGGCATCCCGTGAAGAACGTGTATTGCGGAAACGGTTCGGCATCGGATTGGACTCCGAGCACACGCTTGAAGAAGTCGGGCAGGATTTTGCCGTTACCCGCGAGCGTATCCGACAGATCGAAGCCAAGGCTCTACGTAAACTGCGCCACCCCAGCAGAAGCAAAAAATTACGCAGTTTTATAGAAAGCTGATCGTGCGGGCCTATAGCTCAGTTGGTAGAGCCCCCGGCTCATAACCGGTAGGTCGGAGGTTCGAATCCTCCTGGGCCCACCAATAAATACAAGGGTTTACGGGTTTTCCCGTAGGCCCTTTTTGTTTATGGGTAGCATTTGGAGGGGAAATTCACCAACAACTGCTATAATTTGCTGGCAAGTGGCCCTTTTTTGGCCCACGAAAGTGCCTCCAAACATCCATTACTTGGCCTTCATCATCAAAATTGCAACTCCCACCACAATGGCTCCAGCAATATATAGAAACAACGCCTTTTTATAGCATGTCTTTGCAGTTTCCATCCAAATAAAATGAAAAGAGGAGGAATCATGGTTCCTGCGAAAAAATTATTGGTTTGCACCCAATAATAAATTGCAGGCGCAATCAAAATTAGAAGGAAAATAACGGAACCGTATTTTGGACATCATCCAAATCATCAGGTGGTATATCCTTGGGGTTCAGGTGTACCAAGGCTGACCAGAGTCTATGTTTATCTCAGCCAATTATTTATCCGAATCTCAGCGCATCGCTCTGAAACATTAAAGATTCGAGAAATTGGTTTTGCGATATAGGGGGCTAACTGAGAATCGCTCGGGAGAATATCCTTAAACTCTTCATGCTTTGCCAACTCTTCCTTGATCGAAGCATATTCTTTTTCAAGGTCTTTTGTGGGGAGAAGTAAAAAACCCGCGAACATATTGGCCTGTATTTCAAGAGGATCCCGTCTTAAATCATTCACAATAAATTTTTTCCATTCTTCCTCGTTTTTGAATTTCTGCGATTCTACATAGGATTTGTGCAACACCAAATGCCCAATTTCGTGGGCCAGCGTAAACCGGGCTCTATTTTCGGAATTGGAAAACTGGTACTCGTCTATGTGAATTTCTGTAAACCCATGGTTGAAAAACCCATCAATCCCAAACGATCCTAATCTTGGAATCGGTATGATTCTGATTTTTAATTTAATCTCAATTATCTCATCAATGGGAACGGGGATGGAGCCATCAGGGTGGTGTTCGAGAAGGAAAGCTTTCGCGGCAGATTCAATTTCTTCGGCAGGGATAAATCCTGGGCTCATTAAGAATCCTAGATTAATTTAATCAGCTTGTCTAGGTCGTCCTCGTCCAGCCCTTTGTTGTCCAGAGTGCGGAGAAACACAGGGAGCTTTTCAAGAATTTTTTCATTCTCTACCTGGTCAATTCCATAAGATTTATTGGAAATACTCGCCAAGTGAAAAAATTTCTCATAATCTCCTGTTCCCTCCTCCATTTTCAAAGCACCGGCATAGTAATTCAACTTTGCGGTAACTTTAGGTGCAGGGACCTTTCCTCTTTCAAGCCTAGAAATGTAAGCTGGGTCCTCATCAAACGTTTCTGAAAATTTCCGTAGAGTAATCCCAAGCTCAATTCTCTTATCATGGAAAAATTCACCAAATGTCATAATTTACCTCCAGAAGGGAAATACCCTTAATACATGCATAATACCCTTGTTGTACTTGCAATACAACATGAAATATGATAAAAGGCGCACTTTATGTTTAGGACTCTGTTTTTCAAATATTTGCATCAGAAAACAAACAATTTCCCTAACCCAATAAAAAACCGGAGCCCGAAGGCCCCGGCCCGGTTGCCATCATATTTCATAACTACACCCATCATTTCCCATGCTCCTTCAACCACTCCCTTGTTAGCTTTAATAAAACCTTCTGCATTAGGGTAAGTCTGCCTGAAATCCAATTTCCCAAAAATACATGTCCACTAATTTCATGGCGGGATAACTAAAATTACATTTTTTATGAATATACTTCTGTGCCTTGATGAATTCTGCTTCGTGATCTTTATAGTATTCAACAACAGCTTCTAAGTTTTCCTGGCTAAGCTTAGAGTATCGAATTCCAGATCGTCTCATTCCCTCAATAAAGTAACGATCATACGCAGGAATACAGCCAATTGTTCCCAGCATAATTTTTGTCACAAGGGTGTCTGTTGCATTGGCTGATTTTGATTCTCTATTGATTGTTTCTATGTTTTCTCTGTACCAATCTTTAATCCATTCTGCTAAATCTATGATTTCTTTTAAATCGGTATCAGCAATTGAGGAAAAATCAAGTCTCTGGAAATGTCTGGATTCAAGTAATTTTTCAACAACAGCTTTATGGATACGATAGTCCTTCCAAAATAGGAAGCCTGACCCTCTATACATACCCCAACTAGCTAAATAGAACGATAAATGCAAGCAAGACACGTCATTACTAGATTCCTTGTCATCTATAAAGTGTGAATAACAATGCTCCCAAGACAAATTTCTATGATTTTTATCTTCCAATATCCGACCATAGAAATTTGTAACCTTATTGTATATGTTGCTAGTCATATGATTTCTTCCTCTCCAATTCATTTTATTATCTCCCCGCCTCCCTGATCATCCTGCCCAGTATCACATCATCAAATCATCAGGTGGTATATCTTTGGGGACTCAGGTACACACCCGTTGAACCAAAGAAGCGTTTGTCGACAATCAAAGGCTCTCTCTTTGAGTCCAGCGTCACGCTGGGCCATTACTCCGGAAATGAAAGGGGAACTGTTACATGCTGCCAACCCTCACCATTCAAGGTGCGGAGCATCTCAACAAGGTCCTGCCTTTCCAACTCAGTGAGCTTTAGCGGAATGATCTGGTTATCCAGAAACGGATTTTTTACTCCGCCTCCGTTATAATGATCGACCACTTGCCTTAGAGTCGCGAACCTGCCATCGTGCATATAGGGCGCAGTTCTAGAAATCTCCCGCAAGGTTGGCGTTTTAAATGCGGCGATATCTTTTTGATCATGACTCACCTTGTACCTTCCAATATCCACAGCTTCACCTCCCCAACCGATCCCGACATTGTGGAACTTTTCATCTGAGAAGTTTGTCCCAAAGTGGCACAAGTTGCATCGGGCCTTACCAAAAAATAGTATTTTTCCTCTTTTCGCCGCTTCAGAAATTGCCTTTTCTTCTCCGTCATAATCAAATCGGTCAAAGGGACTGTTTCCGGAAATAAGTGTCCTTTGGAAAGAAGCAATGGCTTTTCCTACATGCTGAATGGTAATCGTGTTGGCTGCAAAAGCCTTGTTGAAAAGATTTTTATAGCCTTCGATTTTATTTAGCTTGGCAACCACGTCATCGTTATCGGGAAAACCATGCTCAATCGGGTTGGTCAATGGCCCCACAGACTGCTCTTCCAATGTTGCCGCCCGGCCGTCCCAGAATTGAACTTTACTGAATCCCCGGTTAATCGCCGTTGGGGCGCTTCGACCTCCCTGCTGCCGATGAATGCCTGCGGAAACCGGCTGGCCATCTGTAAAAGCCAGCGACGGGATATGGCAGGTGGAGCAAGAAATGGTATTGTTTTGCGACAATCGTTTATCAAAGAAAAGAAAACGACCCAACTCTACCTTTTCTTTGGTCAAGGGGTTGTCTCCAGGAACAACAAATTGATCTTCATCCAGTCCCAGGGGGATCTCCAGTTCATATTCCTCTTCGGGTGCGGCCACCGCCCCAAGCGGTCCACCAATCAAGAGTAAAATTGCTCCAATCGCTCCCAGTAACCGCACCTTCCTGTTGCTAAAGTCTTTTCCTGTCATTGTGATTCCCTCCTATTATGAATGCTGTTTAAACAAAACGACTAAACTGTCCTTCTTTTTGAATTTTTTGAATTAAGAAGTCTATTGTCTTTGTATCCCCAATAAAATTGGTTTGTCTCCTGTTAATTTTTCTTGAATTCAACTAGTAAGTGCAACTTTGATGGCCGATCAGGAGGCAAGCCGGGGTAAACTCCACAGCGTTTCTCAAATCACCAAATCAAAGGAGCGCTGATGAGAGTTTACGCCCAACTTAACCAGGGACAACGATACCAGATTGAAGCACTCTTGAAAACCGGTCATAACCAGACAATGATAGCCAAAGTACTTATCGTTCATAAATCAACCATCAGCCGGGAACTAAAACGTAATCACGGTCTCCGTGGCTACCGGCCAAAACAAGCCCGGAAAAAGGCAACGATGCGACACTATGAAAAATTTCAACCTCGTTTCCCCACAACTACCTGGGCCTTAGTGGAAGCCCTGATCAAACAGGACTGGGGCCCGGAGCAGATATCAGGCCATTTGTTTAAAGGACAAGGCATTTCGATCAGCCACGAAAGCATTTACCTCCATATTTACCAGGATAAGTACCAGGGTGGTGATCTCCATAAACACCTGCGTTGTCAGAAAAAACGCCGCAAACGTTACGGCAGACAGGATCGCAGGGGACGTATCCCCAACCGTATCAGCGTTGATGAACGCCCGGCTATCGTTAACAATAAAGCCCGTATCGGAGACTGGGAAGGCGATACCCTCATCGGTAAAGGCCGGGGCGTTGTTGCCACTCTTGTGGAGCGCAAAACTCAATATACGGTTCTGACCGCATCGAAAACCAAACAGGCCCCACAGATCCGCCAACGCATCGAACAGGTGCTGGCCACTCATCGAAACCGGGTTCACACCATCACTTATGATAATGGCCTGGAGCTTGTCGAGCATCAAAAAATGGTTCAAACCCTCTCTGCCAATATCTACTTTGCCTCCCCTCCCTTCATAGAGAGCTTTGCGTAAGTCGATAAAGCAGAAAAACGAGATGCTTCGACAAGCTCAGCATGACAATAAAGGGCTGTTTTGTCATTCTGAGGAACAACGTGACGAAGAATCTCGGGGTTATGCAAAGGTCTCTTCATAGGGAGGGGGCTGAATGAAAATACCAACGGACTCATTCGACAGTATTTACCAAAGTCCCGACGACTGGACAACGTCACACAAAAGGAACTGAAACACATCATGCATCAACTCAATCATAGACCCGGAAAAACACTTGGCTTAAAACACCCTATGAGCTATTCTTCAAAAAACAAACTTTACTAACTGTTGCACTTACTACCTGAATCCGCCTCCTGTTTAAACACGGGCTTTCGGCTTTAAAAGCTAGAACATTGCGGGAATCGGCCCGAAGGCCTATAATAAAGGTATGAAAAAATTCTCCGACCTTTATAAGAAACCTTTTTTTACCTGCGTCTTCTGCGTGATTTATACCGCCCTCTCCCTAGGACTTTCCCTGTTCGGGAAATGAGCGTTTGGTACTGAAGGACAAATTTACCGCGAGTAGAGAGTGAATCGAAAACAAGCACTCACCCTTCGATGGACCATCGAAGGGTGTTTTGGCTTTATGCCTGATTTCGCTACAAATTAGGAGGGTATTCTAGAATTTCAACAGGGTTTTTACCTTACTCTCAAAGCTATTCTTAGACAAGGGTTTGACAATGTAATCGCGGATCCCTATCGTCAACGCTTCAACCACTTTTTCTTTTGAATCTTCCACAGTCACCATCAGGAAGGGCGTGTCTTCATATGCCTCTTCTTTCTTAACAGCCTTAAAAAATTCCAGCCCATCCATCACCGGCATATGCCAGTCTGAAATAATCAAATCTGCTTTTTGAGACTTGAGTTTTTCCAGGACAATCTGACCATTTGTTGATGCAACTATTTTACTGATCCCCATCTTTTTCAACATTTCAATGATCATCGTCCGGGAAACCCTTTCATCTTTAACCACACAAACCGTATAATCTATATAAACCGCCATCTCCCCTTAGAGTTTAATGAATCCTGCGGGCCACCTTAGATTTATCCAACAAATTATAGCACTTTTTAGCGGAGTTTATTTTCCCTAGCCAGCTTGACAACCACCATCTCCCATTTTATTCATAGTATAGAATAAGCAATATCCTCTCGGCCGAGAGACATGATAACCACATCATCAACTTTTTTTATAAGGAGAACATCATGAATCTCGTAACTTTTAACCCAGAACAGGCTTTAGACCGATTATTTGATACCGACCGGTTTTTCGGGTTTCCCAGAGCTAAATGGGATCAACCCACAGTTCTGCCTAAGGTCAATGTGATTGAAAAAGACGAAGCGTTTCATCTGGAAGCGGAAACCCCAGGCATGACAGAAAAAGACGTTTCGGTTGAATTTCATGACGGCGTTTTGACCCTCAAGGGCAATCGGGAGCAAAATTCGCAAACCGATAAAGACGATTATCGCATTCGCGAATTCAGCAAACAAAGTTTTGCCAGGAGCTTCAGGCTCAGCGACCAGATTGACCCGGAAAAAGTCATCGCCCAAATGGAGCAGGGGGTCCTGAAGGTAACCCTGCCCAAAAAGGAGCAGGCAAAACCGAAAAAAATAGAGATCAAGGTCGAATCTTGAGTCTTTAAAAAGAAGAAAATCACTCGCCGGCTTGTACGGGGCACAGCCCCGCTATAAGTCGGCCCATTATTTTTGGAGCAGGGGAATCGACGAACCGGCCTCGTTCTTTAATTTTTCATGCGACCCGAGGCAAACTTATGGTAAAACATCAAGAACTCCAGATTTAGTCAAAATTCGAATAAAATATAGACCCAATCAACAACCTTAATTTTGAATACAGGAAAGCATGAAATCTCTCGCATCCGTCACAGACAAAGATATTGAGACCATTAAAATGGCCTTGAATGATTCGATATCGGACATGAATACCGAACTCAAGCAGGAGTTATCTCCTGAAAAAAAGAACGAACTCGAAAATTATAAAGCCAGATATTCGCGGGTGTTTGATAAGCTCAAGCAAAGCGGGTCAATGTATGCGCTGAACGAAAACGAACTCGACATCGTTGCTGGTGGATTGAATGATGCGATTGCATTGATTGAGGAAAACCCGACGGATGATTTGAGCGATGAGGAAAACGAGGAAATCCTGGGATATAAAAATGATTGCCAGAGACTGGTCGACCTATTGGCTCTTTAAAAATAGCCTTTATCTTAAAAAATTCACGTAGTACCCATAATAGAACATCCACCCTGTTATGCCGGTTCCGGCAACCATGCTCAACACCCACCCACTGCGACTGTCTTTTCCAATATTTCCTTTGTCTTCATACATCAGGGCAGAATGAACCAGCATGCCCATAAAATAAGAGATGGCCAAAAAGGAAAAGCTCAGGAAAACGACCATGAATCCTGAGAAGTCTGAAGGTTGAGGGCTCATAAAAAAAATCCGGATTGGGCCACGCCAAAAAAAACAAGGAGCTGAGCCATACCCAGAACTCCCCCAACAATTACAGCCAAAGCAGAAACAACTTTGATCATAACCCAAAAGATTTCACGCCGGGTCTGTTTTTGCTTCCACCAACTGATCGCCAGCGTGAGAACCCCAACCAGAATCGCAGTGACTATATAATATCGGGGAGACATACCGAATCTTATCAGGAAAAAGTTAAAGATGAAAGTTGGTTGCTTACCCCATTCAGGGAACCTCTTCCACCCGGATCACATTGGTCCAGTTGGGAACATTGACCGGAATTCCCGTGGTGATCACCACCCGGTCCCCCTTTTTCACCAGCCTTTTATTTTTTAGCATGGTGATTATCTGGTCCATATGCAGTAACAGGTGCCGGTCTTCCTCAACCACAAAGGGGACGGCCCCGCGCACCAAATTCAGAAGACGCGCCCTCTGCAAACTGGAAGTGAACGCAAATATTGGAACCATAGGCTTTGGGCAGGCCACCATTTTAGCCGTTCCTCCGCTGAGGGTAAACACCACCATAGCTTTAGCGTGTAACAACTCCACCATTCGGTTGGCGGAGTAAGTGATCCCGGCATTGATGCTTGGGTCTTTCTGGAAAAATCGGTTCCAGGGTTCAATCGTCCGCGTATCTGCCAAATAAGCTTCGGTGGTCAACGCCGTTTCGACCATCACGCCCACTGCTGCGACTGCGTGTTTGCCAACTGCGGTTTCCCCCGAAAGCATGATCGCGTCAGCGCAATCCATAACCGCTCCGGCCACATCAGAAACTTCTGCCCGAGTCGGGCGCGGGTTTTCAATCATCGACTCCAGCATCTGCGTGGCAACAATCACTGGCTTGGAATACTTGGCGCCATGCCGCAAAATTTTCTGTTGAATCACCGGAACTTCAGTCAGGGGAATCTCAATCCCCAAATCACCACGGGCAACCATGATACCATCAGCGGCCTCAACAATTTCTTCCAGATTTTCCACCGCCTGCTTGCGTTCAATTTTGGCGATGACCTCTATGCCTTTTCCGCCCTGTTTCTTGATCATGCCGCGTAGCCGTTGCACATCTTTTGCCGAGCCGGTGAAAGACAACGCCACCATATCCACACCCTCTTGAAGGCCAAACTTGAGATCCGCCTTATCTTTTGCCGTTATCGGGTCTGCACTGAGGCGGGCATCGGGCAGGTTCAAACCTTTATGATCCGACAACGTGCCCCCGACCAGCATTTCGACCTCCACACGCGGGCCAGAAATTCTTTTCACCATACCGCTGAGCTTTCCATCATCAAGATAAATCCGGTTACCGACACCCACTTCTTTATGAAAACTCGCATATTGGACATGCGCCAGGGAAGGACTTCCCATCTTTTTTTCTGTGGTAAAAACCACTCTTTGACCGCGCTTTAAATGAATGGAGCCCTTCTCGAATTTTCCCACACGGATTTTTGGACCCTGAAGGTCCAGAAGAATTCCTGTAAAAGTGTGGCGTTCGTTTTCTACTTCGCGGATCCATTGAATCCATTGCCGAACGGTTTCATGATCTCCATGGGAAAGGTTGAGCCTGAATATATTGACTCCCTTTTTCACCAGATTCCGGATAACAGTTTTACTGCCACTGGCGGGGCCCAATGTCGCAATGATTTTTGTCAATCTGATAGCCATTACCTCTCCTTATTTTTTTCAGGGGAAAGCGAGTAGCTTTCGGGAACCTCCCGAAATGGCATCATCAATAAATTTTTCAAAGACACTTCCTCACCGGTGCGAAACGCGTTGACCCCGATTATAATCCGGGGTTGCGGTTTTGACGCATCATGAATATATGTTCCCAAAGCTCGGTCCCAGATAGACAGGTTAAAACCAAAATTAGAGTTGGTTTCCCTTTTCTCCACCGAATGATGAATACGGTGCATGTCCGGCGTGACAATCACATATCTTAACAACCGGTCAAGCTTTTCCGGCAAAGTAATATTGGAATGGGAGAACTGGGACATTCCATTCAGAATCGCCTCGAAAATCAAAACCGCTATCGGCGAGGGACCCAGAGCAAAGACCAAGCCAATTTTATAAAACATGGATATCAATATCTCTATAGGGTGGAAGCGTAATCCGGATGAAACATCCAAATCGAGGTCAGAATGATGCACGACATGAAAGCGCCAGAAAAAAGGGATCATATGCACCACCACATGCTGGATATAAATCATCAGGTCGAGAATGACAACGACAAGCAAGGTTTCCAGTCCTTCCGGCCATTGCAAGTAGTTGAACAGGCCCCATCCCTTTTCCCCGGCAAATTGGGCGGCCCCCATCGCCGCTGCCCCCAAAAAAATACGCACCACCAGAATATCAATGCCCGTTAAAGCCAAATTGATTTTTAGCCGACGTTTTTTAGAGTCAACGGTAGGATGACGTTGAATGACCGACTCCAACCCCAGCATTAATAAAAACACCGAAATAAATATCGCAAAGCGAATCTGATTGGCATCCATAATTTGGGCTCTCTAATAATTCGATATTTTGAGATTTAACGCAGCTTTTATTTGACATCTTCAAGGACACACGAATTACTAATCGTTTATTCGGGTTCACTTTCAGACGGGGATAAACCTTGCTCCCTTTCTTTTTCTTTTTTGTAATTCTTCACCCGTGCTTGTGAGTTGCGCCGCATGAGCACGATACAGGCTTCAGTCATCAGGCCGATAAACCAAAAGGCGGTGAAACACAACACCCCCATGAAAAAGATGTTGAACCAGTACTGGTTGGGCGTGTAATCCCTGGATATATGAATGAGAGAGCGAATACTTTCCTGCTCTACAGTAGAAACCTTGATATAGCGCTTGTAGAAAGGATGCTTGCTTTTAAAAGCGAATGCGATTTGCTCATTTCTGTCCATTTTAATGAACTCCCCCACTTCTATATTTCTTTCCTTAAAAAACATTCGCATCTTAACCACTTCCGGAGAATCCGGCGGATTTCCCTGGCAATACCAGACCACCAAAGCGGTGGTCAGAAATAGAGAGGCCCACAGAGAAATCCTTTTGATCCATTTCTCTGTTTTATCATCTATTTCCTGCAATATAGGTTGTTCTTCTTCCATGGGACACCTTTATGCTGAAACCTGTTTTTGGTGACTTAAAGATACCAGACCGCGAAAACGAATTCCAGTTGCAGATTCATGCAGGGGTCTCTAGTATGGACTCCGTATCACTCGCCTTCAGTTTTTTTCCCGGGAATTTTTAATGCAAAGCAAAAACACAGTCGGGTATTTTCGCCTGTTACGCCAGAACCCTGCGTTCCGCAACCTGTGGTACGGTCAGGTCGTGTCTGAGCTGGGAGACTGGCTCAACAGCATCGCCATTTACGCACTGATCCTTAAACTCAGCGATTCCGGAATGGCCATGGCCGGGGCGATGATGGCAAAGCTCCTGCCCATTGTTCTGGTCAGTCCCATAGCCGGGGTGGTGGTCGACCGTGTCAGCCGAAAAACGGTGATGATTACCAGCGATCTATTGCGTTGCGGGGTAGTGCTGGGATTTCTTCTGGTGGAAGATCAGGACGCCTTATGGCTGGTTTATGCCCTGGTTATTGTTGAGATTTCATTATCAGGGTTTTTTGAACCGGCCCGGAGTGCCATCATTCCTTCGCTCGTTCCGAAAAAAGATCTGGTCACTGCCAACGCATTGAGCGGTTCAACCTGGTCAGTCATGCTGGCCTTTGGTGCCGCTTTGGGTGGTGTGGTCGTCCATTTGTTCGGGATAAGAGCTGCCTTTATCCTGGACGCGAGCACTTTCTTGTTTTCGGCCTGGTTCATTTCGAAAATTCCCAGCCCGGAAAAATCGGAGAAAAAGGATTCACCCAAACAAACCGGCTACCAGGAGTTCATCGATTCTCTGCGCTATTTATGGACGGAACCAATGGTGCTGGTGTTGTCATTATTAAAGGCCGGACTGGCAGTGGCAGGAGGCATCATGACCCTGATTCCCTTGATGGCCAGCCAAGTGTTGTCCGGTTCCCTTTCATTGGGAATCGGTATTCTCTATTCCGCGCGCGGATTGGGTGCCGCCTTAGGCCCCGTTCTGGTCAGGCGAATCTTCGGGGAAAGTGCTTCGGTTTTACAATGGGCCATTGCCGGCGCATTTTTTCTGAAAGCTTGTGCATGGATATTCGTCGCCTACTCCCAAAGCCTTTGGACGCTTTCCCTCGGTGTGGGCCTTGCCACCCTGTTCGGCTCCATCGTCTGGGTTTTCAGTTCGGCTTTGATCCACCTATCCGCTCCAGACCATTACCTGGGCCGGGTCTTCAGTTTTGAACTCGCCCTGTTAACTCTGGTGATGGGCTTTAGCAATTGGGGCGTGGGCTATGCCGTGGACGGATGGAGCTTGAGTATCACTCAGATTGCCTTGTGGATGGCAGGACTGGTCGCCATACCGGGGATTTTATGGTCCGGGTTCCTGATCTTTCTCCGCAACAGGTTAAAGCAGGGGGAATGCGCCGGCTCAATATGTCCCGTTGACCCAAGCGGGTTCAACCCAACCCCTGGAGCAGGGGATGGCGAAATTCAGGCCGAGGTGAAATAATCGGCGACTGACTTTCCAATATCGAAATGACTGATGATCCCGGCCGGGTCGTCCTGGGTTTCGGCCCATCGGTAGGCTTCTTGAACATCTTCATTTTTCCCCAAAGCGTGCAGGACCCCCACCGAAACGAAACAGGTCGCCAAATCGCTGGACCGGGAAAAACGGATCAGCATTTCCAGCATCTCCCGCATGCTCTCATCTTTGAGACTGCGGTACTTGCCGACCAGGTTTTGGATATTCTCTTCACCGTAGGTATTGCTATAAGAAGCACCAATCCCAGGCTCTTGATACAGGTGCAATATCTCTTCTTCCAAGGAGTTATCCAATACCATCTCTCCTTTTACAGAACCGGATCTTTTTTAATCCAGAATTCTTCAAATTCTTCCTGATAGGCCAATTGAGTGAGGTCCTCCATACGGTCCAGGAATACCTTGCCGTTTAAGTGGTCAATTTCATGCTGTAAAACCACCGCCTCGAAATCGGTTGCCCGTTTCTCTATCTTACTGCCTTCCCGATCATAAGCGTTGAGCGTCACTGATTTGGATCTTCGAACCAGTCCCCTGAAATCAATGAGACTCAAACAACTTTCCCACCCCAAAGCATTTTCCTCGCTGTAATCCGACAATACAGGATTGATCAGGGCGGTCAAGGGGATGGGGGATTCTCCCGGATATCTCTCATTATTCTCATACTCCAGCACTACAATTTGCAGGGAACGATTGACCTGCGGAGCAGCCAGACCGACACCCCCCTCCTCACGCATGGTGTCGATCATATCATCTATCAAGTTCTGCAATTCGCCTTGCTGATCGGCCAACTCTTTTAAATCTAATTGCTTGGCGATCTGTCTCAAAACAGGGTTGCCCAATTTAGCGACTTTCAGCACTGCCATAACCAACCTCTGAGTTCATGTGTGGTTCCTCTCAATACATATTTAAAATACCAGTTTTTTTACTACTGGTCAGAATAAAATATGGGTCCATGCCTCCTGATAATACAAATCTTATTTTATCACACTCAAGGTAGGGGGTTCGAATTCGCTCCCCCCCAATATTTTTTTGTTTGACATTTGATGCGGGTTTCATAATAATGCACCAGCCTTATAACGATTTGAGAGGAGGGGATGAATCTTGACTAAAAACGAATTAATCAGTGCGGTAATTAAAAGTTGTAAAGACGATGGCCTGACCAAGCGATTGGCCGGAGATGTGATCGATGCCACCTTCGAAGCTATTTCTAAAGGGATCAAAAAAGAAAAACGGTTCGCCTACCCCAGCTTTGGAACCTTTACGGTTCGAAACCGGAAAGCAAGAAAAGGCCGGAATCCTCAAACGGGTGAGGAAATCAAAATTAAAGCCAGTAAAACGGTTGGCTTTAAACCTGCCCCTATATTGAAAAACTCCCTATAGCTTTTTCGTCAAAAATTAAAACCGCTCACTGAAAAGTGAGCGGTTTTTTTGTTTCCTCATGCAGTCTGATTAGAACCTTCCGCCACATTTTTAGGGGAACATCAACTCACCGTTAAAGCCAGACTGCTGCAGTTGCTGAAGCATCCATGCCGCATTATCTGCCTTTTTAAAAGCCCCTACTACCACGCGAAAATGGACCCCGACCGGCTCATTATAGGAAACCAGCAACAAACCCGACAACCCGGATTTCCGCAAAGATTCCAATAACATTCTCGCCTCTTGCAAAGACTTGGCTTCTCCGACCTGCAACGCATAGGGATAGGGAATCGCTGTCGCGTGGCCCCCGAAAGGTTTTTTTCTCAATATTCGAACCACTCTGTGAGCTTGATTCCAATCTGAGAATCGCCCCACATAAACTCGGTAAATAAAGGTGTCCTTCGACATTCTGACTGGAGCCCAATAAGCATCGAACCCGTTTTCCCGCAACCGGTTCGTCAAAGAAAGTGCCGAGGGTTCGTTGGAATGACTGGAGACATGAATGACAAAAGAGAGGGTCTTTTCTGCATTGATGCGATCATCCAAACCCGCCTGGTTTTCAAAAGGTCCCTCCCCTGAACGAGAAAACCATTCGTAAAAATTTTCCCCGCGTATTTTCCAACCCCATTGGGAGCGAGTCCATTCAAGTTCTTTCAGTCCCCAGCTTTTCAAGTTTTCAGATGAAAAAGCCTGTGTAAAAAATACCATTGGAACTCCTTCTTTCAACATCATCAATTTGGAGGACGTTTCAAGACGCGGTTTAGAGTATCGGGCCAACAACTTCTTTTTATGGGTCAGAAACGGATTTTCAGTTTCCAAAACCTGGTAATAAGCCAGATGGCCTTCTATGTCCATATTTTCCCAAGTGGCCTGCCAACCCTTGACCTGTTCAAACAGATCGGCAAGGTCTTCCAATCTTTCCGAAGGTAAAGGTATTTCAAGAATCGTTGAAACCTTCACCTCAGCCGGAGTAGCACTCTTTGTAAGTTTCCATTCTACAGCCTGGTTCTTCAAAATACTTCTTGCGGCCTGAAGATCGATCCCGAAAACATGTTCTTCCAGGTTTTTCAGATCCAATTGAACCCCTTCCCGAATGCCGTGGATATTGCCAAATATAAATTTATCAATATTCTTCATCCAGATGGCAGCTGCAATCTGTGCCGGGTGGTAATTGCTAACCTTGAGTTTTCTGGAAATCGAAAACAGCCCCTCCCCCTTTTGCAAAACATGCGCATCCTTTGAGACCGACAAACCTTGCACAATTTCCGAACGGGTCTTTTTCGTCTCTGCGGTTGTCAATTCAGGCTTGGGTCTGGGATTGGCCCAGATAACGCCTGAAAGACGTCTTCGGTGCACCACCTGGGCCTTGGCAGGCACCGGGACAATGGACTCCGTGAGCAAGCCCTCGGACTCCTCAGAGGGAACCTTATCTTCAGAAGTCTCAGGGGTTCGACTTTCTGGATTCACCTCCTGCGTATTTTTGGCGTCTGACTCATCCTTTACAAACTGTTGTGTCTCTGGAGGTCGTGGAGCCTTTTCCTGACTTACCGCAGGTTCTTGTTGGGGTTCAGGTTTGGGAAGTTTTTCGAGAGAGGTCTTTTTTTTCTTTCCCTGGACGTTCAAGGCCAGGCTTTGCTGAAAGTCTACTGTGACCAGAAAATTTTCCAGCAAGGTACCCCCGTTGTGGGTTGCCCGAATCACAAGGTTGAACGAAGGAAAAAATAAAGGATTGTTTGAACAGATGTGAACGGTATTTTTTAGTCCACTACCAGGTTGAACGGAGTCCAGAACCAGAGCATCGACAATATCCTGCCTGTCAATCCCCAGCTTGTTGTAGTCATCCACATCCCCCAGACTCACTTCCAAAGGCTCTTCGGAATCCAAAACGATTTCTAAGGAAGCATTAAATTTTTCGCCAAACTTGCTTTTAACCTGGAACTCTCCAATGGAAAACGCAAAAACTTCAGGCACCATAACCCAAAAAATTCCGACCAGCAAAACTCCACATTTAAAAAAAAGCTTCACTAAATATCCCATTCTCTCTTCCAGGCCAACCTCGACGCTGGGTAATAAACATTCGGGGCTTTATTTATGCTTTCTCGCATTGCCCACTGATTACATACTAATCGGATTGTTCTGATTTTCAAAAAAGGAGTTTTGAATTATTTTCAGGAGTGCGATCAACCTCTTCGCTTTCGACTCAGTTCTTTTTTCTCAAACTTCTTGAACTTTCCCCGGTTCGCGTCTTTCGGCATTCGGGTTTTACGTTCATGCTGGTTATGCATCCAGTTTTTTTCAATATAATGGCAGGATCGGCATTCCCGGGCTTTTTTAAAAACCGGGCGATTATAAAGGTTTCTGACTTTTGAAACATGCAGGGGAGGATCAAAATCTTTATGGATATGACAACTTTGGCAGTACTCGCCTATTATCTTATTGGCCTTTCCCGGACGAAGATCCCCCTTAAACGCTTTTTCAACATCCTTGTTGGTACATCCAGAGAATGATACAAGAAACAAGGCAACCAGAAGGCCCTGCATTGCAAAACCCACCGTTCTCTTCGAAAAAACTTCCGGATATGTAAATTGCCTAAATGAATCCATATAAGTCAAACTAAATTGAGAGCGACCCTGCCAAAACATTCAATTCGTGGCCGCCCTAGATGAGACCTTTGCATAACCCCGAGATTCTTCGTCACGTTGTTCCTCAGAATGACAAAACAGCCCTTTATTGTCATGCTGAGCTTGTCGAAGCATCTCGCTTTTCTGCTTTATCGACTTATGCAAAGGTCTCTAAATGGGCTGGAAACGGATTTTTCTGTAGTTTTTCAGAACTTTCCTGGAATAACGATGAGGAAGATAGCCTTTCCGGAGAAATCGGCTCAACCGCGACGGGCCCTGATTATAAGCCTCCAAAGCAAGGGTTAGATCGCCAAACCTGACTACCATCTTGTTCAGGTAATAAGCCCCTAAAGCTATATTCTTTCTGGGGTCATACAGGGTGGGGGTTCCCTTCCATTTCAAATGGGTCTCGGACGCCAACGCGACCGCCGTAGCCGTTTTCAACTGCATCAAGCCATGCGCACCCCGGTTTGACTTCGCCCAATTGTAGAAAGAACTCTCGGTAATGATCAAGGCAGTGAGAAATAGTGGATCGTATCCGTATTTCCTGCTTTCCGCCAAAATCCATTCTGGAATCAGCACAGAACTGGTTTCATCCAGCCCTGTGTTATAATCAGAAATGATCAGGCGTATCTTTTCCCGAATACGGTTATCGTAGGCCAGCTCACTTTGAAAACGTGTTTCTTTTGCCTTATGGAACACACCCTCCTCCACCCGGCTTACCGCGGAAAAGAATGGTGATAATCCACTAACGTATTGAGGGGTTTTGCCCGTAAAGAACCCTGTAAACGCCAGAACCAGAAAAAGCGGAATTATAATCTGTTTTGCTTTGTAAAAGGTCATATTTTTCTTAACGGCTTAGAGCTTTTTAAAGTAAATAAATTTAACCTGGGGACGTAAGCGGCACGAATGAAAAAGGCGAGGAGACCTTATGCCTATGGATTTTAACATCCGAGTTTCTCCAATCCTCAAGTAATTATAATGAAGTTGCGGTACCTTGTCAATTTAGAGACTCTTCCACCTGTCTGCCACAGGCAGGGGGGGGAGGGCGTTATAACGATCAGGGCACCCGACACACCCCAACGGCTTGACCATTGAAGAAGCTGTGTGAACGAGCCTATACGGTGTTTGACCAAGCGCAATATCGCCGCAATACGGGGCAACCGGAGCGAAGCGTAAGCCGTCCGCTGGAATGGTTTGTTATGCTGTTGTTTCCACTTCTATATAATTTGAATAAGTATGTGGATGTGGGATTGTTTGCCTTTCCATCAATAACCCTTCTAAATGAAATTCCATTGCTTCCTGCATATTTTGTTCAATACCCTGCCTGGTTTTGCCTGTGGCAACACAACCCTCTACATCTGGAGAATAAGCAGAAAACCCCGTTTTAGTTTCTTCAATTACGATTAAATATTTCATTTTTTGAACCCCGCTTGTTTAAAAATACTGATTTGTGTTCCAACTGCTATCTCATCACTTAATTTTCCTGACACAGTAACCAGACCTGATTTGGCCGAATGTTTGAATTGACGATGACTGCCTTTTGTTCGCGATAAATACCATCCATCATCTTCAGGCATTTTGATAATTGCTTTTATTTTCATGCTTCCATTGTACTTCTAAACAACTTTTAAACGAAGCATAACGCCGCAAATAACTGGCACATTTATAGGAAGCGCAGCGGTTGAAAGCGGAATTGTCGTCCGGTGCAACGCCTTGTTAGCGATTTCATTGAGTTTCATCCTTTATTGCTGCGCTGGCAATTACCAACGCCGCCCCAACGATGAGTAATGCCCACCCCCATTGAAGTTGGACTGATTGCATTGCCATATCTACCAATCCGCGAAAAGGATTACCCGCAAGCTTTGACTCCATTTAATAATTCTGACTTTTTTCAGCGGATTTCTGTCTGCGCAATATGTGCAGCATGCATTCACCAAATTGCCGTGTTCCTCGCACATAGCCAACATCTTCGCAGGCTCTTTTATCAGCCTCCAGTCTGACTTCATATTTCTTGTTTGCGTGCGGGATCTTTTTTACAACACAGCCCATCAGGGTGGGAATAAGTGCTATTAAGATTATATTTATTTTCAATTTCATTTTTATCCTGAAAACGGGCCTCTGAACCGCTGTCTGAGACCTTTTGATAGCCAGGCCTATACCTTATCTGCTTTTACTTGAGACATCTTTGATCGAAAGTTGATGAATGTGAAAAGCATAATCCCGAGACTGCCAATACCTGTAAACCAGAGCCCCTCGTATTTCTTTGTCAAGACTAAGACCAAAGAAATCACCGCTAGAATTAAGACGATTATTCCATCACCTTCCCCATTTTGGAAAAAGTTGACATCCCCTATAATTGGAACTCTCACAGTAGGCATAAACACTCCGATGAAAAGAACGGTTGAGCCGATGAGGCCGAGCAGTTGTTTTGTGTTCATGTTTTCTCCTGTCTTGTATCGCTAGCGTCACAAATCACCATCGGTTAAAAATGGTGTGGCCGTAGCGAAAGTCACACCGCTTTTAGCCGTCCGAGCACATTTCCCTTGTGATGTGCTACTCAGCCCCCAAATGAAAAAGAAAATTTTGTATGTCATTTCTTTGGTTGTTGCTTTTAAGTTCTTGTTTATTAACCTGCCCGAATGCCATTTGCGATTGAAACCATTCTTGTGCTGTTACTTTTACATTTTGATTTAGTTTGTAAATTATAAAGCGCAGTTTTCTGACTGGTGTTGTTAAGTAGGAATTGCCCACAAGCATTTGAGCTAAAACGGCATCACCACCGGTCATCGTTTTTTCACAAACAACTTGGTTTGAGCTTGCTTCTGAAACCATCATTCCGTGACTAACGCAACCATCAAGTATTTTTCCTTTTACTTCCTCGGTGGTTGAGTTTCTAAAGATGCCTTCCGGTTATCCCGATGTGGTTTGCTTTATCAATGCTTGCTGTGCTACACAGCCACCTAGAACGCTAATGGTGATTAGTAATACTGTAAATTTCATCATCGCTATTCTCCTTTTTGTTATGCATGACGCTCAGTGTAGAGCAAAATAGCCCTTATACCGTTCATTTTTCAGGTTTCCCGCTCCCTGTACAACATGGTGATTTGTTCTTCCTCAGAAAGCCCCTCCTTAGGAAGTCCTTCCTTGATTTTCCACAGCAGTGGCTGAATTCCTTCACCGGTTAAAGACGAGATCAGAAAAAACGCAGGGTTCAACTCGGTCATGGACGCTTGCAGAGCATCGATATTTTTTTGCGATTGAGGGTCATCCGCCTTGGTGGCTACCAGGATTTGTGGCTTCTGCGATAGCACTGGACTGAAACGTTTCAATTCATCTTGCAGCTTGTGATAGCGGCTCAAAATGGCTTCCCCGTCCGGGTCTGAAAAATCTATCAAGTGAAGAAGCAGACGGGTACGCTCGATATGCTTTAAAAACTGGTGTCCGAGCCCTTTCCCTGTATGTGCCCCTTCGATCAATCCCGGAATATCGGCAGCAACAAAAGACTCTCCTTCTTCCAGCCTCACCACACCCAGATTGGGCACAAGGGTAGTAAAAGGATAGTCTGCTATCTTGGGCCGGGCGTTGGAGATTTTTGAGATGAGAGTGGACTTGCCAGCATTTGGAAATCCAATGATTCCCACATCGGCCAGAAGTTTGAGTTCGAGAAAAAGGGTCCTGCTTGTACCGGGCCAGCCCGTTTCGAGCTTTTTCGGAGCACGCTGAATGGAAGACTTGAAGCGAAAGTTTCCACGCCCTCCATCACCACCTTCGGCAATGACAAATTGCTGATGGGCCTGATTGAGATCGACAAGCAACTCCCCCGAATCCTTATCTTTGACCAGAGTTCCCGGCGGAAGGCGTATGACCCGGGATTGTCCGCTTTTCCCGGTCATCTGCTGGCCCCGGCCCGGTTTTCCATGTTCCGCCTTATAAATCTTCTGGTAGCGCAAATCGATCAGGGTGGAAAGATTGGGGTCGGTCTCAAGCACAACATCACCCCCCCGGCCTCCATCCCCACCATCGGGTCCTCCCATGGGAACATACTTTTCCCTGCGGAAACTACTACAGCCGTCTCCGCCATTCCCCGCCTGCACGGTTATGGTGACCTGATCAATAAACATGACAGAAAGCCCCCTATAAAAAAGAGCTCTTTAATTGTTCGGGTTTGAAATAAATGAGAAAGGGCTCATCAAGCCGCCCACTTCCGTGGGAGGGAACTGAGCAAGGACTCATCTCGCCAAGACAAATTGCTACTAGCAGAAAGAGTCATCGCTCACCGGGTCCAGCATCACGCCCTCTAGCGAGGGAGGCAATTGGGCAAGAACTTGTTGGGCCGAGATAACTCTTTGCTCGCCAGAAAAGCTATTGCGCACCGGGTCCAGCGTCACGCCCTCTAGCGAGGGAGGCAATTGGACAAGAACTTGTTGGGCCGAGATAACTCTTTGCTCGCCAGAAAAGCTATTGCGCACCGGGTCCAGCGTCACGCCCTCTAGCGAGGGAGGCAATTGGGCAAGAACTTGTTGGGCCGAGATAACTCTTTGCTCGCCAGAAAAGCTATTGCGCACTGGGTCCAGCGTCACGCTGGCCACGCCAAGTGGTGAGATGCATTCAGTTTTGTGTTTGTGGATAGACGCTGATCTTTTGCGTTTTGCGGTCCCGATGTTCAAATTTGACCACACCCTCAATTTTCGCAAAAATCGTATAATCACTTCCCAAACCCACATTGCTTCCCGGGTGGAAGTGGGTACCGCGCTGGCGAACCAGTATTTCCCCTGCTTTGACGGCCTGACCTCCAAACCGCTTCACACCCAACCTTTGACCCCGGCTGTCACGACCGTTTGAGGTACTGCCTTGTCCTTTTTTATGTGCCATGATTTCCTCTGGTTATGGAGCGGTAATTCCGGTAATTTTCAAGCGTGTCAAGGACTGGCGATGGCCATTCTTGCGCCGGTAATTTTTTCTCCGATGTTTCTTAAAAACAATAATTTTCTTGCCTCTCAATTGCTCGGTAACCTCGCACGCTACAGTGCAACCCTTTACGTATGGAGTGCCAACTTTGATCGAACCACCTTCCCCGCAGATAAGAACCTTATCCAGGTTAATGGTCTCTCCAACATTGCCTTCCAACTTTTCAACTTGGATGACATCGCCTTCTGATATCTTGTATTGTTTGCCACCCGTTTTAACCACTGCTATCATTTCCAGTCACTCCTTAAAATCAAACAATAAGGGCGGTTCCACTCAGGAACCCCCCCCCATCCGTCCCAACATTGGATAAAACGATTATAATAGGCAAAAAAGCCCCTCTTGTCAAGAAAACGCCCATCGACACAAAGGAATATATCCTGTAAGCTTGCTTTCAATATTTGACCGCATTATATAATGATTCCAAGGACAAATCCAGCCCCAGGAAAACTCGCATGTCTTTGAAAGATAAAGAAAAGTGGGACAGCAAATACGACGCCGACGAGTACATAACCGGCAAAGAACCCAGTGGCTGGCTTGAAGAAAACGCCGGGCTTCTGGACGGAAACGGAAAAGCCCTGGACATCGCCGGAGGCGAAGGAAGAAATTCCGTTTTTGCCGCCAGCAAAGGTTATGAAGTTACTTGCCTCGACATATCAGAAAATGGGTTGCGGAAAGCCCAGACCTTGGCACAGGAAAAAAACGCTAAGATTACAACAGTTCTCGCCGATCTGGATAATAACTCTCTTAAGGAAAATGAATACGATCTGGTTCTCTGTTTCAACTTTCTGGATCGCAATCTGTTTTCGGGAATCCGCCAAACACTAAAGTCAGGCGGTTTGCTTTTTTACGAAACCTTTACCCTCGACTACCTGAAATACAGCAGTTTCAAAAAGGAATGGGTTTTGGAAGCTAACGAATTGCTTCAGGCATTTAGCGATTTTCATATTTTAAGATACCGGGAAGTGGATGAGAATCCCAAAGCATTCGCCTCGCTGGTCGCGCAAAAACCATGAGCAAACACTTGCTTATTGACTGGCAATCATGAAACATCACCGACATCTAATTTTAATTCTCACCCTGGCTTTGTGCTCAGGACTTATTTTGGGTTGCGCATCGACCCCGGAGAAAAAGCTCAAAACCAAAGGGTTCACGCTCTCCTACAGGGACAAGACTTCAGCAGGTTCCCCCGTCAATAAAATACAACTCAGCCATCCCGTTAAATTATCGGAGGCTGACGTTCGGAGATATTTAAAATCTCTGGTCTTTGAAGAACTCTCTCTATTTGGCAAGAAAAACCCCGTGTTTCTCCCGCAAGACCTGGATCGCATCGGACGCCTGCTCACAAAAGCCATTCAGCGCGTTCCGAATCATAAAATCATTCACTATGAACTTGAAACCTCGCGAGGGACTACAGCGGGAGACCTTTTCGCCAGCAAGGAATACATCCATTGGCGGTTCGACTCCATAAAAGGAATGAACTTTTTCGGACGATCTTACACCAGTTTCGGAAATATCAATTGGCGAATGGTTCCGCAGTCGGGGCAGGAGTATCATGCGGTCCACAAACTTCTGGGAACCCAGGCTCAGGAAAACTGGATCATCGCCAAGTTGGTTTCTTCGAAAATCAAAAGAAGCCCCCGGCAGAAAAACACCAGACAGAAAAGCCTTCATTCTTCCAAAAATAAAACGAAAGCTCTATCAAGGGCGCCTGTAAATGAAGGCGACTCACCCGCAAAAAGTCCTGACCCCGCCCTGGAAGAGAAACTTCAGTTCCTCAAAGACCTGCATGAGAAAAACCTGATCGATGAAAAAGAGTATGACCAGAAAAGGAAAGAGTTGCTCGACACCTACCTTTAGCCCGGCGAGCCGCCGGAGGCAATGGGAGGCCAACGCTCGCTTTACTCACGGGCCTTTGAAAAATTTGTATCCTCCCTCCCTTCATAGGGAGGGACTGAGGGAGGGTTGGATTTTTTATGGCAGGGGAAGCAGATAGCAAAAACTTACGAAGCCGAGAACATTATTGCTCATTGGGTCCAGCGTCACGCTGGTGCCGAGCGGTGGAAAGAATCTCATCGACCTTATCCATAAGATCATTGCGTTCCTGATTGGTCGCGTCGATCTTCCTTTTGGTTTGAACAATTGTGGCATCCGGCAAATCTGTTCTGCGGACCTCGTCTTCCAAATGCCAGAGCTTGATATTTCGGCAAGCCAACTCGCTCACCGCATTGCCCAACTCTTTGATTGCGTCGGAGGACGAGACATTGGTGTTGGTATACATCTTGATTTTTTTATCCCGAATGCGCACTTCCCCCCTGAGCGCTGCGCCGAGAAAGCCATCCACCTCTTTCATCAGATCCTGTCTCTGACTGTCCGCCAGATCCCGTTTTGCCTGGAGTTCCTGCCGTTTCGAAGCTTCTGCATTTTCCAACGCCTCATCCAGATGCCAGATGCGCAGGTTTTTAATTGAAAGTTTATCAACCAGACTGCCTAAAGTTTCTGCCATAAAAAGTATTTTGAATTCGAGTTAATTTAGATTTATGAAAGTGCTCTTATTTTTTTCAAACTAACACACCCCATGCAGGGGTTCAACCTTGACAGAGAACCTTACGTGGTTGAATGTGAATAATTTATGAGTTAACGACGAGGTTCATTTTCAAGACCGCCCCACATACGTAACACTTCACCATTCATTGTTCCCTCAATACTTTGAACATATCCGGCTGCTGCCTGGGCAGCTGTTACTACTCCACGACCTGATTCTTCAGGCGATACAACTGGCGCCGGACTGACAACGTTGAGGCGTATCCCTCAAGGCAACATTGGCCCTACTGTTCGAACAAAAGAATCGACTGCCGCATTAAAGGGGCCAGTGGCCGCACTGGCGGGATTCGGGTAGTCACTGAGGTATCCACTAGATAAGGTAAATGAACCGGAATCATTGGCATACGGTGTTCCAATTCGCACCAGATTGATTTGCGCCATAAATTTCCTTTGAAACCCATAGTCAAAGTCCTCATCCATCAGGTCTTCATAAGGTTTAAACGCACTATCACGACCAACGACAGCTATAAGAGCATCGAATTTTCCAACCTGTTCAAACATTGCTTTCACAGACCGAGTGTCCGTGTAATCTACCTTCACATCTCCATTTCGTCCTGCACGTACAATTTCATGGTTTGGAGATAAAGCTTGAGCAATTTCACTTCCAATAATTCCACTGGCTCCTAACAAAATTATCTTCATATTTCCAGCCTTTTTAAAATGGGTGGTTCAGTTTTTTATGATGCAGTTTAAGCCGTCCCGCACTGTCAGCAGAACCGATTCCACCCGCTGGTCCTTAATGACCCGCTCATTGAACTGGTGGATGGCCCTGTCTGAATCGTCTTTTGGATCAAGCACCCGGCCACTCCACAGAACGTTATCCACGGCGATCAATCCGCCCTGACGAATCAATGGGAAGATGGCTTCATAATAATTGCTGTAGTTCTGTTTGTCCGCATCGATGAAGGCCATGTCAAACGGGCCAGTCAGCGTTTTGATCGATTCCAGCGCCGGGCCTTCCAGCAGGGTTATTTTTTTTCCATGCGGACTTTCAGCAAAATATTTCCGCGCAAAGGCAATCGCCACAGGGTCCATTTCACAGGTCACCAGAGTTCCATCCTCCGGCAAAGCTTCGGCCATCGACAAAGCGCCGTACCCACCAAAGGTGCCAATTTCCAGAATGCGCCGAGCTCCGACCAGTCGCGCCAGCAGTTTTAAAAGCCGGGCCTCTAGCCTGCCTGTCGTCATCTGAGGAATTTCCAGTTTTTGGTAAGTTTCCTCTTCAAGCCTTCTTAACAGCTCGCCTTCATCACTGGTGTGGTCAAAGGCATATTGTTCTATCTTTTCATCAATAAAGTCCATGAACCCTCCCGCAAATTTCTTAAAGAGACACTCTTAATACGCCACAATTCCCTCATCCAGCATACGCCAGGTATACCAGGTCCCCACCGTTTCGAACGGTTGCCATTTTTTCCCCAAAGCACGCACTCTATCAGGAGTGGGTAAGGCCCTCATATTGTAGAGTTGTTTCACTCCGGCCCGGAGCCCTAAATCCCCAACCGGCAAAACATCCAGCCGATTCAGAGAAAAGATCAGGAACATCTCCGCCGTCCACCGTCCAACGCCATAAATATCGGTCAACTGCCGGATAATTTCTTCATTGTTCTGATAAGCCATACGGTGAGGGCGAACACTGCCATCGAGAAATTTCGCGCTGAGGTCTTTCATATACTTCACCTTTTGGCTCGACAGTCCCACTTCCCGCAATTGTTTTTCTGACAAGCCCTGTACTTTTTCTGGAGTGGGCCGGCTACCGGTAAAAAGATTTTGAAAACGATGGGTGATGGATTCCGCGGCTTTCGTCGAAATCTGTTGCGCAACAATGGCTTTACATAATACCTGAAAATAATTTCGGTTCCGTTTCAACTTGAAGGGACCCATCCGGCGTATCACACGGGCCATCACGGCGTCTCTCTCATCAAAATGTTTTAGGATTATTTTTTTACTGGGGAGCGGCATTTCAGTCACCCTCGCCAGTCTACCTGAAACGCCCGGACGCTTTTAAGGTTGGGAGAGGCCTTAAGTTGATCCACAGCTCGATCACTGATCCGGTTTTGGTAGAGGTCAAGAGTGATTAAACGGGGGAACGCCTCTGAACAGCAAAGCAAATCCACAGCGCTATCTTCCAATCCGTTTGCCGCAAGGGACAACAGAGTCAGTTCCTGAAAGTTTTTGGACTCGCATAACACCTTAACACCCCCCAACCCCAAACCCGTTTTCTGCAAATAAAGTTCGCGCAGGTTTTGCAATCTAGATTCTCCCGCAAGAATCTCTGCACCGGCAGGTCCTACCGGATTGAGGTTGAGGTAAAGCAATTGCAGATTGGAAAGAACTTCTGACTCCGTCAACGCTTTCAAGCCTTCCAGACCGATCCGGTTACTCTGGAGAAAAAGTTTCTGTAGTTGGCCCAGATAAGGTGACGCGGCTATGGATTGCGCCGAGTAGTTCGTGAGTTTGTTATGAGCCAGAGAAAGAACCATCAGTTTTTTAAGCTGGGGCGAATTTGCCAGTGCCTCTACCCCCTCATTGCCAAATTCATTTTTATCCAGCCACAACTCCTTAACTTTGCGGATTGTGTCGTAGGCCAAAAGGTCCTCGACTTCTTCTATGAGCACTTCCTTGTCAACGAGGTCGAGCTTATAGATAGCATTTTCGCTGTTTTCAATCTCGGCATTGGCCTCGGCCTCGCTCCAGACCATGGCGGTGGAGTCGTCTGGTTCCTCAGCCAGAACTGTCAAGCTGTTTCTGATCAGGCTTTCGAAAAGAGGACTGATCATTTCAGCCATCCTTGCTCTTTAAAAAAGGCGATGATGTCATGAGTTGTTTCTCCCGGTCTTCGGCTGGTGGTGTCGCAAATATAATCCGCAGCAGACTGATATTTTTCATGCCGGTCAGCAAGAATTTTTTTCTGTTCTTCCTCAAAACTGAGACCTTCTTTAAGAGCAGGTCGATTGCGGTCTTTTTTGGTCCTCCTGATGATCGTAGACAGGCTCGCCGTGAGCAGAACGCATTTCCCCTCTCTTTTCAGGAGAACTATATTATTGTCGTCAAGCACCACTCCCCCACCACAATCAATAATACAGTCCCGAGCCTCTCCGACCACCCGGCTCACAATTTCTGATTCCAATTTTCTAAAACCCGGCCAGCCTTCCTGTTTCACAACTTCGGGGATGGGTTTCCCGGCAGTTTGGACAATCAAATCATCCACTCGGTACAGTTTTCTCCCCAGTTCTTCAGAAAGAATTCTTGCAATCACCGATTTTCCGGTTCCCCTGTAACCCAGCATGACAATATTCAACGACCTGTATCCTGTATGGGTGCAGACTTCTCAGGGTTCCTTAATCAGTAGTCCTGACAGATTAGTGACCCTGACAGAGCCCGGCTATCTAAAAAGCTTTGATTTCAATAACGCAAAAAGAGTAAAGCAATATTTCTGCCGATGCAAACGAAACCTTAGTTTAGGCAAAAACTGTCTTTTTCTTCTTACATAAACCCCCTATGGTATAATCGGGTTTCTCGGAGAACCCATTTTTCACATTCTCTTGGGCCAACCATTCAGCGGGGAAAGGGCAAATTGTGAAAAAAATTATATTTTTAACGGTATTGGCTATTTTTATCCAGACGTCTGGAGTCTGGGCTGGCGATGATAAAGAGACCGCAATAAAAAGAGCACTGTGTGAAAAAGGCAATTCAACAGCATGTTTTAAAATGGGCGAACGTTATCGCATTATTGAGCGAGACCTGAAGACAGCCCTTGAGTTTTACGCCAAGTCCTGTGATGCCGGCTATATGACCGGATGCACCAACGGCGGCAATCTCCTGGCCATGAAAGGGAATCCCTACAGCAAAGAGTTCAAAGCAGCGCGAAAAATGTATACCAAGGCCTGTGACGCGGGTGAAGACCCGGCATGCTTCAACCTGGGCAGCCTGAACTATAAGGAAGGACGCCAGAAAAAAGCGCTACAGTTTTATTTAAAGGCTTGTGATATGGGCAATGGTTCGGGTTGCGCGAGACACAAGAGGTTATCCCGCTAAGCACTATGCAAGACAAGGTCAAGAACTGGGAAGAGCTCTGTAACGACGGCGAAAACTATGGCGGTGAAGGAAAAGACCTTTCGCCAAAAGAAAAAATCCTGTTTGAAAGTATTAAGGACAAAAAAGTTCTTAAAATCCAGGATGCCTACCTGTTTTCCAAAACCGGAAAAATCGAAGAAAATCACGGCCCCGATCTGGCTACAATGATCGCCAACTTCCATTTCATCAAAACCATCTCCAGCGTGATCCTTACGCATAATCATATTGGACCGGAGGGGATAAAAATTCTCGTCGCGTCCCCATTCCTACCTAAAGTCAAAGACCTTCATTTGGGTTCCAATAACCTGGGAGATGAAGGCGCTAAAATCATCGCCCAAGCAGAAGTTTTTTCAGAATTGGTGACCCTGAACCTGGAATGCAATGGCATCACCGCTGAGGGAGCCAAAGCCCTGGCCCAATCTTCGGTGCTGACAAAAGTGGAATACCTGAATCTGGTTGATAACCGGGTCGGCGATGAAGGTGCTTTGGCCATTGCCAATTCAGACAATCTCTGCAATCTGACCTATCTGCATCTGGGGGGCAACCGGGTTAAATCTGAAGAAGCCAAAGCAGCTTTAAAAAATTCCCCGAAACTCACCAAGCTGGAAAAGCTTAAAGTTTTCTAGCGGAGTACCTCCGCTGGTAACTTGGTCCTGCGGAGTCGGCTATCCACCGTTACGGAAAAATTTATGTCAAGGTATAGCGAACCAAAGCTACATGGAAACTCTATAGGAATTTCAGGATAGAACCCACCACTACGATTCACTATTGTGATAACAACAAACATCTCATCCCGCCCACACCACATGAAACGAGAACCCATAATAAGGAATTTTTAATGCCAAAATCAGCTGATTTAAACCCAACCCAAATGAAAACTGCTATTCCTAAATTAGAGCGCAGGATAATTGAATTAAAAGAACTAGATATCAATACCATTCAAAAACCGTATGAATCCCGCGTTGAAGCATTAACGAACAAAGTGAACGATACACTAAGGGGTATCTTTGGGGCCAACACCATAGAATATGGCCAATATAGGGTTAATTTAGGTATGTATATTCCATGCACAAACCGACAGAAGCCGTTACGTGAAGTGAAAGAGGCAGTGAGGGATCATGTAGAAAGTGCTATATCTAACTTAACAACGATTATTGATTTGTTTAAAGAAAACCTGGATGACTTGGGGGAAACACAAAGTGGAAAAGCTTTAAATGCATTTGGTGATTTGGCACTTCATCCTGAAATTGAAAGAGCGTCTGCCGACTTATTCAAGAACGAACATTATTCAAATGCTATTGAAAATGCGTGCAAAGCATTAAACCTTTTGGTGAAATTACGTAGTGGAAGGGATGATCTTGATGGAACAGATTTAATGCTAAAAGTCTTCAGCCCAGACAAACCGATTCTAAAGTTTAACGAAATGAAGACGGATTCGGATAAAAGTGAGCAACGAGGAATGATGTTTTTATTTGCAGGTGTAATGTCAGCCTTAAGAAACCCGCGAGCTCATGGTTTAATTGATGATAATCCAGAAAATGCATTAGAGCAAATTTCATTCATCAGTTTTTTGGCAAAATCCTTAAATAAGACCGAAAAATAAAATTGACTATCCGGGGAAAAATCCCATTTCCCCTCACAGAATAATCACAATTTTATCTTAGCTTCCGTGTCGCCGGCTTTCAGGGCTTTCATATAAGCCAGAATGAGGTCTTTAGTGTAATACCTGCCGTCAAAGGCTTCTTCGTCGTGCCGTTGGACGATGGGGAAAGTGTCCATAATATAGGCGGCATCTTCTTCGCTGATTTCGTAAAGGTTGAAAAACAGGGCATCCAGCTTCGCCTTGCGGTGGCGGCGGTCTTCTTCATCCCAGATAAAAGGATCGCCCCCATATCCCATGTCTTGAGCGACCTGGGACTCCCAGAACCTTCCCTTTTCAAGAGCCCGCTCATGGAAAGATGAGTTTTGCGGCGGAGTTTTTAAAAACGCTTTGCGGCCAAAAAGAATATAAAACACTTTCAGCCAGTCTTGTTCTTTGGAATCCTCAAATGCAAACAGGTCTATCTGTATATCCTTGAGCCCAAGAGTGGCGGGTAAATCGATTTCCAGAAAATCTTCCGAGCGGGACTGGGCATCTTGAAAATACAGACGCCATTTCCTTCCATTGGTAAGAATGCCCCACTTGATATTTCTGTCTGATTGTATATCGGCAAGGCTGAGGTACCGCAAAATCTGGTTGGATGGAATTCTGTCGTCAAACTCCTTTCCCTTTTTATCTAAAGGAATCTCCCAGGCTTTTGCTTCTAATATGGAGAGCCCATATCTATATCGTTTCGCCTGTTGTTTTTCGCTATTGGCATTTTGCTTGGATTCCGCGTTGGGGAATAACAGATAGTCTGGTACATCTTTGCGCCCTTTTTTAGAAGTGGTCTGTTGCGTCAGGTAGGAGTCCCACCCCAAAGCCTCGATTACGGGTTCAATTAAATCCTTCTCTGTTGTCGATTCAATGGGGTTTCCATTTATGGGGAAGTCTGTAAATATTGCGTGGAGTTTGGCTCGAAAATCATTGATTTCACTTTCTTGAAGATTTTTCCATTCTTCATGTTCCAGGATTCCATCAATCAAAAATTCCCTTGTGAATAAAGAACCTTTTATGAGCACTAACTTCCCCTTATTGATTGGAAAAATTGAAACCGAAAGGTAAAAATTAGACTTTCCGAATTAATAGTAATCTGTAACACCTTGAAAATAAAGATAATTTATTTTTTTAGAGGATGGCTGTGGTAACCGTGCAAGCCAGCGTGATACCCCATTCGGGGCATGAAGGCAAATGATGGGTATAACTCGCTGGACTTAATGTGCATGTGACTTACCCTTGCAGGGCATGAGACCTTTGCGTAAGTCGATAAAATAGAAAAGCAAGATGCTTCGACAAACTCAGCATGACAGTAAAGAGCTATTTTGTCATTCTGAGGAACAACGTGACGAAGACGTGATATTTTTCCTTAAACTTCGTGCCCCGCAGGGGTAATCTCGGGGTTATGCAAAGGTCTCGCGGGGCATGGGGTACATCGAAGCATCTTGCGAGGGAGGCTGAGGTGAGGTTGTGCGTTTAAATTGAGTTGGGGTCATCGGGGCGAAGCAGTTCCGGACGCGAGTAATTAACCAATCCAGCATCTTCCTCCACACCTTCTTTTAGCACCAGCGTTTTGAGGTTGGTCAGGGTCTTACTTTCATGAATCATCTGCGCCCCTTCATTGCCAAAATAGTTTCTCCCGGCATAAAGATGCGTCAACCCGGCCAGCGAGGCCGATTCCCCCAAGACCTTGGCACCTTTATCACCAAACATATTCTGCGAAAGCCGCAAAACCTTGAGAGCCTTCCATTTCGGAGCCAAGGCAAGAACCTCAACCCCTTCGTCCTTCAGCTTATTCGCTGAAAGATTCAGTTCCTGCAATTGCTCCATAAGGTCTCCCTGAACCATTTCTTTCAGGCCTTCGATCTCAATATAACTGCGCTCAAGTATCAGCTTCTTCAATCCGGAAAAGGACGTTGTCTCCCCAAGCACTTTGGCCGTTTCGTTGCCAACCTCATTCCACCCCACATCCAAAGATTCCAGGCTGGGAAAATTGTCAGACCGGAAAAAATCCGCCACGGAAGAATCGGTAAGGCGGTTATCGGAAATAACCAGTGTTTTCAGATTTTTCAGTTTGATCTTATTGGATTGGGCGACATCCGTAAGCCCCTGACCGGTCAGGAAATTGATGCCCAAATAGAGTTCCTCAAGTTGAGCCAAATTTTCCGACTCAAAAAGAAAAAGCAACGCCTCGTCACTGATCTGATTGTCGGCAAGATCGAGAACCCGCACCTTTTTGAGTCCCTCATAATCACAAATGATTTTCACATCATCGTTGGAAATATATTTTCCCGAAAGTTTGAGTGAGTCCGGCTCTTCTTCCAACATTGACTGAAGAGTCTTCTGCCATTTTTCCGCTTTCTCCTCAAAAGAAGGCTTGTACTCTTCATACTCCGAATCTCCACCTCGTTCGATACCCATTAATTTCTCCTGAATGCTTTAAAAAAAACAGCCCCCTCTAAATAGCGTGAAACGCTATTCATACTAACAGCTTGTCTTTCAGAAGCTCAACGGAAAACGGGTCGGAAAAGCTCCCACTTTCGCGAGTCCATTTGTTACTTTTCTCCACCAGCCTCTAAAATCCAATAACTCTTTATATTTCAAAAACTACTCCCACTTCCAAGGGGATTTTGCCCAAAAAATTAAAAAAAATTAATTCCAGATTAACAGTTCCTTAATCTTGGTTTTCTAAAATACCTTTAGTTAATGATTAAAGACTGTCCAGGCAGATCAAGGCTTGGGATGAAAATGGGAGAACAATAGATGGAAACATTCAAAACAATCGATATACGCGGACTTTCATTTTTCAGCGCATTGCAATTAGCATCGAAAGAGTTCAGCCGTGTCAAAAAAAACGGAATCCTGGAACTTATTATCGATAAAAAAAGAAATTTAACTGAGGCCTTTTCCAAATGGGCTGAAGGCCAGGGCTATAAAATTTCGGATATCGAAGACGATCCCCGGATGGTGCGCTTGTTCATCCGCAAGGGCTCTCGGTCTATAAAAGCTTAACGAAAATCCTTAAACACAGGTTATCTCAGACTTTTCAGATTTCAGTCTCCTCCTCTAACTGCAAATCTTAAGTCTGCCATAGCCTGTGTTTGCCCACCTAGTTCAGCTTCTCCGGATGATTTTTTTCGTAAATGATGCGCAAACCCTCCAAAGTTAAAAACGGATCCAGCGTATCAATAACCGTTGTTTTTGAGACAATCCAGTCAACGATTCCCCCTGTAGCCACCACATGCGCGTTCTGCCCCAATTCACTTTTGATTTGCCGAACCAGAGCTTCAATCATTCCCGTAAAACCATAGACCGCACCGGAACGGATACTTTCTACGGTTGATTTTCCAATGACATTTTCCGGAATCACCATATCGATTCGGGGCAATTTGGCGGTGTGTTTGAACAGGGCCTCCAGAGAAATCTGAATCCCCGGGCAAATAGCGCCTCCCAGGTATTCTCCTTTTTTGGACACCACATCAAAGGTTGTGGCGGTGCCAAAATCCACAATGATCAATGGCCCACCAAACTTCTCGAATGCCGCCACCGAGTTGACAATCCGGTCAGCACCCACTTCGGCAGGGTTGCGGTAAAGAATGGAAATTCCCGTTTTAATACCTGGCCCCACCACCAGAGGCTCGCAGGAAAAATATTTTCTTGCCATGTCCTGCAAAATGGGAACCAGAGGAGGAACCACACAGGCGATAACAATATCATCGATTGTTTCTGCCTCAACATTGTTCAACAGGATAAATTCCTTGATCAAAACCCAGTACTCATCGGCTGTCCGGTTCCATTCCGTACGAATTCGCCAATGGGTCAGGAGCTTTTTACCGGAAAACAAGCCGATCACATTATTGGAGTTGCCGACATCAATGACTAATAGCATAATAAAACCTGGACAATGTTTTCAGTGATCCTGCGAAAATAGCAGAGGTCACAAGGGATAACAACCACGAAAAATCGTTTGCGTGGAATAGCTAACTTCAAATATGATAAGCTGGTTCAAACTGGCCACAAAGTAGAAGCCTGAAAATTATGAAAGACAAGTATAATATTGAAATGGAAGATATCTCCGGATTTTCCCTGGAACGGTCGTCAGATTTTTTTTCCTGGCAAGACATTTCCTATCAGGAGTTACTGGAGCAGGTGTTGAAAAACCTGGATGATGATCAGGTTCACAGGTTTTGCGGCGTCATCAGAAGCGGGAGCCCTTTCCAACTGGGCGACACCTTTTATCGAATCAAATCCAATTAAATACAGTCCTGAAATACGAGGACACCTCATCGCCATAATTCAAAGAGCATGGGGGAACACCGTCCCATAGATCAAGAGGTTGTTTTCTGGTCCCAGCCCTTTAGTTTCATGCAACCCAGGTATCCCGTATGCTCACCTTCAAATCCGAATTCACGGCCCTGGATTTTGTGGCTGTGCTTATCTTTTTCCGCCGTACATTCTCTAGAGTCTTCCAGGAATTCCTGCTCTGCCTTACCACTGTCTTCATGGGTAAAGTCTTCGAACTTGCGGTCCTCGGCACATCCAACCAATAAAATAAATACAAAAATAATTCCGACACGCATCATTCAACCTTTTTTTAATAAATCCCTGAAATTTCAATAGCGTTTCATTTAATCCCTGATTCCTAATCCTTTGTAAAACGGGTAAAGGACGACCTGCTTTTACGAAGCTCAAACAGGGCCGGAAGCATGAACAGGGCGCAAATCGTGCAGGTTATTATCCCCAACTCCACCACCGTGGCAATGGACCTGATCCCTTGATGATGGGCAATATTCAAACTGGCATAACCCGCAAGGCTGGTCAAGGCCGATAATATGATGGCGCTTCCTGTTTCCTGCAACGACTTGAGCGAAGCACCTTTGGAATAATCCAGGATATGGTGACTGAGATATATGCAATGGTCAATCATGATTCCCACGATAGAAGGGAGCATGACAATGTTGATGAAATTCAACTTCACACCAAAAACGGACATGAGCGCACCGGTCAAAACCAGACCGGTAAAAAGAGGCAGGAAAGTGATGACGGCTAAACGAATACTCTGAAGGTCCACTAAAAGAATGAGGAAAACCAACGCGAAAGCGGCAGCCATCGCCACCGGGCCCTTGTCCTTGACCCAATCCAGTATTTCAGCGGCGATCAGGTTTTCATTCAACACAGAAATCTTGATATTTTTTTCAGCCATCCTGCGCTTCAATTCTGCCACTTCCTTTTCCAACTGATAAATATTTTCAACACGAAAAAAATTTTTATCTGCGGGAGAAAGCAACAAAACCAGATAATCATCTCCAGCGCGGAGTTTTTTCTGTAAATTAGAGGGTACCCGGTTTTCGTCAAACGGCTCGGCATTGACCAGCTTTCTAAAATTTTCATAGCGATCATTCCCCAACGAAAATTTGATGATATCTTCGTTTTCCAAAAACATTTTTCGAATCCGGGCGATCGCATCCTTCTTCGATTCATACTCCTCACGACTGAATATATTTAAAGAATACTGAAGACCTATGATGGTCTTATCCCCACCTTTGTGTTTGATTTCCTCCAGAGCTGTATGGATTTCAAACAGGTTTCCCTTTTCCTCTGTCAGGATCAAGGTGGGTGAAAAAGCATAGCCGAAATCGTCTGTGGTGACCGTCTCATACTCGCTGGCGGGTGACTCTCCCCTCAGTTTCTGAAAGTCATACTCGAACCTGAGTCCGGGAAGAAGAAACAAGCTCGCAACCATTAAGAAGAGGAACATGGCAGAAAGGAAATAGGGCGTGGTGAAATACAGTTTGGAAATTTTAAAGGTGAACAACCTGGGCCGGGGCTTTCTCAACCAATGAATTTTGTCATAAAACAAAGCCTGCGCCGGAAAAATGAAAAAGTAGCTCAAAAATGCACAGACGATACCCAGCGTGGCAATTTTCCCGAACTCCGCAAATCCCTGAAAATCCGAGAAACTTAAGATTGAAAAAACACTCATCGTGGTCAGCATCGCTATCAGCCCTGACCTCCCCACCTGAGTCGCAACCAGCTCAGTCGCTACGGCAATGGTTTTACCTTTGAGCAGTTCCTGCTTGAAACGAATATAAAGGTGAATGCCATAATCGATCCCCAACCCCATCAATATAGCTACCAGAAAACCGGAAATTATATTCAGGTGGCCGATGAACAAACACGTCAGGGCAAAGGTATAAGACAGCGACAGCAATAGGGGGAAAATTATGAGTGGTATGGAAAACCAGGATCGGGTATAGATAAGGATGATACAACTCGCCAACAAGGCCGCAAGCACCGCAGATTTCTTAAGATCACTCTTGATGAACTGGTTTTCTTCCAGCCGCACAATCAGCGAACCGGTAAGATTGATAGTCAGCTCAGGAATATCCTTTTCAAGTCCGGTCTGGTCAATCGTCTCTTGAACGGATCGGACATATTGCTCGGTAAAATCTGTATCGGTGACCGTCCCATTGGTTTGACAAAGATATAATAATTTTTTTTCCTTTTTCCCTTATGATATGGATCGATGTTTTCAAAAATATCGTATCGGTCAGCAAGTGTTTGCAGCTTAGCCGGATTGAAAAGTTCATCCTCCCCCAAAAACCCTCCAAATTGGCCCCGGGCATAGTCAATCGCTTCCGCGACCAGTGATTCAAGCTGAAGCAACTCTGTCTTCGGAATTAACAGGAGCTGACGGTTTTTTAAAAACTCTTCGGGTACTTGTGAATCGACAAAATGCGTTCCGGGAACTTTTTGCAGAGCCCGTGCCAGTTTACTAATCACTTCAGGAGCCTGAATGGGATTCAACTGCTCCAGGACAACCACAAGCGGGCCGGACCCGCCTGTTTTCGCAACCACTTCATTAAATTCTTTGATTAACGGTAAATCCTGAGGAAGAAGATTATCCATCCTGGGGTTGAAGCTTAAACCACTAGCCCAATAAATGGATATTCCACTTAAAAGAATTGCCAGAATTAGCAGAGTGCCGGGATAACGGCGGGTAATTTTTGTGAAACACCAGCTAAGAACTGTTTTCATACCCGAAGCATTGAAGGCGAGCGAGGCAAAATCACAAAACCTTAATAGAGGACATCAAAAGAGACCAACGCAAGTATACACAGACTGATCCCTGTTGGGAAATGAAGTTGGTCGCCAATGCTTTTTACATTTACCAAATTATTTATTATTGGACTGGTATCCAAAACCACAACCTTGATGTTTTCAGGTTTTTTGTTCAAAAGTTTCAAGGCATTGATCAATGCAGAGGAAACCACAACCGCCGTTCCATGCTGGTCATTATGGAAAACCGGGATATCCAGTTCCTCCTGCAATCTCCTTTCAATCTCAAAATAATGAGGTGCAGCGATATCCTCCAAGTTGATTCCGCCAAAACCAGGAGCAATGGCCTTAACGACGTTCACCACTTCATCCACGCTTGAGGTATTCAGGCATATGGGGAAGGTTCAATTCCGGCGAACTCCTTAGTTGGCAAATAAGATGCTCTATTCAATTTGGATTTCTCGGTCTTTTCCCATCTGGCTCAGTGGATGACTCGAAAGTAAAGAATGGAACTGTTAAGCAAAAAAATTCGGCGCGTGTCAATTTTAAGGAAAGTGAAAGTATCCCTTAGCGTTTTAAATCAAAGGACCCACTTTTTGGTGGCGGGGACAATATTTTCCTGGCAGCAGACCATTCCCTGACAAATGGAATGGAAATGGACAAAAAAAGCCAGCGGAACAATGCTCCGCTGGCTTTAATTCTCAAACAAAATCTATTTGGGTATTACTTTGGATGCCTGAGGCCCCTTTTGTCCCATGCTCTTTTCGAATTCTACTGCCTGGCCTTCAGAAAGGGTTTTGAATCCTTCTGTCTGAATTTCAGAAAAATGAACAAAACAATCTTCCCCATCACTAGACTCAATAAACCCATAACCCTTACTATCGTTAAACCATTTTACTTTTCCCTCTGCCATAACAGTTAACCTCCAACATTTTTAGCGGCAAGGCCAATCAAGTTATCCAACGAACCTTCCCAATTTTTACCTGGGTCTCATTCTCTGCCAAGGTTTTTACCGAGCTAAAAAAATAAGCCCTTAGCCCGCTACGAATCTTGAAAATTGATTTATCCAGTTAACAAGCTCACAAACCGATTTATTTTGACACCGGAAACCCCGTTATTGGGCAAAAGTATAGCACCAAAACTATTCTCGGTCTAACTTTAAGCAACGTAAAATCCAATATGCAGATTGACCTGGAAAGTAAAACTGTTTGAAAAATCTTCCTTCACTAGCCCAGCCAAAAACAACATTTATACCCCGTCCATAGGGGGGTATGGTTCTACATTAAATGTTGATTTTCTTATAGATTCTATACCTACCATAAAATAAATAACCATCAAATTTTCAACTTCTTTAGGAACTATATAAATCCTTCTAGAGTCCAAAATTTCCTTTAGAAACTGCTCCTGAGTTTAAAATTTGCGCAGCAAAAATTAAGTTCCGATTATCATTATAAATACCATCCGCCCCTATAAGGTTCTTAGACCTAAGGGTCAATATTTCAAGGTTCTGTAGGGAAATCAAAAATCTTTTTTTCTAGCGAAAAACAGGCTGGAAGTGGAGCGAGGGTTTTCGTTGCTCCAAAAAGCTCGGCTAAGTTTCGTCAGGGATCCACTCTTCTTTTAAAAGGCTCTGCTTTTGAGCAGAGGTCAGGAACAAAAGCACCAGATAGCCTGTCCCTACCATGGGAACCAGAAAACAAAGGTGTTGCAGGAGGGCCAAACTTAAAGCAGACTCCGGAGGGAGTCCGCAAAATTTATAAACCAGAAAAGCGGTTCCTTCATAAATGCCAAAGTTTCCAGGAGTGATCGGTAAAACCGTCGCCATATTCAGGGCACCCATGACTAAAATGGGAGCCCAGAAAGGAAGATCCAAGCCCAGGCTTTTTTGTACCGCCCAGATTCCCAAAGTCTGTGCAAGCATCATTAAAAGAGCCAGTGAAAGACCTGAACTGAAGGTTCGCACATCCCTTAAAACTTCCAGGTGAGCGGACCAACGTGACACAAAAGCCCTTATCTTGCCTGTCAAAGATATAGTTTCTTGTCCCTCCCGAAGAACGCGCGGTTTTTTATGAGCCAGGTAAAACATGATTGAAGCAAAAATACTTATAACAACTACAAAAATCAGTATTCCCTGCCCCATGTGCTCTGGAAGAGGAACAAAAATTGCCACCAAAGTCAGAACAAAAATTTTGGCGAAGCCTTCCATGAGTTGATCGAGCGCCAATACCGATAAAGCCACAGTATGCCCCACCTCTGCCCTTCGGACCAAAGCCATGACCCCGACCGCATGCCCCCCGGGGAAAGGAATGGTGTTGCAGGATGTGGACATAAAAGAGTTGGCTTGAAAAATCCTGGCAAAAGGCACTGAAATTTTTTTCGGCAGGAGCAGGTACCAGAGCGAAGCCCAAATCCCCAAAATGCAGGCATTGAAAAAAACAGCAATAAACAACCACAAAGGATCCGCCCGGACAATTTCGTTCCACGCCCGGCCCAAGTCAATCGATTGCAGGCAAAGGTAAAACAACCCGGCCGCAAAAGCCCATAGCAAAATTATTAAAGGTCTTATTTTCAAAATTTCTTTTCACTAAATAATTAAATAACCATCCCTATTTTAGCCTGCCCACTCCCGAAAGGATATCCCCATAATTACTTTAGAAGTACTTTTAAAATTCTTTATTAATGGTAATCTATAGACCACACGCGTTGGCCCTTGAAAAAAAGATCAAGAGTCCAGAAGATGCCCGACAAACATATTTCATCTATCATGCAGACCGTGCATTCTATCCACCCTTCTGCCAGTGTGGAAGAAACGGTCAATGAAATGTCCTCACAAGGCACGGACGCAATACTCATAAAACAGGGAGAAGAATACATAGGTATCTTTACCAGAGCCGACCTCATAAAATTGCTGGAGAAAAACGCCGACCCCGCAGGAGTTAGTGTTTCCAAGGTCATGTCAAAACCCATTTTTTCTCTTGACGCAGCAACCACATTTGAAGAAGCACGGAAAAAGATGGTGGAAAAAAATATCCGCCATTACTCCGTAACTCAAAATGGAAAAATTGTCGGCATCATTTCAATCATGGATCTGGAGTTATAAACCTGACTCCTGATTTCCAAATTTACTACCCATTTTTTCACTAAAGATAAAGTGACGTTCTTACAGAAGTTTTGCCACTCTTCATTGAATCTCCTTCTTAAATTCTCACATCATGGATGAAAGCATTTACCGTTTAATTTCACTGGCCGGTTTTTTTCTCGTGGCTTTCATGGCCTGGGTTACCGGCAGTCGGCAAAAGATCAATACAAAAACCATCATGGGAAGCATGGCGCTGGCTTGGATTTTGGGAACGCTAACGTTTTGGATTTCCTGGTCTCGATCCGTTTTACAGTGGGTCAATGATTTTCTAGTAGTCCTCCTCTCAGCTTCCCAGAAAGGGGCATTATTCCTATTTGGTCCCCTTGCCTTGGGCCCGGGACAGACCTTGCCAGATGGTACACCCTCAATAGGGTTTGTCCTTGCCTTTCAAGTGCTTCCTTCCGTAATTTTCTTTTCAGCAGCCATTTCAGGACTGTACTATCTGGGAATCATGCAGGCTGTAGTCCGCTTTTTCGCTCACATCTTCTATCGCCTGCTTGCCTTATCCGGAGCAGAATCTTTATCCGCCGCCGCAAACATTTTTGTCGGCATTGAATCTGGCCTGACCATTCAACCTTACCTTATGAAGATGACCCGTTCTGAACTACTCACCTTGATGACCTGCATGATGGCAACCGTGGCCAGCACAGTTATGGGAATTTATGTCATCGCCTTGCACGATATTTTCCCCGAAATTGCAGGGCACCTCGTTTCTGCGTCATTAATTTCCATTCCTTGTGCCGTTATTACCAGCAAACTTTCATACCCAGAGCAGATGATACCCGAAACGCTTGGGGAATTGCCCCCTGCCGATACCGATACCCCAAAACCCTCTAATTTCATGATCGCGCTGGTGGAGGGGGGCTCTCAAGGAGTTAAAATGGCCGTGGGAATCGCCACCGTTTTGATAGTGGTACTCGGCCTGGAAGCTTTGTTAGATCTGGCACTCGCTAAATCATTCGGGCAAAACTTTTCCGTGCAAAGCCTACTGGGCTGGCTGACCGTACCTTTTTCTGCCCTCCTGGGACTACACCCCGAAGAATGGCAGCTGGCAAGCCAGATTTTAGGCTCAAGATTTATAGAAACCGAAGTATCCGCTTATTTTGCCCTGGCAGAAGCCCAGATTGCCGACCCTTCACCGTTTACCCAGCGGTCAGTGACTATTTTAACTTATGCATTGTGCGGCTTTGTGCATCTCGCCAGTATGGGTATTTTTATTGGGGGTTTGACCGCTCTGGTTCCATCTCGAGCCCATGACATTATCGTGATGGGGGGACGCGCCTTGTGGACCGCTTTTCTTGCAACGGTCCTCACCGGTTGTATCGCCGGAGCACTGGTCATGACCTGATTCTTCCGGGCCACGCCCGGTAGGAACTGAGCAATGACTATTTGAGCCGAGATAACTATTTGTCCGCCAGACGTTATATTCTGCCCTAAAGTTCGTGCCCCGGAGGGGTATAAAACTATTGCGCATTGTACCCCTTCGGGGCATGAAGGCTAAGGAAGAATATCACAGCCCCAGCGTCACGCTGGTGGTACTACGGCAAAATCCCCCAGGCTCCATTTGTCGTGCAGTTTTTGAACCGTTCCATTTTTAAGAAGGTCCTTCAAGCTGGCATCAATTTTTTGTTTCAGTTCAAGGTTTTCTTTGCGCAGGACAATACCATAAAACTCCGAGGTCATTCTGGAACCCAGAAACCTGGCGTTCTGGGTCAGAACCTTATTCTTATTGAAATAGTAATTCACCTGGACAGAGTCTCCGACCACTCCATCGTTACCCTTATTGGCCATATCAATAACCGCATGACCAAATTTCTCATAGGTCTTGATATTTATACCTAGATGCTTTTGCAAAAAATAATACGAGGTCGTATTGATCTGAGCTCCGACTGTAGCTTTTATTTCAGCCAACTGCTCCAGACTATCAACATTCGCGAGATCCTTTCGGACCAGCACAGCAACCCCGCTCTGCAGATAGGGAATGCTGAAAGCCATGCGGTTTTTTCTTTCTTCAAGAATGGTTATCGAACTGATAACCAAGTCGAATTTTTCAGTGATCAAGCCTCCAAATAATCCGCCCCATTCCACGTTAACCAGTTCATAATCGAACCCCGAATTTTTCACGACCTCCTTAATCAGGTCCACCTCAAACCCATCCAGTTCCCCTTGGTCATTTAAAAATGACATCGGGATGAACGTCGCGTCAATAGCAATAACGAGCCTGGAGTTTTGAGTTTCATGAGAACCCTGCCCACAGCCGAGGCACCCAACACAAAACACAGACAGGACGATTTTAAAAAAATATCTTTTCAACACTTAAAATTCCCGCAGTCCATTCTGGGGCCTTTCTTAATCCTTTTTTTCCTGTTTTCGAATCTTCAACCATTCCTGCGCCATGCTTTCAGCTTGTGCGATTTCGTCTGATGTCATTCTTTTCAAGAGAAAGTTCTTATTGCTGGCCGCGTCAGGGTCGCCCTTTCCCGCTATGCTGAACCACATACGGGCTTTCACGAAATCCCGCCGCACGCCGCTTCCAGCCATATACATGACCCCTATGTTGTTGGGAGCATCCTTGTTTCCCAGTTCTGCCGCTTTTCGGTACCACTTCATGGCTGTATCATAATTCCTCGGGACACCTTCCCCATTTTCATACATCACTCCCAGGTTGTTCTGGGCGTCTGCGTAGTCCTGCTCGGCGGAAAGTCGGTACCACTTCGCCGCTTGTTCTGAACTTTGCGGAACTCCCTCTCCCAGGTCATGCATGATCCCCAAGCCATATTGGCCCCTGGCATCGTTACTATCCGCAAGAGCTTGAAACTCTTTCAACGCTGTCAGGGCATCGCCCCGATCAAACGCGTCTGCGGCCTCTTGATAACCGGCCCATGCTAACGAGGGCATTGCCCAAACCAGCACCATGATCAATAGCAATTTTTTCATATCGTTAATGATCTTCCGTATAAATTTTTAATTTCCAGCGAGCTGGCTCTTCATCTGTTTCGCGGCCAAAGCGTATCCGCCGGAGGCCCCATCCACAAAATGCAGATGGCGGTCTTTGCGGTCAAAAACCATACACGTCATTAGTGCTGAATCGGAAATTTGAATTCCATAAAATAATGCTCCCGCCTTCCTTTTGAGCTTCAAGATACTCAACAAGTTTTTTTCGTTGCTCCGGGTTGCTATCAATGGTCATTCGCAGAGTGTCATCAAATTTTTGGAAATCAGAGTTTTTCGTCAACGTATTGAGGTACTCTCCCCCATCCATCTCCCCAACCTTAAGCCTAAATTTAAAAATGATTCTTCCCGGAATACAAGACAATCTCAATAAGACAGGATACGCCAGACATGTTAACAAATTTTTATTGAAGATTCGGACTTTGGTTTCCGAGGCCAATAGCTTGGAGTCCAATGTCACCTTCATTTGACTTGGGCTGACAGGGCTATAATCCCTTTGCGGTCCATATATTTTCCGTATCTCTTCAATGAAATTGGCATAGGATTCGGCGCTTTTAAGTTCGTTGCCCCCTCTAGCCAAAACCATAAGGCATAAAGTTTCACCTTTTTTACTGACGATCGGTTCCCATCTGCATTCCAGTCCTTCAAAAAGATCGTGATCCTCTTTATCATCCAAGTCAGGTTGAATTTCATAGGTCGCGGATGTTTCGGGATCTTTTATAAGTTTCTCTGCATAAGCCAAACCACCGCCAGAAAACATCGCCAAAGTTCCCCATGGAGAGACCTGCATCTTGGCGATCTGCGTCCGAAATCCCCCTTCAAGGATAACTTTCACCGGCACCATTCCCACCCTTAGCTCCATATTAAAACTACAGTGAGCGAGTCTTCGGGCACCGTTCAAAGCTTTTTCTACCGGCTTCCTGCAGGACTCCGGAACAACGAATGAAGCGCCGTCGCCCCCAAAAACGAAGGGGATTTCGATGTTCTGGACGCAATTGAGAACAGCGATAATTGAAGAAGCCCCCAGAATATTTACATCTTTGTAGCGTCCACTTTCAATCGCTTTAGTCGACCCTTTAATATCAGAAACAACAACCAGCCAATCTTCAGGAACATCATGAAAGTTTTTCTCATCCGACACTCCCAGAAAATCCCTGAATATTGGTAAATCTGAATAAAATTTATCCGACGAATTAGAGGGGCTCTGCATATTACATCATGGTTGATTGAATAATATAGATTGGTATTTTTGCACAACGAGACCAGAACAACGCCCGATAATTTCAAAACAAAAGGGCTCAGCAAAAATCGCTGAGCCCTTTTGTTTTATTCGGTAGAACGAGAGATTGGAGACCAGGAACAAAGGTTATCCGGCGGCCTCTACATCTGGTGCCAAGCAGAACGCATCCGCCGCATCGCCACCTTGCGCTTTTTTTTGGCTTCTTTTATCTTGCGTTTTTTCTTGACCGACGGCTTTTCATAAAATCGCCTGCGCTTGAGCTCTTTGAACAAACCCTCTTTATTGAGTTGGCGCTTCAAACCTTTTAACGCCCGTTCGACCTGATTCTGATAAACGGTGACTTGCAAAATAGGGGACTCCTGTTTTCAAAGTTGTGAGGCTTTAACTTTCGCCGACATCTTAGCAGGTTTTTTCAGTGGTTTTCCGGTCCTTTTATTTTTCTTGAAAAGAGAAGGAAATTCCAATTGCTTCTTTGACCGGATATTCAATTTTTTCACCGAGATCACTTTTTTCAAATTCCCTGAACTGTCGTACACCTTAACTTCATGCATAAAATTACCTCGGCTTGACCTATTTACCCTCTGGCATAATAGGCAAAAAAAACCACCCCAAAAGGAGCGGAAAAATATAAAATCCTTTACGATTTTTTGATGTCTGGCCTCAAGGGAAATCACCCGGAGGAGATATAATCAGGCTATCATGCGTGGAGAAGATTACAAGGAGATTAAAATTATAATTTTTTAATATTCCCGCCAAGGCAGTCACAGAGCGGGAAAGATGCCTGCCATATTGATTTACCTTTAATTTCAATCTTTAGGTTAAGACAATAATTAGGACATCCCCACACATTCATGCTATCCTTCTTGTCTAAACAAGGGTTGTTTAGTTGTAGTGTAATTTGATTCCTTCTAGTTTCTCGCCTAGAGCAGACCTGTAAAAGCACTTTGATCTAACAGACTGAAGTGAGTTGGGGTTTTCGTCGAAGTGGTTCTCTAAAAGTTCTTGCATCAATCCAACCCAATTAAAAAATAGGGACGACCTTATCCAGATTTTCTGGGAGTGTTTTCCCGTACAATTGCAGGAGAGTATTTATTATGGCAGTAGGAACAGTAAAATGGTTTAACGAAAGCAAGGGTTATGGATTCATTGAGTCCGAGAGCGGGAAAGATCTTTTTGTTCATTTCTCAGAAATTCAAGGGGATGGCTTTAAGACTCTTGCAGAAGGCCAAGCGGTTGAATTCGAAGAAGGTATGGGTCAGAAAGGTCCACAAGCTACTAAAGTGGTACCCAAATAAGAACCTATCTTCCGGCGGAACTTTGACTCTGCCGGAGTCCGTTCCATATTTACGTAAAAAGGCTTGGCCAAATGGCCAAGCCTTTTTTTATGAAAAACCCCCGGCTCTGCTGCCATAAAAAAATTCCTCGAAAGCCATTTTGATAGTCACTGATAAAAAGGGCCACAAACTAGTGCTCGCTGAACACCGGGTTTTAGCAAATGAAGTCCGTCAATGAGCTTTTCATGACCGATTAAGACATCGACGATTTGCCCAGAATAACGAATGGCGGTCTCTCGCATCATGCCCATCATTGGCCATCCCCATAAAGCCGATACGGTGACGCCATCCTGCACAAAATAAGGCTCTGTCAGAAAACTACAGCTAACAACCGCTTCCACAGGGCTTCGGTTGCTTGCACTGCCACCCACCAAGTCAATAACCACGGACTGATCTGGAATAAGTTCTTTCAAGTGTTGGTTGCTAATTAAAAAGTTAACACCCCGTAACTCCGGGGGTTGTTCCGCACCGTTTACCACTAAGTCCACATTCTTCAGCCAAAAATCAATGTGGCCCTTGGAGGTATGTGAGCGACCTAGCACATGGATAAATTTAATCCCTTGGTTATATAATTCATGCAACGCCCCTTGAGCCACATTGCCATAACCCAGAACAACCGCCTTTGCGTTCACAATGTCCAATGCAGGTTTGTTTTCTTTTAATAATTCAACACCATACCGTGCACCTGCCTGGCCGGTTTCATGCAGACACTGGATACGGCGCAACCCAAATTCTGAAGGTGGATGGTTAGCACGATAAGCAGCAATGGCTTTTTCGCCATGCTGCCGTTCAAATTCAAAAAGATCAAAAATGTGCGTACCGTCACTTTTCAGTTTAGCCAGAATACCTCGTCGATCTTCAAAGTTTAGGCTGTCATAAAAATATAAGGCATCCGGTCCAACCACATTTAGCTCTTCAATCGAAAGCGTTGGTTGAATGATCTGCAACGAGCGAGGGTTGCGATTGCCGCAACGGCGAATTGCACTGCGCAGTCGCTCACTCCATCCTATGATCCTGATCTGCAAGCCACCAATGGTATTCTCTTCAAAAAATGGCTTTAAGGCCTCAGCCATAGCAAGACGACCCAGAATTTCCTGATCTGGGTTAACTTTTGGTGATTCACATATTTCTTCCATTGCAATTACATTGATACACCGATCCTGAAGCAATTTCGCCCGGTCTTGAAAAGAATGAAAATGCGCCATACAGAATAAGGTGCATCCCTCACGCATCTCTTCAATTGAAAAGAGTGATGGGCCTTTAAACTTAATAATGATCTCCTTATCTCGATAAATTTCCTCTGGTGTTTGCATAATAGCGTTGTTTTGCTCGTACTCACGATCACTGAATCCAACACCCTCTCCAGCCCCATATTCAACGTAAACTTTAATGCCAGCTTGGGTAAGTCTGCCAATATCTGTCGGCACCAGTGCAACACGTTTTTCCAGTGCTCCAGGATTTTCCGGAGACTCTATTTCTTTTGCAAGTGCTATGGATGAAAATTTTCGGGCAGATAAAACCATATAAATACTCTAATGAAAAAAAGAAAATACCGGGTTCAACATAACAGAACTCTCATTTGGGTTTGGCCTTTTTCAAACGAACCAACCATTGACTGTAATGATCCGCATCCATTTTTTCCACGATACACACCATACGATCCCAAAACAAAAGGGCCTAGTCAAAACGACTAAGCCCTTCTAAACAAAAGTGGAGCTGAGGGGGATCGAACCCCTGACCTCTTGAATGCCATTCAAGCGCGCTCCCAGCTGCGCCACAGCCCCATTTATTTATTTGACCCCACCTGCAAAGCAACCGTATGATATTAGCGATTATCCCACAACTGTCAAGGGCAAAACCACCCCGCTCTGACCCTCTATTGCCTTCCTCTGCTTTCCCTATATAATATATTGAAAGTTTTCAGACCCACACACCATTCTTTAACTCATCCTTACCACCGTGCTTAAAAATTTCCAACGCAGACTTCGAAATGTTTTTATCACCGGGCTGTTGATCACCCTGCCGATCGCACTGACATGGTTCATTTTGCAGTTCCTGTTCAAGAACCTCGATGCCCTGTCGCCGGTATTCACCAATATGCTGATCCAACTTGGTGCGCCCTTTCCCGAAGGCTACCGCATCCCCTTTCTGGGAGTGCTGATCACCCTGCTGATCGTGCTCGCAGTGGGCTGGCTGACCACTAACTTTTTCGGGAAAAAGATTTTTGAACTCGGCGAGACAATAGTTGAAAAAATCCCATTCGTCCGTCGGATTTATAAAGGCTCCAAACAGGTAGTGGTTTCCATCGCCCAGGCCGACACGTCGGCCTTTCGCAAAGTCGTCCTGCTTGAGTTCCCGCGCCGGGGACTTCTGGCGATCGGGTTTGTGACCGGCGAGTCCCGCGGAGAAGTGCAACAGATTACCCAGGAGAATATGCTCAACGTGTTCGTGCCGACCATGCCCAATCCAACTTCCGGATTCCTGATCTTCTCTCCGCCCGATGAACTCACGGAAGTTTCGATGACCATTGAGGAAGGCATCAAGTATGTGGTTTCTGGCGGCATCGTTATCCCTCCAGTACTCAAGGTCATCGAAGCTAAAGGACTGAAGCTTGAGCAACCTTCCTGACTCTTCTCTCGACATTCTTTATCTCGACAACCATTTGATCGCGGTGTGCAAACCTGCGGGAATGCTCACTCAGTCTGACGATTCCGGCGAAACTTCTCTGATGGACCAGGTCAAGGACTGGATCAAAACAGAATACAAAAAACCCGGAAAAGTGTTTTTAGGATTGGTGCATCGGCTCGACCGGCCGGTGTCGGGAGTGGTGGTGTTTGGCCGCACATCCAAAGGTGCCTCGCGGCTCTCGGAACAGTTTCGTCAAAAAACCACAAAAAAAATTTATCGGGCTCTCGTTGAAGGAACTCCAGAACCTCCGCAAGCCAGCCTGATGAATTACTTGAGAAAAGAAAAATCCCTCAAGGCCACCGTGTTCCCCCGCCCGACACCTGACGCTAAAGAAGCTCTATTGGATTATGAAGTCATCGAAACTTCTGGCACCACCAGCCAGCTTGATATTCATCTGCATACCGGAAGGTTCCACCAGATCCGTGCACAACTCGCCTTCATCGGGCACCCCATCGTTGGCGACAAAAAGTATGGCGCGAGCTCAACGTTGCCGCAAGGGCGGATCGCTCTGCACGCCCAGCGCATGGTCTTCAACCATCCGACGAGCAAAGAAGAAGTTGCCATCGACTGCCCCCC
>LFLA01000026.1 GCA_001542995.1 Nitrospina sp. LS_NOB
TGAAATTTACCCTTTAGTTTGCAACGTTTTAAGCCCATTCCCTATCATAAATAATCTTAGTTATCTACGACAGCCCCTTCTTTTTTTCTTCAGTTCCTACGATTCTTTCAATGGAGGCAATGTATTTCAACAACTTTGTTGAGGGTGATAGTTCTGAAACGGCTTCTCCGTACCATTTCAAAGAATCAAAAATTCGTTGACTCAAAAAATTTGACTTATCTGGTTCAGTAATGGTTTGTAACCCCATATTTAAGCTATTTAGCTCATGTTTATAGTTCTCTGTTATTTTTTCAAACCAGTCGTCACAAACAAAATTGCTGTCAGAATCCTGACGAAGGGAAAAATTAAAATGACCCTTAGAATTTTTAATCACGGATGCGGTTTTAATTGGTGGAGTCGCAGAATTCCCTAACCGCATTTTGTCTGAATGGAATTCACCTATAATTAATTTTAAAATATTTAGTGCTCCCTCGACGGCCATTTTTGCCCGCATTTTAGACACTTCATGATGGCAATTGTTAACAGTGACTTCTGCAACCCAATCATAATTTTTTAAATAGCTTAATGAATTATCAACCAAATAATTCGCATATTCATCCGATTGTCTTGGGGTTGCAACTTTAGATGCAGGATATCCTTCCTTAATGGCCAATTTACATCTTTCTTTATGGGATTGAGAAATTCGTTCACGTTCGAGGGAAAAATTACTATTATTATTTTCAATATACTTTTCAGTCCTGAAGAATTGCACTGGGCCCATAGTAAAAGAGGATGGATTTTCATGCCGCACCACTGAACATGGAATTACGTGTGTAATTGAATCAAAACTGCGCTCGATAGTTTTATATGCTTTCGCTAGCATAAGGCTGACGTTTTTTTCGTTTACAATATTTTGCTTTTCAAGAAATCGAGTAGAAAATTCTGAAAACAATTCCTTGGTAAAATCGGAGCCCTTCACTTTGTCATTTTTGTCTTTTTGGGTTGACAAGTATCTTTCGGCCATGCGGTGGAAGCGATTATGAGCTTCCTTGCCATAGATGGAGATCCCACGTCTAGAAGGGAGATTCAGGAAAAATGAAGCATCAGAGTCATGCTTTTTTAATTCCCCCGGTGTTTTAGTAAGAGATTGGAAAAAGTTTATTTTCTCAATGATAAAATTGACATCAGCTAAATTCTGCTCTGTTTTGTTCATAGTTTTTGAATTTATAGGGGTCGGAGGAGATTAGAGAAATTACGAATTAACAGCGACTCTTAACCTAATCTTAAGTTTATTCCCTGTTCCAGTTTTACTTGTTTGGTGGGGGTAGTGCAAGGTGGTGGGTAGCTTTTTCCATGTCATCGCGAGTCGCTGAAAGCGGCGTGGCGATCTAGGATTTTTTTGGATTGCTTTGTCGTCTTTGGCTCCCTGCAAAAATAAGGGCCCTGAATGTAAATCACCCCGCCCCTCTTTAAGAAAGAGGGAGTTTGAAATCCAACCCTCTCGATCCCCCTTATCAGGGAGAGCTTTACGTAAGTCAGAAAAGGGTAAAGACGAGATTCTTCACTGCGTTCAGAATGACAAGAAACGCCGGTTTGTCATCCTCGAGAAGCCGAAGGCGACGAAGGATCCGGGGTTATGCAAAGGTCTCCTTATCAGGGGGAAGTTCATTCCAGTAAGAACCTCTTATTAAACAGACCCCCCCCCTTTTAAATTACAATCTTGAAAAGAACTGTGGTTTGTCCGAGAATGCCGGAGTAACGTTTGTTCGCGTTAAACTTTCCTGTTCCTTGAATAATGCTAAACCTAATCGGGCTTTGAAAAAATGGGTTTATTGACTGCCAGACCTTCTTCCGCCAAATTCGTTATGGAAGATCCCTGCTTTCTCGATGTCGGTGAACACCCGGACTGGCAAGGTCAATTCGGCAACAGCCAGCCTGTAAAGCTGGAAATCGGCTTTGGAATGGGGGATTTCCTGATTGAAATGGCGACCCGGGAACCTCATAGCAATTTTGTCGGGATAGATTTTTCCCAAGATGGTATCCGCAAATTATTGATCCGGATTAAAGAACTTCACTTGAATAATATTCGTGTTGTTTATGGTGATGTCCGGGAAAAAATCCCCTTTCTTTTCCAAGATGGTGAGTTGGATACGGTCTATATCAATTTTCCCGACCCCTGGCCGAAAAAAAGGCATTTTAAACGACGGCTGATCAAACCAGCACTGGTCACGCTGATTGCCAGAAAGCTGACTCTGGAAGGTCACGTTTATCTGGCCACCGACAGCGAACCCTATGCCCATGAAATTCTTGAATATTTCAATGCTGAACCCTTGTTGCAAAACAAAAGTCAGGAGCCTGGTTTTCTTTTTCGCCGTGACCAACTGCCCAAAACGAAATACGAAAAAAGTTTTATTTACGCTGGGGATAAAATCCATTACCTGGAATATTCCCGACGAGCGGCAAAGGGACAACCCGGGGAAATTGTTTCTTCTGCACAAGAAGAAACCAATGGACTTGCAGAGGAAAAAACCTTGAGCAATGACGAAATGCTGATTAAAAAATTTAAACGTACTGAAGCGAAAGCTAAAGATGCCTGTGATCTTCAACAGCTTGGCGGTCATTTAGCCTATGCAGGCGACAGGCAGTGGGCCGAAAAAGTTTATCAAAAAGCCGAAGCCATGGCCGAAGACAGTCTGGATTTGAATTGGCTGGCCTACAATGTTTCTGAAACACTGGGCGATAAAGACTGGGCGAAAAAATTATACGATAAAGCCGAAGCCAGGGCCGAAAGCAGTCTGGACTTGAACTGGCTGGCCTACAGTGTTTCTGAAACACTGGGCGATAAAAGCCGGGCGAGAAAACTCTATGAGAAAGCTGAGAACAACCCCCAAAACATTCGTGAACTCTGTGATCTCGCTGACAGCATTTCCGAAACATTGGGCGATCAGGAATGGCAAATAAAAGTTTATAAGAAAGCCGAAGCTATGGCGAAAGAGCATTCCGACTTCTACGAACTTGCCGACAGCGTCTGTGCAAAGCTTGGCGACAAAAAATGGGCCAGAGAGCTCTATGAGAAAGCCGAGGACACGGCCCAAGACAGCAGCGACCTCCATAGTCTGGTCGAGAGCCTTGCAGAAAATCTGGGCGATCAGGAATGGGCTAAAAAAGTTTATTTAAAGGCCGAAAGCATGGCCCAGGACAGCACTGATTTCTGCTGTCTGGCCGAGAGCCTGTTGCAAAATTTGAGTGATGAGGAATGGGCCAGGAAGTTATATAAAAAAGCCGAAGACCAAGCTGAAGAAAGTTTTGAATACCGCTGGCTGGCCGACAGCCTGAGTGAATTACTGGGTGATAAAGAATGGGCTGAACAGGTATGTCAGAAAGCGAAAAACCTTTTTAGCTGAGATACCGCAGTTGCAGTTAAGGGTGGGTTTGCTCACTCGTGACATTCTTCAATGCAGGCCTCTAAACCTTTGCTAATGACTTCTATGATTTCATTTTTCAGGGTTTCGCCTAACTCATTAATTCCGCCTTCATCGCAATTTTCTATTTTCCACTCATAACCTTCAGATAGATCTTTTTCGGCGCATATTTTTTTAACTTCGGCAATAGCCTCTTCCTTTGTGTCAGATTTCAAGGGAGCTTCCAGATTGGTGTTGACCGAGATTTGGGCGACGTTTAAATCATAGTGAGCGGTGAACCCATCCCAGAATATATTTTCATCGGTTTCATCCTGTTCGAGCTGTTCAATGATGTTGTCTGATAATTTATCGTCAAAGGTGTTGATTCCCCCGTGCTCACATCCTTCAATTTTCCACTTATAACCTTCGAATATTTTTTTTTGTCTATCATCCTTTCAACTTCTTTGTTGGCTTCTTCTTTAGTGGTTCTGGATTTCAACCGTACTTCCAGATTTGTATGCACATAGATATTACGAACTTTTAATTTCAAACTACTCATTTTTAATCCTCTATTAGCGGTTCCTGCCAAACGGCTTTATTTTTATTTAATACTTGATCCTGCTTTCTAGGGTTTAGAGTTGGGAATTAAGATAAGGATTTAATATTTTTGTCCATTTTTGAATTAACATTGGAATGGGAAAAATGTAAGTTTTGCGCGGCCTATCCGACTGCTTTCTAGATGATTAAGGGAAGAGGACATCATTGCTGAGGAAGAATATTATATAGCCACACCCTAATAGAACACTTTAGCGATGAAGACGATGCCCACCGCAACCGGGGTGATATAGCGGATGAGGAACTCCCAACTTTGCGCCCAGGGGAAGCCGAACTTGTTTTTGTGTTTTTCGATTTCAATATGTGCGTTTTTGGTTCCCCAGACCCAGCCTACGAAAATGGCGGTCAACATGCCGCCTAACGGTAAAAGGTAATTGGAAGCAATGTTGTCAATATGATCGAAGAAGGTCATGCCGAGAAACTTAACGTCTGCCATGACCCCGAACGAAAGCCCTGATGGAATGCCAAACGCGAAAATGGCGGACCCGACAATCAGCACGGCTCTTTTTCGTTGCCATCCACGCTGGTCGATGAAATAGGCCACGACCACCTCCAGCAGGGAAATCCCCGATGTGATGGCGGCAATGGCCAGCAGGATGAAGAAGATAGCTGCTACGCCATGACCCAATGGCATCCCGGCAAATACGGTGGGCAGAACGCTGAAAACCAGCCCCGGTCCTTCGGTAGGTTCGAGTCCCATCGCAAACACCGCCGGGAAAATGACCATGCCGACCAGAAGGGCGATGAGGGTGTCGAACATCACAACATAAACGGTGGAAGAGGTCAGGTTTTCTTTTTCCGGCAGGTAACTGCCGTAAGTGATCATAGCCCCCATCCCCAGGCTGAGTGAAAAGAAGGCGTGCCCCAAAGCAATGAGGACTACGTTGCCGCTGATCTTGCTGAAGTCGGGAGTTAGATAAAAGGCCACGCCTTCCATCGCTCCATCGAGAGTGAGGGAGCGAATCATCAGTAGAATCAGGATGATGACCAGAGTCGGCATGAGGATGTTGCAGGCTTTTTCAATGCCTCCATGCACGCCTCTTAAGACGATGGCGATGCAGGTCCCCATGAATAGCGCGTGGTAGAAAAGCACTTCCCCGGAATTTCTTATAAAGCTTGCAAAAAACTCGCCCGATTCCTTAGGGGAGGAAAATGCCAGCACCGAACCGGTGATGGATTTCGCGACATAAGCGAAAGTCCAACCGCCCACCACCCCGTAAAAGGAAAGAATAAGGAATCCGCCGAGCACGCCCATATAACCGATACCGATCCACGGCGATTTGGGTTGCAGTTGTTCAAAAGCGCCGACCGGGTTGCGATTGGTTTTTCGGCCCAGAGTGAATTCGGCCAGCATGACGGGCGTACCGATCACGAAAATACAGACCAGATAAATGAGCACAAACGCCCCGCCGCCATTTTCGCCCACTATATAAGGAAACTTCCAGATATTACCGAGTCCGACCGCGGACCCGGAAGCGGCCAGGATGAAACCCATGCGACTTCCCCAGAACCCGCGCTGATTATTGCTTTCGGTCTTCATCTAAATGGGAGTATATTTCTAATATGACTCGTTGTTGGCAACCGGGAGGTTTCCCCTGGAAAAAATAATCAAAGATATTATAGAGAATATTCCCAAGCTACCCGGCATTTATATCATGAAGGATTCCCGATTGGAAATTCTTTATATCGGCAAGGCCAAAGTTCTGAGAAACCGGGTGCGTTCTTATTTCCAAAATTCCCGCACCCTTCACCCCAGGACGAGGATGTTTTTGGACAAAGTCCGCGACATCAAGTTTTTGACCACCAAGACCGAAGCCGAAGCGCTGATCCTGGAAAGTAATTTCGTCAAGAAGCATCAACCCCGCTATAACGTCCTGCTCAAAGACGACAAGCATTACCCTTATTTACGTTTGACCACGCAGGAGAAATTTCCAAGGCTGGAGGTGGTGCGCCAGGTGCGAAAAGACAAGGCGACCTATTTCGGTCCTTATACCATGGTCAAGGAAGTCCGTGAAACGATCCGGCTGATTTATAAAATCTTTCCGCTTCGCCAGAGCAAAGACAAGCTGAACGGACAACCCATGCGTCGCCCCTGCCTCAACCACCAGATGGGCCGGTGCCTGGCCCCGTGTGCCGGCAAGGTTTCTCCCGACGAATATAAGAAAGTGGTTGAGGATGTGGAGCTGTTTCTCAAAGGCAAAAACACGTCGCTCCTGAAAAACCTGAAGGCGGGTATGGAAGCGGCGTCTGCAGAGACACGCTACGAAGAAGCCGCGATTTTCCGGGATAAAATCCAAGCTGTGCAAACGGTGCTCGACAAACAGAAAATCATCTCCACTTCTCTGCAGGATCAGGATGTCATTGCCTATTGTTCCGAAAAAGATCAGGCCATGGCGCAGGTGCTGATCATCCGTGATGGAAAAATGCTGAGCGAAAAAATATTCAAGATGAAATCGCTCAACGAAATGGAAGAAGATGAAACCCTGTCCTCTTTTCTCAAACAGTACTACGCCGAAGAGGTGGTTCTGCCCGCTGAAATTTTATTGCCCCATCCTGTTGAAGATTCCGATTTGATCGCCGACTGGCTGTCAGAAAAAAAAGGAACCCGGGTGAGGCTTGAAACTCCTGTAATCGGTAAAAAACGCGATCTCGTGAGAATGGCGGAAGAAAACGCCCGCTTTGCCATGAGAGTGGAGCGCGACAAGGGCAATGTTGGCACCCGCTCGCTGGAAGAACTGCAAACGGCTCTCGGCCTGAACCATTTCCCGGAAGTGATTGAAGGGTTTGATTTGTCCAATATATCGGGAAGACACGCGGTGGGTTCGATGGTGGTGTTTGAAAACGCCCTGGCAGAAAAATCTAAATATCGCCGCTACAAAATTGCCACAGTAAAAGGAATTGACGATTACGCCATGCTGAGAGAGGTGATGACCCGCCGTTATCGCCGCCTCCTCAACGAGGGCAGTCCGTTGCCCAATCTGGTGCTCATCGACGGGGGTAAAGGCCATTTGAACTCCGGCCGGGAAGTTTTTGAGGCCTTGGGACTTCTTGACCGGGTCGATCTGGCCTGCATCGCCAAGGGGAAATATCGCAACAATCTTGATACGGATGAGGTTTATTTATTGCACAAAAAAGAACCGGTGCTTTTTAAAGAGAACTCCCCTTCCCGATTTCTCATGCAACGGATTCGCGATGAGGCGCACCGGTTTGCCATTTCCCATCACCGTCGATTACGCGACAAGGAGGCTTTGAGTTCGCCGTTGGAAAACATTCCGGGTATCGGCAAAAAACGCCGATTGCTGCTTTTAAAGCAATTTGGCAGTCTGGAAAATATCCGCAATGCTTCGGTGGAGGAACTGACCACCCTGCCGGGCATCACCCCGTCTCTGGCAGAAAAACTGCGCCAGCGTGACGCTGGACCCAATGAGCAATAGCTTTTTCTGGCAAGCAAAGAGTTGTCTCGGCTTGAAGAGGCTTTGCCCATTGCCCCCACGGCTAGTGGCCAGCGACCGGGGGCAACTAGCAATGGCTTTCATCTGCCAGTAAAGAGTTGTCTCGGCTGATAAGACTATTGCCAGTTCCCTCCCACGGGAGTGGGTGGCTTTTATCTGCGCTCAATCGTGTATGGGTGATATTTCAAAAATAACGGGTTGTCTTTTGGGCACGATATTTTTGCTGGTTGCTGTCTCCGAAAAAAGTTGGGGGGGGCAGGTGTCCGATATGGGGGAAATTAAATCTCAATAAATGTTAACCTGCCGTTTCATAAAGCCTGGCTGGAGGAAGAGGAACACCGGGAAGTTGAAGATACCCTGAACTCCGGCTGGCTGACCACGGGTCCCAAAACCCAAAAATTTGAAGAGGCATTCAAAGACTATATAGGGTGCAAGCACACGGTGGCCTTGAACTCCTGCGCGGCAGGATTGAACCTGGCCCTGCACCTGCAACCTTATTTGTGAAAAACTTCAACACCAAGCCTCAGGATTTCCCCGTCGCTTCAAATTATTCCGAACGGGTCATCAGTCTGCCCCTGTATCCGAAAATGTCTCCCGATGATGTGGAACGAGTGATCGGAACCGTGAAGGTTCTCGCCTTACACTAAAACCTGGGGATTCTTCACTGCGTTCAGAATGACAGCAACAAGATTCTTCACTGCGTTCAGAATGACAACAGCGGGATTCTTCACTACGCTCAGAATGACAAGAAATGCCAGTTTGTCATCCTCGAGGAGCCGAAGGCGACGAAGGATCTCGCCTTGCACTAACCTGGAGATTCTTCACTGCGTTCAGAATGACAGCAACAAGATTCTTCACTGCGTTCAGAATGACAAGAAATGCCAGTTTGTCATCCTCGAGGAGCCGAAGGCGACGAAGGATCTCGCCTTGCACTAACTTGGAGATTCTTCACTGCGTTCAGAATGACAGCAACAAGATTCTTCACTGCGTTCAGAATGACAAGAAACGCCAGTTTGTCATTCTGAGGAACAAGGTGACGAAGAATCTCAGGTTATGCAAAGGTCTCTCTTTCTCAAAGAGGGGATGGGGTGATTTGCATTAAGGGATGTTGACTTGTCTGGTGGGCCAAGTACTCCAACAATTCCCTTGCATGATATCAATATTGATACTATAATAGGCCTGTGGGCAAAGTAGACAAGCTACTGAAAGAGGTGGAAGCAAACCCTGAAAACGTGAGGTTTGCCGACCTTGCAAAGTTATGCGCTCACTATTTTGGTGAACCTCGTAGCAAGGGCACAAGCCACCATGTTTACCAAACGTCTTGGCATGGAGGCCCTCGCGTAAACATTCAAAAGAGTAAGGATGGAAAGGCTAAACCTTACCAGGTGAAGCAAGTGTTGGCCGCCATTAACAAACTGGGGGATGCGGACAATGGTTAATCACAAGCACTACACATATCGAGTCACATGGTCCGAAGAGGATGGCGAGCACCTTGCCCTTTGTGCAGAATTTCCAAGCCTCTCCTATCTTGCGGCAAAACCCACAGACGCACTGAAAAACATCGTGAAGCTCGTTGGTGAAGTTGTAGAAGATATGGCTACCAACGACGAGCCAATCCCGATGCCGCTTGGAGACAAGCAATATAGCGGAAAATTTATGGTGCGTATTCCGCCGGAGCAACACAGAAACCTGGTGATGCAGGCGGCAGAACAAGGCATCAGCCTGAACCGTTATATTTCCAGCAAACTCCACTAGGCGTGGGGCCAGCGTGACCGCCGAAAAGCTTCAATGTTCCCCTCACTTCATAGAGAGGGGCTAGGGGAGGGGGTTGTGTGGTACGCCCTCTTTTTAAAGTACCCCTGTGGGGCAATGAGGCTAATGTTGGGGATACCACATACACGTTCCGGGCATGAAGGTAGTTGAAGAAATATCACAAGGACTGAGGTAATTTGCATTATTCATATTTTATATTTTTTTGCATAAGATGAAGAATCAATATTTTGGGGATATAAATGATTATCGCAAATATGGCCTAATTCGCATTCTGGCTAATGATGGAATTATAAGAACAGGAGTTTGTTGGATGCTTACTCCAGACGATACCAGAGCGGATGGAAAATTTACTGAGTACCTTGCTGAACCCAAAAAATATAGAGAGTTTGATCCAGGTTTGTATGATTTTCTAGGCCAATGTTTAAAAGCAAATTTAAGAGATATACATGAAATCTCTGGTTCTGATAAATTTCCTAATGCTATTTTTTATAACCCAATATTAGAAGATGATGTTGCTCGGAGAGAACAATATTTTTCGAGTATGTTTAAGTTGTTTCAAGATGCTGATTTGATATTTTTTGATCCAGACAATGGCCTGGAAATTAAATCCAGGTCTCTAGGGCAGAAAGACTCTTCAAAATATCTGTACTGGTTTGAAGTTGCTGAATGTTATGAAGCGGGTCATTCTATTTTGATATATCAGCATTTCATTCGCGAAAATAGAGATGATTTTATATCAAAAAAATTAAGAAAGATTCATATAGAAACAGGCAGTAAAAATATTATTTCCCTCCAAACGCCTCATGTTGTGTTTTTTCTCGCTCCCCAAGACAAACATAATGAGTACTTTTTGAAAAGAACTGAAATGGTTTCAAAAGTTTGGAATGGGCAAATTAAGGTGTCCTTTCATTCTTTTTCCTGATTTACGCTGTCAATAAAGAGACAAAGAACGGGTGTCAGGCCGAGTCGGCCAAAAAGATGTAAATCACCCCAACCCTCTTTAACAAAGAGGGAGTTAAAACCCAAACCGCTCCTGATCGTCATCGCGAACCGCAAAGCGGTGTGGCGATCTAGGTTCTGGATTGCTTCGTCATCTTGTTCCTCGCAATGACAGCAACCCCCTCAGTTACCCCTCCGGGGCACGAAAATTTAGGAAAAATATCACGTCTTCGTCGCCATGGCTCCTCAGAATGACAAGAAAAGCCACCTTGTCGTCGCTGTTTATTCTTGAAATATCCTTATCAACTTTTCTACCGATTCGGATTGCAGGGCTTTGAAAATTTTTTCTACTTGTACGGATAATTCTTTTTCGCTCTGGAACTTCAGTTCCAGTTTCAATTCGTTACTCTCAAACGTATCCTGAAACCGGAGCTTGGTTTTGTCGTCCAGTTCCATTTCATCGAGAGCGCGGGCGACCCGCTTTCTCATGTCCGACAGAACCGGATAACGCAGGCCATAAAGTATTTTGTGGATCTGTTCATATTGCTGGGGAGCCGGTAAGTCCGATGCCGCCAGGATTTTTTGAAGTTCGCCGCGGGATAAAATTTCTCCCGGTGTGGTGTTTTCCCGTGTCGCGACTTCGTCAACGAGTTCCAGCAGGTCCCGCCATTTGTTGACTCCCGGCCTGAGAGCAGAAAACAAATTTTCGGCTTCTTCCAGACGGTCCCATTTATAAAAATTGCTGAAGGTTTTAACCGGAACTCCGGCACGGTGCAGCAGGATTTGCATCTTGGGGCTTAAGGATTTGACGCCGGACAAGTCTAAAAATATTTTTTTACTGCGTTCCAGTTCCAGTAAAGGCATATACTCTTCAATAATGGTTTCATCAGAAATTCCAGAATGCTTGAGTTTGTTAAGGATGATTCCCTTTTCAATGTCGCTATAATGCCGCTGCCCGAAATTTTCGTTCAGGTTTATGGCCAATCGAGATGCATTATCTATTTCAGGTATGATGAAGGCGGGGATGCTGGTTAAGCCCGATCGGGGGGCCGCCTGGAAACGTTTATGTCCGCTGACGATTGCATAGTAATTTCCGGATAGGCAGACCGAAATAGGATGCCGGATGCCGATCACTTTGATCGAGTCCATTAACTTTTCCGGACAGCCGTCCAGCGAGAAATCCGTCAACCGGTCTTCAGGGTCGATATCTGTTATCGGGATTTCGGAAACATCAGAAAGTTTGATTTTCATGCAATCGATCAAAAAAATATTATGGACCATCACCCTGGGGTTGATTCTTTCCGGTTGTCAGGAAAAAATTCCTCAAGGCATGGTTTTGATTCTTTCGGGAGAGTTTACCATTGGAACCGACCAGACGGATGAGGAAAACCACGCGCTTTCTTTAGGGCTGAACAAGCCTTGGTTTGCCGACGAGTCGCCGGAGCGGCGTATCGACATCCCCGATTATTATATTGACCGGTTTGAGGTGACCAACCTGCAATATTTTATTTTTTGCCAGGCCAGCGACCACAAACCGCCACGTTATTGGAAGGGCGAAAAGTTTCCCGAAGGGCAGGAGCGCTTCCCAGTCACGGAAGTGAATTATTTTGACGCCAGCACCTACGCCAAATGGGCTGGCAAGCGCTTGCCCAATGAGAAGGAGTGGGAAAAAGCGGCGAGGGGTCGGGCGGGATTCATCTATCCCTGGGGCGATGATTTTTTACCAGGTGTTGCCAACCTAAGTCTTTCTCCCAGAACAAAAACAGGACAGGGATTGAAACCGGTCGGCAGTTTCCCTAAAAGCGCCAGTCCTTACAAGGTGCACGATATGATCGGCAACGCCTGGGAATGGGTCTGGGAATATTATCAGCCTTATCCTGGCAACAGGTTTAAAAACCCGGCCTATGAAAAGAAAGAGATCGTGGTGCGGGGCTTGTCGTATATGGGTGTGGGGCATTTTAGCAAAAAGGATTTTTTAAGGGTTGTCTCGCTCAAGGCCCGGGCTTCTTACCGTGCGCACCTCAACCCGCTGGCACGGAAAAAGGATGTCGGTTTTCGTTGCGCCAAAGATCGCCCGCCATTTATGGAAAGAGTTTTTGGCATCAAATCCGCCGAGCCGAAAGAAACGGCAGTATAAAAATTTGTTTGAAAGGGTGGTTGTTTTCACTGATTTTAATGGAGTAGTATAATATTATCATCCTGTTTGATTCCCCGTTTTGTTCGGAATGTTAACCCGCAAATTTAAGGTCAGAAAACGTTTTGAAATTTGAAGATGTATTAGGAACCCAGGTTCTTTTTCTCGATGGCGCCATGGGCACCATGGTCCAGAACCTGGAGTTGGAAGATTCTGCTTTTGGCGGTCCCGCGTTTAAAATGCTGACTGATCTGTTGATCTTTTCCCGCCCGGATGATCTGGAAGGCATCCACCTGAAATATTTAGAGGCCGGGGCCAACCTGATCGAGACCGATACCTTTGGCGCTTCTCCTTTCCGTCTGGCCGAATTCGATTTTAAGGATATCGACCTGGCCGATATCAAAGCCATTCCGAAAGAGCTGAACCTTAAAGAGTCGGACTATGACGCGATCACTCACCATTTGAATGTTGAGGGTTGCCGCATAGCCAGAAAGGCGATCGACCGCTATAAAGCCTCGCCGGATTATGACGACCGGCCCTTGTTTGTTGCCGGTTCCATCGGGCCTTCCAACTATGTTCTTTCCAAGACCGAGGCCGATCTCAAAAAAGCGACCTGGTCGCAGATTGTTGATAACAACAAAAAACAGGTGTTGGGATTGATCGAAGGTGGCGCCGATGTGCTTTTGTTTGAAACGCAGCAGGACATTCTGGAACTGAAAGCTTCACTGGTCGGTGCCCACGAGGCGTTCAAGGAAACCGGGAAAAAAGTTCCCATCATCGCCCAGGTCACGGTGGATGGGTTTTCCAAAATGCAGATTTTCAATACTGATATTCACGCGGCTTATGTGGCGGTGCAGGGCATGGGGATTTCCGCCTTCGGCATCAACTGCAATACTGGTCCGGAGCTGATGGAAAAAACGGTGGAAAAACTGAGTCGGTTTTGTCATCACCCGATATCCATCGTGCCCAATGCCGGGCAACCCGTCTCCGAAGATGGCAAAACCTGTTACAAGCTTCAGCCTGAAGAGATGGCAGATTATGTCGAACGGTTTGTGAAAGATTCCGGAGTTGCCATTATCGGCGGTTGTTGCGGAACCACGCCGGACCATATTCGCGCCTTGTCGAACCGTTTGAAAGGTGTAGTCCCCAATAGAAAAAAAATAGAGAAGCAGGTTTATGTCTCCGGTCCGCAGGTGGCGGTGGCTCTCGACAGTTCTGAGGCATTGCTCCGCATTGGTGAAAGGCTGAACGTCAGGGGCAGTAAAAAGGTTCGCGAAGCGGTGGAGCGTGACGATGGCATCCAGATGGCGACGCTGGAAGAGGTGACCGAAGAGCAGGTCAAGGATTTAGGAATCGAAATCATCGATGTTTGTATGGACAGCAACATTGTCGAAACCGAAGTGGCATTGACCAAAACCATTTATGAGCTGACCAGCGATTTCAAGGGTGTCATGTGCATCGACTCGTTTTCGGTTGAGGCGCTCAAGATGGCCATCGAAGTTTATCCGGGCAGGCCGATCATCAACTCCATCAGTCTTGAAGAATATGAGGCTGGGGTGAGCAAGCTTGATGCCGTGTTGTCTCAAACTGCGGAACATAATCCGGTTTACATCGCTTTGGTGAATGGACCGGAGGGACCGGGCCAGACTGCTGACGAAAAATATGAGTTGGCTGTAGAAATTGTGAAACAGGCCGGGGAAAAATTTAATGTTCTGCCCGACCAGATTATTATTGATGTCAATGCTTATCCCATCGGTTCGGAATCCGTCGAGGGTCTCAACTTTTGCGCGGAGACTTTAAAATGTCTGCCACGTATCAAAGCCATTCACCCGGATATTAAAACCAGTATGGGTGTGGGCAACCTGACCAACGGGCTTGCCGCCAAGCCCTATATGCGCAAAGTGCTGACCAGTGTGTTTCTCGATGAGGCTCGAAAGGCCGGGTTGGACTGTGCCATTTTGAATCCGCATCATTATGTTCCACTTGAAAGTCTGCCGGAAAGTGATGTGGTTCTGGCCCGCAAGGTTATTCTCGATCGCGACATGACCTCCTTTGAAGAATTGGAGGAGATCGCGTTGACCAAGAAAACAGGAGTCCAAGCCAAAAAGGTTGTGTACGAAGACCTTCCTCTGGAAGAAAGTATTTGCCAGCGCATCAAGGACGGGTTCAAGCAAAAGCAGGAAGGAAACATTGAAAAAGCGGGTAGGATTTTTCCCTATAAAGACCGCATTGTGGAGGACGTTGCCAAAGCCATCGAAACCCACGCGCCTTTGGAATTTATAAGTGGCCATCTCATGATTGCCATGCGTGAGTTGGGCGATGCTTTTGGTCGCGGGGAAGTGAGCCTGCCGCATCTTTTAAAGAGCGCCGATGTCATGCGCCATGTGATGCAGTTTCTCGAAAGCTTCATGCGTTTTCAAAGCGGTATCGAGCCCGGTGCCGAGATTGACTATAAAGGGGTGGTGGTGATCGGCACGGTTTATCAGGATGTGCATAGCATTGGTAAAGACCTGGCGAAAACCTTGCTTGAAAATTATGGTTACCGGGTGATTGACCTGGGTGTGCAGGTTCCGCTGGACCGGTTTATCGACACGGCCAAGCAGGAAAACGCTGATGCCATTGGCATGAGCGCTTTACTGGTGCAAACCTCCAACCACATGATAACGATCAGCCGCATGTTGCTCGACCAGAAATATTCCATTCCGATTCTCATTGGCGGGGCTCCGGTTAACTCCCGGCACGCCGGGTATGTGGCCATGCATGGCGGAGACGATACGCAAGCGATTCTGGATAATGTTTTTTATTGCGGCAGTGGAATGGATGGTGTCAACACCATGGGACTTCTCATGGACAAAAATCAGCGTCCTGGCCTGCTGAAAGAAAATAAAGAAAAGTTGTTGCGTGAATATCAAAAGGCAAAAGGAATTCAGAAAGAGAAAGACAAACTATTGCAGACCCTGCCCAGAAGAAAGGTCAATTTCAGGCATCATGAAAGTCCTTCAGACGGATACGGAATTCACAAGGTCGAGTTCAAACTGCATAAGCTTGCAGGAAATATAGATCGCAAAAGTTTGTATTCGCTGAATTGGAAGTTCGGTAAAAAATCAAGCTGGATCCATAAGGGAGTGACCCTGCAACAACTTCAGGCTTTGGAAAAAACCTGGATAGAAAAAGCCGAGCAGAGAGGGTGGGTTGTTCCTAAGGCCCGGTTTGCACTGTTCCCGGCGCAATCGGATGGAGATGAGGTCATTATTTATGATCCGAAAAACCGGGAGAAGGAATTGGCCCGGCTCCGATTCGATGTCTGCATTGGCAAGGGAAGAAAAGATATCTTTTCGGTGGGCCAGTATTTTTATGGCAAAGCTTCTGGACAATGGGATGTGATTGGATTGCAGATATCGACCGCGGGCGACCAGGTCGAAGCGGGCATCGAAGAGTTCAAGGCGCAGAATGACAGCGAGTCGGCGTTATACCTTCAGGGTTTGAGCGATCGGGTGGCTGAAGACCTGGCCGAATACATCCATCAATTGCTGCGTCAGCGGGTTGGGGCGAACAAAGACAACCGGGGCCAACGCTACAGTCCGGGTTATCCGGCCATCACCGACCTGACTTACAATCGTGTTATCTGGGAACTTCTGGGTGCCGAGGATATTGGTGTGACCCTGACCTCAGCGAACGAGTTTTACCCGCCCAGTACCACTGCCGCAGTGATCTGTTTTCACAAAGATGCCGGATACAGTTGATCCCCGGCGAGCCGCCGCCGGCAAACTGCCATACTCTCATTAGTCGGCAAAGAGTTATCTTGGCCTAAAAAGTCTTTGCCCAATTACCACCGGGCGTTGCCCGGTCAAGTCCTTTCAATTTTTAGCCAATAAGAAAACACTCGCCGGATCGGGATTTGCTGGTTTGGCGGGTTGCGGAGTGATAAGATAAACCCATAAAATATAAGGTCTTGGTCGATAGAAGCTGGAGAGGAAATAAAACCTTTGTATAATTGACATCATTTGTTAAGATAATGAGGACGTTTACCCAAATAGAACAGAGATGTTGCCTGTCAGTTTTTACCCCTGCAGGCCTCTTTTCAGATTATGAATCCGCTATTTTTGAGGCAAGTTGAATCATGTTTAAGCGATTCACAGAGAGGGCGCGAAGAGTCATCATCCTTGCTCGCGAGGAAGCTGAGCTTTACCGCCATGAATATCTAGGAACAGAACATATTTTGCAGGGTGTTATTAAAGATGGCGGGGGTATTGCTGTTGCCATCGTTCAAAAAAGCGGAGTGGATCTGGTTCAGTTGAAAAAGGAACTGGAGAAAAACCTGCCTCGTAGTTCAAACTCCCTGATCATTGGGGATATTCCCTTCACCTCCCGTGCCAAGAAAGTTTTGGAATTCGCGGTGGAGGAAGCGCGAGCCCTGAATCATAATTATATCGGCACCGAGCATCTGCTTCTGGGACTTTTGAAGGAAAAAGAAGGCGTTGCTTGCCGGGTACTGAATAGTTTCGGCATGTTCTTTGATGATGTCCGGGAAAAAATTGTGGAAATGTTCAAAGAACCCACCGAGAGCAGCCGCGAAGTGGGCAAAACCCCGACGCTGGATGAATTCAGCCGTGACTTGACGAAGATGGCAATAGACGGGAAGTTGGATCCGATCATTGGCCGAGCCAAGGAAATCGAACGGGTGATTCAAATTCTCAGCCGTCGCACCAAAAACAATCCGGTATTGATTGGCGAACCCGGTGTCGGTAAAACCGCGATCGTCGAAGGTCTGGCCCAACTTATTATTGAACGGGAAGTGCCGGACACGCTTTTTGAGAAACGCGTGGTCTCTTTGGATTTGGGTTCCCTGATTGCGGGCACTAAGTACCGCGGTCAGTTCGAAGCTCGTCTCAAAGGCATCATGAAAGAAATCATCCAGAATGACAGCGTTATTTTGTTTATTGACGAGTTGCATACTCTGGTAGGAGCGGGAGCCGCCGAGGGTTCGGTGGATGCTTCCAATATGCTCAAGCCGGCTCTTTCCCGTGGTGAGATCCAGTGCATCGGTGCCACCACTCTGGAAGAGTATCGTAAATACATTGAGAAGAACGGCGCGTTGGAAAGACGTTTTCAGCCCATCATTGTGAATCCGCCAACAGTGGAAGAAACAATTGAGATCATCAAGGGGCTGAGGGTTCCGTATGAACTGCACCACAGAGCAAAAATCTCCGATGAAGCGATTGTCACTGCGGTCCGGTTTGCCGAGCGGTACATCAGCGACCGGTTCCTCCCTGATAAAGCTATTGACGTGATCGATGAGGCGGGGTCCCGGGTGCGTCTGCGTGAGATCACCCAATCTCCCGAGATGAAAAAAATTCAGCGCGATGTAGATGTTGTCATTCGCGACAAGAAAATCTGCATCGAAAATCAGGAATTTGAAAAGGCTGTTGAATTGCGCGACAAGGAAGAAGAGTTGCGCGATAAGCTGGATGTGGTGAAGGCAGACTGGGATAAAGGCCGCGATACCAGTGAACCCAGCATTACAGAAGATGATATTGCCGATGTTGTTTCCAGCATGACCGGAATACCGCTCCATAGAATTGAGGAGAAAGAAAGTGCCCGCCTGATGAATATGGAAAAAGAACTGGCTGGTAAAGTGGTTGGGCAGAGCGAGGCCATCAAAGTTTTGACTAAGGCGATTCGCCGGTCCCGCTCAGGCTTGAAAGATATGAAAAGGCCGATTGGCACTTTTCTTTTTCTTGGCCCCACCGGTGTTGGTAAAACTGAGCTGGCAAAAGTTCTGGCCGAATTTCTGTTTGGCAATGAGGACGCGCTCATCCGGTTGGATATGTCGGAGTATATGGAAAAATTCAACGTGTCCCGTTTGACAGGAGCACCTCCAGGATATGTCGGCTATGAGGAAGGCGGCCAGTTGACAGAAAAGGTACGCCGTAAACCTTATTCGGTGGTCCTCTTTGACGAGATCGAAAAAGCCAATCCGGATATCTACCATCTCCTGTTGCAGATCATGGACGATGGTCGATTGACCGATAGCTATGGCCGGGTGGTGGATTTTAAGAATACGGTTGTGATTCTTACCTCCAATATCAGTTCCCGGATGCTGGAAAAGGGAACCAGTCTTGGATTTCACAAGGATGACGATGAACTGAGCTACGACAGGATGCAAAAGGAATTGAAGCAGGACTTGAAAAAGACCTTCAATCCTGAGTTTCTCAACCGGTTGAGTGAGACGGTGGTCTTCCGTCCCCTGGAATTGGGAAATATTGTCGAGATTCTCGATGTTCAGTTGAACATTCTCAACGAGCAATTGATTGAGCAGGGATTGACCATTGATGTGACTCCTGATGCGAAAAAATGGCTGGCTGAAAAGGGCTTCGATGCTAATTTTGGTGCCCGGCCTTTGAAACGAGCCATTCAAAAACATTTGGAAGATGTCTTGTCCGACGAAATGCTCAAAGGTCGATTTACAAACGGTGGGCTCATTGAGGTTAGCTTGCAGGATGAGGCCCTGGTGTTTGTTGAAAAATCCGGGGCTCTCAATGTTGGCTGATGGATTTTTCTTTGCTTAAACGGAAGCAATGACGATAAAAAATATTTAAGGTATTAAGTTTAAGCAGGTTGTACCGCTGAGGCTTAATACTTTTTTTTGCTTGGAAATGCAGGTGAGGTTTTACCTCTGATAACTCGAAAAAATTTAGATAGTTCTGGCCGAATGTTGAAAAAAGCCCACATTTTTTTTGCGGCCCTGATTGGTTTTACTCTTCTTATCTCGATCCCCTTTGTGTCTGCTCAAGAAGGTGAAATCATCCAGTCCGTGAAGGTGCAAGGGAACAAGCGGATTGACGAGTCAACGATCCTCTATTACATCAAATCCAAGCCCGGCACCGTTCTCTCCAAAAAACAAATCCGTGAGGATATCGAGCAAATATACAGCCTGGGGCAATTCAAGGACATCCGTGTTGAAACGCGAGAGATCCTGAAGGGGTTGGAGGTTGAATTTTTTGTCGAAGAGATTCCTTCAATTGGGGATGTTGAAATCGTGGGTACTGACAAGGTTGACGCGAATGACATCCGGGAAAAAATTGGGCTCAAGCGGGGAGCGACTTTTAGTGATCACCTGGTTCTGGAAAACAGTGAGGAAATCCTCAAGCTTTATCGTGAGAAAGGATACTTTTTTGCCCAAGTAAATATCGATACCCAGTCAGGTCAGGAAAACCTGGTTAACGTTACCATCAGGATCAAGGAAGGTGAAAAGGTGAAAATTGAAAAGATCCGTTTTTCAGGAAACAGATCCTTTCCGGATAAAGAACTCCGTGAACAGATGGAAACCCGGCAAAGGACCTGGTATTCCTTTCTGGATGATTCAGGAGTGTACCAAACAGATACCTTGAAGCTGGATATGTTCCGGGTAGAAGGTTTTTACCACGATCACGGTTTTCTCAGGATCAAAGTATTGGAGCCTCGTATAGATATCAACAAAAAATCCAGGGAAGTTCATATTACTATCCCGGTTGAGGAAGGCCCGCAGTTTCGCGTGAAGACTTTGGACTTGAGTGGTGGTGATGCGGTTTCTCCGGATGAAATTCAAAAAAGCATTCAGACGAAGGTTGGCGACATCTACAATGTGTCCCAGCTTCGTCAGGATATTTTAACGATCACTGATTTGTACTCCCAAAAAGGTTATGCCTATGCTGACGCGAACCCGATATCCAAGTTAAACGATGAAGATCGCACCGTTGATTTGTCCATTGAAGTAGATAAAGGCAAAAAGGTTTATGTTGGCAATATTGAAATTCTGGGAAATATTAAAACCCGGGACAATGTTATCCGCCGTGAATTCCGGCTGAAGGAAGGGGAGTTGTTTGACAGTTTCAAATTGAAGCGGAGTAAACAACGGATCAACAACCTCAACTTTTTTGAAGATGTCAAGATTGATACCCATAGGGGCCAGGATCCTGACCTCATTGATATCCTCACGACAGTGACGGAAAGGCCGACCGGGTCGTTTTCGGTAGGTGCTGGTTTCAGCTCGGTCGAGAATTTGATTTTTACTACCTCCATCACCCAGGACAACCTGCTCGGAAATGGTCAGAGGTTGGACTTGAATGCCCAGTTGTCCTCTATCCGTTCAGATTTTAGTTTAAGCTTTACTGAACCACGTTTGTTTGATTCCGAAATATTATTGGGAGTCGATGTGTTTAATGAGGATCAGGATTTTCTCAGCTTCGATTCCCAATCAATCGGAGGCGGTATTCGCCTGGGTAAAAATATTTCTGAGTATGATTCAGTTAACCTCAGATACCGATTTGAGAATGTAGAGGTGACGGGGCTTGCTGCTATCGATGAAACGCCGTTTTCTAAGAATGGGACCCGCGTGACCAGCAGAATTGCTCCCACCTATGCTCATGATTCGCGGGATAATTTTTTAAATCCTTCCAGAGGATGGAAGCATGTGGTAGGATTTGAACTCGCTGGTCTGGGAGGCGCTAAATTCACCAAATCCTTTTATGAAGTGACGTACTACCACCCCCTTTTTGGAAAGCTTGTTGGTGCGGTGCATGCCCGGATTAATTACGCGGCGGGGTATGGTGGAGAAGAACTTCCGGGTTTTGAAAAGTACTTCATGGGAGGGCCGACTTCCCTCAGAGGCTTTACGATTGAAGATGTCGGGCCAAAAGATAGTGATAACGATCCAGTAGGGGGTGACCAGGCACTTCTTTTGAATTTGGAATTGCAGTACCCCTTTACCAAATCTTTTCGCGGGTTTGTGTTTTATGACCGTGGTAATGTTTATGGCAGTGGTCATGACACCAGTAATACATCCGATAATTTTGACTTGGGAGAAATGCGCAGCAGTATAGGCGCTGGTATTCGTTTTATCAGTCCTTTTGGCCCACTGGGTTTTGCCTATGGCATCAAGCTGGACAAGGAAACTGGCGAAGAGGCGGCAGAATTTCATTTCTCAGCAGGAAGCGCATTTTAAAAAGGATCAGATTTATGCGATTAACAATTTTTCGGAAGTTCAGAATCATTTCCCCACTACTCGTTTTGGGTTTTTTAATTTGCGGACCTTTTGCAGTTTCGTCTTTTGCCGCAGATAGCCGGATAGGGTTTCTGAATATTCAAAAAGCGGTTTCCAGTACCAAAGAGTGGAAAACCAAGTTTAAAAAATTTAAAGCGGATTTCACTAAAGAGAAGAAAAGAATCAAGGCTAAGGAACGGAAGATCAAAAAAATGTTGGAGGATTTGAATAAACAAAGCTTTGTTCTGGATCCGGAGCTGAAAAAGAAAAAAGAAGATACATTTAGAAAAGAAAAAGTTGCTTTTGAAAGATATGTCCAGGACCAGAACGCGGAGTTTGGTAAAGAAGAAAAAGAAATGACCCAAAAAATCCTGATTAAAATGATGAGGATCATAAAAAAAATCGGCAAAGAAAAGAAATATACAATGATCCTGGAGCAGAAGGTGGTTCTATATCATGATAAAGGAAACGATTTGACGGGCATTGCGACCCAGGCCTATAACAGGGCTAATAAATAGTTTCTGGTTATGCTCCAGCTAAAATAACCTGCTCGACTCCCGCGCTTCAACTCGCTGAAATTTCCAGAAAAGTCATAGGCATTCAACAGTAAGAATGGACTCCTGATATGATGGATATTAATGAAATCAAAAAGATCATACCCCATAGATATCCTTTTCTACTGGTTGATAAGATTATCGAATGTGATATGGACTCCCGAATTGTCGGCATCAAAAATGTGACAATCAATGAACCTTTTTTTCAGGGTCATTTCCCGGAGTTTCCCGTCATGCCCGGTGTGCTGATTATCGAGGCCCTTGCTCAGGTCGCCTGCATCTTGGGAATTAAAATTATGAACAAGGAGGGCCAGGCTTCTGTGTTCTTCACTGGTATTGATAAGGCCAAATTCAGGAAGCCTGTGGTCCCGGGAGATCAATTACGGCTGGAGTTGACTAAAATCAAGCAAAGGGGAACGCTTTTCCGGTTTGAAGGCAAAGCCTATGTAGGCGATGCTTTGGCTACTGAATGTACTATTCAGGCAATGCTCGGTAAAGATTGATATTGTAAAGGGCGGGCTTCACCATTTTTCATTCACGTCTTTTCCTGGCCAATCATACGATGGCTTTATCCTTTAGAACGTGAACATTCATTCCAGCGCAATCATTCATCCAGATGCCGAATTGGCCCAAGGGGTTGGAGTGGGTCCTTTCACCACCATTGGCCCCAAGGCCAAGATCCGCGAGGGAACGGTTATAGGCCCCAACGTATTGATTGAAGCGGGGACGATCATTGGCAGGAACTGTAGGATTTTTCATGGTGCCTCGCTGGGCGGAGAACCTCAGATTCTTAACTTTAAAAACGTTCCGGCCTCACTGGAAATTGGTGATGGAACTGTGGTGCGGGAATATGTCACTGCTCATCGATCGGGTTTCGAAAATGGTGTTACCCGTATCGGCAAGGGTTGCCTGCTCATGGCCTATTCACATGTGGGCCATGACTGTGAAATAGGTGACGACGTGGTGATTGTCAATAGCACGGCTTTATCCGGTCATGTTATGGTGGAAGACAAAGCGTTTATTTCGGGCTTGGTGGGTATCCATCAGTTTGTCCGAATAGGCAGACATGCCATGGTTGGGGGAATGGCCCGGGTGAATCAGGATGTACTGCCCTTTTCCACCGTGGAAGGAAATCCGGGCCGGCTTTACAGCACCAACGCAGTGGGACTCAAACGTGCAAACTTCAAACCGGATGTTCGGGCTGCGATAAAAAAAGCTTTGAAATTCATTGCCCAACCAGAATTAAATACCAAGCAAGCTGTGGAAAAGATCGCAGCTGAAATTGAAATGTTTGACGAAATCAAGTACTTCATCGACTTTATAAATAACTCCTCCAGAGGAGTGACCAAATAGTGGCAAAGGTAAGAGCTGGTGTGATTGGAGTAGGCAGAATGGGTGAATACCATGTTGGCGTGCTATCCGAGATGCAGGGGGTAGATCTTGCCGGGGTGGTGGATGTTGATTCTCAGCGCCGAAAGACCATCCAGGATACCTACAACATCCCCAACTATGCGGACCACAAGGATCTTTTTGGCCAGATTGATATCGCAGTAGTCGCAGTACCGACAAAGTTGCATTATCCTATCGCCAAAGACCTGCTTAATAATGGCATTCATGTCTTGCTGGAAAAGCCCTGTTCCAACGACCTCAATCACGCCCGCGAGCTTTTTCAATTGGCTCAGGATAAGAGCCTGATTTTGCACATTGGTCACGTGGAACGTTTTAATGGGGCGGTGCAGGAACTCCACAAAATTGTTGATGCTCCACTTTTTGTGGAGTGCAAGCGCATGGGGCCTTTCGCCGAACGAATCATTGATGATGGAGTGGTCTTGGATATCATGATCCATGATATAGATATTATTCTTAACCTGATCAAATCCAAGGTGGTCACATGCCATGTTCTTGGGGCTTCGGTTTTTTCAGAAATAGATGACCTCGTGAGCGCCCAGCTCGAATTTGAAAATGGATGCATCGCCAATATCGTTGCCAGCCGGGCTTCGCAGAATAAAGTCCGAACCTTGTCGGTCACTCAGAAAGATTCTTTCGTGGTTTTGGATTACACCGATCAAGAAATTTATGTTCATCGCAAATCGTCTTCGGAGCATCAAGTGAGCAAGGGCTCGCTGCGGTACAAGCAGGAATCGCTGGTCGAAAGAATTTTTGTCCACAAAGATAATCCCCTCAAGCTGGAACTCCAGCATTTCATTGATTGCGTGAAAAATGGAAGCACTCGGAATGTTGCGGTGGACGATGAACTTTATTCGCTGGAAATCGCCTTGGATATTCTGGATCAGTTCAATAAAAAAAGAAAAAATTAGTTTCGCAGCCTGTACAAATATCGCATCGCATTCCCATATATTACTGCTAACCTATAGCGGCAACGGCCGCACCTTCTATAAATCTTCTTTTTGCCCATCATTATGGATGCTACCCAGGGAAAAATAGGTCTTGTCGCTGGAGCGGGAGAAGTTCCCGTATATTTTGCACGCAAAGCCAGCCAGGTGGGGGTAAAAATTATCAGCGTGGGTTTTACAGAGGAAATCAAAAATGGTCTTGCGCCATTTTCGGAAATGAGCTATTCGATTGGAGTCGGCCAGGCGGGGAAAATTCTTGAGACCTTTAAAAAGAACAATGTCAAAGATCTGTTGATTCTCGGCAAGGTTGAAAAAAGCGTCATTTTTAAATTGCAGAAATTTGATCTTAAGGTCCTTAAATTTTTAAAAAATATTGTGACGCATGAAGACAAGGTTTTATTGTTGGGAATGATTGATGAGCTTGCAAAGGAAGGTTTTAGAGTTTTAAGTCAAAAAGAATTTTTGTCGGATATTTTTCCGCCAAAAGGAAACCTGACTAACCGAGCGCCCAGCAAACAGGAGTTGGCCGATATAGAATTTGGACTGCCCATTGCCCGAAAACTGGCGGATATGGAAATCGGCCAGACTCTCATAGTAAAAAATAAAACGGTGGTGGCCGTTGAAGCTCTGGAAGGAACAGATGAGGCCATTCAAAGAGGTTGTGAACTGGCCCAGGGAAAATGTGTGGTGATCAAGGTCAGCAGAACCAATCAGGATTACCGTTATGACAGCCCTGGCATTGGACCGCAAACCATTCGCATGCTGAGCGAGGGATCGGTTCTGGCGCTGGAGGCAGAGCGAGTTATGGTGGTGGAACAGGAGAAAGTTCTTGAACTGGCTGATGCGGCAAAAATCGTCGTGACCTGTTACTAGCCCCCACTCGGCGTGGGGCCAATAATTGGCTAGAAGGAGTTGTCTCGGCTCACTGGCACGTCATCGCGAGCCGCAAGGCGGCGCGGCGATCCAATTAGCTGTGGAGACTGGTAGCAATTGTTTGTTAAGTCGAGAGCACGTTTGTCCGCAAGATAAAAACATTGCATTTTGAGTCCAGCGTCACGCTGGCCACTCGGCGTGAGGCCAATGGTAATGGCTTATTAGGCTGAAATACCGATTGAGGCAAAGTAAAAATAATGCAAATTACCAGCGGAGGTTCTCCGCCCACTAGCCGTGGAGGCAGGAACAATGCCCATGGAGCGAGAGCATGATTGATAGCAGTAACAAGACATTGCATCCTGAGTCCAGCGTCACGCTGGAGTTTTTAATTATTGCTGGCGAGGCCTCCGGAGATTTGCATGGTTCGAATCTGGTATCGGCTTTAAAGGCTCTTTTGCCGCAGGTCCGTTTCAGCGGAATGGGTGGGTCGAGAATGCGGCAGGCTGGGGTGGAAACACTCTTTGGTATTGAGCGTATGGGCGCTGTCGGGGTGGTTGAGGTGCTGGGGGAATTCGGTCATTACTACAAGGTCTATCGGACATTGATGAAGGAAATCGCCTCGCGCCGTTATGATGCGGTGATTCTCATCGACTATCCCACACTAAATCTTAGATTGGCAAAACAGGCACGACGTTTTGATTGCCCGGTATTCTTTTTCATCAGCCCGCAGATTTGGGCCTGGAGGAAAGGGAGGATCCGGGATATCCGGGAGTCTGTGAGCAAGATGTTCGTCATTCTCCCGTTTGAAGAAAAACTGTATCTCGATGCCGGGGTGGACGCGGAATTTCTGGGGCATCCGTTTGTGGACATGGTCCATCCTAGCCGGACTCGTGCAGAGAGTCGGGTAAAATATTCCTTGAATTCCGAGATTAAGACTATCGGGCTCTTGCCCGGAAGCAGGATGAACGAGGTCAACTCCCTTTTAGATGTGATGGTTCAGGCGGGAGAAAAAATTCGCGATGAACTGGGTTCCTGCCAGTTTCTTCTTCCCGTTGCCGACTCTATCGATCCCGATCTGATCCGCCAGCGTCTGGGTACCAACCCGCTTGGCATCCAATTGGTTGAGGGAGAACCCTATGATGTGATGAATAGTTGTGACATGCTGATCATTGCATCCGGTTCCGCCACGCTGGAAGCGGGAATTCTTGGATGTCCCATGGTCATCATCTACAAGCTGAATCCCTTGACCTACTTGCTGGCACAGTTGTTGGTTGATGCTCCATTGGTAGGTCTGGTGAATATTGTGGCGGAGGAAGAGGTGGTGCCCGAATTAATACAGGATAAAGTGACAGCAGAAAATATCTCTAACGAAGTGCTTGCAGTTTTGCGGGTTTCTGAAAAGGAACAGGCTGTTCGCGAGCGTCTTCTTGAAATCAGAAAAACTCTGGGAGAACCCGGGGTCATGAAGGTTGTCGCGAAACGCATTGCCGATTTTATGGACAAATTGAGCATCAATGAAAAAGCTCCTTTTTAAATACGTACTCCCATATCTCCTTTTTGGATTGGTGTATCTTTGGTGCCGGACTCTTCGCTCAAAAAACCTGAACGAGGAAGAAGAAAACCATTTTAAGAATCTTACCGGACCTTATATCCTCACCTTGTGGCATGGAAGAATCTTTTACCTGTTTTATTATCTTCGTCGACACCCCGATTATTTCCTGCTGATTAGCCCGAGTGAAGATGGTGATCTTCTGGCCAGACTCGCGCAATTGATGGGTTATTCCGTGATACGGGGATCGACCTTTAAAAAAGCTGTTCCCGCAGCCCGATCCCTGATTAAAGTTTTGCGCAGGAACCAAAGGATTATTATAATTGCCGATGGTTCCCGCGGCCCGCGATGTGTGGCTCAATCGGGATCGGTACAATTGGCCGGAATAACCGGAGCGCCCATTTTCCCCATGACCTTCGGAGCTAAAAATAAAATGGTCTTAAATAGCTGGGACCGGTTTGTCATCCCCTGGCCTTTTACCCGTTGTGCTCTTAACTTTTCATCACCCATTTCTTTGCCCCGCAAATCGTCTGAACCAAGCATCGAGGAAAAGCGATTGGAGCTGGAAAGTGCCCTCAATCTTATAACCAAAGCCAGCGACGAAAGCTAAAAAACGCTTTAAAATTAAACATTTCCGGCCCCCAATTGCCTTAAATTGGGGCATCTATCTGCGTTTGAATTTGCCCATTGGTTGTGGTATAGTTCGCCGGTATCGTAAATCCCTTTAAATTTATGGATTTTTAGCAGGGTTCGCCATAAGGATTTAGCAATCCTTATTGGCATGAATATTGAAGTAAGTTGAAGTAACCGGTTAGGGGGTTTACGAAAAAAAGTCGTTGTGGCTTGGCAAGGGTTCCGGCCATAAGGAGAATCGTTCACCAGCCCGGATCTTTTTTGAACAAACTGGCTAAAAGGAAAACACTATGAAAAAGATTGAGGCGATCATCAAACCGTTCAAATTGGATGAAGTGAAAGACAAGCTGAACGAGATTGGGGTCAAAGGAATAACTGTCAGCGAAGTAAAAGGGTTTGGCCGGCAAAAGGGTCACACCGAACTATATCGTGGCGCGGAATACGTGGTGGATTTTCTTCCCAAAATTAAAATGGAGATTATCGTCAGTGACAGCCAAGTCGAAGATGTGATCAACACCATTATGCAGGCTGCGCAAACCGGAAGAATCGGTGACGGAAAAATATTTGTAATAGATCTTCAGGATACTGTGCGGATTCGCACCGGAGAGCGTGGAGAAGACGCTATTTGATCCGTGGATTCTGTGATAGACCGTTTCCTTTCTTAGTAGCATAATCATATATTTCCCAATCAGAGATTGGTGGATTTTATATATAAAACGGACACCGTATGGACGGTACCCGTTTTTTTGCGTCTTTTTTTAATGCTTATAATCTTTAACTATTTTTTGCAGGAGATACTCTAATGACCCCCAAAGAGGCGGTAGATTTCGCAAAAAAAAATAATGCCCGGATTGTCGATCTGAAATTCATAGATCTACTTGGATCTTGGCAGCATTTTTCTGTACCTGTGAGTGAATTGGAAGAAGATTTGTTTGAAGAAGGCCTGGGGTTTGATGGCTCAAGCATCCGCGGATGGCAGGCCATTAATAATAGCGATATGCTGGTTATTCCCGATCCAACCACCACGGTCATGGATCCGTTCACGAAAATTCCGACGGTCACCATGATCTGTAATATTGTTGACCCGATCACCAAGGAAAAATACAGTCGTGATCCTCGCAATATCGCCCAGAAAGCAGAAGCCTATCTCAAATCTACTGGAATTGGGGACACGGCCTATTTTGGACCGGAAGCAGAATTTTTTGTTTTTGACAATATCCAATACGATTCCACCACCAATGAATCATTTTATTCTATTGATTCTGTGGAGGGGACCTGGAACACCGGTCGGGATGAAGACCCCAACCTGGGTCATAAGCCGAGGCATAAAGAAGGTTATTTCCCGGTAGCTCCCAACGATACCTTTCAGGATATCCGTTCTGAAATGATGTTGACGATGGAGGGGGTTGGTATTGGCATGGAATGTCACCACCATGAAGTCGCAACGGGAGGACAAAACGAAATCGCCATGCGTTTTTCTTCGCTGGTTAAATGTGCTGACAACCTGATTTGGTACAAATACATTGTTAAAAATGTTGCCCGTGCGCATAGCAAGACCGCAACTTTCATGCCCAAACCCATGTATGGTGATAATGGAACCGGGATGCATGTTCATCAGAGTATCTGGAAGGATGGCAAGCCCCTGTTTGCCGGAAGCAGCTATGCAGGTTTCAGCGAAATGGGGATGCACTACATCGGCGGTATCTTGAAGCATGCCCGGGCAATTTGCGCATTTGCCGCACCGAGCACCAATTCCTACAAACGATTGGTACCCGGTTTTGAGGCCCCGGTTAACCTGGCCTATTCCAGCCGGAACAGGAGTGCGGCTATCCGGATTCCTATGTACTCGCCCAGCCCTAAAGCCAAGCGGTTGGAGATCCGTTTCCCCGATCCTTCCTGTAATGGTTATCTGGCTTTCTCTGTAATGCTCATGGCTGGCCTGGATGGCATCGAAAACAAAATTGATCCCGGTGAACCGCTGGATAAAAATATTTACTCCCTCGGACCCGAAGAGTTGGCAAGCATTCCTACCCTGCCGCACTCATTGGATCAGTCGCTTCAGGCTTTGGAGGACGATCATGAATTCCTCCTCAAGGGCGATGTGTTCACTCAGGACCTGATCGAAACCTGGATCGAATACAAACGTGAAAATGAAATTGATCCCCTGCGACTGCGACCGCATCCTCTGGAATTCGAAATGTACTACGATTGCTGATCCAGAGAAAAACTTGAACTTAAAAACCCCCTGGGTTCTCCCAGGGGGTTTTTTTATGTGCTAAATTAGGCCGATATTGAGGTTAAAATCCCAATTGCCATGAGAAAGCTTACATGACTTTTTCTGTAGAACTGATCCAGCGAATTCACCAACGTCAGCCCTGGGACGAAACCCTGTCCAAACCTTTACAGGGTTTTGGTCTTCGTGATCCTGAAACCGCCTGGAAAGACCTCGTTGGCCTGGCTGGCCATGCCCAATTTGAAAAACTGTACCCGGATTTTTTCAAGGTTTTGTTGGAACTGATTTCCAGTTCGCATAACGGGGATATGGCCCTGCACAACTTCGAGCGTTTTTCAGAAAAAATTTGGGATAAGGATTATCTATACACGCAGCTGACCGAATCGCCTTCCCTGTTTGTAGCTCTGATATTTTTATTTTCCGGTAGTCAGGTGCTCACCGATGTCCTGCTCAAAGAGCCATCATATGTAGACTGGCTGAGCCGACCGGAGACTCTGATCAGCTCCAAATCAAAAGATATACTGATGCGGGACTTCTATGAAATGGCGGGGAAAGAGTTTCAAAGTAAAAACATTTTTTCTGCTCTGAGAAAATTTAAAAAAAGGGAATACATACGAATCGGATTGCGGGACCTGTTGGGGAAAGTCAACTTCCAGGAAACAGTTGAGGATATTTCCAACCTCGCTGATGTTTGCCTGCAAGCCGCCTATGAGCATGCCGACCGGGAGTTACGAAAAAAATATGGCCGCCCTGTTTACCAGAATGTAGATGGTAGTTGGAAAGAATCAGAATTTACTGTCCTGGGCATGGGAAAACTGGGAGGCCGCGAACTCAATTACAGTTCCGATATTGACCTGATCTATATTTATACATCCAGTCAGGGAGAAACGCGCCCGGCAAATGAGAATGATCAACCCATTTTGAGTATCAGTAATCATGAGTACTTCACCAAGCTGGCGTTAGAAATCTCCAAATCTCTCAACGAAATAACTTCAGACGGCAATGTGTTCCGAGTGGACCTTGAACTTCGACCGGAAGGAAACAGTGGTGAGATTGTGAACTCTCTGGCCAGTTGCGAAATTTATTACCAGTCCTGGGGGAGAACCTGGGAAAGGCAGGCCCTCATCAAGGCCCGTGTTTCGGCGGGCAGTGAGAACCTGGGCAAGAAATTCTTTGAAATGATCGAGCCGTTTATTTACCGAAGAAGCCTGGACTTTGAGGCCATTGAAGAAATAAAGTCCATGAAGCATCAGATCAATAAAAGTCTCAAGGGAAAACACTCGAAGGGAAATATTAAACTTGGGTTTGGCGGTATCCGGGAAGTGGAATTTATCATTCAGACTTATCAGTTGCTATTGGGTGGAAGGGATAAAAGCCTGCGTGTTCGCGATTCACTGGGAGCCATGAAAATCCTTTGCGAAAAAAGTATTCTTACAAAAGAAGACCACGATTGTCTCCGCGAGGCCTACATCTTTTTGCGCAACTTGGAAAATCGCGTGCAAATCACCTTTGGTCTGCAAACCTACCTTTTACCGGATAACGAAACCGACTTGGCCGTGCTGGCCCGAAAAATGAGGACCCCGGGTGACAGCCAGAAAAGTCTTGCAGATAACCTGATGAAAGAATATGAAAATCACACCCAGTTCGTGGGCACAATGTTCGCTGAACAATTCGCCGAAAAAGAAAAGCGGGAAGCGGCAGAAACCCTCTCCGGTGAATGGAGTCGATCCCGAATAGGGGAGAAGCAGTTTACTGAAAGCAGATTGGCGGAGATCCTCTTTCTTTCCGATCCAAAAAGAATATACCGGTTTCTCGAAGCATTTCGCGACGGAGCCCAGTTTTCGCATCCTTCCGTACACAGCATTCAGGAGTTTTATAGCATCATTCCTAAAATATTCCAGCAGTGCGAAAAGGTTCCCAGGCCCGATGCGGCAATCGAGAACCTGTGCCGATTTGTGGAAGCGACCGGAGCCAGAGAGTCTTTCCTCAACCTGTTTCAGGAAAATGAAAAATTTCTTGAGTTATTGCTCATACTTTTTGGTAGCAGTGGAATGCTGTCACAAATCCTGATCAGGCGGCCTGGTCTGGTCGATGTGCTGACCGACATGGATAGTATTTACCGTTTCAAGCTGGCGGAAAAAATACAGGAAGATTTAAACCGGGCACTAAAAAATTCTCCAAATTTTGAGTCTAAGTCTATGGTGCTTCGGCGTATCAAGCAGGCCGAGGAACTTTGTATCGGAGTGCGCTACCTGATCAAAGAAGCTGACCTTGCCGGAACCTTGGAGGACCTTTCCAATCTCGCAGATATTTTCCTGGAAACCGTTTACCAAATCGCCTGTGATGAGCTCGAAAAAAAATATGGGCATGGCAACTTTCGTGATTTTTGCATCATTGGCATGGGCAAGTTGGGAGGGCATGAATTGAATTTTGGATCGGACCTCGATGTGCTCCTGGTCTACGATGAAGGCGAAAGGGATCCTCCGCCTGAAGGATTTGCGGGTTATTACTCAGCCCTGTCGCAGATGATCTATAAACTGACTTCTGAAATGACTCCGGCTGGTTATGCCTACAAAATTGATACCGAACTTCGGCCAGAGGGGGATGCGGGAGTGCTGGTTCTTTCTGTCCAGGGCTACGAAAAATATTTTCAATCTCGAGCCAGAATCTGGGAGCAGCAGGCTCTGGTGCGTGCACGATTTGTGGCTGGCAACGCCGAGGTGGGAAAAAAGTTCATCGAGTCCGTTCACAAGTTTGTCTACCAGGATAAGTTTGAATATGTTTCTCTCATAGAAATATCACGTCTTAGAGAAAGAATGGAACAGGAGCTGGCAAAGGAAGCCACCAAAGGAAAAAATGTGAAGCTGGGATTTGGGGGTCTGGCCGATATCGAGTTTGCGGTGCAGATTCTCCAGTTGAAGCACGGCAAAAAGTTTGAGCGTCTTCGGCAAACCAACACCCTTTCAGCTCTGCAGAGTTTTGTCGATCTTGGGTTGGTCGATCAGGATGTGGCCGAAGAACTTCAGGGCAGTTATCTTTTTCTGAGAAACCTGGAATGCGCCCTGCGAATCATTCACCAGACTCCCACCAACACGCTTCCCAAAGATAATAAGGGGTTGGCACCTGTCTCCCGGCTACTCGGATACGAGGGGAAGGACGCTGAAACCCTAGCAGACAGCTTACTCACCGATTATGCTCGCCATACGCAACAGGTCCGCAAGCATTATCGCAAAACCATCGGCAACCTCCTCCGCGCGCACTAGGCGTGCGGCCTGTTCTCTCCGGGCCACGGCCCGGGGCTATTCCGTTTTGAACATACCGACCAGTTCTTTCAGTTCGCTTGAAATAGCGGACATTTCCTGAGCAGAGTTCTGGGTATCGGTTGCACCCTGCGAGGTGCTTTGCGCCGCAGTGGCAACGCCAGTGATGTTGTTGGCGATCTCCTGAGTTCCAGCGGCGGCCTCGGTGATGTTCCTGCCAATTTCGTTGGTGGTCGCGGTTTGCTCTTCCACCGCACTGGCAATGGTGCTTGAAATGTCATTGATACGATTAATAATTGTGCCAATATTTTGAATCGCTTCTTCCGAACTTTTTGAATCCACCTGAATGGCCTGAATCTTGTTGCTGATGTCCTCGGTGGCTTTGGCGGTCTGGTTTGTCATCTCCTTGACTTCGTTGGCGACGACGGCAAAACCTTTTCCTGCTTCTCCGGCACGTGCCGCCTCGATGGTGGCATTTAAGGCAAGCAGGTTGGTTTGTTCGGCAATGGAAGTGATGACCTTGATGACTTGTCCGATTTCTACCGAACTCTCACCAAGTTTCACCACGGTGGCAGCGGGAGTGATCTCTTCGCTCCAGGCATTTTCGCGTTCGACTTTAAACTTGTCTTTACCAAGAATCATCCATCCTCGAAGTGCCGCCAGCGAATGGTTGATGCCGTTTAACATCTCAAGGCTGGACTGTGCGGTGGGAACCCGAAGGTCGACCACTTTGTCTGAAATGGATTTCACTTCCTTGGTTTGCCAGATGGTGACAGAAACGATGCCAACCATTATGATGGCCACGGCGGCAAACCCAACTTGAATTTTGCTGACGATTTTTTGTCTATCTTCATTTCATAGTTTTAGCAATTATGAGTTGGAAAAATGGGGGTGGTGGAAAATGAGATATAGGTGAAATTTTTGAAGGATTTATTGTAATTATTGTATTTATATTATTATAAAGAAGTCTGGAAAGAGCGGCTCTTAAGAGATGGCTGGTTAAAAAATTTTGTGGGCGAAGAAAATAAAACTCGGTGATAAAGAGGATTAGGGGCCGTGGAATGTTCCGATAACGAAAATTATAAATATTTGTTTACGGAAATTTTTAATGTTTAGCGAATATTGGTGTTGGCGGGGTTTGTGATCAGGGCGGCTAGCTTCCGCCAGCGTGACGCTAGACTCAGTAACAATCGCTTTATCTGGCTATCAACGATGCTCTCGGCCTGACGAGCCTTTGCTAGTGAACTCCACGCTTAGTGGCTTGATTGAGTTTGTAGTCGATGCTGTCGATCAAAGCCTGCCAGCTGGCTTCGATGATATTTTCGGAGACGCCGACCGTTCCCCATTTGGAATGATGGTCGCCGGATTCCACCAGCACCCGGGTTTTGGCACGGGTGCCTTTTTTTTCTTCCAGAATGCGAACCTTGTAATCGTAGAGGTTGACATCTTCGAGTTCCGGGTAGAATTTCACCAGGGCTTTTTTGATGGCTTTATCCAAGGCGTTGATCGGGCCGATGCCTTCGGCGGCTGAAACCTCTTGCACACCATTGACCCGCAGTTTGACCGTGGCCTCGGAGATGGGTTCTTCATCTTCCTTGCGTTTTTCAACGATGACACGAAAGCCGATAAACTCGAAAAAGACTTCTTTTTGGCCCAAGGCGTCGCGCATCATCAGTTCAAAGGAAGCTTCGGCCCCTTCATACTGGAAGCCGAGGTTCTCGGACTCTTTAAGGGAGTTCAGGATTTTTGCCACCTTGGGGTCTTTATCGTCAATGTCGATGCCATATTCCTTGGCTTTGTGGAGCACATTACTTTTTCCTGAAAGGTCGGAAACCAGAATGCGCTGGTGGTTCCCCACTTTTTCGGGTTCGATGTGTTCATAGGTCAGCGCATTTTTGCGTACCGCGTTGACATGTACGCCGCCTTTATGGGCAAACGCGCTTTTTCCCACAAACGGTTGCTGGTTCCAGTGCGCACGGTTGGCCAGCTCATCCACAAAAGCGGAAGCGTCTTTCAGGGATTGCATTTGCTCATCGGTGATGCAGTCGATGCCCATTTTGATTTTTAAATTGGCGATAACGGAAACCAAGTTGGCGTTGCCACAACGTTCGCCGATTCCATTGATTGTGCCTTGCACCTGTTCGGCACCGGCCTGAACAGCGGTGAGAGAATTGGCGATCGCCACTTCTGAATCGTTGTGGGCATGGATGCCCATTTTAACGGAAATGGATTTTTTAACTTCTTCGAAGATCGAGCGCACCTCGTGCGGTAGCGAGCCACCGTTGGTGTCGCACAGGATGATCCAGTCGGCTCCGGCAGATTCGGCTTCTTTGATCGCCTTGAGGGCGTAGTCCGGATTATTTTTGTAACCATCAAAAAAATGTTCGCAATCAAACAGGACCTCCTCGCGGTGCTTTTTAATATAAGCGACGCTCTCAAAGATCATGCGCAGGTTCTCGTCGAGGCTGGTGCCCAAGGCATCTTTCACGTGCAGGTCCCAGGTTTTTCCGAACAGGGTCACCACTTGGGTCTCGGTTTTCAGCAGAGCCTGTAGGACGACATCATCTTCCACCTTTTTTTCCGGATAACGGGTACTGCCGAAGGCCGTGATCCGGGTCTGGGAAAATTTGGCACGGTTTGCTTTTTCAAAAAAATCGATGTCCCTCGGATTTGATCCCGGCCAACCGCCTTCGACATAATGCGCTCCCAACTCGTCGAGTTTGTGGGCGATGCGGATTTTGTCCTCGACGGTGAAGGAGATGCCTTCGGCCTGGGATCCGTCTCTCAGGGTAGTGTCATAAATTTTTACGGAACTCATTTTTAAACAGCGCTCATTTTTTTTGCGGTTTTGTTTTTAGCATTCTTTTTGACCGGTTTGTTCTCCAACTTAAAGATATCGTGCAGAGCGGTAACGGCAAGTTTAGAATTTTTTTGTTCAATGATGCAGGACACTTTGATCTCTGAGGTGCTGATCATCAATATATTAATTTTATGCGCAGACAAGGTTTTAAAAATTTGCGCCGCGACTCCTGCATGGCTACGCATACCTGCTCCGACAATTGAAAGTTTAGCAATTTTTGCATCGGAACTGACATGGGTGGCATGGATTTTTTTTGCAACTTTCTTCATAATGACCATGGCTTCATTCAGTTCTTCCCGTTCCAGCGTGAACGACAGGTCGGTATGCCCTTGTTCGCTGACATTCTGAATGATCATGTCCACAGAAATGGACGCAGATGCCAAAGGCTCAAAAATATTAGCGGCGATACCCGGCTGATCGGGAACTTCCTTCAGAGTGATTTTTGCCTGGTTTTTGTCGCACATGATTCCGGAAACTACCGGTTGTTCCATTTTTGGATCCTCCTCGCAGATCAAAGTTCCCTTGTCCCTCTCCTTGAAAGACGATTTAACAAGCAGGGGCATCTTGTATTTATGGGCAAACTCCACACAACGGATTTGCAGGACTTTGGCTCCCAGACTGGCCATTTCCAGCATCTCATCATACGATACCACATCCAGCCTTCTGGCCTGTGGCACGAGTCTGGGATCGGCGGTATAAACCCCATCGACATCGGTACAGATTTCGCATTGCCGGGCACCGAGCGCAACTGCAAGGGCCACTGCAGAAGTGTCTGACCCGCCTCTGCCCAAAGTGGTCACATCGCCTTCCTCGTTGATGCCTTGGAATCCGGCGACCACGATCACATGATTTTCCTTCAGCATTTTACGAGCCCGCTGGGCATCAATACTCTTGATGCGAGCCCGGGTGTGGGTGCTGTCGGTCTGCAGGCCAATCTGCCTTCCCGTCATGGAAAGCGCGGGAATACCTCTGGACTGCAGGGCGAGGGTCAGCAGGGCGGAAGAGATGCGTTCGCCGGATGACAGGAGCATGTCTATTTCCCGTCTCGCCGGATTTTTAGAAAGGCTGCGCGCCATTTTCAACAATTTGTCGGTCTCCCCCGCCATGGCCGAAACCACGACAACGATATCGACGCCGGTCTTGCGGAGTTTGACGATCCGGTCGGCCACACATTCGATGCGCTCCAGCGTTCCTAAAGAGGTGCCACCATATTTTTGTACAATTAAAGATTTGCTCATAACTGGTTTGTCAAAAAAGCCGTCAATAGATCGGGAGCGCTATCGAATAATTTCCCTGTTTCTAAAAGTTGTTCATCATATTGGTAGGCGTCTCCAGATTGGGTGGGATACACCAGATAAGGAACCGGAGAGCGTTCGTATTTCATCGACATGGCGGAACTGACATGGTTGACCACCACCATCATTTTTATATTTTCATTCGTCTCCATCACCTGAGCCAGAGGCCTGATGACCTCTGTATCGAAATCTTCGATCATTAAAACCTTATCGTCAATATCGCCTTTGAGTGAAACTTCTTCTCCCGCTGAAATGTGGAGGAAAACGACATCTTTGCTTTCCAGTTCCTTGAGCGTCGCAGAAACTTTGGCGGAATAATTGGTGTCGGCAAACCCGGTCGCGCCTTCCACATCTACAATACCCATACCGGTGAGTTTGCCGATGCCCTTGACCATCAAAGACGCGGTGATTAAAGATGCACTTTTATCATACCGTTCTCTGAAGGTAGGCAGACTGGGCAGTTCACCGTTGCCCCAAAACCAAATGCTGTTAACCGGGTCTTCATTATCGGCAACACGTTTTCTGTTGTAAGCATGGTTATGCAAAATAATTTGCGCCTGATTCATCACGAAGATCAGTTCGCGGTTTTCCTCGGGCATGAACTTGCGGATGCCTTCGCCGATGAGTTCGTTGGGCGGAGACAACTTTTCTGCAATCGGCGGACTTTTGATAAACATCAAGTTATGATAACCACCGCCCGGATGGAACGTGACCGGAGCATCGACCACTTGCTCTTTAAGGGCGTCCATGAGAAGGCCGGAATCACTACGGGAAAGATGCCCGGCGGTATAATCTTTCATGACCATATCGTCATGAGAGGGCTGCAGCGTTATTAAATCGCAACAGAGTGCGACTTCATCTTGCGCCGGTCTTATTCCCAATCCCATCGCAGAGAGTGGAGCATGACCCGCAGAATATTTTTTTGGATCAAGGCCCAGAAGTCCCAGGCAGGAGATTTCATTCCCCGGATGTAAATCATCCGGAATGGTTTGGACCGGCCCGCAGGTTGCATTTTTAGTCAGGGCATCCAGGTTAGGGGTGTCGGCCAACTGCAACGGGGTTTTATTATCTTTTTCCGCGAAAGGCTTGTCTGTCAGGCCCGCCACGATAACAACCAAGTACTTCATTTCTTCAGGGATACGGGGATTAAGACGTCAAACATAATCAGGAAGTTATGATTATAACTTAATTTTTGCCATTTCCCCAACTTATTGAGAAACAAGGGGTCGGCGGTGTAGCCACCGCTGGCAAATTGTAATGTCTTTAACTTGCCCTCAATCGGCTACTCGGCCCAACGAGTTATTTACCCCTGTGGGGCACGAAATTTAAGGAAGAGGGCATCACGGCTACTGGCCCCACGCTGAGTGGCCGGATAGAGTTTATACAATCGTGACTTTGATGGCGGTTGCCTTGATGCAACCTATTCGTGTCTGACCATGGCTACAAAAACCCATGGTGGGAAACAGTGCGAGACATGGCCTTTAAGAACCCGGCAAGGGGCGGGTTTAATTTAAAAATCAGACTGTTATGGACGTTAAAATGCTTTTATGGTAGCGTTTTACGGACAAAAGCTGAGCGACCTCTACATTTTCATATTTCTATTATTGCCAACCTTGTTCGGGGAGAAGAAGGAGAGCTTTGTCGTGTGTGGATATCGGGAGATACCATGTTTGGTGCAGATTATCCTATCCGCTTTTAGCAAGTTGGCGGAAGTCATGTTTCACGACACGCAATTACTTTTCGGCGGCGTGTACGCTTCTTATCAGGAGTTAATGACATTGCCCGGTAATGTGCGGGCAAAGACGTATCTCTACCATTACGGAGATAATTGGGACAGGCCCGAAACCTGGGCCGGGGATTCAGGTAAATACACCGGTGATCCGGCCAAAGACGGATTTTTGGGTTGGACTGAACAACGCACGGCTTATGATTTTCTCTGATCTTTATTCAGGGATTAGTGAGCTATAAAATAAGATGAGCTTCTTTCATGAGTTACCAAATTACATTAAACACCTGGTCGGGATCGAGTAAGGCCGAGGCGGCCGAAAAGCTTGCCAGCGTGTTTCGTCTGGGCAATGACAAGGCCGTGGTCGTTGTGGATCATCTATGCCAGGGGATGCCCTGGCGTTTCGACCAGCCTATTCCCAATAGTCAGGCGGATGGTGCATCGACCTATCTTCGGAGCCTGGGGTTTGCCGTGGACATTCAATCTGTTGAAGGCGAGATCGAGCCTCTGTCCGATGCCGTTGCTATGCCAGCCGCTCCCCAAAAAGAGGAAGCCGGTGTCTCCACACCCGAAGACAGCTACCGATTCAAGTTCCAGGGGGATGGCCGCATCCTTTTGAATATCAGTTTTGTCAACCTGATCAAGACAGTGTTCACTCTGGGGGTTTACCGATTCTGGGCCAAAACAAATGTCCGTCAGTATATCTGGAGCCAAACCTTATTTTGGGGAGACCGTTTTTCCTATCACGGAACCGGCAAGGAGCTAATGAAGGGAGCTATCCGGTTTGGCTCTATCTTAATACTGCTTATTTTGGCAACCGTATATGTCACGTTCAATATCGGGCCTGAGGCAGGGGGGCTGGCTTCCGACTTGCTCGGTTTCATCATTCTTATTATGATTCCGGCGCTCATGGTGGGGGCTTGGAGATACCGGCTTTCTCGAACTGCCTGGCGCAATATCCGTTTTTCCTTCCGGGGGAAAAGAATGGAGGCGGTTACTTTATACCTTAAGGGAGGGATTTTTTTAGGATTGACTTTAGGTCTTTACTGGCCGTTTTTCAAAATGAAAACTGAAAAGTTCTGGCGAGAAAATTCCTGGTTTGGGGATGTGCAGTTTCGCTTTTCCGGGATTGGAAAAGATTTTTTCAAAAAGTTCATTATTTCCATTATCCTAACTCCACTCACGCTGGGTTTTTATCAGTTTTGGTTTACTGCTGATTTAAAGCGCTATCTATGGTCCCACACCCACGTTGGCGGGGCGACCTTCCGTTTCCCGATAAAGGGAAAAGATTATATGAGCTTAAAGGTGGCTAATTTTTTCATTATCCTGTTTACCTTAGGGCTGGGTTTCCCCTGGGTGGTGGTTCGCAATCAGAAGTTTGTGACGGACAACCTGGCTCTTGCCGGAAACATCGAATTAAACAAAATAGTCCAGGAAATGAAAGACAGTGGAGCATTTGGAGAAGAAGCTATGGATATCATGGATGTTCCCATTGATATGGGTTAAGAGCACCTCATAATTCTGCCGAGATAACGCTTGCTTGCAATAAAAAGCCATTGCCCATTGGCCCCACGCCTGGGCCGGATATTGCCTGAGTATTGCTGTGCGCAGGGTGAAGTATTATTAAACCACCCTCACCTCAATCCTTTCCCCTCAAGAGACCTTTGCGTAAGTCAGAAAAGGGTAAAGACGAGATTCTTCACTGCGTTCAGAATGACAAGAAACGCCGGTTTGTCATCCTCGAGGAGCCGAAGGCGACGAAGGATCCGGGGTTATGCAAAGGTCTCCTCAAGGGAGAGGAAGTAAAAAGTCCCTTCTCCCTTGGAGGGAGAAGGTTAGGATGAGGGGGATAATAAAGATCAAGCCTGCTTTTTTACTTGTTTACTCATGCAATATGCGGGCTAGTGGACGGCTAGGAGGCGGCATGACTGCCCGAAAATTGCAATTTGCAGGTGCTTTGTTTGATGGTAAAAGCGCCGAAAAACATCCTGTCGATGTTGAACTCACCCCACAGGAAATAATTCTCAAAAAGCCCGGCCAGAAACCGGTCCACTGGTCCTATTCCAACCTTCGATGGGCCACAATCACGGCCAGCCCTTTTCATATTGAACATGGCGATAACAATGACGAAAACATGGAAACCCTGGTGGTGGAGGATCCCGGTTTTTATGAAAGTGTTTTAAAGATTGCACCGGATAGTTTTTCTGCCACCGGAAAGCAAACGGATATTAATTGGAAACTTTATGCTGCGGGAATACTGTTTCTAATTTTTTCTGGGTATGGTTTTATTAAAATCATCCCTCCGTTTTTAGCCGACCGGATGGTCGATAAAATTCCTGTTGAATGGGAAGTGAGCATGGGCCAGTCCATATTAAAAATGCTTCCGGTGAAGCGAGAACCCGATCCAAAAGTCCTCAAGGTTTTGCAGGACACGGTTGACCTGCTGGAACAGTCTGTCGCGGGCAATCAGCCTTATGACCTGAAGATTTATATTTGGCCGATAGAACAGGTTAACGCGTTGGCTTTGCCAGGGGGGCCGATCGTGGTCTTTGAGGGTTTGCTTAATCAGGCCGAGTCTCCCGAGGAATTAGCCGGAGTCATTGCCCATGAAATCCAGCATATCCTGCTCAGGCATTCCACCCGAGGAATTATCCGCAACATGGCCCAAAGTATGTTGTTGAGTCTTTTCATTGGGGATGTGAATGCTGTCATGGAAGGGATGGCCGCTCTCGTGGGAGAACTTGAAACGCTGGGATTTAGCCGGGAAATGGAAGCGGAAGCCGACCAGAAAGGCATGGAATTGATCCTTTCCGCCAATATTGATCCGCATGGAATGATTCGAATTTTTGAAAAGCTGATGCAAGAGGAGCCCGAGGATTTGCCGAAGGAGAAAACCGCTTCCAAAGAAAATGATTTGGAACTTTCTTCTTATTTTTCCACCCATCCCTCCGGCCAGAACCGATTGGCCCAGATGGAGAAGCAGGTGAAGCCTCATGAAGACAGAACCTGGGCACCTCTTTTTCCAAACCTGGATTGGAACGAAATAAAGCCTGGAAATAGAGCCCTTCAGCAACCCGGCCCTTGATCAGGTTTGGAACGCCAGTGTGAATATTGGCAAACCATAAAAAAACCCGTATTGAAATAATTTTCTGTATTATATCTGCACATCCACCAGTCAAAATTCAAAGTATTGTTAGGATGCTGAATTCAAACCAAACCCCTGAACAAAAAGCCCGTGACAACATAGACAAAATGTTGGACGAATCAGGCTGGAAAGTTCAGGACAAAAAGAAGATCGATTTTAATGCAGGGCTGGGCATTGCCGTGCGCGAGTACGATACCGATGTAGGCCCTGCCGATTATGTGCTGTTTGTCGATCAAAAAGCCGTAGGGGTTATTGAAGCAAAAAAGGAAGAAGCCGGGCAGAATATCACCACCGTAGAAGAGCAATCCGAAAGTTATGCTTCCGCTAAGCTCAAACGGGTCAATAACAAGGAGCCCCTGCCTTTTGTTTATGAGAGCACCGGAGTTATTACCCGGTTTACCGATGGCCGGGACCCCAGGCCCCGCTCACGGGAAGTTTTTACCTTCCACCGTCCGGAAACCTTGAATGAATGGTTTTCTCAAAAGGGTTCGTTGCGAGAACGTTTGCAGACTATTCCATCCCTTAATTACGAAGGGTTGCGGAACTGCCAGATCACAGCAATAGAAAACCTGGAACAATCCTTCAAGGATGATCGTCCGCGTGCGCTCATTCAAATGGCCACGGGTGCGGGTAAGACCTATACAGCGATAACCACTATTTACCGTCTTTTAAAACACGTCGATGCGAAGCGCGTCCTCTTCCTGGTCGACACCAAAAATCTTGGCGAGCAGGCTGAACAGGAATTCATGTCCTATGTGCCCAACGATGATAACCGCAAATTTACCGAGCTTTATAACGTTCAGCGTCTTAAATCGTCCTTTGTTGCCAAAGACAGCCAAGTCTATATCAGCACCATTCAGCGCATGTACTCCCTGTTAAAAGACCAACCGCTTGAAGAAGACGCCGAAGAGATCAACCCGGCTGAACTGGTCCAGCCTAGAAAACCCATGCCAGTGGTTTATAACGGAAAAATCCCTATCGAGTTTTTCGATTTCATCTTTATCGATGAATGCCATCGATCCATCTACAATCTCTGGCGGCAGGTTCTGGAATATTTTGATTCTTGCCTCATAGGTCTGTCAGCCACACCTGATAACCGCACCTATGGATTTTTCAGGAAAAATGTGGTCAGCGAATATGACCATGAGAAAGCCGTGGCCGATGGCGTGAATGTCGGCAATGAAATCTACACCATTGAAACAGAAATAACGAAGCAAGGCGGAAAGCTCAAAGCCGACCAGCAAATCCAGAAACGCGAACGCAGGACCCGCAAGAAACGATGGGAACGTCAGGACGAAGATGAAGTTTATACCTCCAGACAACTCGATAAAGATATTGTCAATCCCGATCAAATCCGTACCGTTCTTAGAACTTTCAGGGACAAGCTCCCGGAAATCTTTCCGGGGCGCAATGAAGTCCCCAAGACCCTGATTTTTGCCAAAACCGATAGCCACGCCGATGACATTATTCAAATTGCCCGTGAGGAGTTTGCCGAAGGCAATGAATTTTGTAAAAAAGTAACCTATCGAACCGAGGAGGACCCCAAATTTATTCTAGCGCAATTTCGTAATGATTATTATCCGCGTATCGCCGTCACTGTGGATATGATCGCCACCGGAACGGATGTTAAACCGCTGGAATGCCTGCTCTTCATGCGCGATGTGAAAAGCAGAAATTATTTTGAACAGATGAAAGGGCGCGGTACACGAATCCTGGAACATGACGACCTGAAAAAAGTTACCCCCTCAGCCACCAGCGCCAAAACCCATTATGTGATTGTCGATGCGATTGGCGTGACAAAATCCCTGAAAACCGCCAGCCAGCCGCTCATTACAAAACCTTCAGTCCCTTTAAAGGATTTGGCAATGGGATTAATGATGGGCGTGCGCGATGAAGATACCGTCAGCTCCCTTGCCGGTCGCCTGGCCCGTCTCAACAATCAACTGGATGAAAAAGACCGGCAGCGTATCAGGGAAAAAGCGGACGGGGTAGAGCTTTCAGAGATTGTCGGCAACTTGCTTTCTGCTATAGATGCGGACAGGATCGAAAGCAAAGCCTGTGAAATAGCTGAAGTGTCGGAAGGTTCAGACCCAGGAGACGATAACCGTGTTAAAGCACAGGAACAGCTTGTGGGTGAAGCGGCCCAGGTGTTTAATGGTGAGCTGATTGAACTGATCGACACCATCCGGCGAGACAAGGAGCAAACCCTCGACCATGATACTCTGGATAAAGTCCTGACAGCGGAATGGGATGGGGATGCGATAGAAAACGCGAAAACCATGGTGCAGGATTTTCAGGAATATCTCGAAGCCAACCGCGATGAAATTGAAGCGCTGACCCTATTTTATTTACAACCGCAACGGCGGCAGGAAGTCACCTATGACATGATTCGCCAGGTGATGGACAAACTCAGAAGCAATAAACCGGGTCTGGCCCCAATGCGTGTGTGGCAGGCCTATGCCCAGTTGGATGAATACAAGGGCGGTCATCCGGTCAGCGAGCTCACGGCATTGGTGGCACTCATCCGCCGGGCCTGCGGCATTGATAAAACCGTTGCTCCTTACTCTGAAACTGTGCGGAAAAATTTTCAGGACTGGATTATGAAACACCATAGTGGAGGCGGGGAAAAGTTCAATAAAGAACAAATGGCCTGGTTGTGCATGATCCGCGATCATGTTATCAGTTCCTTCCATATAGAGCGGGATGATCTGGATAGGACCCCCTTCGATTCCCGAGGCGGAATGGGAAAAATGTATCAGCTCTTTGGCGACAATATGGACGGCCTGATTGATGAATTGAATGAGGCGTTGGCAGTGTGATGGATAAATTTCTTAGTAAAAAAAATGATCATTGGATTTGGAGCAATTTTGGAACTGTCGCAAATATTGAGGCAGGGAATCCTGCTCCGCAAGGAGATATATATTTTAATGGTGGCAATTACCCCTTTGTACGGGTGCAAGATATGGGGCGACTTAACGGTGAAATGAGGCTCAGAAAAACAAAAGATACAGTAAACGCCAAGGGCAAAGAACAATTAAAGCTATTTCCAAAGGGAAGCGTATTATTTACCAAAAGCGGCGCATCAACTTTATTAAATCAAAGGGCTATTCTTGGTCAAGATAGCTACATAGTTAGTCATATTGGTATAGCAATGCCAAAAGATGGAGTCTTAAGTGAATGGCTTTTTTACTGGTTAAAACTGGTCGATTTTGCTGATTATGCACATGGGGCGAATATGCCTTCAATGCCTTTATCTAAAGCAAAATTAATTTCCACACCCCTGCCACCCCTAAACGAACAAAAGCGCATTGTTGCCAAAATTGAGGAGTTGTTTTCTGAGTTGGATAAGGGCATTGAGAGCCTGAAAACCGCACGGGAACAATTAAAAGTCTACCGCCAGGCTGTGCTCAAACATGCCTTTGAGGGCAAACTCACCGCAGATTGGCGCGAAGCAAACAAAGACAAACTCAAAACCGCCGACCAACTGCTCGACCGAATCAAACAGGAACGCGAAGCCCATTACCAGCAACAACTGAAAGAGTGGGAATCCGCCATCAAAAAATGGGAGCAAAATGGAAAAGATGGTAAAAAACCAGCAAAACCCAAAAAACTTTCTTCTGTAGAGATTTCATCTGAATCAAAATTACAGAAGCTTCCTTATGGTTGGTGTTGGGTAAGTTTTGGTGATTCTAGTGATTGGACAGGTGGGGGAACACCCTCAAAGTCACGCTCAGAATTTTGGGAAAACGGTGATATTTTGTGGGTTTCTCCAAAAGATATGAAAACCAGAAAAATTAAAGATACATTGCAAAAAGTCACAAAGACTGGAGTTGATAATTCATCTGCGAAACTTATAAAATATTTATCAATTTTATTCGTTGTTCGAAGTGGAATATTAAGACGAATACTTCCCATTGCAATAGCCCCAGCCAACATTACCGTTAACCAAGATATGCAGGCAATAATGCCATATTTCCATGATATTGATTTCTTATATTGGTACTCTTTTGCTAATGATTATCAAATTAGGGAACAATGCTCCAAAGATGGCACCACAGTAGAAAGTATTGAAGTTTATGAATTAAAAAAATTCCCGTGCCCTGTTGCTTCCATTGAAGAGCAAAAGGAAATTGTTAATCTAATTGAGCTGAAAATGTCAGTAATTGATGAATTAGAAGTAACTATTGATGTTGAAATCAAAAAATCTGAATCACTGCGTCAGTCTATCTTGAAAAAAGCTTTCTCAGGAATGCTTGTCGAACAGGACCCGAACGATGAACCGGCATCCGTCTTGCTGGAGCGGATCAAAGCTGAAAAAGCCAAACTCGTCAAAACCACAAAGAAGAAAAGGAAAAACGCCGCATGAACAGCGCATCCATCGTTTCAAAAGTCTGGAGCTTCTGCACAACCCTCCGCGATGACGGAGTAGGTTATGGTGATTATCTGGAGCAGTTGACCTATCTCATCTTTCTCAAGATGGCGGATGAATATTCCAAACCGCCTTATAACCGGGATGTGGGCATTCCCAAAAAATATAACTGGCAAAGCCTGAAATCCAGGAAGGGAGCAGAACTGGAAGGGCATTACATCACCTTGCTTCGGGAACTCGCTACTAAAAAAGGCATGCTTGGCCAGATATTCACCAAATCGCAAAACAAGATTCAGGACCCTGCCAAACTGTTTCGGATAATAGACATGGTGGATGACACCGCATGGGTGACTATGGGCGCAGACATCAAGGGCGATATTTATGAAGGCCTGTTGGAAAAAAACGCGGAAGACACCAAATCCGGCGCGGGTCAATATTTCACCCCGCGTTCTCTCATCCGCGCCATGGTGGAATGCATGCGGCCCGAACCTCGCAAAACCATTGCAGACCCGGCCTGTGGGACGGGCGGATTTTTCCTCTCCTCCTATGACTTCATCACCCACCCTGATAACTACAAGCTGGATAAAAAACAGAAGGCATTCTTAAAACACGACACGTTTTCCGGCAATGAGATTGTGGCCAACACCCGCCGTCTATGCCTGATGAATATGTTTTTGCACAATATTGGCGAGATCGATGGCGGCACCGCCATTTCGCCCAATGATGCTTTGGTGGCCGATGCCGGAAACCGGTTTGATGTTGTGTTGACCAATCCGCCTTTTGGTAAAAAGAGCAGTATGAGCTTTACCAATGAAGAAGGAGAGCAGGAAAGGGACGATTTGACCTACAACCGTCAGGATTTCTGGGCCACAACCTCAAACAAACAATTAAATTTTGTCCAGCATATTCGCACCATGCTGAAAACGTCCGGCAGGGCTGCCGTGGTGGTTCCCGATAACGTATTGTTTGAAGGTGGGGCAGGCGAAACCATTCGGCGCAAGTTGCTGGAGAATACGGAGCTCCATACCATTTTGCGTTTGCCGACCGGCATCTTCTATGCCCAGGGCGTGAAGGCGAATGTCATTTTCTTTGATAACCATGAGGCCAGTCCCAACCCGTGGACGAAGGAAGTCTGGTATTACGACTACCGTACCAATATCCATCACACCTTGAAAAAGAAAACCATGCGGTTTGAAGATTTGCAGGATTTCATCACCTGCTACAACCCGGAAAATCGCCATAAACGAAAAGCCACCTGGAGTGAAAAGAGAAACCCCGAAGGCCGGTGGCGTAAATACAGTTATAAAGAACTCATAGCGCGAGACAAGACCAGTCTGGATATTTTCTGGCTGAAGGATAAGAGTCTCACCGACCTCGATAATTTACCCGAACCTGACATTCTTGCTCAGGAAATCATCGATAACATTGAAGCAGGGCTTAACAGCTTCCGGGAAATTGCCGGGTCGTTAGAAGAGAAGGCATAAAATGGAAAAGTTGCCTCACTGCAAGGGGAGCTTTGCATAAAGTAGCAAAAACAAAAAAGCCAACCCTCCCTCAGTCCCTCCCTATGAAGGGAGGGATGTAGGGATGCTTCGACAAGCTCAGCATGACGACAGCGGAGGGTTTTGGGGTGTCATCTGAGTTAGTGATGTTCCTTCCGTTGCCTTCTTGCCCCGGAAGGGGTACATCGAACTGATGAACCAGAGGTGGAAAAAAAGTGATCGTCGTTACAGGCGGAGCAGGATTCATAGGCAGTGCTCTGGTGCACGGGCTTAATCAGAAAGAGGTTGGGGATATCTGGGTGGTGGATGATATAGATCATCCTGAAAAACAGAAGAATCTCGATGCTCTTACCTATTCGCGATGGATGGGCAAGGATGATTTTTTGCGGGAGGTCGTGGGGCTAAAACTTCCGGCGTGTTCAGCGATTCTGCATATGGGAGCCTGTTCATCCACGACGGAGACCAATGAAGCCTATCTGCGGGAAAATAATTTTGAATACACGCAATCCCTTGCTCAGTTCTGCCTGAAAAAGGATGTGCGTTTTATCTATGCTTCCAGTGCCGCAACTTATGGGGCGGGAGAGAAGGGATATGCTGATGACGAATCCCTGCTGGAAACATTGGCTCCTCTCAATCTTTATGGGGCTAGCAAACAGTGGTTCGACCTATGGGCCAAAGAGGTAGGAGCGTTGAAGACCATCGTGGGGCTAAAATATTTTAACGTGTTCGGTCCGAATGAATACCATAAAGGGGATATGCAAAGCATGGTCCGCAAGGGATTTTTGCAGGCGCGCGATGCGGGCGCTCTGAATCTTTTTAAATCCTACAAGCCCGAATATGGCGATGGGGGGCAGGAAAGGGATTTCTTATATGTGCGCGACGCGGTGGCGATGACCTTGTTTTTTCTGGAGCATAAGGAGATTGGGGGGATCTTTAATATCGGGTCGGGCAGGGCGAGAAACTGGAATGATCTGGCTTCCGCAGTCTTCCAGGCGATGAATAAAAAAGTGAATATTAAATATATAGAGATGCCCGAATCTACCCGAAACCAATATCAGTATCACACCTGTGCTGAAATGGAGAAAATTCGCTCAGCGGGATATGCTGAAACGATCACTTCTTTAGAGGAAGGAATTTTAGATTACGTCAAAAACTACCTGATTCCTGATAGGCACCTTGAGTAAACGCAATTTTGCGGAGACGTCAACTGGCTTTGTGTTTTTCCAGGATTTTTTCCAGGGTTTGTGTGGTGGAATGGCCCTGGACAATGGGAATGAGCTCAACTTTTGCCCCGTAGCCTTCAACGATTTCTCGGCCGACAACTTCATCGATTTTATAGTCGTCTCCTTTTACCAGAATATCAGGCCTTATTTCCCGGATGAGTTTTTCGGGAGTGGTTTCGTCAAACAAGGTGATGTAGTCGATATATTTTAAAGCCGAAAGAATATTGGCGCGCTCTTTTTCAGACTTAATGGGCCGGTTTTCCCCTTTTAATTTTTTAACGGACTGATCAGTATTGAGTCCGACTATAAGAATATCCCCTAGGGCTTTTGCTTTTTGCAGGAATTCGATATGTCCCCCGTGGATAATGTCGAAACAACCATTGGTGAACACCACCTTTTTTTCCGTGCTCTTTGCAAGGCCGATGATTTTTTTCAACTCTTCGAGCCCAAGAACGGTATGAGAGGTGCGCAACATCTCTTCGTGCAGAAATTCGTTAATTTCTTCCAGAGTCACGACAGCGGTTCCCACTTTTCCGACAACAACACTGGCGGCCATATTTGAGAGCCATGCAGCTTCCTCAAAATTGAAACCCACGAACACTGCCATACCAAAGACGCTGATGACTGTGTCTCCGGCACCGGTAACATCAAAGACTTCTTTGGCTACGGTGGGGATGGATATGGGTTTCTCCTTGCTTTGATAGAGCGACATGCCGTCTTTCCCCTGTGTGATGAGGATGGCTTGTGCCTTCGTCAGGTTCAAAAGGTATTCGGCGGCCCGGCCCAGGTCTTCTTCATCCTTATCCTTGATCTTGATGGGAACTGAGCGAGCGACCTCCCTTAAATTGGGGGTGATGACGGTGGCGCCTTTGTACAGGGCGAAATCCGCACTTTTGGGATCGACGATGACGGGTTTTTTAGATTTCTGAGCCCGGTGCATAATCGCCTTAATGACTTTTTCGGTCAGAATGCCCTTATGATAATCGGAGCAGATAATTCCATCTACTCCGGGAATAATCTGATTGATATACTGAATCAACTTTTTTTCAGTTTCTTCGGTGATGGGACGGTTGTCTTCCTTGTCGACTCGCAAAATCTGCTGGTTATGGGCGATGATCCTCATTTTGGAAGTTGTGGGGCGATGGACGAACCGAAAAATTCCTTCCGTTTGAATAGAGCGGTCATGGATGGTTTGTAAAAGTTTATCGCCCTTTTCATCCTGCCCAATGGCGCCGCAAAGATGGACTTCGCATCCGAGACCTACAAGGTTATTGGCGACATTGGCGGCTCCGCCCAAAGCCAGGTTTTCGGAGCGCGTTTCCAGAATGGGAACGGGAGCCTCGGGAGAGATGCGATGCACTCCTCCCCAGATGTATTCATCCAGTATCAAATCGCCGACAACGAGAATTTTTGGCCGCTCATTACTGTTGAAAAAAAATTTAAACTTTTCTTTCATTTACAAATCTTCTTCAATAAGTTCACAGATGATATGCCCGATGGTTATATGCACTTCCTGAATTCTCGCCGTATCGTTGGAAGGAACGACGATAGATAAATTCGCGATCTCTTTTATTTTACCCCCATTGTTGCCCACCAGTCCAATGGTCTCTGCACCGAGGGCATTGGCCTTTTTCAAGGCTCTCACAACATTTTCCGAGTTGCCGCTGGTACTGATTCCCACCACTGCGTCGTTTTCCCGGGCCAGGGCTTCGAGTTGTCTTTCAAAAATTGTGTCAAAACCATAATCATTTCCCAGAGCAGTTAAAGAAGAGGTGTCGACCGTGAGGGCGATTGCGGGCAGGGCCCGGCGTTCTTTTTTGAATCTTCCGACCAGTTCCGCAGCGATATGCTGGCAGTCGGCCGCGCTTCCTCCGTTGCCCATTAATATCAGTTTACCCCCTTTATCAAGGCAGGACTTGATACGATTTGCGGCCTCCAGAATATCTCCTGAAAGGGTATCGGCGACCGTTTTTTTCAATTCGGCGCTGGAATAAAGAGAATCTTTAACGCGTTGCATAGGTTTCCGTTGTGCTGAAAATTAATTCAAAAACATCTTACATTATACAGGTACTATTCTACAGTAAGCCTTCATCGGCAAAACTAAAAAACTCATTGCCTCCGATAATAATGTGGTCGACCATATGAATTCCGACAATTTTCCCGGTTTGGTTGAGCCGGTGGGTGATTTCAAAGTCTTTCTGGCTGGGAGTGGGGTCCCCGCTTGGGTGGTTATGGATTAGGGCGAAGGATGCTGCAGATTCCCGGATCGCCGGGATCATGACCTCCCTGGGGTGGACAATGCTGGCATTCAAACTTCCTTCCGAAATAGTCAGGTCTTTAATAAATTGCAGCTTGGGATCCAGGAGCACGATCTTTACAATTTCTTTTTTCAGGTTTTTCAAAAAAGGGGAAAACTGTTCCACAAAAGCCTGGCTGGATTTTAATTTGATCTTCATGCCAGTCGGTTTTGAAGCCATGCGCTTTCCCACTTCCAACGCGGCTTTGATTTGTGCCGCTTTGGCGGCACCGATACCTTTTACCTGGCACATTTCGGTGACCGTTGCCTGATCCAGATTTTCCAGAGCGCCAAACACGCTAAGCAAATCCCGGCTCAGGTCCACCGCGTTTTTTTTGGAGCGTCGATCTCCGGACCCGATGAGGATTCCCAACAGATGTGCGTCCGACAAGGTATTGCTTCCATATTTGATCAATCTTTCACGTGGACGCTCATCTTCCGGCCAGTACTTTATCGCAGACTTGTTTTTTCCTGGCATGGTAACGTCCCGGATTTCAGGTTTTTAACTGTTCCTTGAAATATTTCAAAGTCGATTGCAAACCCTCGTCCAGACTGACTACAGGTTCCCAGTTTAGATGTTTTCTGGCGCGGGTGATATCGGGCTGCCGGATTTTTGGGTCATCTTCCGGCAAGGGAACGTAGATAATCTTACTCTCGCTGTGGGTCGCTTGCAAAATTTTATTGGCCATTTCTTTAACCGTCATTTCATTTGGGTTGCCAATATTAATAGGATAATTCTGGTCTGACATCAGCAGGCGATAGAGGCCTTCAACGAGATCCGACACGAAACAGAAGCTTCGTGTCTGTGAGCCTTCCCCGTAGACCGTTAAATCTTTTCCCGTGAGAGCCTGTTTCAAAAAATTAGGAATAGCCCGACCGTCATTGACCCGCATGCGGGGTCCATAGGTATTAAAAATACGGGCGATCTTGGTGTTGATCCCGTGTGTCCTGTGGTAAGCCATGGTGATGGCTTCGGCAAATCGTTTGGCTTCGTCATAGACACCGCGTGGGCCAATGGGGTTCACGTTTCCCCAATACTCTTCTGGTTGCGGGTGGATCAAGGGGTCGCCATAAACTTCAGAGGTGGAAGCAAGGAGAAAAGTGGTATTTTTGGCTTTTGCCAGACCTAGGGCATTATGCGTACCCAGCGCGCCAACTTTGAGAGTTTGAATGGGAAGCTCCAAATAGTCAATAGGACTGGCAGGGGATGCGAAATGAAGAATATAATCCAACTTGCCTTCCAGATTGATATATTCGGAAACATTATGCTCCACAAATTTAAACTTCTCGCTTTTTAAACCGGATATATTATCTCTGGAACCAGTGATAAGATTATCCATGCAGACCACCTCATGGCCTTTATCGAGAAAGTATTCGCATAAATGCGAACCCAGAAAACCTGCGCCGCCTGTGACTAATGTTCTTGGCATACTCACCTCATGATTGATTTGGAACTGGATCAAACAGGGTTCCCCGTTCAATTTTATAGCCAGCTAGAAAACTTTTAGCCGACATACTTTTTTTGCCTTCCGGTTGCAGTTCGGTGATGACCAGTCGTCCCAGCCCGGTGCCCACCTCAATGCCCATATCGGAAACTCGGGCCACCTTTCCCGGCATGTCATCGGAAACTCCCTCAGCGATTTGAACTTTTAATATTCGTAACCGTTTCTTGTTTAGCAAAGTGAAGGTTCCCGGCCAGGGGGTCAGTCCCCGAACCTGATTCGAAAGAATGGCGGCAGACCGCTCCCATTTGATCAGGCCTTCTTCCTTTTTCAGTTTGGCCGCATACGTGGCTTGGTTGTGATCCTGCGGGACAGGCAGTAGTGTATTTTCTTCAAGCCTCTTGAGGGTCTCCAGTACCAGAGTTCCCCCCATTTCAGACAAGGTGTCGTGCAGAGTTTGTGCGTTATCGGTTGCATGGATAGGAGTTTCTTGCATGAGCAGGATGTCTCCGGTATCCATGCCTTTATCCATAATCATAGTGGTGACTCCCGATTTGGTATCGCCGTTAAGAATGGACCGATGAATGGGAGCCGCCCCTCGATATTTAGGTAAAAGCGAGGAATGCAGGTTGATGCAGAACTGCTTGGGAATTTTAAGAAAGGTCTCACTCAATATTTGCCCGAAAGCGACCACGATAATTATGTCGGGCCGATTTTTTTTTAATGACTCGATGAACTCAGGGTCATTCACCGTTTCAGGTTGCAGTATGGGAAGGTTAGAGTCCAACGCATACTGTTTGATTGGGGAAACAAGAAGTTTCTGTCCCCGGCCCTTCGGCTTGTCGGGCTGGGTGATGACGGTCAGTACGGAATGCGAAGAATGGTGCAGGACCTTAAGGGTTGGAAGCGCAAATTCCGGCGTTCCCATAAATACAATATTCATGCATCCTGCTCTTTGATTTTCTTTTTGAATTTTCGTTTTAGAATATCCCGTTTTACTTTTCCCAAGTTGTCCCAAAAAAGAACGCCGTTTAGATGATCCATTTCATGTTGAAAGGCTCGCGCCAGGTACCCTTCGGCTTCATAGCGGACTTCGTTTCCATCGAGATCGTAGCCCTTGATTTCAATCTGGCTGGCCCGGGTCACTTCTGCCATCACATCGGGAATGCTCAGGCAACCTTCTTCCCCGAGTTCACTGCCTTCCATAGACGTGATTTCCGGATTGATCACGGTCACCAGGTTTTCTTTATCGGTTTCGACACCGATGTTGATCACAAACAGGCGCCACGGCAACCCGATCTGGTTGGCGGCAAGCCCGACTCCCGGAGCGGCGAGTGTGGTTGCCACCATATTTTCCGCAAGGGTGACCAGCTCCCCATCAATATTATCAATGGGCAGGCACATTTTCCTTAAAACAGGATCGAGGCAGTTTTTTATTTCCAGCAAAGCCATGTTTATAAACCTTATCGGCCATCCACTGAGATATCAGTTATCACCGGTCAATTTTAATACAGAATGGAACCCGTATCTAGCCCCACTCGGCGTGGGGCCAGTTAAGCTGAGAAAACCGATTGTTTAGCAACAAGAGCCATTGGCTCTCTACCCCCGGTCGTTGACCGGGCCGTCAGGTGGTGTATTCCGCATTGATTTTAACGTAATCATACGACAAGTCGCAGGTCAAAACTTCTTCCCATTCTTTTCCACCATGCAGATCGATGGTGATATTGATTTCATGTTGCCGCATTGCTTTGACCAGTTTTTGGGAAGGTAAATTTGCAGGGTTGCCATTTTTCAGCAGCAGGTTTTTATTTAACAATATATCAACTTTGTCGGGATCAAAGGGTGCGCCGGCATTGCCCACTGCGCAATAAATTCGTCCCCAGTTCGGGTCTTCCCCAAACAACGCAGTTTTGACTAATGATGAGGTGGCAACAGAGTTTGCTATGAGGTATGCCTGTTTGCGTGTTTTTCCTCCCTGAACGCGAACGGTGACGAACTTGGTTGCGCCTTCTCCATCCAGAATAATTTTGGATGCCAGGTTTTTGCTTATTGTGGTCAACGCTTTCACAAATTCCCGGTAGCCTGAGGTGTTGGCTTTTATCGTCAGATTTTTTGCCTCTCCATTGGCGAGGGCGATGACACAATCATTGGTGCTGTTGTCTCCATCTACGGTAATGCGATTGAAAGAACGATCGGTAGCTTCTATCAGGGCCATTTTAAGGGTCTTGGAATCGATCACCGCATTGGTCCATAAAAAACCTAGCATGGTTGCCATATTAGGATGGATCATTCCGGATCCCTTACATATTCCTCCAATGGCGATGCGGTGTCCTTTAAAGTTGTAACTCACCTTGTCTGTTTTAGATATCAGGTCGGTGGTCATGATGGCTTCTGAAGCATCGATCCAGTTTTTTACAGTCCGCCCCAGTTTTAGCACCAGTTGAGGAGCGGCCTTTAAAATTTTATGGGAGGGAAGCGGGACCCCAATCACTCCGGTGGCAGCGATGAGCACTTCTTTTTGCGGGATGGACAATTCTTCAGCTATTTTTTTCGTGATCGCGTCGCAGTCTTCCATGCCCTTGGCCCCGACTACCGCGTTGGCGTTTCCACTGTTAACAATAATGGCCCGGCAACTACCACCGGATGAGGACAAGGCACGGCGGCTCCAGGTCACAGTAGGAGATACAATCCGGTTTTTGCTAAATACACCGGCTACAGTGGCTGGAACATCGGACACGATTAATGCCAGATCTTTAATGTTATTTGCTTTGATGCCGCAACTCAGTCCCACCGCTTTAAATCCGGGAACTGCCGGGTTGCGATTTTTTAAAAGTTTCATGATTGTTAAGGAAAAACTGCCGGGGCCATGAGACCGGTTTTTTCATCCAGGCCCAGCATGATGTTCATATTCTGGACGGCCTGCCCCGAGGCGCCTTTGATTAAATTATCTAACGCGCTGGTGATGATCAGACGCTGGTTTCGCGCATCAACCTTGAGGCCAATATCGCAAAAATTAGACGAAAGCACATGATGACTGCTGGCGAATTTGCCCGGATTTAATACGCGAATAAAACTTTCGCTTTTATAAAAGTCGCGGTAATGCTCGACCAGTTTTTCATCGCTGAGAGTTTCGTTCAGGTTGATATAAACTGTGCTCAACATTCCCCGGGTCATGGGAACCAGGTGCGGGGAAAACGTAAGGCGCACGGGTTTACCCGCCAGAGTGGAAAGCTCCTGCTCCATTTCGGGGGTGTGCCGGTGATCGGCCAGACCATAAGGACTGATCCCTTCATTGACCTCACTGTAATTTGTGGTCAGGGAAGGTTTGCGTCCGGCACCGGAGACGCCGGATTTGCTGTCTGAAATTATGGAATCGAGGTCTACCCAATCGGTCTTAAGAAGCGGAGCCAGAGCCAGAATCACACTGGTCGGGTAGCAACCAGGGTTGGCAATGAAGCGTGCGGTTTGAATGGCTTGGCGATGCAGTTCCGGCAAACCATATACGGCCTGCTCAAGAAGCTCCGGGTGGGTATGGGTGACGGAGTACCAGTCTGAGTAGGCTTCTGGGTCTTTCAGCCGGTAGTCGGCACTCAGGTCGATGACTTTGCAGTCGGACTTTAAATAAACGGGAAGCTTGTCCATGACCGTTATGTGAGGCAAGGCCAGAAATAAAACATCACATTCGTTGGCGATACTATCATCCAGAGGCCGAAGCTTGAGGTCAACGATTCCATTCAAAGATGGAAACACCTCGGCGATGTTTTGACCCTGAAAAGTCTCGGAGGTCAAAGTCGTAAGTTCCACATCTGGATGCCCGGCAAGAAGACGAATCAATTCCAGTCCGGTATATCCACTGGCTCCAGCAATACCAACTTTTATCATAAAAAAATTCCTATTTATGAATAGGGTTTCACTTTAAATGATTTTACTTGATTGATAAGAAAAGGGGGTGTCTTTTCCCGGAAAAACCTTGCTTACGAAAAGAGATCGGCCAAAGTTTCCGGATAAAAAACCTGCTAGCAAATTGAGGGTTGTGGCCAGCCTCCTGCCACGACCAGCGTGACGCTGGACTTAATGAGCAATAACTTTCTTTGGCGAGAAATCTTTACTCTCGGCCGAATAAGCCCTTGCCATTTTCCTCCGGGCGTTGCCCGGGGCTTAACGTTTGGAGAACTGGAACTTTTTGCGTGCCCCGGGTTGTCCGTATTTTTTTCTTTCTACGGTTCTTGAGTCCCGAGTGAGGAATCCAGCTTTTTTAAGGGGTACTCGTAAACTTGGGTCGGTCAAAATGAGAGCGCGGGAAATACCCAGACGCAATGCGCCGGACTGGCCGGAAAGACCTCCACCTTGAACGGTGGCCTGGATATCTATAGACTCTAGTGTGTCAGTCGTGATCAACGGGTGCTTGATGATACACTCAAGGCTCTCCCGGCAAAAATATTCCTTAATTGATTTGTTGTTGACTACGATTTTGCCGTCGCCTTTTTGAATCCATACTTTGGCGATAGATTCTTTGCGTTTTCCCGTTGCGTAAAATTTTTCGATGGTGCCTTCCATAATCGTGTCTGCTCTCTTTTTTAAATTTTGCTTAATGGATTATTTTGTTATACCGGCGCAATCGCCGGTGGCAAATTGCAATGCCTTTATTATGTGGGCAAATGTTCTCTCGGCTTATAAGCTATTGCCCATTGCTTCTCTCGCTAGAGAGCGACCACTTCCGGGTTCTGACTCGTATGTGGGTGCTGGTCGTTATTGTAAATTCTAAAATTGTTGTGCAGAGTTCTGCCTAATCTTGTTTTCGGTAACATTCCCTGAATCGCCTTTTTCAGTAGGTCAGAAGGCTGCTTCTCAAGAACCTGTTTTGCCGTGACGGATTTGATTCCTCCCGGCCAACCCGTATGATGGTAATAAATTTTGTCGTCCCATTTCTTACCGGTCAGTTTAACCTTTGCGGCGTTGATGATGATGACGTTATCCCCTGTATCCACATGGGGAGTAAAAATAGGTTTGGTTTTGCCACGAATGATTGAAGCGGCTGTGCTGGCTACACGCCCCAACGGTTTATCGGCAGCATCAATCACCACCCATTTTTTAACAACATCGGTATTTTTAGCAAAAAAGGTCGTTTTCATTATATTCCGGTTTCTGTCGATATTTATTTTTAGTAGTGTAAACCGGCTATAATAAAAGAGATATCTGGCTCTGTCAACCGGAAAGCATCATTAAATGGCGGATTTGCCGGAAAGTTTCTTTACTTTATTTTTCGGAGAAAATAGACTAAATTTGTCTATTCTAAACTTTTCGCGATCTATAAGCTAACTATATGGAAAATATGGCACAATCTGAAGATTTTGCACCTGCACGAGCCGGTGGGGATGTTAATGGAGAGGCTCTGGACCGGTCCATTGAGCGCTCCCGGGACTTTTTGCTCTCCTGCCAGAACGCTGAGGGTTATTGGGTGGACGAATTGGAGGCCAATGTTACCATTTCGGCCGAATTTATTTTCTTCATGCATTTCACCGACCGGCTGGACCCTGTCAAACAAGACAAGATCGTAAAATATTTACTGCATCATCAAAGGGAGGATGGCAGTTGGCCGCTTTTTTATGGTGGCCTGTGCGACATTAACTCGACGGTTGAGTCCTATATGGCTCTTAAAATGGCCGGCCTGCCCGCCGACCGGGAAGAGATGGCGCGAGCCCGTCAGGCGATTTTTGCCAACGGGGGTATTAAAAAAACCCGGGTCTTCACAAAAATGTTCCTCGCCATGTTCGGTCAGGTTTCCTGGGACGACTGCCCAGCGATGCCGGTAGAGATTATTTTGTTGCCCAACTGGTTTCTTATTAATATCTATGAGATTTCGAGCTGGTCGCGGGGCACGGTGGTTCCCCTTTCTATTGTGCGTTCCTTCGAACCGGTTTATGAGCTTCCGGAAGGACGGGACGTTCAGGAATTGTTCACCAAAAAAGATCTGGATCTGGATTTCAAACCCAACGGCCTGCCTTTCACCAGTTGGAGAAACACGTTTATATATCTCGATCGCTTTATCAAGGCTATCGGCAAGTTCCCCTTTAAACCTCTGCGCAAAAAAGCGCTTAAAAAAGTCGAGGAATGGACGCTGGAGCACCAGGAAGACGAGGGTGACTTTGGCGGTATTCAACCGGCCATGTTCAATGCCCTTTTAGCGTTGTACCTTTTAGGCTACGCCGAAGACCATCCCGCGTGTGTGAAAGGAATGGAAGCGGTGGACCGCTTCATGCTGGAAAAAGACGGGCGGCTCTGGATGCAGCCCTGCGTCTCGCCTTTGTGGGACACGGCCATCTGCGCCAACGCCTTGTTGGATTCGGGACTGCCACCCGACCACCCGGCCCTGGTGAAAGCCGGTGAGTGGATCATTGGCAAACAGGTGATCAAGCGTGGCGACTGGCAGGTGAAGAATCCGACAGTGGAGCCGGGAGGTTGGGCGTTTGAGTTTTATAATGAACTGTATCCGGACACCGATGACACGGCAGAGATTTTGCTTTTCCTCGATCGGATCGAGGTCACCGACAACCGCTGGAAGTTGAGCGAATGCCAGCGGGCGATGGACTGGTTGTTGAGCATGCAGAGTAAAAGCGGTGGATGGGGAGCCTTCGATGTGGATAACGATAGGGAGGTTCTCAACGAAGTTCCTTTTGCCGACCATAAGGCGTTGCTGGATCCTGCAACGGTGGATGTGACGAGCCGGATTCTTTGGATGCTGGCAAAATGGGGATTTAAAAAACAGCACCCGCAGGTTCAACGGGCCATCAAGTTTATCAAAGACCGTCAGGAAGTGGATGGTTGCTGGTATGGCCGATGGGGAGTGAATTATATTTATGGAACGTTTTTAGCCTTGAACGGTTTGCGTGCCATCGGTGAGGACATGAAGGATAGGTTCAGCCGGCAAGCCGTCCTCTGGTTGGAAACTCACCAAAATGAAGATGGAGGTTGGGGTGAAACCTGCCAAAGTTATACAGAGCCGAGCTTGCGGGGTCGGGGTCAAAGCACTGCCTCACAAACCGCCTGGGCCTTGCTGGGGCTCATTGCCGCCGGTGAGGAAAAAAATTCGGTTGTAGAACGCGGCGTTCACTATTTGATCGAAACGCAAAAAGATTCAGGGGAATTTTCAGGAAGCTGGTGGGAGGATGAGTTCACCGGTACTGGGTTTCCCATCCATTTCTTCATCAAATACCATATGTATCAGCATTTCTTCCCGCTGATGGCTTTGTCCCGCTACCGGCACCAGCGTGACGCTGGCCGGTCAGTGACCAGTGGTAGATAGCAATATAGCTTATCAAGCCGAGAACGCGTTTGCACGCAGCAAAAAGACATTGCAATTTGCCTCCCCTGCTGGTGGAAGGAGCAGGTCAGGAGGTTGCAGCCCCCCAACCGACGTGTGTGACCACGCCACGGATAAACCGCTACTCCAGCGAACAACGAGTTTATCAGTGGAATTGGAAAAAATCTATGAAGTCCGGTGCCGGTTTTGTGGCCGTCTTCTGTTCAACGTTAAAGAGTTTTTAAACACCCTTTTGATGTCATTTAAAGAGCATTTAATTGAAGTGAAATGCCAACGATGCAAGCAGATCAACAAACTATAAATCGAATGCCTCTGAGCATGAAAAAGCAGAGGTGTTTTCTCAGTTGGGTCGGAGGCAAGTCTCGGCTTGCGCCGGTGATCGTCAAACAATTTCCGGAACACAAAACTTACGTCGAGGTGTTCGGTGGTGCGGCATGGGTTTTATTCCGCAAAGAACCGTCGCATGTTGAGGTCTATAACGACATCAACGGGGACCTGGCTAATCTTTTCCGGGTGGTGAAGCACCGACCATCGGCATTGGTGGAACGGCTAAGCCTGATCCTGTATTCGCGTGAGAGCTATAAAGAGTTTGTTGGTGAGTGGAAAGAAAGACCAACTGACGAGGTGGACCGAGCTGCGAGTTTTATTTATGTGGTTCGATCAGCATTCGGCGCAAAGCCAGCCGGTGGTTGGGCGTATGGCAAGACTTCTAAGCCAAGGACGGTGGGTCCGACCTTGATTTTTTAAAAGAAGTTCAGGAGAGGTCGAGAGCGGTATATATTGATGGTCAGTCATGGGAGAAGGTGATCGCGGCTTCCGGGTGCGCTCGACCGGGCCTATACATTATTCTGATAACAATAAACGATCCTCCGCCCGCATGAAAAAAGAACTTCTCATAAGGAATTTTTAGTAACAAATTCTATTCGTAACAGGGGATATCTAATGTCCAAAGCAAAAGGAACAAATATATCGATTTCTATGCATGGTCATGGTCTCCAGGAGGTGTGCAACTTTATTGCCATTGCCAAGACAAAAAGCCATTCTGAAACCCTTCGGGAATTGATCTTAACCGCCATATTCACATTTCCGGATGAGAAAATATCAAATATTGAGGAAGTTGAAAAACTTCTTAAGACCATGTTTTCCATCAAAGACCCTAATCACCTGATTAGAGAATTGCTGGATCAGTTAATATCCGAGGGTCAGATTCAACAACCATTAGGAATAAATTACGTCCTCTCAGTTGAAGCCAGAAGTAAAATCAAAGCACGAGTTGATGATGCCTTCCGACTACAAAAGCGTGTAAAAAATCAATGGCTGGAAGAAATTGCAAGACAATTTCCTGATCTCAACACAGACTTAGCATGGAGTGGACTTTATGAGTATCTTGCAAATGCATTTCTCCAGCATGGAATGCAGGTGGCTCTCTTCCTTGATCCGTCCGTTGAACTACCAACAGTATATGGTGCAAGTCTATCAGCTCTGCTCAACCAGGTAGTACAGAATAAATTCGACTCAACTCATCAGGAGAATGCCAAGAATGCGATCTCTGATTTTTTTGGAACCATTGCCAATAATCCCGAAAGGGCAAAGTTTGTCGCCGAATGTGCTGATGGTGCCGGCAACTTTTATTCCTTGGCAGTTTCCACTGAAATAGCGGGCCGTTTCAGGGATAAACTTAATCCGCTTATCCTGTTCTGCGATACCAATGTTCTTTTCGGAATTCTTGATTTGCATGTACATCCCCTTGCGGATGTTTCAAATGAACTGGTGGATGCTATTGCTAAGCATAAAATACCTATAAAGTTGCGATATCATGAGAATACGCTTGCTGAACTCTGTTCTTCGATCGATCATCATGGAGAAATTCTACGTCAAAATAAATGGACACGGGCAATAAGTCGAGCAGCTACCAAGTCCCGCCTTATATCAGGGCTTGAAAAAAAATATCACCAGAAAAACTCTGAAACTGCGTTAGAAGTTGATGAATTTTTGCAACCTTTTAAACATGTGGATGCGCTCCTTAATGAGCGTAAGTTAGTAATTTACCGGTCTGAGGAAAGATTAAAAGAACGTGCCACACTTGAAGCTGATTACAAGAAATTTTTGAAGCGTATCAATAGAGAAAAGGATCACTATTTGGTAGCTCACGATGTTATAGTACTTGATTGTGTGCATTTGCTTAAAAGGAATGCCACCTCTACGCTTGATTCAGGTGCACTTTTCGTAACATGCGACCATTTATTGTACCGATTTGACAGCGAGATAAGTCGAAAGAAGAAGACCCATGCATCCGTTGTAATGCCGAATGTGTTATTGCAAATCCTAAGACCCTTTATCCCTTCCAGCCAAAACTTCAATACGTCATTCGCTGAAACCTTTGCTATTCCCGAGTTTAGAACCATTGGAAGTGGCGCAGATAAAGCTTGCTTGAAAATGCTAAGCCTCCTCAATGCATACAAGGATATGACTGAAGACGTGGCGGTCAGGATGCTTACGAACGATATGCTGATAGATAACCTGCGCGGAATCGAAAATAACAAAACTTTCCAGGCAGAAGTAGATTCAGCAATAGCGGCTGACTATCAGAATCTCATTGAAGAGGTTGCCGAAGTTACAAAAGAAAAGGAGCAAGCCAATAAAAAATTTGAAGAACAGGTGCAATTATCAGAGTTAGAAGCCGCCAAGGCGCAAAAAGCACTAGAATCTGAAAGAGAAACCCAGGAAACGACTAAAAAATTATCTGAGGAATTTACTGATCTGCGGAAAAAGAATCTTCTTCAAAAGAAAATATTTAGCACCATAGGTGCCATTCTAGTTAACATCATCCTCTTTCTATTTATCCATAATATTTGGCGCTGGGATTGGTTATTGAACCATCCCGAAAGTTATGGGTTACAGGTGGCTATTCACATAACAGTGTTATTTGGCATTGTAGGTTTTTTCGTGAATTCTTGGAGAAAAGTCGTTTGGAGTATTACTTTTCTTGGGGCTGTGGTAATTGGAGTTATGCAGATGCTAGGTGGTCCAGAGAACCAATAAAAGATGATCCTAAATGAAGGGGTCGGCTCCACTATTGACTGTAAATGACGGTGAGGTTAGAAAGAACTGGTAGTTTAAAGCTTTTAGAGATAGAGCTACATTTTGGGTTTTCAAATTATAATTGAATGACCGCTTTTGGCCGATAACCGACATTGGTCCCTCCTTTAATGGCCAGATAGAGTAATACCGGGTTACATCCTTACGTCACAGAATTGACGCATTTCCGGGATATGGGGTTTTGCATCTGAGGTGTCTTTTTTTTGCAAATGAGCTGCGCGGTTACATCAAAGCTTGTATCAGGTCTTCAGATTTATCTTTGTAGTAGTTGGAGTCCGTCTGCGTTCTAAATACCTTGTCCCGGAACTGTGATGGACCCATTTTCACTTCACGACCGGAAATGAAAACAGAAATAATCAGTAAATAAAAGAATGTTCGTGTGTTCATAGTTTATAAACCTTTAATATTTTACGGTCTTATCGTCATAAAGCAGATTTCACTTAACGGGTTTTGCAACTCGTATGCCGGGAGCGCACCTCGCCCGCAGGAAAGACGTTAACCCAGTTAAATAAAAAGGTTTATAGAGCATTAATAGAATCGGCATTCATCGGGCGAATGGGCAAAAACCGCCAGGTTTCCCCACTCCATCCGACCAATTTTCTGACTTTATCCATTTGAACCGCAGATAAGCAGAGTAATAAACTTCCTGCTCTGAGGGGGGTTCTCGTCACTGCGTGAGTTTCGTTGTAATAGCGTTAATGAGCTGACAATGAGGTTATCTCGGCTTCACTGGCCCCACGCCTAGTGGGCGGTGGCTACATCGCCTTAATTCACTGCAAGCAAAGGCGATTTAGTGTATAAATGTAACTTCATTTAAAACTCCATAAAATTCGAGGTGCAGGAAGGTATGCAATACAAGCAGTGGGTGGTTTTTATATTGGCGGGGTTCCTGCTTTCAGGTTGTGGTGGTGGGATGGATGATGAAGATGTGGTCGAAAAGTCCAACTTCCAGATGCCAATGAAGGAAAATACCTGGGTGCGCAAGGAAACAGTGCGTAAAACCACAGATGACTTGTTTGCCAGCGCTGGCAAAAAGAGCGCTGAAGTTCCTGTCGATTCGGCCTTGGCGGCCAAACTGAAAAAACCGGCAACCCTTCCTATCAAATCGCAAGAGGAATGTTTAGAAAAGGCCAATGCCCTCGATCAACAACGTACCGAAGTGCAAAAGCGTGGCGGGCTCTGGCACGCTTATGAAAGAGTTGCCCAAGCCAAACCTTATTCTAATTATGGTATACAGTTGGACAGCCAAACCAACCGGCTGGTGTTTTCCCTCCAGCATATTTGCAAGAACGCTCAGGAAATTCGTTTAAGCGCGTGGGGCGTCCAGACGGTGCAAAGGTTCAAAAAGATGGGCGAAGAGGGTTATAGAAACTATTTTATTGGATTAGGCGAGGTCATGGGAGATGTCGATAAATGGGTGGAGTTTGCCAAGTTTGCCATTGAAAGCAAGAACCGGCAAGTCCCCTATCCCGAAATCGGCAAGTCTATTGCCCAGGCCAAACTGCTTGTCAATTTTTATGATGAGCTTTCTAAACGAAAAATAAGTGATGATACCGCCCTGCAAACCTTTCTCACCGAAGGGGCTACCCTCTTAAGTGTTATCAACGAAAGTTTCAGCACTGATCCCCGATTGGTGCTCGCCCTCCAGGACGAAAACGTGTTCCCCTTCGAAGATATCAAAGGCGAAATGTGATGGCACTGGCACCACGACCGATAGGGCGGTGACGCTTCGCGACCGCCAAAAGAAAAATATCCCTCCCTTCATAGAGACCTTTGCATAACCTGAGATCCTTCGTCGCCTTCGGCTCCTCAAGGATGACAAACTGGCGTTTCCTGTCATGCTGAACAAAAGGATGACAAATTGGCGTTTCCTGTCATGCTGAACGAAAGGATGACGAATTGGCGTTTCTTGTCATTCTGAACAGATTGTCATTCTGAATACTTCGACTTCGCTCAGCACAGGCTCCGTGAAGAATCCCGCTTTAGCCACACCGCTAACATAGCCCGTCATCGCGGGCGACTAAAAGG
>LFLA01000011.1 GCA_001542995.1 Nitrospina sp. LS_NOB
CCCCCCCCCCCGGAAAAACAGGGAATAATCCAGAAAAATTATTTCTTAATGCCCTACCTGATTTCTTGACAGTGAGGTTCATAACGTCAGCTTCCTTTAATTCTAGTTTGAGGATAATGCAGGGGAGAAACCCATTGCCCTTAAATTGCCAATTCAAGGGGCAAATAATACCGGTTTGATACTACTAAGTCAACCCCTTATGCCGACTTCAATACTCATAAGTCAATTTTTCAGCGCCGATGACCGCGTGACTCTTTCCTCTGCGTCATCGCGAATGACTGCAAGGAGTGCGGCGGTCCGGACCAGTGATTTCCTTTCAGTAGTTTCAGGGCCTTGCAGGACTGGAAAAGTGAGTCACGAACCTTTTTTCTGGATTGCTTCGTCGCCATCGGCTCCTCGCAAAGACATCCGTCCCATCCGTGTCGTGCATTCGACCTTTGCCTTCATGCCCTGCATAAGACAGAAAAGCGAGATTCTTCACTGCGTTCAGAATGACAATGCAATCTCGTTCAGCATGACAAGAAACGCCAGTTTGTCATCCTTGAGGAGCCGGAGGCGACGAAGGATCTCGCCTTGCACTAACCTGGGGATTCTTCACTGCGTTCAGAATGACAAGAAACGCCAGTTTGTCATCCTTTTGTTCAGAATGACAACACACTGAAACGGGATTCTTCACTGCGTTCAGAATAACAAGAAACGCCAGTTTGTCATCCTCGAGGAGCCGGAGGCGACGAAGGATCTCGACTTGCACTAACCTGGGGATTCTTCACTGCGTTCAGAATGACAAGAGACGCCAGTTTGTCATCCTTTTGCTCAGCATGACAAGAAACGCCAGTTTGTCATCCTTGAGGAGCCGAAGGCGACGAAGACGTGATATCTTTCCCTAAACTTCGTGCCCTGCATAAGACAGAAAAGCGAGATTCTTCACTGCGTTCAGAATGACAAGAGACGCCAGTTTGTCATCCTTTTGCTCAGAATGACAAGAAACGCCATTTTGTCATCCTCGAGGAGCCGGAGGCGACGAAGGATCTCGCCTTGCACTAACCTGGGGATTCTTCACGGAGCCTGTGCTGAGCGAAGTCGAAGCATTCAGAATGACAACAGCGCGGCGGTCCCCAGTCTCTCTTGCTTTATCGGGGCAAAGGCTAAGACCCTTGCTGAAAGATTCCGGCATCGCAGGAGATATATTTGATCTGCTTGAGGGGAACCACAAAAATTTCCTCGGAGGTGGTCACCTCAAACAGTTCCAGGTCATCACTAAAACCATGCTTTTGGGTCGTATCGAGAACCAGTTCCTGATTGTCCACGAAAACAATTTTGAGCTGATACTGCATTCCCATCCCCTTTCTGTTTTTTCGACTTACGCCTTAAATATCCGTTGCAAAAGTTCGCCAATGTCCAGGAGAACCCGCAAAGAAAAACCAACCCTCCCTCAGTCCCTAGTCCCTCCTGTGAAGGGAGAGACCTTTGCATGAGTCGATAAAGCGTAAAGGCGAGATTACCCCTGCGGGGCACGAAAGCTTTGGAACAATATCACGTCTTCACGGAGCCTGTGCTGAGCGAAGTCGAAGTATTCAGAATGACAATGCAATCTCGTTCAGAATGACAAGAAACGCCGGTTTGTCATCCTTTTGTTCAGCATGACAAGAGAAGCGGGATTCTTCACTGCGTTCAGAATGACAAGAAACTCCAGTTTGTCATCCTCGAGGAGCCGAAGGCGACGAAGGACCTCGCCTTGCACTAACCTGGGGATTCTTCACTGCGTTCAGCATGACAGGAAACGCCGGTTTGTCATCCTTTTGTTCAGAATGACACCCGAAAATAGTTTTTCAGTACCCCGCTAGTGGGGGTGGGCAACCGCCTCAAACTTTTTTGAAAGAGGGTTGCGCAGATAGTCTTCCACATAATTTTTCAAAAACCCTTTTTCATACAGCTTTTTATTTGAAAGACCGGAGTTCACCTTGTTGAGCACCTTGAACCGCACCCGAGGGAAACGCTCTTTAAACTCATCAAACGAAACTCCCGATATATCCCGCTCATCATTGGAAGATTTCTCCATAATCACACGGGGAAGATGCACAACCCTCTGGTGGCTTAACCTCCTGGCGACATCGCTGAAAGTGAGCAGGGTCGTGCAGTCCGAGTCCCCTCCCAGAGTCTCATTCGGCACATAAAGGAAACGGGCCCGGCCCCGGCGAAACATATGCAGGACCCGGTAAACATTGCCTGCCATCACAACCCAGTCCTTTTTTTCCAATTCGCAGGCATCGAAGGTTTTAATGATTTTATTTCGGTTCAGAAAAGACGTGATGTCCGATTCGGTATGAATCATCTGGACATTGGTCAGGTTCATGTCATAAATCTTTTGCGACTCAATGGGCAGGAACCGCTTGCCCTGCCGCATCAAAGCCGTGGTTTTCTCATCAATATATTTTAAAGGAGTCAGGCAGCCCATCCACAACAAGCATTTTTTGTTAATCCGGGCAATGGTTTTCGCGTCTTCAGACATGGTGCCGGGACCAAGAGAATAAAAATTGGCCGAAGTCACCGCCGGGCCATCCAACACCTCCAGAACCTGCTTGACCGAAGGTCCTTTCGGCATCAATTGCTTGCGATAAGACCCCAAGGTGATCACCGAAAGTTCAAAGTTGATGCGACCGGGATACTTTTCCACCAGACGGTTGATCCTTTTCGGGTCAAAATAACCCACCGAGAACATGACGATATTTTTATCTGTCTTTTCCAGGAACTCCTCAATCCAGTCCATCGCCTTGGGGTGCAGAGCGAGGTCTGTCCATTCCATATATTCGTTGCCCCCCAAAACCCACGACTCTGTTGCCCGGGTCGGAAAAGCCTGTATTTCATTTAAAATAAAATCCCAATCCTCCTGCGTGGTGAGAGGCATATCAAAAGTCTGGCGGTAGCTGAGATCCATTTCATAACAAAACGTGCATTTTACCGGACACGTCTTTCCCAGGCTTATAGGAATTTTGCGGTCCTTGATCTCTTTGCGCATGACTTGCTGAAGAAGTTCCCGGTTCTGTACGCTCATTGCCAATCCTTAAATGCGCTTATTAATGACTCATCCACCGGCACCTCCTGGCTCCGCCCCGGTTCAAGACTCTGGATAAGCTTGTTAAGATGAACTGCCGCACACCCCATATAGGCGATACTTTCCTGCTGAAGTTTATAGCTGCCCGACTTCAGCTTTGTCCCCAGTTCCTCAACATGCTTTGAGTCAAAAGCATGGGTCATCGCGGATTTTTTGAATTCCTCAATCGCTTCCTTAAAACTTTTCTTTTCATGCAAAGTGATGCCGTTTTTCAGGCTTTCCTGGGCGCTTCGAACTTCCGTTACAAGATTATCTTCCACCATGGACTCCTTGATTCCCGAACAAAAAGAAAAAGATGGCGTTTACAATGAGGGGCCTATGATCCCGGACATCAAACTTCCACCTTTCAGGACCGCACAAAGAACCGGGCTGGCCGCAACCTCGATCACTTTTTAAATTTGGTCTATTGTAGCACTGATTTTACAGGGCCTGTCAAGCGATTACCCCAGGTACCTGTAAGTTGAAGAAAGGAGAACGTTGCAGGGGGAAACTTTGAAGGAAGGGGTTGCAACACAAGAACAAAAGCGGCAGGGAACCCAAACGTTCCCCGCCAAAAAACCGCCAGGCGTGGGGCCAGCAAGCAACCTCTTGACCGAGCAAGCAAAGAGTTAACACGGCTTGAGTAAGCCCTTGCCCAGATCCCGTTGTTGGGCACGAAGTTTAGGGAAAATATCACGTCTTCGTCACGTTGTTCCTCAGAATGACAAACTGGCGTTTCCTGTCATGCTGAACAAAAGGATGACAAACTGGCGTTTCTTGTCATTCTGAACGCAGTGAAGAATCCCCAGGTTAGTGCAAGGCGAGATTACCCCTGCGGGGCACGAAATTTAATGAAGAGGATATCACAGCCTCCCCTGCCAAGGGAGCTTTGCGTAAGTCGAGATCCTTCGTCGCCTTCGGCTCCTCGAGGATGACAAACTGGCGTTTCTTGTCATGCTGAATACTTCGACTTCGCTCAGCACAGGCTCCGTGAAGAATCTCGCTTTTCTTGTCATTCTGAACGCAGTGAAGAATCTCGCTTCTCTTGTCATTCTGAATACTTCGACTTCGCTCAGCACAGGCTCCGTGAAGACGTGATGTTTCACCTAAGCTTTCGTGCCCCGCAGGGGTAATCTCGCGTTTCTTGTCATGCTGAACGAGATCGCATTGTCATTCTGAATACTTCGACTTCGCTCAGCACAGGCTCCGTGAAGACGTGATGTTTCACCTAAGCTTTCGTGCCCCGCAGGGGTAATCTCGCTTTTC
>LFLA01000005.1 GCA_001542995.1 Nitrospina sp. LS_NOB
TGCTGAGCGAAGTCGAAGTATTCAGAATGACAATACACAGAAACGAGATTCTTCACTGCGTTCAGAATGACAAGAAATGCCAGTTTGTCATTATGAGGAACAACCAGTTTGTCATCCTCAGTTTGTCATCCTCGAGGAGCCGAAGGCGACGAAGGATCCCTCCCGGAATGACAGAAAAGCGAGATTCTTCACGGAGCCTGTGCTGAGCGAAGTCGAAGTATTCAGAATGACAGCGCAAACCGTTCAGCATGACAATGCGATCTCGTTCAGCATGACAAGAAACGCCAGTTTGTCATTCTGAGGAACAACCAGTTTGTCATCCTCGAGGAGCCCCTTCGGCTTCGCTCAGGACAGGCTCCGGCGACGAAGACGTGATATTTTTCCTTAAACTTCGTGCCCGGTACGGGTAAATAGCTCTTCCAGCCGTGCTAACCCATCGTCCATTCATTAACGCTATTGCCCATTGTCCCCGGCGGCTCGTCGGCCGCGCCCAGTGCAGAGATTGAGGATCAGAGTTTGCATCACTGCCAAGGGGTCCTGCGAAGTGGACTTCAAGCTTCTATCGGCTTTTACCAATTCCAAATATCCGTTGCGCAGTTGTTGTGTGCTGAACCGGCTGGTGTGTTGCGAAGCTTTATTCACCACATAAGGGCTGGCTCCCATAACTTTCGCAATCTGACCTGATGGCAGGTTTTTTTTCTGATAATGTTTTACTTCCCAGATCATTCGAAACTGCCAGGCAATGGTGCCGAGGATTTTTATGGGTTCTTCACCGTGGTCGATTTGGTTGTTGAGCAGATGGAGTGCTTTTTCCGGATTTTTTGTTTTCAATGCATCGGTGAGGGCAAAAACATTTTCCAGCTTGCTTTCTCCCACCACTTCAGCGACATCCTGTTCTGAAACAGATTTGTTTTTGCCAACAAAGAGGAGAGTTTTTTCCAATTCCTTTGCCAGAATCCCCGGTCGGGCTCCCACCCTGTTTACCAGAAAGCGTGCCGCATCAGAGGATAGCGAATAACTTTTTTCCTCAGCCCGTTTCCGGAGCCAGTTTATCAGTTCATTTTCTTTAGGAGCCTCGCAGGCGACTGCGGTTTTTAATCCTGCCAGCACTTTAAATAATTTTCTTTTGCGGTCTACCTTGTCAGCGGTAATGATCAGACAGGCTTCAGGAATGGGAGACCCGGCGTAGTCCATGAGGGTTTGGGCATCCTGATCTTTAGGGACGGCCTCGTGCAGATTACGCACCACCACCAGTTTTGTTCCGCCCAGGAAAGAGAGAGTTCTGGCAGACCCAAGCCAGTGGTTCACCGTGCTTTCACGGGCATCGAAGGTTTCCAGGTTGAAGTCCCGGTTATCATCGGTGATCCATTGGCGGCGCAGTGCCTGGATGACTTCGGTTTGGTAAAAGGTTTCTGGTCCATAGAGAAAATAGAAAGGCTCTGTTTGGCCTTTGGAAATTTTCAGGATTAAGTTGTCAGGAGTCACGATGGAATAACGGATTAAAACTGGTCAATGAGCAGGCTCACCAGTCGGTTGCCCAGTTCGTTATAAGCCTTTTCCAAGGCGGTGAACCGGGCCGATTCTGTACCGACAATATCATCAGAGGCTTTGTAGTCCCATTTGGTTTTGAATTTTCGTTTCAGGTAGGGTTTGTTATTAACCTTGTCAATCACTTCAATTTCCACACCCAGTTTTACGATGTAATCTGAAGCAAAATCCTTGGAACTGAATGAGACAGCCTCCAATTCGTAATAAAAAAGGTTTCCCTTCATCACCATATCGGCCTGGCCTTTACGGACAACTTTAAGCCTTCCATCCGTAATGTAGGAATCAATAATGGCACTTGTCAATTCCCGGTGAATTTCTGGTTCCGTGGAGCTATTGGTGAACACGGGGATGAAGAGAGTTTTTAAATGCGGTGGCAGGGAGGAACTGGTTCCTACCAGATGATACCCACACCCGCTAAGGAGCAGGGCGAGCAATATCCAGAATTTAAACGGTATTCGTCTCATTGGATAACGATGTTCACAAGCTTTTTGGGAATGATGATAACTTTTTTGATTTCTTTACCCTGGGTCCATTCCAGAATTTTGGGATCTTTCAGAGACCGGGTTTTTAACTCGTCTTCGCCGATGCCGGATGCGACAGAAATTTTCTGCCTCACCTTACCATTGACTTGCAGGACGATCAACATTTCATCGGTTTGCGTCAGAGTCTCTTTGTATTGGGGCCAGGCCCACTGATCTAGAACTTTAGCAGGCTCCATTATCGATGCCATTTCCTCGGCAATGTGTGGAGCAAAAGGTGACAATGTCAGGACCAATGTTTCCAGAGCTTCCCGCACGGCTAACTTCGCTGTTTCATCCCGGTTGTTTTCCCACCATTCCTTAAAGCTGAAGAGATGGTTGACCAATTCCATAATCGCCGCAATGGCAGTATTGAACTGCATCCTTGTTTCAATATCATCCGTCACCCGTCTTATGGTGATATGGGTCATTCGCCGAAGGGCTTTGATTTCAGGAACGGCGGTGGTGAAAGATTCTCCCGGCAATGTGACCGATTTAACATCTCCGATGAATTCGCCGAAAATGCGCCACACTCTTTTTAAAAACCGCGAGCATCCTTCCACGCCCTGGTCGCTCCATTCCAAATCTTTCACAGGTGGAGCAGCGAACAGGATGAAGACTCGGGCCGTGTCGGCGCCATAGTTACTGATGATTTTGTCTGGGTCCACGACATTACCTTTGGACTTGGACATCTTGGCGCCATCTTTAATGACCATACCTTGTGTCAGCAGGTGGGCAAAAGGTTCCGGGACCTCGGTCAGCCCAAGATCGTTCAACACCAGGTTGAAGAATCGGGAATAAAGCAGATGCAAAATGGCGTGCTCGATGCCGCCGACATATTGGTCGACCGGCATCCAGTAGTTATTGTTCTCTTTGCTGAAAGGCGCTTGTTCCAATCGAGGTGACGTGTAGCGGTCAAAATACCAGGAAGAGCAAAGAAAGGTATCCAGTGTATCGGTGTCTCGACGGGCATTGGCTCCGCATTTTGGGCAGGAAACTTTATAAAAGGATTCCAGAGTGTGCAAAGGAGACTGGCCTTTTTCTCCCAATTGTGCGTCGAGGGGTAACTCAACTGGCAGTTGGTCTTCGGGGACGGGCACGATTCCGCAATCTGAACAATGGATAACCGGAATAGGTGTTCCCCAATAACGTTGCCGGGAAACCCCCCAATCGCGAAGCCGGTAATTGATCGTGGCTTTTCCGATACCTTCTTTTTCCAGATACCGGCAAACTGCTCTGCGTGCTTCCTGACCGATCAGGCCATCGAAAGAACCGGAATTCACCATAGCGCCATCGGCCGTAAATGCTTGGGTGTCTGCATCCACCGGGCCGGTTTCAGGTTGAATGACCACGCGAACGGGCAAATCGTATTTGCGGGCAAAATCCAGATCGCGCTGGTCGTGGGCGGGAACAGACATGATCGCGCCGGTACCATAATCCATGAGTACAAAGTTGGCCGTCCACACAGGAATGGATTCTCCCGTCAGGGGATTCACGGCGTAAGCCCCGGTGAACACGCCTTCTTTTTCTCCGCCTTCGCTGGTTCGGGCGATGGTGTCTTGTGTTTTTACCTTTTGCACAAAAGCATCAATGGTTTTTTCCTGTTCGGTTCCGCGCGATAGTTTTTCAGTGAGCGGGTGTTCGGGAGCCAGTACCATGAACATTGCTCCGTATAAAGTGTCGGGGCGGGTGGTGAATACTTTTATGATCTCGTCGTTTTCCTGGATTTTAAAGTCCACTTCCGCGCCGAAACTTTTGCCGATCCAGTTGGTCTGCATGGTCAGCACCTGTTCCGGCCATTTTCCTGCAAGGGTTTTACAACCTTCCAGAAGTCGATCAGCATAGTCTGTGATTTTGAAAAACCAACCTTCCTGCTGTTTCTGCAGGACTTCGTTATCGCACCGCCAGCAACAGCCGTTCACAACCTGTTCGTTGGCGAGTACTGTTTGGCAGTCTTCACACCAATTTATGGTGGAGTTTTTTCGGTAGGCGAGGCCTTTTTCGAGGAACTTTAGAAAAAGCCATTGGTTCCATTTATAATAACCGGGATGGCAGGTGGCAATTTCGCGGTCCCAGTCGTAGCTGAGTCCCAATGCTTTAATCTGCTTTCGCATGGTGCGGATGTTTTCAAATGTCCATTCGGCAGGGTGGGTCTTGTTTTTAATGGCGGCGTTCTCGGCTGGCATTCCGAACGCGTCCCAGCCCAAAGGGTGAATAACGTTATAGCCTTGCATGCGTTTGAATCGGGCCAGCGCATCGCCGATGGTGTAGTTGCGCACATGGCCCATGTGGATTCTCCCGGAAGGATAGGGGAACATTTCCAGCAGATAATATTTTTTTTTGGAAGAATCCAGTTCGACTTTAAACGATTTATGTTCTTCCCAGTAAGCCTGCCATTTGGCTTCGATGGAATTGGGTTCGTAGGGGGTCATAGAATGAGCATTATCCATAAAGAAAGATTTAATCAGTAATGAAAAAAAGAATTCTAGCATATTCCTCCGCTCTGCTTCCAAGCAGGAAAACCAAATCCCCCCAACCCCTGTGGTATTTGACATCAGCCTTCATGCCCCGAAGGAGACCTTTGCACAAGTCGAAAAACCGGAAAAACGAGATTACCCCTGCGGGGCACGAAGTTTAAGGAAAAATATCACGTCTTCACTGCGTTCAGAATGACAATGCAATCTTGTTCAGCATGACAAGAAACGCCAATTTGTCATTCCGAGGAACAAGGCTATTTTGTCATTCTGAGGAACAACGTGACGAAGAATCTCGGGGTTATGCAAATGCCACTTTCTGAACGAGAGCTTTGCGTAAGTCGAAAAAGCGTAAAGTCGAGATTCTTCACTGCGTTCAGAATAACAAGAAACGCCAGTTTGTCATCCTTGAGGAGCCGAAGGCGACGAAGGATCTCGCCCCAAAGGGGTATGTGATATCCTCTTCATTAAACTTCATGCCCCGAAGGGGTACTTCGTGGAAGGGGGAGCCTTAATGAACCCTTCTTTTTCAAAGTACCCGTGCCGCGGGTACGAGGGCTTTGGAACAATATCACGAGGGGCTCGGATGATTTACGACCCCTGCTAAGGAGCACCGAGTGGTATGACTGAATTATCCGGAACCATTGCTATTGTTTTCACTTTGTATGTGCTGGCCATGCTGGGCATTGGTGTGTGGACGGCCAGGATGACCCGTTCGCCGCTGGATTTTTTTCTCGCCGACCGGTCACTGAAGGCCTGGGTGACGGCGATTTCTTCCACCGCCAGTTCCGAAAGTGCCTGGGCCGTGCTGGGGACTGTGGGTCTGGCTTATAAGGATGGTTTGTCGGCAATCTGGTTCCTGCCCGGTTGTCTGTTGGGTTATCTCATCAATTGGTTGTTCCTGGCCGAGAAACTGCGTAAACATTCTGAAGAGAATCACGCCATCACCCTTCCCGATTATTTTGAAAACTATTTTGACGACAAGACTCATGTCTTGCGCATGATTTCAGTGGTGATCATTTTTTCCTGCATGATGGCTTATGTGGCGGCGCAGTTCACTGCCATCGGAAAAACTTTCGACGCTATTTTTGGAATTCCCCATATCGTTAGTATTTCTGTGGGCGGGGTGATTGTGCTCATCTATACCATGATGGGCGGAGTGCGTGCCGTGGCCTGGACTGATTTTGCCCAGGGAATCATAATGGTAATAGGGCTGGTCATACTTTCTTTGGTGGCGTTGGCCAGTCTGGGAGGTTTTTCCGGAATGCTGGTGGAAGTGGGGAAAGCTTCTCCCGAAACTTTAGAGTGGATGGGCGGGAAATCCACTGCGGCTTTTTTTGGTTCTGCGGTGGGCCTGTTGGGGATAGGACTCGGCTACCCCGGCCAACCGCATGTCGTCACCCGATACATGGCGGCGAAAAATACTGAGGCCATCAAAAAAGGCACCTGGATCGCTTTAGGCTGGGGCTTGATGGTTTATTCCTCATCCATTTTGTTGGGCATCTGCGGACAGGCTTTGTTTCCAGGGCTGGAGGACCCCGAACACCTGTTCCCCAAAGCGGCGGAACAATTATTGCCAACCCTCTTAACGGCGGTGGTTCTGACGGGAGTTTTGGCCGCCATCATGTCCACGGTGTCGGCACAGATTCTGGTTGCGGCTTCGGCAGTGGCGCACGATGTTTATTCCAAAATGCTTAAGAAAACTTTTTCGCCTGAAATGATCCTTCGGGTCAGTCGGGCAACGGTTCTGGTGCTGGGGCTGGGGGCCATGCTTATTGCGCTGGGAGAGACACGGGTCATCTTCTGGTTTGTACTGTTTGCCTGGTCGGGGCTGGGCGCGAGTTTCGGTCCGCTCATTTTATTTACCTTGTACTCAAAAAATATAACCCGGCAGGGAGCTATAGCAGGAATGCTGAGCGGATTTTTAACGACTCTTATCTGGAAAGTCACCGGCCTTTCCGATGCCTTGATTTATGAACTGGTGCCAGCTTTTTTGATCGCCACACTATCCATTTATTTCGTCAGCAGAATAACCGCCAAATAGTCCGGTTTCAAGTTAGATATTTGTTCACCGTGTCTAAAAAATGTGCGACCTTAATAGCGACCTCCTCCCTAAAAGCTGTACGGTTCTGAGGTTTAGAAATCGGTTAAAATCGGGTTTTTTACGGAGGGGGAATGGTTTTTTATGTAAAACATTAAATCGCCAGAACTTTTGTGATGGATTGGGCCATTTTTTCAGAGGCACCTTGTTGCTCCGTGATGAAGGAACGGGCTTTTTTAGCGAGTTCCTGGCGCAGGTTTTCATTTTCCAGCAGGGTTTGCACTCTTTCTTTTATGTCTCCAGAATTTTGTACCGGGTAAGCCAGTTCCTGGGCTTTGTCGGCGACATGGCCGATATTCTCGATAAAAGGCCCGTGCATGACTGGCAGTCCATAAGATAGAGGCTCAATCAGGCTGTGTCCTCCACCCGGATGGATCAGGCTTCTGCCTACAAATGCGATTTGTCCCAGTGAATAAACCTTAGCCAACTCACCCATCGTGTCAAGGAGAATGACAGTTTTTGCAGGTTCCGGCGACGACCGCAGGGTGAAAGCAATGTTTTCCTTTTTAAGTAGGCTGACCACCTCTTCCACTCGCTCCATTCTTCGTGGTGCAAGAATCAAAACCAGGTTGGGGTGTTTCGCCATCAATTGCTGGTGTGCGTCCAGTATAATTTCTTCTTCGCCGGCATGGGTGCTGCCTGCTATCCATACCGGTGTGTCTGCCTCCAGTTTGAAACTCTGGCGTAACCGTTCTTTCTCCTCGTCGGTCATGGGTTGCAGTGCGTCGTATTTCGGGTCACCCATCACCTCGACAAGCTCTCGGTTCATCCCCAGCGCCAGAGCGGCTTTTTCTCCATTGGCGTTTTGCATGCCGAGTCGGTGAAACTTTTGGAAGGTGTCTTTGAAAAGGGAGCCAGTGCTGAGATACCGTCGGGCAGACCGTTCCGAGAGTCGGCCGTTGCATAAAAGAGCAGGAATATTTTTTCTATGTAACAGATCGATCAAGCCGGGCCAGAATCCGGTATCCATGACGACATAAATATCCGGATGGATTCGGCTCAAAGCCAGTTGGGTGAATGGCAGGCAATCCAGCGGATGAAAAAACACGCTGTCGGCGAACCCCGAATTGAGCGCTGTCGCATAGCCCGAATCGGTGGTGACGGAAAGCGCGATAACCAGTTCCGGGTTCTTCTCACGGACCCGTTGGAGAACCGGTGTCGCGGCCACGACTTCTCCCATCGATAGAGCATGTAGCCAGAGGATTTTTTTGCCTGGAGTTTTCGGAACCCATCCGAAATGATGGACCAGTCCTTTCCACTTATGTTTGGAGAACAGGGTTGTGAGTGTGAATAACGGTATAAGAAGGACGGCAACAAAAAGGGATAGAAAGTGATAAAGAGTAATCATCAAAACGAGTGTCCCATCAGGGAATCCTGGGCTTATGTTGATTGGATGAGTTCAATGTTTCTTTGCAAGGCGCCGCTGTTGGCCTTGACGGTTTTTTCAGCAGACTGTCCCAGCGTCTGGCGTTCGTCCGCATTCGTCAGCAAACGTTTTAAAACATCGTAGAGTTCTTCTATGTTTTGTAGTTGCAGGCCCCCCCTGGACTGTGTGAGAAGTTTCGCTTCTTCTTCAAAATTATTCATGAACCTGCCGAACAGCACCGGCTTTCCCAATGCCGCAGGTTCGAGAATGTTGTGGCCGCCAAACCGGGGATTGAATCCGCCCCCGACATAGGTCACGATTGCGCTTTTGTAAAAGGCATTGAGTTTTCCCAGGCTGTCCACCAGTAAGACAGCGCATGAAAAGTTTATCAGATCATCCTGTTTAGAGAGCAGGGCATAATCCACTTCGAATTCTCGAATCAAGTCTTCGACTTCCCGACATCTTTCCATATGTCTAGGGGCAATCACCCCGATCAGGTCGGGAAACTCTTTTTGCAGTTCAACCAATGCTTCCATGATCGGGCCTTCTTCTCCCGGCCGGGTGGAACCAAAAACCAAAACCCGGGAATCGGCCTTCCATTCAGGATGGTATTTGTCCTCAGTCTCGATGGAGGTCACATCGAATTTTATATTTCCCGTTACTTGGACTTTTTCTTGTGCCACGCCCAATTGTAAAAATCGGTCTGCATCGGTCTGGGACCGCATGGAAAATTGTTCAATTCCCTCAGTCATCCACAACAGGAAAGCCGGAAGTTTTACATAGCACTGAACCGATTTTTCCGAGACCCTTCCGTTCACCTGAACGACGGGAATACCTCGGCGTTTGCACTGGCGAAGCAAAGCAGGCCACAACTCCGCTTCGATCAGGACCAGTTTGGAAGGTTGTAAACACTCAAAGACCGGATTCAGCCAGATGGGAAAATCCAACGGCAATCTGAACACGTTGGGAAGTTTTTCTTCCAGGGCCAGCGCATAACCAGTGGGAGTAAAAGTGGACAGGGCGATCGGTCGGGATTCCCCTTCCTTTATGAGGCCCGCAATGAGGATTTTGGCCAGACGGACTTCCCCCACCGATGAGGCGTGAATCCACAGCGTGTCTTTTAATTTTGGCAGGGATCGGGCTCCCGCCATTTTCCCCCTGATTTGATCGCGGAAAGAGGAAGAGACAAGCGCCCTTAAAATAAGAAAAGGAGAAGCCAAAAGCAGTAGCCCTCCTGTCAGAATATAATACAAAAAATCCATAAGCTGGGAGTATACTCCTAATTCATTGTGGATTCGGCTGAAAAATCATGTCTGAAATTTTCTATAAAGTCATATCGCCCGATCGTAAATGGTATTGGTTTCCGGTTTTTGCAATCCTGAAACTCATTTCCTTTGTTTATTTACTGGGCCACTATTTTCGTCTCCGGGCCTACCGTTGGGGAGTGTTCCCTAGCCGTAAACTCGACTGCCGGGTGATCAGCGTTGGCAACCTGACGCTGGGCGGAACAGGAAAAACGCCCTTTGTCATGATGATTGCCGAAACCCTCAGGGGGAATGGACTCAAGCCCGCTATTCTCACCCGAGGTTATGGCGGAAAATCCGGCGACCCGGTCAATGTGGTCTGCGATGGAAAACAAACGCTGCTTTCTCCGGAATGGGTCGGCGATGAAGCGGTGATGATGGCGGAAAAACTCAAAAACGTTCCGGTTTTAACCGGGCCGGACCGTTATCAGACAGGGCGGTATGCGCTCGATCATTTTGGCGTCGATACTCTGGTACTGGATGATGGATTTCAGCACTTGGCTTTAAACCGCGATCTGGACATCCTGCTATTTGATCATTTCAGGCCACTCGGTAACGGCCATCTTTTTCCGGCGGGGGAGTTGCGTGAACCGGCAAGAGAAACAAGAAGGGCAGATATGGTTTGCTTCACCCATTATTCCGGTGGTTCCATCAATTTTGATTCACGCCTTTTGGGTTCCGTCCCTCAGATCAAAACGCACCTTCGTCTGGATTCCATAATTCGCATGGATGATGAGGAAGTGCTGGAGATGGAGATACTAAAAAATGAACCGGTCGCCGCATTTTGTGGGATTGCCAAACCGGAAGGGTTCATGCGGATTTTGCTGGACTCGCAGATTCAACTAAAATTTTTCAAGTCTTTTCCCGATCATCATCCTTACACCTCGCAGGATATTAAAGAATTGGAATCCCGCGCGGTAAAAGAGGGCGCCCGGTTCCTTTTGCTTCCAGAAAAAGACGCGGTGAAACTCAAAGAGATGAAATTCACCTTGCCTTTTTTTAAAGTGGTGATCGAACTTGAAATTCTGGAAGGACGTGAAACCTTCAACAAACAACTGCTCGGTCAGCGTGACGCGGGCCCCAGTGGGCAATAGCCCATTGAGCCGAGAAGCCGATTGGGCACGAGATCAAGACATGCCATTTTCCAGCGGAGGTGCTTCGCTGGCACACTGGTAATTTACAATGATTGATTTTAAATCCCTCAGTTCAAACCAGAAGTTTATGTTGAACATTCTGGTTCCGATGCTTTACTTGTTTCCTTTGGTGCTGGCTTATGTGGGCCCGAAAAATTTTGGGTTCGGGGTGCCCATTCTGGTTTATGCGGGACTGTCCATCGGGGCGATGGGTGTTCTGTTATGGATGGTTGCAATGTGGTCGCTGGGTTCTTCGCTCGCCGTTCTGCCGGGAACAGACCATTTGGTCACCCAAGGGGTTTACCGGGTTTTTCGCCACCCGATTTATATAGGAATCGTTTTGACGTTGAGCGGATTGTTTGTGGCCTGCGGTTCTATACCTTGTCTGGTTTATGTATTTGTGGTGGTGATCCCCTTGAATATCTTCCGGGCCAGGGCTGAAGAGAAAGTTCTGTTGGAACAATTGGGCTCTGCCTATCAACAGTACAAGGATTCCACACTTTGTTGAAAACGGGACTATGAAAATAAAATTCCGGGCCTTGTTGACAATGTGTGGAGATCCCGTTGAAAACGGCGAGCTGATTATTGATGGCGGCAACATTGTCGAGATATCAACAACGCAATCGGGCAATGATGATGTGGATCTTTCCGACTGCCTGCTCATGCCGGGGTTTGTCAACGCGCATTGCCACCTCAGTTTGACTGCCCTTGAAAAAAAACTTTCTCCTTCTGATTCATTTGCGGATTGGATTCGTGCGTTGATCCCGTTGAATTCTGCTCTCGATAACGAGAGCCGGATTCGGGGAATTCGCGCAGGTGCGGAAGTGATGAAACGTTCCGGCGTGACCGCGCTGGGAGATTATGTCGCCGAGCCTGAACTGTTGCCCGTGATTGGCGAGTTGGGTTTTCGCTCGGTACTGTTCTTAGAGACGATAGGGTTTCAGTCTCAAAAAGCGTTAGCGCTTTGCAAAAACCTGGAAGAGGTTTTACAACGTGAATGCGTTTCTCCGCTTTATCAGTTGGGCTTGGCGCCGCATGCGCCTTATTCTGTTTCTCCCGATCTGTTCCGGCGTCTTGCGCAACTGGCCGAGCAATATCATTGCCCGCTTTCCTGCCATGTTGCAGAAATTAAAGAGGAGTCCAGGTTTCTTGTAATCGGTGACAATTCATTGGAAGAATTGTTAAAGGAAAGATCTGCCTGGGATCCCGAATGGCAACCTCCCTATAAAACGCCGATGCAATATCTTTCTTCTCTTGAAATTTTGGACCGTCTTATCGCTGTGCATTGCAATTTTGTTTCAGATGATCTGGATATTATGGAAGAGAAAAAGGTTAGCACGGTGTTTTGCCCCAAGAGCACTGCGTGGTTTGGCCGGACGCAATTCATGCCGGTTCGCGCTTTGCTGGATAGGGGAATGAATGTGGCTCTCGGAACCGATTCACTGGCCAGCAATGATTCCCTCAACTTTCTCGATGAGTTGCGCACGGCCGATAAACTTTTGCCTGATGTCAGCCGACAGGAAATACTCACCATGGCGACCTCCGGGGGCGCAGAAGCTTTGGGATTGCAGTGTGGCACACTGGCTTCCGGACAAAAAGCCGACCTGATTGGATTCCGTGTTTCTCCTTCTTATTCAGGGCTTTGGTGGGATGTACCCTTCGAACCTCATCGCTGTGAAGTGGATTTTTACAGTGTGGATGGGGAACCCGATGCCCTTTTTCCCCTATCTCGCCCCAAAGCTTGACGGGAAACAAGGATTTTCGTATAATCTATTGATATAAAAAGAATTATTTGATTTGGGGTCGTATGCCAAGGTTGTTTAAAATCATTGGGATAGCGGGAATGGTGTTTTTTCTTTCCGCCTGCGGAATCAAGGGTGGAAGCAACTCTCCCCTGCGCTTCAAGCAGATTACACTTGCTATGGAAATGGAAACGCTCATCCAAGCGGGGTGTAACAAGGAATACGAGTATTTTGACCGGGATATTGCCATGTTGTATTCATTGATTCCCGGTGGCGGGCAATGGTATACCGGCGAGACCCGCAAGGCATGGATTTATTTAGTTTCCTTTCCTTTTAATAGTTCCTTATATTGTCTCCTTCCAGGATGCGCAGAATTCGGTCGATTACTATAATTTTCGTTATACAGCGCATTTTTGCAAAGCCAAGCTTCAGTCGATCCAGGAAATGCAGGACAAGGAATATTTAAAGAAACCTTCCAAGAAGCGGAAAATAGCTCGCCAGGGTTCTGGCAGGAACCAGTTTTGAAAATGGCTCGTTTGGGCGGGAAGATGTTTTTTTTCGGAAATTAAGACAAGAAAGAAAAAAATCTGGTATTTGGGAATTTTCAGTGTTAAAATTCTTCGCTTAATGGTGCAGGTGGGGTGTTTTTTTTCTATTAAAAGACATTCGGCCATGCTATAGTGCGTCACAATATCACCCTTTCGCGGCAATACATCCTGTTAATCTTAATGAAATAGCTGAAAACCTCCAATTTTTATTGCAATTTTTATTGAAACTTTCAATTTCAATTTTTATTGAAACTTTGAAAATCAAAGTGCAATATGGGGGTTTTTTATTTGCTGAGCTGGCGTAGCTCAGTTGGTAGAGCAGCTGATTTGTAATCAGCAGGTCGGGGGTTCGAGTCCCTTTGCCAGCTCCAGTTTTAATTGACTGGTTTAAAAAGGATTCCGGTGCCCTGCAATGGAGGTTTAGGCTGGGCGATGACCGACTGTGGGGTTGTGATGGTTCACCCATAATGACGGGGAGGTTCCCGAGTGGCCAAAGGGAACAGACTGTAAATCTGTCGGCTCAGCCTTCGGAGGTTCGAATCCTCCCCTCCCCATCCTGGATTTAGGTTGGATGAACTTGCGGGAATAGCTCAGTTGGCTAGAGCGTCAGCCTTCCAAGCTGAGGGTCGCCGGTTCGAGTCCGGTTTCCCGCTCCACCTTTGGCCGGGTATTGGGAGTCAGTATTTAACGCCCACGTAGCTCAGTGGTGGAGCACTTCCTTGGTAAGGAAGAGGTCATCGGTTCAATCCCGATCGTGGGCTCCAGGTTTTCATTGGGTGGTTCCTGGGTTTGATAGAGATTTTAAATGTCTTGCCGCCGGTAGGGGGTGAGGCTGTCGGATGTAAAGGTTGAGTAAATAATTATGAGAGTTATCGTTCATTTGGCATGTTCTGATTGTAATCGGAAGAATTATTCGGGGACTAAAAACAAGAAGACCACCACGCAAAGGTTGGAATTCAAGAAATACTGTAGATTTTGCAGAAAACACACCCCCCATAAGGAAACTAAATAAAGAAAAATCGGACGGTTGGGAGTGAGAGCGAATGTCCGGGTGATCGGGCAGGCGGAAATACTCCTGCCCCTCCTAATAAACTGGCGCGGATTCCGAATTAGGTCAGTAGCTCTAACGGTAGAGCATCGGATTCCAAATCCGAGGGTTGGGGGTTCGAATCCCTCCTGGCCTGTTGAAACTTGGTTGAGGGCATATGATTGAAAAAGCTTTTGGGTTTTTGGCTGAGGTGAGAGCTGAGGTCAAGAGGGTAACTTGGCCTACCCGTGCAGAGGCCATGGGCGGTACCGCCGTAGTGGTTGTGGTGGTTTTGATAATGGCCTTGTTTCTGGGGATTGTCGACGCGATTCTCTCGAAGATTGTGCAGAGTCTTATATGATATCTGACGGGGGTACCTTGTCCATGCAATGGTTTGTTATTCACACCTATTCCGGCTTTGAGCGGAAGGTGAAGTTAAATATAGAAGAGCAGTTCGGGCGTTCCAGCTACAGCGAAAACTTTGGTGAGGTGGTTATACCGACCGAAGAGGTGGTTGAGGTGCGCAAGGGTAAGAAAAAAGTTTCCTCAAGGAAGTTTTTCCCGGGATATATCCTGATCAATGTCGAGATGAATCAGGATATCTGGTACATGATTAAAAATACTCCTAAAGTCACCGGTTTTCTAGGTGGGGGAGGCGAGCCTGTTCCTCTGTCGGAGGAAGAGATCAAGTTGATCATGAATCAGATTAAGGGAGAATCCGCACGGCCCAAGCCGAAATTCTCTTTTGAGAAAGGTGAGAGTGTGAGGGTTATAGAGGGGCCGTTCCTGAATTTCAATGGAACTGTTGAGGATGTCAATCATGGCAAGGGTAAAGTCAGAGTCATGGTTTCGATTTTTGGGCGCGCCACTCCGGTGGAATTGGAATTTCCCCAGATCGAGCGGGTTTAATCAGTAATCGTGCAATAGATAGATAGTAGATAAATAAGGGGTCAGATTGTGGCAACAAAAGAAGTGATGAGTCAGATCAAGTTGCAAATTCCTGCCGGGCAGGCCACCCCGTCACCGCCTGTTGGGCCGGCGTTGGGTCAGCACGGTGTGAACATTATGGATTTCTGTAAATCCTTCAACGCCAAAACCCAGGGCCAGGAAGGAAGCATCATTCCTGTGATCATTGATGTTTATAAGGACAAGAGTTTTTCTTTTATTACAAAATCTCCTCCCGCTTCGGCTTTGTTGAAGCAGGCAGCGGGGATCGCAAAAGGTTCCTCGAATCCGAGTAAGGAGTTTGTCGGCAAGGTGACCGAGGAGCAGGTTCGAGAGATCGCAAAAGTTAAAATGGAAGACTTGAATGCTGGAGATGTTGAAGCCGCGATGCAGATCATAAGAGGCTCGGCAAAAAGCATGGGTCTGACTGTTGAGAATTAACCGCAAGTAGGCAGGAATAAAATTATGGCAAAGCATGGAAAAAGGCACAGGGCCGGCGCAGAAAAAGTTGACCCTGATACCCGGTATGAATTGAAGGAAGCCTTGGGGTTGGCGGTTGCTGTCAAATGCGAAAAATTTGATGAGTCATTGGATGTGGCTGTCCGGTTGAGCGTTGATCCCAGGAAAGCCGATCAAAATATCCGCGGTAGTGTTGTGTTGCCCAAGGGGACGGGAAAGAAATTTCGTGTGCTGGTATTCGCGAAAGGTGAAAAAGAAAAAGAGGCCAAAGATGCCGACGCCGAAGTGGTTGGCGGTGATGATCTGGTTGCGAAGATTCAGGGTGGGTGGATGGAGTTTGACCGTGTGGTGGCCACGCCCGATATGATGGGTCAAGTAGGCAAGCTGGGAAAAATCCTGGGTCCTCGGGGATTGATGCCTAATCCCAAAACGGGCACGGTGACTTTTGATGTCAAGCAGGCTATTGAGTCTATCCAGGCCGGCAAGGTGGACTACCGGGTTGACAAGAGTGGTATCGTCCACGCCTCTTTAGGTAAAGCCAGTTTTTCGGTGGAAGCTTTAGAGGAAAATTTTCATACCCTGATGACAGCTCTTGTGAAGGCCAAGCCGGCCTCAAGCAAGGGGCATTATGTCAAGGGTGTTTCAGTGTCAACGACTATGGGTGTTGGAGTTAGAGTGGCTTATACGCCCAATTGATGGATAAGTTTTTCGTTCCTTTAGGGCGGAAGACGGAATGAGAGGGGTGGCTGACGTGCCAAACGCAGAAAAGATAAAGAAGGTTGAAGAATTAAACGGGCTGTTTCTAAAGGCCAAGTCGGCTGTTCTTGCGGACTATCAGGGAATTGAAGCTCCTGAGTTGACCCAGTTGCGCAGTCATATGCGGTCGAAGTCTGTGGACTTTCGTGTGATAAAAAATACCCTGGCCCGGCAGGCCGCGAAGAATACCCCTTTTGAGTTGCTGGATGAGGAGTTTAAGGGTCCGGTTTCTCTGGTGATTAGCTTTGAGGATATGGTGGCTCCTGCTAAGGCTCTGGCGGAGCACGCGAAGTCCGGAGTTAAGAAGAGCCCTAAAGTGATTTGCGGTGTGATTGAGGGGAAGAAGATTTCTCCTGCAGAAGTTAAAGCTCTTGCGGACTTACCTTCCAGGGAAGTTCTTATTTCCCAAATGCTGGCGGTTTTCAATGGGCCTACGACAAATTTTGTCGGTGTTTTCAGTAGCCTGTTGAGAAAGTTGGTGGGGACGCTGGACGCGGTTCGCGAGAAAAAGGCATCCGAATAAACCGGCCCGTAGGGGGCCGTTGTAATGATATTTTTTTAAATTAAACCAGGTTTTAGATGCCACAATTATTGAAAGGAGGGCGCAATGGCCGTCACAAAGGAGGAGGTAGTTTCCTTCATAGATACTATGACTGTTTTGGAAATGTCTGAGTTCGTAAAAGAATTAGAAGATAAGTATGGTGTGACCGCAGCGGCACCTGCGGTTGCGGTTGCAGCGCCTGCGGGAGGCGGAGAAGCTGCCGCTGAAGAGAAGACAGAGTTTGACGTGATTCTTACTGTAATAGGCGATAAGAAAATCCAGGTTATCAAGGAAGTCAGGACCATTACAGGCTTGGGTTTGAAAGATGCAAAAGATTTGGTAGAAGGTGCTCCCAAGGCGATTAAAGAAGGCGTGAAGAAAGAAGAAGCCGAAGAAATTAAAACGAAAGTTGAAGCGGCTGGTGGAACGGTGGAGGTTAAGTAACGGAAACCCGGGATAGTAACTTTACCCACGCCTTAACAGGTAAATTTTCCGTTAATCTTTCTTTTAGAAGGATGTAGCCTTATGTCGAAGAATCGTTCCCAGAGAGCGCTAGGCAATTTTAGAAAAAGAAGAAACTTCGCCCGGATTCCTACGGTCATAGATATTCCCAATCTGATCGAGATCCAGAAAAAATCATTCGAATATTTCATGCAATGGGACGTCGCCCCAGGCGATCGCGGGTTGAGGGGATTGGAAGAGGTCTTTAGTGATGTCTTCCCAATTTCTGACCTGAATATCAATGCTCGCATCGAGTATGTCGGCTTTGAAGTCGGCATCTGGGAGTGCGGTTGCGGCGAGTTCAAGGAACTCGGCGGCCCGGTTGTGGTGTGTTCCACCTGTAAGCAGGAAGTCACCTATAAGGAAAAGCACAAGCTCAGCGAGTGCAGGCAGAAAGGTCTCACCTATTCTGATCCGATAAAAATAATGGTCCGCCTGGTTCTTTTCGATCGGGAAGCGGTGGATGTCAACGCCCGTAACTTAAAGTACTTGCAGGATAAAATTATTGTCGAAGAGGTCAAGCGTCCGCAGACCACGAAAACTCTGATTTCTGCAAAAACGCCAGTCACCGATGATATTCTGAAACTTTTGACGACCGAAAAGGTTTCCCAGGTCACCGTTAACTCTGTCAGGGAAGTCAAGGAGCAGAAAATATTCCTCGGTGAAATGCCGATGATGGGTCCGACCGGAACGTTTATGATAAACGGAGTCGAGCGGGTCATCGTCAGCCAGATGCACCGTTCCCCGGGTGCGTTTTTCTCACACGATAAAGGCAAATCCCACGTCAGCGGCAAGATTCTTTTCTCGGCGAGGATCATTCCTGACCGGGGTTCCTGGGTGGACTTCGAGTTTGACATTAAAGACATTCTGCATGTCAAAATTGACCGCCGGCGCAAATTACCCGCGACCATCCTGCTTCAAGCCTTCGGCATGGACAACAAGACCATTCTGAAAACCTATTATGCGATCGAGAAAGTTAGTATTAGTGGTAAGGATTCTCGATGTTTCATGAGCAGTAAGAACCTGATGATTGGGTTCAAGGTTAAAGAGGATGTGATCGATTCCAAAACCGATGATGTTTTGCTCAAGTCGGGTAAGAAAGTTACGGCAGCCGTCGCCAAGAAGCTGGGCAAAATGTCCCGGTCGGTGAAGGTTGAGATTGATCCTGAAAGCTTGATTGGCCGGTACCTGTATGACGAAATCATTGACCCCGAGACTGGCGAGATAGAGGTCGAGTCAAATCAGGAAATCACCGCAGGCGTTTTTGAGATTATAAAAAAGAATAAGCTCAGTGAGATTCAAATTCTTCATATCGATGAGGAATCCTCCGACACAGTGATTCGCGATACCATGGTTGCGGCCAAGACCCAGACTCAGGATGATGCTATTCGTGAAGTTTACAAGAGGCTGCGTCCGGGAGATCCTCCAACACCTGAAATTGCAAGGTCGTTGTTCGGCAATCTGTTCTTCAACCCTAAGCGATATAATTTATCTGTTGTTGGCAGGATCAAGATGAACCAGAAGTTCGGGTTGGACATTTCTTTGGAAAACCGGTTGTTGACCTTGGAAGATTTGGCCGCTGTGGTGAAATACATTGTCGATCTCAGAAACGGCATCAGTGTTATCGACGATATCGACCATCTCGGCAACCGCAGGGTTCGCGCTGTGGGAGAATCGCTGGAAAATCAGTTCCGCGTGGGAATGGTGCGAATGGAGCGGGCTATCGTTGAGCGCATGTCTATCCAGGATCTGGATGTTTCCATGCCGCATGACCTGATCAACTCCAAACCTGTGACCGCCGCGATTAAAGAATTTTTTGGCAGCAGTCAGTTGTCCCAGTTTATGGACCAGACCAATCCCTTGTCCGAGGTGACGCACAAGAGGCGGTTGAGTGCTTTGGGACCAGGTGGTTTAACCCGGGAGCGGGCGGGGTTCGAGGTGCGGGATGTGCATCCAACGCATTATGGACGTATATGTCCCATTGAAACCCCGGAAGGACCGAATATTGGGCTGATCGCTTCCTTGAGCACATATGCCAGGGTGAATGAGTATGGTTTTATTGAAACGCCCTACCGCAAGGTGGAAAATTCGGTTGCGAAAGACGATGTGGATTTCCACACCGCCTTGATTGAGGATAAATTTATTATCGCTCAAGCTAACGTTGAGTTGGATGAAAAAATGAAATTCGTCCAGCCTATCGTGTCGGCCAGAAAGGGCGGCGATTTTATCTTATCTCCCAGCGAAAAAATAGATTATATGGATGTGTCGCCCAAGCAGTTGATCAGTGTGGCGGCATCTTTAATCCCTTTTCTTGAAAACGATGACGCCAACCGGGCTCTGATGGGTTCAAACATGCAGAGGCAGGCGGTGCCCCTTTTACGGGCCGAAGCGCCTCTGGTGGGAACCGGTATGGAAGCGATTGTGGCTCATGATTCCGGAGCGGTGGTGATCGCTGAAAATGATGGCACGGTCATCAGTGCCGATGCGACCCGAATTGTTGTGCGCACCGAAAAGAAGCCCGAAGGCAGGATCAAGACCAAGCGTAGTCAACTGGCTTCGAATGTGGATATTTATACGCTGAACAAATATCAGCGGTCGAACCAGAACACCTGCATCAACCAGCGCCCCCGCGTGTATTCGGGGGACAAGGTCAAGCGTGGTGACGTGCTCGCGGATGGACCTTCCACCGATCATGGCGAACTGGCTTTGGGTAGAAATATCCTGGTGGCGTTCATGCCTTGGGGTGGATACAATTTTGAAGATGCCATCATCGTCAGTGAAAAACTGGTTAAAGAAGATGTGTACACCTCTATTCATATTGAAGAGTTTGAGGTGGAGGCTCGTGACACCAAGCAGGGTAAAGAGGAAATCACCCGCGATATCTCCAATGTGGGCGAAGACGCCCTGAAAAATCTGGATGAAAGCGGAATAATCCGCATTGGTGCCAGCGTAAAGCCTAATGACATTATGGTTGGTAAAATCACGCCCAAGGGTGAGACCCAACTGAGTCCGGAAGAAAAACTTCTCAAAGCGATCTTTGGCGAAAAGGCCGGAGATGTGCGCGATACTTCTCTCAGGGTTCCTCCCGGAATCCATGGAACGGTGATCGACGTCAAGGTCTTTTCCCGCAAAGGGATCGATAAAGACTCGCGAACCCTTGCTATAGAAGAGGAAGAAATAGCGCGCATTGAAAAGGACTATGGCGATGAAATAAAGATCGTGAAAAGTGAAACCGAGAAAAGCATGCGTTCCCTTCTCGTGGGCCAGGCGGCAACAAAGTCCACAACAGTAGGGCGTGTCACATTTAAGAAAGGTCAGGAAATTGATGAAGCGCTGATCGCCAAAATGAGCATTAAGGATCTCGCCAAAGTCCCGGCCAAAAGAGTTGATGACAAAATGCTTCAGGAAATGGAGGGTACTTCCAAGGATCAGGTCCAGATTCTGAAGTCCATGCTGGAGGAAAAGGTCTCGCGTCTGAAAAAAGGCGATGACCTGGCCCCGGGTGTGATCAAGCTGGTTAAAGTATTTATGGCCATGAAGCGCAAATTGCAGGTGGGCGATAAAATGGCAGGACGCCACGGCAATAAGGGCGTGGTTTCGACCATTGTTCCGGAAGAAGATATGCCCTATATGGAAAGTGGTCAGCCGATAGAGTTGATCCTTAATCCTTTGGGCGTGCCTTCGCGAATGAATGTTGGCCAGATTCTGGAAACCAATTTGGGTATGGCTGCTAAGGCCATAGGTGAGTACATGGCTACACCGGTGTTCGATGGTGCCCGTGAAAAAGAAGTCCGGCAACTGCTGATCGAGGGCAAATGTTCTGAATCAGGAGAGATTTCGCTTTTTGATGGCAGAAGCGGAAATTATTTCCGCCAAAAAGTGATGGTGGGTTACCTGTATATGCTCAAACTGCATCATCTTGTCGATGATAAAATCCATGCGCGGTCTACCGGTCCGTATTCCCTGGTGACTCAGCAACCTCTTGGAGGTAAAGCTCAGTTTGGCGGGCAGAGGCTCGGGGAGATGGAAGTCTGGGCGCTGGAAGCTTATGGTGCTGCTTACACTCTGCAGGAAATGCTCACGGTAAAATCTGATGATGTTGAAGGTCGCAAGCGCATGTATGAAGCGATTGTCAAAGGAGACACCCATTTGAATCCCAGCCTGCCTGAATCGTTCAACGTTCTGGTTAAAGAGTTGCAGAGTTTGGCCATTGATGTTGAGCTGATCGAGTCGGAAAAGTAGGTTCCTCACATAGTTTTTAAAGCCGCCGGATGTTGATTCCCCGGTGGCGTGGATCATATAGAGAAATTTTTAGCGGTTTGCGAAAACCTTAAAAAGGAGAAGTCCCTGGTGGATAGCCTGACATATTTTGATAAACCAAAAAACCCCATTATGTTTGATGCCCTCCGTGTGCGGATTGCGTCCCCGGAGAAAATCCGCTCCTGGTCTTATGGAGAGGTTAAGAAACCTGAAACGATTAATTACCGGACTTTCAAGCCTGAAAGAGACGGACTGTTCTGCGCCAAGATTTTTGGGCCCGTCAAAGACTGGGAGTGCACCTGCGGCAAATATAAAAGGATGAAGCATAAGGGCGTCATCTGTGAGAAGTGTGGCGTTGAAGTCATTCTCTCGAAGGTGCGCCGGGAACGTCTGGGACATATTGAACTGGCCACCCCGGTTGCTCATATCTGGTATTTCAAGGGTCTGCCCAGTCGTCTCGGGCATTTGCTGGATATTCCCCTGAAAGATCTTGAGCGCATTATTTATTTTGAAAATTATGTAGTGACCGATCCCGGTGACTCGGAGATGGAAGTCGGCCAGATTTTGACCGAAGAGGAGTATCGGGAAATGGAGATGGAGTTCCCCGATACGTTCCGAGCCATGATCGGTGCTGAAGGAGTTGCGGAACTTCTCAAGCCGATGAATCTGGATACCCTTTCGGTGGACCTGAAAGAGGAGATGGTCACCACGAAGTCGGTGATGAACCGAAGGAAACTCGCCAAGCGGCTGAAGATTGTTGAGGCGTTTCGTAAGTCGGGCAACAAGCCGGAATGGATGATCCTTCAAGTTGTCCCCGTGATTCCGCCTGAATTGCGTCCCCTGGTTCCTCTGGATGGCGGACGGTTTGCCACCTCTGACCTGAACGATCTTTACCGGCGCGTGATCAACCGGAATAACCGGTTGAAACGCCTGCAGGAATTGAAGGCACCGCAGATCATTATCCGAAATGAAAAGAGAATGTTGCAGGAAGCCGTTTCGGCTCTGTTCGACAACGGGCGTAGAGGCCGTACCCTGCGCGGAACCAACAAGCGTCCCTTGAAATCTTTGAGCGACATGCTCAAAGGTAAGCAGGGTCGGTTCCGGCAAAACCTGTTGGGTAAGCGGGTGGATTATTCCGGCCGTTCCGTTATCGTTGTTGGGCCACATTTGAAATTCCACCAGTGTGGATTGCCAAAGAAAATGGCGCTCGAGTTGTTCAAGCCGTTCGTGTTCAACCGGCTTGAAGAAAAAGGTTATGCGGCAACGATCAAGACCGCGAAAAAAATGGTCGAACAGGAACGCGCCGAAGTTTGGGAAGTGTTGGAAGAGGTGGTGAAAGGCCATCCTATTCTGCTCAACAGGGCACCAACACTGCATCGATTAGGTATTCAGGCGTTTGAACCTTTGCTGATTGAAGGCAAGGCCATTCAGGTGCATCCGATGGTGTGTACGGCTTTCAATGCCGACTTTGATGGCGACCAGATGGCGGTTCATATCCCGCTTTCCATGGAAGCGAGAACCGAATGTAAGTTGTTGATGATGTCTTCCAACAATATTTTGTCTCCTTCAAACGGAAAACCCATTGCTGTTCCCACCCAGGATATTGTTTTGGGTTGCTATTACATGACCAAGATTCGCGGTAATGTGAAGGGGGCAGGCAAGGTTTTCTCGGGTCAGAAAGAAGTAGTGGCGGCTTACAATGCGGATGAACTTGATTTGCAGGCTCAAATTATGGTTCGCATTGAAGGGGTGTTGACCCAGACCACAACGGGACGGGTGCTTCTCGGGGGAGTGCTTCCAGAAGGGTTGCCGTTCGATCTGGTGAACCGACTGATGGATAAAAAATCTTTGTCTGATCTTTTCTCCAAGTCTTTCCTTATGGTAGGCCGGGAAAAAACCGTTGGCATGTTGGATGAAGTCAAGGAGTTGGGATTCAAATACGCCACCGAGGCGGGTCTCAGTATCTCCATTGACCAGATGCGCATTCCCAAAACCAAAGCTCAGTTGGTGGATAAAACCAATGATGAGGTTCTCAAGGTTCACAAGCAATACCGGGATGGGCTCATCACCAATGGTGAAAGGTATAACAAGGTTATTGATATCTGGGCGCACGTCACGGAAAAAGTATCTGAAGAAATGTTTAAGGAACTGGAAACAGAAGACGAGGCCACCGTTATTGGAAAAAACAACAAGGATTTTAACTCGATTTTTATCATGGCCGACTCGGGAGCCCGGGGAAGTGCGCAACAGTTGCGGCAGTTGGCTGGAATGCGCGGCTTGATGGCCAAACCCTCGGGAGAAATCATCGAAACGCCGATCACCGCAAACTTCCGCGAAGGTCTTTCGGTCATTCAGTATTTCATTTCTACGCATGGAGCCCGCAAGGGTCTGGCGGATACCGCGCTTAAAACGGCAAACTCGGGTTACCTCACTCGCCGACTGGTGGATGTGGCGCAAGATATGATTGTTCAGGAAGAAGACTGCGGAACCTTGAAGGGCATTGATGCGATATCTCTGGTGGAAGCCGGTGAAATCATCCAGCCTTTGGGAGAAAGAATTTTAGGGCGGACGGTTCTTGAAGATGTGGTCGATCCTTTTACCGGGGATGTGCTGGCCAAGGCAGACAGTCTGATTATCGAGGAAACCGTGCTGGATATTGAAAATGCCGGTATCGAAAAAATTAAAATGCGATCCTGCCTGACCTGTGAATCCAAGCAGGGGGTTTGTATCAAGTGTTACGGGCGCAATATGGCTACCCTGCAATGGGTGGAAGTGGGCGAGCCTGTGGGTGTCATCGCGGCGCAGTCTATCGGTGAGCCGGGAACCCAGCTTACCATGAGAACTTTTCATATTGGCGGAACGGCCAGCCGGGTGGTTGAGCAAACCACTTTGAACACCAAGCGGGGAGGGCTCGTCAAATATATGGGTCTTCGCACCCTCAAAAATCGTAACGCAGAAATCATTGTTATGAACCGCAACGGAAGTCTTGTGATTCAGGATGAAACCGGTCGTGAAAAAGAGAAGTTCTCGGTTGTGTATGGAGCCAAACTTAAAGTTAGTGACGGACAGGAAGTGCAGGAAGATCAGACTTTGGTCGAATGGGATCCTTATACCAACGCTATCCTGACAGAAGTTTCCGGAACCATTGCTTTCGGCGATATTATCGAAGGCGTGACCATGAAGGAAGACTTCGATGAGATTACCGGTCTCTCCACCAAAGTTATCATCAGTCATCGTGATGAGAAAAAACAACCGCGGATTTCGCTTAAGGATGAGAAGGGTGAGACAGTGCGTCGCTATATCCTGCCTGCTGGTGCCAACATCAACGTCAGCGAAGGCGATGTGATGAGTGCTGGAGACTTGATCGTAAAGATTCCCCGCGAATCGGCGAAAACCAAAGACATCACCGGTGGATTGCCGCGTGTGGCCGAGCTTTTTGAAGCTCGCAAACCGCATGAGCAGGCGACGATCACTGAAATTTCTGGCACGGTGAAGCTTGGTGGATTCGTCAAGGGCATGCGTAAGGTCATCATTGCGAGTGAATCCGGCGATGAATGCGAATACCTGATTCCGCGCGGCAAACATATTAACGTTCACGAAGGCGATCAGGTGGTTGCCGGTGAACCACTGATGGACGGTGCTTCCAACCCGCATGATATTTTACGGGTATTGGGAGAAGACGAATTGCAGAAATATCTGGTGAACGAAGTGCAAGAAGTTTACCGTCTCCAGGGTGTGCAGATTAATGATAAACATATTGAAGTTATCGTCCGGCAAATGCTCAGGCATTTGGTCATTGAAGATGCAGGCGATACAGAATTTCTGGTTGGAGAACAGGTGACGAAGAAAGTCTTTAACCTAGCCAATCAGGAAGCCATCAAGAATAAGAAAAAACCGGCTAAAGGTGCCGCAGTGCTCCTGGGAATTACTAAATCGTCGCTCAGCACGGAAAGCTTTATTTCGGCGGCATCTTTCCAGGAAACCACTCGTGTCCTCACAGAGGTGAGCGTGAGCGGCAAGCGAGATAATCTGGTCGGATTAAAAGAAAATGTGACTATGGGAAGATTGATCCCGGCAGGTACAGGATGTCGGGCCTATAGCGGAATTCGCATTGAAGAACCTGAAATTGAAGGGGCTGAAAAGACGGAAGATCAGGCCCCGGTCGCAGCGGAATAAAAAACAGGGAAAGCCCTTATTTTTCGCTTGACTAAGTGATTTTCAATGCTACAATTACAACTTTTTCACGCCTATATCTAACCTGACATAACCCTTTGTTTTCATTGACATCATTGGGTATTTTCAGATTTATTCGGTAACCCCTTTGCGTGATTGCCTTTTTGGGAGGTATGTTTTTTGCCTACGATCAATCAGCTAGTAAAAACCGGTCGGAAAACGCCGGTTAGAAAAAGCGATAGCCCTGCTTTAAAAGCGTGCCCGCAGAAGCGGGGAGTTTGTGTTCGGGTTTACACATCTACGCCCAAAAAGCCAAATTCGGCCCTCCGAAAAGTGGCCCGGGTGAGGTTGACAAACGGAATGGAAGTCACCACCTATATTCCCGGCGTGGGTCACAATTTGCAGGAGCATTCCATCGTCATGATTCGCGGAGGCCGAATTAAAGATTTGCCTGGGGTTCGGTATCATGTGGTCCGCGGGAGTCTGGATACGCTGGGTGTGGAAGGTCGGATGCAGAGCCGATCCAAATATGGCACGAAGAAACCTAAGAAATAATCAGCGATAACTATTATGGCAAGAAGAAGAGAAGCTCAGAAAAGAAAGATCATTCCTGATCCGAAGTTTAACGATCTCCTGGTCGCCCGCTTCATCAATTGCATTTTGCGCAAAGGCGAAAAGGGGAAGGCCGAAAGTATTCTTTATAAGGCGCTGGACAGTGTTGCTGAGAAGAGTAAGGAGGAGCCTTTGCGGGTTTTTCGTAAGGCGGTGGAGAATGCAGCGCCTTTATTGGAGGTCCGGTCCCGGAGAGTCGGGGGTGCCACTTATCAGGTACCCGTTGAGGTGAAGGAAAGTCGCAGGCAGGCTCTCAGTATTCGATGGATGATCCAGAATGCCAAGGCGCGTTCCGGCAGATCAATGGCTGAAAAATTGACCGGTGAAATTCTCGATGCTTTCGGAAACTCGGGTGGGGCGGTTAAGAAAAAAGAAGAAGTCCACCGGATGGCGGAGGCGAATAAAGCCTTTGCTCATTACCGTTGGTAATTGGAGATTATTTTTTTAAATGGGTAAGAAAATACAACCTGAGAAAACCCGGAATATAGGGATCATCGCTCACATTGATGCCGGTAAAACTACCACCACCGAGCGTATTCTCTATTACACGGGCAAGAGCCATAAGATTGGCGAGGTGCATGACGGTAATGCAACGATGGACTGGATGGAGCAGGAACAGGAGCGGGGGATCACGATCACCTCGGCTGCGACAACTTGTTTCTGGCTGGATCACCAGATCAATATTATTGATACGCCTGGTCATGTGGATTTTACGGCTGAAGTGGAAAGGTCTTTGCGGGTTCTCGATGGAGCTGTAGGCGTGTTTGATGCTGTCAGCGGTGTGGAGCCTCAGTCTGAAACGGTTTGGCGTCAAGCCAGTAAGTACAGTGTTCCTAGAATTTGTTTTGTCAATAAGATGGATCGGGCGGGAGCAAATTTTCCGGGTTGTATCCAGCAGATGGTGGACAAGTTGGGCGCTCACCCTGTTGCCATTCAGCTTCCTCTGGGGACTGAGGCAGATTTTCTAGGTGTGATTGACCTGATTGACATGAAAGCCAATGTGTACTCGGATACCAAGAACAAGGGAGAAACCTTTGATGTGGTGGATATCCCGGCGGAGTACCAGGATCAAGCAGAAGAGTACAGGGAAAAACTGATCGAGTCAGCCTCGGATGTGGATGACGCGATTATGGAAAAATTTCTCGGTGGCGAAGAGGCGTCGCGGGAAGAAATTATCGCGGCCTTGAGAAAAGGAACCCTGGAATCCAAGTTCACTCCGATTTTATGTGGCGCCGCGTTTAAGAACAAGGGCGTGCAACAACTTCTGGATGCCGTCGTCCTTTACCTCCCTTCCCCGCAGGAACTCAAAACCATCACTGGCACCAATCCCAATACTCAGAAAGAAGAAACCCGCAAGCTGGATTCCAAAGATCCGCTTTCGGCGCTGGCTTTTAAAATCATGACTGATCCCTTTGTGGGTCAGTTGGCATTTGTGCGTGTTTATTCCGGCCAGTTGACCAGCGGTTCTTATATCTACAATTCGACGAAGAATGAAAGAGAGCGTGTGGGTCGGCTCTTAAGAATGCACGCGAATAAGCGGGAAGAGGTTGATTTGGTGCAGGCGGGCGATATTGCCGCAGTGATTGGGTTGAAGAAATCTTATACTGGGGACACGCTTTGCGATCAGGACCATCCGATTATTCTTGAAGCGATTTCGTTTCCTGAGCCGGTTATTTCTGTTGCCATTGAGCCCAGAACCAAGGCGGAGCAGGATAAGCTCTCCGATTGCCTTGTTAAACTCCTTCGGGAAGATCCTACGTTTAAAGTCCGTGTTGATCCGGACACAAATCAAACTGTTATTTCGGGAATGGGCGAGTTGCATCTTGAAATTTTGGTTGATCGCATGCGTCGTGAATTCTCTCTCGATGTGGATGTGTCTAAGCCTCAGGTGGCCTATAAAGAAACCATCACCAAAGCCGTCGAACATGAAAATAAATATGTCAAACAGACCGGAGGTCGTGGCCAGTATGGTCATGTCGTTATAAGGGTTGAGCCGAGAGAGGCTGGATCGGGTTTTGAGTTCGTCAATAAAATTGTTGGCGGCGCGATTCCGCGTGAGTTTATCCCTGCTGTTCAGAAGGGTGTTGTGGAGGCGATGAGCCGGGGCATTATGTGCGGATATCCGACAGTGGATGTTTCGGTGACGTTGCTGGACGGATCGTTTCATGATGTCGATTCTTCGGAAATGGCATTCAAGATTTGTGCTTCCATGGCTTTTCAGGAAGCTTGTAAAAAAGGATCTCCCCAATTACTGGAACCGGTTATGGAAGTGGAGGTCGTTACGCCTGAAGAATTTATGGGCGATGTCATCGGCAAGCTGAATTCCAAGCGCGGCAAGATCAAAGATCTTGCGGATCGTGCCGGTGCCAAGGTGATTCGAGCGGAAGTTCCTCTTTCTGGGATGTTTGGGTATTCCACCGATCTTCGGTCGGCAACTCAAGGGCGCGCGAATTACTCTATGGAGTTTGCCAAGTATGATGGTGTTCCCGCCGCGATTGCGGAGGAGTTGATGGCTAAGGCAACCGGATCTAAAGAGAAATTAGCAGTTTAACTAAAAAATTATTTGAAAATACTATTGGAGTGAACCAGCATGGCTAAAGAAAAATTTATTCGAAACAAGCCACACATAAACGTTGGAACCATTGGTCACGTTGACCACGGAAAAACGACTCTTACGGCATCAATTACGGAAGTTCTGTCTAAGAAGGGACTCGCTGAGACAATCGCCTTTGATCAAATTGATAAGGCTCCTGAGGAAAAAGAGCGGGGCATCACCATCGCGATTGCTCACGTTGAATACAATACTGAGAACCGGCATTACGCGCATGTGGACTGCCCGGGTCATGCTGACTATGTTAAGAACATGATCACCGGTGCGGCGCAGATGGATGGCGCGATCCTGGTAATTTCTGCCAATGACGGCCCGATGCCGCAAACTCGCGAGCATATTCTGTTGGCTCGACAGGTGGGTGTTCCGAAGATCGTTGTGTTCATGAATAAATGCGACATGGTTGACGATCCTGAACTGCTGGACCTTGTTGAGCTGGAAGTGCGGGAGTTGTTGACCAAATATGAATTTCCCGGAGACGATGTTCCTGTGATTCGTGGAAGTGCTCTGCAGGCGCTGGAAAACTCAGGAGATGAAGAAAAAACAAAGTGTATCTGGGAGTTGATGGAAGCTATCGATACTTATTTTCCGGTTCCGGATCGACCAGTTGATAAGCCTTTCTTGATGCCGATTGAGGATATTTTCAGTATTTCTGGGCGTGGAACTGTTGCGACCGGGCGTATTGAGACAGGAATCATCAAGGTTGGTGAAGAAATTGAGATCGTAGGGTTTAAGGAAACAATGAAGACCACGGCTACCGGTGTGGAAATGTTTCGCAAACTTCTTGATGAAGGTCGCGCCGGGGAAAACGTGGGTATTCTGTTGCGCGGAACCAAGCGTGAAGAAATCGAGCGTGGTCAGGTTCTATCCAAGCCCGGGTCCATCACCCCGCATACTAAATTCAAGGCGGAAGTTTATATTCTGACCAAAGAAGAGGGCGGAAGACATACTCCGTTCTTCAATGGTTATCGTCCGCAGTTTTATTTCCGGACCACCGACGTGACCGGTGTTGCAACCTTGCCGTCGGGTGTTGAGATGGTAATGCCGGGAGATAATGTCGCGATGGAGATAACGCTTATTACGCCTGTGGCAATGGATAAAGAACTTCGTTTTGCTATCCGGGAAGGTGGTCGTACAGTTGGGGCCGGAGTTGTGGGCGAGGTTGTTGAATAATGAGTGACCAGAAAATAAAAATCCGGCTCAAGGCTTACGACCATAAACTGTTGGATTGGTCGGTAGGGGAAATTGTGGAAACCACTCGGCGCACAGGTGCCAAAGTGGTGGGTCCTATTCCGTTGCCTACAATAAAAAACAAATGGACTGTTTTGCGTTCCCCTCATGTGGATAAAAAATCCCGTGAGCAATTTGAAATCCGAACGCATAAGCGGATTCTTGAAATCCTCGAACCGACTCCCCAAACCGTAGATGCGCTGATGAAGTTGGATCTGTCGGGGGGCGTTGATATTGAGATCAAGCTTTAACGTAGAGAAAATATGAGTGCTTTGATTGGAAAAAAAATCGGCATGACCGAGGTGTTTACGGATAAGGGGGATTGTGTCCCGGTCACCGTAATACATGTGGAGCGTTGTGTGCCGGTTTTGAAGCGAACTGAAGAGAAAGACGGGTACCAGGCTCTCATGCTGGCGTATGGAACCCGTAAGCCGAAGCATACTAATAAGCCTTTGCAGGGGTTCTATGACAAGCTTAAGGTGGAGCCCGCAAAAATTCTCCAGGAGTTCAGGGGGCAGGATGTGGATGACGAAGCCATGGGCAAACCGCTTAAGGTGGATATTTTCAGCGAAGGCGACAGTGTGCAGGTGGTGGGTGTCACCAAGGGAAAAGGGTTTTCCGGAGTTTTCAGGCGATTCAATTATGCCGGTGCGCCGGCTTCTCATGGCCATCATGAAAGTTATCGCGGAACCGGTTCGATAGGCATGCATACTTACCCAGGGCGGGTTTTTAAGGGCACCGGTATGCCGGGGCGAATGGGTGGTAAGAAAGCCCACACTAAAAACCTGAAAGTGGTCCGGGTGGATGTAGAAAATAATGTGTTGTTGCTCAAGGGGGCAGTCCCCGGAGCCAATGGCGGAATCGTCAGTATATTTAAATCTTAAGAAACGAGTTTTTGGTCATGTCGGCAATAGATATTGTAGACAGTAAAAATAAAAAGGTGGGGACGGTAGAGGCTCCCGATAGTGTCTTTGAGAGCCGGGTTCGCGAAGAGCTGGTGCAAAGGTATGTGACCATGCAGTTGGCGACCCGCCGAGGCGGAAACGCGGCGACCAAGCAGAACAAGGGAGAACTACATGGCAGTGGTGCCAAACCCTGGAGGCAAAAGGGGACGGGCCGTGCTCGTGCGGGGAACACTCGATCACCCATCTGGCGCGGTGGCATGACGGTTTTTGGGCCCAGCCCGAGAAGTTATGCGTTCCAGCTTTCCAAAAAGTCTAAAAAGCTCGCGATTAAATCGGTTTTAACGGAAAGGCTCAAAGGGCAGAACTTTACGGTGGTTGATTCGCTGAACCTTGAGAATCCCAAAACCAAAGACGCGGTAGCCTTGTTGACCGGTCTGAGCCTTCCTGCAAAAACGCTATTTCTCGTTTCGGAAAAAAACACCAACCTGCAACTGGCGGTTCGCAACTTGCCCCAGGTGGATGTGCTTCTGGTTGATGGGCTTAATGTTTTTGACCTGTTGGTTCATGAGCGGATTGTTTGTACTCCCGAAGCGCTTAAAAAGATTGAGGAGCGGTTGAATTAATGGACATGTATCGAGTTGTAGAGAAACCGCTGGTCACGGAAAAAGGCACGGGCATGCTTGCCGATGGAAACTGGGTGGTGTTCCGGGTGAACCCCGAGGCCAATAAGATTCAGATACGGGAAGCGGTGCAGAAAATTTTTGATGTAAAAGTCCTTCACGTCAATACCCAAATTGTGCGGGGTAAGCGTAAACGGTTCGGTAAGACCATGGGCCAGTCGAAAATGTGGAAAAAGGCTATGGTTCAGTTGAAAGAAGGCGATAAAATTCAAATTTTTGAGGGAGTGTAAGCGGTAATGCCAATCAGGAAGTTAAAACCCAGATCACCTGGTGTGCGGTCCATGACTATTTCCGGTTTCGATGAGATCACCAAATCGACTCCCGAAAAAAGTCTTCTTGTTGCTATTGCAAGAAAAGGCGGACGCAATAACCACGGTCGTATCACTGCCAAAAGGCGGGGTGGCGGGCATAGAAAGCAATACCGGATTATAGATTTCAAGCGGCGGAAGGATGGCATCTCGGCGAAAGTCGTGGGCATTGAATACGATCCCAATCGTAGCGCGCGCATCGCCCTTCTGTCTTATTCGGATGGCGAGAAGCGTTATATCATTTCTCCTGCTAAGCTGAATGTGGGGGATGTGTTGATGTCGGGTGAGACGGCTGAGATTCGCATTGGTAACTGTCTTCCTCTGAAAGATATTCCCGAAGGTACCTTGATTCATAATGTAGAGATGCGACCCGGTAAGGGAGCGCAGATTGCCCGCAGTGCTGGCAGCGGCGTTCAACTGATGGCTAAAGAGGGGGAGTATGTAAACCTCAAACTCAAGTCAGGGGAAATCCGGCTGATTCATAAAAACTGCCGGGCAACGATCGGCACAGTGGGTAACGCCGACCATGAAAATATTTCCATTGGTAAAGCCGGGCGCGTGAGATGGATGGGGCGTCGGCCTCGTGTTCGCGCGGTGGCGATGAACCCGGTGGATCATCCTATGGGTGGTGGTGAAGGCCGGTCTTCAGGGGGTCGGCATCCTTGTAGTCCCTGGGGGCAGAGCGCTAAGGGATTGAAGACCCGTAAGGTTAAAAAAGTATCGGATAAATTTATTCTCAGTCGTAAGAAGAGAAAATAAACTGTTTGTAAACTGAGGTTTTGGAATGGCTCGATCATTAAAAAAAGGCCCGTTTGTCGATTCGCATTTGCAGGACAAAATCGAAGAGATGAACCGGAAGAATGAAAAGAAGGTGTGCAAGACATGGTCGCGCCGGTCCACCATCACTCCGGACTTTGTTGGGCATACCATTTCGGTACACAATGGTAAAAAATTCTTTCCTATTTTTATATCGGAAAATATGGTTGGCCATAAATTAGGTGAATTTTCTCCTACGCGGACATTCAGGTCGCATGGGGGTAAAACCAAAAAAGCAGTCACCAAGTAATATAGGGGCATCATGGAAGTTAGAGCTTCACTCAGACATACGAGAACGGCACCGCGCAAGGCGCGGTTGGTAGCCGAGTTGATTCGCGGAAAAAGCGTGAACGACGCCATCAATATTCTTACGTTTACCCGCAAGCGGGTGGCGGAAAAGTTTCAAAAGCTGCTGAAATCTGCGATCGCTAATGCGGAAGAGAACCATAAGGTTCTTGATGTGGATGATCTGGTGGTTAAAAACGTTCATGTTGATCAAGCCGCAACTTGGAAGCGGAACATGCCGAGAGCACGAGGAATGGCAACCACGATTCAAAAGAAGACCAGTCATATCACTTTGATACTGGAAGAAAAAGAATCTTAAGGAGATAAAAGCGTGGGTCAAAAAGTTCACCCTTACGGGTTCAGGTTGGGATACAGCAAGACTTGGATATCTAACTGGTATGCCAAGAAAGGATATTCCGACCAGTTGCTTGAGGATATAGCTCTTAGGAAACATATCTTCAAGACGCTTTCGCATGCAGGCATCTCCCGGGTGGAGATTGAGCGTTCGGCAAACCGCGTAAGGATCAATATTCATACCGCGCGTCCGGGCATCATCATCGGGAAAAAGGGGCTTGAGGTCGACAGGCTTAAAGAGGAATTGCAGAAGGTCATGTCTGGAAAGCAGGTCAATCTCAATATCAAAGAGGTGCGTCGTGCCGAGCTGGACGCGGCTTTGATCGGACAGAATATTGCCCTGCAATTGGAAAAAAGAGTTTCGTTTCGTCGAGCAATGAAAAAGAGTGTGATCTCGGCGCTGAGGTTTGGGGCCAAGGGAATTAAAATCCGGGTATCGGGTCGGTTGGGCGGTGCGGAAATTGCCCGCAGTGAATGGTATCGGGAAGGCAGGGTTCCTCTGCATACTCTGAGGGCGGATATCGATTATGGGACCGCGGATTCCCACACCACCTTTGGGATTATTGGGGTGAAGGTGTGGGTTTATAAGGGAGATATTCTCCTGGGTAAGGAGATTGAGCGGCCAAAAGGATTCCAGGAAAAGGAAAAAGCTTCGGCCTGATTTGTGTGTGGGGGGGGTCTGAGTTCGGGCGTTATGCCTGGCTATAAATGTTTATTGGAGATAATGCATCATGTTGATGCCTAAAAGAGTTAAGTATAGAAAGCGCCATAAGGGGCGGATGCGTGGCACGGCCTACCGAGGAGGTTCTCTGGATTTCGGCACTTACGGTCTGCAGGCTTTGGAATGCGGTCGCATCAGCAATCGGCAGATTGAGGCCGCCCGTATCGCGATGACCCGCCATGTTAAGCGTGGAGGAAAAATCTGGCTGCGGATTTTCCCTGACAAGCCGGTTTCCAAGAAGCCGTTGGAAACAAGGATGGGTAAAGGTAAGGGCAATCCGGAGTTTTGGGTGGCCGTTGTAAAGCCGGGTCGTATGCTTTATGAAATGGAGGGTGTACCGGAAGATGTTGCTAAGGAGGCGTTTCGCTTGGCGGCGCATAAGTTATCAGTATCTACCCGGTTTGTTGTCAAAGAAGCCTAATTGGAAAAGTGAAAAACATATTATGAAAGTTGAAGAAGTCCGAGGTCTTTCCGAAAAAGAGCGGGAAGAAAAAATAGCCGACATCAATCAGGAAGTATTTAACCTGAGATTGCAATTGGCCACGGGAAAGATAGAAAACCCCAGCCGCCTTCGGTTTCTTAGAAGAGATATTGCCCGGTTGAAAACGATCCAGAACGAAACCCAGGCTTCTGAGAAAAGTTCAGCGAAGCAAGAAAATAAAGCAGGTTCTGATAAATAAAGCTCGGGTGTAATCCCGAACATTAAACAGGAATAGGAAAAGCTTTTGCAGAAAACGACTAGAAAAACCCTGATGGGCCTTGTGGTGAGTAACAAAATGGATAAAACCGTTGTCGTGCAGGTGGAGCGGAAGTTCATTCATCCCAAATTCAAAAAAGTGGTGAAGAGTTCCCGCAAATTCAGTGCTCACGACGAAAAGAACGAATGCTGTCCTGGTGATTTCATCAGCATCTGCGAAACCCGGCCTTTGAGTAAAACCAAGCGCTGGCGTTTAGTGGAAATCATCAAGAAAGGCGAGGAGGCAGATAAGGCGTCATGATTCAACTACGAACTGTATTAGATGTGGCAGACAATTCCGGAGCCAAAGTGGTTCAGTGTATCAAGGTGCTTGGGGGCTCGCGTCGCCGTTATGCCCGCATTGGGGATATTATTGTGGTCGCGCTCAAAGAGGTCGATCCGCAAAGCAGTCTTAAAAAAGGTGAAGTGAAAAAGGCTGTGGTGGTGAGAACCCGTAAAGAGATCCGCCGCTCTAATGGAACTTATATCAAGTTTGATAATAATGCCGCTGTCCTCATCAGTGACACTAAGGAGCCGGTTGGAACGCGAATTTTTGGTCCAGTGGGCCGTGAGTTGCGTGCCAAACGCTATATGAAAATTCTTTCGCTTGCTCCGGAGGTGCTGTAGTGAAAAGGGCTCCATATAAGCTGCACCTGAAAAAGGACGATATCGTTCAGGTGATTGCCGGAAAAGAAAAGGGGAAGAAAGGGAAATTGCTGGCCATTTTCCCGGAAGAGCAGCGGGTAACGATTGAAAAGCTCAATATGGTTAAGCGCCATATGAAAGGCGATGGTAAGTCCCGGCAACCCGGCATTATAGAGAAGGAAGGCAAGATTCATATCTCCAATGTCCTGCTGGTCAGCGACAAGGTGGGCAAAGGAGTGCGAACCAAGCTGAAAAAGCTTGAAGATGGAAAACGAGTCCGCGTTTGTATGAAAACCGGCGATGTTCTGGATAAGGTGTAGCATGGCAAATTTAAAGGCAGCCTATTTTGAAAAACATCAAGCCGTCATCCAGAAGGAATTGGGTCTTGGTAACGTGATGCAGGTTCCCAGGATGACAAAGATCACTGTCAATATGGGGTTGGGTGAGGCATTGCAGAACTCCAAATTGATCGAGTCGGGAATCGATCAGTTGCGCGTGATTACCGGGCAACAGCCCATAATCACCAAAGCGAAAAAATCCATTTCTAATTTTAAATTAAGGGAAGGGGTTCCCATCGGCCTTAAAGTAACTCTCAGGGGAAAAAGGATGTATGAGTTTTATGAGCGATTGGTCTCGTTTGCGCTTCCCAGGGTTCGAGATTTTAAGGGTTTGCCTCCCAAGGCGTTCGATGGGCGAGGCAACTACACGATTGGGATTAAAGAGCAATTGATCTTCCCGGAAATTGAGTTTGATAAGATCGAGAAGGTTAAGGGAATGAATATTACGATCACCACCTCAGCTCAAAATGATGAGCAGGGCCGGTGTTTGTTGACCCATATGGGACTACCGATTAGAAAGTAAAGGAATATGGCAAAGAAATCACTAGTCGCCAAGGCGAAGCGGGAACAGAAATTTAAAGTGCGCCAGTATAATCGGTGTCCCATTTGCGGCAGGCCGCGGGCGTTTCTCCGTAAATTCGGCATGTGCCGGATTTGTTTTCGGGAAAGGGCCTTACGCGGTGAGATTCCAGGTGTTACCAAGGCGAGTTGGTAGTTTAATATAGTTATTTTTTTTGGGAGTAAAGTTCCACATGATGACCGATCCCATCGCTGATCTGTTTACCCGTATTCGAAACGGGTTGATGGTCAGACATCCGAGGGTTGATGTCCCCGGCTCAAAAATGAAAGCTCGTATCGTGGAGATTTTGAAGGACGAGGGTTATATCAAAAATTTCCGGATCTATGATGATAATTTGCAGGGGATCATTCGGGTGTATTTGAAATATAAAGATGACCAGTCGGTGATTCGCGGGATCAAGCGAATCAGTAAACCCGGACGGAGAAACTATGTCAAGCGGGACGCGATCCCCAAGGTTCTTAACGGACTGGGGCTTGCCATCCTGTCCACCTCTTCGGGGGTGATGACCGATCATGAATGCAGAGAAAAAGGGGTTGGGGGAGAAGTGCTGGGTCACATCTGGTAAACCCCTATGACTCTTGTGGGAGTTAATCTTCCCTGGTAGAAACAGATATTTAATTAAAACCGAAATTTTATAGAAGCGTTAACATGTCTCGAATTGGAAGAAAGCCGATCAATATACCCTCCGGGGTAGATTTAAAAGTCAACGGGTCAAACGTGGCGGTAAAAGGACCCAAGGGACAGTTGCAGCGCGACCTGCATCCCAATATGAAGATTGAGTTGAAGGATGGCGTGGTGAGCGTGATTCGGCCGACTGACGGAAGGATGGATCGTTCCCTGCATGGGCTGACGCGTACCCTGATCAATAATATGGTGGTGGGGGTTACGGATGGTTACTCCAAGCAACTCAATATTGTCGGAGTGGGTTATAAAGTGGATCTCAAGGGTAAAAACCTGGTTTTAAATCTTGGGCATTCGCATGCGATCAACTACCCGGCTCCTGAAGGCATTGAGTTTGATGTGGATAATAAAAAAAATACGATCGTTATAAAAGGAGTTAATAAGGAACGGGTTGGACAGACCGCCGCAGAGATCCGCAGTTTCCGTCCGCCGGAACCTTATAAGGGGAAAGGGGTCATGTACTCCACGGAAAGAATACGCAGAAAAGCCGGTAAAGCGGCTGCGGCTAAAGGATAATTTTATGAAAACCTCTGAACGGGAACGACTGCGACTGCAAAGAAAAAGAAGGATTAAGCTCAAAATACAGAAACAAACGAGCCGACCCCGGTTGACAGTGTTCCGAAGCACCAAACATATATACGCTCAAATTGTCGATGACAATGAAGGTAAAACCCTTGTGGCAATGTCAACACTTTCGCCAAACTTCAAAGAGCAGATGAAGACCGGAGGCAACCTCAAAGCGGCAACGTTGGTCGGTTCCCTGGTCGGTGAAGCGGCGGCAGCCAAGGGCATCAAAGAAGTTTATTACGACCGAAACGGATTTCTGTATGCCGGGCGCGTCAAGGCTTTGGCCGATGCGGTTCGGGAAAAAGGAATAAAATTTTAATCCATAACGCAGGAGGAAGTGTTGCGACAACGGGACCAGGAAAAACCCACAGATTTTGTTGATAAGGTTGTCAAAATCAACCGTGTAGCCAAGGTTGTGAAAGGCGGTCGCCGTTTCAGCTTCAGTGCGCTGGTGGTGGTTGGCAATCGGGAAGGCAAGGTTGGCTGGGGTTTGGGAAAAGCCAATGAAGTTCCTGAAGCAATACGCAAAGGCGTGGAAAAAGCCAAGAGGGGCATGGTAACAGTGAGTCTTGAGGGTTCTTCCATCCCCCATGAAGTGATAGGGGCTTATGGATCGGGCCGGGTCTTAATGAAGCCGGCGTCAAGAGGTACCGGTTTGATAGCGGGAGGCGCTGTCCGGGCAGTTTTGGAGGCGGTTGGTGTTCGCGATATTTTGACTAAATGTTTGCGCACCAATAACCCGCATAACGTGGTCAAGGCGACCATTCAAGGATTGACCGTTTTGCGTGACGCAAAAGAATGTGCCCGCATGCGCGGCAAATAATCGGCCCCGAATTTTACTGAGGATTAAGAATGTTGCATTTATCAAATTTGAAGGGACCCGACCGAAAAGATAGAAAGCGGATAGGCCGTGGCATTGGCTCCGGGACCGGAAAAACTTCTGGCAGGGGACAGAAGGGGCAGAAGTCTCGTTCAGGCGGAAGTCCGCACCCGTGGTTTGAGGGTGGGCAGATGCCGCTTCAACGAAGGTTGCCCAAGCGTGGGTTTACCAATATCTTTAAGAAACAGTTTGAGATCGTTAATGTGAGGGATTTGGCTCGCTGTGCCGGGGCTGACCCGGTGACCCCGGAAGTGATGAAGGAAAAGGGGTTGATCAAAAAAACCGGATTGGTGAAAATTCTGGGATGCGGTGAGCTGAAGGAATCGTTAAATGTTCACGCACATAAATTCAGCGGTTCGGCGCAGGCCAAAATTGAAAAATCCGGGGGAAAGGCTGTTAGCCTCTAAATGAGCGGCGTTGGGAGTTTTGGCAATATTTTTCGTGTGCCCGAGCTGAAAAAACGGATTCTTTTCACGCTTGCACTTATAGTTGTTTATCGGATCGGTGCCCATATCCCGACTCCGGGAATCAACTCTGTGGCGTTGGCAGAATTGTTTGCTCGGGCCCAGGGCACTATCCTGGGGTTTTTCGATATGTTCTCCGGCGGCGCATTGAGCCGGTTGACGATATTTGCGTTGGGCATCATGCCCTATATCAGCTCATCGATCATCCTGCAGTTGATGACGATTGTTTCTCCCACCCTGGCAAGATTGAAAAAGGAAGGGGAGCAGGGGCAGAAAAAAATTACCCAGTACACCCGGTATGGAACGGTGGTGCTGAGTACGATTCAGGGTTCCGGAATCGCTGTGGGACTGGAAGCCATGAAAAGCCCGAGCGGGGGAATGATTGTCCATGAACCGGGTTGGTCGTTCCGATTGATGACAGTTTTGACCCTGACCGCTGGAACTTGTTTTTTGATGTGGTTGGGTGAACAGATTACCGAGCGGGGGATCGGGAATGGAATTTCCCTGATTATTTTTTCCGGAATTGTTGCCGGAACTCCGGCGGCAATTTTTCAGTCGATGGATTTGATGGGTACGGGCGAAATGTCGGTGCTCGTTATGTTGTTCCTTCTAGTTTTGATGGTCGTGGTCATTGGGGTCATCGTTTTTACGGAAGGAGGGCAGCGCAGGATTCCGATCCAATATGCGAAACGGGTGGTGGGTCGGAAAATGATGGGTGGGCAGTCAACGCATTTGCCTTTGAAGGTCAATACGTCGGGGGTTATCCCGCCGATTTTTGCTTCGTCCATCATCATGTTCCCAGCGACGATTGCTCAGTTTATAAGTCATCCGTGGATGCAGACGGTTTCGGCGATGTTGACCCCCGGAACCATTGTGTACAGTCTGATTTTTGTTGGAGCGATATTTTTCTTTTGCTATTTCTATACAGCCGTCATTTTCAACCCGGTTGATGTGGCGGACAATATGAAAAAGCATGGGGGGTTTGTGCCGGGAATCAGGCCGGGAGCCAAGACTTCCGAGTACATCGACACGATCCTTTCAAGGATCACGTTTTATGGGGCCATGTATCTTTCTTTAGTCTGTATTTTGCCGGATTATTTGATAAAATACTTTAACATCCCCTTTTACTTTGGTGGAACAAGCCTGTTGATCGTTGTGGGTGTTTCTTTGGATACTATGCAACAAATTGAGTCTCACCTGGTCATGAGAAATTACGACGGTTTTGTTAAAAAGGGGCGATTGAAAAGCCGAAGAGGCTGATTGATGAGATTGATTCTTTTAGGCCCGCCGGGAGCCGGAAAAGGCACCCAGGCTAAAATGCTGAAAGAAAAATTTCAGATCCCGCAGGTATCCACCGGTGATATTTTAAGGCAAGCGGTTAAGGATAATACGGAACTGGGCATTCAGGCCAAATCGTTTATGGATGTGGGTCAGCTGGTTCCGGATGATGTAGTGATCGGCTTGATAAAGGAACGTATCAAGCAGGCCGATTGTGAAACAGGGTTTATCCTGGATGGGTTTCCACGGACCATCGTTCAGGCCGAAAAGCTTTCGGAAACCTTGACCGAAATGGGCTTGACGATTGACAATGTAGTGGATCTGGAAGTTGATGCCGAAGAGGTGATCAACCGGTTGACCGGACGAAGCACCTGCCCGGATTGTGGTGGCATGTTTCATGAAGAATCCCGACCTCCAAAAGTTCCCGGGGTTTGTGACGGTTGCGGTGGTACCTTGGCCCAGAGGCAGGACGACAATAAGGACACGATTTTGAAGCGGCTGGAGGTTTATCAGGAGTCCACCGCGCCCTTAAAGCAATTTTATAAGAAGCAGGGGAATCTGAAAACAGTAATAGCTAGAGGATCTGTAGAAGAAATTTTTTCCCGCGTTTTAGAAATGGTAAAGTAACGGATGTCTAAAGAAGAATCTATAGAAGTAGAAGGCACCATACTTGAGCCATTGCCGAACGCGATGTTTCGGGTGGAGCTGGATAACGGCCATAAGGTGCTGGCCCATATATCCGGGAAAATGCGGATGCATTTTATCCGCATCCTGTCCGGAGACAAGGTGAAGGTGCAGCTTTCCCCTTATGATTTGACCCGGGGACGGATCACCTATCGGTATAAATAGAAAGAGGACGGAACCATGAAAGTCAGGGCATCGGTCAAGCCAATTTGTATGAAGTGTAAAGTCATCCGCCGTCGTGGAGTTGTGCGGGTTATTTGTGAGAACCCGAAGCATAAGCAACGACAGGGTTAATTTCCTAAAGGAGAAGCAGTGGCAAGAATAGCGGGTGTAGATATTCCCAAGGATAAGCGGGCAAGAATCGCCCTGACCTATATATACGGGGTGGGGCCAAATATTTCCCGGGATATCCTGAAAAAAGCCCAGGTTGGAGAAGAAATCAGAATGAAAGACCTGACCGAAGAAGAGGTGACCCGGATCCGTAGTGTTATCGATAAAGATTACGAAGTGGAAGGTGATTTGAGACGCAATGTCAGCATGGACATTAAACGTTTGATGGATATAGGTGCCTATAGAGGGCTTCGCCATCGTAAAGGGTTGCCGGTTAGAGGACAAAGGACGCACACCAACGGCAGAACCCGAAAAGGCCCCAAGAAAACCGTGGGTGCACGAGCAAAAAAATAAGGACAAAGATTAATGGATAAAAAAGCAAAAAGCGGTAAAAAAAAGCAAAAGACGGTGCCGGAAGTAGGGGTGGCCCATATTCAGGCCACGTTCAATAATACTATTGTCACCATTTCCGATATGTCCGGGAATGTGGTGTCCTGGTCTAGCGCTGGTGCTCAGGGCTTTAAAGGCTCAAGAAAAAGCACCCCGTTTGCAGCACAGGTGGCGGCCGACAAAGCCGCTGTCAAAGCACGGGAAATGGGAATGAAAAAACTGGAGGTCCATGTAAAAGGCCCTGGATCGGGACGAGAGTCCGCAATACGATCTTTGCAGGCTGCGGGAATGGAAGTTCTTGTTATTCGTGACAAGACCCCGATTCCGCACAATGGTTGCCGCCCAAGAAAACGTCGTAGGGTTTAATTGCACAAAACCGAAAGGAGAAGCTGAATTTGGCCAGGTATACAGGTTCTGTTTGCCGACTTTGTCGGCGAGAAGGCATAAAATTATATTTAAAAGGTTCCCGTTGCGAGACGGCAAAATGCGCTATAGAAAAAAGACCGTACCCGCCAGGCCAGCATGGCCAAGGCAGGAAGAAGTTTTCGGAATATGGGGTACAGCTTCGTGAAAAGCAAAAAGTAAAGCGGATTTACGGCGTACTGGAAAAGCAATTTCGTAATTACTTTTTTGCGGCAGATAAGAAAAAAGGTGTCACCGGTGAAAACCTTCTGCAAAATTTAGAGTTGCGGATGGATAATGTTATTTATAGGATGGGACTGGCCTCATCCAGGAGCACAGCCCGCCAGTTGGTTAGCCACGGCCACTTTACCGTTAATGGGAAAAAGATGAATATCCCCTCCTATGCTCTTGGGCGGGGAGATACGATAGCTCTGAATCCCAATAAGGTGAAAAAAGCGCCGGTTAAAAACGCGATTGAGAATATTAAGGAAAAAACCCTGCCGGATTGGCTATCGTTTGATGCGGATAGCAAGCAGGGTGTTGTCCAGGCTTTGCCTGCAAGAGAGCATGTAACCATGCCAATTGAGGAGCAGTTGATCGTCGAGCTCTACTCGCGCTAAAACTGGACTTGATCCACATCACAAGAAACTAATTAAAAACTGTTTAAGACCCTATTCAAGAGGTCGGAGGCTTCATGTTCACAGCCCACGGAATCGTTAAACCCAAGCGATTAGAATTTGATAAGAAAAATAAGTCGGAATACTACGGTAAACTCAGCGCGGGTCCTTTCGAACGCGGATATGGAGTGACCATTGGCAACTCTCTAAGAAGGATGCTGTTGTCATCCATTGAAGGGGCCGCCATTGTGGCCGTAAAATTTGAGGGAATCTTTCACGAGTTTTCTTCCATTCCAGGTGTGGTTGAAGATGTTACGGAAATTATCCTCAACCTTAAACAGGTCAACCTCAAGCTGACCGGTGAAGCGGACTCTAAGCGGGTTTATATCAAAGCCTCGAAATCGGGCACGATTTGCGCCAAAGATATCACGGCTGACCCGGATGTGGAGGTGCTGAATCCCGATCTTCCCATTCTCACCATCGACCAGAACGGCGAGGTGGACATGGAAATGATTGTGAGAAAAGGTCGGGGCTATGTTCCCGCCGACCGGCACAACATTGAAAATGAATCTGTGCAGATGATCCCTGTGGATTCCAGTTTTTCCCCGATCGAAAAGATCACCTATCATATCGAGGATACCAGGGTCGGGCAATCAACAGATTATGATTCTCTGGTCATGGAATTGTGGACCAATGGAGGCATCACACCTGAAGATGCGGTGGCACATGCCGCCAAGATTGTTAAAGATCATATGCAGATTTTTATCAATTTTGATGAAGAGCCGGAACCGGTACAACCCCAGGTCGATGAGAAAAAACAGAAGGTGCTGACAAATATGGCCAAATGTGTGGAAGAGCTTGAGCTGTCTGTGCGCTCCTACAATTGTCTTAAAAATGCCAACATCCAGACTATTGCAGAACTGGTTCAAAAAACTGATGGTGAAATGCTGAAAACCAGAAACTTCGGCCGCAAATCGCTGAATGAGATTAAGGAAATCTTAGAGGACATGGGGCTTCATTTGGGAATGAAAGTCGATGAAGATGATCTCAAACAGATCCTTCAAGCCCAGAAGAAAAAAGAAATAGATACCGAAATCGAGCTGTAGCAGTCCTGCTCGTTGAAGTCATAATAGGAGTGATAAACAACCATGCGGCATTTAAAAGCAGGTAGAAAATTCGGACGAACCTCTGCTCATCGGAAAGCATTGTTCAGAAACCTTGTTGGGGCTCTTATTCAAAGAGAGCGCATCAGCACCACTTTGGCGAAAGCTAAAGAACTGCGGGGCAAGGTGGAAAAAACAATCACGCTGGGCAAAAGAGGTACGCTTCACGCTCGTCGCCAGGCTTTCAAGCTGGTTCCTGCTAAAGGTGCAGTGCATAAGGTATTTGGTCCGCTGGCGGAGCGTTATGCTAATCGGCCCGGTGGATATACCCGGATCATTCGTATCGGTCACCGCAAGGGAGATGATGCGCCCATGGCCTTTATCGAGCTGGTAGACCGCGAAGGCGAGGCAAAGCCTCCTGCCAAAGCCGCGCCGAAAAAAGCCAAGGCTCCGGCGGATAAAAAGAAAGCCGAACCCAAAAAAGAAACCGCAAAAAAAGACAATCCGAAAGATAAGAAGTAATCCCCACTCGGCGCTGGGCTGTGATATCCCCTTCCATAAACTTCATGAGCCTGTGATATTTCTCCACTGACTTCATACCCGGAATGGATAGAAGGGGTACACCGAGCAATAATTTGTTGGGCCACCAACACGTTTGCCGCAGGTGATATCCATTTCACTTGCTTTATGCCCCGCAGGGGTAAGATCAACACATTGCAACCTGCCCGCGTTGGCTAACCGCCCACGATTGCCCGCAGTAAAAGGCTTCCACCGGGCGGCCCCCCCAGCGTCAGCTGATTACAAGCAGTTTGGCGGCACTCCTGTGGGTCCCTGCTTAAACCTGAAGTTCGTATTTTCCTTGATATAAATCAAAAGGTCGTCATAACTCTTGAAGTGCTCGGTGAAGCCGTAATCGTCGCCAGTGTATTCGCATGATTCCGTACTGTGTTCGCGGCACATATAAGGGCGGTGCTCGTAGATAGCGCACTTGTTGTCCGGCATTAAAAAATTGCAGCGGTTGTGGATCATGATGTACCAGTCTTTTCGATAGATATAAATAGAAACGTTTTCGTGCGCGAGCTTCCACAATAAACTTTCATACTCACGCCGGTCCTCAGGTTCATCAATTCCAAATGCAAAATAATTACAACAATAAGCCGGAAGGCATTTTTCGCACTGGCTGGTGTCGTCTCGTTTGCTCTTTGTCTTGTTTGCCATGAATACATCCTTACTGGGTTAAGAATAAATTTTTGGAGAGAAGTGAATCCGATTTTCAGGGATATTCTATCATCGGCTATTTTGCCTTGCTGACTCCGCAGAGTCAACCCACTGCTCGCCGCAGGGGCAAAAACTATAGTTCAGTGAGACGAGACAACTCTTTACTGGATATTTAAAGCTATTGCTATTTTGGTCAAGCGGAACGCTTGTCGAAGCGGTGCAGGCCTTTTTGGCAGGCGATGGTCTTGGCAGTGACTATCTCGCTGGAAGTGGGGCGACGGTTGATCTCGCCATATTTTTTCTCGCTCACTTTGCCTGCGGGAAAATACTGGCCCATGATGTTGATATAGGTGTCTGGGGAGATTTCACGGGCCAGATAGGCCATGATGTTTTCCGTATCCTCCCTATTATCAGGCATCACCAGGTGCCGAAGCAAAATGCCGCGTTTTGCCAGGCCATTTTCATCCAGGACCAAGTCCCCGACCTGACGGTGCATTTCGCGGATAACCCTGCGTGCGGTTTCAGGATAATCTTTAGCTTTCAGGTATTTTTGGGAGCGGCCGCTGTCCCAGTATTTGAAGTCCGGCATATAGATATCGATGATGCCATCCATCAGACGCATGCTATCCATGGAATCATACGCCCCGGTGTTGTAAACGAGAGGCAGGCGCAATCCCATTTGCACGGCCAAGGGCAGTGATTCCAGGATTTGCGGAACCACATGTTCCGGAGTGACGAAGTTGATATTGTGGCAACCGCACTGTTGTAAATCGAGCATCATTGCCGCTAAGTCTTCGGGGCTCACTTCAATGCCCTCCCCACCTTGACTGATATCATAGTTCTGGCAGAACACGCATTTGAGGTTACAAAGGGAAAAGAAGATAGTGCCGCTCCCGTTCGTGCCACGCAGGCAGTCCTCTTCCTCGAAATGTGGAGCGTAACTTCCCACGATGGCCTGTCGGCCGGTTTTACACACAGCCTGTTCATTTTCCAGACGGTTGACTTCGCAATCTCTCGGACACACCTTGCAGTTTTCCAGATGACGCAGAGCCTGCCGGGACCGGCGGTACAACTCGCCGGTGCGGAACAATTTCATATAAGCCGGTTCAAATTCATCAGAAGATATAAGCAATGATTTTGATGATTCAGCCATTGGATAATTTTTTAAGAGGCTATTACCCACTGAGCCTAGCATTGTGGCGCTAGCCATAGAGGAATAATTATTGCGCCATTCAGGGAGGTTTATGATAGGCGAATAAAAAACAAAAATATGGGGTAGTAAAAATCTAAGGTACCGGCTTTGTTTGGGCCTCTCATGCTACTTCGATCAGGTTTGCTAATATCTGACTTGTGTTTTGGAAGGGCTAGGAATTCCGCCATTTGGGTCGCCCCGAGGGGATAGAAATTGGCGGATAAAAGGAGTTGACAAAAAGTAGAGAACTGGATACAGTGAGTAAGCTCCGAAAGCTCCCAAGACAAAATCCCTGATAAAACCAATCGATTATCCAGCTTAATTTTTTCGTGCTTTCGCCGTTAATCATAGAACAAACTTCGCAATCTTATAAAACACCCAACTATTATTGGATCTTCCCCGTCTTTGAACCTGAGCATCATTCCAAGGGCGAAACTATTTACGGACAATCATTCCTAATCTCCCTCAACGAAGCCACAAACCATGACCCAGATGAACATAGAAGAACTCAAGTCTAAAACCATATCCGAACTCACCAATATCGCCAAGGATCTGAAGATTCAGGGCCATAGCGGGCTTAGAAAACAGGACCTGATTTTCAGGATTCTGGAAGCCAAGACTGAAAAGGATGGTCTGATGTTTGGACAGGGGGTGCTGGAGATTCTCCCCGATGGGTTTGGTTTCCTGCGGGCGCCGACTTACAACTATCTTCCGGGTCCTGATGATATTTATGTTTCGCCCTCGCAGATTCGCAAATTTGATATGCGTACCGGTGATACCATTTCCGGGCAGATTCGTCCGCCTAAAGACAGCGAGCGTTATTTCGCTCTGCTGAAGGTGGAGGCGATCAACTTTGAGAATCCGGATAGGACCAAGGACAAAATTTTATTCGACAACCTGACGCCGTTGTATCCCGAAGAGCGAATCCGGCTGGAGACGCCGGGCGGCAAGGACTATAGTGCCAGGATCATGGACCTGATGACCCCTATTGGCAAGGGCCAGCGTGGGTTGATCGTGGCCCCTCCGAGAACCGGAAAAACCATGTTGCTGCAGTCCATTGCCAACAGCATCAGTACCAATTTCCCGGAAATTGCGTTGATTGTTTTGCTCATTGACGAGCGTCCGGAAGAAGTGACCGATATGGAACGTTCCGTTAAGGGCGAGGTCATCAGTTCCACTTTTGACGAGCCGGCGCAAAGGCACGTGCAGGTTGCCGAAATGGTCATTGAAAAAGCTAAGCGGCTGGTAGAGCACAAGCGGGATGTAGTCATTCTGCTCGACAGCATCACCCGCTTGGCACGAGCTTACAACGCTATCGTTCCTCCCAGCGGAAAGGTCTTGTCGGGCGGTGTGGATTCTAATGCCCTGCAGAGGCCCAAGCGATTTTTTGGTGCCGCCCGAAATCTGGAGGAAGGTGGAAGCCTGACCATCATCGCCACGGCGCTTATTGACACGGGAAGCCGCATGGACGACGTTATTTTTGAAGAATTTAAAGGAACGGGTAACCTGGAAATTGTTCTCGATCGCAAACTGGCGGACAAGAGAACCTTTCCTTCGATTGATATCAACCGCTCTGGAACCCGAAAAGAAGAGCTTCTTTTGTCCGACGAAGACCTTCAGCGTGTCTGGTTATTGAGAAAAGTTTTGATCCCTATGGGCATCCATGATACGATGGACCTTCTCTTACAGAAGATTAAAGAAACCAAAACCAACGCCGAATTTCTGGCGGCTATGAACTCCTGACGGCGGGATAATGAAAGACAGTATTCATCCTGAATATTATGAGACCTTGGTGCGGTGTGCATGTGGAAGCGAAGTGCAGACCCGTACAACCCTGAAAGACCTTCATGTGGAGATCTGTTCCAAGTGTCATCCCTTTTTCACGGGAAAACAGAAGCTCATGGATACTGCTGGTCGCATTGAAAAATTCAAACGCAAATACGCCAAGGCGAAGCCTGCAGGCATTCAGGAACCAGCCAGTCCCCAATAAGCGCGTTTGTCTTCTTTTCCCTTCTCCGGATCCCTCCGGGGATTTTCTAGAAACCACCCATGTTTGATAAGCTGAAATCGGTTGAGAAACGTTATAACGATCTCAACCAGTTCCTCAGTGATCCCAAAATCATTTCCCAGCAGTCCGAGTTCCAGAAGTATGCCCGAGAGCAATCTGAACTGAGTCCCATCGTCCACCGGTTTCAAGAGTGGCAGAAGATCAGCCGGCAGTTGGAAGAGAGTAAAAAAATCCTGGATGAAGAGCAAGATCCGGAGTTGATTGAAATGGCCCAGGAAGACATGGCTGATCTGGAGACCCAAAAGCAGAAAGCGGTAGAGGATCTAAAAATTCTTTTGCTTCCTAAAGACCCCCGCGATGAACGCAACGTTATCGTGGAGATTCGTGCCGGTACAGGGGGCGAAGAGGCGGCACTTTTTTCAAACGACTTGTTCCGCATGTATTCGAGATACGCCGAGGAGAAAAAATGGCCGGTGGAAATTTTAAGTTCCAGCCTGACTGGTAAAGGCGGATTCAAAGAAATCATTTTCAGCATTTCGGGAAAAGGGGTTTATAGCAAACTGAAATATGAAGGAGGCACTCATCGGGTGCAACGGGTTCCGGATACAGAAAGTCAGGGACGCATTCATACCTCTGCGGTGACAGTTGCGGTTTTGCCAGAGGTGGAGGACGTGGATATCAAAATTAATCCGGCGGATATAAAAATCGATGTCTACCGTTCATCCGGGCCGGGTGGGCAGAGTGTCAACACGACAGATTCTGCGGTCCGCTTGACTTACATCCCTACTGGAATGATAGTGACCTGCCAAGATGAAAAATCACAACATAAGAACCGGGAAAAAGCCATGAAGGTTTTAAGAGCCCGGTTATATGATGAGGAACAAAGAAAGCAACAGGAATCCATGGCCAGTGACCGCAAGCAGCAGGTGGGTACTGGTGACCGTAGTGGACGCATTCGCACCTATAATTATCCTCAGGAGCGAGTGACCGACCATAGAATCGGTCTAACTCTGCATAAGCTGTCTTTAGTGATGGAAGGAGACCTCGTTGAGATTCTTGATGCGTTAACGCTCCACTTCCAGACGCAAGCTCTGAAAGGAGAATAAGGTGGAGGTTCTTGAGGAGATAAAAATGGACCAAACCCTCATCTCTTTTCTCGATTGGGCTCAGCGCAAACTTTCAGGGGTGGCATCGCCCCGGTTGGATGCCGAAGTCTTGATGGCACAGAGCCTTGATATCTCGCGAACGGAATTGATGACGTATCCTGATCGGATATTGAACCGCATCGAGGCGAAAAATTTTTGTTCAAGAATCGAGAGAAGAGTTTTGCGCGAGCCAGTTTCTCACATTACTGGAGTTCAAGAATTCTGGTCGCTCGAGTTTGCAGTGAATGAAAAAGTTCTGACACCCCGGCCGGAAACAGAAATTCTGGTTGAACAATGTTTGAAAGCATTTTCGAAAACATCACCGGTTAATATTCTGGATCTTGGTACCGGGTCAGGAATTCTCGCGATTGTTTTAGCAAAAGAAATTCCCCAAAGCCAAATCACAGCGATTGAAAAGTCGGACTTAGAGGTCGCCAGGAAAAATGCCTTGCGGCATGCTGTGGTAGATCAAGTCCGCTTTGTATCCGGTGATCTTATGAAGGTCGACTGGCAAGGGCCGTATCACCTTATTGTTTCCAACCCTCCCTATATTGAATCGGAAAACGTGTCAAAGTGCATGCCCGAGGTTCGGCAATTTGAACCGATCGAGGCTTTGGATGGGGGCAGAGATGGTTTGGACTATTACCGCTTCATCGTTCCGATGGCATGGGAAAAACTGGAAGAAAATGGTTTGCTGGCATTGGAGATCGGGCACACCCAAGCCGCGGCCGTGGTCGCTTTAATGGAAGGCAGCTATCAGGACATTCAGGTGGTTCAGGATTACTCCGGTTATGACCGAGTGATGTTAGCGAGGACTCTGAATGGATAAGATTGTTATAGAGGGCGGTCGGCCTTTAGAGGGCACTGTTAAGATCAGCGGAGCCAAGAACGCGGTTCTTCCTGTACTGGCTGCAACGCTTCTGACCCGCGGGCGGAATGTTATTGAAGGGGTTCCAAAAGTTCGCGATGTGGCAACCATGATTCAGCTTCTTGAAGATTTGGGAGCGGAAATCGAAAGCAATCGCGGTGAAAAAATTGTTTTGGACACGTCTTGCGCAAATAACCCGGAAGCACCCTATGATCTGGTTTCTACGATGCGCGCTTCCTGTCTGGTTCTGGGACCCTTGTTGGCCAAGTTAGGTCGGGCCCGGGTTTCCCTGCCCGGCGGGTGTGCCATAGGAGCACGACCCATTGATCTCCATATTAAAGGATTGGAAGCAATGGGGGCGAAGGTCTGGCTGGAACAAGGTTATGTGCACGGAGCCGTCGATGGTCTTAAGGGCACTCAATTCTATTTTGATACGGTTTCGGTAACGGGTACCGCGAACCTGATGATGGCGGCATCTCTAGCGGAAGGGGAAACCATTCTGGAAAATGCGGCCAAGGAGCCCGAGGTTGTATTCCTTGCGAATATTTTGAGTCAGGCCGGAGCAAAAATTGAGGGTCAAGGCACCGATACGATCACCATTCAGGGGGTCTCATCGTTAAAGCCGATCGACTGCCAAATTTTTCCTGACCGCATTGAGGCTGGCACTTACATGATCGCGGCCGCTATCACCCAGGGAGAAGTATTGATTGAGAATTGTATTCCACAACATGTGGAACCCATAATCCTCAAACTTCAGGAGGCTCAGGTTGATGTGGAAGTCGATGGCTCCTCGATTCGAGTCCGGGGTGGTCGCCCCTTGACTGCCGTCAATGCTAAGACCCATCCTTATCCGGGGTTCCCTACTGACATACAGGCCCAGTTTATGGCGTTGATGACTTTGTCGCGCGGACAGAGTATTATCATGGAGACCGTGTTCGAGAATCGGTTTATGCATGTTGCGGAATTAAAAAGGATGGGAGCTGACATTACGTTGGATGGGCATACAGCGATCATCAATGGGGTGCAAAACCTTTCGGGTGCTCCTTTGATGGCTACCGATCTTCGAGCCAGTGCTTCCCTGGTGCTGGCAGCTCTGGCGGCGAAAGGCCAGTCTGTCATTTCCCGTGTTTACCATATTGACCGCGGATATGTGAGCATGGAAAAAAAGCTTTCCAACCTGGGTGCCCGAATAAAAAGAGTTCAGTAAACCGCTCACTTAATAGCCATGGTTATGGACATAACACACCCCCTTCACAGTCAGGATATCCAAAGTTTTTTGTTGTGGATGCCCAACTGGATAGGCGATGTGGTGCTGACGCTACCGGTGATACAATCCTTACGCCGCGCATACCCTGTGGCCCGCATTTCTGTGGTCGCAAAACCTCCTTCCAACGAATTGCTTCTTGGACACCCTGCCATTGATACAGTTTTAACTTTGCCTTCTGGACCGGAAATTGGTTTTTGGCAAAGAGTTGGCTTTGCCCGCGACCTGAGAAAGTATAATTTTGATGTTGGAGCGGTGTTTCCCAATTCCTTTGGTTCGGCGTTTCTTTTAAGCCTGACAGGAGCGAGATGCCGATTGGGCTATAACACTGAGGGAAGGGAAATTCTGCTCACTCATCCTGTCGCCACAACAGCGCATTTAAAAAAAGCACAATACCGTGTTGAATATTATTTTAAAATCCTTTCATCCCTGAAACTGGATACTCCCGACCGTGATTTTGCTCCGCTTGTTTTACAGGAAGGAGATATCACAACTCGGAAAGTCCTGCTGGATATGGGTATGGATGAGGATGAGGACTTTCTTACCCTGCATCCGGGGACGTCGCAAGTGGAGCGGAGTTGGCATGTCGAGAGATTCGGTATCTTGTGCCAGAAACTGATTAAAGAGGACGGCAAACGGGTGGTTCTTTTGGGTACGGAAAAAGAATCGGAATTGCTGAATCGGATCAGAAACTTTGGCCAATCAGAAACGATCAAGATCATTCCTCCGGTTAATTTGAGGGTTTTGACAGGACTGTTACGAAAAAGCCAGCTGTTCATTGGTAATGACAGTGGAATGATGCACCTTGCGGCAATGGTCGGGGTTCCGATCCTGGGAATTTTTGGACCGGGAAGCCCGGAATCGACTGGCCCTTATATGGCCGTGGAAAAACAGGAAGTGGTGACGCGGAATTTTTCTTGTTCCCCCTGTAAACAGAAATTTTTTAAAGAGTGTAAACCTTCTCCCCTTTACAAGCCTTATTGCCTTGAAGACATTACGGTGAAAGATGTCCATGAGGGAGTTCACCGACTGCTGAAGCGGCTTGAGAATAGATTCCCGAATTAAAGTGCAATCATTTTTCCTGATTTTTTGAGGGAATGGGTCTTTGCAGTGGCAGGCCATAATAATCACGTATCAATTCTTCTTCCACGGTTGTCATGCTCATGATATTGATGGGGACTGGCGCCCCTAACATGGATTCTTTCCGCCACTCGGTTTTTACTTTCCCTAAATCCTTCACCTCGCAGATTTCCACAGGAAGAACCACAACCTTTCCTTTTACCTGAAGAAAGCCTCCCAAGTTTATGACCAGGTAGTAGCCATGATAAATTTGGCTGTCGACCAGCACCGCATCAATTTTGGCAATGGATTCATTCTTGAAAATTATATCAAACGGAGATAGTCTCGGTGACAATAAACCTGTTTGGTGAGCCTCTTAAAATGCTATAGAATAATAGTATGCGGAGTTGCCCGAAATGTGAGGAAAATTTTCCCGACACGCATTCCCTTTGTCCGGATTGTAATGTGGAACTTGTGTCGGAGGTAGCGGAGAAGGAGGCTCCTGACCTGGTGATCCTCTGCACGGTTTTAAACGAAGCCAAGGCTCATATCATGCGGGGCTTTCTGGAAAACGAAGGCATTCCCTGCCAGTTGGAGAACATATCTTTTCACGCAGAGCCTGCACCGGTCGCGGATCTCATGAAGGTTCGTCTTTGGACACTGAGAGAAGATGCGGAGCAAGCCCGTCAATTACTGGAAGAACGTGAAAGCCTTCAGATTTGCTCCGTCTGCGAAACCCAAGTGGCTGAGCAGGACGCGGTCTGTCCGCATTGCGGGGAGCAGTTGGAGGAGTGTTAAGCGGAAAGAATCAACCCAAAAACCTGAATCTAAAAATATGCCAGATGGCGGCAAAGCCGTCTTTCCAAGTGATTTTTTTTCCTTCTGAATAGTCTCTGCCACTGTAGGAGATAGGGACTTCATAGATCCGGAATTTATTTTTTGCGACCTTGGCGGTGAACTCAGGTTCAAAGCCAAAACGGTTGCACTTGAAGGCCAGGGAATCGTTCACTTTTTTTGTGAAGACCTTGTAGCCGGTTTCCATGTCGGTCAGGTTCAGGTTGGTGAACATGTTCGACAGGGTGGTGAGAAATTTGTTACCAAGGTAATGCCAGTAGAACAATACCCGGTGAGGACCTCCCAGAAATCGAGATCCATACACAACATCGGCCCGCCCATCCAGAATGGGTTCCAGCAATGTTCCGTAGTCGGCAGGATTGTATTCAAGATCAGCATCTTGAATGATGATGATATCCCCCCGGGTTTTGGAAAAACCGGTGCGCAATGCGGCACCTTTGCCTTTATTGCGGTCATGGTAAAGCACCTGAAAATTTTCCCGTCCTTCATATTCTTTCAAGACATCCCGTGTTCCGTCTGTGGAGAAATCATCGATCAGGATGATTTCCTTCTCGTAGTCGACAGCTTCGACTTTGGAAACCAGGGCACGAAGCGTATCGCGTTCGTTATAAACTGGAACAACTATGGAAAGTGTGGGCAAGTTAAGGTCTGGAATAGGGTGTAAATAAAGGGAGTTATATACTTATTGCCCCAAAAGTCAATAGGTATTGTGCTTGCCATAACAAGCAGTAAATTCGGTAACTTACGAACTTTAATAAAAGGCGTGTTAACTGAAATAGGGCTATGTTGTCTTTGAAATAAGAAAAGCATTATCAAACTGTGCGAGTTCTCCCTTTAGAAAAATAGGCTTTTTGCCGTACATATAAAATGATTAATCCATTATTGCTGTCTCTAATAAAAGAAAACCTGGGGGGGGATTATAGCTTTAATTTTTGTTTCTACTATTTTGGGAACTTGGTATTTATCCAAGTGGAAAAGCAAATTAGACGACTTAGAACCGGCTCGAACAGGTTTTGCAACTTTATCAGAAAAAGTAGATCATCTAGTATCAAGAGTAGACGATATATGGAAGAAACTTGTTGATTTCCCTAGTGAGGTTCTCAATAGAAATAGCCCAATAAGTTTAAATCCATTAGGGGAAAAAATTTCAGAAAAAATAGATGCCAAAGCTATAGCCTCTAGCCACATACACGAACTTAAGGAACAAAGGGCAAATATGGATAGACCAAGTGCCTATGAAATTCAAACTGAAAGTACAGATTTTGCAATAAATCGTTTAATAAACTTACTTTCTAAGGAAGAAAAAAATCTACTTGAAAACGAGGCTTTTGAACAGGGTTTAGATATCATATCAATATTACAGATTATCGGTGTTGAGTTAAGAAACATTTGGTTAAAAGATGTTGGCATGGATATCTCACAAGTAGATGACAAATCTTAAACTTGTATATTGAAACTGACCCACTACCCCAGCTTGGGGCAATAAGTATATAATTCCCTAAATAAAGGGGGCAACGGCGCTACCCTCTGTCAGAACTATAAGCAGGCTCATCAGCAACATGATGAAGACAATAGGTCCCAGCCACCATTTTTTCCGGGTTTTGAGAAAATCCCAAAATTCTACTAATATGGCAAATTTGCTGTCTGGATCAGAGGGGTTATTCACTAAAGGAATCTAATTATCATTAATGTTCTGTAGATTTTAGAACAAGAAATATCCAAAGTCTAAAATAATTTTATCGGGATTTGTCTGTAAAACCTTTAATGAGCCTGGGAATGCTTAAGCGGAAACTCCATTTCCCGGGATAAAAGATTGCCGGCCATTCCGGTCAAAATGCCGGTAATCAGAGCTAGTGAGAAGAAAAAGGGCAGCAGGACGAAAAAGGAAGTCTGTTTTATAAGAAAAAAATAGACACAGATTGCCGTGATGAAGGTATGGGTGTAGGCTCCGCAAACACTGACGCCAACAAGGCTGAACGGCCCCTTTCCCCTGTTGTAAACCCCGCACATGACTGCGGTGCCCGCCAGGCCTCCTGCCATACTGAGAAAAAAGGTGGGTCCCAAGAATGTTCCCGCAAGAATGGAGCCCAGTATGACCCGAAGCAGGGTAACTATAAAAGCCTCGCGGGTTCCTAAATAAACCAGAGCCATCAGGGTCATCAGGTTGGCCAGTCCCAGTTTGACCCAGGGTGTGGGTAAGGGGAGCAGGGCTTCAAGGCGATGCAATATTACCCCCAAGGCCACCATTAAAGCCATGGTGACGATTCTCTTGTTGGGCGCAATGCTATCAGACATTCCAGGTTTCATTTTCCATGGTCGGGAGTTAATAGGGTTTGCATGTGAAGTCGGACCGAGTCGCTCAACGCGTCATAGTCGTAGCCGCCCTCCAGCATGGAGAGTAACCGTCCCTCGCAAACATCTCCGGCAACTCCCATCAATAACTCGGTCATTTTGCCAAAGCAATCTGTGGTCAGTTGAATCTGGGCCAGAGGATCATTCTGATGAGCGTCAAAGCCGGCGGAAATAATAATGAGGTCGGGTTTGTAGCGTTGGATTTCCGGGATCAGTTTGTGTTCGACAACGGATAGATAGTCGTCATCCTCGGAGTAGGCGTCCATCGGCAGGTTCAATGTGGTCCCCAACCCGTCGCCAGTTCCGGTTTCTTCTTCCGCTCCGGTACCGGGATAGAAGGGGTATTGATGGGCGCTGCTGTAATAGATGGAAGGATCACTATAAAACGAGTGCTGGGTGCCATTGCCATGATGAACATCCCAATCAAAAATAAAAATTTTATTTAACCCTTGTGCCTTTTGCGCGTACCGGGCAGCAATGCCGACATTGTTGAACAGGCAGAATCCCATTGCACGATCCTGTTCGGCATGATGGCCTGGCGGTCGTACAGCACAAAAGGCATTATGAATACTGCCATCAATGAGTTGGTCGATGGCATTCAGTCCCGCTCCGGCGCTCAACAACGCGGCATCGTAGGAATCGGCGGAGATGACTGTGTCCGCGTCCAAATTGCGTACCCCGTTAGCGCAACTCTGCTCAACGCTCGCCACATAGCCTGCGTCATGCACCAGAGCAATTTCTTCCGGAGTGGCCTTGCGGGGTTGTATTGCAATGAGGTTATTGTAGAATTCAGAGGACTCCAGCCGATTCTGGATGGCGGTTAACCGGCCGGGGTTTTCTGGATGCGGTTCAGTTTCATGCCTAAGATAAAATGGATCTGATGCGTAACCGGTTTTATTCATCATAAGAACTTTTCTGTTTCAAAATCACTCGGCGTGGGGCCAGTAGCCGTGATGCCCTCTTCCTTAAATTTCGTGCCCCGCAGGGGTAAATAACTCGTTGGGCCGAGTAGTCGATTGAGGGCAAGTTAAAGATATTGCAATTTGCTGGCGGAGATACTCCGCCCACTAGGCGTACCCCTTCGGCGTGCCCTGCAAGGGTGCAACGAGTCCCTGCCTGTTGCCCCTGCGGTGAGCAGCTTGAGAGTATCAGAATCGCTAGATCGGATCAACTTCCTTAAAGCTTATGAATCCTGTAGAAAAAAAAGAGAAATTAGCAGGGCTTAAGTCATTCTCCGAGAGTTTGGGGTTTGACGGATTTGGAGTTGCTAGTCCCGAATTAGGCCTGGCAGGAGAGAGATTTGGAAAATGGCTGGACGCGGGTTACGACGGTGAAATGGCCTATATGCGGCGCGGCCAGGAAAAGCGAAAAAATCCTGATCTTGTTTTGGAAGGAGTGCAAAGCATTCTATGCTTTCGCACCAACTACTATGCAATGGAAAAGGATATGAGTTATGTCGAGCATCGTGATGTTGCGGATATTTCCATTTATGCTTTGAACAAGGATTACCATGATATCGTCACGCTGCGTTTGCGTAAGATGGAGGAAAAAATCAGAGAGGAGTTTGAGGGATGCCGGACTCGGATTTATGTGGATACAGGGCCCATTCTCGAAAAGCCTTTAGCCCAACAAGCGGGCCTGGGGTGGATTGGCAAGCACACCAATCTTCTCACCGAGGGTATGGGGTCCTGGTATTTCCTTTCTGAAATCCTGACGGATGTTGCCCTTCCTTCATCTCAGCCAGCTGACGACCATTGCGGGACCTGCAGAAGCTGTATAGATATTTGCCCGACAGATGCCATCATTGCTCCCTACGTTCTGGATTCGAAACGATGTATTTCATATCTCACTATTGAGTTGAAAGGGGTCATACCCGTTGAGTACAGGAAGGCAATCGGCAACAGAATTTACGGTTGCGATGATTGCCAGATTGTCTGCCCGTGGAATTCCTATGCGGTTAAAACTGACGACCCGGACTTCCAGCAGAAGCAGGACACCCTCAAGCTGATGGACCTGATTCAGATCACCAGAGAAATGTTCAGCCGAAGATTTAAAGGCAGTCCGATCAAACGAATCAAACGAAGAGGTCTGCTCAGAAATGTGGCCGTTGCTTTGGGCAATTCCGGCAACCCGCAAGCTATCCCTATCCTGATCAAGGTGCTGGATGACGAAGAACCGTTGATCCGGGCGCATGTGGTCTGGGCTCTGGGTGAACTTTCAGGGGCCGAGGCACTCCCTTTTATTCAAGAAAAATTGAATAACGAAAAAGAAGAAATTGTCCTCAAAGAACTGGCGAGAGTGGTGGCCCGATTTGCCTAGAGGATGCAGGCAAATATTGATGGGTATTTTTAAGCAATTTTTAACTTCACATTAGGCAATTATGGAACAAACTCAGCCTCGACCCTTATTAGTTCTTTCGGGACTTTTCCTGATCGCTCTGGCTGTTCGCGGTATATATTTCATCGAGCTTTCCCAGATTCCTTATTTTGATACCGTCCTAAGTGTTTACGATCATTCTAATTTTGACCTGGGTGCGTTGAATTTTGCTGCGGGTGACAGATTGGCCATGTCGCCTAATAACAGCTACTCTCCCCTTTACAAATATTTTCTGGGCAGTCTTTATTATCTCTTTGGCAGAAATTTTTATGTGGTTTACGGCTTGCAATTTACGCTTGGAGCCCTGGGCGCGGTTTTAATTTTCCTGATTGGTAAAAAGCTGTTCGATGTTCGGGTTGGCTATTTGGCCTTTGTAGGGTTTTCTCTTTACTCCACGGAAATTATTTATGAAGGCATCCTCCTCCGGGCCGCCTTCATCACTTTTCTGGGGATTCTTTCGTTCTATATGTTGATTCGCTTGCGCGAATCTCCTACCCCATTGATGCTGGCGAGTTGCGCCTTGGTCTTGTCTTTGTTTTTTCAATCGCGCCCGAATACCTTTCTATGTTTGCCGTTTGTCATTTTTTATATTCATAAATATGTTTTTGAAATCTGGGAACCCCAAAGACGATTGAAGGGGTGGGGGATGTTTTTGGTCCCCTTGTTCCTTTCGTTTATTCCTTTGCTGGTTCAGTGCTTTCTGGTTCATGGCAGGTTTGTATCTTTTGACTCTAGCGGTTCCACCGCATTTATGGCTGGAAACTATATTGATTATCCCGGTGTGGGGTTTGATCCGAGTCTTTTGACCCTGTTTCAGCAAAAGCACCAGATGGAAAACCTGTCTCCCGTATCGTTTATTTTTCAGCAGGTCATGAACGATCCTATTGGATTTTTAAAAATGATCTGGCGGAAGTTGTATTTTTATTTCAACGATCTGGAGGGGGCTTCAAACCTTTCCATTTATCTTTATCTGGAAAACTCCAGGATACTGCCTTTTATGATCAGTCATTTTTTCCTGTTTTCCTCTTTAGGACTGATGGGCGTTGTGCTTGCAATCCAGAAGCGGCTGCAGTTTTATTCTCAACATATGAGGATGAAGAGCCTGCCGAAGCAGATTTTTGGCCTCTCCGGGGAGCAAAATCGGCACCTCTATAAAATCTACCGGAATATGAAAGTGGAATTGGGCTGATAAAGCGGATTCCAGCGCAACAATCAAAACAAACCGTTGATCCTGCATGGGTTCCCGTCCTATAATCAATAAATTTTAACTGCTAGCCACAGGGCTGCTAGCCGCAGGGGCAGATGGCAATAGCTCGTTGAGCCGAGGCAATTCTTTGTCCGCTCATTAACGTTATTGCCTATTACCGCCGGGCGTTGCCCGGTCGCCGAGTGGAGGTTTATGGAAAAGTCAAGCGAGTACCGTTTTATAAAGGCCTGCCGGGGTGAACCGGTTGATAAAACTCCGGTCTGGTTCATGCGCCAGGCGGGTCGGTATATGAAAGTTTACCGGGACCTCAAGGAAAAATACACTTTCCTGGAACTGTGCAAAAACCCGGAATTGGCGTGTGAGGTCACGTTACAACCTCTGGATGTGCTGGGGGTGGATGCGGCCATAATTTTTGCAGATATTCTTCTTCCTTTGGAACCGATGGGGACGGGTTTGGAATTTTCGGCGGGAGATGGCCCTGTGATCCCGCGTCCGGTCAAGGACAGAAAGGCCGTTGAAAAACTTATGCCGGTCAATGTGGAAGAGCAGTTGGGTTTTGTCGCCGACGCGATTCGTCTGGTGAGAAAGGAGATCAACATCCCATTGGTCGGTTTTGCCGGTGCTCCGTTTACCCTATGCAGTTATATGGTGGAGGGGGGGAAGTCGCGGGACTTCACAACCACTAAAATGATGATGTATGAGGCCACCGATGTTTGGGAACAGTTGATGGACAAGGTGTGCACCATGTTGGTGGATTATTTAAAGATGCAGGTATCTGCAGGAGCCCAGGCTCTCCAGATTTTCGACAGTTGGGTAGGGTGCCTTGGACCCAGCGATTATGAAAAATATATTCTTCCTTATTCCCGCCGTGTTTATGAAGGACTCAAAGATACCGGAGTCCCTGTCATTAATTTCAGCACCGGAACTTCTACGATGCTGGATCTGGTGCAAAAGGCCGGCGGAGATGTGCTCAGTTTTGACTGGCGAATCCAGATGGATTCCGCACGAGCCCTGCTGGGAAAAGACCAGCCGGTTCAGGGTAATCTCGACCCAGTGACGCTTTTTGCTCCCTTACCGGTGATTCGAGAACGGGTTCATGACATCCTCAAGCGCGCTGGAGGAAGAGGGTATATCTTTAATTTAGGGCATGGTATTTTGCAACACACCCCAGTAGAGCATGTCAAAGCGGTGGTGGACATGGTCCATGAATACCAGCATGAATGATCCCACCGAGCCGCTAACCGGTGTTTTCCTTATGGCGCATGGGGCTCCCGAGTCCGTTGATGATATCCCGGAATATTTGAGGAACATCCGCAGCGGAACAGAGCCCACTCCAGAAACTATTGCTATAATCCGTGACCGCTATAAGCAGATCGGCGGAAAGTCTCCCCTGCGGGAGATCACCCAGGAACTATGCGCCCGGCTGGAGTCTTTTCTCAACCAGCAGGGATCGCAGTTCAAAGTCTATTGCGGAATGCGCAATTGGAGTCCTTATATCGGTGACGAGGTAAAAAGGATGAAGGAAGACGGGGTGAAAAAAGTGGTGGCGCTTTGCCTGGCCCCGCAATTCAGCACTTGGAGTACGCGTTTGTACTTCAATGTTTTTAAGGAAGCGTTGAAAAACTGCGATGCGGAGAATTTGGATGTGCGCTACATTGGTAGTTGGGCGGACCATCCACTTCTCATTGATGCGTTTGAAGAAAAATACCGCACGGCCCTTGAAAAACTGGGACCAAATGCAGAAGAATCGATTCACACGATTTTCACAGCGCACAGTATCCCCTCCGAATCTTTAGAGTTTGGCGACCCTTACCCTGAAGAGTTTGACAAAACTGTTGCAAAACTTGTGGAGCGGGTCCAACCGCGACACTGGTATAAAGCTTACCAGAGTCAGGGGATGATACCGATTCCCTGGTTGGGACCCACGGTGGAATCGGTTTTGGATAAGATCGCAAAGCAGGGTTCGAAAACAGTTTTAATGGTTCCGGTCGGCTTTGTTTGCGATCATGTAGAAATTTTGTTCGATATTGATATAGAATTTAATAAATATGCCCGTGAACGCCAGTTGAGTTTGCACCGCATCGAATCATTAAACCTTTCCCCGACATTTGTTGAGGCGCTGGCTTCCGTGACCTGGGAAAATTTAGTTTAATCCCACTAGCCATGGAGGCAGATAGCAATGGCTCATAGGGCCGAGAGAATGTTTGCCGCATGTTATATCACTTCATCGGCCTTCATGCCCCGAAGGATGAAATAAAGACTTTGCAATTTGCCATCGGAGGCACTCCGTGGATCTTGAAAATTTGAATCCCCAGCAGTTACAGGCCGTGCGCCATAGTGAAGGTCCGCTGATGGTGGTGGCGGGAGCAGGCTCCGGGAAAACGCGTGTCATCACCTGCCGCATTGCCAATTTAATTAAGGAGAAGGGAGTTCCTCCGGAAAGTATTCTTGCGATCACCTTTACCAACAAGGCCGCCGGGGAAATGAAGGAACGTGTCCGGAAAATGCTGGACCTTCGTGGAGCTTCCCCTTGGATCAGCACCTTTCATTCTTTTTGTCTGAGAATCCTTAGAATACATATTTCGGAACTGGGTTTTTCCAATGATTTTGCTGTCTACGACGCGCAGGACCAGTTGACCCTGGTCAAACAGTGTATGAAGGTGGCGGAAATCAGTACTGACGCATTCCCTCCCAAAACTCTTCTCGGTCACATCAGCGGATTCAAAAATGATTTTCTCATGCCCGAAGATTTGCAACCGGATGCGATGCCTTATGGGCACCAACTCAAGGCGGCGGGTCTTTATCCTGTTTACCAGTCTGCCCTGAAAAAAAATAATGCTTTAGATTTTGACGATTTGCTGGTTTTTACAAGCAGGTTGTTTCAGGAGTTTCCTTCTTTAAGGGCTCGTTACAACGACAGGTTTCAGTATATTCTGGTTGATGAGTTCCAGGATACCAATGCGGTTCAGTACAGGCTGGTACGTCTGCTGTCGCAATCGCACAACAACATATGCGTTGTCGGGGATGATGACCAGAGTATTTATCGCTGGAGGGGGGCAAACATAGAAAATATTTTGAAGTTTGAAAATGATTTCCCCGGAACGACGGTGGTCAAGCTTGAGGAAAATTACCGGTCCACACAAAATATTTTAAATGCGGCGGGAAGTGTGGTGAGAGAGAACAGAAACCGGAAGGAAAAAACATTATGGACGCAAAATGAAGTGGGTTCTCCGGTGTTGTGCTACAGGGCTGAAGATGAAACGGATGAGTCGGAATTTGTTTGCGAAAAAATCCAGGCTTTGAACCGCGACGAAGGTTTTAGCTTTAATGATATGGCCGTTCTCTATCGTACCAATGCCCAGTCGCGGGTTTTGGAAGACGTGTTGATGAGAATCGGGCTACCTTATCAGGTGATAGGGGGACAGCGTTTTTATGAAAGAAAAGAGATCAAGGATGTGCTGGCATACATGCGGGTTGTTCTAAACCCGAGCGATTCGGTTTCTTTAAAACGAATCATCAACGTTCCTGTCCGGGGAATTGGCAAGACCTCGCTGGAAAAGGTTGAGCAGTATTGTCGGGAAATGGGTTTGTCGCTCCAGGAGGGTTTGCGCCGGAACGAGCAGGGAAAATTGACAGCTCCTGCGGCAGGCAGGAAGATCGCCCAGTTTTTGCAAATCATCGACCATCTGGATTCCATGAAGGATGATCCGCTGGCACTTCTGAAAGAGGTGGTAGACCGAACGGGTTATGGGGAAATGTTGAGAAAAGAGGATACCCGCGAGAGTAAAGGGCGCATGGAAAATCTGGAGGAATTATTTTCCGCAGTGGAGCAGTCCGTTGAGAATGGGGAAGGTTCCCTGCAGGAATTTCTGGATTCGGCCTCGCTAGTGGCGGATTTGGATAACCTTGATGACGAGCGTGGGGTTCTCCCACTGATGACTCTGCATACCTGCAAGGGTTTGGAATTTTCTTCGGTATTTGTGGTAGGCATGGAAAATGGACTCCTCCCCCATGCCAGTTCCATGTCGGACTCTGAGGAATATGAAGAGGAGAGAAGGCTGTGCTATGTAGGTTTTACTCGAGCTCGAAAAAAACTGTTCGTCACCCATGCCAGGCGGAGAAGAATCTATGGCACTACTTTTAATTATCTTCCATCAGATTTTCTGCTTTCTATTCCTGATGAAGTTATGATCCGCGAATCAAGCAGGTTCAGCAATGAAACCGCACCTCAATTTAGCAGCACACTTGGCGGAGCTCTTCCCTATCAGGAAAAAAGTGGGGGTGCCTATTCGATCGGGACAAAGGTTTTGCACGCGAAGTTTGGGTCGGGAATTGTGATCAACCTTTCAGGTAGCGAAGAAAATTTAAATCTGGAAGTGTTTTTTAAAGCCCCTCACGGGAAAAAGAAACTCTCAGCCAGCCACGCCAAACTGATTGTTCTTTAGAAAACAGGTTTATAAACCCGGGGCGATGCGAATGTATGTCAATCGGGCTTTATAGATCGTTTCAAAATGGATTCTAGTTTAGCTTTTGCCCTCGGAGAAAGCCGTAAGTTTAATACGATGCCGTTGGGGTTGTAATCCTCCTTCAATACCAAGGCATGTTTTCGTATTTCCTGAATGAGCATGGCCTGGGAGTGCTCGAGCTCGAGGCGATACGGCGCCAGATTTTTCTCATAGTGGCAGATCATTTGTTGGCGGAGCGAATCAATCCCTCGTCCCGTTTTGCAGGAAATGCCGATTGAAGAAGGATAAGTATTAAGGGCGCGATCCAGAATTTCGGTGTCCGACAACGCATCAATTTTATTGAAGACGGTGAGAATATCGATATTGTCCGCTCCCATTTGTTGGAGAAGGTCATCTGCGGTGCGCATTTGTTCGGCGTATTTATGATGACTGAGGTCCACGACATGAATCAGCAAGTCGGCATCACGCACTTCGTCCAACGTGCTCTTAAACGAGGCGACCAGATCATGAGGCAATTTGTTGATCAGTCCAACGGTATCTGAGAGCAGTACCGGGCAGGGAAAATTTTTCTTTATCTTGCGCACGGTTGCGTCCAGGGTTGCGAAGAGTTTATCCTCGACCAGCGTGTCAGCCCCCGTCAGGCAATTCATCAGTGTGGATTTTCCCGCGTTAGTGTAACCGACCAACGCTACTTTATAAGTTCCCTGCCTATTTTTTCTCTGGGTCTTTTTTCCCTTATCGATTTGAACGAGTTTTTTTTCCAGTTTGTGGATCTCATTGCGGATCATTCGGCGGTCCAGTTGGATCTGGGTTTCTCCCACATCCTTCATGCCAATTCCGCCGCGTTGCCGGGAAAGGTGTCCCCACATTCCGGTAAGACGGGGAAGGGCATATTTCATCCTTGCCAACTCAACCTGAGTTTTCGCCTCCCGGGTTCGGGCGTGATCGCTGAAAATTTCCAGGATGACCCAGGGTCGGTCCATGACCCTGCATTTCAGAATATTTTCCAACTCCCGGTTTTGTCGGGGTGACAGTTCTTCGTCAAAAATGACTGCTTCCGGATCATGGTGCTTGACGGCTTGCCTGAGCTCTTCCACTTTTCCACTGCCTAAAAATGTTTTGGAGTTAATCTCTGCTAAGCGCTGGGTCAACGTGGCCACGGGCTCATAATTGGCAGTGGTCGCAAGACCTTCCAGTTCTTCAAGTGAAATTTCAGTGGACGGGGACTGGGTGCCCGGCATGCTAACCCCCACCAATATGGCTCTTGGTTTTGAGGTCTGGGCATTAATGTGAATCGTGTTTTTGGGTTTCATGGGTCAAGCGGATTATAGCGTATATCAGCAAGTAGCAGGGGTGGATAATGCGGAAATGAAAATGAGGAGAAAAGCCGGGGGAGCCCGACAGGTTTTTTTCAACTCTTTTGAAGGCTGGATTTTAATTTAATGAATTTGGTATTCATATCGTCCAACCTCGCCAGCTTTATTTCTTCCATGATGCGTTGCATTTCCAGGCGAATCTGTTCCATTTCTTCACGCAGAATTGCCTGTTCCTTTATAGAATCTTCGAGGAGAGCCTTATCAAATTTTTCGGGTTTAAAGTCTTGTGCAGGAGTGTGAAGGGGGAAACCCAGCAAAAGTAGGAATCCGAAGAAAATGGTTCGAGCTGTTGCGCCGAGAACAGTCGAACTGGCAGAGCTTCGTGTTAAAGAGGCATTTCACATTGCTGGAACTATAAGGTTAGAGGTTTAATTATAATAACTTATCGGTACAATGAAGGCAAATTTGACCTCTGCTGGCATGTTTCAGGACAAAAACACCAGAAAATATGAAATTATTGCGGAAATTTATGGGGTATGCAGAGGTATCATATGTAAAACAGCAAGATATTTTTATGCAGATTCAATTTGAAGGAAAAGACGAACGATGAAAATCAGACTATCAGAACATGTGGGAGCTCATTGCGCGTCCATCGATGATGGGCAGAAGGTGTACTCTATGCTTGCTCCGGAATTTCAGAAAGGCAACCCGGTGGAATTGGATTTTGAGGGGGTGCAGTCTATTTTGACTCCGTTTCTCCACAACTGTATCGGCAGATTGCTGAACGAATACCAAAAGGAAACCGTCATGGAACGGTTGATTTTGTGCAACCTGTCGGCAGACCATTTGAAACAGTTGAACTTATATATTGACCGTAAAGACCAGGAACAATTTCAAGATGATTCCAGAAACTCCCTGATGGAATTGTTTGAAGAGGACGAGTTGGGCGATTCCGGTCTTTGAATTGTATCGCTAGATTTTTTTTAAAAGTAAGAGCGTTGAAAAACTGAGAATCTGGAGTGAAAAATTGTGTTCAAAAAAATCTCTTTGAGCGCAAAGAATTTAAAGAACTAAGAACCAAACATAAAAAATGTTCGGAAAATTTTTTGAGAGCAAGGAAATAAAGGGCCTGAAAGCCCAGGTGGAATCCACACCCGATGATCCGGCGGCGCATTTTAACCTGGGCACGGCCTATGAAAGGGCGGGTAGGGCTGAAGAAGCGGTTCGCGAATTTGAAGAAACTTTGAAGGGCAATCCAAAATCTGCAGAAGCGCATTATAATCTGGCGGTTTTGTATGAAAGCATGAGCAACGGAGAAAAAGCCATTTTGCATATTCTTAAAGCCGGCAACCTTTTTAGCAATAAAAACGATCAGGTGAATAAGGTGGAGGCCAGAGGGTTGTTGCGGCAGTACTACCGAAAATTCGACGTTAAGCCGGAATATTTTTCCCAAGTTGATCCGGGTGTATGAGCCAGGTTGTTATGGATCAACTCGGCTGGAATTTTTTTTGAGGTTTAGACTCCCAGTTGTCGGATGGCTTCGTAAACAGCTATGCTCACTACATTAGCAATATTGATGGATCGTACCCGCTCATCATATTGTGGGATGCGATAAGTGATATCCTGATTAGATTGCAGTAAACTTTTTGGCAGCCCCTGGGTTTCACTGCCAAAAAACAGATAGGCGCCTGGCTGAAATGCATGTTGGAAAAAATCTTTCTCCCCCTTTGTGGAGAAAAATACCCTCTGGGCAGAAGGGGGAATGCTTTGAAGAAACATTTTGAGGCCAGGGTAGGTTTTGACATTTACATGTTTCCAATAATCCAGACCCGCTCGTTTGAGCTGGCTGTCGCTGATTTCGAATCCTAGCGGTTCTATCAGGTGCAGGGTGCTTCCTGTTGCAAGGCACAACCTCCCAATGGTTCCGGTATTCATGGGAATTTCCGGTTCGACTAAAACGACATTTATTTCGTGAGGCATAGGGCTATGGATTTTTCCTGTTGAATTGCAGATTTTATAATAAAAACGGTATAAATCAATAACTCCTTAAAATTCGAGAAGTTATGGCCCGCCTTTTGCTGTTGTTTTCAGCCCCTGTCTTGAGGTATTTTAAGGGTCTTAAAAAGAGCGAATCCCCGGCCTTTGTCCGGCATCCAAGAATTACGGGCATCATGTCACCTTTTAAATAAAGGAGGAGGAACATGGATGAAATCGGCGATTATATGGTATCTCCCGTATTGAGTATAGACATAGAGTCTACTGTTCAGGAAGCCGCCTTGTTTATGACGGCAAATAATATCGGGTCTTTGCTGGTGAAAAAATTTGACGAGTATGTGGGTATTGTGACCGAAACGGACCTGACCCGAAAAGTATTGGGTAAAGGTTTGAACCCGGAATCCACTCCGATTTCGGATATTATGACAAGCCCTGTGCTTTCGTTGGATTGTTATTTGCCTATTGAAGAGGCGAACCGTTTTATGCATAAAAATAAGATTCGGCATTTGGGGGTTACGGAAGAGGATAAAATAGTGGGCATCCTTTCGGTGAAAGACCTGGTATCCTATTTCTCCAAAGATTTTCGTATGCAGGAGTAACTGGATCGAGAATGGAGCAGGTCGAACAATTTTTTAACTGCCCACATTGTGGTCAGTCCATTTCCGTCCTCTTGGATTTGTCGGTGCCGCATCAGGAATATATAGAAGATTGTGAAGTCTGTTGCCACCCGATAGAAATAAGATATGCAGTGAGCGTGGATGGCGAGATTGAGTTTGAAGAAGGCCGGGGTTGATAGAAAGGTTTTGGTTCTTTAAGAACAAGTTATTGATTTGGCGAGGACGATTTATTTTTTTGCTTTTTTCCGTTTGGATTTTTTCTCAGCCACCTTTTGTACTTTGAAGTTATCCCTATCTTCCCATGTTACTTCGAGGCAAGGAGGGAGTTGGGTGGCCTTGTCGATTTCGGCAGATTCGATTTGTTCCGGCGTAAGGCTCAGCGCTTGAGACAGATCGACTCCCTTTAAACGTACATCAATCAGGTTTGCCTGGTCGAAATTTGCTCCGGTTACATTGGCCAGGGTGAAGTCGGAGGCGACCAGAGTCGCTTCGGTAAAACCGACTTCCAGCAGGTTTGCTTCATTGAATCGGACTTCGCTTAAAACAGCCCAACTGAAATCTGCCCAGCGAAGGTCGGCCTCGGAAAAATCTGCTGCAATCAATTGGGCATCGGCAAAATAGGCATCATGCAGGTCGGCCTTTGACAAATTGGCTTCTGTCAAATCTGCTTCAATGAAATTAGCATTGCTCAAATTGGCCCCGCTCAGATTGGTGTTGTTGAGGTTTGCTTTTGCCATTTTGGCGTCATGCAAATCCAGTCCTTCCAGATCCAGATCGGTCAGGATCGCCCCAAAGAGATTGTCTTTAGAGTCAAGCACCTTTTGTTGCTCGGCTTGTTTCTTGGCTTCCAGGCGTTTAAGTTCTTTGAGCTCCGATTCACTGAGTTCAATTTCCTGAGACCCGCTAGGTTTTTCTCGGTCTTCTTCTGCCATGAGTGGTTTTGTAAATTTAAAAGTTACAGGGTTTTCCGCCAACCTAAACCATCAGGTTGCGGTAAAGTTCTTCAGGCTTTCTTCCAGTCTTTGGGGGTTCAGGTTCTGGCCGATGAACACCATTTTGTTAAGTGGAGAGTCTTCCCCCCAGAGCTTGTCAAACCGGCCCTCAAACATCATGTAAACACTTTGAAAAAGGTATCGTTCTGCAGAACCCTCGACATTAAGTATTCCTTTGGCCCTAAAGACATTCATGCCTTCATTAATCAGGAGCATTTGCAGCCAAATGTTTAAACGGTTTGGATCGACATAACCTGGAAAAGAAAGCGAGACCGAAGATATTGCCTCTTCTGTTTCGTGATGGTGTGTATTGAAGGTGGCGGTCTCCAATGCGGTTTTTAAATCGAATCCTCCAATATTCAAAATTTGGTCCAAATCGATCGCTGCCTGGGTGGTTTTGTAGATTTTTGCTGTGGGATTGATCTGGCACATCTGCTTTTCCAGTTTTTTCATTTCGGATTCGGTGACCAGATCGGACTTATTCAAAAGGATGACGTTGGAAAAAGCAATTTGTTCCCAAACGACTTCCTGCCCATTCAAATTATTCCAGATATGCTTTGCATCAACCAGGGTGACAATGCCATCGAGAAAAAGGGATTTGGAAATTTCGTCTTCAATCAGGAAGGCCTGGGCGATTGGGCCGGAACTGGCAAGACCCGTGCTTTCAATTAAAATATAATCAAATTTTTGGTGTCGCTCTAAAAGCCGGTTCAGGGTTTCAATCAGGTCTCCGCGGATGGAGCAGCAGATGCAACCGTTGCTCATTTCAAATATATCCTGATCGGCCCCGACGATGAACTCGGAGTCAATACCGACTTCTCCAAACTCATTTTCGATGACGGCTATCCTTTTTCCATGGTTCTGCTTTAAAATATAATTCAGCAGTGTGGTTTTTCCTGAACCCAGGAACCCGGATAGCAGGGTAACAGGAAGTCCTTTTTCTGAAGTATTCATAAAATTTTTGGCAGAAAAGTTTTTTCAGGTTGTACGCTTGCCATTATAACATCGCAAAAGCATTCCCATTCTCCCAATTTCTGGGATAATAATACGCAATTCTGAAAGTTCGGGAATGATTCGATATTCGAGAGTGTGAAATCCCATGAGACACTTTGATAAATTATATGTGTGGGCCGCTTTGGGTATCATGGTGGTTTTGCCTTTGTTTTACATGGATTTTGAGCCCAAGGAGCATCCCGGACTGAACCGGGGAATCAATGTTGTGCGTTATATGTCGGCAGACCGCCAGTTAAAGCGCACCGCATTTCAGGTTGCTTACCCGGAAGCAAAACCTGAACAGTTTGTCGCATGGATGTTCTCGCCGATGGGTGCGGCGATATGGCCCCCTGTTGAAGGGGGAGGAGAGTTCAGCCAGGAGGAGTAGAAAATGATTCAAAAGACAGGAATGCCTTTTCTTCCCTCAGGTGTTTCGATAGTGGCCAGAATTCCGGATGTGGAAAGGGGGCGGCAAGTGGTTGTTCGTGGTGATGATGAACGCCAGATGCTGGTTGTGGAGGGCTATCTTGGTCCGAAGGCTTCCCCTGTTCTAACCAAGGAGTGGCGATTTTCCGGGCCCTCAAGGGCGAAATAACAAGGTAAAGCAAGTCTTCTTAATATCCCAGTTGAGCGGGATTCCTGAAAACCTGATGAGTATGGATCTTTTCTGGAGACACTCGATTGCGTGCGGGGTAACGGCAAAGATTATTGCCAGTTGGATCGGGGAGCGCAACCTGGAAAGTTATTATCTGGCAGTCTTGTTGTTTACAATAAATTCCCGGCGGAATCCGAAAAAATATTAGCCCGTTGTAAAGATAATAAAGAATATCTGTTTGATGTCGAACGGGAAGTTTTTGGGTCCAGCCATGCCAAAGTGGGTGAAAAATTGCTGAAAGGCTGGGGGCTACCATCATCACTTTGTGAGCCGGTGTCATTTCACCACCGCCCAAAAAAAGCGAAAGAATTTCCCTTGGCAACCAAGATCACCCATGTGGCCGATAGCATGGTTGATGAAATGAATCTCGGAACCAGCGGAGAGGCGGTGGCAAATCCGGTCAAGGCGGAAATTCTCGATGAGTTAGGGTTTGATGAATTACCGATCGAAAAGTTTGAAAACGAGATTAAAGATCAGTACTACACTGCCATGTCGCTCTTCCTTTGAGGTTGACGATCATCCCACCTTTTAACGGCATTGATTACTATTCTGCTCAATCATGTTGATGGGTTGCGGCCTTTGGTATTAAAAAAATTGCCGCCTTTTAGTTTTTCGTCATCGGTTCCCCAATGAATGGTTTTATCTCTTTTTTCCATGAGAGGGATATGTTTGGAGCAGTGGATATAGGCTTCTTCTACTTCGACCTTGATCCATGCTATGGGTTTTTGTGAACCCGACTTTTTAAGTGCCTGTTTTATTTTTTCATGCAAATCGTGATTGGCCTCCAGTTCCTCGTTGGAAAGGATTTCTGCGTTTCCATTGACATGCAGTCCTATAGAGCTTCGGTAGAAATCAACAAAGACCATTCCTATATGCGGATTTTCCGCAATGTTCCCCATGCTGGCCAGAACTCCGTTGCCTCGGTATTCGGGAAAAAGCAGGGTTTTTTCGTCCGGGACTTCCACGAAACCGGCATGGCCAGCACGGAAGGAGGCGTCACACTCACCTTTTGAGTCAGAGGTGGAAATGAAAACCATTTCCTGCTCAGCAATAAATCGGCACATTTCAGGATTAAGCTGATTGAGCAATTGGGAATTATAAAAGGCTAACGCGCGTTTCTCAGTTTCGAATTTTTTTTGTAGATTATGCTCGCCCTTTGATCCGGGTTTTTTCATAACGTAAGAGTTTAAAGGTTGGAATTATGCGGCAAGGCCAGATTCAGGTATTTGCCGCGCTCGCCATAAAGGAAGCCTTTTTCTTCAAGATAGGCAATGGCATTTTCGGCTAGATTGTCTTCAGGCTCTTGCTCCATTTTTTCCCGGAAATATTGGCGAATTTGTTCCACGGATTTTGGTGCTTCGTTGCAGCAGATGAATGCCCATGCATGTGGTCCTTCCAATCTAGTTTTGATGGATTCCAGTGACCTTTGGTCATAAACGGTCACGAAATCCATGGCCTTGGTAAAAATCAGGTAAGGCAATTGTTCTGACTGGTGTCTTTGTTTCCATTCTTCCGCAGTTTGAAATAGCTCCTGCTTCAGTTGTGGGTCAATCCGGTTACTCGTTTCAAATTCAAAATCATAAGCGATTTTTAAATGGTCGACATCGGGATGATCATAAACAAAGGGATAGGCTTCCCCTGGTGCCGTGATTTTTATTCCATATTCTTCCGGCCGCTGGAAATAGGGGCTGAACCTTTCTAGCCACAGGCTGCCGACACACTCGGGAGGAGGCAGATGGAACAGTAGTTTGATCAGGTCAATCTGTTGCCGGTAATCGTCATCCGTTTCTCCGGGAAATCCAATCAGGATATTCCAGTTGATCTCAATGCCATAATACATCGCCCATTTCATACAGAGAATGTTTTGCAGGGGCCGGACGCCCTTATCCATTTCCTGCAATTGATTACTGCTGAAACTCTCAATACCGGGCTGAATTGCTTTTGCCCCACCCTGCGCCAGAGTCTTGATTTGTTTTTTAGTCAGGTTACTTTTGACTTCAATAAAAAAATGCAGGTCATAGTTGTTTTCAGCCAGGTGACCAAAAACTCCGTCGATATATTTCATTTCCAGGATGTTGTCGACCAGTCGGAAGCGAAAGGTGTCGTATTTTTTTGAAAGCTGGGCAAGGTCGGTGTGAACCTGCTCGATAGGCTTGGACCGGAACTTCATGGTACTGGCGTTCAAACCACAAAAAGTGCAGTGATGTTTCTCCCCCCACCAGCAACCCCGCGCGGTTTCATAAAGAATAACCGGGTTTTCCAGCAGGGAAGAATTCGGATCGATCTCCCGCAACTGATCAAAAAAATCGTCGTAATCGGGAGCGGGGTAATCCTGAAAGTTGCCGAACATAGCCTCGGGCTCCTGATAAATCACTTCCCCTTCACAGCGGTGAACCACGCCGCAGGGAACCGGCCCGCCCTGTTCGAGATACTTGACCAGTTGTGGCAAGACACCTTCAGCTTCTCCGGGCACGACATAATCGATCCAGGGAAAGACCCGGAAATATTCCAATCCCATATCGGATTCAAAATTGGACCCGCCAAACAGGATTTTTATATGGGGATATTTTTCCTTGATCCATTTAGCCAGAGTCAGACTGGCGATGTTTTGATTGAAGGTCGAAGAGAAGCCTACGACATCAAAGGCTCCCCAGTTGCAGGAGTCCCGGGACCACTGAAGAAATTCGGGGACCATTTTGGTCTTTACATCGACTAAAAACTCCCTTGGACGCTCAATGGATTGGCAGACATCTTCAATATGCGGGTCAAAATGGTTCATGTAATCCTGGTTTCTGGCATTGCCCCCGAAAAGGGGGTGGGAAAACAGCCATTCGCCAATCAGGAAGCGTTTTTCGCAGAGTTGGTTGTAGACCGGCAGGCCGAGCTGATGCGCAAAATGAAGGTTCAGGTAATGGCTCTTTACCTCGCAACCGTGAGTCTTCAGTAAGGTCGAGAGGGTCCCTAACTGGATGGAGGGATAGATATGGAACCCGAAGGGCATGTTGATCAATGCTATTTTCAAAGGCATGACGGTATTGTATCAATAACAAGGTGGCGTTCCACCATAAAAAGCGAATCAGGAAGCTCCACAGCTTCCTAAGCCTGGCTTGTCTGCCAATTAGGTGAGGGGGGGCATGGGTATACCCTTAGCGGGGATTGAACTGAGGCTCGGTAAAATCGGGGGAGGGGAGCGGTGACTGGAACTTTTTCGGTGTAAAAAATGAATGCGGAAAGGAACCCCAAACCTCTGGGGTTACCTTGTTGAAGCGGCCTTGAGATCCTTTTTCTCAATTTTAACCATCGGCTTTGCCTTGCGCCCTTTCTTATTATATAAAGAAGGGGATGCGATTTGCTGGTCGGACCTTTTCGTCAGGGTTTTAACGGAAATGATTTTTTTCAGATTTCCAGAACTGTCATAAACTTTTACTTCATGCATAGTCTTTCCTCTTTCTAATATGTCTTTTACGCAATTGGGTTAGTGGCCGAAACTTAACCGGCAGAGTAAATACTCTGCCGGGGAAAGACACTTGAAATTGCTTTATTTGGGGACAACTTTTGAGGCTTGCGGTCCTTTTTGACCCATGGTTTTTTCAAATTCCACGGCCTGTCCTTCATGGAGGGTTTTGAAGCCATCACCTTGAATTTCTGAAAAATGAACAAAACAATCTTCACCATCATCGGACTCGATAAAACCATAACCTTTGCTTTCGTTGAACCATTTTACTTTTCCTTGAGCCATGCTAGATACACTCCTGCAAAATAAGCGGGAACTTTTTTCCTGATCCGGAAATCAGGGTTTCCCAAATTTGAATTTAGGCTGGCATTTTGCCTTATGTGGAGCAAAAAAAAACCATCCATGGTTGTGCTTGGACGGTTTGGGAAATAAAGCCCATCAATTTTCGCTCCGATTTATCCTGACAGTTTTCAAAAAAAACAGTCATCAACTAATGTCAACCCATTTGCTCGGGGATTGTATCATAAAGTATGTCTGAACCCAACCTATTTGCTGAAATATATAGTTCCTGTTTGCCCTTCGGGGACGCGGGATATTGGTTTTTGTAGGGTCTATCCCCCCTGAAATTTATATAACTGTTTGTATTTTTTGTGGATACTTGGTCCTGGCGGATGAGGAGCTCTGCTTGCTACGGATAGGAGACTAGAAAAAAAATCTAGGGGCTGTCGTAGATAACTAAGATTATTTATGATAGGGAATGGGCTTAAAACGTTGCAAACTAAAGGGTAAATTTCA
>LFLA01000008.1 GCA_001542995.1 Nitrospina sp. LS_NOB
CTCTTCCGATCTAAGTTCTTTCCAAATAAATATGTGGTTTATTCTATGATACCAGTCCTGATTTTGCAAGAAAAACTTTAAATCACCCCTGCCCTCATGATATTTTTCCTTAACCTTCGTGCCCGGCACGGGTACTTTGAAGATTTGAAGAGAGTTATTTACCAGGAATATTCGATGTGAAGACGGTAGATGAGACCGCTGGGGTTGTCGCCGGGTTCTTTGGCATCGGGCCGGGCGTAGTGAATCAGTTCGAAACTGATGGTGTTTTCCCCGGCCTGTACAAACTGGTCGATATCGATCAAAAACGGATCGGGGTATTCCGCCCCGCCATATTCCTGCTTGAGACTGACGCTGTTCACCGAGACATGGCAGGTATCGTCCGAGCGAAGCAAGATATCCGCCCGACGGATGGCGCCAGGATTACTGATGGGAAGGTCAAATTTGAAGCGGAATTTATGCTGGCTTCCGGTTTTAGCTTCTTCCGCCGAAACAGTTTCACGAACCCACACCCACTGACTGCCCTTGATGCCGCGCCAGCCGTTTCCCATCTGGCAAATGGAAGACTTGTTCCAGGATTCTGAATCCGTTTCGTAATATTCGGTTTCACTGCCACTGGCCAGAACCAGTGTTTTAGTCTTTGCCGCACCAGGGCCGGTCGCTTCCATATCCACGGGCTTGCTGGTCTCCCACATGATTTCATTCATCTCTTTCCAATAATCGAACATGCCTTTCTTTTTGTTGATCACCAGCATGCTCGGCCTTGGGGTACTGCGGCCTAGATAAGGCCCGATGTCAGCCACGATCACTCCCGAAGAACGACCCGGGTCAATAGATATAAAAGAGTGGGAAGGAATCTCGTCATAACTGTGCACGATCAGTTGGCCTTTATTTTCAGGCGGACTGTCCTGCTGAATTTCATCGTGAAGCTTCTGCAATAAAAGCAGAGAAGTTTTAATTTCGTTCAAAAACGTATGCTTGCCTCCGCCCTGCCTGGTGATCAACTCCACCACCGGCGAGCTTGGGTCCATGAGCAGTAAGCGGATTTTGACTCCGTTTAAGACCTTCTCCTTAATCAGTTCCCGGCTCGCAGTCGAAATCGACAACAAAGAAGAACCTCCTATGAAGATTTCCTCTTTAACATCTTTGAACAACGTCTCAAAAGAGGTGGCTTGAGCAAGCTCAGAGCGATTTTTATAAATGCCGTGAATGCCCAGACGAACCGCATCGGGATTAACAATCTCTTCCAGCGCTTCCTTATATTCGTTGAAGGTCAATTCCCTCAGAAAAACTTCGTATCCCAGCGAGATCACGCCAATCAGGGAAATCAGCAACGCGAATTCACGAACCGGATGCAACCAGATGCTGTCTGCGTCGAACAATTGCTCAGAACCGATATAAGTCCCGGCCCCGACCACAAAGATACCCATAGCCAGAAACAGGATGCGGTCACGCACCCATCGGCGAACATTCATTCCGCTTTTTTTTACGGTTTTGGTCATGGCTCTGTTACTGAAAAGTGGTTTTATACAGGAGGGTGTAAGAGCAACCCGCTCAATATTGATATTACAGGATAAACCGGTGTTTCACAATTTAGTTTTCACCACTCGCCGTGGCGGCTCGCCGCAGGGGCAACGGGAAATAGTTTTAAACCGAGACAACTTTTTTCTAGCAAGTAAAAGCTATTGCAGTAACCACCGGCGGCTCGCCGGCGGAGTACCTCCGCTAGTAAATTGCAATATCTTTTTACCGCTGGCAACGATATTCTCGGCTTAAAGAGCAATTACCCATTGGCTCCACGCCGAGTGGTTAACTCAGGCCCGACTTTCTCCGCAAAAACCAATCCATCACCAAAAAGCCCACCACCAGTCCATAGGCCCACCAGTTGTCCCAAAGCGAAAAAGACCGGCTATGGCCTTTGGTCCGCACATCAGGATTGGCAAACCGGAAGGTGCTGAGGTCATCATTGCCCTTGAGAAGACGGTGCTGGCCCCCGGTGATCTCGGCAATTTTTTTCAGCAGGGTTTCATTGACCAGCGGCTTTTCAAATTCCGCATTATCCTTTAACACTGAGAACATGATTTCCTCTGCCAGAGATTTCCCCTCCAGATCAGCCTTTATGCGGGCGGTATAAAACCCTTCCCCCCCAGGAAGAAACGGGAAGACTCCTTCGCCCTGTTCATCGGTTTTCAATTCCGTTTCGTTGCCGGATTTTTCCTTGAGCGGTTTCAAGACCAGCTGTACCGTCGCCCCGACCGCAGGCTGATAATTTTTTTTCAGTAATTTGAATTTTATCAAAGCCTGTTCGCCTTCCCGGTACCGCTCTTTATCGGACTCCAACTGCAGTCGCCGAGTTTCCGGTTCGGCAATCAGCCAGTCGATGACATTATTCCAGAACCTCTGGAAATATCTTCCACTGCCTCCACCACCGACATTTCTGAAATTCCAGTTCCACACCGAATCGGTACCCAGCAAGGCGGTTCGGCCTTTCCCAAAATCTCCGGTCACCAAAATGGGAATCACGGACCCTTTCCCCTTGGCATACGAGGCCAAAACGTGCGCGTTCTTGTCCGGATGCAAACCCATGTTCATTCCCTGAAGTGGAGGAAGCGACTGCCATACCTTTTGATTTAGGGCCATATCCTTCTCCAGACGCAGAATGGGGTGCCGGGAGAATTCCTGATTCAGGACTGGGCGAAAAGCTTCATCAACGAAAGTCCGATTGGTCTCGCGAAAATTCACCGGCAGGATTTCTTCAATAGGCGTCCGCGTATAGCCCCCACCCTGAAATGAAAGCTCACCGCCAATCATTAAAAAGGCGCCACCGTTCTCGACGTATTTTCGAATATTGCCCAGATATTTCTTGTCGATAAACGGATCGTATTTAAAGTTCTGGAAAATAATCAGGTCAAAAGAACTCAGGTAATCATCAAACAACAGGTTGGAGGGAAAGGGGATCAGACTGAGTTCTGACGTCGGGGCTTCCACATCATCGCCTATATTCCTGAGGATAAAAAATGAAAGCAGGTCCACTTTCGGGTTATAGGCAAGAACTTCGCGGAGATAGCGGGAGTCCCACGAAGGGCGGCCATTGAGATGCAAAACCCTGATCCTGTCTCGCACCACATTTATCTCGAACTCTTTTTCATTGTTGGTGAGAATGAATTCGCCAGAAAATCTGGGCAGACTGAGGGAATAAATTCTTTTGCCCGCGCTTTGGGGGATGAACTCCAACTCCACTTCATACCGTTGCGTATCTTCGCGCACCTCAATGATCTTTGAGACCAGGATATGGTCACCCTCTTTCAAAACCAGAGGGATGTTGCGGTTACCCAGCGATGAGGAAAACACGGTGAGGGAAATTCTGAGAGGCTGTTGCACAAACCCGAAATCCGATGCCGAGACCGCTTCGATGGCCAGGTCTTTAAAGCCTTCGTTGCTCCCAGCCTGCAAGGTGTGAATCGGGCTTCCCAAGGCTGTGAGCCGCTCCACCAGGCTTCTTGAAATTTCACCAGACTCCTGAGTCAAATCCGCTCCGTCCGAGAACAGCAATACGCCTTGAAGCGATGGACCCGGGTAACGCCCGGCCAACTCGTCGAACACCCGGGTCAAATCGGTAAAGGGCCGATACGGCCGGTAAAGGTTTGCAACTGCCCCGGCCCCCACCTTTTCTATATCATCAGAAAAAAAATAATAATCCACATTGAAATCTTTTTCCAGGTTTTCAAGATAAGAAGCGTTGGCCTTTAAAGCTTTTTTTACCAGATCAATCCTTGGAGACTCATCGGTTTTTATGGAAAGACTTTTACTGTTATCGAGCAGAATCGCTATGGAATTTTTGAGGGACTGGCTTTTGCGGAACTCCAGTTCAGGCTTTAACAAGATCAACAGCAAAAGCGCGAATGCCGCCGACCTGAGCACGAAGAGAAGAAGCTTTCTCGACCAGGAGCCAACCCGATTCAAACTGGTCCAGAAAAACCAGAGCGCAACGGGAATCACAATGCCAAGGACAGCGAAGATCAACACCGGGTCTTCGGGCGACCAACGCAGTTGCCATTGATTATAGACTTCGGGGTCAACCCCCAGTAATTTTGCCAGCCTGTTCATTTGGGATTGTACCTGCGCAAACGTTCAAGAATAATGGGCAAATGCACCATGTCCTTTTTATAGTCCAGAGTCAGCGCATACATGATGATATTAATGCCCAGGCGGATGGCAAGTTGCCTTTGCCTGTACCCGATCACGTCATAATTCCAATGGCCCAGCTTATTGCGTGACCAGGCGCCTCCTTGATCGTTGGAACTGTAAATCAGAACGGTCCTCCCTTTAATAGATATTCCTTCCAGATAGGACTTGATGATGGATCGACCGGACACGGTATTGAGCAGATAAAAAGAACGGAAAATGGAATGATCGCGTTGAATTTTTCTGAGCGGATTCTGCGGAAACAATGCCGATATCAATTTACGGACCGAAGTATCAAATGCAGAATCGGCCTTTGCAGAACTGTCATCAATAAAAAGAAACCCGCCATAGCTCAAATAATTCCGCAAAATTTTCAGGTCCTTTTCCGGGAATGGATCGAACCCTTCATCGCCCCCCATATAGATGAATGGGTGGCGGAATAATTTGGGGTCGGAAACGTTCAGCCCGATCGGCTCACGGTTGACTTCAATGGACGTTCTGCGCGTGATCTGGGCAAGAAGGTTACGCAGGGCCTCCGGCCGGGGGTTATCATTCCCTCCCTGATACATGATCCGGGGAAGAGTCAGGTTGGAGTAACCCGCCACAGCCGGGGAAATATTCTTTTCCCAGGTGACGAAAAATACAACCAGTCCTAATATCGTTAAAAGTTTTCTCATCCACTTGAGTTTAAAACAGGACGGGTGCTTATAGCAATGGATCAAAACGCTTTGCCTTTCACGAATAATTCTTTTTGTAGGTCAGAGCCCACTGGGGTAAACTTGGATCGCATTTGATTGCCAACCTTTAGCAAAAAAACTTATGCCACGAACTGTTTTGCTCAACCCCGGCCCGGTCAATGTGACTGATCGGGTCCGGCAGGCCTTAATGCTCCCCGATCTCTGTCACCGGGAGAAGGAATTCTCGGATCTTATGGCAGCAATCCGCGCAAAATTACTCAAGGCTTTTGATATCGAAGAGGACTATACATCCGTGCTGGTTTCCGGGTCGGGAACAGCGGCACTGGAAATGGCCGTCTCGTCCTCCCTGAGTCCGGGCCGGTCCATGCTGGTCATTGAAAATGGTGTGTATGGCGAGCGCATCGGCAAAATCTGCGACGTTTACCAGTTCAACCGTCGAACGATCAAACTGGGCTGGGGAGAACCGCCAAGTTTAGAGGATATTGAAAAAGAATTAAAAGAAAACTCCGACATAGAAGTGGTGGCGTTGGTGCATCATGAAACGACAACCGGACTTCTTAATCCCCTAAAAGAAGTGGGCGAGCTTGCCCGGCGGTATGAAAAGGTCTTTTTAGTGGACTGCATCAGCAGTCTGGCGGGAGATGCAATCGATTTCAAGGCCATTGATATTGCTGTCGGCACCGCCAACAAATGCATTCAGGGTTTTCCGGGCGTGGCATTTGTCTTATTTCGGGAGAAAGAGTTGGGCCGCTTGCGCAAAATTCCCGAGCGGACACTCTACTTCAACCTGACCGGTTACCACAAAGCCCAGGAGGCAGGCGGCATGTTGTTCACTCCAGCAATTCCGGCCCATTACGCGCTGGATGTAGCGCTTGATGAACTGATTGAAGAAACCGTTGTCCGTCGGGTTGAGCGCTATGCCAGCGCGGCCCAGTTTCTACGCGCCGGCTTTAAAGACATCGGCCTGGAATTTTTAATTCCTGAAGGGTGGCGAAGCAATTGCCTGACCGGACTTCGCCTGCCAAAAGGAGTGGGCTATGAAAAGCTTCATGGAGAGTTGAAGGACAATGGTTTCATCATCTACGCTGGGCAAGGCAATCTCAGTGATAATATTTTTCGCGTGGCCAATATGGGGGATATCACTCAGGAAGAGTTTGAGCGGTTCCTGCAAGTCCTGAAGAAAACGCTAACGACCTCTTGAATCAGGCTTCGAGCTCAAAAAGGCAGGTTAGTGCAAGGCGAGATCCTTCGTCGCCTCCGGCTCCTCGAGGATGACAAATTGGCGTTTCTTGTCATTCTGAACGAGATTGCATTGTCATGCTGAACGGTTTGCGCTGTCATTCTGAATGCAGTGAAGACGTGATGTTTCACCTAAGCTTTCGTGCCCCGCAGGGGTAATCTCGCTTTTCCGACTTACGCAAAGGTTTC
>LFLA01000004.1 GCA_001542995.1 Nitrospina sp. LS_NOB
ATGCAAATTTTATGTAAATATTTATAAATAAACAATTTAAAACTTTTGGAAAAATATTCAATAAATCTTGACAGAGTGGGGCGTATGCATTATATTGATAACCGTTATCAATATATAAGAGGCAGAGCAATGCGAGAGCAGAATGTGGAAATTTGTAGGGGGCCGGGGTGCAAGGCCTGGTCGTCTGACCGGATCGCCCGCGAACTGCTGGAAATTCGGGAAGCTCAGAATCTGGATGAAATCAGTGTTTGCCGCATCCCCTGCATGAATGTTTGCGGCAGTGGAGCTTCTGTTCGTGTAAATTCGACAAGAAAAATTGTGAAATTGAAGGAAGCGGGAGATGTCCTGAATGCTTTGGGTATTCGTAAAGCTGAGGTTGTTGCTCATCTGGCATGAGCTAAAAAAATTTAATTTTTTCTATTTTGAGAATAGTTATCAAAAATAAGATTGGTCATTTTTTATCGGGCTCTTAACGAAAGGAGCAGGTTTTATGAGTGTGGCGATTGTAGGCGGGTTAGATCGGTTAAGAAGGTCCTACGAGAAGAAATGCAAGGAAATGGGGTATCAGGGCAAAGTGTTCAGTCGGCAAATCCCTAACCTGGCTAACAGGATGACGGGCGTCAGTGGAATCGTCATTTTCACGGGTACGGTTGCTCACCCTATGGTGGAAGAGGCAACCCGGGTGGCGAGGATGTGGGGCATTCCCCTGGAGCGCAGTCATTCCAGCAGTGTTTCAGCATTAGAGCGTTGCCTGGAAGGTTTTTCAGGAAGTGAGGTGAATGCATGATTGTTTCTCCTGGAAAAATTTTGATGGTACATGCTGATAAGACCGAACGAGGGAAGCCGGCTATCACGTTGGCCAGATTTGGGCATTGTGTGTTTCGTTTGCGGATGGAAGTGAAGGAATGGAATTGAGCACGGATATATACGACCTGATCATTGTCGATGAAGATCTTTCCTCCGGGGCTGGATTTATTTTCTTGCAACATCTAGCCTCAAAAATTCAAGCCAAAACAATTTTCCTGTCGAGTGGAGGCCGTGAGGCGAGAATAATTTGCCAGAATTCCACCTATTTGAATGCATGAAAAAACCGGTTAAACCCATTGATCTTGCGGTTGTGGTCTGCGACTTTTTTGTTTCACATCTGGTGGATGGAGAAGACCTGGCTTCGTTAAGTTGCCAGGGAGTTTATTTTTGTTCCGGGAAAGCCCGAGCCGGAAACCTGGGCGGGTGGGCCGGGGGTTGCGCCCCGTCTCGCCTGCCTATTTGGTTTTCATCCTCTCAAGATAAAAATTCCGAAAGGTGGGGTAAAGGAGTTCGCTATGTTAATGCAGACGAGGTGAGCTATAAAATTGATAACTATTCTCAAAAATATATATTGTCTTGTAAAGTATTGAGAAAAAAGGCCGGGTATTAAATCATTGATTTTTAATGGTATAGAGGGCTATCACGTAGAAAATCATTGATTTTTATAGATTTAAACTTGACATAAAGACAGGTTTTTATTACAAATAGAAAATTAATAAAAATGATAACCATTATCAAATACTAAATTAATGACTTTTGCTTAGGCGTATTACTTTTCGGGTCGCGAACGGCTCGGAATTTTTCAAAGGAGAAGGAGAGTGAGCATGAAACACAAACTGAGTTTACTGGCATTGACGGTTCTGGCGCTGCTTGTAGTGGCAGGTCCGGCTTTTTCCGCCAGCACAGATGAACTGGAAAGAAAGATTGATCTGCTTTCCGATGAAGTGGACGATTTGAAAAGCCGGGGGTTTGGCGCAGGCACCACCGCGCACAACCGGGTCAGCGTCCACGGTTATGGAGAAATGCATTTCAGCGACAACACTCAAAAAGACGGGGGTTCTGAAATTGACAACCACCGTTTTGTCATTGGAGTGCATGCCTTGTTGACAGACTGGATTCACCTGAACGCCGAAATCGACTTCGAGCACGCAGCGCAGGAACTTGAGTTTGAATTTGGTTACCTGGATTTTCTGTTGAGTCCCGGTTTCAATGTCCGCGCGGGGGTTATGCTGGCTCCTGTCGGGTTTCTCAATGAATTCCACGAGCCCAACCTGTTCTGGACTGTTGAGCGGCCTCTGCTGCAAAAACTCCTGATTCCCACAACCTGGAACGGCGGCGGCGCGGGTATTTTCGGCACCCCCATGGACGGGGTGAACTACCGCCTTTATGCCATGAACTCCCTGCAATCCGTCACCAAGGATTCAAGGAAAGCAGGAGGGGGTAACGGGGGCAGTGGCGGGTCAAAAAGCTCTTTCTCCGCCGATAAGGGTATTCGGGGCGGTCGGGCGCAGGTCAATGAGCGAATTGCTGATGATTTCAGCATCTTCGCACGGGTGGAGTTCACCAAGCTCTTCCCCGGTCTGCAAGTCGGGTTCTCCCTGGTCAACGGCGATACCACGCATGACATTATCCCAGCAGACGGTAATATGACCCTTCTGGAAGCGGATATCAAATATCGCTGGAAATGGTTCGACATGAACGCTTCCATCGTTAATATTGATGTTGATGACGCGCAAGCCATGAATGAGTTTTGTGATGGCACCGATAATAAGTGTGAGGGTGGGATTGCTTCCAACAATTTTGGTTACAATATTCAGGCCGGGATTCACCTGCCGCAGTTAATGGGTTGGAAGACCTCGCATGACATCGTGCCTCATTTCATGTTTGAAAGGGTGCGGACCCAGGATGAGATGCCAGCTGGTACAGTAGCAGAGGAGGAGTATAACCGAAATGCGATATACACTTTTGGAGTGTCCTACCTGCCGACCCCGGCAGTTGCTATAAAGCTCGACCACACGCATACCAGGCTGGGAAATAATACATCGACCGATAAATTGAATCTGGGCATTGCCTATATGTATTAAAAGTTGATGACTGTCCGTTAGGACTTCCACTCCCGGCATCTTGAGAAGATGGCTCCTCCAAGTTTTCTCTCAGGGTGCCGGGATTTTTTTTCGGGTATTTTCGCGCATGCTGCGAAAATGGAGCCATAAAAAATTTTGCGTCCCTTTGCCTTGGAGACCTTTGCGTAAGCCGGTAAAACAGAAAAGCGAGATGCTTCGACATACCCCTGCGGGGCAAGAATTCAAAGGTCGAATATCACTAGCTCAGCATGACAATAAACGAGTTCTTCACTGCGTTCAGAATGACAAGAAACGCCAGTTTGTCAACCGCTGAATATTGGAGTGGCGGGACTTTAGGCCCGCCACCTGCAACGATCTTGCGCGGCTAAAGCGGGATTCTTCACTTTGTTCAGAATGACAAGAAACGCCGGTTTGTCATTTTGAGGAACACCGCGACGAAGACGTGATATTTCCCCTTAGCTTTCGTGCCCGGAACGGGTAATCCGGGGTTATGCAAAGCTCCCCTTGCTTTGCAGTAAAAAGCTGGGAAACGGGTCGGGGCCGCATGTTATCCTGATGAGCCTTTGGCGAAGAAGGATCTGGTTTTTTTCGATGTGGTTACTTATGTAATGAGGCATCGCAAAATGGATGAGATTCTTCGTCACTCGCGTTCCTCAGAATGACATCAAAAACAATTTTTCTCTTATGATTTCAAAATATTTAAAATATTTGCTGGTTTTTGGGATTATTGGCTCTGTTCAGGGGTTTTTTATTCCTATCTCCTTTTCGGAGGAGGAGGAAAAGGTGTTGGACATTCAGGTTTACCTCACCAAAAAGCAGGCTTTTGAAATCGCCTTCCTGGGTGCGGACAAAGTCGACCGCGAAAAAAAATGGCTGACGGAGGAACAGAAAAAAGCTATCGGTGAACTTTGCCTGCAAAATATAGAAACCAACCGCATAACATTTTATGTGGGCAAGCGCGATGGGGTTCCTATCGGTTACGCCCTCATTGATCACGAGATCGGCAAATCGTTTCCCATCACGTTCATGGTGGTTCTCAATGTCGATGGCACGGTCCGCGATGTTGAGATCATGGTTTATCGCGAACCGCGCGGCTGGGAGGTGCGCTATCCTTCCTTCATGGACCAGTTCACCGGAAAGACAGCCGATACGGATTACCGTGACATCAATTCCATCACTGGCGCGACTCTTTCGGTTCGAGCGATGGTGAAGGGTGTTTCGAGAGCGACTGCGGCTTATAAAGTGTTGTACCTTTCCGGGAAACTTTAAACTCCATCCTTTAAGGGCGCGGTCATTTATTCCGACAAGAACGCCAATTATGAGTATTACCGGCAAGCGGTTTCCAACTGCAGTCTGCTTGCCGGAAAGGAATGGGTGCCTGAAAAAAACTTCCCTCCCTTCATGAGTTTGCATAAGTCGAAAAATCGAAGAATCGAGATGCTTCGAGATACCCCTGCGGGGCATGAAAGCCAAGGAAGAATACCACTCCAGTGGAGGCTCTCCGCTATTTGTCTTTTTTAGGTTTGTAATCGAATTGGCAAATGGCACCCAACTGAGCGAACAGGTTGCTTAGTTTTAAATCGACATAATCCTTCCGGGCTTCCCAGGGGATTTTATCAAAACAGCAGGCTGTCTCAATATAGTCGGTGCGACCAAAGCGAATGAAAAAACTGGCAAACCAGCACTTCTTCATTTTATAGACCCAGTTTTTTTCTTCAACTTTTTTATGTTCCAGTAAAAAATGCTTCCAGACATGGGTTTCATCCACTTGCGGCTGATGGTTTTCGACAAAAGCTTTAAATGGATTTTCGGAAGCTTTTTCTTTCTCGATCAGCTTGTCGCGCTCGGGTTGTTTCCATGCCGCAAGTGCGGCGATGATCGCCATCCTAGCTTTGTCTATTCTTATATTGGCATCATCCAACACATTATGAGCATTGTAGATGAAAGCCGCAACGGTGGTGAGGTATTGTTCTTCCTCATCCAGTGTGTCGCCGTTTTCATATTCCCAGATATCTATAAATTTTTTGCGAATGAGCGCTTTGTCGACTTCTAAGCCTTCTACCTCTAAGTGTTCGAGAATGGGATCAATGCGTTGTCCAGTACTCTCGGTATCGGGACTGGCCTGATTTGCTTCTGTTTTTTCGTTCATAATAGCTTTCAGGAAAAAACCCGTACGGGTTTGAATTTAAGATAAATAATTTATTGCTAATTTGTTTTCTAAACTATCATAATCGGGTTTGAGGTGGCAAGGGGCTTGATGCTATAAGGCAAGGTTGATTTATGCCTGAACAGGGGTGAAAGGACTGGATATATGGATAATGGGAATTTTGATATTGTGGTCATTGGCTCGGGAGTCATTGGCCATAGCATTGCCTTTCGCCTTAAACAGGATGCGCCATACCTGAAAATCGCGGTTTTGGGCGATCCTGTCAACTCTCTTCAGGCATCCCGGGCTGCGGCGGGGATGTTGGCCCCTTTTTGCGAATGCGACAGGGCCGACCGGTTTTTCAGGTTTTGCTGGGATTCGCTGGATAAGTTCCCCAAATTCCTTGCAGAACTGGTTTCGGTCAGTGGAGTTTCTGTCCATTTTTCGTCTGCAGGTTCTTTGATGCCCTCGTCCAGTTACCGTGAAACCTGGGAAGAGCGAAAGGCGTTTTTCACCCGTGAAAATATCCCGCATGAAATATGGAATAGGGAAAAGGTTCGCCAGAAAGCGCCTTTTTTGTCGGAAGACTGTGGCGAGGTGATGTGGGTTGGGGAAGGGCAGGTCAATAACCGGCAAATGCACGACTCGCTCATGCAGGCTTCGAGAAAACTGGGGATTCATGTTCTGGAAGCAAATGTTTCGGGTTTTATCCGCAAGACTTCGACCATTACATCGGCGGTGACGGATTCGGGAAATATTATCGGGCAGAAGTTCGTTCTGGCGTCGGGGAGTTGGTCTACGCAGTTGGCCCGCGTGCTGGAGGTTTCGATTCCCTTGAAACCGATCAAAGGACAAATGTGCCGGGTGCAGTTGGACGACCATTTTATGGATTATACCCTTCATGGCCGGATGACTTATATTGCTCCCTGGCGGGAAGGCAACGGATTCGTCATCGGCTCGACCATGGAAGACCGGGGCTTTGATCCGTCCATAGAAGACGAAGTGATCGACCTACTGATTGACTCTGCGGCAGAGATCCTGCCTGATCTGAAAACAGCACCCTTGATTGAATCGTGGACGGGCTTGCGCCCTGCGGCTGAGGATCTCATGCCCATCATGGGAAAAAGCGGGAGGTATGATAACCTGTTTTATTCTTCCGGCCATTACCGTAACGGAATTTTGTTGACTCCAAATCAGGCAGACTATATGTCTGCGGTGATCAGGGACACTCTTGATGATGAGATTCACGAGTTTTCTCCCACCCGCTACAACTTGTGATGAGGGCTTTTCATGATTCCTGAAATTGAATCCGACCTTGTCCGCGATTTTCATAGTGTTTGGCACCCTTGCACCCAGCACAAGGATACCAAAACAACGCCACCCATATTGGTCGAGAGGGCGGAGGGTATCTATCTTTATGACCGGCAAGGCAGCCGGTATATGGATGTGATCGCTTCGTGGTGGGTCAACCTGTTTGGGCATAATCACCCCCGGCTTAATTCAGCTTTGACCCGGCAGCTGGAAAAAATGGCGCATGTTATGTTTGCCGGCATCACACATCAGCCCGCCATTGATCTGGCCGATACCCTGGTGGACTTGTCACCTGCCGGACTTGATAAAGTATTTTTTTCCGACAATGGCTCCACGGCGGTGGAAGTGGCTCTGAAAATGAGCTTGCAGTACTGGCAGGAAAAAGGGCAAACGCAAAAGCTTCGATTTGCTTATCTCAAGGGCGGATACCATGGCGAAACCTTGGGCGCGCTCTCTGTGTGCGGACTGGAAATTTTCAGGGCAAAGTTTGAAAAGGTTCTTGCTGAGAATTTGTCGGTTGAAGGGCCGGATTGTTTTCGCTGCCCCTATGGTTTACAGCGCGAAAGTTGTAATGCCGAATGCTTTGAGCCTATGGAAAAAGCATTGAGTGCGAATTCTGATACCATTGCCGGGGTGATTATCGAGCCGTTGGTTCAAGGGGCGGCGGGGATGATGATGTATCCGCCGATTTATTTAAAAAAACTGCAATCACTCTGTGAGTCGCTGGGAATTCATATGATTTTTGATGAAATCGCTGTGGCTTTCGGGCGCACCGGTTCGCTTTTCGTGTGCGGGGAACACGGTCTGAATCCGACTTTTTTGTGTCTGTCCAAGGGGATCACCTCGGGTTATCTTCCCTTGTCCGCCACACTGACCACCGATGAAATCTATTCAGCTTTTTACGGCGAGCACCGTGAACTGAAATTGTTCATTCACAGTCATAGCTATTCGGCGAATCCGCTGGCCTGTGCTGTGGCCAACGAAACACTTAGTATGCTGATGGAAAACAATTTTCTGGGAACGCTGAAACCCAAAATCGCCGCCATGAAAGAATGCGGAAAACAGGCCTTCGATGGAATCGAAGGAGAGTTTAGGCAGACGGGGATGATTGCGGCATTGGAACTGACGGGTAAAAATAAGGAGCGGTTTAATTTTGAAAAACGTGTCGGCTATCAGATCTATCTGGAAGGATTAAAGCGCGGCCTTTTTATGCGCCCTCTGGGGGATGTGGTGTACTTCATCCCACCTCTGGTCATCACCGAAGAAGAGATAGAAGTCATGATGAACACGGCGCGAGATTGCATCAATGCGGTGCTAAAATAAGTGTCTATTAAATATTTAGTGGGGAGTCAACTATGTATGAAGTAACCATTAAGACCGGTTTTTCAGCCGCCCATCAACTCAGGCTGTATGACGGCAAATACGAAAATCTCCACGGCCATAACTGGTCGGCCCAGGTCACGGTCGAGGCCGATGAACTGGATGCTATGGGAGTTGGTATCGATTTTGTAAAATTAAAAAAGATGGTGGAAGAGATTCTAGGCAAACTGGATTATCAAAATATCAACGAAATACCCCCCTTCGATGAGCAAAACCCTTCTGCGGAAAACATTGCCCGCTGGTTGTTCCTCAAACTCAAGGAACAGGTCAGTTCGAAAACTACCCGTGTGAAACGGGTGGAGATCTGTGAAATGGAAGGTTGTGGTGCCAGCTATTTTGAATGACAAAAAGTATGCGTGACTTACCTCTCTTATGAGTGGGTGGCCATCCCGCTCTGTTTGCATAATCCCCTCCTTAATTTAATAGTCTAAATGGGCCTTTCTTAGGCCGTCCCGCTCATAAAATTAATTAATAACTCAAAAATCAATTAGTTAGTGTTTTGGTATTTTGGTTTTCAGGGTTAATAAGTATGTCTATAACTTATTTATAAATAAGGGACAACAGTCTTATAAGTCAAAATTGGGAAATTTTATTTTAGAAAGTTATTGACAAAAGTGATTGATTTATTTATAGTTATTGCATTCTTAAAAAATTAGTTGGAGTTTTCGGTTACATTTGCGGGGTTTTTTTCCTGAAGTTCTGAGACCGACCCCCAACCCATTCTGAATCCTCTATTGGGTCAGATCGGGCTGAAGATTCCTTCCTTATTGCCGATAGGTTAGTTGGGTAGAGTTTTTCTTCCGGAAAAACGGTATTTCGCAACCATTTTTTAAGTGGGATCGGATCATGAAAGACCCGGTAGCCAATTTTTGGGGAAATGTTGAATGCGCGTTGGATCAGGGAGGATTTCAGTACATTCTCGAGGATCTGGTGAGTAAGGTTCGGGAAGGATTGGATGCTTCATTCATGACAGCCCAGTCCATCGACCGACGTGACTCGTATTCGAATATTGCAGCCATAGCGCAAAAGGATGGGTTGGAGGACTTTGCCCTCGCTCTGCGTTTTGCTAACGATTAAAGATTAAATTTTCAGGTTCAGATTCGGGATACGTCCAGGTCTCCCGTTTGTTTGACCTCTGTTTCACTTGAAAGCCCCTGTTCCTGTCAGGAGGAACAGGGGCTTTCTTGTTTCCTGATATCATTTCTTTCCTTATAAGAATCCCCGTATAATATTAAAGGAGATTTTGCCCTCTAGCGGAGAACCTCCGCTGGTATTAAGCAATATCTTTTTACCGCTATTAACGATACTCTCGGCCTAACGGGCCATCGCTCATTGCCTCCACGGCTAGTGGTCATATTTTTCATACTCTGGCGGATACATGGTCCATTTGATTGAAGATTTAGCCGTCCTCCTGCTGGTTTCCCTTCCGATCAACCTGCTTTTCCATAAAATTAAACTGCCCTCGGTCATGGGCTATCTCATTGCCGGGGTTCTGATTGGTCCGTATGGATTAAAACTGATCTCTGATGTCGCTTCGGTGAAGGAATTGGCGGAGATCGGGGTGATCCTGCTTCTGTTTGTCATTGGTCTGGAGTTTTCACTCGGACGTCTGCTGAAAAATCTGGCTTCGGTTTTAGGGGTTGGCGGTCTGCAACTGGGCCTGACAACAGTCTTTGTCTGGTTTGTTTTCAGGGAGATGGGGTTTCAGCAAAACCAGAGCATCGCTTTTGGGCTGATCGTGGCTTTGAGCAGTACGGCCATCGTTCTGAAAATGATTACAGACCGTGCCGAGATAGATACTTTGCATGGAAAGCTTTGTATCGGCACTCTCCTGTTTCAGGATTTATGTGTGGTCCCCATCATGCTTCTTCTGCCGCTTCTTGCCCAGTCAGGAGTCAACTCCAGCGCGGACTTTGCACTTGCCATGGTCAAGTCGCTGACAGCAGTAGTTGCGATTTTTTTTCTATCCAGGTTGATCGTTCCGAAGACTCTGATCTGGATTGCCCGGGTCGGCAATAAAGAACATCTCACGTTATCGGTACTGTTTATCATTCTTGCTACGGGTTGGGTATCGCAGAAAATGGGTTTGACTTTGGCGATGGGTGCCTTGATCGCTGGAATGATTATTTCGGAGTCCGAGTACAATCACCAGATTATTCTCGACATTCTTCCACTGCGGGATTATTTCAGCAGTATCTTCTTTATTTCGGTTGGCATGCTTCTGCAAACGCAGGTGCTAATGGATTCTGTCTGGGGCTGCCTGGGACTTTTTGTCCTGGTGGTTCTGGTTAAATGGGGATTGGCAAGCTTGGCCTGTTTGCTGGTGCGGGTGCCTATGCGGATTTCTTTTGTGGTGGGGATGCGTTTGGCGCAGGTGGGGGAGTTTTCCCTTATCCTTGCTGCGATGGCATTGGATCAGGGTTTGTTTGATTCTCATCAATACCAGCTGTTGCTCATTGTTTCGATTCTTTCCATGCTTTTCGCGCCTTTGTTGATTCAGGCTTCCTCGGAGCTTTCCATGAAAATATTTTCCCAGTGGAAATCTGCAGAAACTGATTCGGACCACGAACAGGATTCTGAGCTTAAAGGCCATGTCATCATTGTGGGCTATGGACTTGGGGGCAGAACCCTGGCCCAGGTGCTTCTTGAAACGCAGATCCCTTTCATGGTTCTGGATCTGGATGGCGAGCAGGTTAAACGCGCTTTGACGGAAGGCATGACCACTCATTATGGAGATTGTGCTCAGGAAGAAACTTTGAGCCGGGCGGGTTTGGAACAGGCAAAGATGATTGTGTTTTCGATCCCGGATTATGCGGTGACGGAAAAAGCCGTACGTCTCGCCAGAAAGATCAATCCCGAAGTCAAGATTATGGTTCGAACCCGGTTGACCGCTCAGGTTGAAGAACTTAAAACCGCCGGAGCCGATGAAGTGATCCCGGAAGAGTTTGAAACTTCCATAGAAATTTTTTCGCGGGTATTGCGCGACTACCGTATTCCTAATAATATTATTGAACAACAGGTGGAATTGATTCGGCTGGAAGGTTACAGCATGTTCCGGGGGCTGTCTTTAAACACCGAGAGCCTGAAAAAGTTTTCCACCTACCTAACGGCCACTCTTACCGAGTCTTATCTGGTTTTGCAAGACAGCTGGGCGCGTGATAAGGTGCTCGGAGATATAAATATTACCGAGCGAACCGGAGCAGTAGTTATTGCAGTGGTGCGTAAAAACAAACCCCACCCCAATCCGGGCTCTGAATTTTCCGTTCTGCCCGGAGATATGCTTATTCTTTTTGGTAGTCACCTGCAATTGGACTTGGCGATCACCTATTTAGGGTCTGGTCAGGAACCCGATCAAAAACCGGTTTGATATCTGTATATAGAATAAGATGAGTCAAGTTATCACGAAGGCAATTATCCTCGCCGCTGGAATGGGATTGCGGCTAAAGGAAATGGGTGAGGACATGCCTAAAGGCTTCATCCATCTTGGCGACAGTCCCATCATTGAACACTCTTTGAGGGCCTTGATCGCGTGTGGGATCCGGGAAATCATGATCGTCACCGGCCACAAGGGTGAGTATTATGAAAACCTTAAGGAAACCTATCCCGAAATCAGCACCGTTGAAAATACTAGATTTGCCGAGACAGGGACCATGTGCTCGCTCGGGTGCGCCAAGGACTTTGTCGATGCGGATTTTATTCTGCTGGAATCGGACTTGATTTACGATCCGGCGGCGATCACCGGGATTTTAAACGCACCTCACAGCGATTGTCTTTTATTGTCGGGAACGACGAATGCGGGGGATGAGGTTTATGTGGAAGCGGTTGAAAATCGCGTGACCGGGATCTCAAAAAATCGGGATGAAATCAAAGGCTCTGTCGGAGAGTATATTGGCATCGCAAAAATTTCCCAACAACTTTATGACAGGCTGATACAAACTGCGGACTCGAACCCCAAGCTCAGTTACGACATGGATTGCATGGTGGGGATTGCAAGTGAATATCCCATTTATTTTTTAAGGATGGAGGGGTTGGACTGGGCCGAAATTGACGACCTCTCGCAACTGGAAAGGGCTCAGAAAGTTTGGGAGAGAATAAAAGCCAAGTGACTTCAGGTATTTACGAACTCGTATTCGGTATCTGAAATCCATTCGATGAGCAGGTTGTCGGGTAAAAGGGTTTCTCTAGTGATGAAGGTGGTTTCTATCTGGTCGCGGGTGAGATTTTTCGCTTGTTTGAGGTTAGCTCCTGAAAGGTCGGCGTGGTTCAAATAGGTATTTTCAAAATTGGCGCTGGTGAGGTTGGTATCCGTCAGGTCAGCGGCAATGAGATCGGCGTTGGTGAAGTCGGCACCAGATAGATCGGCGTTAGACAAAAAAACTCCTGTCAAATTGGTGTTGCTGAGGTTAGCGCCTATCAGTTTGGCGTTTTTCAAATTCGCCCCTTCAATATCTGACTCGCTCAGGTTTGCATGACTGAAATTTGCGGCAATGAGATTGGCCTCGACCAGATTGGCCTGGGTCAAAACAGCCCGGGTGAAATTGGTCTCTCGGCAACGGGACCGATATAGCAGGGTTCTGTGGAGTCGGGCTCCCTCAAAGTTGGCGGAACTGATATCGGCATCACAGAGGTCTGCCTCGCTTAGATCGGCACCTTTTAAACACGCTTCAATCAGAATCCCGGAACTCAAATCTGCTTCTTTTAAATCGGCTCCGGTGAAGTCGGCTTTTTGCAGGCTTTTTTTAGAGTTTTCGGCTCTGGATTTTTCCGCATTCATAACAAGGCTTTGATAGAGAAAGATATTTGAAGACACTAGGCTAATTGCTGGTTGTCGTTTCGTCAAGGGTCGAAAAGGGTTGCGAAATTGGGTGTCAGCAATTCGTGTCCGTGGTAGTCTGTGGCATCAAATTTCGAACTGGGGAGAAGAGCAATGTCCGAAAATGATTTTAGCAAGCTACCTGTACCAAAAAACTCAGGACCGGAGTTGGACTTACTATTGGCTCTGCATATGGGTTGAAAACACTGGCCTGGGAATGACTTGCCCGTTAAGATGAACTTGGAGGAAATCAGCAACTATCCGGCCGTCAGTATCCCAAAGTTCTCGACGGATCATAACGCTTTTTTGAACACGTAGCCTCCTATTTTGTAAACCTGGATATAGGTTTTGAAGCCCATTTTCTCGTCGAAGATCAATTGTGGCAGGTTGTGATTAAAATTGGAGGTAAAAGCTTTATCGGCAAGGAATATGAACTGCCCCATGCCGGTGCGCTTGCGGCAATTTCCGCATTACAAGAGCTTAAGAAAGGCTGAAAAGTTGGAGATATGGATGGGGTTTGCCCGGAAGAAAATAACAACAGTGATATTGTGTGTTCTGTTATGGGTCACCGCCGCCAATCCGGTTTTTTGCAAAACGTCTTCGGAAAAGGAAATGGATATTAAAAAGTTGTTGCAAGTATCCGGCATTCTGGATCAGTTGGATTACATGCAGGACTCTCTCCTGAACAATGTCTCAATGATGGTGACGGGGCCATTCCCCAATGTACCCGAAGCGTTCTGGGGCGAGTTCAATCAACTCATCGGCAAGAAGGAAATGGATGATTTAGTAACCCGGGTGATTCCGGTTTATGACAAGCACATGTCACACGAGACGGTAAAAAAACTCATCGTCATGTTTGAGACGCCTTTCTGGAATGAGTGGAAGGAAAAGATGCCCCTCATCAGCCGCGAAGCAGGGGTCATAGGCAGTGAATGGGGCCGGGAACACACTCAGTCTGAAGCGTTTAATAAAAAGCTGGATGGCCTGATCGAAAAATATGAACTGGAAAAACTGAACCCGCCTCAGTCCGAACCAAAATAAAAACCGACCCTCTGGCTAGGGAGGCAAAGTTATAGTCAAGAACTTGCTTGATCCTTCCTAAACGCGTCATTTTTAATTCAACCCTCACCTCAATCCTCTCCTTTAAAGGGAGAGGATGCAAAAAGCAAATCCCCCCAGCCCCTCTTTTTCAAAGTACCCGTCGGGCACGAGGGCTTTGGAACAATATTACGAGGGGCTGGGGGGATTTGGGGTTCATGGTTCTGCTCCACAAAAAAAGGGTTCGTCCCCTTGACAGTGGACGAACCCCCTGTTTAAAGCAAACCCCCTTAATCCCCCTTGTCAGGGGGAATTATTGAAAAACTACTATGGCTTGTTTAAGCCGAGACAATTCTTCGCTAGCTGATAACGCTATTGCAGGTCGGCCCCACGCCGAGTGGTTGCAAGTTGGCCTCGTGCCTAACGGACCCAGCTTTGGCGGATGTATTTCACCACATCCCAGATCTCTTTATCCTTCAACGTTTTTTTATGGGCGACCATCCCGGTTCCGGCTGAACCATTTTTGATGACCCAGAACATTTGTCCGGCAGAAACATCTTTCATGGTAGTGCTACAGGTGAAGTTGCGCGGGTTGGGTTTCAGCGCTTTGCCCAGTTTGCCCATGCCGGAGTGTGCTTTAGTGGGCAACCTTCCAAATTGAATCCACAAAATATTTTCGGGAGTCAAATAAATGCTCCACGACTTCGAATCCGTTTTCAACGGCCAGGTTTTCAATTTCTTCAAGCGTGTATTTAAAGGACTGCTCGGTCTGCATCGCTTCCCAGGCTTTGAAGTGAAAGTTCTTGTTTAAAGCCTTGATATGCACCGTCTGGTCCCGCGTGCTGTAAAGATAACTTTCTACAGCGCGGGTATTGGGATTGAACTGGCCCTGTTGCACAAAGTGCTCTTTGTTAAAATCGGCGCCCAGTTCCTGATTAATGCGGTCCAGCAGGTGCAGGTTGAATTTTTCAAAGAGTCCTTCGGAATCATTGTAGGCAGAATAAAGTAATTTGGGGTTTTTCATGAGATCAAATCCGGTCAGCAAATAATCTTTTGGCCCCAACGCATTGCATAAATTTTTAAGAAAAGACCGGGCCGTGTCCGGATCCATATTATTCAAGGTGACTCCGAGAAAGAGGACCAGGTTTTGTGTTGGGCCGTCCTGGATAATGGTTTTGAGACCCTCAAAATAATCTCCGGTTAATCCGGTGACCTTCAGGGATGTGTCGGGATGACTGTCTTCTAACGACCGAACCAGATTTGTAACTGCTCCATTGGAAATATCAATGGGGAAGTACTGAAAACTGAATTTCTTACTCAGCAAATGCTCAATGAGAATCCGGGTCTTGCATCCATCGCCTGAACCGAGTTCTATAAGGTTGAAGGTGTTACCGGTGATAAGTTTTGCAATATTATTTTTATGGTGGCGAATAATTTCAAATTCACATGCGGCGGGAAGATATCCTGCGAGTTCAGTTATCTTTTTGAAAATCTCACTTCCCACACTGTCAAAGATCAGCCATGATGGCAAACGCTTGTTTTCAAGGGAAAGGCCAGCGTTGACGGTGTCGGCAAGCTGTTCTTCGAGGGAGAATGATTGCGGCCCGGATTTCAGTATTTTTGTTTCAAACAAGACGGTGGCTCCTCTTCCTGCCTGGTGAATTTGACCTTGTTGATGGTGTTTGTTATAGTACGTATCTTAACTCCTTTGTACATCTTTATTTATTGTCTCTGACGATTACTGTGGGGCAAAGCTTTCCACAGTTAAGATGTTTGTTGGGTTCTGGTTTTTAGAAAAATAAACAGACCCTAATTCTAATCTTTATATTTCCAAAGCTTATGAATTTTAATTTGCAAACGGACTCAACAGCACTTGATTTTTCATATCAGGAATTGGAGGAGGAGTTTGTCGGATTGTTGCATTTAGATGATCTGGATCGGGTCATTTCTGGAAATCCCGAGAAGGTCGAAAGTTTTAATTCGGAACTGGAAGTATCTTTGTCTGATGCTTTTAATGATGGCGAGGGGTGCCCCCAGGCCCACTTGTTTTTGCAAAGGATCCTTTATCGCATTAACCGTTTGAAGCTGTTTTGGTATGACGAGTTGGAAAATTATACCAATGAAGATTCTAGTTTTCTTTTTTCTTTGCGTTTGAAAATTGAAAATGCATGGCAGGGTTGGGAGGAAGGTAATACCAGCCAGCAAAGTTCCGGTAATCTTAGCGACGCCCTCCGTGACCGCGTGGAAGAAGACCTGCAACCCGAGCCTTCTTCGGATGGATTGATCATCCGCAATGAAATTTCAAAAGCTGGGTACCTGCGTTTGCTCGCGATCACTTCTCTGGATGGTTTGGTGGAGGCAAGTCAGCTTTCTCGAATGCTGGGAGGTGTCGGAAACGAGGTGCAGACGATGTTGACCCGGATTTTATGGGAAGAGTATGGCAGTGGGAAGTTTTCCAGAAAACATTCCACTCATTTTGCAACTATGCTGGAAGAATGTGGTATGGATTCCAGACCCGAGGCTTATTTTGATCTTGTGCCATGGGAAGTGCTGGTCAATATCAACCATAGCTTTTTCCTTTCTGAGCGTAAGAAAAACTTTTTACGTTATGTCGGCGGTTTGTTGTATACCGAAGTTTCTGTTCCCGCCGCTTTTCAGAATATCAAAATGGCAGGAGAACGCCTGGGGATGGGTGAAAAGGGCATCAGCTATTGGGACCTTCACATTCGAGAAGATATCCGCCACGGGCAATGGATGCTGGATGATGTAGCTCTTCCTCTGATTGAAAAATATCCTGAACAGGCCTGGGACATGGTCAAGGGATATGACCAGCAAAAATTTATCAGTGCCCGTTCTGCCTCAGCCATGGTGGAGTCCATCCGCCGGTTTGAATTTTCCTGAAAGCTATCCCTATTTATACGGTTAAATGAAATCTTTGCGCTTAAGCCCCAGGGCATTGAGCCGGTTGTAAAGAGTTTGTCGGGAAAGGCCCAGATTGGTATAGGTTCTTTTAATATCCCCTCTATTGCGCGTCAACTCTTGGGCGATCAAGCTTTTTTCTATTACGGCCAGTTGGTTATTCAATCCGGTTGGAGGATTCTTAAGTGTTTGTTGGATAGAAAGCTGGATATCGTTTCCTGTGCTTGGTTCGCTGGGCTGGGGAATGCCGAGGACAAATTTGTCGGCTTCATTCTTAAGTTCGCGAATATTTCCTTCCCAACGTCGGGTTTGCAACTCCTGAATATATTCAGGAGAGGGAACGGGAGGGGTTTTCTGATGGTAACGCGAACAGGCATCCACAACCAGATGCTGAAACAATAGAGGAAGGTCTTCGATCCGTTCGCGTAGGGGAGGCAAAGTGATTCGCACCACATTGAGCCGGTAATACAAATCCTCGCGGAACAGGTTTTTTTCGCTGGCTACTTTCGAATCGGTTTTTGTTGCGGCAATGATGCGGATATCGAGAGGTATGGTTTCGTTGGACCCGACTCTTTCAATCACTTTTTCCTGAATCACGCGGAGAATTTTTACCTGAAGGTGCAAGGGCATGCTTTCGATTTCATCGAGAAAGACCGTGCCTTTGTTGGCGTACTCAAACTTACCGATTCTTTTTCGGTCGGCTCCGGCTTCATGGCCGAACAACTCGCTTTCAATTATATTTTCAGGCATGGCGCCGCAATTAATAGCGGTGAAATTATGATTCCTTCTTTTGCTGGCCTGATGGATGTTTTGCGTGACGAGGTCTTTCCCTGTTCCCGTTTCCCCTAGGAGCAAAATGTCGGCATCGGCATCGGCGATATTGGTGATAATCTGGCGAAGCCGTTCGATGGCCAGGGATTTTCCGATAATAGTGTTACTGGTTTCGCTTTGTTTATTGATTTTAGCCCGGAGCCTTCTCACTTCCATAACAAGCCGGCGTTTTTCCAAAGCGCGTTTTATGGCATCTATGAAGGCTTCTGTGGCGAAAGGCTTTTCCAAAAAGTCATACGCTCCGTTTTGGATGGCCTGGACAGCCATAGGAATGTTTCCCTGGCCTGTAATGAGAATGACCGGAATTTCCGGGTCCACTTCCTTAACTTTTTCCATCAAGGTCAAGCCATTCATTTTAGGCATCATGACATCGCTCACCAGTATGCCTGGCCAGTCTTCTGTGATGGAAGTCAGGGCACTTTTTGCCGATTCAAAATCTTCCACCGCATAGTTTTTGTTTTGAAGCTCTCTTTTGAGGGATAACCGGACGATTTTCTCGTCAGTAGTCATCTTCAATATTCCCCAAATTTATGGTTTTTAAACCTCTGATTATTTAAGTTAGTTCCTGAGCATTTTTTTTAACAGGGAGGGTGATTATAAATTTGGAGCCTTCTCCTGCAGTACTTTTGACTCTTATATCCCCCCCCATGTCTCTTAATGATTCCATAGCTGACCGAAAGGCCCATGCCGGTGCCTTTTACTTCTCCCTTGGTTGTGAAAAAGGGGTCAAAAAGTTTATCCATATATTCCTGTTGTATTCCTTGTCTGGTATCTTCAATCTCCACTTCAACGGAGGAATTAAGGGCTCGGGTGCGAATGGTGAGCGATCCCCCTCTGGGGCATGCCTCATTGGCGTTTTGCAAAAGGTTTAAGATGACCTGCTTGATCTGGTCTTCCACCACGTTCACATCGGGCAAACAATCCGAATATTCCTTTGTCAGTTGTATATTCTCTTTGCGAAACTCATTTTTCTTAAGCATGAGCATGTCATCAATTGCGTCATGAAGGTTCAAGGGATGGCGGGTACCCGATGAGGGACGATAAAAATCCTTAAGTTGCAGGACGAGGTTCATGACACGATTGCTTTCATTTATGGAAAGCTTAACCAGTTCTGCCAACGAGTCTTCCAGATGGGTTCCCTTCTGAACCTGCTTGAGGGTATTACGAATTCCCATAAGCGGGTTGTTGAATTCATGTGCGATACTTGCGGCCAATTGACCCAGGGCCGAAAGTTTTTCGGCGTGCAAAAGTTGCTGATTCACTTTTTGCAACTCTTGTTCTGACCGTTTCCGTTCGGCCACTTCCTTTTCAAGTTGTTGATTGGCCTGTTTCAAATCGACGGTTCGTTGATGAACCCTCTGCTCTATAAAGTCTTTTTGCGCTTCAAGGTTTTTGTTCAGCAAACGCACTTCAAGAATATTTCGAATTCTGCAAAGTACTTCCGACAGATCAAGAGGTTTAGACAGAAAGTCTCAGGCACCGACTTTGCAGGGCCTTGAGACGAACAGTCGGGTCTGACTCGGCGGTCAATACCAGAATGGGCGCATAAGAATCTGTTTCGATATGTTTTATTTGCTCAATCACCTCAAAACCATCCAAGTTTGGCATTCTCAAATCCAGTAGAACAAGATCCGGCCGTAATTTTTGGTACAGCAAGGCAGCTTCTCTGGAGTCCGTTGTGCTGGTGATGGAGGTGTATTTTGCCTGTCTTAACGCAGTCTCCAGAACGATGATATTTGAGCTTTCATCATCCACTATCAGGATCTTGGCCTTTAAAATGTCATTTTTGTCTAGCATTAGATATTTGCAGTGGCCAAATTCAACCATCCAAATTCTTAATTTTTACTCCAGAACCTGGAGGGTTTGGATTACTAAAAGTTTGGTCTTTAAGGCCCGTAGTATTTATAGAGCAAAATAGGTGCCACAAACTGTTAATAACAGATTGATAAAAATATGTGCCTGCGGAAGGCCTTACAACTATTTGAAATTAATGATATTATTTTCCTTTCTTCGTAATGAGAAAATGAAAATTGGAAAAGAAGCTTATGAATGAAGCTGGAATATCTGGAAAATAGTAACTATATTTTTACGTTTTTATGGAAAAATGTAAAGATTTAATTACGCCCGTCAGGTGTGAAAGTAAGGGGATGGGAGGCTGGCTGGTTCAAGAACTTCTCCAGCCTATGAATTACTCAGAGACGAGCCTGCCAGAATCAGTCTTGGGATATTTAAAATTGCAGGAGAAAGTCATCGTCCATTTCTTCCTCTAGGTAATCGGGCAAACGGGTTTGTTTATCTGTGAGAGCCTGGTCTAATTGAGCAGAGCTCAGGCCGGTCGCTGAGATGAGGTTGGCACCTTTAAGATTGGTCTGGTTGAATAGGGTGTCTTCATTAAATTGGGCTCCTTCAAGATTGGCGTTTTCAAGGTCGGCATATTGAAGGTTGGATTCCAGCATCCCCGCTCCTGACAGATTGCAGTTTTTCATACGAGTGCTTTGCAGACAGGTTTCCTGTAATTTGGCTTTGGTCAGGTTGGCCCCTTCCAGGTTGGCTCCCGTTAAGTTTGAAAATTGAAGTTTGCATTCCTTGAGGTTGCTGTCAACAAGATTGACTTTTTGCAGCTTGGCTCCTCTTAAATCGGCCTGGGACAAATCCGGGTGGTTCTCCGGGTTCTTTTCTCTCCATGCATTCCAGTTGTTAATCCCTTGTTTAATGAGTTTAAGGTGTTCTTCGTTCGCCATGATTTATCTTTTTGTTTGATTGTTTTTATTAAAAGGATAAAATATTTATGCTTTTATTTTAGCTATGAGTTTTCAGGTAGACTAACTATACAGGGATTTCCAACCCCGACCGGGTATATTACGAGATTGCTAAAAAGGCCTTCTGGCCCAACTCTCAAAATTTCAATGGTTTTCAGCAATGGACTGGGTTTGTGAATTGAGGACTACATAAAAAACTCCATGTAGACCATCCATCCAATCATGGAAAGAATCAGTACTGCATAACCGGTATGGACCCAAATCGTGAAAATGGGGTTTTCTCTTCGTTTTTCCGGCTCTTCTTTTTCTTTCATGGTTTCCCCAGGTTAAGCCGAAATAATACTATGGAAACGCGAATAATCCCGATCAAGTTTGATTCCATTTTTTCAAATTTCACTTGTTTATTTTTTTCTTGCCTGGACTTCCACAGCATGAGCTCTGGCCCGTTTCAACATGGCGGCTTTTTCCTCTGCGGTGAAATCGCTTCTGGGTGCCGGGCCGGGTACGCCACCGCCTGAGGGTTTAGGGGGAGCTTTAGCAGGTTCAGCAGGCGGGGATTCCACGGCAGGAAGTTCTTCCTCAACGGACACTGCGGCTTTTTCTTGAATCACCTCACTCAAAGCAGGTTCAGCGTTTTCTGCGGGAGGAGTCACAACAACTACTTCTTCCCTGGGTGTTTCCAGTTCTTTTTTTGCCCTCTTCCGTTCTTGAATTTCCATGGCACGAAGAAACGGGTCCTCATTATTTGCCATTGCGGCTCTTGAACCAATGCCAGTGCGAACGTTCACATTGAAATGGGAATCCCGGCCCCCTTCACTCATTGTAGTTTCTCCATACTGCTTGATCACGTTTGATTCGTATCTTATAAGAAACCTTTTGCAAGTTCATGTTTATTTTATCGGGCGGAGTACCTCCGCTGGAAACTGGCCATAGCTTTATTTGCCGAGATGACTCTTTGCTCGCCAGAGAAAGCCATCGTATCTGCCACTGGCGGCTAGTGGGCGGAGTACCTCCGCTGGAAACTGGTTATAGCTTTATTTGCCGAGATGACTCTTTGCTCGCCAGAGAAAGCCATCGTATCTGCCACCGGCGGCTCGCCGGGGTCAGCAAAACTTTTCCGGTGGAGTGAATTCTTTACCCAGCGCATTGGCGACTTCCGGGTGGGTCACAGCCCCCAGGCAGACATTGAGTCCGGCTCTCAAGGCTGGGTCTTCTTTCAGGGCTTTCCGATAGCCATTTTCGGCAAGTTCCAGAGCGTAAGGGAATGTGGCATTGGTGAGCGCGAAGGTCGATGTTCTGGCCAGGGCTCCCGGCATATTGGCGACACAATAATGGATCACTCCCTCAACCTCAAAGATGGGGTCACTATGTGTTGTCGGGCGCGAAGTCTCGAGGATACCTCCCTGATCAATGCCGACATCGACTACGACCGATCCTTTCTGCATCGGAGTCAGCATCTCACGGGTGATAAGGCGCGGAGCCTTGGCGCCGGGGATGAGCACAGCTCCGATGACGAGGTCTGCGGTGCGCAGTGATTCCAGTAAATTGAACCGATTCGACATCAGGGTTCTGAGTCGGCTTCCGTGAATATCATCGAGATAACGCAGGCGTTGCAGGCTGATATCGAGCAGGGTGACCTGGGCTCCGGTGCCAATGGCCATTTTCGCGGCGTTGGCTCCGACAATACCTCCCCCGATGATCACCACATGACCGGGATCGACACCGGGCACACCGCCGAGAAGAATGCCCCGCCCACCATTTTCCCGTTCAAGATATTTTGCGCCTTCGTGCACGGCCATACGTCCTGCCACCTCGCTCATAGGGATGAGAAGAGGCAGGGAGCGATCGGGCAATTGCACAGTTTCGTAGGCAATGCCCACGATCTTTTTATCCAGTAGTGCCTGGGTCAGCTCGGGCGCCGGGGCCAGGTGCAGATAGGTGTAAAGGATCTGCCCTTCCTGCAACAGGCCATATTCTTCCGGCAGGGGTTCTTTGACTTTGATGATCATTTCCGACTGGAAAAATATTTCCTGATGGGAAACGATTTTGGCGCCCTGATCCAGATAATCCTGATTGCTGATGCCGCTACCAATTCCTGCCTGATCTTCCAACAAAACTTGATGGCCCCGGGTTACCAGATCGTGAACACCGGCTGGAGTCATCGATACGCGATACTCATCGGTTTTGATTTCTTTCGGAACTCCAACAATCATGTTAACTCTCCTAATGATTCCACTCCTGTGTTAGGTCTATTAAATATTATAAAGGAAAGCCGAACCTGTGTTTGATCTTTTAAATGAAATCCTTTAAAGTACACAAAACTTCAATAAATAAACCTTAAGCTAATTTCAGGAGGTATTTTCTGTTGCAAGAGGCCGTTAAATCTAAATTGGAACAAACTATTCTGGCAAACTTGACCCCGGATGGGAAACTGCTGGATCTGGAAGATAAAAATATCGGGCCGGAAGAGTTGCGCCTGCTTTGTGATGTCGAAGACTTGTCTTCGGTTAAACAGCTTTTTCTCAGCCAGAACCAGCTTTGTGGAGAGTCCATAGAAATCCTCAGTCGTGTGAAAGGATTGACCGGGCTCACCTCTCTTTACCTCAATCACAATATCATCGGCGATGAGGAGGCCAAAGTTCTGGCTGGTGCTGATTTATTGAAAAACCTGAAATGCCTGATGCTGGAAGCTAATAATATCGGAACCCAGGGTGCCGAAGCGCTGGCCGGTTCCCCAAATCTTAAAAACCTGGAGGTCCTGTTTTTAGACTCGAACCCGATTGGTCCCCAAGGGGCTCGGGTCGTGGCCTGTTCGGAGCAACTGCCCCACTTACAGGCGCTCCATCTCGACAGCACTGGGATCGGCGATGAGGGAATCCAGGCGATTGCAGAAAGCCCGTGTTTGACCAATCTGAAAAAACTGTATTTGTGCTCGAATAAAATGGGGGATGCGGGGGCCATTGCCCTGGCGAAATCTGCAAGCCTGAAAAACCTTAAAGTCCTGAGTATTTGGCGCAATGAGATTCGGGACGAGGGGGGTAAGGCGATTGCCGAGTCGCAAACTTTTATGAATCTGGAACGGCTTTATATGAGTCTAAACTTTATAGAACGTCCGGTGCGCAAGATCATCCGCGGATCAGAACTGGCAAAACGTTTAACCACTCTGGTGATGGACTGAATCATGACTGAACAAAATCAAAACTATAAATTCACCTACAGCCGGTTCTTCAATATATTTTTTCATGTTGGGGTGATCTTCAATGTCGTTCTGGTCATCTGGATGATCCTGGTATTCACCGAAGTCCTCTGACTCCCGTGGGAGGGGACATAGCAGGCTCATGAAGTGCTCGTGCCGGGCATGAAGTCAGTGGAAAAATATCACAGCTACGGTAGAATATTACAAACCGCCAGAACTCTTTATTTGATCGGCTCGAATTCGTCAGAGGAGCAACATCCAGCTTGACCGAACACACCATCATAGGGGATCTCGCCCTGTAAACGTTTGACGTAGTGATCGGGGTCCTTTTGGAATACTTCCGGGCAGTAGGGGCATCGGCAAAAATATGCTTCCCATCCTGCAATTTCCATACGCACAGTCCATTGCACCGGTTTTTCTGCTAAGCAGGTCGGGCACACGACCAGGTCCTTGGTTTCTTGAAGATATCTTTGAGGTTCTTCATTAAACAGGTCGGCGCAGCCTTGGCAACAAAAGAAATACTCCTTGTCTTCATAATTAGTCTGTGCCCATCGGTCCGAGCCTATACCCAGCCGAACTAAAGAACAACCGCAGGTGGGGCAAATAGAAGTCACAATCTTTTTCGCTGTTCCTGTTGTGTCAGTTGTCATTGCCTTGGCCCTTATCTTCTTGATTCATTTCATCACAACAAGACGATTCCTTTTTTTTGGGTAATAATTCCACCACGAAATCAATCAGTGATTGCAGTTTGCTCCTCGTGCATTCACAAGCTTCTTCAGCGGAAACTGTATCTTCTTCTATCTTGTCCCAGTCCACATATTTTTTCATATCAATAACGTTCCTCCATAAACTAGAACCAAAAAGCCGAAAATTCTGGCAAAAATTTTCCCGGATTGCTGGTTTTGCCCAAAATGTGAATGACCTTGCGCATCATATCCAATATAGGCTCCCAGGGCAATAATTCCAGACGTTGCCTGTATTTTCAAAACAGGGTCGGAAATAGAAGTTAGTGCAAGGACTAAGATTGGCAAGGAAAGCACTAGACCTTTATGCAGCAATCTTTCGAGGGGAATAAAATGTTCAACCAGTTGCATGCTGAAAGCGAAATACCAAACTAGAGCGACTGATTGTATCCACCAATCGGAAGCAAAAATAAAAATTGGGAGAATACAGACTAGCGTACAGAAAACTGCATGACTGAGGCCCATTTTAAAACGCTCCCAATAATCGTACTGGAGAGCCTGCATATCCTTGTTCTTGGTCAAACCATTATTTAAAAATTCTTTTAAATCAGTAAAGTAAACTGGGCCGTATATGCCTTCCCAGCCTTGCTCTTTAAGATCTTTTCTTTTAACTCCAGCCACGGACAATTGCGGCAGTATTAACTGATTGTGATTGACTCGTTCCCCTACATTGTAAACCTTCAAGTGGGCAAGAACTGTTTCGGTAGTAAAAATACCTTCGGCGGCTGCACACCAGACATTGGTTCCTTGGGTATTGACCACTAAAAGGAAACAATCTAAAGCTTCTTTTTTCAAATATTCCTTTAGATGTCTGACCGTATAGTCAAAATTGCATGTGACGAGAATGGGAGAAGATTTGTCTGGGTTACCGATAGCCACTGTTTCAGGTTCGCACGGAAATCGGGCAAATCGAAAAAGGGTTTGATATATGTCTTTAATCCAGCCAATCATTTTTTAATTTCTAAAAGAATGAACATGCCCAGCATAAATGGTTTACGGTTGACTATTTGCATGCCCGCTTCACGAACTTCATCCTCAAAACTGGGGATGGCATTGGTTGTGGTTTGAGTCATAACCCAAGTAAGAAGCCGCATAGGCAACCTGAATGCATAGTAAAAGCATTTGGCGAAAAAGTTTTCGGGGATTATTTCATCGCCAATAAGAACTTTCCCTTCATTTTTCAGTATTCTTTTGATCTGTTTCAATACATGAATTCGTTCGGCACGGGTCAGTTCGCTGAAAGCAAGCGTGCTCAAAATAATATCGAACGATTCATCTCCTAAGTGTTCATCGAGGTTGCTAAGGCTAATATTAAGGTAGTTTGCTGAGGGCGAATTTCTCTTTGCTACTGCTAGCATGCCGCTATTGGCGTCTACTCCTGTCACTAGTGCTCCTCGCTCGATACACATTTGCGCGAGAGTTCCAGTACCGCAACCTAAATCGAGAACTTGGTCGCCGGGATGGGTATGTTCGGCTATCTGCTGTTTTATTTTTGTCAATGTTCCTAGAGTCAAAAGACCCATCCCTATATCGTAACGTTCAGGGCGAGACTCAAGGATTTTCATGTAGACAAAGGACATAATAAAAACCTTCTAAAATAATTAAAATTTATGCGCTCCCTACCCCTGCCTGTCTTAATATGCTTTCAGAAACTGAACTCATTTCGCAGCATTCCAATAATTTTCCATCTACTGCTACCGCAGGAATCCTTTCGATTCCATAAAATGCAGCCTTGTTTTGAATTTCTTTGTTATCGTCCTTGGTTAAATCATAAACAGTTACTTCACACGATGGACAGGCTAAACTTTTAACAAGGTCCACAGTGGGCTCACAGATTGGACAACCACTTGTAAAAACTTCAACTTTTCTCTTTGGCATAATATTGTCTCCTTTATTCAAGTTTTAATTCTTTTAAATTGAAAACGGACTATATTTAACCGGTGATATTTTTTTTATGATCTAAATAGAATTCTTTCATCTCCTTGTTCGCTGATAAAGTTGTTTGGAGACTGGTCAGGAAGGAATCTATTTCTTTGCAATTGAGTGTAGCCAGAATATGATCATCACTAACTTCAGTGAAAGTACGCATTCCAGTGCAACCTAAAGACATGCCAAAAGGTGATTTGTTCAAGGTCGTCGGAATCACAGCGCAAGCCGGACGACCCAATGCCATAGAATCCATACTTCCAGACCATTTGCAGCATCCCAAAACTTCGTTGTAAATCATTGCCTGTGAGGGTTTCAACCACATCAAGATCAATTGCGGTTCCACAGGAAAGTCTTTCAAAGGTCCATAAACCACGCCGGCTTTTTTCTCTGTAATGGTAGGAATATTTGCAGGTTCATCTTCTGACAGGTAGGAGCATTCACACATTTTTTTAACCAAACCACCTAATTGTTCCTGTACCTCTTTGGGCATCTCGAATCCCAACACCATGGCTCCTATGGGGCAGTTATAATGTTTATTTGCCGGGGCATAGAACGATTTTTTCTCCGCCATTCGCCAAAAAGTACAGAAAGAAGGAACTTCCTCCTCCATAGTTTCCACACCTTGCGGTTGACCATCAACAAAGGCCATTGCTATTGGGGGGATATCAAGCCCAAAAGCAGATGTGATTTCGTGGTCAATTTTTGTGTTGTCCATAGTTGCCCCCTTAAAATTTGATTTGTCTTTTGGCTAGATTCACCTTTCCATTAAATCCTGTATTCATTTATAATATAGAACCTATAGTAACTACAGGTTCAAGGATTATTATGCCAAATCAAGAAAAAAACTTAAGCATTGGGCTTTTGTCCAGGCAAACTGATTGTAAGATCGAAACAATCAGATATTATGAAAAGATTGGAATCTTCCCGAAACCGCCCAGAACAGGGGGTGGACACCGGATTTATAGTGAAAATCACTTAAAGCGGCTTGTATTTATTCGTCGTGGCAGGGAACTAGGGTTTTCGCTTGAGGATATCCGAGCCCTTTTGAAACTAATTGATGGTGGGGCTTACACCTGTCAGCAGGTAGAAGATATCACTCTTCATCACCTGGGGAATATTCATCAAAAGATTTTGGATTTAAAAAAGCTGGAAAAAATATTGGCTGAAATTTCTTCAAAATGTGAAGGGGGAGTAGTGCCTGATTGCCCTATTTTGGATGCCCTATTTGAACAGAAAAAAGTGAAAGTTAAATGAAGCGAGCACTGCTAGCCTTAGGGGCAGATAGCAGGACTATTTATACCCCTCCGGGGCATGAAAGCTGAGGAAGGATTATCACAAGCCGAGATAACTCTTTGCTCGCAAATAACGCTACTGCTCACTGGGTCCAGCGTGACGCTGGCTAGTGGGGGGGATACCATTTGGTCAGGGTACGGGGTGGAAACCCCAGCCCGAACAGGATGGCGATGAGGATATTCCGCGCTGCGGTGAAAACGATTCCTTCCTTGATCCAGCGTCTTGGGGAAGTATGCGTCTTTTCCTTTAGCAGGATAACAGGTCCTATTTTTCTCAAGCGGCGGTAGAAATCAAGATCTTCGCAAATAGGAAGAGGGGAGAACCCATTCATGTTTTTGAAAACCTCTTTACGGACAAAGAATCCCTGATCACCATAAGCGAGGCCAAAATATTTCGAGCGGATATTGGCTAACAGGGCAATCAACTTGATGGACCATTTTTGGGATTCTATACAGAGTGTGAAGGCGCCTCCGATCCATTCAGGGTTCTCCATGTGCTCCAGCATTTTACGATAGCTTTCAGGCTCGAGTCGGTTGTCGGCATGCAAAAAAAGCAATAGATCACCGGTGGCTTCGTCGGCACCGGCATTCATTTGTATAGCGCGACCAGTGGAACTGGTGATGACGCGGTGGCTGAACTTTTTGGCAATAAGGCGGGTATCATCATCACTCCCGCCATCGCCGACAATCAACTCATGAGGAGAAAGCTGTTGGATTTGTGTCAGGGTTTTCTCGAGAACCAACTCTTCATTAAGAGTGGGAACGATGATGGATACCTTCAAACCGATATATCTCCACAAGGGAAGGGAGTAACTTTTGCGTTTATTGAAGTTTCCGTGCTATTTGGGTCCTGCCCACGCGAGGAAAGTTAATCATAAAACGGGCAGAATTTCAAACCTCCTGACCATCGTGGGGCTGAAAATACATAGCAGGCAGACAGGTCTTTAATCCTGATTTGTCATCTGACGGTAAAGTATTATAGAATAATGAGATCATAGATGCTTAATTTGAGGATTCCCCTCCGCTCAGCGGGGGGAAGTGAATATGTTAGCCCATTTTATCGATTCCAGATCATTTCAATGTGGGTATTTTAAGGATAGAAAATCTCTGTTCGAGGAGTACCTGCTTGAGGATGTCTCTGAGGTAGAGTTTGAATACCTGTTGGCTCATGGCATGCGCCATTTTGGGGATTACTTTTTTCGTCCCCGGTGTCAGGACTGCTACCAGTGCATCCCCATCCGGGTGCGGGCCGAGAATTTCAAAATGGCTCGTAACCAGAAACGGGCTTTGGCTTCCTGCAAGGGTGTAGAGGTCAAGATCGGTTCCCCGCAATATACTCATGAGAAGTTTGAGCTTTACCTCACTCACAAGGAAAGATTTTTTTCCCTGCAGGATGATGTGGAAGACGAACAAAATTTCCGATTGTCTTTTTATGTCAACACGCCTTTCGGAATTGAGTTCGAATACTATCTTGATGGAAAGCTCATTGGCGTGGCGCTAGGTGACAGAACTTCGCAGTCTTTTTCCGCTATTTATACTTTTTATCAGGTTCCCGACAAAAAAATGAGCCTGGGAACTTTCAGCGTATTGAAGCAGATGGAATATGCCCTCACGAGCCGGATCAAATATTTTTATCTCGGTTATTATATTACCGACAACGCATCCCTGGTCTATAAGGCAAGCTTCAGGCCTAACGAGGTTTATCTGGACCGGGAGTGGCGCCCTTTCCGAAATGCCGAAGGCGACTTTCTCATCCCCCAGGACAAGTTGCAATGGAAAAACTCCGACCGGTTGGTCAAGGCTGCATCCCATATTGAATTCACAGACACCCAATTGTGATGCTGTGGGGCGGGAAAGCTTTGTCCTCGGTGGATGGCAGGGAATTGGGTTGAATTGAGGTTCAGCAGTCCATATAATCCCCACTAGGCGTGTACCCCTCCGGGGCATGAGAGCTGAGGAGCGGATATAACAGGGCCGGTAAGCAATGACTCATTGAGCCGAGAAGCCGTTTGGATGCACGATAAATATATTGCAAGTTGCTAACGGAGGTACTCCGTATGGGTAAGAAAAAATCCGGCAGAACCTCATCAATGAGTAAAAAACGTATTTCATTTATCGCGCTGGGTCTTCTGGTCTGCCTGATAGTGGGAGGTGTTTATGTCGGGACCAAGCCGAAGGCTCAGCTGGTGGCTCCGGCAACGGGATTTTTGATTGAAACCCGCCCGATCATGTCCGATGCCTCGTTCACGGGGCGAGTGGCGAGAGCCTACCGCATCGCCGCCGAGATTCCCAAGGTGATCGACAGCCTGTTTTGTTATTGCTACTGTAAAAAGAATCATGGGCATAAAACCCTGCTGACCTGTTACACGAACAAGCACGGTTCTAAATGCGATATCTGCCTGGGAGAAGTGTTTTACGCCTATGAATTATATAATCAGGGAAAGACTCTGGACGAAATTGTAATTGCCGTGGACAAAAAGTTTTATCGGCCTTATCGCAGAACTTAAAAAAAATTATGGAAAACGTAGCTCAGGATAAACCCATCAGCATTTATATTCCTTACACCTTTCTGGTTGCGGCGCTTTTGTCTGTGTTTGTGATGTCGCTCAATAAGATGGAGTTAAAACCCTTTGAAACCGAATATCCGGCAGAGGCATTTTTATCTCCCGAATTCAAACTGTCTACTTTGGCGGGAGGAAAGGTGAAGCTTTCCGACTATCGCGGTAAAGTGGTGTTCATCAACTTCTGGGCGACCTGGTGCGGAACCTGCGAAGTGGAAATGCCTTCGATGGAAAAACTGTACCGAAAATATAAGGACTTCGGATTCGAGATGCTCACCATCAGCGTGGATAAAGATCAGAGTTTGATTGAGCCATTCATGAAAAAATTCAATCTGACTTTCCCTGTGTTGCTCGATCCCGAAAGCGAAGTCGCTAAAAAAGTTTATAAGACCACTGGCGTTCCTGAAACCTTTATCGTCAATCGAGAGGGCCTCATTGTCCATAAAGCGATTGGCCCGCGAGACTGGGCCAACGAAGAAACTCTGGAGGCCTTTTCTCAAATGGTGCTCGGGAGTTGATCGTGAATAAATTTTGTCTTGCATCGGTAGTTTTTCTGGCGTCCTTCTTCCTGCTTCCAATTCAGGAAGCATTCGCACATGGTGGAGGCCACAAGTCTGAGGAACAAAAAGCGGAAGAACCCGCTGCCATAGACCCAATGTACTCTGCTAAAGAGGTCGACCCCCTTTCGGACTCCGATGATGGTCTCGATAACATGTTTTCCCCCACCGACTTGTTCACACAAGATGAACTGGTCTCCCCTGATCCTATGCCCATGGAGGGTATGAAAATGGAGGGAAATCATAACGCGCATCAGGAGGCTCAGGTCGAGCTTTCTCACCATGAGAGGGTTTCTTCATCCAGCAAGGGGTTTGGAACAGCTGTCGGCATCACCCTGTTTGCTGGCTTAGCTTTTGCCGGTCTCACTTACATGCGGCCGGGAGAATGAACTGATGGCTAACGGACTTTCAAAAATTTTGCAAGACCGGCTAGGCTTTCAGCTTCTTGAATACGACATTCCAGAACACGCCAACTCCATAAAATATTCTCTTGGGGGAATGACCCTGTCGTCCTTCACGGTTCTGGTTCTCAGTGGAATTTTGCTGGCACAGTTTTTTGTGCCTGACCCGGAACGTGCCAACCAGAGCCTGCATTATCTGGTCGATCAGGTTTATTTAGGCTGGTTCCTGCGGGGCATTCATTTCTGGGCGGCGGAAGTGCTGACCGTGACCATGACTCTGCATGTGATACGCGTCTTTTTTACCGCATCCTATAAAAATCCCCGTGAAATAAATTGGTTGATAGGAATCGGCCTGATGTTGCTGATGGTGACCTTGCTGTTTACTGGTACGGTTATCAAATGGGATCAGGAAGCCTATGAAGCACTGGCGCATTTTCTCTATGTGGCAGAGCAAATCGGCATTTTTGGCTTTCCACTGACCGAAGAATTTGCGCCGGGAGTGCCACTGTTAAACCGGATTTATATGGCCCATATATCGTTGCTCCCGATCATCACTTTGTTGATGGTGGGACTACACCTGTTCTACGTTAAATTCCACAAGCTGTCGCCTCTGCCCGAAGCGCAGGAAAAAAGTAAGGACATGTCTTTTACCCGGCACATGGCATACCTGCAAAGAGCGGGAGCGGGGGTGTTTCTGTTGATCTGCCTTTTGGCTCTCACCATCGCCCCACCACTGGGAGAAGAACCGGTGCTGGGACTGGAAGTGACCAAGCCGCCGTGGCAGTTTGTCTGGATATATGCTTTGGAAAACCTGTGGGTGCCTTTTATGATTGTCGCTCCTCCGTTGATCATTTTGTTTCTGGCCGCCATTCCCTTCGTCGATCAAAATAAAGAGAGATATTGGAAGAAACGGCCGTTGGCGATGACGGTTCTGGTTGGATTCATCCTGTTGTTCACCTGCCTCATTATCTGGGGGAAAATTACAACCATGACCCACTCCATGTAGCGGCGAACCGCCGCTGGAAATAGGTCAGAACGTTTTGCTGCCAATAATAATCGCTAAGCTTCTGGATGTAGGTTTCCAAATCTTCTCTTTGATATGAGGGGGGGGGGGGGAAGTCATACCAATAGAAATTGAAATTCTGACCAAAAAAGATTGCTGTCTCTGCGATGACGCGAAGGCTATTGTTGAGCGGGTGCTTCCCGATTATCCAGTAGTTCTTACCCTGACGGATATTGAATCTGATCCTGTTCTGTTTGCGTCTTATAAGGAGCGCATTCCGGTGGTGCGCATTAATGGCGAAGAAAGTTTTGTATACAAGGCGCACGAAACCACCCTGCGTAAAAAACTGGACCAACTTGTTTGATTATCAAACCCGGTCTGCGCCGGGATATAAATTTATGGAGTTTTGAAAATGGTAGAAAAGATTGCCCTGACTGAACAGGAGCTGGAAGAAAAGTTGAAAGAAATGGCGCCAGAATGGAAAACCGGCAAGAACGAAAAAGGGGTGCCTTACATTGGGCGGGTCCACCATGCCTCCAAATTCATGGAAGGGATTGCTTTTGTGGGCAAGATTGCCGAAGCAGCGGAAGACAACAATCATCACCCGGACATCATTATCAACTATAAACGCATCACCATCCGCTACTGGACCCATACGGCAAGAGGGGTCACTCTCGCCGATGTGCAGATGGCTGAGAAAATAGACCCGCTGTTTTAAAGAGGCCAACTAAAAAAGAGGTTAATCAGTCTGGTTTTCCGACTGCAGGATATCGTCAAGGGTCTGGCGGCTTCGGGTTTGCACACAACGGTCGCCATCGATCACCACTTCCGGAATGAGTGGCTGGGAATTGTAGTTCGAGGACATGACGTGACCGTAAGCTCCCGCTCCGCCGATCACGATGCAGTCTCCGGGTTTCGGCATGGGCAGTCTTCGGGCTACCGGTTCTTCGTCTTTTTGCGTCAACACATCTCCAGATTCACAAACCGGTCCGGCAACGATGAGATCCTGCTCCGGTCCGAGGTCTTCGCCGACAAACCAGATAGGATGAAACGATCCATACGCCATGGGGCGGAGGAGATGGCAGAAGCCGACATTCGTCAGCACATAGTCGATACGTTTTCCCTCTTCATCGAAGGTGTGATTGAGAGAACGCACTTCTCCGATCAGGGTTCCGCAACCCGCCACGAACCTTCTGCCCGGTTCGATTTCGCAGACGATGTCCCGACCAAAATGATCCTTTAATAGCTTCGCACGTTCTTCGAGAATGGTTTTGTATCCGGAAATATCTTCCTGCGGTTGGTCGGGATCATATTGGTAGGGCAGTCCTCCGCCAAAGTTTACGGTTTCCACCTCTTCAAACTGTTTGGCGAATTCTACCAGTTTTCCGGTGATGCGTTTGAGATGTTCCATATCGCCGCCAGACCCGATGTGCATATGTACGCCGGACAAGGTCAAGTCGTATTCTTTTAATAACCGTTTCACCTCATCCAGGTTCTGGTACCAGATTCCGTGCTTACTGTAGGGGCCGCCGGTATTGGTTTTTTTAGAATGGCCGGCGCCTTCGCCGGGATTGATCCGGATTGAAATTTTTGAGGAGCCGGAGCCCGTAGCTTTTAGGGCCTTGCCATATTCCTCGACCATCCCTAATGTGCCGCAATTGCAGTAAATATTGTTTTCGAGACAGAACTTCACATCCTCATCGTTGAAAAAGACATCGCTGGTGAAGCAGATGTCATCGGTGCTAAATCCCGCACGCAGGGCGCGTTGCACTTCAAAAACACTGACCGCGTCAATTTTGACCCCGTTGTCGAGCATTTCCTTAAGAATGCGGATATTGGAATTGGCCTTCATGGCGTAACGGGTAACAGGGGCCAATTGCTTGATCTCGCCAATCGAACGGCGAAGGTGTTCCATGCTGTATACATAAACGGGGGTTCCGAATTTGCTGGCGATGTCCCGCACTTCCACATTTTCAATTTTCATGAATATTTTCTGCTCCATACAATGGACTCAACAATATAACCCGGATTTTATAGCACAGATTGGCGGATCAAAGAATGCCTTTGTTTTCAATTGACATTTCTTCACGATGGGGTAGTTTAAATTATCCGAATAATTGAAATGTTTTTGAGAGAACAATTGCGCTATGACGAAATGGACCATCGACGAAGCCCGCGAACATTACAACATTAATGGTTGGGGAGCGGGTTATTTCGACATCAATTCCAAGGGCAACATTGTTGTGCGCCCCGACAGGAAGAGCGCGCATCATATTGACCTCAAGGAACTGGTCGATGATATCCAGTCCAAGGGATATTCTCTGCCGGTGCTGATTCGATTTTCAGACATTCTTAAAGCCAGCATCGCCAACCTTGCCAACTCATTTCAAAACTCCATTGAAGAATATGGTTTTGAGGGTCAGTATCACGGGGTCTATCCCATCAAAGTCAATCAGCAAAGGCAGGTGGTGGAGGAGATTGTAAGATTCGGACAGCCTTTCAATATCGGACTGGAAGCCGGGTCCAAGCCGGAACTGCACGCCATACTCGCCATCCTCGACAACCCGGAAGCCTTGCTGGTCTGCAATGGCTATAAAGATGAAGCCTTCATTCGTTTGGCATTGATGAGCCAGAAGCTGGGTAAAAAGGTATTCATCGTTGTGGAGAAACTTGATGAACTGACGTTGATCGAGAAAGTAGCCGGGGAACTGGGGGTGCAACCCAATATCGGACTCCGCATCAAGCTGGTGAGTGCGGGGCAGGGGCGTTGGTCCTCCTCAGCCGGGGAATACTCCAAGTTCGGATTGAACACGATGGAACTGATGGAAGCCCTGGAAATCGCCAAAAATAAAAATATCCTCGATTGTGTCAAACTGATTCACTTTCATCTGGGAAGTCAGATCACAAATATCCGCAGAATCAAAAACAGCCTGAAAGAAGTAGGGCGGTTCTATTCTGAATTGATGAAGTTTGGATGCAACATTCAGTATATAGATGTGGGCGGTGGCTTAGGTATTGACTACGACGGGTCGCGGTCTACCTTTGCGTCCAGCACCAATTATTCAGTGCAGGAATATGCCAACGACGTGGTCTACCACCTGCTGGAAATTTGTCGGGCAGAAGGCCTGCCGCATCCGAATATCATTTCGGAATCGGGTCGTGCCATGACAGCACATCACTCTATTCTTGTTGTAAACGTGCTGGATGTGACCAGCTTTCCGGAATGGAGTGACCAGATTGAAATTGCCGATGATGCGCCTGAAGTGGTGAAAGAAATTTTTGATGTGCTCGACTCCACCTCCAACAAAAACCTGATCGAGTCGTGGCACGATGCCGTGCACCTGAAAGAGGAGGTACAGAATAAGTTTCTACTCGGCCTGATTTCCCTGGCCGACCGAGCTGTGGCCGAACGTATTTATTGGGGGATTTGTCGTAAAATTGAAAAACTGAGTTCCCGGCTGAAATTCCTGCCAGATGATATCCGCTCCCTTAAAACCAAGCTGGCCGACAAATATTTCTGCAATTTTTCTGTGTTCCAATCGGTGCCCGACTCTTGGGCGATTGACCAGGTGTTTCCGGTTGTGCCCCTGCACCGCCTGAATGAAGAACCCGACCGCGACGCAACGCTGGAAGACCTCACCTGCGACTCGGATGGAAGGATAGACAACTTCATCGGCACCCACCGTGGAACGGAAAACACCATGAGGGTGCATTCCCTCAAACCAGATGAAAGCTATTCCCTTTGCATTTTTCTCACCGGAGCTTATCAGGAAATTTTGGGAGACCTGCACAACCTGTTCGGCGATACCAATACGGTTCACGTTTCAATTAAAGAAGACGGATCGGTGAACTACGAGCAGATCATTGAAGGAGAAGATGTGGCGGATGTTCTAGACTATGTGCAGTTCAGCGCCGATGAACTTGCAGGGCGCATAGATAGTTTCCTGATCGGGTGTGTGCAACGGGGCGTGGTCACGCAACAAGAAGCCGATGATTTTCTCGATCTCTATAAGTCGGGGCTGAGTGGATACACCTATTTGGTGAAACCGGATGCCGCTGAAAAAGTTTAGTTTTCCTTCACCTGAGGTTCCGATGCTTCATAAAAACTTTCTATCTGCTTGATGCGTTCGCTCGTGGTCGGATGGGTGGAAAAATAGCTGGCCTCATCGGACTTGCCTCCAGACTCCTTACGGAAAACCTGAAACACTTCAATCAAATGATAAGGCGGCACATCGGCCTTCACCAAATAACTGACCCCCAGTTTATCGGCCTCCAGTTCTTGCGGGCGGGAGAACCCGCCAACGACAACCGGTTTCACCAGATACTCGGCATATCCCACCCCCGGCACAAACACATTGGCCGCGGAAAAGGCGATGGATGTAAGAATCGAAACTCCCATGCTGGAATAATAATGACCCGCTTTCAAATGTCCGATTTCATGCGCCGCCACGGCCACTCTCTGCTCTGGCGTTAATTGAAACAGAAGATCATCGGTGATATGGACGTCGTTTCCCGTGGTCACCCAGGCGTTGGAAAAATCTGTGTAATGCACCACGGCGTTATATTCCTCATCGGGGAAGTTAGCCTTGGCAACTGTGTCCACCGCCGTTTTCCATAGATAGAGGTCATGGGCGCAACCGAGGCAGTCCTTATCCGGAACGGTCTGGCATCCACCGGCAATGATTAGAATCAGCAAAAATATTTTCTTCATGGGGCAGGCCGGGCCCTCTGGCGAGGAAGCGAATAACAAGGGCTCTTAAGCGAGATAAATTTTTTCTAGCCAGTAAACTTTATTGCTCGTTACCACCGGGTGTTGCCCGGTGTAAGACGTCCACCATCTCCTGATGGATGAGGCCGTTGCTGACCAGGATTTCTTCATCGTAAATCGTTGCCGGGCTTCCATCAAACTTCGACAGGGTGCCCCCGGCTTCTGTCACGATCAATGCGCCTGCCGCGACATCCCAGGGGCTGAGTTTGAGCTCCCAGAACCCTTCGAACCGGCCCATGGCTGTATATACCATGTCCATGGCGGCGGAGCCGGGACGGCGCACCGCCTGACATAATTTCATGAGTCGACAAAAATGGTCCAAATTATCATCGAGCGAATTGATCACTTTGGGATGAAAACCTGTAACGAGCAGACTTTCTTTTAATGTGGGGATGATGGAAACCTTGATGAGCTTGTTATTGAGGCTGGCCCCTTTGCCTCGTTCGGCAACGAACAACTCGTCGAGGCAGGGGTTGTACACCACACCGACTTCCAACTGGCCTTCGTGTTCCAATCCGATCGAAACGCAATAACAAGGGTAACCGTGGGAATAGTTCAAAGTGCCATCAAGTGGGTCAATGATCCATTTGCTTGTTGACGAGTTGCCTTGGGTGCTACCGGACTCTTCGGCCAGAATATCGTGTTCGGGAAAGGTTTTTTTGATGCGGGAGATAACCGTCTGCTCGCAGAGGAGATCGACTTCTGTGACGGGATCATAAAATTCTTTGTAAGATATTTTCCCGATGGAGTCCTTTCGTTCGCGCAGGATTTTTCCGGCGGCTAAAGCCGCTTCCACCGCCACTTGAACCGCTTCGCTCATTCCAGCCACCCACCGCCGACTACGCAGTCATCCTGATAAAATACGGCGGACTGGCCGGGTGCGATGGAAATCTGTGGTTCGTCAAACTCGATCTTTGCCCGCAAGCCGTCAAGCGGTGTCACGGTTGCGGGGACCCCCTGGTGTCGGTAACGGATCTGCACATCGGCGCGGAATGGACCGGAAAATTCCAGGCTCCATTTCACCTGGTTCACCGTGCAGTCGGGTTGGGCCAGTTCGTGCTTAGGGCCAACGGTAATGCGGTTTTGCACCGGGTCAATATGCGTCACAAAATGGGGTTCCTTGAGGCCGCCAAGGTTGAGCCCTTTTCTCTGTCCGATGGTGAACGCCGGGTAGCCCGGATGCTTGCCCAGAACTTTGCCTGCGGAGTTGACGATCTCTCCCTCCTGCAGGGCTTGGCCGTTTAACTGATTGGCGATGAACCGGGGATAGTCGTTGTCAGGAATGAAACAGATTTCATGCGACTCGGTTTTCTCGGCCACGTTCAATCCTAGTTGCCGGGCGCGCTCGCGCACTTCTTTTTTATCCATGTCGCCGAGCGGAAACTCCAGCCGCGCCAGTTGTTCCTGCGACAAGTTGAACAGAAAATAACTCTGGTCTTTAAACCGGTCCTGGCCCCGGCGTACCATTAACTTCCCGGAAGAATGCTTGACGATGGAGGCGTAATGTCCGGTAGCAACGCGCCGAATCCCAAACGACTCAGCCTTGTGGATCAACTCTTCAAATTTCAGTTTCTGGTTGCACAGTGTGCAGGGAATCGGTGTCCTCGCCTGCATGTACTCCGAGATGAAATAGTCCACCACCTCTTCCTTAAACTTTTTTTCCATGTTGAGGATGTAATAAGGAATGCCGACCCGCTCTGCCACCCGTCGGGCATCGGCCATATCATCGAGAGAACAACAGGTGCCGAACCGGTTATCCGAATTGGAATAGTTCCACAACTGCAGAGAAACCCCAATCGCCTCGTATCCGCGTTCCTTCATGATCGCGGCAGCCACGGAGCTGTCTACCCCACCGCTCATAGCAATAACAATTTTTTGTGTATCCGTCATAGTTTAAAGGGAGTCTTTAAATCGAAAAAAAGAAAGGCAGGAATCGCCCAATCGCCGATCTTTATAAAACTCAAGTTTACCATAGTTTTTCTGCAAAACGGTTTTATGGAAATGTTCCACCACGATCGTAGCATCCTGGCGTAGTATTCCCGATGGCGATAGCTCCAGCAAGGTCGGTTCATACAAGTCGTCGGCGAAAGGCGGGTCTATATAGACTAGGTCGAAGTCCAGTTCCCGTTCCTTAAGTGTTTGCAATCCAGCGAGGGCAGGGGATTTCAACAAAACCCAGCGCGGGGCGTCGCTGGTCATTTTGCATTTTTCCAGGTTTTGCATGATGATGCGCTGGGCTTCTGGGTTGGGTTCGACAAACACTACCGTTTTTGCGTCCCGACTAAGCGCCTCAACGCCCATGCCTCCACTACCGGCGAACAAATCGAGGAAGGCCACCCCTTCGAGGCCGGGGCCGACCTGATTGAAAAACGATTCCTTGACCCGATCTAGGGTAGGGCGGATGTCGGCAGAGCCCAGACTGGCCAGACGGGTTCCCCGGGCGGTGCCTGAAATTATGCGCATAGTTAAAGGTTCCTTCCACCCACTCGGCGTGGGGCCAATGAGAAACGGCTCGTTAAGCCGGAAAAAATAAATGCTAGCTGTCATTGGTTATTGCCAGTTACCCGCAAAGGTTCTCTGCTTGACAGTTTTCGCATCTAAAACTATTATAAATCAAGTTTTCCAAGGAATTAGTGGTCGGGTATCGTCTAACGGTAGGACGTCAGATTCTGGTTCTGAATGTCGAGGTTCGAATCCTTGTACCCGAGCCACCCTTTGGCCACTAGCCGTGGAGGCAATGTCCGGCGGAAATTCTCCGCTTTTGAGGAAATATGAATATTTACCGTAATCCATTTATTGTCGCGCTTTGGGCCCCCGTTTACCAGTTGGTGGCGACCATTGCTATCACTAACGAATTTTTAATGGCGGCGATGTTTATTATGTTTACTTTGGGACTCATCGGCGCTTATGTAAGTGATTTCCCGCTTTTGCCGACACTATATATGAATGAGGTGGCGCATAAAACCTCAATCTCTTCATTAATGGGTATGATCCTGGGTCTGATGCTGTTTTTGGCTTTTGGCACAAGTGGGAATGAGGGGAGCGATGGAGGCATGATTTCTGCGGGGAACAAATTCATGCTCACATGGGGAGTGCTGTCCCTGCCGGCTTACCCCTTGATGACGTTTCTGATTTTTGGAGTGAATAAACGCGACCTTGATACGGAAGAAGCGGTCCGCAAAGAGAAAAAGAAAAACCGGTCCGGTCCGCCCATCATGAAAAAAGACGGGTTCTAGATTTCTCCACTTGAGTTAAGGTAACCACCCGCCATATTATATGGCCCCATCGTCTAGTGGTTAGGACGCTGGCCTCTCACGCCGGAAACAGGGGTTCGACTCCCCTTGGGGCTACTCTTCGCCAGAGGGGCAACGGTTAAGTGCTCATTTTGCCGAGATGACTTGTTGCTAGCTGTACGTGATATTTCTCCTCAGCCTTTACCCGTACTACCCTACGCGGGGTGTGTCTAAATAGCGGAATTACAATGAATTTGGGAATGGAAAAATGGGGATCAAAAAATTCTTCATGTTAAGGGAATTATTGCTAATTACTATAGCCGCTTTTCTTTTTTCAGGCTGTGGCTCTCAAGTGCTTTCTCATATTACCACCTTCCACAATATCCCAAATAATTTAGACCAAAATAAAATTAAAGTTGTCCCCTTCAATAAGTCACTTGCGAATAGCTTGGAGTTCCAAAGTTACGCAACAACCATTGGATTGTTTCTAAAATATTCAGGCTTTAGTATTGCAGAAGATAACCAAGAACCTGACTACATCGTTTTTGTTTCATACGGAATCGATTCAGGAGAAACCACAACCTCCTCCATTCCCATCTATGGTTCTACAGGAGGAGGTACCACACGTCATTCAGGTAGCATAAGTGGCGGCGGTGGGTATGCTAATTATTCGGGGACATCCTACAAAATGCCAACCTATGGAATTGTTGGAAGTCAAACCGTTACCTCAACCCAATACACAAGAAATCTTGCTGTTGATATAGTTGAAGCTAAATCTCTAAACTCTTCTCTACCCAAAAAAATATATGAAGGCCGAGTTAAAAGTTCGGGAAGCTGTCCTCATATAACCGGTGTGATGCCGAATATGATCAAATCTCTTTTCAGGGAGTTCCCCGGGCCAAATGGAGGCTCACGAACTGTCATTCTCCCTCATTCCGGAGACTGCTGATAACAGACCCTATCCATTATTGTTGCAATAACAAGCGGTCATCCGGCCGCATGAAAACCGAACTTCTCATAAGGAAATTTTAAGAATTTTGGTAGCGATTTTTTGCAACTGAACTGCCGTTTTAAAATTATTTGAAAAGACCCTTTTCGACCCAAAGCGGACCTATATAGTACGTACAGGTAATAGCGAGAATAAGAATAATGAATTGCCCTTATTTCAAGGGGTAAACGATTTTATTTTTTAAGGTAAATTAATTATGATACATTATTCCTTATTATATCACCTAAAACAGCGACAAAGCCAAACCCGTCAAAAGACGGGGTAGGTTTGTCTGAACAGTTTGGAGACCAGTCATGAAAATAAAACATTTCATCTATGCATCGATTATCGCTTTGGTCCCGTTCTTCGCTGTAGACGCCTCGGCAGAAAGCACCTCGGCGGAACCAACTTTGTGGGGAATCTACGGCGCGCACAGCAAGCACGACTGCCCAGTCAACAATCGCGAGACGGCTAAAGAGGTGATCGCGGTTAGCACGATGGACCTCCAACCGTTGATGAAGAAGTATGGAGTCACTGCTATATTGGACCAGTATCATTCGGGTCTCGAACACACTTTCCTTTGGGCCGTCGAGACCAAAGAGCCTCATAAGCTGGAAGAGTTTTCCATCGAACTCGGCATTGCCCGCTGGAACGATCTGAAATTCGTTCCCCTACGCACGTTTAAAGAGGGTGTTGTGCCGGACGTCCGTGCGTTGCACGGACTGGAAGGCTGGAAGCCCGGGGACCCGAAATAAAGAACTGAGAGAAATTGACAAGTCAAAAGATCCGGCTGTGAACAGCTGAAAACGGACGTTTGTCCGCTCGTCGATCTTGTCAAGCCGCCATTCAATCCAACAGACTAACTGACTTCTTTTGGCCGATAACAGACCTTTTCTGCGCACCTACTTTTATTTTCCTCACCGAACAGTTAGAATTCAATCGTAAGACCGCTTCCGACCCAAAGCGGACATTTAATTTAGGATAGCTTTTTGGAGAATGTTGGTCATTTTATCGTCATATACCAATTCGTATGGTCTAGACTTTGAATGGTTAAAAGAAACATCAGGCACACGCTATAAATTACAAGGCTCAAATAAGGATTCGCATTAATGAAAGATATTATGCTTTCGATAAAAGGAGTATTGTACGAAAGGGGGGTTCTGCTGAGACCCGAAGCAAATGAACTGAGAACAGGTTTTGCAGACCACACACAAACCGAAGAAGGCACAGAACAAGTGCAACCACGAGACCAAGAAGTGTCCAAACAAAGAACCGACAACTTCAAACAAGAAAGCCAAAACAAAAACACACATGAAAAACCCGAAAAGGCCAACAGAATACAAAGAGATATATAGTGACAAAGGTAAGTCTATAGGACAGAAAGAGGTAGAGCACATGAACCGCACACGCGAGATGTCAAACGAAGAGCGAAAGCAAAGCAAGAAAAAACAAAAAAAAGAGGAAAAGCAAGACGATACCCACAGGAACATAACCTAAACAAATGTCCTAATGGTTGCTAGTGGCTGTTTATACGCGCTCGAATGTGTGAAGGTTCATCACTTATCACCACCCCAGCTCTCACCCATCGCCACCAGTTCCTGACGTATTGCCCGATGCGTCTAACAGTTGCACTTTGCTCATAAAGCTGGGTGATACGTTCAAGAAAGTTGGTTTGAGTCTTCGGTGCTATTTTCAGCCCCGTTGGCTTTTCAAAAATTAATTGAATGTCCGCTATTGGCCGATAGCAGACCTTTTTGCCTAAATAACTGCGGGACTATTGCGGGACTTTTTATCCTCACCTCATCCCATTCTCACAAAACCATTGATTCTGTAAAGTATTAAAGCTAGGTAGGTTATCAGATAAGCCGCCCTATCTTGAGCGGTTAAAGATGTGAGGTTCGCCGACCTCTCACGCCGGAAACAGGGGTTGGGGCTACCATTTATCAACTATTTACAGTTTACTCATGCGTTCATGCGTACGGTTTGTGTACACTTATCGAACAAATTCATAACTCTGCGCTTTGTTTCATCTGTGAAATGCCCATACCGTTTCAGATGCATATCCAAGTTTTATTGTGAAAGATATTCGAGGTCTCGGTGGTTTAAAAACAGATAAAATCCAAGATCATTTATGACAAGCCGTAGGCTGTTCACATTTCATCGGCAATATTAAGCAGGTTGGAGACTTGGGGGATTTTTGAGTTTTCAAGGTTGGCCTGTATTAAAAGGGGGGCCATGGTGTTGAACTTAACAATATCCTCGATGAGAGTGTTGCCATCTTTAACAATGCCTTCGATATCGTTTGTCGTTTTCATTTTAACGGCCAGCGCCCTATAGCGCTCAAAATATAGCCGAGCATTGTCTATGGTAGCTTTCGTTTGGTTAGGATCCAGTTTGCGTTTGTGGTTGGCATTATACCATTCAGCATATTTTGCCCAGCCTTTAATTTCATTAAGCTCATGCGCAAGAACTAAATAATATTCAATAAAACCTTCCAGTCCCTTTTCTTCCAATGTGGGAACAACCTGAACCGCTACATCGTTAAACGGGATGCCTTCCTGGCTTTCACATAGATAGCCTATGGTGAATATGAGGGCGGTAATTTTTGAATCAACATGCAGTCCGACGATGGCGTGATTTCTGAAAAGTGCCCGTTTCTCAAATAATCCCCAGGTTCCTCCACGGCCTTTGATCTCCAGAGCCATATTTTCAAGAGGATGAAAATAGTCGTAGCAGGCTTGTTCGTTGTTGGCCTTGGCAGAACTCAACAGCAAAGGTGCAACCATGAAGATCTGGGCTATCAGGTAAAATTTAAGGAGTTTCATAGGTTAAAACCCCGATTGTTTTTAATAAAAGTTAATTCTTATTGCCAGTATTGTATCATTAAATATGTTCCCTTTTCCTAAATCTTCAAGGCTAAAGTGACAAAACAAACGCATTTTTTTCGACAATATCTCCTTTTAAGCTTGCAACAAATCCGCACACTTCGGATTTCTCTTGTTCTGCCACCTGAAAATGGTCAAGCGTTGCATTAAGGTGGGTGGTAAAATTATTCCAATCCTTTTCACTGATTCTCATACTCATCCAGGCGTTGATATAAGGCTTGGTTTTTCATAATTATAAGTCTCGCCCTGGATATTAATTGAGAAGGAATTTTAACAAAGGCGAAGTAATTTCAGGCATAGCTCTGCTAAACTATTCCAATATGTGCATTTAATATAATAGGGGGAACCAAAATGGTGCCCACACGATTACTGGGAAAAACGGGAGAACGGATTTCCATTCTTGGATTCGGCACTGCCGCCGCCGGCACACGGCTGAACCTGAGAGATGCCGTCCGGTTATACGAAGAGGCTCTCAATCTGGGCGTGACATACTTCGACACCGCCCCGGAGTTTGCCGGTTACGGACATGCCCAGAAGCAGTTGGGTTACCTGCTCAAAAACCGGCGCAAGGAAGTGTTTCTCGTCACCAAGTGCTGGGAGCCTGATGGAGAAGACGCGCTCAAACTCTTGCAGCAGAATCTGCGCGAACTGCAGACAGATTTTGCCGATCTGGTCTTTGTCCACAGTGTTGGTGCCGACAAAATGGACCCGAAAACCGTGTTTGGTCGGCGCGGCTGTTACGCCGCCATGGTGAAAGCCAAAGCCAATGGTCTGGCGAGGTTCATCGGATTTTCCGGACATAACCGGCAGGGCCGGTTCGTCGATGCGATCAAAAACTTTAAAGTGGATGTCTTGTTAAACGCGGTGAACTTTGTCGATCACCACACCTACAACTTTGAGCAGGAGGTCTGGCCCCTGGCGGCCAAAAAACAAATAGGCCTGATCGCCATGAAAGTCTTTGGCGGGCAGAACAAGAAAGAGCGGAGTGGACTGAGCCACAGCATGATGCCAGCGCGGTATCATGAAATGGCTTTCCGTTATGCCCTTAGCCAACCCGGTATTGCTTCTGCCGCCATTGGTATGGCAACCCGGGCGGAACTGCACCAGAACATAAAGCGGGCGAAAAACTTTAAACCCATAACACGAGGAGAAGCAGCCAAGCTACGTGCTATCGGCAAGGGTCTTTCCCAAAACTGGGGACCTCACTTAGGACCGGTGATCTAAATATTGGTGAGACTGAGCCGTGTGGAGATCAGGCGCTTTAGGGCAAAGTATAAGATTGCAAACAAGGGCGCAAGGGCCAGTGTCCATCCTAAAGACGCGAGCACAAAATACCGGGTCAGTTCCTGCACCGCAGGCAGAAAACCGAGGTTAAATGTCTCTACCAATTTTGTTTTCGAAATCTCATCCAGGGAATTCCCGGTTACCGCTTCCCCTATAGTCAGGAAAGGGAAAAAAAGAACCATCTGTATTGGGAAAACAATATAATTCGCCAATTGAATAGCGGGATGATTCAGGCGAAAAAAGCCGCAACACCTCCGCACATAACGGTCGCGATTCCTAATATCGGAAAGACACCGATGACGGCGCCAGAAGTTAGCGCCAAAGAAAGCTTGGAAGGGTCCATCCCCTGTTTCAATAAATTAACAAGAGGGAGGACGACCTTTTTCTGTATATAACTCTCGCTCACAAGGAATTATTTACATATCTTTCTTTGGGGAAGACGAAGAAACGGGTGTGAGACCAACTTTCCGCCGTGCCGGATATGGTCCTTGTTCCTCGGCACAGGCATACGGGCCGCCGATTCACCAGTGAAATTAATTTAACAAAATCAGCTCTAATTGGCAATGGGTTATTGATTTATCAGGCCTGTTATTTAAACCGATTTATTTTGAAGCGGTAGAGTTCATAGTTGTCGGTTTTTTCAATCCCGCCTTTTTTCAGGCAGACTTTCAGTTGCTGGTCCACGGTTTTGATATTCTCCAGATCGGGGAGGAGCAGCCCGCGTTTGTCTTCACTGCGCACGATCAGGCCGTAGCGTTTTACGTCTAACGATGAAAGGTCATCGATTTTTTCCGGCGGGGCCAAGACATCTACCCAGAAGGTGAGTTGATCGAGTTCCTTTTTTTCTATGGGTGGAAATCTGGGGTCTTCATTGGCTGCCTTGATAGCGTTCCGGATCACTTCTTCGGCAAGGTTGACGTATTTCGGTTGAATGGTTCCGATGCAACCTCTTAGTAATCCGTTCTTCTTGATGGAGACAAATGTTCCGGCCTGGACTTGTAGCTCTTTTGGCAATGGATCGGGGCAGGGCAGGGGTTGGCCGTTTTCTAAATGGTGTTTGACCGATCGGATGGCAAGATCAACCAGAGGATGGGAAGACATAGGCTTCTCTACGAAGAAACGGTTACTTCCTTACATTATATCAGATGCTGATGCAGAGATGGCTTACTGTGTAACTGTTGTGCTTCCCACGTGTCGGCTGTAGATGTAGTCGGCTACGGCATCGAAGTGTTCGATGTATTGCGGTGCCGGAAAGTCAGCTTTTCTGAGATGTGATTTGGCTCGGTCGATGTAGAAGCGGGCAAGGTTCAGGGTGTAGTCGATGGATTTATGTTTGCGCATTTGTTCCACGACATACTCTAAATCTTTTGGCGTGATGTTTTCGTTTTTGATGAAGGCTTCGATTTCTTTTTTCAGTGGTCGGTCTGCCTTGTTATAGAGATGGTACAGGGGCAGGGTGACGTGGCCTTCTTTAAAATCGGTTCCCGGTGGTTTTCCGAGCAGGGCTTCATCGGCATCGTAGTCGAGCGCGTCATCCATCAACTGGAACGCCATGCCGAAATCATCGCCAAAGGAGATGATCGCCGTTTCCTGTTGTTCGGTTGCGTTTGCCAGCAGTCCACCGAGTCTCACGCTGACGGAAATCATGGACGCGGTTTTGCGGTGGATGACATCAAGTATATGTTTTTCGCTGACTTTAATTTTACGGGCTTCGGTGTATTCGAGAATGCCGCCTTCGACGAGAACTTTGGTGGCCTCGGTGACGGCCTGGATGATTTTGCGTTCGCAATCTTCTGCCAGAATCAGGATGGCCCGGGAGATAAGAAAGTCGCCGACCAGAATGCTGGCATCGCTACCCCATTTGGCGTTGACGGTTTCTTTGCCGCGCCTAACCGTGGTTTCATCGACAACATCATCGTGGAGCAGGGTTGCGGCATGGATATATTCGACGACACAGCCATGTTTGACGACCGTATCATCCACTTCGCGCCCACAGAGTTTGGCGCCCAGAAGAGTGAGTATGGGGCGGATGCGCTTGCCACCACAACTCATCAGATAGGCGCTGATTCCAGGAATCAAGGGCACATCTGATTTGTAGTTCTCATTGATGGCTTTTTCGACCCTGGCGAGGTCGCTTTTTAAATCCTGTGTGACATCCCTGAATTCCATATCGAACCTGCATGCCAAGCCGCGGCTAATCCTAATTCTTCTTATTCTGGAAAAGCCCCGCTAGTGGGCTGTTTTTTAATCCGTTATTCCTTGGGAAGCCCCTGACTTTATGGGAATTTAGCGGGTTTGTCAAGGCAATTATGGCAAAGCTTCGGTTGTGATATGCTTGGACTTTCGTACCCTATTGAACTTAGGGCTGTTTTTCGTTCTAGGGGTAAAAAGGGACCTGAATATTACGGGGGTCTGCAAGCAGGGTGCGATAGCGTCAAGCTCGATTAATGGTATGGTAAGGAAGGGATAAAAAACAATGAGTAAGGTCTCGATCATCATCCCTACATTTAACCGCGGCTATTGCCTGGCCGAGTCAATTCGATCAGTGCAGAAGCAAAGCTTTACCGATTTCGAGTTGATCGTGGTGGATGACGGGTCTACCGACAACACCTCAGAAGTGGTGCGCCAGTTCCCGGCGGTTCAACGGATTCGTCTGGAGGAAAACAAGGGCGTTTCATTCGCACGTAACCGGGGCATGGCCAAGGCGCGTGGAGAATGGATTGCGTTTCTCGACTCGGATGATTTGTGGGAAAAGGATAAACTTGCCACTCAGATGAAGTGGATAGAGGATCATCCGGATCAGCATGCGGTCTACACCGATGAAATATGGATTCGTAACGGCGTGCGGGTGAACCCGATGGACAAGCACCGCAAATATTCCGGCGATATTTTTCGACATTGCCTGCCGCTTTGTATTGTCAGTCCGTCTTCGGTGCTACTGCGCGCAGAACTGTTGAACGAGGTTGGCGGATTCGATGAGTCGATGCCAGTCTGTGAGGATTATGATTTGTGGTTGCGCATCGCTAAACGGTATCCCTTTCATTTCATCGAGGAGAAGTTAATCGTCAAGCGGGGAGGACATGAAGACCAGTTGTCGCGCAAATACTGGGGCATGGACCGCTGGCGGGTTCACGCACTGGAGAAATTGTTGAAAGCGAACGGACTGGATGAAAAGCAAAGGGATGGGGTGGTGGCGATGCTTATTGAAAAATGCGGCATTCTTGCCAATGGCTATGGCAAGCGGGGTAAAAATCGGGATGAAAAACATTATCGGAACCTTGCGGCGAGATATTCGGGTCTGGTTGAGGGAGCTCTAAAATGATGCAACAAATAATGGGTTTTCTGCTTGCGTTGCTGGTTGTTCCACAGATAGGGTTTGCCGAGTCGCGGACTGAAACAGTTCTCAAAAAAATTCGCGAGACCAGTCTGTCTGTTTTACAGCAGACCTATCAAAACGAACGGGCATTTTTGCGGGCGGCGGCGGCGCGGGCGGCGGGGGAGTCTCAGGATGTCCAACTGATCCCTCTGCTCAACAAGGCGACGGAAGATGTTTATCCCACAGCCCGTTTGTTTGCCCTGCAGGGATTGCAGAAGGTTTCACGCAACGAGGCTTTGAAGGCGGCGCGCAGGATGACGGGAGACACCGACATCTGGGTTCGCAGTGCGGCAGTTGAAATACTGGGTGATGAAGGCGGACCGGAAACGGTCGAAGAAGTGCGGCTATTTTTAAAATCCTACGATGTGCCGGTACGTATGGCGGCTTCTTCCGGACTGGTGAAACACGGCGAAGGAAAATATCTTGCAGATGTGCTGGACCCACTCACTCATCCTATTCCCGATCGCAGGTATCAGGCCATTGGTTACCTTGGCAAGATCGGCACCGAGGCAGTTCTGCCGCATTTGGCGAAGTTGTTCGATCATGCCGAACCGGAAATGGTGTTCTACAGTCTGAAAGCGGTCGAGGGAAAAGCCACCACGGATATGTTGCCGAAACTCAGAGAATTGATTAAGCGCGACAATGCATCCGTTCGCCATGCGGCGGCGTTGGCGATGGGCAATCTTCGGGAGGCAGAGCCGGATTTGATTCCTTTATGTGCCGACAAGGATGGAATGGTGAAACTGTCGGCAGCCTTAGCGCTGAACCGTATGGGGTCCGACTCCTGCCAGATTGTGTTTGAAGAATTGTTAAAGCATTCCGATTATAGTGTGCGTAGTTCCACCGCGCGGGTTTTGGGGGAAACAAAGATTCCTGACCGGGTTCGCTTGTTGAAAATTGCTTTGGACGATGAGCATTCCCGGGTACGTACGGCGGCAGTGCGGGCCGTGGGGATGATGGGCGGACCGGAAGCCTTTCCGATCCTGGTCGAACTGTTGCAGGATTCTTTACAAGTCGTCCGCACCTACGCCGCCGGCAACCTGATTCACCTTTTGCGCCCCTAGCCGACCCACTCTTGTGGGAAGGAACTGGGCAATGACGACCGCTCCCTCAGGGAGGGTCAGGTTGCGCCGGATTTCCTCATTGGTCGAGTCGATTTCAGAAAGAA
>LFLA01000013.1 GCA_001542995.1 Nitrospina sp. LS_NOB
GGGGCACGAAAGCTTAGGTGAAACATCACGTCTTCACGGAGCCTGTGCTGAGCGAAGTCGAAGTATTCAGAATGACAGACAACGAGATTCTTCGCTATCGCTCAGAATGACAAGAAACGCCGGTTTGTCATTCCGAGGAATAAGGCTATTTTGTCATCCTTGAGGAGCCGAAGGTGACGAAGGATCTCGCCTTGCACTAACCTGGGGATTCTTCACGGAGCCTGTGCTGAGCTTGCCGAAGCATCAGAATGACGATACAAGGCTGTTTTGTCATTCTGAGGAACAAGGGTGACGAAGACGTGATATCCTCTTCATTAAACTTCATGCCCCGTAGGGGTAATCCCGGCTTTAACGCTTGAGCTGGTTTATGCCAACCAGTATGATCCCGTCCAATGACCTCCGAAATAAAATCGGCTTATCTTGCGGCGAAAGGATTCACCGAGCCCCTATTGAAAGAACTTAATGGAGCAGTTGCGGTGCACGGCCAACTGGTGCTTTCCTCGCAACCTGCCAGGAAGGCGCACTGGGCGCAGAATATCTGGGAAAATCCTGTCGTCCTTGAAATCGACTCGATCAACGACGCCGCCAACAAACTAAAATCCCTGCAACGCAACTGGTGCCTCTATTCGCACACCCTGCACCGCCGCGCCAAACTGATTCTGGAAAAACTCCCGCCGGTGAACTCTAAACCTCTGAGTTTTCCTCCTTCTTTGCCGCAAGTCCCGCCAGGGACCTTCACGCTTCTGGATGAAAACACCCTGCTCGCGTCGACGAAGTGTTCGAGTCCATTCCCGAACGGCGAAGCGCATTTTGTCGAAGACAAAAAGGGTCCACCCAACCGCGCTTATTTAAAACTTTATGAAGCTCTCACTCTCACCGGCATGATGCCGCAAGCGGGTGAATTTTGTATAGACGTTGGGGGCAGTCCTGGGGGCTGGGCCTGGGTGATTCAGCAATGCGGCGCAGAGGTTTTGAGCATCGACCGGTCACCCTTATCTCAATCGGTTGCCGAATTAAAAGGCATCTCGTTTCAGAAACGCGATGCCTTCACGCTTCTGCCGGAGGAGTTTGAGGAACGGCCCATCGACTGGCTGTTCTCGGATGTGGTCTGTTACCCGGACAAACTTTATGAATGGATTCTAAAATGGGTGGAATCGGGTATCTGCAAAAACTTCGTCTGCACGATCAAGTTCAAAGGCGAACCTGACCTTGCCATCGCAGACAAATTTGCCGCCATTCCTGATAGCCGGGTTCTGCACCTGTTCCACAATAAAAACGAATTGACCTGGCTTAAACCGGGCGGCCCAGGCAGTAAGGGCAACGAAAAATAATTTCTCCAGCGCGAAAATTTTTTCTTAAGACACTATGGGCCTTGACTTGCTGGCCCTGCGCCGAGCAGCCGGATAATCCGGGCGGCATCGAGAATGTCGGTTTTATTTAACGATTCCGCCAAAGTCACCGCTTCATCCAGACAAAGTTCAAACTGCTCGCGGTTTCCCAACACTCGATACAAAACGCAACCAGAAAACAACGGCTGTAAAATTTTCAAAGGGTCTTGAAGCTCGCGCCCCATGCGCACCCGGTTCTGCAAAGTAGCAACGCCTCTCTCCAACGCTCCTTGCACTGACATGAACCTGTCATCAACGATCAGTTTATCCGCCCCGCAAAAAACATCGGCCAGGATTTCCAGTGCTCTTTGCCATTCGCATTTGCGCCAGAAAGTAATGCCCGCCATCGCCAGAATGACTCGTTCCCCCGTCTTGTCACCGGACTGTTTAAACAGGTCCAGAGCCGGACTGAACTGGTCCAAGGCTTTTTGCAGTTGCGCCTTTTCCCAGAAAGCGGTGCCGAGCGCAGCCAAAACCACCGCCTCCTGACCGGCCTCTCCCTTTTCCCGAATTACGGATAACGCTTCCTGCAAGCAACGCACTGCCGAATCATACTTTCGAACCTGCTGGTAAGCATCGGCCAATGGAATGACCGCCGCCGCCATCTCAACCGGAGAAGCATTTTCTTTGGCACTATTAAAAGATTTTTCCAGTTCAGAAAGTGGCATTTACATAACCCGGATCCTTCGTCGCCTTCGGCTCCTCGAGGATGACAAAATACGTTGTTCCTCAGGATGACAAAATACATTGTTCCTTGAGGATGACAAACTGGCGTTTCTTGTCATTCTAAACGGTTTGCGCTGTCATTCTGAATACTTCGACTTCGCTCAGCACAGGCTCCGTGAAGAATCCCGCTGTTGTCATTCTGATGCTTCGGCAAGCTCAGCACAGGCTCCGTGAAGAATCTCGCTTTTCTGTTTTTTCGACTTACGCAAAGCTCTCGTTCAGAAAGTGGCATTTAATTGGAACTTTTTTTCGGGTTGGTCATCTTATATACAGATGTCCGCACCTTGTAAAGGATTGCAAACCATGTTTAAAGAACTGAATCCTCACAAAGCACAGGCAATGGTTGAAGAAGATTCTGCGAATGTGGTCGATATCCGCGATCCGGGGTCCGGGGTCTTACTCCGCCGGCCACATCCCCAACGCCTTCTCCCTGAACGATGGAAATGTTAAAGAGTACATCGAATCGGCCGACAAGGAAAAACCTCTGATTGTTTGTTGCTACCACGGCATCTCCAGCCGCGGTGCCGCCGAGCACCTCTCACAAAATGGATTCAAAGAGGTCTATAGCATGACCGGCGGATTCGAAGCCTGGCCCGACTAGCCCACCAGGCGTGGGGCCAGTAGCCGTGATATTTTTCCTTATGCTTTGTGCCCGGAAGGGGAAATGGCTCTATCCGCTGGCAAAGAGTTATCCCGGCCTAATCAAGCCTTGCTATATTTCCTCCTGCGGGAGTGAGTGGCGAACAAACGTTTTTTCATCAGCTTTTCGGGTCTTGGCCCATTGGCCCTGCGCCAAGCAGGCCTTTGTCTTTGTAGCGGCGCATAGCTTCCGGGCAATCGCAGGTACGCGGGACGCCATCCAAACTTTCAAAGACCGCACTGATCAGTTGAGGAAATTTTTGTATTGCTGCATCGACCTGCTTTCGTTCTTCTTCGGTCTGCATGCCTTCAAACAATTCCCCCTTTTTAAATTCTCCAGGCCCTACCCCCTCGGCATAATTGGTCAGGTAGCAGAACGGCGTGTAGCACATTTCCATTTCCCGAGCCAGGAAGGCTTCCGGGGCAAGGGTCATGCCCACCAGGTCGGCACCCAACAGGCGCAGTTTGCGGATCTCCGCCGGGGTTTCCAAACGTGGCCCTTCGGTGCAGGCATAGACCGCCTGTTCATGATGGGGCAGTCCGCTCAAGTGCAGAGTGTCATGCAGGGCGCTGGCGATCTGCGGACAGAAGGGTTGGTTCATGCGGATGAACCCGATTCCCGTATCCTTAAAAAACGTGGTCTCGCGGTTGCGCGTTTCATCGATAATATCGTGCGGCACCACAAAATCTCCCGGCTTGAAGGTGGTGTTGATGATTCCCGGACCGGACCAGGAAATGACCCTCTCGACCCCGCATTTTTTCAGGGCGTGAATGTTGGCGCGGTAATTGACAAAAGGAGCGGTGATGGAATAATCGGTTTCACCGTGGCGGGATAAAAATAAAAAGTCCCGGCTTTTAGAACTGAAGTGATGAATCGGTGCGCTTTCGCCATAAGGGGTTTGAAGAACTTGACGGTCTTTTTCCTGACCAAGGACCTGCCCGGTGAGAAGATGATAGGCCCCACTACCGCCCAGCACCGCAATGGAAACCTTGAACGGGGCAGATTCAGTCATCCGTCTTAATCGAGGTAAGTTTCAATATCGCCGACATAATTGGCGGCCGATTCGCGGATACCGCGAATTTCTTCTTCAGTCAGTTCCCGTTTTACTTTCGCCGGCGAACCCAGCACCAGGCTCTTCGGCGGAATCTTCGTGTTCGGAGTCACCAGGGAACCGGCACCAACGATGGACTGTCCCCCTACTTCCGCGCCATCCATAACAATCGCTCCCATGCCGATTAGACATTGCGATCCAATGGTGCAGGCGTGCAGGGTGACGTTATGGCCCACCGTCACTTCATCGCCGACAATCAGCGGCAGGGTTTTGCGCGCCACATGCAGGACACAACCATCCTGAATATTAGTGCGCTTGCCGATGCGGATATGATTGACATCGCCGCGAATCACCGCGTTGAACCACACACTACTCTCTTCGCCAATCTTCACATCACCGATGATCTGCGCGCTTTCTACCACCAGAGAAGAATCGTCAATCTCCGGTTCCCGGCCTTTAAAAGGATGAATCATGTTGAATCCTTCACAAATAATATAATGCGAATTCCTGAAAATTGTATTGCATAAGTTAACGTCATTTTGATTTTAAAGTCCATCATAAAAATAATGCGGATCACGACAAAGAACCTCCACCCTCAAGCCGTAGAGGCAGATAGCAATCGCCCATTAAGCCGAGAGAGCATTTGCCCGCCATATAAAGCGATTGCTCATTGGCCCCACGCCGAGTGGGCGGCTAGTGGTGGATGTGTTTATCGCGAATGGCCCGATAACTTTTTGCCGCCAGGGTTTGCCGATCCGCACCCGCTGAAATTTCCGGCAGCACCGTTACCGTCACTGAAAGCCTGAGCGTTTTCAGCAATGCCATAATATGGCTGATGAAACTATCTCCATAAAAGGCAATCGTCGGCTGATGGCCGTCATGATAGTGAATCTCTACAGGCACAACAGGCCGGTCAGCAAGAACCGCTGCCTCGAAGACCGCCGACTTGAAGGGCACCACATCGGTTCCATCGGTCGCACGGGCTTCGGGAAACAGGATCACGGAATGCCCACTTTTTAATCGTGCCTCAATTTCCCCGATGACAGCTTTCACCTGATGGCGTTTGCTCCGGTCTGCAAAAATGGTCATCCCCAACCGGGCCAGCCCGTTGAACAGGGGCCAATCGGCGATCTCGGCTTTGGAAACAAAGAACCCTTTAAAGCATGCGCTCAAAACAAAAATATCCGGAGAGCCGACATGGTTGGCGACAATCAGCGATCCCGGTTTTATCTTTGTGTTTCCTTCAATCCGCACATGAATATTGAAGACCCTGCAAGTCACGCGGGCCCACCATTGCTCAAAGAAAACGATCCATCTTAAAAGCCGTGGTGGTGACATGAAAAACAAAACATGCCCGAACACACCGATCATCACGAACACAACAAACACAACGATGTACGCCCCTATCCGGATAATGGCAAGATAATGTCCCATAAAAGATCCCCGGCATCCTGAAATGCCAATAAAAATTTCTAGAAAAACCCTTTTGGCTTTTTTCTGATCCTCAGCATATCAGAAGCTATCAGGTGGTTCAGGCCCTGGAAAAGGGAAACTATCACGGAACCCGGACCAATATTCCCGGCGGAGGCCACACCCAGTGCCGAAAGCATTGCATCGGCAATACGCGACCAAGCAAGATGACTTTTTTGCAGACTGTAGTGGATTTTATCCATGCCGCAGAATGCGCCCAGTCCACTCACTAAATGAACCCGCTCGTTCTGCCGTGATTTTTCTTCAAGGTAATGATTTACCTTTTTTACCGCCACATCGGCCTGCTCAAAAGTCACCGGACTTTTTGGATAAAAGATGGCCTTCAATAATTTGAAGGAGGCCTTTCCCATATCTTTGGACACATCCACATGAATGGAGGTCACAAAGACCTCGGCGTTCCATTGCAGGGATTTTTCGATCAGGCTGTCCAGGCATTTAATGAGAGAAGGGTCAGGCACTCCATACATGATGTCATTGCCGATATCAGTCAATAGTACCGCCATTCGAGAACCACGTTCCGCATAAGCTCTGGCAGATTCCATAACCCGGCATTCACCAATGGGGGGAAAATAGGTGAAATTGAACAATCCTCCTCGGGCGCAATAACCTCGGCCTGGTCCCATCGCGTTGACAAACTCGACTTGTGAAATATTTTGGGAAATTTTTCGGGTCAGGGCAGAGTAGCCCCGCGCCAGGTTGCTGGCCCCTAACAGGATAAAGAGAAAATCGTCTTGGCTGGCGGCAGTGGAGCCTTGCATGGCTCACCAATTATGACGACGGCCGAAAACGGTTTGGCAGGCCGGAAGTGGAAGCCCCGAATATGGGAATCGTGGAGAGGCTATCGACAAAATGGGTTTTGCCCTTGTCATCCCGGTAGGAGTAAATCCCCGCAAAGCTGACCTGCGTTGCGCAAAAAGTAACCAAAAGAAACAGCACCAACAGGACAACCAAATTCTTTCCGAAAACCCTATTCAATTTCGATCGGGCTGACATAGACTTCGCGGGGTTTGGCTCCATCAGATGGGCCTACCACCCCTTCTCTCTCCATGGTTTCAATAATTCGAGCTGCCCGATTATAGCCTATTCTTAACTGCCGTTGTATGTAAGAAATGGAAGCCTGCCGGTCTTTCGCGACAATGGCAAGGGCTTCATCATATTTTTCGTCAAACGGTTCTTCCTCTTCTCTTCCGCCCTTCTCTTCCTGAACCACCGACTCGAAAATATCTTCCTGATAGTGCGGTTTCGCCTGCTTCTTGATAAAGTCCACAATGCGTTGAATTTCCGCATCACTGACCATTACCCCATGCAGTCGATGAAGCTTGGAAGTTCCAGGGGGCAGAAACAACATATCGCCTTTACCGAGAAGTTTGTCGGCACCCATGGCATCCAGAATAGTTCTGGAGTCCACCCGGGAGGTGACTTTATAAGACATGCGTGCGGGAAAATTAGCCTTGATGATTCCCGTCAAGACATCCACTGAAGGCCGTTGGGTGGCAACGATCAGATGAATGCCGGCGGCCCGTGCCATCTGCGCCAGCCGGGTCAACGAGTCCTCCACCCCTTTGGACGCAACCATCATGAGGTCGGCCAACTCATCAATCAGCACAACAATGTAGGGGAGTTTTGCGGGCGGTTCCGGCATTATCTCCTCGCCTTCCTCGTCCTCGTCATTTGTGGGCTTGACCCCTTTATTGGCTTTTTCTCGGTTTTTCAGTTCCAGTTCATATTCCTTTTGCAGTTTCTCCGTAAGCTCGTTGAAGCCGCCAATATTGCGCACTCCGTACTCGGCCATCATTTTGTAACGCGATTCCATTTCGTTGACCGCCCACTGTAGTGCGGCGGCAGCTTTTTTAGGATTGGTGACCACTGGGGAAATAAGATGCGGAATACCATCATAGATAGACAACTCCAGCATCTTCGGATCAATCATGATCATTTTGACCTCATCTGGCGTGGCATTCAAAAGGATGCTGCAGATCATTGCGTTGAGCCCGACACTTTTACCCGACCCGGTCGAACCCGCCATGAGTAAATGCGGCGTGGTCGCCAGATCCTGCACCGCCGGTTCTCCGGTAACATCTTTGCCAATCGCCAGAGTGAGGTTGGACTCCGACTCCTGAAACACATCTGATGTCATGACATCTTTAAAATAAATGGTCTCGCGCCGCATGTTGGGAATCTCAATGCCCACCACCGGTTTGCCCGGTACAGGAGCTAGAATGCGGAGCCCTACACAACGCATAGCCAACGACAGGTCGTCCGCCAGAGATACAATGCGGCTGACCTTGACCCCCGGTGCCGGCTCATACTCAAACAAGGTGATGACCGGACCCGGCAGAACCTGAACCACCCGCCCCTCAATGCCAAAGTCGGACAACTTCTTTTCCAGAATGGCACTGCTGGCAAGAATCTCGTCGCGGGTTTTCTCTGACCGAACTTCTTTATCCGGCGGAGAGTCTTCCAGCAAAGAAAGTGGGGGAACCTGATATTTGCCAGACGGGCTCATGAAAGCAAAATGATCCTGAACAACAAACTCGGCTTTCTCTTCCTTGGCTTTCTTTGTCTTCTCTTCAATCTTCACCCCCGGTTCAGGCCGGGTACGGGTGACGATCACCGGTTCCACCGCCGCTTTATTTATTTCCTGCATCTCCTCTCGCGCCGTTTGGAATTTTTCGATCAAGGTCCGGGTGGCCAACAGGCCTTTCAAAGTCATATTTTTTATTGCACTCACCCCCAATATTGACAATGCAGCCAGGGCTTTGAATATTTTTCCGGTCCCCTCCACCAGAGCGTTGACCGGAATGCGCGTCATCACCAGAAAGGCCACGAACAATAAAGTGATCAGGGTCAGCACGGCTCCTGAAGCATTCAACCATGTCACCAGAAATCCGCTAAGGCCATGGCCGACCAAACCGCCGACCGGAACCGCTGAACCAAAAAACGGATCGACCTCAAACTGGATCGCGAGCAGAGAGCATAGTCCGACCAAAAACAAAATCCCCGAACTTAAAATCAACGGCCAGTTGTGAAAATCTTTTCCCCGAATCAAAGCCCAACCTAAAAGCGCCGTGATCACCGGAAAGAAAAATGAACCACTGCCAAAAACGCGGGCCAGTCCATCGGAAAAATAAGCTCCGACCATGCCGGCAGAATTTGCCACGTTCGCCCCGGTAATACTTTTATTGAAGGACGGGTCATCGGGGGAAAAAGTCGTCAACGCCATCAAACCAAATACAGTGAAGGCGAGCGCAACCACACCAAAAAAATCTCGGATTAATATATGTACTGTTTTTTCTTCACTCATGGGTCACAATTCTCGGGTTGGTTTTGGTTATCAATCGATGAACAGTGCTCTGGAAAACCGTGTCCTGTTTCCAGTTCGCGTCATCGGGTTCCGGGTAGTCGAGGTTATAGTGCAAACCCCGGCTTTCTTTTCGGGTCATGGCTCCCTGAATGATCAACCGCGCCGTGATGGCGATGTTTCTCAACTCCAAGGTGTCCTTGGTAATTTTAAAGTTCCAGTAATATTCCTGAATCTCTTCCAGCAGAAGCTGAATGCGGCGCTCGGCCCGCTTCAGACGCTTGTCGGAACGAACAATGCCGACATAGTTCCACATTAACCGGCGAATTTCGTCCCAGTTGTGTGATACGACGACCGACTCGTCACTGTCCACCGCGCTTCCGGGGTCCCATTCAGGAATCCGCTCCAACGGGCTTTTAGAATTTTTGGTTTCCTTAAACAATTTCACCGCCTTCTCCACCGCACGGTGCGAGAGCACTAGTCCTTCCAGCAGGGAGTTGGAAGCCAGCCGATTGGCACCATGCAAACCGGAGAAACATACCTCTCCACTGGCAAAAAGCCTTTTAATATTGGTCTGACCGTTGACATCCACCACCAGTCCGCCGCACATATAGTGCGCTGCCGGCACAACAGGAACAGGCTCCTGCGTCATGTCGAATCCGAATTCCAGACAGGTTTTATAAATATTGGGGAAGCGCTCGCGAATACGGTAACCCTCAAGATGCGTCGCATCGAGAAGGACGTAGTCATCGCCGCTCAGTTTCATTTCGTAGTCGATGGCCCGCGCCACCACATCACGGGGAGCCAGACAGCCTAAAGAATGGTAGTTCTCCATGAACGTGTCGCCGTTTTGCAAACGCAGGATTCCGCCCTCGCCCCGCACTGTCTCCGAAATGAGAAACGATTTCGCTTTCGGGTGAAACAGGCAGGTGGGATGGAACTGGAAAAACTCCATATTGGCGATTTGCGCTCCGGCCCGATAGGCCACCGCAATACCATCGCCGGTAGCCGTGTCCGGGTTCGATGTATAAAGATAAACCTTGCCCGCGCCGCCGGTGGCCATGAGAATGACCCGGCCCACCATCGTCTCGACCTTTTGCGTCGGGTGGTTCAGGACATATAATCCCAACACCTCGTCCTGGTCGCTACCCGGATGAACCTTCTCCTCAAGCCTGGCCCGAGTGATGAGGTCAATAGCCATATGATGTTCAAATATTTCGATATTGTCATGAGCGTGAACCGCTTCGATGAGGGTGCGTTCAATCTCCCAGCCCGTCAGGTCATTCGCATGCAGAATGCGACGTTTGGAGTGTCCGCCCTCTTTTCCCAGATCAAACTCGGCACCGCCCACGCGGTCGAACTGGGCACCGAGGTCGATCAACTCACGAATTCGTGCAGGACCCTCGCGGCAAGCGATGCGCACGAAGTCTTCATGGCAGAGTCCGCGCCCGGTTTCCATCGTGTCCTGAACATGCAGCTCGAACGAATCGTCCTCGGCCATCACCGAGGCGATACCGCCCTGGGCATATTTGGTCGCCGACTCCTCCAAAGCGTCCTTGGTAATGATTCCCACCGAGCCGAACTTGCAGACCTTGAGCGCGAAGGTCAACCCCGCCACACCGGAACCAATTACAATGAAATCTTTTTCGATACCCATGCCCGGATTATATCAAATTACCCTTTTAAAATCAATTAACTACCGGCCATGCGGCCGGGGCAGATTGCAATGGCTTTTTACCACTAATAACAGTTTTCTCGGCTTGTGATATCCCCTTCCACTGACTTCATGCCCCGCAGGGGTATAATAGACCCCTCTTTGTCAAAGAAGGGCTGGGGTGATTTACATTCAGGTGGGTTTTATTACTCACCAGCCCCACGTCTAGTGGGGAAGTTGTAGGCCGGGCTGAAGGGGGATTATTCCCGCAGAGTAGGTTTCGCCAAACTCTGGGAACAGGTCGGGGTGGGTGCAATGGGCGAGAATTTCCAAGGAGTCCAGAATGCGCGGGCCGGGGCGGTTGAAATAAGAATTCCCATCCACCAGATAAAACCGGGGAGTTTGCCAGTCCTGCCAGGGAATTTGATTTTTCAGCAATTCCATTTCCTTCAAGGTCTGGTCCAACTTATAACCACAAGGTTTCACCACCACAACGTCAGGATTAATTTGAGTTAAAGCTTCACGATCTACAACGGGTGCGGGTTGGCCAATCTCGGCGATGCACACCTGGCCTCCGGCAATGTCGATCATTTCGGGAAGCCACATGCCGCCGACATAAATGGGTTCAATCCATTCTATCGTCAAAACATTCGGCTTCTCATTTCCGCAGTCAGCGAGGCGGTCGCGCACGAACTTGACCCGCTCATCGACTTCTTCCAGAAACTGTTGTCCTTTTTGTTTCACCCCCAGCGTCTCGGCAGTACTCAGGACATCGTTCCAGATATCTCCCAGTTTTTTTGGCTTGAGAGAAATGATTTTTGCACCCAGCAGTTCCCGGCAAGCTTGTTCCACCTGCGAAAACGAAACAGCGCAGACATCGCACAGGTCCTGCGTCACGATGAAGTCAGGTTTAAGGGATTTCAACAACTCCACATCGAGATCATAAACAGATACAGCGTTTCTCATCACCTCAAGAACTGATTTATGAATGGCCGAGCTATCGAGCGACGGATTGACACGGGTGGAAGTGAGACGAGGCAGGGACTGGACGGTCTCGGGATAATCGCATTCATGCGACACACCGACGAGGTTTTCCTCCAACCCGATTTTCACCAGAATTTCTGTTGCCGACGGAAGCAAACTAACCAGCTTCATCTTATTTTCCTTGCAGGTTTAAAAACAAACTCTATTCAACGAATTCATTAAGCCGCGCTAACCCTTTGCCTTCCATTCCTGCTACGGTACGTTGCCCCTACGGCTAGTAGTAACAGCATTAATGTCACACCACTGACGGTGAGACCCATTCTTGGCCCTGCGGGTTCATAAGAAAATTTGATGTGATGACTGCCCGGCCCTAACCGGACGGCCCGGTAAAAATAATTGGCACGGTGGATATGTTGCGGTTTACCGTCCACCTCCACCTTCCAGCCGGGAAAATAAGTGCCGAGCAAAACAAGAAAACCTTCTTCGTTCCGGCTGGTTTCAATATGCACCCGATTCGGGCCATATTCGATCTTTTCAACCTGGCCGGAAAAGTTTTTTGTTTGTTTCATCTCAACCGGTTCTGTCAACAAAACCTGTCGAAGCGGATTGAACCTGCCCAAAGCAAAAAACACTCCCATGCCGAAGGAGACCTTTGCATAACCCGAGATTACCCCTGCGGGGCATGAGGGCTTTGGAACAATATCACGTCTTCATCGCGTACGCTCTTCAGGATGACAAAATAGCTCTTTATTGTCATGCTGATGCTTCGACAAGCTCAGCACAGGCTCCGTGAAGAATCCCCAGATTAGTGCAAGGCGAGATCCTTCGTCGCCTTCGGCTCCTCGAGGATGACAAACTGGCGTTTCTTGTCATTCTGAACGCAGTGAAGACGTGATATTTTTCCTTAACTTCGTGCCCCGCAGGGGTAATCTCGCTTTTCTGTTTTATCAACTTATGCAAAGGTCTCTCATTCTAAGGCCCCTTTAAAATTTTGAGGTGAAAATGTCAAAAAAAAATTCCCCTCCCCCCGTCAAACAAACAACGGGGAGCGAGGAATTTCCGTCACAAAAATCTATGGGGTGATAACCCCATTTTTATCAATGGTATATGTTACCGAAGTCGAGTCCGCACCGTGAAGCGCAGTTGCCGCGAAGTCAGCTGCTGTTTTCATGGTGACGGCAACGGTAACATCGTCCGATTTAGTAAAGCCATATTCTTCCGCTTTGACTTCACTCACCTCGCAATTCGTCATGGGGGTTTTATCTGCCCAGTAAGCTTTGCAAGCCATGAATAGATTCTGCAGAGCGGCTTTTGAGTCAGATTGGTAAGCCCTGTTCTTGTAAGCACTGAATTGAGGAATTGCGATGGCGGCCAAAATACCGATGATGGCGATAACGATCAAGAACTCAATCAGAGTGAAACCCTTTTCTCCTCGAACCCGTCTAAATTTGGATAGCATTTTTACTCCTCCATGGTTAGCAAAATAAACTTTATAGTTAACAAAAGAAACTTTGGATAAGCAATATTTACAGTTACCTATTATTTAGCAAAACCCATGCCTTCTATATAGCCACCGGATATATATATTATAACCTGTTAATTTTAAATATGTTATAAATTTTTCCTTCTGCAGGAAAAATTTATAAATGTCGGAATCCATAGCTAAACCGACAAAAATTGTCAGTCCAAACTGCCAAGTTTTGTCAGCTGATGAAAATGTTTGTAGAGAATGGGCTCCATAAACTCATTATCTCTTGCCATATTTAGAGGTTTATGAAACGATTTATTGCATATGAATAGCGAATTAAAGCGAATGGGTTTGCTGGGAGGAACATTTGACCCTGTCCATAACGGGCATCTGGACCTTGCCACACAGACGATGCAACTATTTGATTTACAAAAAGTTTTGTTCATTCCTGTGAGCCAGTCTCCGCACAAGCTGCAAGACCGGCCTTCCTCTTCGCCACACCGGGTCGCCATGCTTGAGTTGGCCCTTGATCAGGAAACCGCGTTTTCCATAGATTTGCTGGAAATTGAAAAAGGGGGCGTTTCCTATACTATCGAGACATTATCCCGGTTAAAGGAAAGCCATCCCGACTGGGAGCTTTTTCTGATTCTTGGGGCCGATGCCTTCATGTTGATGGATACCTGGAAAAGCTTTGCCGATATATTAAAACTTTGCCACGTGCTGGTAGGCACACGGCCAGGCATCCAGCTAGTGCTTCCGGCTAAATTGAGCCAGGCACTGGGAATCAAAAAAAATCCGCTGGAAAATAATAATCTGCCGATAACTTTGAATCCGGTCGCCGGGAAAACCATACAGCTATATCAAATTCCAACACAAGATATTTCATCCAGAGAAATCCGGCTTAAGGTGCAAGCAGGAAAAGAAATCAAAAATTTGTTGCCCCCTGCGATTGATCATTATATTATGAAACATCAATTATATCGGACAGAGTCCCCTCCAATTATGGTTTGAATGAGAGAAAAATTAAGCGCTCTTCAACAGCTAGCCGTTGATTCTGCCGCAGAAAAAAAGGCTTTTGACATTCTCATTCTGGACTTGCGGAACCGCTCGGACCTGACAGATGCTTTCATGATCTGCAGTGGAAACTCCAAGGTTCACGTTCAATCTATTGTTGATGCCATCCTCGACAAGTATTACCAGACCCGCAATAAACCCTTTGCCGTAGAAGGTTATTCGGGAGGCACTTGGGTGGTGGTCGATCTTGGAGATTTAATAGTGCATGTTTTCCATAAAAAAGCCCGCCTTCACTACGACCTCGAACGTCTATGGGGTGATGTTCCTGTTATCAAGGCAGTAGGCCAATAAAGATTCCCCTTTCACCTTTAAACCACACCTATGAACAAAAAAAAATTAGCGCAATTTCGTTCCCAATTAGAATCCATCCGGTCCAAGCTACTGGGGGGTGTTGAAAAGTCAAACCAGAATGTGAAAGAAAGCGAAATCGGGCAAATGGCTGACATCAGCGACGACGCTGCATGCGCCTACAACCGGCAGTTGGAAGGGGAACTGGGCGAACAGGGGTGGCAAAAACTCAAACAAGTTGACACGGCCATCGAAAAAATCAGCGAAGAGGAATATGGAATATGCGCCCAATGCGGAAATACTATTCCCGAAGCCCGGCTGAAAGTGGTCCCCTACACGGAATTCTGCACCCAGTGCCTGAGCGAAATGGAAAAAAATCTCAAGGCCATAAGCATCAATGACGAAAACCCGCTCGAGGAGAATTAAGCGTGACCTTGAAGCAAATCATCCTCTTTCTGATTTTTGCACTGCTCTCCATTTATACGGCGTTCCTGAATCCTCATGATTCGGTAGTTCACATCACCCAAAGCCAGTCGCTGAAGTTACCGACCGTTCTGCTTTTATTGGGTTCTATCCTTATCGGTGTGATGGTTACGGTTTTCCTGTTTTGGACTTTTAATTTAAAAAACGCACTGGCGCGCTGGAAAATCGGTTTTAAAAATAACCGGATCGAGAAAAGAAATCGCCGGATTGAAACCCTGTTCAAAAAAGGAGAACGTTTTTTTATCTGCGGCAAGACGGGCAAAGCGCAAAACCTTATCGAAAAGGTCATCGAGACATCTCCAGAACATGTCGACGCGCTCAACCTGATGGGGCGAATCCTGTCTGCCGCAGGCAAACCCGGGCAGGCAGAAATTTTTCACAAGAAAGCTCTTGCCCTCGAGCCGCGAAACATCCATGCGCTCTTTGATCTGGCAGATACCTATTCTAAAACCGACCGCCAAAGCGAAGAAATCGCTCTACTCCAGAAAATGCAAGAGATGAATCCAGGAACGGTCGTCCCCTTACTCCACCTTCGGGACATTTATTTAAAAGAGGAAGAATGGAAAAAAGTTTGCATCCTGCAGAAAAAAGTTTTGCCTCTTCTACGGGAAAACAATGAAGAATGGAAAAAGGAGCAAACCAATCTGGGCCAATTCCTTTTTGAGCTCGGCAAGAAAAGTCTGCAAGCGGGAAACCGGGATAGCGCTATTTCCGAATTTAAACAGGCAATCCGCACTTCTGAACAATGCCTGCCGGCCTACTTATCATTGGGCGATGCCTATCTTGAATCCGGAAAACAAAAGCAGGCGTTAAAAATCTGGAAAACCGGATTTCAAAAAACCAGTGATAGAGCCTGCCTGGTCCGTTCGCAAATCGCGCTCAGGGAATCCGATGACTATCAGGAACTTTTGCGCACCTATGAAGAATCTCTAGAAGCCACAAACCCGAAAGACCGATCCCTGCTGGTGCTTTTATTGTCTACCTTTTATTTGGAACATGGGTTGGAAGATAAAGCCCGAGACCTGCTGGAGAACAACCTACCCCAACACCCACTGCTTCACTCTTTGTTGCTGGAAAATGCGCGGCATTCAGGAAACGGCAATAACACTAAAACCTTTGAACTAACCCGCGACGCCATCTTCGCCCTCTCCACTCGGCGTGGGGCCAGCTAGCAATAGCATTTCTGGCTGGTAATCTTTATCTCGGCTTAAGAAGGTGTGCTGGAAAACTCTAGGACCCCTCTTTGTCAAGGAGGTGGTTAAACCTGCCCAAGTCGCGGTACGTATTATGTCCCCTCATTTGCCTTTTTGCCCCGAAGGGGTGATCTCGTTGTCTGTCATTCTGAGCGATAGCGAAGAATCTCCAGGTTAGCGCAAGGCGAGATTACCCCTTCGGGGCACGAAGGTTAAGGAAAAATATCACGTCTTCGTCACGTTGTTCCTCAGAATGACAAAATGGCCTCAAGAAGCAACCGGGCAAGCCGAGAGTATTATTGCCAGCAGTCTTAGCTATTGCAAGTTGGCCGCGCGCCTAGTGCTTTTTGTAGAGTTGATGGCTGAGGAGCTTGCTGTTTTTGGCGAAGACATGCGCCGAAACCAGCACGTTTTCCTTGAGGGAAAAATACATTCCCCTTTCAGGGTATTTAGCCATGCTGTCATTCATCGACTGGGGCACCCCATACTTGTCAATCATGACCGCGACCTTTGCTCCCATTTTAACGCCTTCGGCAAAGCTTCCTGTAAACGTAGGCATAATTTCCAAAGCCTCAGCCTGCCTTTTGCCATTCAGGGAATGAATAACGATTCCATGGTTGGCGTGCTCAATGGAAATGCTGTCGAGTTTGGATTCCGTTCCACGCTTGATCTTCATGGAGCCGGGGATGCCGAGCAATTTGATCGCCTCGCTCAGAGACATCCCTACTTTGAGGTTTTTGCCGATGACCATGCCTTCCGGTTTTTTCTTTTTGGCTGGCTCTGCCTTCACCGGAGTGACAGGTTTTGCAGTCTCTACCTTGGCCATCTTAGCGGGTTTTGCCGTTTCAGCTTTCACTGCAGGTTTCGCGATTTGCTTTTCAGTCGGCGGCGTATCCGCCAACACCCCTGTGGGGAGCACCAAACAAGAGATAAATAAAACTGTAACCTTCAAAATATTCACCGGGTTCTCCTTTCAAAATCAGAAGGCAACGATCTAATAGTCAGCCAGATTGGGATGCCCTTATTATACCCCAAACGAAAAATTAAACATTTATTTTCAATCATTTAATGGACTATGGCTCGGTCAGGGGGAGATTTGATTTTGCGCCAGTTTCGGGCTCAGAGAGGGGCTAAAAATCGTCCAATGGTGGGATATTTTTGCGGCGGTCCCGCTTTGATTTGGTTTTTTCCTTTTGAAATTTTCTCCACTCCGCCCTGTCCTCTTTCGAGGGGAGGGGAGCTTCTTCCTCATCCCAGAGATCCTGCAATTTTATCTGAATCCCTTTCTTCGTTTCTTTCGGCAGGTTACGTTTGCCCTCTTCAAACTCCTTGGCGGTCAGACCCGCTTCCATATCGAACAAGTCTTTTTGCTCTTTTTTCCTGCGCCGGGCCGATAAGGCCTCTGCCCGCAGTCGAATTTCCCTGGCATTGACCAATCCGCTTTTCCAGGAAGCCGGGATGTTATCGAATCCATACAGTGCTCCGGCCCAAGCTCCCACCAAGGCCCCCAGCATTTCCGTCTCCCGCCCGTGACCCAGAGAATGCGTGAGAGTGGAGGCGAAACCCGGCTCCGGCGGTTGAAGCACGCAGTATAAAGCCAGCGGTAACAACGTCATCACAAACCCTTGCGAAGGGTGACGGATTTCCAATTTGGTGAAGGGGTTGGAATATTCCGAGAGCCATGGCAAAAGATCCGGTTCGTTAAATTTTTCCTCCATTCCCTTAAGAGCTCCGCTCAAAGCGTTGGAGTCCTTAAGCCCACCGTCTTCCGATTCCGGGAATCTCGACTGATAGTCGGCTTCCGCCTGACAACATATTTCTTCCGCCTCCCGCAAAATATCAGATAGGGAAATCTCTTCGGGACTTAAAGCCAGAAACCGGGTCACTAAAAATCCGGTTAACACGGTTCCCACAACTTCAAACCGGTTCCGACTCATCAACAGGCAGGCATCAAAACATTGCCTCGCCAGAGTTTTGGACCATTTGCCCTGAAACAAAGCCAGGGGAACGGCCAGATTGACAAACAGGGAGGTCGAAGAGTTCTGTTCCGAGACTTGCCCCTCCTCCCGGCCATCCAGTAGATCCACCGCCCGCCACAGGCAAGCCGAGTGGTTACGGTAAACCCCGAAATAACCTTCCGGCCCCGTTTTCGCAAGCTCTTGAAAGTTTTTCGCCGATTCCAGCAGAAACTGTTTTTTGTTTTTAAGTAAGGCATCGCCCACCGCCAGAGCGCATTGGGTGGGGGCTCCATACAATCCTTGAATGCGGTAATTTTTAATCCCCTTTCCCATGACCGGGCGCACATCCTTGAAGTCGTCCATCGCCCCAAAAATCTGCCGGATAGCAGCGGGCTTCAATCCTTTCGCAGGTCGACCCATGGCATCGCCAACCGCCATACCAAACCAACTGCCAATTACTTTATCCCGAATATCATTCATGAAAGTTTAACGAAAAAAGGGGCGACGCTAACTTAGTTATAACGCCATTAACGGGGTGGGATGATTTTGCTCGGCGATGATCATTTCCGGCGAGTCCTGCCCTAGAGCCTGGCGGGCGGTGATCCGGGCCAGTTCCGGATAGTTGTTGGTCTCGCTCATATGCATCAACACGACGAGCCGCAATCCGGAATGCTTGACCGATGACAACAGTTCGCCACAGGCTTCGTTGGAAAGATGCCCGACATCACTTTTAATTCTTCTCTTTGTGACCCAGGGATAGGGCCCGGCATCCAGCATGTCTACATCGTGATTAGACTCGATGAGCAAGGCATCCAGCTTTTGCAGTTTGCTTGTAACTTCTTGCGTTACTTTTCCAAGGTCGGTTGCAAGGCCCAGACGCAATCCACGATAATGGATGACAAAGGCCACCGATTCTTCCGCATCATGAGGGGTGGCATAAGGTTCCACCACCAACTCGCCGAACTCAACAGGCTGTCCAGCGCGGATCGGATTGAAACCGGGAAGCGTTCCCATAGAAGGGCCGGCTCGTTTAAAAGTCCCTTCGGTGGTGAAGAGCTGAAGTTGATGTTTCCTTAAAAGCGGGCCCATACCGCGGATGTGGTCGGAGTGCTCGTGCGTGGCGAACACTGCATCCAATCCATTTAAGGATCGATCGATATGAGCGATGCGTTGAGAGAGTTTTTTTTCGCTCAAGCCAGCGTCAATTAAAATACGCTTTCCGCCTGCCTCGATGTAAACCGAATTACCACCACTACCGCTGGATAATATAGAAAATTTCAAGCCACCTGGCAGGGGTGACAATGAGTCTTTACCTTCATGATTCAACAAGGATCGTTGCGCTTCCGGGTTGAGGTTTATAACTTTAATACTGCAGGCAGTAGCTACAAAAACCAGTAGCGGCTGGTAGTAGAAATTCTAACATAGAAACAGCCAATCGTTGAATCAGGAATCTATCGATTAGCACTTTCAAGTTTCATTCATCAATCTTCTATTTGAGCTTTTTGCAGAGTGCCGCTGTAATCGACAAACACCGATTTCCATTCGGTGAAAATTTCCAGCGCAGTGGTCCCGGCCTCGCGGTGACCGTTGCCCGTTCCCTTGGTACCGCCGAACGGGAGTTGCACTTCCGCCCCTATGGTTGAAGAGTTGATATAGGTGAGTCCGGTGTCGAGTTTTTCAATAGCCTTGAAGGCCCGGTTCACATCCCGGGTATAAATCGCCGATGACAATCCAAACCTGGAATCGTTGACGATTTCCACCGCGTTCTCCAGACTCTTGCATTCCAGTATGCTCAACACCGGGCCAAATATTTCTTCCTGCGCTATCCGCATTTTCGGAGACACCCCCGCAAACAACGTCGGCTCAAAGAAGAATCCGTCCCGGCACTTACCCTTCTTATAAACATTGCCACCTGTGAGCCGCTTGGCTCCTTCTTCCACACCGATCTTGCAGTAGCTCAAAACCTTCTGCTGTTGTGCTCCGTTGATCAACGGTCCAACATCGGTAGTATTTTTGAGCCCATCTCCCAGGCGAAGTGTTTTCGTGCGTTTGAGGAGGCGGCTGGTAAATTTTTTAAGGACTTTTTTATGCACTATGACACGGCTACAGGCGGTGCACCGCTGCCCGGTCGTTCCAAACGCTCCCCATACCACGCCTTCTACGGCAAGGTCGAGATCAGCATCGTCCATCACGATGATGGCGTTTTTGCCGCCCATTTCCAGAGAAAATTGTTTCATGCTCCAGGCGCATTTATGTGCCACCATCGCTCCGGTATCGGTCGAACCGGTGAAAGAAACCAGATCGATGTTGTGATGCTCTGTGAGGGGTTCGCCTATTTCTGCTCCTGAACCGGTGACAAAGTTCAAGACTCCCGGTGGCAAGCCCGCCTCTTCAAAGAGTTTTACAAAACGGTATGCTGAAAGGGGAGTGTCGCTGGCAGGCTTGAACACGACAGTATTACCGCAAACCAGGGCAGGAATCAGTTTCCAGGATGGAATAGCGATGGGGAAATTCCAGGGCGTGATCGCCGCCACCACCCCTACCGGCATTCTAACGGTCATGCAAAACTTGTTATTCAATTCAGAGGGAACCGTTTCTCCCAGCAGTCGCCTGCCCTCCCCGGCTGTGTAATAGGTCAGGTCTATCGCCTCCTGAACATCGCCACGGGTTTCGTTGAGAACCTTCCCCATTTCACGGGTCATGTCCCTGGCCAGGGATTCTTTATGTTTGGTCAGCAGTTCACCCACCCGGAAAAGAATTTCGCCACGTTTAGGGGCCGGCAGATTTCTCCACCCTTCCTGGGCCTTGACGGCGGACTTCACTGCTTTATTCAGATCATTCGTATTGGATTTCTGGAAACGTCCGAGAATTTCTTTGTGGTTGGCGGGGTTGATATTGTCGAAGGTTTCACCGCTGGAAGAAGCTGCCCATTTCCCATCTATAAAGTTTTTATAGCTTTTGATTGCCATGGCCGGAATCCTCGGAAGGTTGAAGGAACATTAAAAAGAGCAGGGCGATCCATACCATCTGCCTAGATTAATTTAAACCCACAAATCAGGATTGGCAAGCCCTTTGGCAGGGAGACCTTGTTTGATCATAAAGCCTTGTGCTTCAAACCAGGTATTTAACGATGACAACAACCTTGCGTAACGATCTCCCAGTTGCCATCGAAACCGGCTGACCGTCAAATGATCGGGAACCGCATCCGACAGGCTCAAGCCCACAAAACGGCGAAAGCTGATCCGGTCCGACAACGCTTCTTCCATGCCAGGATGAGAGCTTTGCATAAGTCGATAAAGCAGAAAAGCGAGATTCTTCACTGCGTTCAGAATGACGATACAAGGCTATTTTGTCATTCTGAGGAACAAGGTGACGAAGAATCTCAGGTTATGCAAAGCTCTTTCTCAAAGAGGAACCTTTGCGCAAGTCGAAAAACCGGAAAAGCGAGATTCTTCACTACGTTCAGAATGACAATGCAATCTCATTCAGAATGACAACAGCGGGATTCTTCACTGCGTTCAGAATGACAATACTGGGCTATTTTGTCATTCTGAGGAACAAGGTGACGAAGACGTGATATTTTTCCTTAAACTTCGTGCCCCGCAGGGGTAATCTCGACTTATGCAAAGCTCTCATCTGTTTGGGGAAGGCTCTGCTTTTCAACAGGGGCAGGGGGGGAGGAGCTATAAATTCTTTAGAGGTTTCCACATCGATATTTTTTGTTTTGGGCACCTTGGTGGGGTCATTGGTAAAATGGGGTTTACCATTCTCATCTTTCCACTTGTAGATTGTGGCGTGGGCAGTCGTGCTGGCAAACACCCAACAAAATGCCAATCCAACTATTAGGAAAGCCCTCATTGATCTGGCGACACCTGTTTCAGAAAAGATCATGAACACACTCACCCCCTGCATAAACCTGATTATGGTTCCGCTCATCCTAATTTTATCAAAAGAAAAGACTTGGGAATTATTATTTGGTGCCGAGAGCAGTGGTCAGTTTTTCCAGAAGCAGTTTTTCCGTCTCGGCTTCACCCTTCAACCGGCTTATCAGCGTCTGGGTTTGGCGAGTCGAAGTAATGGTGGTCGGCATGACTTTCTGGGATTTTTCATCTGCAGCAATGCTCGGTTCCAGGAACCCGGCAATTGCCTTGAGTTCGGGAACATCGTGTTGGCTCACTTGTCCTAAAAGTCCCTGCTTTTCGGCAGTCGCACTGGCCATGGTCTGCTTTATCATACGAAACTTACTCCGGCTGGGCGGATAGGTATAAAGTTTCTCGTATCGGGGGATATCCGCTCTTAGAAAATTTATCGCGGCTACAACGGCAGAACGCTGTGCCTCCGTTAGACCTTCCTCCTCGCCTTCTTTTGCTTCATTTTCGACAGGGTCTTTTTTCTCGGAGGTCTCATCTCCCTCACCCTGACCCCCTTTTTCTTTAGACTTTGGAGTTTCTTTTCGGGATGTACTACCTTTTACAAAAGGGTTTTTACGAAATGCTTCCGGAACTTTGGTGGGGTCATCGGTAAAATGGGTTTTTCCGTTTTCATCTTTCCACTTGTAAATGGCGGCATCCGCATCGACAATCCATAGCAATGCAAAAAAAACCAACACCGATATTGTTTGTCTGGCTGACATATTTTAGTCCTTGATAGCCAACTCAAAGAACTTTTAAAGTTTTCACCGTTGGCATTTCACCGAAAGTGTTGACAGAACATTCTTAAAGCACTTTTAAAATTTCCTCTTCCGGCATCTGGTCCACGATTTCGATCGAGCCGATTTCAGTGACCAGAATGAACCTTATTTTATGGTCCATGGTTTTTTTATCATGATACAAAGATTCCATCACGGCTGAGGAATCCAGACTCGGCATATCTACCGGCAGACCCAGATTTTTCAGCAAGGCTTCCAGTCGCTTTGGGACTTCTTCGGAACATTTTCCTACTGAATGAGACAGCTGTGCCGCGCGTGCCATTCCCATCGCCACCGCTTCCCCATGAACAAACCGGGCATATTCCGTCAACGATTCGATGGCGTGGCCAAAAGTATGACCAAAGTTGAGAATCATCCGATAATGGTTTTCCCGCTCATCTTTTTCAACCACTCCCGCCTTTATAGCGCAGGAGGTTTCAACGATATGGCTAAGAGGTTTATGATCAAGGTTGAGAATTTCCTTATAATGAGTTTCCAGAAATTCAAAAAGTCTGGCATCGGCAATGACCCCATATTTGACAACCTCTGCCAGCCCCGCCCGGTATTCTTTCTGGGGAAGCGTCCTGAGAGTTTCCAGATCCGCCACGACCAGACGCGGTTGGTAAAACGCCCCAATCATATTTTTCCCTTTGGGATGATTGACGGCTGTTTTTCCTCCAACACTGCTGTCGACCTGTGAAAGTAAAGTGGTCGGCACTTGTATGAAAGGAATTCCTCTCTGATAAGTCGCCGCGACAAAACCCACCAGATCTCCAATCACTCCGCCACCCAAAGCCACCAAAACGGATTTTCGGTCACAATTCAATTCCAGCAGGTGGTCATATAATTTTTCCGCCTGGCTCAGGTTCTTGGAGAATTCGCCTTCGGGGACTTCGATGATGTCGGTGGTCCATCCCTGTGCGATAAAACTCTCCGCCACCTCCTCGCCATAGAGATCATTGATAGAGGGGTGGGTGATGACCACAACACGACTGGGTTCAAAGACAGGCTTGAGGAACTCACCCGCCCGTTTTCTAAGACCAAGGCCAATAAGGATGTCATAACTTCTTTCACCCAGGTCAATGCCTAAACGTTGCATATTCCTATTATTTTCTTTAGATGAGAATTTCCGTGCGTGATGTTTTTCCCAACCTTAATTTAAACAGGCTTTAGCACAGAACTCAATTTGTTTCAATTATGGTGGGAGTGATAAACACCAGTAGCTCCGTAATCGTATCGGAATCAGCATAGCTTTGGAACAACAAGCCTAAAAGTGGTATTTTAGATAAAAACGGAACTGCCTTTTTGTTTTCAGTTGAAGCGCTTTCATAAATTCCGCCTAAAACGGTAGTCTCTCCATTCCCCACTAAAACTTCCGTATGCGTTTCCCTAGCGGTAATAGTCGGTACGCCAGCTCCAGCGGTCTGTGAAAAGTCTGCGGCATTTTTGGTCGCATCAATAATCATATAAACCTTATTGTCGGAGGTGACATGAGGCGTGACAGTCAAACTGAGATTGGCATCAACAAACTGGATCGAGTTGCCCTCTGCCGAGGTAACCTGATAAGGAATTTGCTGTCCGCTACTTATTCTGGCTTCTTTATTGTCCGCAGTCGTGACTCTGGGACTGGAGAGAACCCGCCCTTTACCCTCGGTCTCCAGAGCTTCCAGCCGGATATCCAAATTCAATCCATGCCCTAAAATGCCTCCGAAGGTCAAGTCAACCCCGCCCACTCTTCCTGCTGCTATATTCGAAGTTTGTGTTAAATCCACCAGAAAGTTCTGACCACTGGTAGCAGTATTCGCAGTATTTGTACCATTAATGACTGTGCTGCCACCACTCACAGTACCATTCACACCCCATTGAACTCCCAATTCCTGGATATATGATTTACTGATCTCCACAATCTTCGCCTCAATCAAAACCTGGGCTGTGGGAATATCCAAAACACTTATAGTCTCCAGCATGTCATCCACATGCTTTCGGAGATCATTTAAAATGAGTGTGTTGGTGCGGCTGTCCACGGTGATTTTAGCGTCCCCACGGGTGCTCTTTAAAGCGGTGAGACTTGCCGAAAGTTCGGAAATATCTGCATAGTCAATGCGAACCACCTCGGTGGCCAGATCCGCTCCAGCCAGTTCTGCGGCCTTCTCTGCTACCACGCGGGCTTTTTCAGCAACTCGGGCACTATCCTCAGCCGCAAGAATCTTTTTGCTTGCAACACGAACAATATTGCTTCCGAAACATTCCCGTCCCAAACTGCTGTTAGAAAGAATGATTTCCATCGCCTCGTTCCAGGGCACATCCATCATTCTAATACTTACGAAACTCTCCTCTTCTTTAACGGAACCCCCCACTTCAGGAGAAAGAATGACATTGAACCCACTGATCTCCGCAAAAATTCTAAAAAGGTGGCGGACATCGGCGTTTTGAAAGTCCAGAGAAATCTCTTCCTTCTTTCCGTAGAGCATAGGACGACACGTATCTTCAGCAGCATCCACCTTTTTATCCCTGGTGGACGCCGTCTCATTACCAGGCCTGTTAGCAGTCCCATTGGACGAAGACTGGGCCATTTGCTGACCCGATGCCTGCTCTGAGGATTGCAAGCGAACGATTAATTTATTTTTCCCCGATTTTTTAATTTCATAGTCCGCCGATTGGTTGAGAACGATTTCCAGACGCAATACGCCTGCCTCTTTAAAATGAATGGGGCGGATGGAATTTACGATCCCCTTATCAACCTGAATACGACTGGTCAGGTTTCCTTGATCCATTTCCGGGAAATCCAAAATCAGCCGGAACGGATTCAAAAGTTTAAACGCAGTATATTGAACGGGGCGTGTGGACTCGATGGAAACAATAGCACTTCGCCCGTCTTCTTTTGTGTCGATAAAAACAATTTGCCCTAAAGGCCCATTCATTGAACTTCCGCTCTGGTTTTGAGCTAATACCATTAATGGCACCGCATTTTTTCCATCCTGGTCAATACCCGGCTCTTGAAGTAACGCGGACTCCAACTGATGGTCCCCAGGCAGCACTGCGGAATATGCGGGTACCACCGGCCAACCAACTAAAAATAGCAAAAGAAAAGTTATCTTTAAGTAACAAGGTTTTTTGAGCATTTGTTCTCTCATATAGTTCTAATTACCCTCGTTAAGATGGGCCCTGGTTAAATTGGATAATTTTCTGGTTTGTCAGGATATTACCGAGATAATCCCTGAACTCTTCGACCACAATTACCTGGCCATCCAGCACTTCTTCCACATATCCGAAAGAAGGACCAACCCGGTCTCCTTTTCTCACCGCATATCCGGTTGTGCCAATCTCAAACATAGCCACCGCTTCCAATTTTTTCAGGATAACTCCTGTCATTCGAAGGGAGTCATATTCAACCTGCAGGGGTGACAACTCCATTTGGATATCAGCAGACCTCTCCAGAACATTGCGATAATCTTTTACGAAATCGGCATATTCCTCATCTCCAAGCTCTTCCAATTCTTCCCGGTTATTGAACAAGTGCCCAAAATGCTTCAATTTCTTATAGAGTTCCGGATACTGATCTTCAATTTTCACAAATACCAACAAGGCAAGTGGCGGAATATCTCCAAGCTCATCCCCGAACAAGCGAGCCATCTTTCGCTCTGATTCGGAGAAATCAACCAGTCCGCCCTTGTTGACCAGAGGTCGGAAAGGGTCGCGCCTTCCAATCAGCAGGTACCTTTGTCCCGGCGGGGCCAGGTCCATTAACAAAGGATAATCGGGTCCGCCAGAATCGATTTCCTTTAACAACTCAACCTGAATGAGGTCTGCCTGATAGGCTGTTTCTTTAATTCCATTCTTTAAACCCTTCAACGTTGTCTGGCTGAACCATTGACCAGCTTGGGAGCCTAAAAATTTGGCGTATTTTCCAAGGTCTTTATTCTTAACACCCCGGTAACTGAAGAGCAGGCTGCGCAAAACAACTTCCCGTATGGGCTCGGTAATACTTTCCTCTAAAGCTCTCAACATTTTGCGGAGCCTTCTCGCATCAATTTTTTTATTAAAGGGATACATCAATTTGACATATCCCAGAAAGAGTGTTTTCCCAGCCTCCGTCCTGTAGGCCGAACTCTCAATCCTCTCTACCAGGCTTATTCGCTCTTCACTGGGGGGCGCCTTCAATAACTTTTTCGTGAACAATTCCATCGCCAGCTTATTGTCGGGATGACCCGCTTCATTTTCAAGTCTCCGTATTTTTTCCCCCAATGTGCTTCGATGCCATTGAACCGCCGATCGAATATGTTGAGGTTTATAGTCTTCAATAAAGGGTCGCCTCAGAGCACGGTAAAACTTTCCTGGCAAATAGGCCTGGCGCATGATTCTTTTGGCAAATTCATCCTGACCCGGTGCCAAAGCATCCTCATCAATATTCCCTGACATTTCCACAACAGATTCGATGTTCCCCAAAACATCATTAAGCCCACTGAGTCTGAATAGGATATTAAGTTTGTAGTTCCGGGAACGCAGGTCTTCCTGAACAGAAGGAGTCGCCGTAGCAGCCAAAAGAGGCTGGACCCCTGTTAGGGCTATCCACAGGAAAAATAAAATTTTCATATAAGACTGGATTCTCATCTTAGACATCATCCCCTAAAAACTTAATGACCACCCTTCTTTTTCTTCTTCTTTGCCGGCTTAGAGTTAGCTGGTGCCTTTTTTTTCATTCCGCGATTTTCAGCGCCTTCTAGAAACGAGTAGGTCCTTGCCGTTAAAGTGGTATTCAGTGAGCCCGCGATAGCTCCGCCCCCATCCCCAACTTTAGAAGCGGGAGCCTTCTGGCCCTGCAATGTCAGGTTTTCAAAGCTCACCAGACGCAAAAGATTCTGCACATATTCAATGAAATCGAGCGTGACCCATAGTTCCCCGGTGAGCCGGATTTTAAAGGGAATCTCTTTATAAAAATCCCCAATTTCACCTTCCTCCATAGTGAACGCAGTCATTTTGATGTTCCTATGCTTGCCAAACGCCATTAATCTTTGCATCAAATTGGGAATTTCATCCTGGCTGGGCATTTGATTTTTAAACGCATCGAATTTGCCCTTAACACGGGCCATATTTTTTGCCACCAGGCCTTCCTTTGCCACGACAGCCTTATATTCCTTAAGGGTTCTCTCCGCTCCTGCTTTCTGCTTGGTCAACTGTTCAAATTCTTTATTGGTGGCACTGTACAAAGTGAAATAATAGGCAAGGAACAACACCAAACCAACACCTATTGCTCCTGCCAGCAAATGGGTCGCCTTGATCCCCTCAAGATTATCGTAGGGTAATTTGTCGAAAAGTTTTTCCATAGTCGTTATAAATTAAGCCGCTTTCTTCTTTTCCGGCATATAGCAATAAATAGTAAATTTATAAATCGCCTGATCCCCAATAATTGACTGCACTGATTTATGAAGGAACGTTGTTTCATAATAAGAAATTTTCTGTAGGCTTTGCATGTATTGCACCACTTCCTTTTCAGTTAAGGCATAGCCCACAACCTCTACAAACTCTTTTTTGGGTTTTACTTTTTTCTTCCCTCTTCTCTTTCTCTTCTTCTTCTTAGCCGGGTCATCAAAAAAGATGACGGGAACACTCTTTGATCGAAGTTCACCCGAATCCCTTTGTATGATGGAGGTCAACCAAAGGCCGTCAGGAATTGCCATATTCAAATCGCTGACAATGGTGCCCACAGGCATTTGCTTTTCTCTCAAACCTTCAATCCCCTTAATAATAGTCTCCATGCGATTTTGCTTGGCCTCCATGGCACGGACCTTTTTAACTTGATTTTGTAAAGCCGCGACCTGAGATTTCACTTTGCTTGTCTCATTTCTCATCGAATCCAGGCGAACCTGCTCCATCAACCAACTCACGATGATTAAAAGAATCGCGGTTATGATAATCGCGATACATTTGACCACCCGTTTTTGGATCTCAATCTTTCTCAGCTCATATCGATAATCATGGAGATTGATTCGAATCATGTATAGTCAAACCTCCTTGTGGCCAAACCCAGGGCAACCGTGGACAACCCGCTCATTTCATCGACTAATGATTGGTCAAAGTCTTTGGGATTAATTTTGATCCCCTGCATGGGATCCAGAACCTCTACGGGCACCTTTAAATAGTCGGCAAAAAAGCCATCCAACCCTCGAATCATGCTTCCCCCTCCGCATAACAAAACTCTCTCAATCTGGTGATTGGACAGGGTGCCAAAATATTCGAAAGATTTTTGCACCTCATCTAAAACTTTCTTATAGGCTTGGACAATGGTTTTGATGACCTCCTCTTCCTCAACCTCCGAAGAAAACTTGCCTCGCTTTATGTCAAGAACCTGTTTAAAAGGAACCCGGAATTTTGACATGAGCATACTGGTCAAATACCCTCCTCCAATAGGAATATCCCGGGTATAACCCATTGCTCCGTCCTGAATAATATTGATATGGGTGAAGGAATCCCCAAAATCAATCAGCGCGATAGTGCCCATTGAGGACAAATCATTGGTCAACCGTGCCGCGTTCATCAAGGCAAACACATCCAGATCAATGATGGCTGTTTTCAAACCCGCCTCCAGAAGAATATCCGTCCTCTCATCAATGACATCTTTTTGAACCGCCACCAGAAGGGCTTCCATCATTTCCCCGCCCGCCTCCTCATTGGAGTCTTCTTTTTCCTCATCATTGTCCTGAGATTCCCCATTAAATCCAGATTCTTCCGAACCTTCGTATTCCTCTTCCTTATCAACAGTTACTGTGCCCAATATCTGGAAGTCGAGTGCCACATCGTCAATATCGAATGGAATATATTGCTCCGCTTCCTGGGTTATTTTTGCGGAAAGCTCCTCTTCCGACATTACCGGAACTTTTATTTTCTTTATGAAAACCGCTTCTCCAGCAACCGCAGAAACGGCATAATGGCTTTGAATTTTTTCGGCTTTGATTAAATTTGTCAGGGCCTCTGCTACCAACTCGGGTTTTTTAACCGCCCCCTCAACAACACATTCCTCCGCCAATGGCATCATTCCAAAATGGGTCAACTCATACTGCCCTTCCTTGAACTCCGTCAACTGAACCAGCTTGATGGAAGAAGACCCAATGTCGATGGCCACTAATGGACTTTTTTTCGATAAGAACATAAAATCCCAACAAAAATTTCTTTATTATTCAACACTCATGGGTTTATCAATTCTTTGAATAGCAAACCCTGTACCAAACCCGCCTTTTACCTACAAGCTCTTTAAAAATGAGGTGTTTAAAATTATTGTTCAACGGCCCCTCACCAATAAGTGAGTGATTTTTTTATCACTTTTCATAAAAAATCACTCGAACCTCGAACCCATGTGTAAACTTTTTTTCAGCATGGCACTCAAGTCCTCCACTCTGGTTCCGATAAGCGTTAAGAGACAACTCAATTTAAATTCCCGTATGCTCAACATATGTGAACCCACCCTGATCTTCACAATAGAAACCCCATTAAAAAAAAGTTCAGATTTTTTTTGACTTTCCTTTTCTCGGTGCTGGAGCAGAGTTGTCATTTCCGGAATCAAAAATCCTTGTCCGGTCTGCGAGCTTATACCCGAGAGCCAAGATGATCTTTCGCTTTGTATCGAGCCGACAATCGTTTCCCTTTTCAATACGATCAATCGTTTGAACGGTCACGTTAGCCTTTCTAGCCAGCTCGGCCTTGCTTATCATCTTAGCTTCCCGAATTTCCCGGACGCTATTGGTTTTGGCCACAGTAAATCCCCTCCCTAAGAAAAAAATAGTTCTGGCGCTATTGGGTCTGACTGCTATCTAAAATACTTTTTTATGGAATACAGCAATCTTATTTTAAATACACCAGCTTATCAACAAAATTCTGGTAATTTTATAGATTAACTATTAATTTATATAAATTTGTTTAAATTTAGTGTTTGGCTCTTTCCGGGTCTTTTGCCGCCTTTTCTGGCTTCGGCTAAATGGCAGTTGCAAAGGCCGAGCGATTCCCTTACATTCTCCCTTATGAAACAAGTCTATTTGGATACTTTTGGCTGCCAGATGAATGTCGCCGATACCGACAGGATGGAACTCATCCTGTTCCATTCCGGCTACCGGCGCACCCTGGAAAAAGAGGATGCGGATCTGATTCTGGTCAATACCTGCTCGATCCGGGAAAAGGCGGAGCAAAAAATATTTTCCTTGTTTGGTGGGCTAAAGCCTTTAAAAATGGCGAATCCGGACCTGATTCTGGGCTTGACCGGGTGTTTGGGCCAACAGGACGGGGAAAAACTGTTGCAACGCATGCCCTATCTGGATTTCGTCATGGGGCCGGATCAGGTAGATGGCATTGCCCAGGCCGTAGATCGGGTGCGCGATACGGGCAAATCTTTTGTCTGGACCGGGTTTGACCGGGAAAAAGCCTATACCATTCCCGAACTACCCATGCCCAAAGCCCCTGGACCCAGCACTTTTGTAAATATCATTAAAGGTTGCGATAAATTTTGCACCTTCTGCGTGGTTCCGTTCACAAGAGGCCGGGAAAAGTCGCGGGAACCGGATGAACTCTATAGAGAAATCCGCCAACTGGTCGATCACGGCGCCAAAGAAATCATTCTACTCGGACAAAACGTGAATTCTTACGGCAAGCGGGGCCTCCATAACCCCATACCGTTTCATGAACTTTTATACGGCGTCGCCGAAATCCCCGGAGTGGAAAGATTGCGCTTCACCACCAGCCATCCCAACGATTTCACCCGTGATACGATTCGAGCCTATCGGGACATCGGCATCCTGGTGAACCACCTGCACCTTCCCGTTCAAAGCGGCAATAATGAAGTGCTCAAAGCCATGCGCCGCGACCACACGATCGAGGAGTATCGCGATTTACTGATGGAACTGAAATCGGAAGTGCCGGACATCGCCCTCTCCACCGACATCATTGTCGGCTTTCCCGGCGAAACCGGGTCAGCCTTTGAGGACACGCTGAAAATTATGCAGGAGATCGGCTACAGCAGCAGCTTCATGTTTGCCTACAGCCCCAGACCCGGAACCCCGGCCAATGAATTGACCGACTCAGTGCCTGAAGAAACCAAAAAGCAAAGACTGCAGGAAACCATCGCCCTGCAAAACCGGTTGACCGCCGAACAGGGCCTATCTTATATAGGAAAGAATGTTGAAGTGCTGATCGAAGGCCGGTCCTCCAAACCCGGCTATACTTTCAAGGGAAGAACTCCACAATACTGGAACGTGAATATCGAAGGGAGGGAGGGCATGAAGCCCGGAGATACGGTAAGCGTAAAGGTCGAACAGGTGTCAGGCCACTCGCTGAACGGCCCTCTAGCGAGGGAGGCAAATAGCAAGAGTTCGTTGCACCCCTCCGGGGCATGAGAGCTGAGGAAGATCATCACAAGCCGAGACAACCCTTTGCTCGCCAGAAAGAGCTATTGCTCATTAGGGTCCAGCGTCACGCTGGCGCCGAGTGGTTAATAAATGGCCAGACGGGAATAGACTTCCTCTTCCACTATTGACAGTTGCGGCAGCACCACTTTCAAAGCCACCCGCAAATCACGGATAAATTTCAGGTCCGGCGGACATTCCCTCTCGGCAAACCGGTGCAGGGTATCGGTACAAAAATGATCCAGCTCGATGATCTGGTTCAATAAGTCCGCAGGCAAATCTTCCAATCCAATTTCCCTGTCTTCGAGAAACCGCAATACACCGACCAGACTGAACTTGAGATCCACACATTGTTCCCGCAAATTCGCGATCAAATGCGACTCGCGGGTTTTAAGGTCTTCGCAAATTTTGAACAACAGTTCGCGCAGATAACCGTAAAACGCCTCATGCTGTTTCTTAACGGTAAACAAATCTCCCTGACCCCCGAACAGCAGAAAAAAGACTGCCTCCAGTTTGTACTTGTCCGAAGCCATGACCGTATAAAGCATAGACTTGAATTCCAACGCATCAAAAGCCAACTGTAAATCCTTAAATATTTTGTTCAGCGACCCCAACTCGCCCTTCACGGCCCGGTTGGCATTCGCACGAATGAAAGGCCCGGGATCGGTTTGCCATGCAGGTACCATTTGCACCCCGCCAGCCTCACGCCCAACAACCGTCCACTCCTTGAGGGACTCCAAAAAGTCCGTTACAGAAAAGACATCCACCTCGCGAAACACTTTCGCGTCCATGGAAAAGAGAATTCGCAATAATTGTTTTTCCAGTCCGGTCGAACAAAATTTTTCATCCTGACAAAGCGGATCCATCTGGGTCGCCAAAGCGATATAGAGTGCCCGCATGCGCAACCGGTCCAACCGGTACTGCCGCGAAGAATAGGGGCGCACCCGATAGACTCCCTTTTCATAGTCGACCAGATCGATCAACAGAGCATCCCCCGGCCGGGATGAGAAGTTTTTATAAAAGGATTGCATGTCCCAGACTGTCACCGTCATGCAACTTTTTCCGGGAATCCATTCATTGATCTCGATTTCTTCCGGGAAACGCGAGCAGTACTGATAAAAAGGGACAACATCCTGAATAAAATAAGATTTTTTCAGTTTTGGGATTTCATTCCCATCCGCATCCAGAAACGTCAACTCACTCTCTTCAAGGTTCGGCGGCATAAATGGAGTCAGGCGATGTCCGGGAATCAGGATGCCCTGCTTCAATTCCCAAGCACCCAATTGCACCGACAACGAAACATGGCCGATTTTTTCGACCACCGCGCGAAAGGGAATAAAGTTGCTGTCATGGATTCCGATCAGGGATGAATGGTTGAGTAAAACTTTCTTCAGCCGCTTCATGGCGGAATCAGAAACTTGCTTTTGCCATCGCCCTTCCAGGCTTTTGGCAAAATCTTCCGTGCTGAATGGGGTGTTCGATTCTTGAATGAGTGTTTCTGCTAAACGGTTAAGGGATATTCGATTTGTCATGATGAAAAGAAATTAAAAGTGAGATAACCCAGAAAGGGCGGATGAGGCCGGGTAAAACGGCAGTTGAGGAATCATCCACCGTGTTACTGGGCATAGCCTAACATAAAATTTCCAAAGGGAAAACATTGATTTACTTGAAATGAGCCTAAATTGTTTGATTTTGGTTTGCCAGAAAGTTAAAATTCTAATACTCAAGAATTGATACAAATATTTAGCAGGAGACGTTTCATGGCACTCAATCTGGAACCGGTATATCAGGAAACTTTTACCAAGTTTAAAACACGGAAAAAGTTCGTGATAAAGTCCGTAGAAAATAATATGTTAACCGTTGAACAAGATGAAGAAATTTGCGGGCAAAAAGAACCGAAAGTGTTCGAGTTCAAAAGTCCAAAGGAGTTTGAAGAATTCGTCCGGGTGGAAAACCAGTTCGAATCCGACATCGTCAAACAACTGCAAGGCAACAAAATGCCTTACCGGTGACCAGCGTGACGCTGGACCCGGTTAACCACCGATGCACCCCTTGCGGGGGGGGGGGGGGGGGGGGGGCATGAAGCTAATTAGGTTACCCAAATTTCTTTAAAACAATGGCGGAGTTTTTTGATCCGAACGAAATGCAATTGCTGATCGCTACATCCAGTTTGCCTTCTCTTCCCACATTCGAAACATAATCCATGTCACATTCCGGGTCCGGGTTCTCCATATTAATGGTGGGGGTCAGGATGCCGTTTTTTAACGACAGTGCCGAGACGGTCACGCCCAAAGCGCCCGACGCGCCTTGCGGGTGCCCGACCATAGACTTGGTGGAACTGGACGGGATGTTCATGGCATGACTGTTGAAGGTGCGCTTTACTGCGAGAGTTTCGACCTTGTCGTTGAGCAACGTTGAAGTGCCGTGGAAATTGATATAGTCCACTTCATCTTTGTTCACCCTGGCGTCCTTCAAGGCAAGGTTCAAAGCTCTTGAGGACTGCTTGCCGTCGGGCATGATGGCAACTCGATGGTAGGCATCGCAGGTGGTGCCATAGCCCACAACCTCGGCGATGATTTCTGCCTCACGCGCTTTAGCATGTTCGAGTTCTTCCAGTATGACCATCCAGGCACCTTCGGCCAGAACAAATCCTTCTCGATCGCGGTTAAAAGGACGCGACCCGCGCGTGGGAGAATCGTTATAGTTCATCGGGTTGACTTTCATTCTTTCGAATCCCAGCATCATTGCCGGGGTAACGCAGGATTCTACTCCACCCGAAACAAACCAGTCTTCCTGCCCGAACCGGATGGTATTGAACGCGTAACCCAAAGCATCGGAAGAACTGGTGCATCCGTTGGAGATGACGTGGCTCCGGCCCTGGAAGCCAAAGTGCATGGAAATTTCGCTCGATAGCATGCCGACCAGTGAATTGGAAATAGCGTAAGGACTGATCTTTTTTTTCTGGTTGGAAAAATAAATTTCAAACTGTTTTTCGGAGTAGTCGAATCCGGACCCGCCACTACCGACCAGCACCCCCAGCCCTTCAAAATCTTCTTCTGAGAAAGAGGCGAGATCAATCCCTGCATTGACCAGGGCTTCCTGGGTCGCCGCCACGGCCAGTGGGACGGAACGCGGTAGTTTTTTTAAATCTGATACAGAGAAATAAAGCGACGGGTCGAACAGGGTCACCTCACCGGCGATTTGACAGGTCAGGGCGGAAGCATCGAAGCTGGCGATACGGTCTATACCGCTGATGCCGTTGCAGGTATTTTCCCAAAAAGTTTTTAATCCAATGCCGTTCGGGCTGACTGCCCCAAGACCGGTAATGACGACTCTGCGCAACATACATTCCTTATTTATGACGAGTTATTAAGTTATGGTAACATACGGGTGCCGAACCGGGCAACGCTGCCCGCTCGCCGCAACGTTTTGGGCCAATCTGGCCTGTTCATCAACGCTTTCCTGACATAAGACTCCTTTTGCTTTCGCTGAGACAACAAACCGGCCAAATGATTGTATCAGGATTTGAGGGGACCTCCCTCAACGCCCGCACCGAAGAACTGATTGTTGAGCAGGGCATTGGCGGTTTGATCCTGTTTGAGCGCAATTATAAAAATCCCGACCAGCTACGGCGATTGATCACCGACCTGCAATCTCTGATTGCAAATAATGCAACAATCCCCCCGCTTTTCATTTCGGTGGACCAGGAAGGCGGCAGGGTGGCCCGGCTTGGTGAACCTTTCACTCAATTCCCCCCCATGTCGTGCCTGGGGCAGGCCAACTCGGATGACCTCGCTTACCGGTTCGGACTGGCAATGGGAAGAGAAATGCGCGCGGTCGGGGTTAATATGGATTACGCGCCGGTTCTTGATGTCCACTCCAATCCCGATAACCCTATTATTGGGCACAGGGCTCTGAATAGCGACCCGGGAAAGGTAGCGCGTTTAGGGGCTGAAGTGATTCGCGGATTTTATGACGCCGGGGTCATTCCTGTGGGCAAACATTTTCCCGGACATGGGGACACCTCGCAGGATTCGCATCTCACTCTGCCTAGAATAGAGCGAACACGGGAGTCATTAGAGCAAACCGAATTGATCCCCTTCGCCCATGCCATTGGGCATGGGCTGGAAGTTATCATGACGGCGCATGTGGTCTACCCGGCTTGGGATGCCGAACGCCCCGCTACGTTTTCCCGCTCCATAATTAATGATGTGCTGAGAAACTCTCTGCACTTTGACGGACTGATTATGTCAGACGATCTGGAGATGCAAGCCATCGAAGATAAGCTGGAATCCATCCCTGAACTGGGAACCCGGGCCGGCATCGATGTGTTTCTCATTTGCCACGATCTGGAAAAAGTAAACGCCCTTCAAGACTCAATGATTCACGGAATTGAAAGCGGAAAAATCCCTCGCGCCAACATCGAACAATCTCTGGCTCGAATTTTCAAGGTGAAAAAAAAACTGAAAGTCCCAAGAGACGATGGTCTGAATTTTGAAAATATTCTTGAGGAAAACCAGAATCTCGCCCGGGAGATGCGGGCATTTTTCAAAGAATAAAAATGAATAACACTTCCGAACAGACCTCCCTCCTTGTCAAACGATGGGGTCGGGTTTCCATGCTCTATCTAGCCCTGGCGGCCTATTTCTGGTCCTTTTCCAAATAGAGACAAGGTTCTTTCCTTTCGAAATCCCGATGGACAAGACGATGTTTTCACCCGGTTGCCCTTGAACCTTCTCACCGTTTTTCTGCCCTGCCTGTTTTATTTCGAGATGAACACTCATCACGGTTTTTATGCCGGAAGCATCGGCGCCCTGAAACTGGAGACTGCCCGCCTCTCTCTGGAGAAAGTGGATGTTTATACCAATCCCGGAGAAGCCAAATGGATCAAGGAGGTCGTTGAAAAAATAAAACTGTATTCAAAAAAAGGAGATACCATTCTGGCTCTGCCGCTCAACCCTGTTTTTTATTTTCTTTCCGATCGGGTCAACCCGACTCCCTACGAATGGGTTTTGCCGGGCATGCTTGAAGAAGCAAAAGAAAAGAAGTTGGTGGAAATATTGAAAAACCGTCCACCCAAAATCGTGGTTTATGTAGACATCGCTATTGATGGGAAAGAAGAGAGAAGGCTCTCCCGATATGCTCCCCATCTTCACAGATTTCTGGTAGAAAATTATTTCTTTCAGGAAAAAGTGGGCTTTTTCCAAATCCTTCTACCTAAAAATTCTCCCTTACCTCTGGACTTTTAGATACACACATAAACACTTTCCTCCCAGCCATATTTTCCTTTACACCCATGTAAAAATTTTAAAACAGCAAAAACCAGAAAAAAGATTGACGGTTGCAATAATTTGGGGAATTATAGAAGTATAAACGATTGCAGGGTTGGATAATCCTTCCAATGTTTTGATCTTATGCTTTCCCGCTCGAACCTGGTTTTACGCTAAAGAATGGGGAAATCAGGTTCTTTAGTTTTCCTATAGGACTAAAAAAGAGAGCGGTGCCGGTGCATAATACGGTAGTGCTTGGAACTTAATTGTAGGGCTTTGGAGCCTTAAATTTCCCAAGGACGCAATTAGGTATTTTCAATCATAATTTGGTATACCATATAATGCAAGAGAAAAAATCAGGAACAGCTAAATTTTTAGGATCTCGGCTCCGCCAGTGGAGAAAATCTTTGCCTCTTAAATCCTTCGAGTTGGCAAAATTGATCAAAATCTCCCAAGGTTCTTTATCAGATATCGAAAATAACAAGTCTTTGCCTTCGGCAGACACGATTGCAAAACTTTATCAGCACACGGATCTTAATATTATCTGGCTGTTAACGGGGAAGGGGCCAATCAAGAAAACCCAACACGCTCCCGGCGGTGAAGAGCCCTGTGTCAACGAGGCCATGGAAACTTATGGGGAAGACCCGACATTGAATGAACTGATTCAAAGACTGGTGCGCACTTATTATCGTGGTGACACAGAGAAAAAAGCTCACTTGATCGGATTTTTAATTGGCGCCGATCCGGGAGAATAACCCCCCTCCACCATTAATTCAAAACTCAATACTATTTAGCAAGTGGAATTATAAATCCACTCCTTCATGCGCAGCAGGATCGAGTATTTTCAAAGTATAAAGGTTGTGGTACAGGCCCTTCTGATTCATTAAGTCTTCGTGTTGACCTACTTCAACAATGCTCCCCTTATCCAGGACAATAATCTGATCCGCTTTATGGATGGTGCTCAGCCGATGCGCGACAATAAAAGTCGTGCGGTGGGCCATTAAAGTTTCCAACGCATCCTGAATGAGGGATTCAGACCGGTTATCCAAAGAAGAGGTTGCTTCATCCAGAACCAGAATTTTTGGGTCTTTCAAAATGGCCCGGGCAATGGCTATCCTCTGCCTTTCTCCCCCGGAAAGTTTCGTTCCCTTCTCACCAACAACCGTATCGTAACCTTTTTCCATATTCATGGTGAACTCATGCGCGTTGGCTTTTTGCGCGGCCTCTTTAAGTTCTGCCTCAGTCGCATCGAGCTTGCCATAAAGAATATTTTCCTTCACCGTTCCCCCGAACAGCAGCGTTTCCTGGGGAACCAGAGCAACCTGGCTGAGAAAACTTTGCCGGTCCAGAGTGCGGATATCGTGTTCGTCCAGACGAATGGCCCCGGAAGAGGGATCAAAGAAACGAAACAGCAGTTTGATGAGAGTGGACTTGCCGGCCCCACTAGGCCCAACCAGAGCAACGGTCTGCCCTGGGAGCACATCAAGGCTGACATCATGAATCACCTCCGCATTGTCCCGATAACCGAAAGAAACATTTTCGAATTGAATGCGTCCCATTAAATTCCCAATCGCGACCGGGTTCTCCGGGTTTTGAATTATCGGCTGGGTATCGAGAATCTCGTAGACCCTGCGGATGGAACCCGAGGCTTCCTGAATCTGCGTATACAGCCGAACAAACGTTCCGATCGGTCCTGCAATGATCAAGGCATACAGGAAAAAAGCCGCCAGTTCGCCAGGGGTCGTCGTCCCTTGCATCACCTGATATCCGCCATACCAGATCAATAATGCGGAAACCAAAAAAGTGAGCCCGAGTATGAACGGACCAAAAAACGCAGACACTTTGAGTTTGTCCACCGCTCTTTCAAAGGCCGTTTCAATTTTGTCCTGAAAACGGTTGCGCTCATAAGGCTCGCGGGTGAAAGACTTGACAATCTTGATGGACGATATCACTTCTTCAAGAACCACCACCGCCTGCGCCACTTGATCCTGCAGTTTTTCCGAAAATATTTTTAACCGTCGCCCAAACACCCGCGCAAAAATCATCAGGGGAGGCAGAATAAGTAAAATGAGTCCGGTCAATTTCCAGTTCAGATACAGAATGATCGTCATGGCCCCGAGCAAGGTGATGCTTTGGCGCAGCAGAGCAACGGGAATAGTCACCAGGGCATTCTCGATCACGGATATATCGTTACTCATGCGGGATAAAATTTCTCCCACCCGGCGTTCCTGAAAAAAGCGCAATGAAAGGGATTGAATATGGGAAAAAAATTCGATGCGAAAATCCGTGGTCATCCTGTGACCCACGAAACCAAAAATATAATTATGCGTGACCGCAAACGCAGCCTGCAGACCAATGATGATGATTAAATCCCATGCCAGGCCATCCAGCACCTCGCTGTTTTTTAATACGATCACAGCGTTGATCATATTGCGGACAATCAAAGGCAATACCAGGTTGATCAGCGAGGTCAAAGCCAGGCAAAGAAACGCAAAAATAAGACTTTTGGTATACGGCCTGGCGTATTTCAGGATTTTTCGAAACTCTTTCATTCCACAATAAACGGCGTTTTAAAACCTTTTAAATTCAGAGAAAACTCCCTGAACCACTTTGTTTTCAATAATTTTTCAAGCCGGTATCATAGCGGTTAAAGAAGCTCAATTCAAACCTTATCGAGCCCGCAAAGACCTTATCCAAAAATAGGGCAAGGTTTCACTGTATTTCTTTAATGTTTTTCTAAAGTTAATCCTCAAGTTGCCGTTAAGAAGAATGCGTGTACTGGGTAAAAAGTGAATGACGCAAAGTGGCGATGAAATTAGCCATTATTTTTCAATCATTTAGTAAGATTTTTATTAATAAAGAGTAGAGGAAAAGCACATGGATAGCCAAGCCGTTAATTCAGCGGGAAATCCGAAACCTCCTACTGCACCGAAACCGCAGCCTGCTTCATCAAGCTCTGGATCTAAAGCCGTTGCGGCTCCTGACCCCAAACCGTCAGGAGACTCCGTTGAAGTGTCTGTTCAAGCCAAGGTTTTGGCAGAGACCAGCAGCACACAAAGAAAATTTTCAGTAACGGAGAACAATGATGTGGTTCTTCAGGTCATCGACCCGAAGACCCAAAAGGTGGTTAAGTCCATTCCTTCTGAAGCAGAAATGCAATTGAGAAACGCTATTCGGGACAGTGTTAGCGATATCACGGAATAGGTTTGCGCCGAAAAGCTAAACAGATTTTCTAATATAGAGGAGATGCGTAATGGAAGTTTCAAGCCTGGGAAATTTTGCTGCAGCTCAAAAACAGACCACAGAAACAAGCGAAGGAAGTAAAGACACTCGTCCGGCAGCATCGGCCGGGTCTCAAAACACCACCACAGAGGAAGCTCAGACCAGTCCTATTCCTCCCGTCAACCAAGCTGCTGAACTGAGTGGCCAAGAGGGCAATACGGTGGCCCCGGAATCATCGTCGGGCGCTGAAGTCGATCTCCTAGCCTAACCCGGCCGCACAGCCGGTGGCAGATAGCAATAGCCCATAAAGCCGAGAGCCCGATTGACAGCCAAATCAAGATATTGCTGATTACCAACGGAGGTTCTCCGCCCACTGGGCGTGGGGCTGTGGTACCCCCTTCCATAAATTTCATGAGCCTGTGATATTTCTTCACTGACTTCATGCCCGGAACGGGTAGAAGGGGTACAGCGTGCAATAGCTTTTAGTTTGCTGGCGAACTTTGTCTCGGCCTTATAAACCAGTACCAGTTGCCCCTCCGGCTAGGAGCCGGTCACTGACCGCATGAAGCGCTCGGTAATTTCTTCCGGCGTGTGTGTCACGCGTCCTGTTTTCGGATCGAAACAGGGATCCACCTTGATCAACAGAAAACCCGGCCCTTCAGAATTCATCAACTTTTCAAACGCCGGTTTGATTTCCTCTCTGTTATCGACTCGCATGGCTTGTCGGTAACCTGAGCTTTTGGCGACTTTCTCAAGAGCCACCGCATTAGAAATAGAGCGCTGCCTTCCCGTTGACTCATACACTTCATTGTCGATCACCACGTGCACCAGGTTTTTCGGGGCTTCCGCCGCGATCATGGCAAGCGTACCCATAGCCATCAACACGTTGCCATCTCCATCCAGCACGATCACCTTCTGTTCCGGCTTGCATAAAGCCACACCCAGTCCAATGGAAGATGCCAATCCCATAGAACCAATCATATAAAAATTGGCTTCCCGATCTTTTAAGGAAAACGATTCCCGGCAAATGTATCCATTGGCATGTATCACGGGTTCGTCTCCCAACAAGGGCAGTAACTCCTGAAATGCTTCAGTGCCTTTCATCAAACAACCCTTTCTCAACAAGAAGCGTATAAGGAAGTTTTTCCTCATTTATTTTTCGCATGGCGGTTGCGAGAACTTGATCGCAGTTGTCCGGCTTTAAAATCGCGTAGTCCATGCCTGCGGTTTCGAGAAGCTTCTGATTGATGTCTCCCATGATGATATGTTCGGGGGCATCTTTTCCCCCCTGACCGCGCCAGCTCATAATAACCAAAACAGGAATTCGATAAATCAGGTTGAGCGAGGTGAAGGCGTTGAGGCAATAACCCAGTCCCGAGTTCTGCATCAGCAGGACGGGCAGGGAGCCGGAAAGATAAGCACCCGCGCACAGACCCACCGCAGCATCCTCTCGCACTGATGGAATGTATTTAGCTTCTTCAACTTCTTCCAGATATGAAATCAGACCCGATAACAACGAGCAGGGGACACCAGTAAAAAATTTAAAGTTTTCCCGGATCAACCGGTCAATGAATACCTGGGATGTGAGTGACGACACGTTTGGTTCCCCTACCAGTTTTGAATGTTTCGTTCGCCACCATATTCGCCCTGAAGCTTATGAATGAGTTTAATATATTCGACAATGCGCTCTTGGCCGGGAAACTCGACCCCAAGGTCTTTAGCCGCCTGGCTGGACATCGGCACGCCATCTTCCCCCATGACGCCTTCAACTTCGCCGAATGAATCGATGGTATCCACAATCAGGTTTCCAAGATCCATGTTATGAATATGCCCATCGATCAGATGGTAGGTTTTGCCGGATGCCTCCGCGTTTCCCATGACCTTCTGTATCGCCTGCACCACCGAGCCTACCGCAACATATTTGGTACTGCCCTTAACGTCCACGTTGTAATTTGTGGCGAGGAAATCAATAGTTTGAAACCATTCGGACTTGTCAAGCTGGGGCCGCACTCCATAAATGGTTACCGGCCGCAGGATAGTTAAGTCAAACGCCCGGCTTTTGTAGTAATAGTGGCAAAACCCTTCGATCGAGGATTTGATGGAGCCATAGAGACTACTGGGCCAAACCGGGTGGTTTTCATCGAGTGGGTGTTCCTTATCAACCGTGGGGAGAATTTGTCCAAACACCGTGCACGAACTCATGAAGATCACCTGCTTGACTTTTGCCTTTTTGGCTTCTTCCAACAAATCAAAGGAACCTTGGACATTGACCTTGACCAATTCATCATAAGCTTGAACCGGACCAGGGAAATGGGCCAGATGCAGCAGCACATCCACATCCTGCACGAGCTTTGCAAGGGATTCCCGATCCTCTAAACCTCCGATAATATAATCCACATCCTCAAAGGTTTTTAAATGTTCTACTACACTACCTTCGCGGATAAGAGCCCTGATGTTATAGGAGGAACCTTCCAGGTTATCTTCAACAAGTTTTTTAATAAGATGGGAACCCACCATTCCGGTGATACCGGTGAGCGCTATTTTCATTCCTAACCTCCAGACGGAGTAACTGGTTATTTAAAATGGCACTGGCCCCTCAATGGAGCAAGCGGCCAGTCTTTCAAATTAAAGAATTTTTCATTATGGTGACCGGCAAAAACGAAGTCAACCTTTTTCCCGGCTTTTCACTCGTCCCACATAAAACCCAGCGTTTAACTGTCTTCCTGAATAACGGCCTGGGCAGCGGCAAGTATGGCAGTGGGAACCCGATAAGGGGAACAACTGACGTAGTCCAAACCTAATTTATTAAAAAAGTTAATTGATGCGGGGTCTCCTCCATGCTCTCCGCACACCCCCAAGTGGATATTGGGTTTGACCTTTTTGCCTTTTTCAACCGCGATACCGATCAATTGACCCACCCCCTCCTGGTCCACCGTCACAAACGGGTCATGGGTCAGCAGACCTTTATCGAGATATTCGTTCAGGAAACTTCCGGAATCATCCCGGCTGAGTCCGAAGGCGGTCTGTGTCAGGTCGTTGGTTCCGAAGGAAAAGAAATCCGCATCCACCGCAATTTCATCTGCCGTCATGGCAGCCCGGGGAAGCTCGATCATGGTACCGATTTTATAATTCAGGTCCACACCGGCTTTTTCAATCGCATCCTCAGCCACTTCAACAATGAGTTCACGAACAATTTTGAATTCATTAACATGCGCTACAAGTGGCACCATAATTTCCGGAAAAACTTTAATGCCCTTTTTGGCCTGCCTGCATGCCGCTTCAACAATCGCCCGAACCTGCATCCGGTAAATATCCGGGAAGGTGATCCCAAGCCGACAACCGCGATGCCCAAGCATGGGGTTGACTTCCTTCATCGTTTCAATTTTCTTACCCAAAGCCGCTGGCGACACTTTCATCTCCTTGGCCAGGTTTTTAATGTCCGCCCGGGAATTGGGCAGAAATTCGTGTAAAGGAGGATCCAGCAACCGCACCGTGACCGGAAGCCCCTCCATCACCTTAAAAATTTCGGTAAAATCCCCGCGTTGGATGGGAAGCAGTTTCTTCAAGGCCTCATCGCGAACTTTGCTGCCCTCGGCAACAATCATTTTGCGTACCAGGAAAATACGCTCTTCATCAAAGAACATATGCTCCGTGCGGCACAACCCGATCCCCTGCGCTCCAAAATCCCGCGCCATCAAGGCATCGTGCGGAGTGTCAGCATTGGCCCGAATTTGTAGAGATCGGACTTCCCCCGCCCAAGTCATCATGCGCGTAAAGTTACTGGTCAGCCGGGACTGGATCAAAGGCACCGCCCCTTGGATCACCCTGCCTGTCGTTCCATCCAGAGTGATCGAATCCATCTCCTTAAGCTGGACGTCCCCAAGCGTACATTTTTTTCTCTTCACGTTAACATCCAGAGCACTGACTCCGGAAACACAAGGCTTGCCCATGGCCCGGGCCACCACTGCGGCATGTGAAGTCATGCCTCCCTTGGCGGTCAGTATTCCCTGCGACACACTCATTCCATGAATATCTTCCGGCGATGTCTCCATGCGGACAAGAATAACTTTTTCTTTTTTCTCAGCCATTTCCTGGGCACGCTCGGGAGTGAATACAATCTTCCCTGCGGCCGCACCAGGGGAGGCACCCAAACCCTTGCCCAGTAATTTTAATTTCGCCTTGGGGGAAATCATCGGATGAAAGATTTGATCCAATTGGTTTGCTGGAACCCGCATCAGGGCTTCCCGTTTACTGATCAACCCCTCATTCACCATATCAATCGCTACTTTGATAGCCGAGGCAGCCGTGCGCTTGCCAGACCGGGTCTGCAATAAAAACAATTTCTGGTTTTCAATGGTGAACTCCAGATCCTGCATATCCTTGTAATGGTTTTCCAGTTTCTGGTAAACCTTCACCAGATCCTGATACACCTCCGGCATGTCCTGCTCCAGCATTTCAATCGAGTTGGGTGTCCGAACTCCTGCGACAACATCCTCACCCTGAGCATTGATCATGTATTCGCCATAGAATTTCTTTTCCCCCGTGGCCGGGTTGCGGGTGAATGCAACACCGGTGGCGGAAGTCTCTCCCATGTTGCCAAACACCATGGACTGGACAGTGACCGCCGTGCCCCATTCGTGCGGAATTCCATGCAGTCTTCTATACGTTCGCGCACGATCCGTGTTCCAGGAATTGAACACTGCCTCAATCGCCATGTGCAGCTGTTGCATAGGGTCTTCTAAAAACTCTTCCCCCATCACGCGAACCACCAAAGCTTTGAATTGCCGGATGAGCGCTTTCAACTCCTGAATGGTAAATTCCGTATCAAATTCGATTTTACGTTTTAATTTTTTCTTGGTGAGGATGGCCTCGAATCGCTCTCCGGGAATCCCCAGCACCACATCCCCGAACATGGAAATGAAACGGCGATACGAGTCGAGGGCAAACCACTCGTTCTTGGTGCTCTTGGCCAAACCTTTGGTGGCACTATCATTCAGCCCCAGGTTCAACACAGTATCCATCATCCCGGGCATGGAAACCCTTGCTCCCGATCGCACCGAAACAAGAAGAGGATTAACCGGATCGCCAAATTTTCTTCCCAGAGTCTTTTCCAGGTCTTTCAGACGGGTAAGAACTTCATCCCACAATTTAGAAGGGAAAGTATTTTTGTGTTTGAAATAGTAAACACAGGCTTCTGTACTTATGGTGAATCCGGGAGGGACTTGTATTCCCAGGGAGGCCATCTCAGCAAGGTTGGCACCTTTCCCTCCCAAGAGGTCTTTCATTCCTGCTCTGCCTTCGGAGTTTTCATCGCCGAAGGCATAAACATATTTCTGTGTCATAAAAAAACCTGGCCTCTCAACCAACTGAAAATAGGGACTAAACAGCCTAAAAGTGGAGTGACGGTAGACTATCCGATGGCAAAAGGGTTTTCAACCTTTTTTCAAAATGATCCGGGAAAAATCGGCAAGCCCCGAAAAAAGACCGGAAATCTGATACAGAAGGTGGAGTCGATTATTGCGCAATGAAACATCTTCCACCATAACCATGACCTCATCAAAAAACCCGTCCACCGCAGGTTTTATTTCTACAATTTTTTCCAGAGCCTGATCAAATTCCTTGTTTTGAATGTGCCGAAGCACCGGGTCCCGAACCTTCAAATACGCTTCGAACAACTTTTTTTCGGCAGGTTCATTTAACAATCCAGGGTCCACTTCGCCCTCAGCCTCATCATTGAGGATGCTGACAACTCTACGAAAAGCAATAGCCAAAGGTTCAAAATAAGGTTGTTTCTTCAAATCGGAAAAAGCAGAAACCTTTTTCCTGATATCGACAATGGAATCCAGACCCGTGGACAGTACACAATCAATCGCGTCATAAGGAAACCCCTCGGCGTTCAAATGGGTTTTGTACCTCTGAGAAAATAAATCCATCACATGATTTTTGATGGCTTTGGGTTCCAGTTTGAGTTTCGAACTCATCAAGCGCAGACCTTCTTCCACCAGACTGTCCAACGATATCTGCCAACCCCGGTTAAGAAAAATCTGGATGATGCCCAGTGCATTTCGTCTCAAAGCATACGGGTCTTCAGAACCGGTGGGAATCAAACCCACCCCAATACAGCCTAAAATAGTATCGAGCTTGTCCGCGACCGCGATGACCGCTCCCAACTCACTTTCAGGAGGAGCATCTCCGGCAAAAGAAGGACGGTAATGTTCCTTAACCGCCTGCGAGACTTCGGGCGCCTCTCCAGAATGGGACGCATAATATCCGCCCATGATGCCCTGCAATTCCGGAAACTCATAAACCATCAGGGTCACCAGATCAGCTTTGCACAAACGCCCGGCTCTCAATGCCTGCGATTTTTTATCCGGACAGACATGAGCGGACAAAACTCCAGCAAGGCCGCAAATCCTTTCCATTTTTTCATACAGCGTTCCCAGTTTTTTTTGGAACACAACGCCTTTCAATGCGTCCACAAAATCATCCAGCTTTTTCTTTTTATCTTCATTATAAAAAAACCTAGCGTCCTCTAAACGGGCACGCAAAACCCGCTCGTTGCCATTTTTTATTTTATCGGTTTCAGGCATATTGCTGATGGTGATAAAGCAGGGCAATAAATTTCCTTTGCCATCAGAAACAGAAAAGTACTTCTGGTGTTGTTTCATCGTCACCACCAAAAGCTCTTTCGGCAGTTCCAGAAAACCGGCATCAAAATCTCCCCGTATGGCTATCGGATACTCCACCAGATAATTGACGATGTTCAACAAGTCCGGGTCATCTTCCACCAACCCGCCAGCTTCTTGGGCGAGGTTTTGTACTTGCTCAAGAATTTTCTGTTTCCTCAACTCTGGATCGACCATTAAAAAATGGTTGGCACTCTCCTCGATATAAGAAGCCAGGTTTTTCACCTGGAATTTATCGGGTTTTAAAAACCGATGTCCCAACGAAAAGTCACCACACCCAATACCGTCAAAACTAAACTGCAGAGGCTTGCCATCAAATATTGCGGTGATCCAATGCAAAGGCCGTGCGAAGGGACGAGTCTTGTTTTGCCAGCGCATTTTTTTGGGGAAGGGGATATTGCCCACGAACTGCGGCAGAAATTCATTAAGATGGTCGGGAGTAGGGCGACCCTTTTTCTCTACACGGGCACAGACCACTTCCCCCTTTGGGGTGTTCTCCCGGGTTAAGGCGGAAACCTCCAAACCCTTGCCCCGGGCAAACCCAATCGCCGCCTTGGTGGGCTTTCCCTGATGGTCATAAGCCACAGAGACACTGGGGCCATGAAAAAGATCCACGCAATCTTCCTGCAAGGCCTGCACTCCTTTGACCGACACCACCAACCTTCTGGGCGTACCTAGAATTTCCGGGGTCTCGGCCTGAATCCGGTTGCGAGCAAAAAATGCCGCCAACTCCTCACGCATATATTCGAGGGCAGGCTGAACATATCCCGAAGGGATTTCCTCGGAACCAATTTCTAGAAAAAATTCGGGCATATCGTTCCGTTCAGTTTAAAGCGGTGACAATAGGTGACAAACTTAAGCAAAAACAAGTATTATCGAATAAATACTCATAAAGTCAACCATCAGCAAGGGCAGTTTCCTTTGAATCCCTGGTCATCGCATATATTGAAAAATATTCAAGGTTATGCGATGTTGATTGAATAACCTTCAACAATCTACGTCACCCATTCAGGTTGCTTCATGACCACAATCATTACCATCATCGTAGCGATTGCCCTTCTGGCCGCACTGGGGAAAATATTTTCAAAAAGTTCTTCCGGTCTTCAAGGCCAGCAGGAGGCGCCTCTTGATACAGGCGAGCCTGCCTCATCCCCCGAAAAAAGTAAGAAGAACTCCCCAGCGGTTAAAAAGGAAAGGAAAATGTTTTCCAATAAGGCTATCAAGGGAGAGAGCTTGTTCCATGCCCCACCCGAACCACCCCTGTTCACCGGCCGTAAAGAGACGCAACAATTAATCCTCGCCCGGGACTACACACCGTCCCATTTTAATAGGAGTCAGTGGGTACCCGGGAGTCGGGAAAACCTGCTTGGCCATCACCTTGATCAACAAATTCGCCCCACAATTTCCCGGTAATTGCCTGTTTATAGATATGCAGGGGGAACACCCGGACCCCCCTTCGGCAGAAGACATCATGCGGCGAATCATTTTAAGGTTTCACCCTTCCCAGTATCTCCCGGCTGACAATAAAAAGCTGGCCAAGCTTTATCGGGCCGCCTTAAAACCACATAAAGGCATTTTGATTCTGGACAACGCCTCAAGCACCAAGCAGGTCAAACCCCTTGCCCCGCCCTCATCATGGCTCTTGATTATGACTTCCGTAAAACCAATTTCAATACCCAGCATGGTTGCCATTGTGCTGGAGCCCATGGACAATTTAGAGGCACAAACCCTGTTGACCCGGTGGGCGGCTGGAATCAGCCCTGCTATCACAGAAATAACCCGGATCTGCAAGGGCATTCCTTTGGCTCTGGAAATCATTGGAAAACTTTTTACCATCAACTCCACCATGGCTCCTGATTACTTCGCCAAAAAACTTACAGAAGTCCGTTAAAGTTTCGGAGCAGACGACAAAGGTAATTTTTCTGACGGCGTTCGGGCCGCGATAAGCTTCAGTTACAACATGCTGCCTGACAAAGCCGCCGCAGTTCTAAAAAAGCTTTCGGTTTTTCCAGGGTCTTTCACCGCAAGCGCTGTATCCTTCATTTGTGAAGACACCAAAAACCTTTCGTTAACCGGCCTGGAAAAGTTTGGCCTGGTGCAATACAACATCAACCCCGACCGTTATTTCCTGCACGAACAAGTTAAAAAATTTATCAAACCCCTGCTGAGTCCCGGCGATCGGAGCATGACGGAAAGACGTCTCGCCACCGAATTCATGAATGTGCTGGAAAGCGTCCATGACCAGGTAGAAAAAGGCGCCAATGAAGCGATCAAAGGATTCCGACTGCTTGACTTGGAAATGGAAAATATTAAAGCAGGTATGGAATGGGGCCGGAAACATTTCGCCAATAATAAAGACGCGGCACAAATTTGTAATGCCTACATCGAAAATGGGGTCACGATGATCTGCCAGCGTTTGTCGCCCTCGGAAAGCATTCAATGGTTGGAAACGGCCCTCACCGCCGCCCGGCAACTGCAAGACAAAAATGCCGAAGGCCAGCATCTCTTGAATCTTGGATGTCAATATGTGGTGTTGAGCAAATTTCAAGAAGCCACAAACACCTTGCAAAGTGCGCTTTCGTTTTGCAAAAAAGAAGGGAATGTAGAAGGACAAAGAACTGCCCTAGGCAAATTGATCCAGATCTACATAAGAAATAATGATTGTCCTAGCGCCATCAAATTTATAGAGGAGGCACTTGAGCTGGCCCGAACCAATGGCGACAAAGAAGAAGAGTTTAATCTTTTAGCGCAATTAACAATTTCCTGCACACAAAACAAGGAATACAACAAAGCCATCGATGTTGGGGACCAGGCCATGGATCTGGTCGATGAAAACGAGGACATGCCTTTACTGATCAACTTGCTTTACAATATGGGAAAGGTACATTTAGAAAAAGGTCTGGCGTTTTCCCTGAAATCCTCTTATACCCCGCTTCAAGGAAAACTATACTTATCACTGGGTGAAACCATTTTCCAAACCGGTGACATTCCTGGTGCCCTGAAGTGCCTTAAAAAAGCATTGGACACTGTGAGCAATGCTAAAGACCTATCAAGTAAAGGGCCTATTATGATCCTGTTGGCTGAAATCCATATGCAAAGCCAAGGGGAAGATCAAGCTATTCATTATTTTGAAGATGTCCTGAACTTATCCAAAAAAAACAAAGACCATTTATTAGAAGGACAAGCACAATGGAAGTGGAGCCAGGCTTTGGGTAAAAATGGTAGTGCGGAAGAAGCAATAACCCGGGCGCAGAAAGCCCTAAAAATTTTTGAAGCACTCAAAAATCCTGAAGCCAGTGATATCAGGACCCAAATAGATAAATGGTCCGGAGGGGATTGATTGTTTCAGACTTGCAGGTTGCCTTGCTTTTTCAGCAAGGGAAACTCCATCGCCTCCCTCTGCTGCACATAGCTTTCAGCACATAACCGGGCCAGGTTTCTCACCCGGCCAATGAACCCGGTTCGCTCCGTGACACTGATCGCTCCGCGGGCATCCAACTGATTGAAAGCATGCGAGCATTTTAAAGTGTAGTCATATGCAGGCAGGACCAGTTCCTGCTTCAGCAAATCTTTCGCTTCCGCTTCATACATATCGAACCATTGAAATAATCGTTCCTTACCCGACGCTTCAAAATTGTAACGCGAGAACTGTTTTTCTGTTTCAAGATGGACATCGCCATATAAAATATTTTCATTCCATTTAAGATCATAGACATTGTCCACATCCTGCAGATACATGGCGATGCGTTCCAGCCCATACGTCAACTCGGCCGTGATCGGTTTCAGGTCTATGCCCCCCACCTGCTGGAAATAAGTAAACTGGGTAATCTCCATGCCGTTCAGCCAGACCTCCCACCCCAAACCCCAGGCCCCGAGAGTGGGTGACTCCCAATCGTCCTCCACAAAACGGATATCGTGTTGAAGCGGGTCCACCCCCAGTGAAATCAGGCTGTCGAGATAAAGGTTCTGCACATCTTCGGGCGATGGCTTTAAGATGACCTGAAACTGGTAATAATGCTGGAGACGGTTGGGGTTTTCCCCATACCTGCCATCGGTGGGCCTGCGTGAAGGCTCGACATAGGCGGCACTATAAGGCTCCGGACCCAATACCCGGAAAAATGTGCAGGGATTAAACGTCCCCGCGCCCACTTCAATGTCATAGGGCTGGTGCAGGGCGCATCCCCTGGATGACCAGTAGTTTTGCAGATTGAGAATAATGTCTTGAAAATGCATAGCCGTCTGGGTGTATCAAAGTTTGGCGGATAAAGTCAACCTAATCTGATAAAATCCATACATCAACCGAAAATAGGAGATGATTGTTGCACACCGTTTATAAGGCGCTTGCTCCCGAAGATGTCGAACGAATTATCGCATACTGCCAGGAACACACGATCCAGAAGGGCGGGTTGTTCGAGGTTTACCTTGATCCGGACACCCAAGTAACAACGGTTGTCGTCAACTCCCGCCTGGAAGATGAACCGATGGAAAAGTTCTGCCCACTGGGAACGTTTTACTGCAACTACCTCGGCCCCGGCATCATCTCACTGGAAGAGGAAGACCCGCACCACGATGGCATGCCCTCCGCAAAAAACCATATCAAAGCTATCAAACAAACCATCGACACTCTCACCACTCGGCGTGGCCAGCGTGACGCTGGACCCAACGAGCAATAGCTGATTAAGCCGAGACAACTCCTTGCTCGCCAGAAAAATTATGGCTAGTTACCACTGGGCGTTGCCCGGTTATTCGTCGGCCCGGACCCTTTCTTGTTGATAGATGCCGGTTTTTGTGCCGATGGTACCTGAGTGAAATGGTTCTCTTCAGTCATAGAAGGAGACCGGCCTCCAAAAATCAGGGCAACAACGATGGCACCCGCGAGGACCAAACCTGCCATCATAAAATTTTTATAGGGAATATCTAAATTTTTTCGGGCCGGTGGTCTTTGATCCTCTTGCAGGACAAGTTCCTTGAGGTTCAGGTCTTTTTCCAGCAACCTTTTATCTTCTTCCAGTTTTTTGAGCGTCTTTAATATCGTGCTCATTGTGTCGCGCTTTCAATAAAGAAGAAGAAGGTTTATTGGGAAACCAGTTTCGGTGTGGGGTAGATCTGCAACAGGTTATACAAAAGCAATTTGCTGTCAGTATTAAAGACTCCGTCATCTTTGATGCTGTTGCTACGCTGAAGCTTCATCATCGCCTGAACAGTTTTCGGACCATATAACAGGGCCTCCCTTCCGTGGAAATAACCCAGGAGTCGGAGATTTTTTTGCAGCCATATCGCTTCCTTACCCCTGAAACCCGCTCTAAGAGATTCCGGCAAATTTTCAAAATCTTTCCAAAGGATAATGGCTTTGCGGGTCCAGAGAGAATCAATGATCGAAAGCGGCATTTCAATTTTATCCACCGAACCAAACATCCCGGTATCGCCTCGAATCGAAACCAGCGCCAGATATTTTGTTCCCTGGGCGTTGGGCAGGGCGATTTCAAGAAATGCGGGATAGTTCAGGCTTTTCAACCGTTCAAGAGTGCCATTCACTTCGAGCGAAGACAACCGGTGATCCTCTTCAATCATTTCCAAGTCTGTTTCGTTCAAACCCTGCATGTCTTCGGGGTCCACATTCCAGGCTTCCAGAATCCATTTCACCGCTTCCAGTTTACTTTCCACCAAGGTCAGACTGGAAAGGTAGGTCACCAGTTTTTCAGGATCAAAAATGCTCAACGGCCCGTTGCTGGGAATCCTCCTTTGCGGAGCGTTATTGATAGTTTCAGTTTTTGGCGCAACTGGATACACCACTGGCGCGGGATAAATGACCGCCGCTGAAGTGGCACGGGGTACCAGCTCCCCCGGAGTGGACAGGTCCAGCGGATTTTCCTGGATCAGTGCGGGGATATCTTTTCCTCCGGGAGCACTTTCTTTATGGTCTGGCAAAGCGAAAAAATTAAGAGCAAAAAATGCCAGGCCAGCGGCTAACGCAGAAGGAAGCACCAGTTTCCAAAACTTGTCTGCCCAAGATTCAAGAGGAACCAACCCACCAATATCACTCACCGCCAACTTAACGATCTTGGGTGTGATTTTCTTGGTGCTTTGGGTAAAGGCGATCAAGAGGGTGCGGTCGGTCACCACATTAATCATTCGGGGAATGCCCCGGGAATAACGGAAAATCGTTTCTACTGCCTGGCGGGAGAAGCGTACCTTTCCTTTACCCAGCACGACGTTGAGGCGATGCTGGATATAGCCCCGGGTCTCTTCAAGGTTTAAAGGTAAAAGTTCCCATTTGATGGTGATGCGCTGGCGCAATTGGCGGAGCCCATCTTTAGCCAGAACTTTGTCCAGTTCGGGCTGACCGATCAGGGCAATCTGAATCAGTTTTTCGGTATCGGTTTCAAGATTAGAAAGCAAGCGAAGTTGTTCCAGCACTTTGGGCTGAAGATCCTGAGCTTCGTCAATGATGACCACCACCCGATGTCCCTTAGCTCTTTCTTCCAACAAGAAGACGTTAAGAACATCGACCAGTTTCTTTCTGCTCTTGCTCTTGCCCGGAATTCCCAATTCCGTATTGATCGTTTGCAGCAGTTCTAATTCATTGATGCAAGGGTTAAATATATAGGCGATATTAAAATCGGCGCGAAGCTCCCTAAGAAAACTTCGGCAGATCATCGTTTTACCCGTTCCCACTTCTCCAACAATTTTCAAAAATCCGTTATTCTCCTGCAAACCATAAACCAGATGCGCAAGCACTTCCTTATGCTTGGGACTCAGGTACAGGTATTTAGGATCTGGAGTCAGGTCAAAAGGTTTCTCGGAGAATCCGAAAAAATCCTGATACACATTCTGATGCCTGGGTTTTCTGCCGTTCTCTTTTACCCCGAGAAATTTAAGCGGTCCAGACCTGGAGTTCTTGGCTTGGTCAGAAACTACATGGCCTTTTTTAACTTCAATGACCGCGTCATAGGCTTCGCGTTTCCCTTTGTGGGAAAGCGTGTCATAAGCCTCTTGCGCCACCTCTATCCGTTCCTTGAGCGTGGGCTCGTCTGCGGAAGAAGCTTTTTTTCCCGAAGAATCAAACTTGCTGATCAACTTTTGATAAGCCTGGTCGATTTTTTTCTGGGTCGCTCCGGGCTGAACACCGAGCAACTGGTAATAATCCGGTAATTGAACTTCAGTAATCATAAGCGTTTCACCCCATCGGGTTGGTTACCAATTTTGATCCGCCTTTAACGGAGACCTTTGCATAACCCCTGATCCTTCGTCGCCTTCGGCTCCTCGAGGATGACAAACCGGCGTTTCGTGTCATTCTGAACGCAGTGAAGAATCCCGCTTTTCTGTTTTTTTCGACTTACGCAAAGGTCTCCCTTTAACGAGACTTTTTAACCAAACTCTAATAACCCATTGTTTTTTAAACTATAATTTATCCTGCTGAAATACATTCACCAAAAATAATTAAATACAATAAAAATAATAGGTTAAAAGTCAGTCTTCAAAACATAAGATAACTCCCGGCTTAAACCGGTTCCTATAATGCTTTAATATACAAATAGTTGTGTTAAATGTAAACAAAAATTACGCACCGGGGTGAAAGGGTGTAAAAACTCCGCTTGTGCTACGATTAAAAGCAGCAAGAATTGAGGCTGAAACGGTGAACGGATTCCCTGAAAAACTCCTGAAATGTCCGATCTGTAAGAAGCCTTCGGAGAGGGACAAAACAGAAAATCCGTTTTTGCCCTTTTGTTCCGACCGGTGCCGGATCATCGATCTGGGAAAATGGCTGGATGGGGGAAATACGTTATCGAGGGAGACGAGTCCTTTCACGACCCGGACCACTAGGCGTGGGGCCAGAACGTAAGACAAACAAAATTCAGCATGACATGGAAATAACCCCTTCGCAAAACAGGAAGCAAACACTTACACGTCGTTCAGCGGGGCATTGGCCTTCCTTAAAAAAACTTCGAGGATTTGTTTCTGGTAAAGCACGACGGCAATATCCATCATGCCATCGCGGTTGAAGTCTGCGCCGGTGATGGAACGAGGCTGGGAACCCACGACATAATTAAAATGCGGATAAATAAATGTTCCGTCACCCCTCCCTGGAATCACAGATATGGTCCCCCCTCTGCGGTTACACACCACAATATCGGGAACCTTGTCGCCGGTGAAGTCCCCCGCCACAATATTATGTGGCCCTTTTTCTCCGGCAAAGTCTTCCAGTTTGAAGAACGTGCCTTTTCTATCTCCTATATAAATAGAGAGGCTGTCCCTCATCGGGCTGGATGCGATCAGGTCTGTCTTTCCATCCAGGTTCATATCGTGGTGAATGATGAACGAGGACTGGTTACCACCGGTAATTTTTTTGGGTGGCAGGAAGGTGCCGTCTCCATTGCCTAAAAACATTTTAATATGCCTCACCTTGACTGCGTTGAGCGCCATAGCAATATCCTGATTGCCATCGCTATTGAAATCGTCAATGGTAATGTATGCGGGAGTGGGGCCAGCCTGATAGGCCTCGGCGACTTTAAAAGTGCCATCTCCCACTCCAAGAAGGATGATCAGTTTATTGAAGCGCAGAGTCACGGCGAGGTCGGTTTTCTCATCGTTATTAAAATCGCCCGCTTTAATCGCGATGGGAAGCCGCCCAACTTTCACATCGGTCTTCAGCTTGAACAGCCCGTCTTTCTGTCCGAGAATGATGGAAACATTTCCATCACCATAATTGCATAAAGCAATATCGGGAATGCGATCGCCATTGAAGTCCGCCACATCCAGGGCAAAAGGTTCGCGCCCGGTTTCAATAGTTTGTGGGTCTTTGAAAGTGCCGTCCCCGAGGCCTTCCAGGAAATTCAGGGAATTGCTCCCCGAGTTGACCACCAGAAGATCGGGGAACTCATCGTTGTTCATGTCATGAGCTAACACCACTTCAGGTTTTTTCCCGACCATATAGGAAACCGGCAGGGCGAACAAATCCGGAGGGGGCTGGCTTTGTCCACAACCGGATAGCAAAAGGGCTCCTAATATGGAAAGCAGAATTTTTATATCTAACCGTGCCGACTTTTTCATCTTAGTTTTTCCCGATTCTAAATTAAAACGATTTTTCGGTTATACAGGATGCTTCGAAACTTGTAAACGAATTTGAAAAAATGCTACAATTTTCAATAAGTTATAGCATATTCAAGCCTCTATAAAATGCCCTGCCATCATTATTGCAAATCAGTTTTTTTCATTACCATTTTATTCCTTACGGGATGCCAGAGTTTCCAGTTCGATCCCTGGCCCGAAAATGGGGAAGGGGTGTACCACACGGTACAAAAAGGCCAGACCCTGTACCGGATTGCTAAAACCTATGAACTGGACGTGGAAGTTCTACGGCGCGCCAACCATCTAAGAGATCCCGCAAAACTCCGGGAAGGAATCCGGTTATGGATACCAGGGGCCCGCCGGGTTTTAAAAGTACCGGCCACCGACAAATCTGTATCCCGTTCTGCAAAAAAGAAATCATCGCCCACCGTCAAACCCCGCAAAGGGTTTCTCGTCTGGCCGACGAAGGGAACTCTGACGTCCCGATTCGGGATGCGAAACGGGCACAAGCATGAAGGAATCGATATTGCCGCACCCAAAGGAACCGCTATTCATGCCGCTGCCGCAGGTGAAGTGGTATTTAGTGGCTGGGGGCCTACCGGCTATGGGAAAATGGTCATCATCAAACACAAGCATCACCTAACCACCCTTTATGCACATAACTCAAAACTCATTGCTAAAAAAGGAAGCCGGGTCAAGCAAGGACAAAAAATATCTCTGATGGGAAGCACCGGTCGATCCACCGGACCCCATCTCCATTTTGAAGTGCGGAACGACACGCATCCCAAAGACCCTATAAAATATCTGCCTCTTAAAAGATAAGATTTTCTTTTTATCCAAATCTTTGATAAAAAACCAACATTACCACTCAGGCCAAATGTGAATTTTAAGAAAGGTGAAACTATGGAAGCTGTGAAACAAATCATCCGCGATGTTCCAGATTTCCCCAAAGAGGGAATCATCTTTAAAGATATCACACCGCTTCTGGCTGACCCGGTCGCGTTCCAGAAATCCATTAATACCCTGAAGGATCGTTACACAGATAAGCGGGTAGACGTGGTGGTCGGCGTGGAAGCACGCGGGTTTATCTTTGCCTCAGCCTTGGCCTATGCGCTGGGTACCGGGGTGGTCATGGTTCGAAAACCGGGCAAACTGCCTTACAAAACTTTTCAGGAAACCTACTCCCTGGAATACGGAACCGACACCGCCGAAGTTCATCAGGATGCATTCCGGTCAGGACAAAATATCCTCGTCATTGATGATGTGCTGGCTACCGGAGGAACCTTGGCCGCTACCCTCGATTTGATCCAGAAAAATTTTAAAGATGTAAAAGTTGTGGAAACCGCCTTCCTGATCGAACTGGACTTCCTGAAAGGCCGGGAAAAACTCAAGAACACCCCTGTCTACTCCATGATCCATTATTGACCAGCGTAACGCCCCTTGGCAGGGGAGGCGCAGATAGTAACGACTCATCAAGCCGAGCTAACCGATTGCTTGCGCACTCACTTTATTGCAGTCGGCCCCACGCCTAGTGGAGAGGGCGGAAAGGGATTTCTTTAGAGAGCGCCTCCACCAGATGGCGGGTGTCTTCCAGATAGTCGGGAGAGATTATCAGCTCAATGAGTCCACGGGAAGCATCCAGCGTTCGCACCACCGCCAGATTGTCATATCCGTCAAAAATGCTGACAATGTATGCAATGTCTTTTTTATCGACTTCGATCTGCCATTGAATAGAATCCGTATGCATGCTTGCCTTCCGGGTCATGCCTTTGGCGGTCGCGCCAGCGTCACGACCCCATTATCACCGGTTGCGGGCCGGGGAGTGGAGTTTCTCTAGAAGTATCATGATCAGGCTGATGGCTGACGGTTTTTCGTTTCACAAACCGGGAAGATGTTAATCACCCCGACCCCTCGTGATATTGTTCCAAAGCCCTCGTGCCCGGCACGGGTACTTTGAGTGCAGCCCTTTGCGTAAGTCGAGATTCTTTGTCACGTTGTTCCTCAGAATGACAGCGCAAACCGTTCAGAATGACAAGAAATGCCAGTTTGTCATCCTCAAGGAGCCGAAGGCGACGAAGGATCTCTCCCGGAATGACAGAAAAGCGAGATTCTTCACTGCGTTCAGAATGACAATGCAATCTCGTTCAGAATGACAACAGCGCAGCGATCCAGGGTTTGATTTAGTAATACTTCCTCTCTCTTCATAGGGAGAGGATTGAGGTGAGGGTTTGATTTCCGCCTACAGCCTTCTCCAGAGCTTTTCCTCAAACCAGAACCGGTAGAAAAAGCCAACCCTCCCTCAGTCCCTCCCTGTGAAGGGAGGGATGGATATTAATATTTTTTTCCTTTCGGCCATCATCCCCATGGCAAGGAGAGCTTTGCGTAAGTCGAAAAAACAGAAAAGCGAGATTCTTCACTGCGTTCAGAATGACAAGAAACGCCAGTTTGTCATTCTGAGGAACAAGGTGACGAACTACAGGAGTTTTTCAGCTCCCTGCCACCGGCCGGGGAGTGGAGTTTCTCCAGCAGGATCATGATCAGGCTGATGGCTGAGGGAGTGATTCCGGAAATACGCCCTGCCTGCCCCAACGTAACCGGACGAATTTCTTCAAGTTTCTGCACCACTTCGCGGGAAAGTCCGGAAACCCCCTGATACTCAAACTCATCGGGTATGCGGTAGTGCTCCAGTTTCTTTTGCCGGGCTACCATCTGGTTCTGCCGGTTGATGAATCCTTCATACTTCACGCGAATCTCTACCTGCTCGCCGACCAGTTGCGGGACCTCACAGCCATCAAAAGCTCTTAGCAAACTATCATGCGATACTTCGGGACGACGGAGCAGACCCCCCAGTGTGGTGGGATTCCTCAACTCCTGAATACCCAGCTTAGACAAGCGGACAAGCGTTTCCGGATTGGGCGCAACTGTTGTCTCTTCCAGTCTTTTTATCTCTCTGTCCACCGCGCGGTATTTATTCATACATTTTTCAAGCAGGTCTTTATTCACCAAACCCAGCTCATGACCCTTTTCCATCAGTCGCTCGTCTGCGTTATCCTGCCTTAAAATCAATCGATATTCAGCGCGTGAGGTGAACATGCGGTAGGGCTCCAACGTACCCTTGGTCACCAGATCATCAATGAGCACACCAATATAACTATCCATGCGGGTGAGCAGAAATGGCTTGCGTTTTTGCGCCTTGAGGGCGGCGTTGATCCCTGCCATGATGCCCTGGCCCGCCGCTTCTTCATAGCCGGAGGTGCCGTTAATCTGACCTGCGTGGAACAACCCGCTCACCCGTTTAGTCTCCAGAGCAGGGGTGAGTTGCGTGGGCGGAACATAATCGTATTCCACGGCATAGCCCGGCAAAACAATCTCGGCCTGTTCCAGACCCGGGATCGTGCGCACAAACTGTAACTGCACCTCTTCAGCGAGACTGGTAGAAATACCGTTCGGATAAATCCAATCCGACTCCAAACCTTCCGGCTCGAGAAAAATATTATGCGAATTCTTATCAGGAAACTTAACAACTTTATCTTCTATGGAAGGACAATAACGCGGACCGACTCCATCTATCACACCGCTGTATAATGGGGACAAATGCATATTGTCGAGGATGACCTGTGCGGTTCGTTCATTGGTGGCGGTGAGGTAGCAGGGCACCTGCTTCTGATCAATACTGGGGGTCGAAAACGAAAAAGGCCGCGGCACCTCATCCCCGGGCTGCGGGGTACAGCGACTGAAGTCGATACTTCCGCGTTTCAAACGCGGCGGGGTTCCCGTTTTCAAACGACCCAGTTCAAAGCCCACAGCCAGAAACGATTGCGACAATTTGGTAGAAGGTTTTTCTCCCACCCGGCCAGCTGGTCTGCTTTTCAGCCCAAGATGGATGAGCCCGTTTAAAAAAGTTCCTGTAGTGATGACCACAGACACGGCCTTAATTTCGGTCCCCGATGCCGTCTGCACCCCTTTAATGGCAGAGTTCTCAATAATCAGCTCATCGACTTCTTCAAAGAGCAGGTCGAGGTTGTCGGTATTTTCCAGAACCCGGCGCATGGCATTTTTGTAACGGTCCTTGTCGGCCTGAGCCCGGTAACCATGTACCGCTGGCCCTTTGGAAGAGTTCAAAACCCGGAACTGGATTCCTGTCTCGTCGATGATTTTGGCCATCTCACCCCCGAGCGCGTCTATTTCACGCACGATGTGGCCTTTGCCCACTCCGCCAATAGCGGGGTTGCACGGCATCAGGGCGATTTTGTCCGCTTCCAGGGTGATCATCACAGTGGAGCACCCCATACGCGCCGAGGCCAGAGCCGCTTCGCAGCCTGCGTGCCCACCGCCAATAACAATTACGTCAACCATTTTCATCGAATTCAAACCGGACTGGTGAATGAACTAACTGCAAAAATCTCTATTTATTCGGTAATTTTCTCTAAGGCAACTCGCAGACCCTTATTTCATAATGGCTGCTCATGGCCAAAAACAATATCTTAAGATACCCTATATTACAACAAATCAGAAGGTCCGTAACGAGACATTCATAACCTGGACCATCAGGCCGGGGACAATTCTCCAGTTCATCGTCAAACTTTTATCTGAATGATCACTTTGATGACACAACAGTAAAATTAATTAAAAAATGGTGCCGAAGAGAAGACTCGAACTTCCACACCCTTTCGGGCACATGAGTTGGGATCATGTGCGGGAGGGATTACTTTGGCAAAGAAAGGCAGCTATCGGCCAATTTTTTTTGAGACAGTCATAACACCCCTCTTCAACGCCAACTCATAAAACACGCCAGCCTCTTGTATCAACCTCCCATAATTTTATAAAGAAGATAAATGCCAAGCGCGACTATTAGAAGAATTTTTTTATTTTTGTCTATATTCATTATTCAATGTTCCTCTAGTTTTTTTATCCATGTTTTCCTCCCTCGATGATACCGAATGGTCATACCTGCCTCAATCATCAAATAAAAAACCGGGAGCCCCGTAAAGAGCCCCGGTCATTATAACCCACCCCAAAAACTGGTTTACACAGATGGGACCAATATCCGCTTTGGGTCGATACCGCACACATGAGTTGGGATCATGTAACGACACGATTGTTAATTTCTAAGGAGTTCACTGGTCGGTAATAATGGGCTTCGTGATATTACCAACATTAAACTTCGTGCCCCGAAGGGGTAGAACTCGCGGCCGTTGGAGTTGGGATCCAGTGGTTGCTACAGCTGGGATGCAACAAATAGCCGATCATTGTTTCTTTTGAAGTTAGAACAACTATCTTTTACCCAAAAGCCCTTCCCTAATAGCTGCGTGGAAATCCATTTTACACCAATATTTATATGATTTGGATTTCGGATAATTTTTTTATTTTTTAAGTGCATATGTTATAACCAACCTTAATGGCTGGTAAATCAACCTAATTTATTAAGTTTTTTGATTTAAAATTATGCTAGCAAAAACTAAGCGAACAAAATTTCCTTCCAAATCCCCCATTCCCAAAAAAACGGCCATTGAATTAGATATGCCTGTGGAATTTATGCATGGTTTGGCTATTAGAGAAGGAAATAGCAAGAAACCGGTTTACGAATTGCATAAATGGTGGGCAAGAAGACTTGGTACCTGTTTTCGAATGCTCTTACTTGGAGCGACTACGAGTTCAAGAAAAAGACACATTTTATTTAACGGGGCATTTTTTAAAGCACACAGTCTTGAGAATTTAGTAGTTTTAGACCCATTTATGGGAGGGGGAACTTCTGTAGTTGAATCTACTAAGTTTGGAGCAAAAGTAATTGGGGTAGATATTGATCCTGTTGCATGCTTAATTGCAAAAAAAGAAATTGAAGCAATTAATGAAAGTGACCTTTTAATAGCATTTGAGAAAATTGAAGATAAGTGTGCCAAGAAAATTAAGGATCGGTATACCACACGTTTGCCAAATGGTACTAGTGCAATAATAGTTAATGCATTTTGGGTTGATATTTTAACTTGCTTGGAATGCAAATCAATTGTTGATGGTCACCCTCATTTTCGGCTTTCTTCTGACAAAAACAATTTCCACCAAACAGTTTTTTGTGAGTCCTGTGGTCAAATTACAAATACCCACTTAAATTATAAATCATTTACTTGTAAAAATTGCAATTTCAGAACCAATATTGATAAGGGTCCTACTTCTTTGGGTATTTTAAATTGCAGTGTTTGTAAAACTACTACTCCAATTCTTAAAATGGTCAAAAAAGGGAAACCCTTGTCGCGCAAACTTTTTGCAATGGAAGTACTTATTGATGGACAACGTAGGACTACTTTTATAAAAGCAAGAAAAGCTGATATTACTCTATATAAAAAGTCTCAAGGAGAATTTAAAAAAAACAGGGCAAAACTTATTTTTCCAAAAGTAAAAATCCCCTTAGAAGGAAGAAGTGATAGCCGTCCAATTAATCATGGATTTGAAACGTATGCAAGTTTATTCAATGATCGCCAATTGCTCTGTTTAAGCGAGATAGGCAAGGAAATTGCTAAAATAAAAAATAAAAAAATAAAAGAATTTATTGCTATCGCCTTTTCTGATTGTTTGGCTTCAAATAATATGCTTTGTGCTTACGCTTTTGGTTATAAAAAGCTTACACCTTTATTTGGATTACACGGATTTAGAAAAATTGTACGACCTGTTGAAAACAATGTATGGGGAACTGAATTTGGAAGAGGTTCTTTTATTAAATGTTTTCGGAAATTGTTGAGAGCGAAAAAATATTCAAAGCGTCCATATGAATTTAATTATTCCAATGGAATGCCTAAGCCTATATATACTGGAGAGACTGCTGAATCAAGAATTGCCACACGGTTTCCGCTACTGTTTTCTAAGCCAGGTCCTTCTACGTTTATTTTAAACTCTTCATCTGAAAATTTGAGAAAGATTCCAAATAAATCTGTGGACTTAATTTTAACAGATCCTCCTTATTTCGATAACATTCATTACTCAGAAATGTCCGATTTTTACCATGTATGGCTCAGAAAAATTTTAGGACCATCTTACGTTGGTTTCAAAAATAATCACACACCTTTTGTTGATTCACTTTTTCCCACTAAATATTTAGATAGTAGTGTTGTAAGTAGTGCACAGGGTTTTCGGAAAAAGATTTTTCAAATTTTTGGTGAGTGCCGTAGAGTAATAAAGCCAAATGGACTGTTAATTTTTACTCATCACCATAGAAGTTTAATTGCATGGCAAAATCTTGCTGTCGCCGTATTGCTTAATCGATTTTCTGTGAAAAATGTATTTCCTGTCCGGTCAGAGGGGCGAGGCGGATTTCATAATTCAGAAGGGAATTTACGGTGGGATGCGGTGGTTGTTGCTAGGCCAATAAAGAAACTCGAAAATAAAAATCCTAGCCTGAAGATTATAGGAAAGCGTGTTTTAAATCAGTTGGAATATTGGAAAAAACGTCTTGAATTATCGAATATCTCGTTGTCGGATTCGGATTCAATTAGTATGAGAAGAGCTTTTCTTCTTAAAGAATTTAGTGACTTTAAAGTAAATGAATCTGATTTAATGAAAATGATGGCCGATGTAGATCTTGTTCATACATTGCCTAATAAGTAATTTGTTTGCATTAGCTTGAATAAAATATGTTCCCAAATATTATCTCATTTTAGGAACCCATGTAGTTAGGAGAAAATCAATATGCCTTCTAACATTCCGTACGATAGAGCGCGATACAAAATTATTAAAAAGCTCCAGTCCGCCCAAAGGGAAGACAGTAACGAAACCCTGCCTACAGCAAAACTCATTTTAAAAGGAAAAGCGGAGATAATGGATATATACCGTTTTTCAACACAAGATCTGCTTTTTAATAAAGCAAATGGGCGTTTGGCATCTGAGGTTATAGCTTGGGAAAATGAAGAGGGCCATATACTTGATCCTCTTAATATTGATGATCAAGCAGTTCTTAGAGAACTATTGCTATCTCTTAGTCCAGACGTAAATAAAAAAATTCAAGAAGATCTCAGTAAAAACGGTCAAATTCAACCTGGGATTATTACGTGCGATGGAATAGTGATAAATGGTAATCGGCGAAAAGCACTACTGGAAAATTTATACAAAAGAACTTCAGATGAAAAGTTCCTATACTTTGAAGCTCATGTACTTCCAACAAATATAAGCAAGCGAGAACTTTGGCTTATTGAGGCTGGAATTCAATTATCTGCTCCACAGCAATTGGATTACAGTCCTATCAACCATTTACTAAAACTTAGAGAAGGAATAAATGCTGGTCTGGATGAGAAGGAAATCTCATCTAGGCTTTATGGAGTTTCACCAGAACAACTCAAGCGTGATTTGAATAGACTCAAATTGATAGATGAATATCTAGGGGAATTTATTTGTAAAGAGGGAAAGTATTATCTTGTTTTTGGATTGAATGAGCATTTTATTGACCTTCAAAATATTTTAGATTGGGTTGAACGACCAAGAGGCGCTGTGAAAAAGGATTGGGACTTCAGCTCAGCGGATATATTAGAGCTTAAGGTGGTTGCTTTTCATCTTATTCGAAGCCAATTTCCTCATTTAAGAATAAGGGATATAAAAGGTTTATTTTGCATTAAGAAATCTTGGGAAGGGCTAAAAAAATCAGTTGAGTTAGTTGAAAAAAATGAAGAGCACCCAGAGGAATGGGAAGAGACTGCTGAAGATGATTTAGAAATAGAAGACCCAGAAGATATTGAGTTGGAGGAGTCAGATAATAATGAAGAAATCGATATTGCAGCAAAAGATAAGCACAACGAAAAATTATGGATTCAAAGAAATAAGAAAGTATTAAAGATTTGTTTCCAGGATGCGAAAGAGCATCAAGAGATAAATAAAGACGGGGAAAAGCCCATTGCTTTAGGAGGAAGAGCTTTAAATAATTTAATGGCAATTGACCCTCAAAGCCAGGGGTTTCCTGATAATAAGGTTGATGAAATTTTATCTAAAATAATAAAAAGAGTTAATGAGTTAAGAAATATTCACCACAAAATTAATCATCGTAAGCAAAAAAAAACAAAACCCTCAAAAAAGACCAACAAACGCTTAAAAAATAAAAAAGGCAAGTGATCCAGTTAAAAAAGGTTAAAGCACATATATTTGTTGGCCCCTCCGATGAAGTAGGCCAGTCAGCCCTTGATAAACCTCTCCACCGTATTTTTATGCGAGGGACGATTGGTGCTCAACCCAAGGCTCCTGGTCCTAATTGGGAAATAACAATTCAAGATAATACTCCTGAAAAACTTGAAAAAATCGTAGAACATTTTAAACGATATAAAATTACGTATCGCTTGGATTCGGGCTGTCAATGCTTTCTAAATGATCTTGAAAAACCTAGGGTCGAGTATTTAGCAGCAATAAAAAATGGCCTTAGAGTTAAAAGGAGAGGGAATCCAGCTGAAATTATTAAAATTGAAAAAGAGATAGGAAAAGCTTTTAAACGCCCTTTAAATAAGTTGCAATTACGGAGCGTTTGTCATCTGCTCAATGTCATTAATGGAGCAAATTTTTCGGTGCCAGGTAGTGGTAAAACCGCAATCGCTTTGGCATATTACTATTTATTAAAATCTTCAAAGGTAATAAATACAGCTCTTATTATAGGGCCCTTAAGTTGTTTTCTGCCTTGGGAATTAGAATTTAAAGAATGCTTTGGAAGAGCCCCTAGGGTAGAAAGGCTAGCTGGGCAACAAAAAAAAGAGCGAAAAGACATTTATAAGTTCCCAAAAAAGAAAGATTTTTTTCTGTTAAGTTACCATACTGCCGCCCGTGATCTTGATTTACTTCTTGATTTTATTCGAAATGATAAATTTTTAGTAATTTTGGATGAATCTCATTATATTAAAAAGCCTCAGGGCGGTATTTTGGCAGATTCAATATTAGAAATTGCTCGTTTTGCTACGAGACGTTTAATTCTTACGGGAACCCCTATGCCAAATGATTTGGTTGATCTGTGGTCCCAAATCACATTTTTATGGCCCAAAATTTTACCCTTGGAAAATTCCAACTCGTATATGCGCCATTTAAAAGATTCGGGGCCTAATGAATCCCTAAAGTATGTTAAGAAGAAAATTGAACCACTTTTTTTTCGAATTACAAAAAAACAACTTAAACTTCCCAAGGCAGAATTTAAATTTATAAAAATAAAATTAGCTCCTTTGCAAAGGAGAATTTATTTGGGTGTCGCCAGTAAATTTCTTTCAGAAGTAAAGGAAGCGCCTGGAGATAGAGAATCTTTAAGAGGCTGGAGACGTGCTAGGGCAATTCGTTTATTGCAAATTGCTAGTAATCCGACCCTTTTGGAAAAAGGTTGTGACGAATTTATTATTCCTGCTCTTGACATAGAAGATCAGGGTCTTAAATCTTTAATTGAACACTACTCTAAATATGAAACTCCTTGTAAATTTGCAAGCGCAGTTAAGTTGACCAAAGATTTAGTTTCTTCTGGCAAAAAAGTCGTTCTTTGGACCAGCTTTATTCACAATATAAAAATGTTAGAAAAACAACTTTCTCAATTAAATCCTACGATCATTCATGGTGGCATACCCACTAAAACTAATGATCAGGCAGAATTGGATCGAGAAGCCAGGATAGAACGCTTTAAAGAAAATAAAAAATGCCATGTTTTGATTGCTAATCCCGCTGCTTGCGCTGAGTCCATTTCTCTTCATATGGTTTGTCACGATGCAATATATTTAGATCGGTCGTTTAATTGCGCTCATTATCTACAATCATTAGATAGAATTCATCGTTTAGGGTTAGACCCTAATATTAAAACTACATACTATATTTTTAATGCTATTAGGACTATTGATCATGTTGTTGAAACTCGCCTTCAAATAAAAATGAAAAGAATGTCTGAGGTAATTGATGGTGATTTTCCCGTTTCATTTCCCGGGTATTGGGACAATGATTTGGGGGCGGAGGAAGAATCTGATTTAGAAAAAGTTGAATTACATATTAAAAATTTAGACGATAATTGATATGGTTGCACCAGAAGATTTAGCCAATCTTTGCGCTATTTTTAAATTGTTGAAGGTTAACAAATTAAATCAGGATGCTTTTAAAAGAATTGTTTTAAAATCTTTGAGATTGAATTCCACAACCTCTTACGAAAAAATTATTGAAGTTGGTTTAGGTTTGGGAGTTATTGCTTTAATTGGAGATGAATTATGTATCACAAAAATTGGGAGCGAATTAGGTAAAGCCCAGAAAAATTGTCAACATAGTTTAACCAATAAAGCTAAATTAAATTTCATTAAAAGAATTTATCTTAATTTTGATGGTAGAAACATTCAATGCTCGGAATTTTTATCAAATTTTGTCCCGGATGCTCCATCTGGAACTTTTATTTTGCATCGAACGGCTGATGAGCAACCTAATCATGTTAACTGGATAAAATGTTTAGAACGAGTTGGATTTTTAACTTCTGGTAGGTATATTGTTTCAATAAGGGAAAAGTATTTACCATTGTTTAACCAGTTTTTGAAAATTAGAAGAGGGATTTTCAATAAGAAGGAAGACAGTTTTAGAAAATCAATAGGAAATATTGCTGAGGAATTAGCTTTGAGGTATGAAGAAAAACGGCTTGAGGATAATAAGCATTCTGAATTAGCGCCTTTGATCCAAAGGATCAGCATTATAGATGATAGTGCTGGTTATGACATATCCTCTTATAGAGGAACTGGGGCTCAACCTGCAAGTACAATTTATATTGAAGTAAAAGGAACTACATCTGGAAATGTTCAATTTTTTTGGTCTCAAAATGAAAGAAAAATTGCAGATAGGTTAAAAAGTGAATATTGGATTTATTGTTATACCAACATTGATCTTAAAAAAAGAACAGGAGTAGGACCTTTGCGGGTTCAGTACCCAATTAAAAAGGTTTGTCGGCCAAAATATTCTGTTGAACCTGTAGATGTTTTTGTCCAAAAAATTAAGTAAAACATTATTGAAAATTTCCTACAATTTGTAATTCGAATTAATTTAAATAGTCTTAATAGAATATGCCTGAGAATCAAATCATAGACTTAACGGATTTAGGCTCAGAATTTGTAATTCACTTTGGTGGTGAGCCGGGGGAGATAAACGCAAAAACCTTTGCAAACTGCTTGTTGTCCATTTGTGGTGTCATTGATGAAATTGATAATACCTTTGAACCCGACTTTAGGGTCGAAGTCAAAATTGAGGCTTTAGGTCAAGGGAGCTTCAGGACCAGACTGAAAGCAGTTCCAAAGCATATAAAAGAAGGAATCCTTGATAAGGAAATTACTAAACACCCTATGGTGGTTGCAATCGCTACGGTGCTTTTAGCAGGAGGTATTCAGCTAATTGTTTCTAAGGCTAGTGTAATAACTAAGGGTAATAATATTATAATAGAAGGAAATAACAATACTATTATAGTTCATAAAGAAGTTTATGAGAATTGCAAGAAGTTAGAGAATAACGTCACAATAAAAAAACACGTAAGAAAAAATTTTAAAGTACTTGAAAAAGATAAGGCGGTGACAGAGTTTGGAATCACAAAAGATTTGGATGATAAAGAGCTTAAATTAAAAGTATTAAGAGATGACTTTTATCGTTTAATCAATCCCCAAAGTGTAATAGAAGAAGAAAAAATTAAAAAGGAACGTATTAATCTACGTATCCTCAGGGCAGTATTAGAAAGAGGATCGCGAAAATGGCAGTTCTATTGGGGTGACATTAAAATTTCAGCTCCAATAATAGATGAAGCTTTTTTTGATAAACTAGAGGCCAAAGAAATTTCTATCAGCCTTGGGGATAGCTTGGATGTAATGTTGGCTATTTATCAAATTTGGAATAAAGATAGTCGAAAATTCGAGAATGACTACTACGAAATTCAAAAGGTTATAAGACATCTTCCTTCTTCAGGTTAAACTCCCTTTCGAATTTCTTGATCGTATCTTCCGGCTTCCTTTTCAAAGATAGTCGCGGGAGGTTTTTTGCAAATGTGCGGGTGTAATTTTCCAATAAAATTAGATTTTGCGAATATAACCAGGGATATTTTTTATGGCACCGTAACTGCTTTTCGCATTAATTTTTTTTTCGCTAATATTGATATAAAGGCATCTTAAAAAATCTTCTTTGGTTTGAAAAAAAATATAACCATTGGGATCACAAAGAGCCCCTGGGAACCTCTCCAATAATTGATAAAAATGTCCATCTTTATGATAAAGACAGTGGCGTACACCAATCCTCCATAATTTGTTTAAATTTCTTCCTGAATTTGTGCGTATACTTATATAAAAGGAGGACTTGCTTATTTAATAAGTTTTCTTTCTCTTTTAATGGTTTCTAATTGGGTTTAGTTTGAGCTTTTTTGCTCTTCCTGAAGGGGTTTGCCAAGACTAGCTTACCAATATTTTGGAATTATTGCAAGTTTGAGGGGTAATTATTTTTGGGCTGGTATTAGGCTCTCTTCCGGAAGTAGTTCGTGAGGGCTTATATGGCAAGCTTTGGCTATTTTAAGTAGGGTGTCTACAGTTGGCGATACTTCATCTTTCTCATATTTTATAATCTGTCTGTGCGTTATTTCAATAGATTCCGCCAGTTGTATCTGGGTTAAAGATGCTCCATTTCTAGCATTTTTAATTTGAGTACCTAGAGAATTTTTTTTTGAAGATATTGTTGACATTTGTTTTGATATGAACTATTATTCGTATGAATTATAGTTCATATATTCCTCTTAGTAAAAATGGGGTGAGCGACGGGATTTGAACCCGCGACCGCTGGAGCCACAATCCAATATATTTAGTTTTTAAAGACGGACTCGAACCATCACGGGGTTGCCCCCACAGGATTTTGGGTTATATATTGATTTTCTGCTATTTTCCATTCTCGGCTGAGAATGGTGCCGAAGAGAAGACTCGAACTTCCACACCCTTTCGGGCACATGAACCTGAATCATGCGCGTCTACCAATTCCGCCACTTCGGCATACATTTTCAGTCTGTTGGCATGAGCTCTTCCCGCTGAGACATACAACACTTGTGCTGGGCAAAATTTAAAGCAGCATTATAGCAAATTCCTAGAGCATTTGAATGCCTATTAACAATCACTTGTCGACAATTTCCATGTGCCCCAATCAGGCTCCGGCTTCTTCTTCTGCCTTGATCAAAGACTGTACCGACATATGGTCTTTAAAAACAAAGAACAACCCGCCGCCGATTAACACTACAAAACCTGCCGCCCAGGAAACCATACCAAAGCTAATAGCGGTCACTTCAGCTTCGCCTCTGATTTCATGAAGGGCAATCAAAACTCCTGCGTTGAAGGATCCCAAAAATCCCGGGGTGGGAAGTATTGTTATAAGAACACAAACCATAACAGTTAGTAACAATACAGATTCCAAAGATTTGTCCTGCAGATCAAAAGCAAAATACAGAGGATAACAGGTCGCAACAAATAAAACCCATGTTAAAACGGAGAAAAAAACAATCTGCAGAAGGGCACCTGGATCCCTGATTATTCTGCACCCCAGGGCAAACTCCCCGACCATGAAAAAAATCTTTTCCTTCCATTTATCTGGAAGAGGTTTTATAAACCAACCTATGCAGGATTTAACCTGCTCCTCTTTGTGAACCAAAAGAAACATGAAGCACAGCAGACCAATAACAAGTATCCCGCAAAATCTGCCAAACCCTGCCAGCATGGTTTGAACAGATACTCCGGAAAAAGTAAGTTGCGGGTCGAACATGTCTACTCTGACCACAAAGACCCATACAAATAACATCAAGAGAAAGACCAGGTCAAACAGGCGTTCCACAATGATGGTGGAAAAAGCGCCCGCAAAGGTGATGCCATGTTTTTTCCCCAGCAGATAAGCCCGAAGGAACTCCCCGGCTCGCGCAGGCAGGATATTCCCCATAGAGCCGATCATAAGAGGCGCATAAATATCCCTAACAGGGATCTGTTTAAACGGGCGAAGTAGAACTTGCCAACGATAGGCACGAGCCACATAGCTTAAAAGAATAATCCCAATTGATGGAAGAATATAAACCAACTCAATATCCTTAAAAGAAGCAATCAGTTCATCCATCGAAACGTTGCGCAGGGTGTAATAAAGTGCCCCAAACGCAATGGCGAGCCCAATCAACAACTGACGAGCTTTTTTCAAATTATCTTCTCCAGTATTTTTTTGGCTTTATCAATATCGTGCTTAATCTGAGCGACCAGATCGTCTGCGGACTTGAAGGCTATTTCACTGCGAATGCGCTCTACAAACTGAACTTCAATTTCGTGATGGTAGATCACTCGATTAAAATCAAAGATATGCACCTCGACACTTAACCGGTCGCGATGAAAGGTTGGATTAAACCCGATATTGGCCACTGCGTCATAAGGTTTGTTTTCATAGACAACCCGAACTGCGTACACTCCCGTCCCCGGTATCTGGACCTTGCTGGTATCAATATTAGCGGTGGGGAACCCGATGGCCTGCCCGGTTTTATAACCGGAAATAACCGGACCTATAATAGAATAATCCCGGCCCAGGAATTGACTCGCTGCTTCTATCTGCCCGGCCTCTATCAGTTCCCGCACATGGGAACTACTCACAGTATGCCCTTTGAGCTTGAAGGGCTCCACCACATGAACCTGAAACCCAAACTCCTCTCCCATCTTTTTAAGGTAGGGAATCGTCCCCTCCCTTCCACGGCCAAAGGCATAATCGAACCCGACCACTACCTCCTTCACACCTATCTTTTCAAAAAGAATATTTTTGGAAAAATCACGCGGCCGCTGGTCTGCGAATTTCCGGGTGAAATCGGCGCAAATGACCAGATTGATTCCAAAGGATTCCATCAACTCCATCTTTTTATGGAAATTGGTCAGCAGGGGGGGTACTTTTTCCGGCGCGATGATCTTTAAGGGGTGCGGCTCGAAGGTGAACGCGATGGCAGTGCCCTCATGCACCAACGCCAACTCTGCCGTTTTGCGGAACAGGGTCTGATGGCCCACATGCACCCCGTCAAAATTACCAATCGCCATCACAGGATAGGGTATGACACCGGTTATATTTTTTGTTCCTCGAATAATTCTCATAAATTGATCTTATACTACCCCAAACCACTTATTATTCAAGATCAGCGGAAAATCATCCGGGAAAATCCTGATTCCAACCTGATGCATTTACCCCTTTAATCTGCTAGAATGAACCCTATCGCAACAAGATTGGAGCATCTGAATGTTTGATATCGGATTTTTTGAGCTGATGATTATTATGGGCATCGCCGTTGTGGTGATTGGCCCACAAAACCTGCCTAAACTCGCAAGAGCCATTGGTAAAGGTTGGGGCGAATTCCAAAAAACTTTCAGCGGCCTGAAACAGGAGGTCATGGATGAGGCGGAAGGACTCAAACAAACCGTCAACATCGATGCCTTGGAACAGGATATCAGCGCTGCCACCAAAGTGGACGTGGATGTCAACCTTTCAGAAGCCGACCTCGATCTTGCCGGTGACATTGCCGGCGACCTGAGAAAAAAAGACGACTGACCGGCGCCCACCAGGCGAGGGGGCCGTAGGCAGCCACTTTATCTGGCAATCGCAAAATTATCTCGACTGGATGAGTCCCTGCTCCACCACCTACCCAATCAAGAGTTTCTCATGCAATGATCAGCTCCGTAACGTTTCACCCTTTCATTTCTCATTTTTCTCCCGCCTTGTTTGTTGCTGGACTAGCCCTGCTTTTTTTGGCCCACAAAAAAAATGATGAAAAATTAAAAGCCGCAGGAGCTTTTAATTTAAGCCTGGGCCTTCTAGCCGCTGTGGTTGCCGATTTTTCCGGCATGGTCTCTGTCGACATTAACTTGCGAACCGTTGTGGATGTTGAGGGGCATCAAGGCTATGCTTTTTTGTTTACCATCCTCTATGGATTCGCTGCCGGCTACGCCTACACCAACACCTTCTCCAGAACTGCGACAGGATATTATATGGCAGGACTTCTGGTAATGGGCTTCTGCCTGTTTTCAGGCTACCAACTGGTTTTTTAGCGGAAGGTTTTACGATAGGTGATGCGACTTGGCTCCTTCACTTAGCGCGTGGAAACTCCGAAGCGATGAACCAGTTCTCCGCCGAAGTAACCTGTGGTGAGAACACAAATTCCCCCTGTGGCAATGATCAGTAAATACAAAATCCTGCCCCAAGGTTGACGTAAATATCTGGAAACCAGCATGGCCAAAATAAATACTCCGGCAGTGGTGAACGCAAACTTCAAATGGCTGGACAGAAAGTCCCTGAACTTTTCTGTGTTTTCCAGGCTGATCATTCCCAGAAACCCCACCAGCAGAACCGGAAACAGGCACCAGAACCCAAACCGGACGTTGAACCGGCCTGCGGTTTCAACCACCTCATCGTTGCGAAGCACTCCATAAATTTCAAACACCACTCCACTGACTAACAAACCCATTGGAAAGTGAACGATCATGGGATGGAGTTTTGCGAAGAAAATCATGAACCAGATATATTTTTTTTGCGGGTTTTTCTCCGGCGGTCGATTTCCGCCAGAATTATTCCAGCCGCGACCGATACATTGAGAGATTGCAGGGCACCCTCTCCGGGAACCCGGACCACCTTATCGCATTTTTGTTTGACTCGACTCGAAAGTCCCTCCTGTTCATTTCCCATCACCACCACAGCAGGAAACTTGATTGCAGCGTCGAAAAGGGTTTCTTTCGCATCTGGATCCGCACCTACCACAAACCAACCCCGCTCCCTGCAATCTCTTAACGCGGAAGGAAGATCACTACTTGTAAATATCGGGACCTCTTCCAGTCCTCCTTCTGCCATTCTCGCGGCGGAAGAGGAAATAACCTTTCCGTTTCCGGGAACCAGCAACCCCTGCACACCAAAAAAAGCGCAAGTTCTCAAAATGGCTCCTTGATTATGCGGGTTATCAATTCCGTCTAACGCCACGACCAGTCCCTTGTCGGGCATTGTTCCCCGGATCAGTCGATGCGCGGATTCCGGCAGGCGAGGCCGGACGACCATCACCACTCCTTCATGGTGAACACCAGACGCAACTTTATTGAGAGATTCCTGATCCAATTGACGATAGGGAATTTTATTTTCTCCGCAAAAAGCCTTAACCTCTTTCAACTGAGTGGAACGGGCGCGGCTGAAGAACATCCGCAAAAGACTTTCCGGTCTCGCCTTAAACGCGCTCATGCAGGAGTTCCAGCCATAGAGGGTGAACTCTTCCTGCTTTTTATACTGCTTACGCACCCGGTCGGGGCGCGTTTTTTCATAGGGTGTCTTTTTGGGATTCAACCATGACCTCCCATCATAAATTCTTCGCTGTCTTCAAAGGCCGGAACTGGAAGTTCGGCAACCTGGCTGAAAAAATTTTCCGCCTGTTGCATGACCTCTGATGTGGTATGGCACTCGAACATATTTTTTCTAAACTTCGCCGCGCCGGGATAGCCGAACGCCAACCAGGAAGAAAACTTACGCAACAAAATCAGCGTCGATCGTAAATCGTAATTTTCGCGCAACCCATTTAAATAGTGGTTAAGAAGTTCGGGACCGACACGCTGAACAGACAGGCCGACACATTCTTTAAAAATCCAGGGATTACGCAAAGCTCCACGACCGATCATCACCGCATCCACTCCGGTTTCCTGTAATCTTTGTTTTGCCTGGGCGGCACTGCGGATGTCTCCGTTACCAATGATCGGCAATTTCGCCCGGTGTTTGACTTCAGCAATAAGGTCCCAGTCCGCTTTGCCCTCATAACCCTGGGCGCGAGTACGCCCATGAATGGCCACCCACTCGCAACCTGACTGGTAAGCCGCTTCGACACATTCATGGATGGTCAATTCATTTTCATTCCAACCCGTTCTCATTTTGACAGTGAGGGGCAGACGAATGCCTTTTTTAATCGTGGTTAGAAATGTTTCCACATAAGCCGGGTCGCGCAGCAATGCCGCCCCGCATCCTTTTTTGACCACTTTTTTTACCGGGCAACCCATATTGATGTCGACAAAATCCGCCCCCGTCTCTTCAACCACGCTCACCGCCTGAACAATATCCTCCGCTGACTCACCAAAAAGTTGAACCCCGACAATGGTTCCGGGATTTTTATGAATGCGCATCATTTTCCGAGTCTTCTCGGAATTGAAAAAGAGTCCTTTCGCTGACACCAGTTCTGAAATCAAAACACCGGCCTGCATTTCATCCATCAACCGGCGAAAACAGACATCGGTGATCCCCGCCATGGGAGCCAGCCAAAACGGACTCCTGGCGCGCTCTATCAGCTTTCCCTGATTCGCGGATGCATCCGAAACAAATGATGATTGCAGTAAGTTCATAAACTTTTTCTATCAAAATCTTCCCAAAAAGATTGGAAATGTGGAGGAGGAGCTACTTTAAACTCCAGATAGCGGTCAAAACAATGGAAACTCAGCTTCCAGGCATGCAGTCCATACTCATAACTTTCCAAGTTCCCTTCTCCATAAACCTCATCATTTAAAATTGGCAGGTCCTGACTGGATAAATGCACGCGAATCTGATTGGTTCTGCCAGACAAGGGAACCACTTTTAAAATCGAATGAGTATCGGTGGAGGCCAACCATTCAACCCCGGTGGTCGCGGCTTGCGGTTTTCGGATCCCCTCTCCCACGCCTCGTTGCGCCCCGGCCACCACTCCAATAGGCGCTGTCAAAGTGAACTGCTTTTTCTTCGGCTTGCCTTTCACCAAGGCCAAATATTCTTTCTGCACTCGATGATTTTGAAACTCTTTCATTAAGAATCCCGCAGCCTGACGGGACCGGGCAAACACGATCAATCCGGTAGTGGTTGCGTCTAACCGTTGCACAGGACGCGGAACTTCCTTCGGAAACATTTCTTTCAAGACTTCGGTCATGCTGTTTTGAAAATAACGCCCACTCGGATGCACGGGAATGGGTGCCGGTTTGTTGAACACCCGGATATGCCTGTCTTGATAAACAACCTTCAACCTGCGGTCCACCGGAGGCTCCTGACGAATCCCCGCATGAGTGATGATGCTATCCCCCTCATGAAGGATACACCCGGGTCGGGCCTTTTCTCCGTTTAACGTGATGTCTCCGTTTTTAATCTGCGCGACCCACGCTTCCCGGGTTTGGTAGGGAAACCGTGAGGAAAAATACTGTTCAACAACAAAACCGTGGTATTGCGGCGGAATTGTGGATTTATAAATCTGTTGGGTTGCCGGAGGCCGGTGAAGTAAATTCCCGCTGCTCGCCGCAGGGGCAATAGGTCGGTACTCATCAAGCTTGAAAATGTTGTTGCCCCCTTAACTCTAGCAGGTTGTTGGAAAACTATCACGGCTACTGGCCCCACGGCTAGTGGGTTAGTTCCATTGTGGATTTACGGGGGCTTTGATCAGGTACTCGTAATCTTTGCCCATGGACTTCACGGTATTTGCCCAGATGCCCTCTTCATTTTCCTGAAACACAAATTCGCTCTGCGCCTCACAAGTCAACCAGCTGAGCCGGGTCATCTCGCCCGCAAGCTGACCTGCTCCCCAACCGGAATAGCCCATATAAAACCTGATATTTTTTTCCGGATCTTCAACCCGCGTCATCAAATTATCAAGAAGTTCCCAACTCATTCCCAGATAAACTCCATCACAAATGGCATCCAGTTCCAGCAAAGGAGTTTTTGAGTGGCAAAGGTAAAACACCTGCGAGGGGGACACGGGACCACCTATATAAATTTTTCCTGAGGGAGAATTTGAAACGCCCATCCCCTCAAAAATCTCTTTTGCGCTGGCAGGGGCAGACCGGTTAATCACCAAGCCAAACGAACCCTGGTCGTCATGATTGCATAACAACACCACCGTTCGGGAAAAATTAGGGTCCGGCAAAACAGGATTGGCAATCAGAAAATGACCTTTCCCATAATCTTGGTTGGCTTCTGACATAATGTTTCAAATTACAGGTTAAGGGACTGGAGCTTTTTAAAGTTAGGACCTACTTTGGCCTCTTCTTTTCCTTCAGCAGAGGAAAAATTATTGTCCAAAGCAACACTCACCAGTTCAGGAAATTTTTTCGACTGGGAAAGAGCCAAAATGCCGTCATCCCCGATTTCGTTCTGAGCCAGATCCAGATCCTCAACTTTTCCCAACTGGTTCTCATTGGCAAGGATAATCGCCCCCTCATCCTTAATATAGTTACGGTAAAGATTGAGGGATTTGACCTTTTTCAGTGCATTCGAATTCGCCAGAGAGCGGATGCCTTCCGGCCCAATATCGTTCCCCCCAAGCTCCAGCCAGCTGACCTTGGAAAACAACTCCGCCTCAGCCAATAGCTTGACCCCGGCATCGCCAATGCGGTTGCCCCCCAGGTTTAATCGCCGCACTTTGGCAACACGTTCGTCACGGGTAAGGATCGTCATGCCATTTTGGCCAATGCAATAGCCTTTCAAGCTCAAGTCTTTACCATCTGGAGTGAGCGTTTCCGAGATTATTTTCGCCATGATTTCCCGCAGTTTTTCACCGGTATAACTACACGGCTCCGCAGGTTTATAAATTTCAAAATGAGTGATCGAAGGCATAAGACCTCTTTCAAATAGGATTAAATCGTTTAATCCCCCATAAATTCAACAGGGAAATGTCGCAAAACAAACAAAAAAAACAACTAATTCGGTTTCAAACAGGCTATTATAAGGTTGACATAAAATCAATTATATTTTAAATTTTCAAGCTTCACCTTGAGCCAGTATTTATTGGGATTTTTACCCAATAAAATGAATGTGCCATTTCGGTCTTCCTCAATACTGGAGAAGTTTCAGGGTTTCAGGTTCTGACCCCTAATTAGTCTCAAATTTAAGCGCATTTTCATTGCGTTACACGTATTGGAGAAGTTTTATGAAATTGGATTTTGATAAGATGGGCGGTCTGGTCCCGGCCATCATTCAGGACGCGGAAACCGGCAAGGTTCTGATGCTTGCGTACATGAACACCATTGCCTGGGAAAAAACCCTGGAAACCGGAAAAGCCTGGTTCTACAGCCGCTCGCGCGAAAAACAATGGATGAAAGGTGAAGAAAGCGGTAACGTGCAAATCGTTAAGGAAGTTTTTGTCGACTGCGATGACGACACAGTTCTGCTGAAAGTCGAACAAGTTGGCAATGCCGCCTGCCATAAAGGCTATACCAGTTGTTTTTTCAGAAAAATTAACGGCGACGTAAAAATCATCGAAGAAAAAGTTTTTGATCCGGAAAAAGTATACAAAAAATAACCCACTAGACGTGGGAGCCAGCGAGCTTGCACTTTATTTGGCGAGCAAAGGGTTAGGCGGCTTGATAAATCCTTGCTCCGTTCCCACCTACGGGAGAGGAAAGCAATCTGTTTTTAATTTATCTTAAGAAAGAAACCAATCCATGAGCGGTAACGTATTGAAGTTAGGAATTCCCAAAGGAAGCCTGGAAGAAGCAACCGTTAAACTTTTCGCACGCGCAGGTTATAACATCACCATTAAAAGCCGGTCCTATTTTCCCAGCATCGATGACGACGAGATCGAATGCATGCTGATCCGCGCCCAGGAAATAGCCCGTTATGTAGCAGATGGAGTGCTCGATGCCGGTCTGACAGGCAAAGACTGGATTCTTGAGAATCGTGCCGATGTTGAAGAGATCGCACCTCTGGTTTATTCAAAGGTCTCCGCCCGGCCAGTACGCTGGGTGCTGTGCGTCCCCAACGATTCCGCTATCCAATCCGTTAAAGACCTGCAGGGCAAACGCATCGCCACTGAAGTGGTGAACCTGACCACCGACTGGCTGAAAGAAAAGGGAGTGACCGCGAACATTGAGTTTTCCTGGGGAGCAACAGAAGTAAAAGCTCCTAAACTGGTGGATGCCATTGTTGAAGTTACCGAAACCGGGTCTTCTCTGAGAGCTAACAACTTGCGCATTGTGGATACTCTTATGGAATCGACAACCCGCTTTATCATGAACAAGCAAGCCAGCCAGGACAAGTGGAAAAGAAATAAAGTGGACCGCCTTGTTTTGATGTTGCAGGGAGCTATGGCCGCAAACGGCCGGGTAGGGCTGATGCTGAACGCCCCGAAAGATAATCTTGATGCCATTATTAAAATTTTTCCGCCGGGGAAAAAACCCACCATCTCCGAACTCAGCGATAAGGGCTGGGTTGCCGTGAATGTTATTCTGGAAGAAAAACTGGTGCGGGATATTGTACCCGACCTTAAAAACGCTGGCGCAGAAGATATCGTAGAATACCCCTTAAACAAAATCATCCACTAGCGGCGCACCGCCGCTGGGGAATGGTCAAAATGTTGTGGAGCGAACCATAGTCTTTGCGCTTCTGGATGAAGGTTTTTCCAGTTGCCCCCACGGCAAATGGTCTTATGCAAGAAAATACCGAATCGGAAAAACCGGAAGACTCTCTAGATAAAGAAGAACATCTCCCCGATGCGGTGGAGACGCCGGAAAACTCCGCTGAATCCGACCCTGGGTTTGAGGAACAGGAGTTTCTGCCTCAGGAAGAGAAGAAAAAATCCGGCGCAGGGAAAGTCTTTTTACTCCTGGTCTTTGTTCTGGCAGGTTCGGGCGGCTATCTATATTTCAACAACCTCAGTCCCGCTGAAATTTTAAACTTCGTTTTCCCAAAATCAGCTCCTTCCAAACCACTGGCACTGGTCACCCCAACACCGCCCTTTATGGACGAGACAGTTGCTGAAAATTCCGAACCCGCTGATGTTCCTGAGGCTGAAATTGCCAAGCCTGCTACCGTCTCGCCTCCTGAAACTGAGGAAGCGCATATCAGCGGCACACCGTCCATACCACCGGACCACATTCCCGGCAGCGATTTTGATCAAACTCCTGGCGCCACAGAGGAGGAAGAACTGCAGGAAACCGCAAGCCTCGAAGAACCTGAGCCGACTATAGAACAAAAAGTAGCTGAGGAAGTGGTGACTGAAATGATCGCTTCTCCAGAACCTTCCACATCAGAGCCAGACGAACTACAACGCACCGAAGCCGTCCAGGCTTATCTCGACTTCATTGAATCTTCTGTACAGAAATTAGGCCAGTTGATTAAAGAAGGGTTTAATTGGGGTTGGGATTATTTAAAACAAAAGCTGAGCTGAGTTGAGTTTTCGGAGCCCATCCTCAAACAAACTTTAAGGGAAATTTTTGTGGGATCAGGCCGGCCTCGTGGCAAAGGGATTGAAAATGCACGAGCCCTTCTATCTCTTCTTCGCCAAAATCGTAACGGATTTTATTTTTGAGATAATCCTGCAATAAAGACACAGGATGATCGGTTTTCTTTGCCTGACTCTCGGCAATCGTATCCAGGTTTTCCATTCCTTCCTGCTTTGCATCCAGCAGTGTTTGAATGATTCCACCCTCCACCTTGACATCTTCCCGAACTGCCATCACAGCGTGAACAAAAGTTTTGCCTGTCTGGTTGAACCACTCTTCGCTGAGGTCATAGACTGACACGCCTTCTTTGGAAAACCCCAGAGCCTGATCGCCAATGATCAATGCGGCATCATGATTTTCGAGCATCTTTTCCGGATCAGGCTCCTGGCTTTCCAGTTTGAGTCCGGTCACAAACACTTTCGAGTAAAGCACCTGAAGCAGCGCAACCGAGGTTCTTGACCGGTCATCCAGCGCCAAAGAGCGGATAGCATTAAGAGGAACCTTGGAGACCAGCAAAACGGTTCCCACCTTGTTTCTGGAGGCTATGGAAATGTTCGGTAAAAGTCGGAACCGGTCGGCCTGCTTTAAATATTCAATAGCAGGAATCATTGCCATATCCAGTTCTCCGCCGGACAATTGATCAGCCAGACGCGCCGGGGAGTCGGTGCGGATATCAAGCCCCCGTTTCATCAAAGGCTCCAATAGAGGTTGTGAATTTATAAAATCATGAATTCCTAACAACAAAGGACAGGTTCCTTTCCAAAAAGAAAAGGGATGGGGACAAGCCCCATCCCTTTAACTTAAACCATATTTCAGTTACAGGAAAAACGGCGCCATCACTAAGGAGACGATAGACATCAATTTGATCAGGATGTTCATCGCCGGACCCGATGTGTCTTTCAGCGGATCTCCAACCGTGTCTCCCACTACGGTAGCGTGGTGAGCAGGCGACCCTTTACCCCCCAAGTTACCCGCCTCCACATATTTTTTCGCGTTATCCCAGGCACCGCCACCATTAGACATAAACAACGCCAGCAGAACGCCGGTAAGCGTGGCACCCATCAACATACCTCCCAGAGCTTCTGCTCCAAGCACTGAACCGACAATGATGGGACTAAGGAAAGCCACTACACCCGGGGCGACCATTTCTCTCAAGGCCGCCTGAGTACTGATATCGATACAACGGGCACTGTCTGGTTTTGCCGTACCTTCCATCAGTCCCGGAATCTCGCGGAACTGGCGGCGGATTTCTTCAACCATCTTCATAGCCGCTTCGCCCACCGAAGTCATGGTGAGAGCGGCTACATAGAAGGGAATCGCCCCACCCAAAAAGACACCAATGATGACCGTCGTTTTAGTAATATCAATCGAATCAATATTTGCCGCCTGGGTGAACGCGGCAAACAAAGCCAATGCCGTCAGGGCCGCAGAACCAATGGCAAAACCTTTACCGATAGCGGCCGTGGTGTTACCCACCTGATCCAGTCCATCTGTGATTTTACGGGTTTCTTCTCCCAGTCCGGCCATTTCAGAGATTCCGCCTGCGTTATCCGCAATCGGTCCGTAAGCATCGACCGACATGGTGATGCCTACCGTTGCCAACATACCCACGGCCGCAAGAGCTACTCCATAAAGACCTGCAAATTCGGCACTCACAAAAATCGTCAACGCAATGATCAGGATAGGCACAACACAACTTTCCATTGCTATCGCAAGACCCGTGATCATTACTGTCGCAACCCCTGTTTCACTTGCCTCGGCAATGCGGATAACTGGTTTGCCAGCCGTGTAATACTCGGTGATCAGGCCAATACCGATACCTGCCAGACAACCAAACAACAAGGCGACAAAAATGCCAGAAGGCAGTCCCATAACCTTAATCAGAAAAAAGGTGGCGAACAACATGGCCCCGGCACTGATAAAAGTACAATTACGCAGTGCGGCGGAAGGATCCATGTTTCCCAAAGCACTCATGGCCCGAATTCCCAGAACAGATGCAACCAGGCCGATCATGGCCACCAGAATAGGCAGGGCCATGTATTCAAACTTCATGGTCGCCATGCCCGCACCGAGAGCAATGGTGGCGATCATGGAACCGCAGTAGGACTCAAAAATATCCGCTCCCAAACCTGCAGTATCGCCCACACAATCTCCGACGTTGTCAGCAATAACTCCCGGGTTTCTCGGATCGTCTTCCGGGATTCCCGCTTCCACTTTACCAACCAGGTCAGAACCGACATCAGCAGTTTTGGTGTAGATGCCTCCACCCACACGTGCGAACAGCGCAATGGAACTGGCACCCATGGCAAACCCGGTGATGACACCGATCGAGTCTCCACGGCCAAACAGGGTGAACAATCCGCCAATCCCGATCAGCCCTAAACTCGCCACACAAAGGCCCATCACGGCTCCGCCGTTGAAAGCGATGTTGAGAGCCTTAGCCTGGCCGCCATCCAAAGCAGCCTGAGAAGTTCGTACCCCGGCGGTGGTCGCCGCGTTCATGCCAAAAAATCCGGCAAGCATGGAACAACCAGCCCCTACTGCATAAGCAATGGCTGTCCACAGACCGATCCACAAACCACTCTGTACGGAAATCAAAACCAACAGCAGAAGGAACACCCCTCCCACAAAATAACCAAGTATTCTATATTCCCTGGCCAGGAAAACCATTGCGCCTTCATGGATGGCATCGGCGATTTCGGTCATTTTTTCATTGCCGGCCGGTTCATCATCCACGCTTTCAAAAATTTTCCAGGCGATGACGAGCCCGAATAATCCAAATAAGACCGCCAGATAAACAAATTTCTGCGACACATCAAAAGCGGCCATCACCAGATACAAGATCATGGCAAATCCGATGAAAATCATTTCACCTTTATGTTCCGTTAACATTCCGTTCAATCCTCCGTAGATTTAGATCGTTTATTGAGTTCTTTGAGCGCCGCTTCTACCGCTTGCACCGCTTGTTCCATAGTTTCATTTATCAGGCCCGAATCCTGTTCTTCAAATGGGGACAACACATAATCAACAATATCGTCTTTATCTTCGGGCCTACCGATCCCCACTCGAACTCGCGCAAATTCCCCGGTCCGTATGGATTGGATCGTTGATCGGATTCCCCGTTGCCCGCCATCGCCGCCTTTGAACTTTTTCTTAACCTTGCCAAGAGGAAGATCAATGTCGTCATGAATCACCAGCATTCGCTCTGGGGAAAGATTAAAAGCGGAAAGCAACGACTTGGCCGCTTTTCCGCTTTCATTCATATAGGTCATCGGTTTCGCTATAACAACTTCGAGTCCATCCACTTCTCCTTTTCCATACAAGGAGAAATATTTGTGGCACCCCAGCCGGATATCATATTTATCGGCCAGGTTATCCGCCACCCAAAAACCCGCGTTGTGCCGTGTCAATTCGTAGCGTGGCCCGGGATTGCCCAGACCCAAAATCAAGAACACTGTTTATTTTAACCGTCTTCTTTTTTACCGGCAGCATCAGCCGGTGCATCTGCGGCGGCTCCAGTGGCTTCGCCTTCTGCGCCTTCCTCACCTTCCAAACCTTCCTCGCCTTCAGGTGTCTCTTCTTTCACCTTCTCAACATGGACCGTCACCACCGCATCCTTGGGGTCATTGAGAATTTCCACACCTTCACCCACCACAAGATCGGAAACATGGACCACATCATTGAGTTCCACTCCATCCATCTGCACCTCAATTTTTTCAGGGATATTCATGGGGATACTCTCCACCTCAATATTGCGAAGGATGTGGTTGACCAACCCACCCATTTTTTCTCCGGGGGAATTACCCACCAGCACAACAGGAACCCTGACCTTGATTTTTTTAGTAACATCCACTTCCAGGAAATCCGCGTGCACCCAACCCGGCTTTAAAGGGTGGGCTTGATATTCTTTCACCACCACGCTACGTTTGGAGTCACCTTCAATTTCGAGTTCAATCAAGGCATTGCGGCCATTTGCTTCAAGGAGTTTTCTCAATTCCTTGGGGTTAACCGTCAGGCTGAGGTTGTCTTTCAATCCATACAGAACTGCGGGCATGGTCTCATCGTTTCTAAGTTTTCGTGTGGCAGACTTGCCGGTTACTTCTCTTAATTTTCCCGCTAAAGCTGACATTCTATACTCCCATCCATTAGATAAAAGCTATGAGCGCACTATATATAATATGCGACGCCAAAGCCTGATTTTTTATTCTCGGGTTGAATCGAATAACGAACTGACCGAAGTTTCTTCGTGAATTCTTAAAATAGCTTCTCCCAATAACGGCGCGATCGTGAGCACCTTGATCTTCGGGTTTTTCTCTAACCCGTCGGATAAGGGAATGCTGTTTGTCGTCACCACCGACTTGATCCGAGAATTACTGATTCGCCCCCCCGCAGGACCGGAAAGAACCGCATGAGAACAACAGGCATGAACCTCGCTAGCACCCGCCCCCAGCAACGCATCGGTCGCTTCCATGAGGGTTCCCGCAGTATCAATCATATCGTCCACAATAAACGCTACCTTGTCCTTCACGTCACCAATAATATTCATGGCTTTGGCTTCGTTCGAGATATCCCTGCGCTTATCGATAATGGCCAAAGAGGTATTCAGCCTTTTGGCATATGCCCTGGCCCGTTCCACCCCTCCCGCATCGGGTGAAATAACAATCAAATTTGGTAAAGCAAGTGTGCGGATATAGTCAATCAAAACATTCATGGCAAACAGATGATCCACGGGAATATTGAAAAAACCCTGTATCTGTCCGGCATGAAGATCAAGAGTCAACACCCGGTCCGTTCCAGCCGTTTGCAGCAAATCGGCAACCAGCTTGGAGGTGATTGGCACCCTGGGTTCGCATTTGCGATCCTGGCGCGCGTAACCGTAATAAGGGATCACCGACGTGATCCTTTTTGCTGATGACCGGCGCAAGGCATCGATCATGATCAGCAATTCCATCAAATTGGTATTACCGGGATAACAAGTCGGCTGAATAATAAAAACATCTCCGCCGCGAACATTTTCTTCGATCCGCACATAAATCTCCTTGTCGGAGAAATCACGGACCACCGTTTTCCCTAAAGAAACTTCGAGATATTTACAAATATCCTCCGCCAGGGAAGGATTGGCCCTACCTGAAAAAACAAGCAACCGCCCATTATCGCTGGAATACATTCTCTAAAAAATCCCCGTAAAAATCTGGCTGGGGCGGGAGGACTCGAACCTCCGAATGCAGGAATCAAAATCCTGTGTCTTAGCCACTTGACGACGCCCCAAAGTATAAAAACCCAATCCGCACCAATGCGCTAGGGTGGTCGTTAACACAACATTTCCTCAGGATATAATTCGGATAAACTGGCAATGCTTTCAGCTAAAAACAGCCGGAATTCCCCTCTCTCCAACCGGGCATACGCACTTTTCGCTGTTTCGGGATTGTCGAAAATACCAAAGACAGTGGAGCCACTTCCTGAAAGGAGCGCCCCCTTTGCTCCCAAAGCAAGCATCTCTTTTTTTATCCCAGAAATGCCCGGATGCTCTTGAAATACAACGGGTTCCAAATCATTGGACCAGGCCGCTCCCAATTGGGCAAACTCCGACTGCAAGAGAAAATTTTTCAAAATATTAATATTATTTCCCCGCTTTGTCAAATTCAATTTTAAGTTCCCATAAACCATAGCCGTGGACACGGCAAACCCCGGATAAACCATTAAAACATAAAATCTAATGGAACTTTTGACCAATTCGAGAATTTCCCCCCTGCCCCTTCCAATGGCGCAGGGGGAAAGCAGGAAAAAAGGCACATCCGAACCCAGTTCGGAAGCCATCACAATCAGGTCTTCCCGTTTTAATTTCAAATCCCACAAAAAGTTAAGTCCCAGCAAAACCCCAGCGGCATTGCCGCTGCCTCCCCCCAACCCGGCCCCATGTGGAATGTTTTTCTTTAAATGGATTCTTACACCCTTACAGCGATCAGGACAGCGCGTTTCTAACAGGCGGGCGGCTTTTATAGCCAGATTGCCTTCATCGGTAGGAATATCCGGCTGGTTGCAGACCAGCTCCAATCCGCGCGAAAGACGTTCCAGCTTAATCTCGTCACACCAGTTCACCATTTGAAACAGGGTTTCGAGTTCATGAAAACCGTCTTCACGTTTGCCAAGAATATGGAGTCCCAGATTCACTTTTGCCGGGGTCTTAAAAGAAACGCTAGACGCTGTCATCAACTTCTCGAAGAAGGTAAAGGGAGTTGAAACGTGTCCGCAGGCAGCCCCTGGTTGATGATGGGATTTTTATATTTCACCCTGATCGTTTCCTGTTTTTCAGGAAATGTTAACGTCACCAGATGAGGAAAGTCATGCTTCCCCACTTTAGCGTATTCCTGCCATGTAACCGAATAGACAACGCGTCCCCCTTCCAGATAGCGGGTCATCGCAAGAGGAAGCAAAGTCGTGGCGGAAAATTGCAGGGTCACGCGACCACCCCGCAGGATATCGGTCAATTGCAGGACGTATCGCGTCCGGTCTGAATTCAAACGCGATTCTAAAACCTTAAGAACCTCAAGTCTTGGGATATGACCGACAAAAATTCTGAGATGCTCGTGAAAGTCCACTTGTGTTCCCAGCATTCTCTCCATCAAAGATTCCACTTCTGCCCCGGAATAAATCCTGCCTTTTGCCGGATCAAAAAATGTCGTCTTGCCCTCATGATGGGTGAAGACTCCCAAGGCTTGGCCAAACAAACCATAGGTATCTACTCGGATAGACCGGCTATCCTGAACCAACAGAGATTGGCGGAAACTTTGCTTCAGCTTAGGACCTAAAAAGCTGGTGAGGGTGAATGATTTGAGGTTTTTAATTTGCCCCGCCCGGTCTACCTGCCTTTTTAAAACGTAATCGGTGGTGATTGAATCTTTTAAAAAATGCGGAGCGACCGGTTCGACACGGGGCTGACACCCCCAAGCTAACAAAACAAAAATAAGGAGTCTGAAAAAATGAGGGAGGTTGGTCACACGCGTTAACAGGTAGGAATTCAACGGACCTTCTTAATGGCTCTTTTGTAAAAGCCTTTTCGATTTATTGATTTTATTCTTAAGTATTTGCGGGTCCGGCGCTTCTCCACCCATGTCGTCTTTTGGATTCACAGTGAGAAACAGGCTGTTTTTCCATGCCCCATTGGCTTCATCGTAATTTTCCAAAGAGAACAGAATATCCCCAAGATGGTCATAAAGAACCGGGTCCGGCTCGGTGTAGATCAAGGCCTTTTGAATTTGCGTTAAAGCTTTCTCTGAGTCGCCTTTTTTGAAATAAATCCAACCCAGACTGTCCAGGAAATAGCCGTTGCGAGGCTGGATGGTCAGGGCTTTTTTCAAATGCTCCAGGGCCTGGTCAAGGTCGTGCCCTTCCAGCGCGTACATATACCCCAAAAAATTATGCGCGTTGGAATGCAAAGGATTCAACTCAATCGCCTGCCTCATATTTGCAATGGCCCCTTGGTAATCCCCGGCCTTTTCCATCAGGGCGCCCAACTCAAAATAGTAGGAATCTTTTTGAGAGTTCAAAGCCAAAGCTTTACGCATGGTTGCAATGGCCTTCTCATTTTCATTGAGGGCCATGTAGGCCAGCGCCAGAGAGTGATGAAGCTGGTCATTCTCCGGTTCTATTGCAACGGCCTCATTGAGCAGGGACACCGATTTTTGTGTCTTTTTCATCAAGCTATAGAGCCGGGCCGTATAAAGGAGAAGGTCCAGGGATTGCGGTTCCAGCTTTCTGAGTTTTTCAAACTCCTCAATGGCTTTGTCCGGGCGACCGTGAGTTTCATAAATCCGGGCCATGAGAACATGCGGATCTTTGTAATCGTGTTTGGCCAGAACAAGCTGAAACTCATCCAACGCTCTCATATACAGAGTTTGCTCAAAATATATCGTTGCGATGCGCATATGGATATCGGGTTGCTTTGCCAGGCCGGAAGGAATGGCTTCAAAACCCTGCGAGGGGTTCTGACCCAAAGAACCCGCAGAGTGAAGCTGTGAAACCCGATTTTTAATATACTCGTTATTCGGTGTCAGCTTTAACAATAGTCCATATTCTTTCAACGCTTCAACGGTTCTGCCCTGGCGTTCGAGCACCCAGGCTAAATGGTGTCGGGCCTGGAGAAGGTTGGGCTTCAGGGAAACCGCCGTTTCGAGACTCTTTTCGGCCTCCGGCAGCTGGTTAGCCCGCAAATAGGCCCGGCCCAGATAAAACTGCACCAGAGGATTTTTGGACTCTACCAACGCCGCTTTTTTATACTCTTCCAAAGCCTGGTCAAATCGCTCCAACCCTTCCAACAGGGAACCTTTCAGTAACGGAGCCCGGGCGTTTCCAGAGGCAACCCGGCTAATCTGGTCATAATGCGTGATGGCCTCTTCCACTTTTCCCTGACTGGCCAGAATATCCCCCAGGACCATCAAAATTTCCTCGTTGTCGGGAAAACGGGCCAGCGCATTTTGACTGGCCTCAACGGCCTCATCCAATTGACCTGTGCGGAGCAACAGGCGAACCCATTTTTCATGGAACCTTTCTGTTTCCGGATCATGCCGGACCACTTCCTTATAATGCAAAGCGGCCTGCTCCATCTGATAGACCTTTTCCGCCTTCAGGGCCAGCAGGTAGTGATAATAGGAGCGAGGGTCCCGCGTATCCAGTTTCCCGGAAAGTTGTTTTTTCTTTTCGAACGACAAAACCGCATAAGAAGAAGACAAGTCAGTAGTCGTTGAATCCGGGGCTCCGGGTATTGTCGTGCAGCTCGCCAGAAACAGGAGTATGAATAACCCTGCCGTGGAGGCTCTCCGCTGGCTGATTCTGCAAATGGACTTTAATTCAGAGGTTGTAGCTTTCATCTTCTGGATTGTCCTAACATTTAGAAAATTTTTCTTTAGAGCGTATCAGGCCACCGCCTTAAACACAATACCGTTTAACAACGGTTTACCTGCCCTGCTGTTTATTTCCTGTATGATTTTGCTTTTTAACGGATCCAAGACCGGCACCCACTCTTTACCCTCTACCCGCACATGGAGTATCCCCCGCGCCACCTTGTCAATGGTGGAGACTCCTGAGATTTCCTTTCCCACTACCAGGTTCCAATGATAGGTCAACCATTCCTGTTGATTCGCCTTGGAAAACATTTCATCAGGAAGAGACTGAAAAAGAACCGACCTTATTTCTGACCAGTTCCCGCTTGAACCTTGTTTTAGTTTTCTGTCCATAAACGAGATATCGGGAATACGGTTTGACCCACTTTTACATTTTAGCTATCTTGGCGGCTAAGTTAAAGTTATTTCTGGCGAGCAACGAGTTGTCTCGGCCCAATAAGCCCTTGCCCAACTGCCTCCCACGCCCCTTGACAGGGGATGCAACGGGGCAAAGAGGCCATAAGCCACCAGTAATCTTTGCTAGCCATAAACAGTTATTGCCACTGGCGGCTCCAGCCAGCGACCGGTGGCGACAGCAATTGCCTTATCCGGCAAACAAAGAGTTTTCTCGGCCCAATAAGTCCTTGCCCATTGCCTCCCACGCTAGTGGGTGATATGCTTGAAATAACGGGGGTTTGATCGTTATAATAGTTTTAAATTAATATCAGCGAGGACCTATGTCCCAACCCATCAAACTTTCTATACCGAGTGACCCGAAATACCTGGGGTTGATTCGTAAAGTTTTGCAGGAGCTTTTGGACAGCCATGATGTGCCCGAGGATACAGCACGCCGCCTGATCCTTTGTGTCGATGAGGCCTGCGCGAACGTTATCAAGCACAGTTACGAAGGTTCCTGCGATGAACCAATTGAGGCCACCTTCACCATTGAAGGGGATGACTTCAAAGTTCAGATTCGCGACTACGGCAAACAATGCGATATTGGCCAGATAAAACCGCGGAGCCTGGGGGATGTAAAACCCGGCGGACTGGGCACCCATTTCATGAATGAAATTATGGATGAGGTCAGCTATTGCACCAACCGGGCCAAGGGCACTTTATTGACCATGATAAAAAAATTAAGAACCGGACTGACTTCAACACAGGATAAGAGGTAACCATGAGTATAGATTTAAAACTGGATAAAGCCGGGGATACGGTGACCCTCGAAGTTACTGGCAATATCGACATGAGTTCTTCGACAAAAGTTAGAGATGCTTTGGCTCCTCTTTTTCAGAACAATAATAAAGTCATCGTTGTGGATTTATCGGGAGTTTCCTACATTGACAGCTCCGGCATCGCCACTCTTGTGGAAGGCTTGCAATGGAGCCACAACAGCAAGAACAAATTTCGCCTTGCGGCTTTGACCCCAGGCGTCAAGGACGTGTTTGAGATCGCGCGTCTGTTAAGCGTATTTGAAGTTTTCGACACAAAAGAACAAGCCCTTGCGGAGTAGCCTCCGCAGGCAGTGGTGAGTCGAGGCCTTTTAGAGCGAACAACATTTGTTGCGCTTCTAGATGAGGACTTGGTACGTGAGAATCGTGATGCGGGTTCGTTAACCTTTTGTTCCCTTTCTAACGGGCATTAGCATTTTCATGGTCAGATCATTTTTCGGGTTTATTGGGAGAAGGGGATTCGAACTCACCGATGTCTTTGAAAATTTTTTCAAGGAAATCAGCGGATTGTATTATCTCACCCGCTCCACTTTATATTGCACCTTCATAGAACCCTTACGTGGCAAACCCAATAAATGGCGTCCGGTGTGGACACAGATGGAAGAGGTTGGGGTCAAGTCCACTACCATTGTTTTTCTAGTCTCGTTTTTGATTGGGGTCATTCTTGCGTTTCAGTCGGCACACCAGTTGAGCCGATTGGGTGCGTTGGAGTTTGTCGGCGCATTGGTGGGGGTTGCCATTTTGCGTGAGCTGGGGCCCTTGATGACGGCACTGGTCATGTCTGGGCGGGTTGGGGCCGCCGTTCACCGCCGAAATGGGGACGATGAAGGTTTCCGATGAAGTGCTGGCCCTTGAGATCATGGCGTTGAATCCGGTCAAGTTTTTAATCACTCCCCGGTTTATCGCTCTTTTAATCATGCTCCCCTGCCTGACCATCATGGCGGATCTGATGGGGATTTTGGGCGGGTTTTTGATTGGCACCACCACGTTGGGAATCGACCCGGTGACCTATGTCAATAACTCCCTGGACGCCATGGTGATGAAGGATGTCGTGACCGGGCTGATCAAGAGTGCAGTATTTGCTGTCATTATTGTCATGGTTGGCAGTTATATGGCTTTCGTTATTGAAGGCGGAGCGGAAATGGTCGGACAGAACACCCGCACGGCCGTGGTGGTATCGATGATTTTGGTAATCATCGCCGATCTGATATTTACATCCTTATTTTTCTTTGTACTCTGATGATACAAATCAAGAACCTGAAAAAATCGTTTGGAGAAGGCGACCAGCGCATCACTGTTCTGGAAGATTTCAATGCGCACATGGAGAAAGGCCAGATCACTTCCATCATAGGCGGCAGCGGTAGCGGCAAGAGCACCGTCCTCAAACATTTGATAGGAGCTTATCGCCCCGACTCGGGAGAAATCTGGATTGATGGCGAAGAAGTCAGCCAGTTCAAGGGCGAGGAGATTAATCGGATCCGCAAAAAGTTTGGCATCATGTTCCAAAGCGGAGCCTTGTTCAACTCCCTGACGGTGGAGGACAATGTCGCCTTGCCCATGCGGGAGCATACCGACCTCAACGAGGGCACCATTCTTATCATGGTTAAGATGAAACTGGAAATGGTCGGGCTAAGAGGAGCAGAGCACCTCAAGCCAGCCCAACTTTCCGGCGGCATGATCAAACGCATTGCCCTGGCCCGGGCCATTGCTCTCGATCCTAAAATTGTTTTTTATGATGAGCCATCGGCGGGACTGGACCCAATTTCCATTGGCGTGATTGACAAGTTAATCATGGACCTCAGTAAGAAAATGGGCATCACCTCAGTAGTGGTCACGCACGAAATCCCCAGCGCCATGCGTATTTCGGATAAAATCATTATGCTCTTCAAAGGCAAGATCATCGCGGAGGGAACACCGGAGGAAATCAGGAACAGCAATGACCCAAAAGTGATCCAGTTTATTGAAGGCAGTCCGGACGGACCCATTCCGTTCAGCAAAAGCCAGACAGATTATGGAGAAGAACTTAAAGAAATGAGTCGAGCCTGATCTATGGAATATCGTTCCTCAGAAGTTAAAGCCGGGTTTTTTATTTTCGTCAGCATGGTGGTTTTGATCGTCATGATCTTCGTGTTGGGCGATATTAAGGATTATTTCAAACCCATGAAGATGTTGCGTATCGTGTTCAATTTCACGGGTGGGATGGAAGTGGGCGCACCGGTACGTTATGCCGGGCTCGATATTGGCTCGGTCAGGGGCATAGAATTGCTAGGGGATGATCAGGACCATGACCGGGTAGTAGTGATGGCCGAAATCAACCCCCAGATCATCATCAAAAAGAATTCCGTCGCCATGATCAAAACCTCCGGGCTGATGGGAGGGCTTTATATAGACGTGCGGCCCGGCACACAAGGATCGCCGCCTTTAGGGGAGTAATGAGGAGTTGATTGGGGAAGACTCGTTTGAAATCGCTAAAATTGGCGACATGGCTACTGAGGTCGTGTTGGAGATCCGGCGCTTTACCCAACTGACAGAGGAACTTGTTACCGATGCACGTGCAACATTAGAAGATGTGCGAACCTCTCTCGCTAATGTGGATGTGATCTTGGAGGAAAACCGAAAATATGTCCGGGCCAATATGGAAAATGCCCTGGAGATTTCCGAAAAGGTTTCCGACATGCTGGATAAAAACAGCGGCAAACTGCAATCCACGTTCGACCATGTGGCTTCGGTTTCAGAAAAAACCGACAAACTGTTCACCGACAAGGATAAGGACATCCGCAAAATCATCGATCAGATGAATAGCCTTACGCATGAAATGGAAGTCCTGCTTGCTGACACCAGACCGGGTGTAACCAGTTTGATCAATAGTATGGAAACAAACGCACGGGAAATCACACTGGATATAGACCGCACCGCAACGAGCGTTGAACAGACTCTCAGCCAGGGCAACTCCATCATGGTGGAGAACCGCAGAAACCTGCTTCAACTTATCCAGAACATGAACGAAACATCGCAGAACCTGAAATCCCTGACCGAAGACTTGAAACGAAACCCCTGGAAACTGATTCGCAAATCTGATGAAGTGCCCGTTCCACCCGCGGAGGCCACCGCTCCCGGACAAGCCAACATCCGTATGAAACGGCTGGACAAAGTATCCGGCAATTAGACAACGATGATTAAAATAAACAACGGGGTTATAATAGCGGCTTTATTTTTCTTCGGCTGCGCCAATGTTCCCGCTCCTATCGACAGTCACTTCAACAAAGGCGTGGAGCACTACGATAATCAGGAACTGGCCAAAGCCATTGAAGAGTACAACCTGGCACTCCGGAAAAATCCCAACGACACATTCTCTATGTACAACCTGGCCGTTGTATATCAAGACCAGGACAAGACCGATCAGGCCGAAAACCTTTACCGGGATATCCTGAAAATCACCGAAGACACTTTCAGCCGCATTAACCTGGCGGGAATTCATTACAACAAGGGAAACCCTGACGATGCTTTCAGGCAACTTGAAACCGCAGCAAATAAAAATCCTGATTCGGCTCATCCTCTGAGCGTTTTGGGAGAGTTCAAGGAGCGGGAAGAAAAGTTTGCCGAGGCGGAGCAAAAATATCTTAAAGCCTTGAGTGTTGATAGCCGGCATGCTCTCACCCACTATCGGCTGGGGCGGTTGCACCTGAAACAGTCCATCGATCTGGAAGCAGAGAACCCTGCTTATCTGGAAGCTCTGGCTGCAGAATATGAACGGTCGGGAGATTATTTTGAGGCCGCGAACTTTTTTGAAAGGGTTTCAGTTCTGGAACCAAAGCGGTTGGAAATTTATGTCAAACTCGGGGACTTGTATAAGAAGAAAAAAATGTTCCGGGAAGCCCTTTCCCGCTACTGGTCTGCCCTGGCCTTGAAAAATGACGACCCCTATGTCCACCGAAGCGTTCTGGATATTTATAAAATTCTTGCAGATCAAGAAATTGAAGAGTTGAAAACCCTGGAGGGGCAGAGCTCTTTTGCCCGCAATCCCTAGCCGGGCATGCATTCCCGACTCCCTATCCTGTTAACGGGGACAGCCAGCCTCCTGCTTTATGGGTTCCTGACCCAGCTTTCCCGCCAATTCAACTGGGGAGAGGGATATTCAGAAAGACCCCTTCTCACTTATCTCGCTGTTTATTTTTCCCTGTGTACGCTTTATGGCCTCACTTGGTATATCGTGCGCAAACGCCCCGGAAACCAAAGCAGTTTTTGGATGGTCATCGTGTTCGGCCTGTTGTTTCGTGCCGCCATCCTCCCCTCTCAGCAGATTCAGGAAGATGACGTCTATCGCTATTTATGGGATGGAAAAGTATTCGCGAATGGAATCAATCCATTTGAATACGCTCCCGCCGAAGTACACGACTTCAAGGCGCTAAGGATTCAGAATCCAGAAAGCTATTATGAAACTTATGTTGAGCGCAACGAGCGCGAACTGGAACAACTGGATGCGTTGAAGTGGGCGTCTCCCCAATCCCTTAAATATCTGGAACGGGTGAACCACCCGGATGTGTCGACCATCTACCCACCGATGGCGCAGTTTGTATTCCGCTTGGCGCATCAGATAAAACCCGACAGCATTATCGTACTGCGGGCAGGGTTTTTAATTTTCGACATCATGACTTTAGTTTTTATCGTTGGCATCCTTTCAAGGTTGGGGATAGATAAATCCGCTTGCCTGATTTATTTCTGGAGTCCTCTGATCATCAAGGAAACTTTTAACTCAACCCATTTGGATATCATCGGTATATCGCTGCTAACTGGTTCCATTTATTTTTTGCTTTGTCACCGCCATACCTTGGCGACACTGTTTCTGGCCTTTGGTTTTCTGGGAAAACTGTATCCCGTGATTTTGCTCCCCCTGTACCTCAAGGCCTGCTATGAAAAAATGCACCGAGCAGGAAAAAAAGCCTGGCTGACTGCTTTCGGCAATGCCAGTCTGTTTCTCGGAGTGGCCATTTTGGGATATCTGCCCTTTATGGGAATCGGATTGCAGATGTTTGATGGACTCAAAGCCTTCAGCCTGTACTGGCAGAGCAACGACAGCATTTTTGCGATTCTGGTTTTCATCTTTAAAAATGTATCGGGCGGGTTCGCAAATGAAATGATTCTTTCAAATCCTTTGCCGATTTTCCTGAGCAAATTTACAGTAGCCATTACATTAACCGGGGTTATATTCTGGCTGTTGTGTAAGGGGGCTTCTCTTCTTCAACAACCTGTAGAATTTGTTCGTGGACTTTTCTGGATCATGGCTCTGGTTTTTCTCCTGAGTCCCGTGCAGAACCCATGGTATCTCTGCTGGGTAGTGCCATTTTTGTGCGTATTCCCCGCACGGTCGTGGATTGTATTGACCGGGCTGGTGGGCCTTTATTACCTCGACTTTTATTTTGATTACCAAGAACTTCAGCCATTTAGCCTATGGATTCCTTGGATCGAATACCTCCCATTTTATTTTTTATTGGCCCTGGAGTTCCGGGAAAACCAAAAGCAAAAACGGCTGGCGGAGCATTTTGCCAGCAAAGGTTAGTTCAAGAGCCTTGATATTTTGCAAAATTAAAAATTTCTTGTTAAGATTACACCCACTATTTATTTGATAGGTTTTGAATTGAATCAACTGAAGGGGAGAAATGGCTAACGTAACGGTAGCGAAAATTAAGGAGTTGCTTCTGGATAAGTCGTCGCAAACTCATTTAAGCAATATGAATTTTTCCGGGCTGGACCTTTCCGGTCTTGATTTTAGTGGGATGACCATGCCTCCACCGACTTCAGCGACATCTCGCTGAAGAAAGCCAAATTCCACAAAGCCTTTTTAGCCAAATGTAATTTCCGCAAAGCCGATACTAAAGACGCCTATCCACTTTCCCCGCTTCATGATTCAGCCGACGGATTCAATTCCCTAAGGGAAGCAACTTTCGTCACTCCCACTTTGTCAAAACGGTTGTCCCGGTCCAGCAGGATAGGATGTATACCAGCCGCCTGAGCCCCATCTACATCCGTTCGCATTTCATCGCCGATATGGCAGGCTTCATGAGCTGCGACTCCGCTCCGTCTTAACGCTTCCTCAAATATTTTTTTATCGGGCTTGGCCGAACCGACAACAGCAGAAGGAAGGATAAAATCAAAATAACGCGCGAGACCAATATTTTCCAGGGTGGAGGTCAACCGCGAGTCCCAGTTAGAAATGACCCCCAGCACCACACCCCTTTTTTTTAGAGTTTCGAGAATTTTTGATTCGATCACATCTTCATAAACCCGCCAGTTAGATTTCTCTCGAAACGCCTCAAAAATAAGATCGAAGTATTCTTCAAACCGGTCGAGCCCTCCCAACGGTTGAAACACCTCATAAACCAGCTCGCGCCAAAACTTTCTTTCCGCTTCGACTCCGCTCTGATTACCCAAAGACTCGATGCCTCCCATTTTCTTCCATTGCGCGTGAAACCCTTCGTTTAAAACCTCGACAGAACCCGAATAGCCGAAGGGGCGGGCGTGCTGGGCATAGACATCCCCGACCGACGGGTGAACGTGGATCAGAGTCCCTCCGACATCAAAAAAAACTGCTTTAAAAGAAGATAAAGGCAATGGAAAATGTTCCAAAATTAAATTTTATAACTGGGATTTTATACTGTAAATAAGATGGAAAGCCAATGGGAAAAGATTTGAATCATTTCCGTGATAGCCATTTTAAATCTGGAGAAATAAATGTCTTATTTAATTGTGGCCTGTAGTCTCAATCCTGAAAGTCGTAGCCGGGTCCTGGCACAAAAGGCCGAGGAAGCACTCCGTCAAGCAAGTGCAACGGTAGATTTTATGTCTCTAAAGGATATTCCTTTGCCTCTTTGTGATGGAGATTCGGCTTATGCGCAACCGGAGGTAATATCTGTTGCTGAACGGGTTAAAAAAGCTGAGGGGGTTTTGCTTTCCGTCCCCATTTATAACTACGATGCCAATGCCGCCGCGAAGAACCTGGTCGAGCTTACCGGCAAGAGCTGGGAAGATAAAGTGGTGGGCTTTCTTTGTGCCGCTGGAGGACAAGGCAGTTATATGTCCATCATGAGCCTGGCTAACAGCCTGATGCTGGACTTTCGATGTATCGTCCTGCCCCGATTCGTTTACGTTACAGGTGAGGCCTTTGAAGGAGACAATCTGGCCGATCCTGAAATCGAACAGCGCATTCGCAAATTATCGGACCAATTGATCAAAGTTTCTAAGGCGCTTCAAAGTTAATGAGAGCAAGGTTGCAACCCCCTCAGCCCCCATCTAACAAAACGTGTTCCTTTTGTTCGAGTTCAAAAAAGAGGGAGTAAATCCAACCCTCCCTTAGTCCCTCCCTATGAAGGGAGGGAAATTTTGTTATCTGTGTCCATCGGCGTTCATCTGTGGTTGCAACCCTCCGGAGGTTTTTAGCGGCTCGTGGACGCAGGCTTTGCCGTTACGCACACCTGCCCTCGCGAGAGGGTGAGCCGCCCCATTGGCCCCACGCCGAGTGGCGCCGGCTAGCGGTGGTCTGCCTGAAAAAAGCTTAGGACTCCCATCAGGGCTATGGCGGTAGCGGAAGTAAAATACATCAGGAGCCCAATTCCCGAGTCACCAAATAGTTCCATCCAGTAAATACGGTTGGAAACGAAACCCCAGTAAAAAATAAAAAAATAGGATAAGAGCAGTCCAGTTTTATATTTCGCGTAAAGCAGACAAATAAAACAAGCCGCAAACATAAACGCAATTTGTCCGAAAGAAATAAAAAATACTTTGTGCGATAAAAATTCTACGGCTTCACTAATACTCTGCATAACATTCACCCAATTTCATCCTTGATAAGTTATCTCCCCAACACTTTCTTTAATCCCTAAGAAGGGATCAAAATCGGTTTCCTTAATCTTGGGAACCAGAATTGAAAAGCAAAAAAGATACCAATAAAGAGAAAACTCGGGGAGATTTGGGAGGAATAACTTTAACCTTTTGGTTTTAAAGGGGAAACTATTTTCAAAAACTGCTCAAAAAATTTAAACCAGAAGGGCAATTTATCCATAAATTGAATTATTTTTATAACAAATTATAAATATGAATGATTTATCACACATAAAATACCATATTTACTAAATTTTATGGTTTTGGGAGCTGGTACTGACCCGGGTGGGATTGAAAGCGCTTCAAAGCGGTGGAATAGTCTTCCTGAGTGTCTATTTCAAAACAGCCTTCTTCCTCAACGTTCCAGGGATGCAGGGAGGTGTTCCGGGCAAACTCGGTGAAGGGGATCTCCCAAAGAACGGGTCGGTAGGCGGACTCATTATTTTCATACAGGGCGATAAACCGTGGGACATCTTCCTGGCGCAGCATGAAAAATCCTATCGCCTCACCCCCGAAACCGAAACCGGATTTTTCCTCGTCGGTCAGTTCTCGTTTGGTGATGAAAGCGTGGATGGTTCCTGATGGATTCAATAATACTTTCGCGCATTCAGCGTCGTCGATATCAGCAGGTATCAACGCAAATGAAGAGCGCAACGCTTTTTGGACATAGTTGAGCAGGGCCTCGGGCGGATACAAAACATCGCCATCAAGAATCAATGTTTCGTTCTGGCAGTGTTTGAGTCCCATCACCATCGACAAGGTGTTGCCAGTAGTGCGGTAGACCGGGTTGTCAATGAAATGTACCGGCAGATCGAGGTTGAGTTCCTGCACATAGGATTTCAGCGCCGGAGCATTATGACCAAGGATGAGATGAGTGTTCTGAATGCCCAGAGCCTTGAGGCATTTCAAGTGGCGGGAAAGCAGTGTCTCCTCGCCGAAAGGCAGAAGCGCTTTATGAGGAAGGTCCTGCCGATCCAGACGCGAGCCGTAACCGGCAAGTAATATGATTGCTTCCACAAAAAACCTCTACCAGCTTGACCCTTTAACAGGGAGACCCTTGCATAACCCGTCATTGCGAGGAGCCAACAGCGACGAAGCAATCCAAAAGTCTGGATCGTCGCGCTCCTTTTAGTCGCTCGCGATGACGAATACTGAGGGGGTTATTTAGAAAAAGCCCAGAAATCGGACATCGGTTTCCGGGAACAGAAACGCCGGTATTTGAGCAGGGTGTCCAGCCCATCTGCGCTGCGTTCCACGTTGCTCGGTTCCTCGGGAAAGTCTCCCCAGCCCTGCTCATTTTTAATATCGATCAGCCAGCGCACCCCTTTTTCAATAATCGGCGTGTATTTTTCCTTATCCTTGAAGGTGTCTGACACCAGCATCAGGTTACGACAGGCATCCATGGTGTGGTCGGTATTTTCATTATCCCAACTGCCGTTTGCGGCTTGTTCGGCCACGAGAGAGGGCCGCCTGCAGGCACATTTTTCCGGCATACTCGATTTTGTCCATGAAGTAGGCGGGAACCAGAGTGTACTGCATCAAATGCGCCGTGGTTTCGATACCTGCCGGATGGAACGTTTCATCTTTCCAGAGTCCTGAATCCTTTTGCCATTCCTTGATAAACTCGAAGCCTCTAACGCGGGCTTTGTTGATGCGTTTGTCATCGGTCTTGTCCTGAGTGACCTGATAAATGGTCAGAAAGCACGTGACGGAACAGGTCGTATCCAGATGAGACCATTCAGCATCGGACCAATGCCCGTCTTCTTCCTGCATGGACAAGACATATTCCAGAGTCTTATCAACGGTCGCTTGAATTTCCGGATCTTTGAGAGCCATATTACCTCGACAGAGTTTGAGCCCAACAAAAGTCGTGATCCACATCGAAGTTTTTTCGGTGTGGGATTCTTTAGACCAGCCGCCATCCGGGTTTTGCACTTTGACGCACTCTTTGAATTCGCCGGATTTTTCCTCGGTCAAATCCATATGCAGGATACAGCGCAAGACATGTTCCAGCACTTCCATATCCTGTTTCCCTTCAAGAAGGCTCCACTTGCCTCTTTTGGATTCCAGATAATCCCACTCGCTCTGGATCAATGCATCCAGTTCTTCCTTGTCAATCGTTGCCATAATTCTCCAAACAGTTCGATATCTAAATTATCTGCCAATAACGGATTATATTCATGTGGTCAAATCGGGTCAACTCGAATCACAGCAAACAGCACTCCTAGATAACATCCGGTAATGGATGGAGGAATCAGCTAATTGGATGAAGGGAGTTAATTAACCAACTGGGAATATTTTTTGGGAACCCAACCCTTCTTGCCTTTTCGATACTCGATCTGGAACCATTGTCTGGTCTCCTGATAAACCGGCACGACCGAATTTTTGGGGATCTGAGACATCACTTTAGACCGGGCATCCGGTTTTGCCCGCACTCAAAGCGGGGCATTTTGGGTCGTGATCCGCACCCGTTTTGTTGGCACAGGTTCAGGATCAACGGACTGTTTTGTTTCCGCCACGATTTCTATCGATTCCCTGCACACAAGCGCAGAGGCAACAGGAACGCGGCTCTCCATCGGCTCGAGGACAAAAACCTCCTCCCGGGGCTGGGTGGTTCATTGCGCTGGATCGGGCAACATATCTCCCTGTATTTCCGGGAATTCTCCCACTGGGGATTCCTGTGGCTTCATTTTGGCAATCAGACGCCGGGCTTCATCGGAGTTTTTCGGGTTATCGGGATATTTCGCCACAAACGCTTCATAATCCTCCAGCGTGTTGGCCCGCTTGACCTGCTCATAGATAAGGTCCTGAAGGGTTTTTATCTTCAGCGCCACTTGCTCTTTTCCCTTAAGATCGGTGAGTTTTTTCACCCTTCCGAGATGCTCGATAGCTGTTTCATAATCCTTGTTCTCCCGCGAAATTGTGACCTGGAACCGCAATGCTCTTTTCAGGTTATCCTTGATCTTGGTGTCAAAAGGTTCCAGAGCCAGAGCGGTTTCAAAAGAGGTCACGGCGGGTGCCAGTTGGTCATTGGAATAAAACGCCATGCCAAGGTTGTTATGGCCCCTGAACGACCTCGGGTTGTTTTGCAAAAACTGTTTCCAGAGATCAATCGAGTTGTCGAGTTGATTGTTTTTTAGTCGCACCATGGCGCGGTTATACAGCTCCAGCTGCGCTTTAGGCAGATTCTCGGGTGGCATCTCAAAATGGGGATTTACAAGCACCGAGCGGGTGACGCAACCACTGATCCCCAAAAGGAGAACCGTTAACAAAACGCGCAATAGGAGTGCGGGAAACATAATGTACATATTACTCTTTTTTATTTTTACGTCAATATGTTGTTGACTTGTAGGAAATATGAAATAACCTAGACCCGTCACGAACACTGGGGGCGTTTTTGAACTGAGAGTCCTAAAACAGGACGACCCTTTGAACCTGATCTGGATCATGCCAGCGAAGGGAAGTGAAGCCATCTGTAATAGACTCGCTGCATTTCCTCAAAGGTTGGGACGCGGCTTTTTTTATGCCCGCCCTTTCTTAAGAATCCCGCCCGGATTTGATCCACGATTATAGTTTTGTCCCCTTGATTGAGCGGCTGTTTTGGACTAAGCCTTGTCCTTTTTCTGGAGCGTTTCCCTTGCGGGCATCTTTAAAAAATTGCTTTGTCCATGAGCGGCCCTTGCTAATAAGGGCCTGCGAGTAGCCTGAGAGAAAATTATCGCATAAATAGAGACTCCTATGAAACTGACGATTAATGGCGAAAACCGTGAAATCCTGAAAAGCCAGACCCTTGAGGATCTGGCTCGCGAGCTGGATATCCAGGCACCCAATTTCGCCATGGCCCTTAACCAACAGGTCGTTCCAAAATCCAAATACGCCGCAACCTCGATTCAGGAAAACGACGAGGTTGAAATTGTGCATGCCGTCGGTGGCGGGATATAATTTTAATTTTTTAAAACTACGAATATGGACACAAAAAAAGAGTTCATGAAAATTGGCGACAAGACCTTCAAGTCCAGGCTGATTGTAGGGACCGGGAAATATAAATCCTTCGACGAAACCCGACAGGCTATCGAAATTTCCGGCGCCGAAATTGTAACGGTCGCTGTTCGCCGTATTGAGCTGGACAAAAATAAGGACTCCATACTCAATCACCTCGACCCAAAAAAATACACTTTTCTGCCTAACACGGCAGGATGCTACACGCTGAAAGAGGCGGTGATGACCTGCGAACTGGCACGGGAAGCGGGACTGGGAAACATCGTCAAGGTAGAAGTCATCGGTGACGAGAAAACCCTGTTCCCCGATAACGAAGCCACGCTGGAAGCCTCTAAACTTTTAGTCAAAGACGGCTTTCATGTTCTGCCTTATTGCACCGACGATGTCGTGCTCTGCAAAAAACTCGAAGACATCGGTTGCGCCGCAGTCATGCCACTGGCGGCACCGATCGGCTCCGGTCTCGGCATTCGCAATCCGTATAACATCAAACTGATTTTAGAAGCGGTCAAGGTTCCGGTCATCATCGATGCCGGGGTCGGCACCGCCTCCGACGCCAGCCGCGCCATGGAACTGGGGGTTTCGGGAATCTTGATGAACACCGCCATCGCCAGCGCCAAAGACCCATTAAAAATGGCACAAGCTATGAAAATGGCGGTGGAGTGCGGTCGTATGGCTTATGAAGCCGGACGCATCCCGAAAAAACTTTATGCCTCAGCCAGCAGTCCGCTGGACGGCTTGATTGAGCTGTGATCTTATGATGACCTCGACTCCTTTCAAGACAATGCAGAGTTTGGACTTCCTGCAGGTTTATCTCATCACCGACTTAAAGCGAATCGGCAGAGACCGGTTCCTCGGCGCGGTGGAAGAAGCCCTTGAAGGCGGCGTGCGCGCCCTGCAACTCCGGGAAAAAGATTTAAACCCGAAAGACCTGTTGGCTCTGGCCCTCGAAGTCAAACCTCTCATTAAACGCTACAACGCCAAACTGTTCATCAATGACCGCACCGATATTGCTGTCATGGCAGGGGCGGACGGCGTACACCTGACCGAAACCAGCGTTCAAGCCAGCGAGGTCAAAAATAATTTTCCTGATCTTATCATTGGAGTTTCAACACATTCACTGGAAGGAGCACGTCTTGCCGAAACACAAGGCGCAGATTTCATCACCTTCAGTCCGATTTACGAAACACCCTCAAAAGCCGGTTACGGTCCGCCGCAAGGCCTCGACCCACTCCGTGAGGTAGCCCAAGCGGTTCGCCTGCCGGTTCTGGCGTTAGGGGGAATAACACTGCACCGCGTTCCCGAATGTCTGGAACACGGGGCCTTCGGGGTCGCCGTGATTTCCGATATCTGGGACTCGAAACATGTAAAACAACAATCATCTGAATATACGCAGAACTTTGGAGGCAACTCGTTATGACGCAATCAAAATCTAATGGCAACAGAAATGGCAATGGTAATCGGCACGGAGCAACCGACGAAAAGGTAGAAATATCCACAGACCCGATTTCACCGAACTCGAAAAAAGTTTATGTAAAGGGAACCTTGCATCCCGATATCAAAGTCCCTTTCCGGGAAATTTCTCTGTCCCCCTCTACAACGATAACCGGAAATGGCAATGGTAATCACATAGAAAACGACGAAACCTCCATCCTCGTCTACGACACCTCCGGACCCTACACCGATCCGGAAGCGACTATCGATATCCGCGAAGGTTTAAAACCCATCCGCCTGTCGTGGATCACAGGCCGTGAAGATGTCGAGTATTACGATGCCCGAACTATCCTGCCTAAGGACGACGGCTATCGGGAAGGGGAAAACCCCAATACCGAGCGTTTCCAAAAAACTCGCGAACAAGTTCTGCGCGCTAAGCCAGGCCGCAATGTCACGCAAATGCATTACGCCAAAAAGGGAATCATCACTCCTGAAATGGAGTTCATCGCCATCCGCGAAAACCAGAAACGCAAACAATGGATTCAGGACGAAGAACGCGAACAACGGCTAAAGGGAAATTCCTTCGGTGCCAATCTGCAAGAAGAAATCACCCCCGAGTTTGTCCGCGATGAAGTAGCAAGAGGACGTGCCATCATCCCGGCCAACATCAACCACCCGGAATCAGAACCGATGATCATAGGCCGTAACTTTCTCGTCAAGATCAACTCCAACATCGGCAACTCAGCGGTCAGTTCCTCCATCGAAGAAGAAGTCGAGAAGATGGTCTGGTCAGCGCGGTGCGGGGCCGACAATGTTATGGACCTCTCGACGGGAAAAAATATCCACACCACCCGCGAATGGATATTGCGCAACGCTCCGGTCCCCATCGGCACCGTGCCCATTTACCAGGCATTGGAAAAAGTCAATGGTAAGATCGAAGATCTCACCTGGGAAATTTATCGCGATACCCTGATCGAACAATGCGAACAAGGGGTGGACTATTTCACCATCCATGCCGGAGTGCTATTGCGCTATGTGCCGATGACCGCAAAACGCGTGACCGGCATCGTCTCACGTGGCGGCGCGATTATGGCAAAATGGTGCCTCACTTATCATAAAGAAAACTTCCTCTATACCCATTTCGAAGACATCTGCGAAATCATGAAAGCTTATGATGTTTCTTTTTCATTGGGCGACGGGTTGCGTCCCGGTTCCACCGCAGACGCTAATGACGAAGCCCAGTTCGCCGAACTGGAAACCCTCGGTGAATTGACGAAGATCGCCTGGGAGCATGAAGTGCAAACCATGATCGAAGGCCCAGGCCATGTACCCATGCACATGATCAAAGAAAATATGGAGAGACAGTTAGAACTTTGCGGAGAAGCGCCGTTCTATACATTAGGACCGTTGACCACCGATATCGCGCCGGGATACGACCACATCACCAGTGGAATCGGCGCGGCGATGATCGGCTGGTACGGCACCGCCATGCTCTGCTACGTCACCCCGAAAGAACATCTCGGACTGCCCAACCGTGATGATGTGAAAGAAGGCGTCATCACTTACAAGATCGCGGCACACGCGGCGGACCTCGCCAAAGGCCACCCCGGCGCAAGAGTGCGTGATGATGCGCTCAGCAAAGCCCGGTTCGAGTTTCGCTGGGAAGACCAGTTCAACCTGTCGCTCGATCCGGAAAAAGCGTTGCAGTTCCACGATGAAACCTTGCCGAAAGATTCGGCCAAGGTGGCGCATTTCTGTTCCATGTGCGGCCCGCATTTCTGCTCGATGAAAATCACCCAGGACGTGCGCGATTATGCCGAACAAAAAGGCCTGGAAGAAAAACAGGCCCTCGATGCAGGCATGAAAGAAATGTCCGAATCCTTTAAGGAAAAGGGAAGCGAGATATACACAAAACCAGCGTGACCGGCGAGCCGCCGGTGGCAAATAAAAAGCTCCTCCCCTGACAAGGGGAGGTTGGGAGGGGTTGCTAAACCATTTTCCTGGTGTCAGGAAAATGGTAAGTAGGCGGCTGTCACCCTGAGGCGTCCGTGATATTTCTCCTTAACCCTCGTGCCTCGAAGGGGTAGAAGCATCTCGCCGCAGAAGCCACAAGTAATCTCCATCATGCCAAATTTATTTCGTAATGGGTGCTACGCCCGCCGCCCAAAGGCATGAGAGCTCCTTTTTCAACCAAGTCCTGCAAATCCCTGGTTGCGGTTGCTTTTGAGGTGCCGGTGATCGAAATATAATTTTTAGCACTCAACCCACCTTTGAAACCTTCCAGCCCTTCTCGGAACATGCGCTGAACAACCCGTAACTGGCGATCATTGAGTTGCCCCTCAAAGTGATCAAAGAATTTTGCTTTATTGATAGTGAACTCAATTTGCTTTTCTGCATAAATATGGGCATCCAGAATTGTCGTCACAAAGCAAATAACCCAAGGTGTAATTTCACTGGAGCCCTGTGCTACTTTAAGGGCATCGTAATAAGCTTTCTTATTAGTTTCTATCATAGTGGAAAGGCTTAATAAGATAGGGTGTCCCACCCCTTGAGATAAAGCTTTTTCGGCTAAAGCCCGGCCTATTCTTCCATTCCCATCTTCAAAAGGGTGGATTGTTTCAAAGTAAAGATGAACGATTGCTGATCGAATGGGAGGGTGCCTGAATGGCTCTTTTCCCTTCGGGTGCGTTTTGTTAAACCATTTAATAAACCGGGTCATTTCTTTGGGAACACCGCTTGATGGGGGAGCTTCAAAATGAATTTTTGTTTTTCCAATTGGGCCGGATATAACCTGCATCGGCCCTTTATGTGTTCGCCAGCCTCCAGCCTTAATCCTCTGATTCCCCTTCATGACCATTTCATGCCAGGAAAACAGTTTTTCTTTTGTCAATTTTTCAGCATAAGAATTACGAACATCCACCATAAGCTCTGCAATACCTTCTGCTTTTTTATCCTTTGTTTGCGGAGATTTTGGTAAGACACCAAGATTATTTCTGATGGAGGACATAACATCCGGGCGATTTAAATATTCGCCCTCGATTTCTGAAGTTTTAATGGCCTCAGAAACCATCATATCAATGGTTGTTTCGGTTTGAGCCTCTTCCGGTAATGCGTCAAGAAGGCCGCTGACGCGCGCCGCACGCTTCTCGAAAGTGAAAAGAAGGTCTTCAATCTCTTGAAAATTATATTGAAAGTTGGGCCAGTCTGGTTGTTGCCAGTTATAAGTCATGAGCCGATTATAGCATTTATTCGGCTCATAATAAGCAATATATTGAGCCGAATATGATGGGCTTTTGGCTCACCTGCCAGCAGGGTGCTGAAAAGCTAATTTTTCTGTCATTCTGAACGTTAGCGAAGAAAAACAGGCCCCTGATGCAGGCATGAAAGAAATGTCCGACACCTTCAAAGAAAAAGGTGGGGAGATATACACAAAACCAGCGTGACTGGCGAGCCGCTTATCAAGCGGTTTGTCACAAATATTAAAAGCCCCCTGTAAAAAGGGGGCTTTTTTTGTATCTACTGATGCCAACCAGACATCCATAGGATATTTTCTGAAAATTTAATGGCGCTATCCGGCTCCAGAGCGGGCGCTTGGACATCCACATCCAAATTACCT
>LFLA01000021.1 GCA_001542995.1 Nitrospina sp. LS_NOB
ACTTCCAGAACGAAAAACTCCAGCAACCGTCTTTGAAATTTACCCTTTAGTTTGCAACGTTTTAAGCCCATTCCCTATCATAAATAATCTTAGTTATCTACGACAGCCCCAACATGAAAGGTTGTATCAAAACAGGTGGTTTGATTCAATTTTCCCTCTCCCTGTAACAGGTCTTCGCAACAAACCACGGTACAAAGAGAGGGCAGTTTAGATGGGTATGGTCATATAAGTTTTTACGGACCCCCTTTCTCTTCAAAATTATATTTCAAAGGATGGCAAGCGTCCAAGGAAAGAATAAGCAAACCTGGGCAATCACTAGGAGAGCATACACTGACGCTCATGTTTGACTGGCCCGCACAAGTACCTTATCAGCCACCGCGCAGGTTTTGTCAATTTCTGCATCGGTCAAAGTTGGATGCACCAGAAATGTCAAGCTGGTTTCACCAAGTTGTCGAGCCACAGGAAGGCGCTTTGTAGGACGAAAATCGGTGCCGTCAAATGCCTTTTCCAAGTATACTTCTGGGCAGATACCCGAAAAACATGGCACACCCTGAGCAAAGATTTCTTCCATAATGCGATCTCTGTCCCAGCCCTCGGCCAAATATTCAGGCCGCACAAACATAGTTATCCTGTACCAAGCATGCGTGAGCCCGTCCGAAATCTCCGGTACGCGCACCACCCTATTGTGGCGCAATACATCTGAAATACGTGCGGCATTGGCCGTACGCCGAGCTGTCCAATCGGCCATGCGCCATAATTGGATGCGACCAATCACAGCCTGAACTTCCATCATGCGACCATTGGTGCCAAACGATTCATAAAGCCAATGGAAATAGAGCCTGGACGGGTGTTCATTCTCATACACAACCTCCCAGGACTTCCCATGATCCTTGTACGACCACATTCGCGACCACAGATCGCGGTCATTAGTGGTAACCATTCCTCCCTCGCCGCCTGTTGTCATAATCTTATCCTGGCAGAACGACCACGCCCCCACATGGCCAATAGACCCTATTGAGCGACCTTTACAGGTGGCACCGTGAGCTTGGGCACAATCCTCGACCACCTTCAAATCATGCTCCTTAGCCAGGGTCATGATGGCATTCATATCACAGGGCCATCCAGCCAAATGCACACAGATGATTGCCCGGGTCTGCGGCGTCAACACAGCGCGGATCGTTTTGACCGTAATATTCTGAGAATCCACACCCACATCAGCAAACACAGGTCTGGCACCAACAGCGATGATGCAAGACACCGATGCCAGAAACGTCCTTGGTGTCACAATCACATCGTCTCCCGGACCAATGCCTAATGCTCTTAGAGCCAACTCAAGCGCCACAGTGCCATTGGCCAGCGCAACGGCATAATTGCAACCAACCCAAGCAGCAAACTCCTTCTCGAACTCCTGGCACTCATTGCCTGTCCAGTAATTGACCTTGTTAGAGAGCAGAACACGGGAAACAGCTTCCGCTTCTTCAGAGGTAAAGCAAGGCCAGGGGGAAAAGGGTGAATTCGACATAATATTCAAGGTTTATTCAAAGGATGGGCCGGGTTGCCTACCACCGTCATACCTTCCGGAACGTTTTGAGTCACAACTGCTCCCATACCTACTATCGCTCCATGGCCTATTACCAGCGGATCATCAGGTTTGCCCTGTCTCAATATGGCACCTGCCCCTATATACGCATGGCTTTCAATAATCACGTTACCGTTACACTTGACTCCTGGCGCAAAAGTAACATAGTCGCCAATGATACAATCATGCTCAACATACGAATAAATATTTGCATGAAAATGCTGACCGATACGAATGTTTGATGTCAGGGTAACAAACGGACTTAAAATCGAACCCTCACCTATCTGGACATCATCCATAATCACAATATTTGAGGCGGTTACACTCCAGAACTTTATGCCATCCTTCGCACAACGCTCAACAAGCTTTTCTCTCACTTCACTATCTGCAATGGCAATCACCACTTTATGTTCGCTGGCTTCAACCTCAATAAATTCAGAGTAGGTCAATAACTGCTGATCATTTACAGTCCTCCCTATCGGACTATCATCGACAAACATCAACCTACTTAGAGGAACATCCAGTAACTGCAACTGTTCCCGAGCCAGAGGCATCACCCCACGACCACAACCATTAACACCATACACTGCATAGAGTGGTTGTTTCATACTGGGTTCCTATTTTGGAGTCCCCGTAAAACGTGGCATCGTTGCCTCACCGCTAGCACTGATGCCTGCTCGCAAAAATACTTTTTTTATTGTTTGAAAAAGAATTTTAAGATCCAGCCAGAAGGATTGGTTATCCACATACCAAACATCCAGTTTAAATTTATCTTCCCAGCTAACGGTGTTTCTACCGTTAGCCTGTGCCCAGCCGGTAATACCAGGACGCGCATTGTGACGCCTCGCCTGCTCCTGTGTATAGAGAGGCAGGTATTCCATTAGCAAGGGCCTGGGGCCGACTAAGCTTAAATCACCCTTTATCACATTAAACAACTGGGGCATCTCGTCCAGGCTGTATTTGCGCAAAAAAGTCCCCAGAACTGTCATTCTCTCTTTGTCAGGCAACAGTTCACCTTTCGAGTCATATAACAATAACATTGTGCTGAACTTGTAAATGTAGAATGGTTTGCCATATAAACCAGGGCGCCGTTGACAAAGAAATACGGGCTTGCCATGGCACCTCACCAGGAACATAACAACCAAAATAACGGGCCATAATAGCGATAGCGCCATTAACGCAAAAACAAAATCAAACACTCTCTTCATAGCTTTGCCTGGTAATAGTCAAGCCATGCCGAGGCTAAATTTTCACTGGAAAACTGATCTAAAACCCTTTTCCTCGCGTTTTCACCAAGCCTTTTCCTGAATTCATTATCAGCGATCATTGTCATCATATGTGCCCTAAGTGCGTCATTATCTTTTGCCTCAAATAGTAAGCCCGTTACCCTATCCATAATGGCATCTTCGATCCCATAGATTCTCGAGCCAATTGCGGGAATACCTACTGCGGCAGCTTCAATAATCACACAACCAAATCCTTCACGATAACTGGGCAGGCATAATACATCTGCCGCCGCCATATATTTCTCAGGATGAGATGAGAATCCTGCAAAGTGGACACGTTCTAACAAGTTATCAAGTATTTGCTCCATTCGCAGTTGAATCCCGGCTTCATCGGGGCCAACAACCAACAAATGAGCCTTTGAGTCAGTTATCCTGGAAAAGGCCGTCGCTAAATCCAATACTCCTTTATCTCGATTGAGTCGACCAACAAAAAGAAATAACGTATCACCATCTTCGATAGCAAGTTCCGTTCTGATTTTCAATCTTGCGATCTCATCAGGTTTAAAGCGTGCTGTAGCAACACCTGATATAGACCCCTTTGCCAACACAGAGGAATCCCTCGCTGTAATGAGACCCTCATCCAATAAAAGTTGCCGTTGAGAAGCGCTGTCTACCAATACATCAGTTGCCAGCAAAAAAATCAACCTGTCTATCCGTTTCAACACCCACCGGCTTAAACCCTTTTGCGTAGCCCATACCTGTCCGCCAAAGGTATGTATTCTTATAGCTACCCCAGAAAGAAAGGATGCCAGCATCGCGAGCAATCCCGCCTTGGGGGTCACCGAATGAACAAGCTTGAAGCCATATTTTCTGAAAATTTTAATTAATTTGAACAGTGCTAATAAATCAAGGAAAGGTGAAATCTTTCGCTCAATAGGAGCAGATAAAATGCTTATGTTCTCCAAGCACATAGAAATGTCTTTAGGGCCTCCATTGACGACTATGTACACATGATAATGCTTACTCAGTTTCTTTATCGGTTCTGACAAAAAAGTATTTATTGTCATTGCGCTAGATACGACAATACAAATTTTTTCTTTCAATTTTGAGCCTGTTCCATGATGCTGTTCTCGCCAAAAAATGATTTGTCGTGATCCGCCAAAAGAATCAAAATGACATCTGAAATTGGGCCGTCAAGCCGATACAACGTATGCCTTCATATTAGAGAAGTCTCAATGAGATATTATATCTGCAAGCAACAATGGCCACTCTTTTTAGATATTTTAGAAGTGAAAACGCGCTCACAGCAAGATACATACACCAACCTATATCCTTGTCTTTATACAGCCTGTAAAAATTATCCAATTCGCCGCATTCCATGCACCATAAATCACCACTCAGCCCATTCTCTCCATAGCTCGATTTAAAACTATAGGCCAGCACGGCACCAATAATAAATATCTGCCTCTCCCCTGAGGCCATGAGCTGTAGCCAAAGAAAATAATCTTCCGAATAGCGCTTACCATCGGCGAAACGAAACGGCGTATCCCGTCGCATCATCACAGTACGGGTCGCCAACGAGTTCTTGAATAACATCGAACGAAAACCATATTTCTTCACGTGCCACGTGCCATCAAGAGGTAATTTCTGAATCGGCATCAATCCATTTATTTGATCGCTCCGATGTCCGCTCAGGGTAGCCTCAGGGTGAGCTTGCATCCATGAGTATTGAATTTCTATCTTCTTTGGGTGCCAAGCGTCATCCGCATCTAAGAAAGCGACAAACTCGGCTATAGCAATATCCCACGCAGAATTTCTGGCTCCTGAGGGGCCTGAATTGTCTTGCAAGGCAATCAATCGTATAGGTATCTCTGTCATTCCAGAAAACTGATCAACAAGCCGTCGCAAGCATGACAATGTCGCACCGCCATCATTACTAGCATCGTCAACTAAAATTATTTCGGCAGGAGCCATTGTCTGCCAGGCAACTGAACGCAGAGCGCGGCCCACAGTTGCTACACAACAATAGCAAGGTATAATGATGGACACATTTGCTATTTCATTGGAAATCGTAATGATTCACTCCGGATGTGTACAGGTCCGTTATTCTGAGCCGTTTGCATCGTTCATTACGGAATGAACCAAAAATAAAGCTCAAGCGCGTCAAACGGTATATGTCCATCTCAATCGGTCTGATCCAACATGATATTTTCAAGAGAGTGGTAGTACGGCAGGATTCTGTCACTCTCCATAAACGCTCTACCAGCCTCTCGCTTCAAACGAACATCAGCTACGCTCAACGACCGAGCATAAGCTAACAAAGAATCCCATTGATCGAATTTTCGACAATCTATAAAGCAATCTTCTGGAATGTAGCTGGTAATATCTTTTGCTCCCAGATATAAAGGGATTGTACCCGCATACAAACAATCAAATATTTTTTCTGTGATGTATCCCCTCATTGCCATATTTTCGAAGCATAAGGCAAAACAATACTGACTCAGCACCTCATACTTGGATGCGCATGCCCCCTGATAAATGGACATAAGTGTCCTGCGATGCCGCCAATATGGCAACCACATAGAGCTACGAGACCACCATCTCTGCCACCCTCTTCCATAAAGATCCACAGCACCAAGCTTAGCCAAATCAGCAAGGGCCTCAATACGTTTACTGTATAGCTCTTCATTAAAGGATGCTGGCTTGCAATTACCATTAATCATCACAATCTTTTTACTGCGATCTTCTTTTCCCCAAAACTGTTTTATTACCCCTTGATACGGAATAGGCCAATACAGTTTTCTGAGAACATCTTTTCTAACACCATCAAACGAGTATCCATCTCCATGAGTGTTATGGATATAAACTCGCTCAAATTGTGCAGTGAAACTAGAAAGGTCAGCGTAAAGACCAGGGGCTACGACTGGGGGCTCCATTAGCAAGAAACCTCTCAACTTGACACTCAGCTCTTGAAGCATAGAGATATCTGGGCTTAACCCCATTGAATAATAATCCCCCCCCCCACTATCTTCTGCCTCTATGCGCAACTTATCCGCAGTAGAAATATTGTAACCTTTTTGGCGAGCCGCATCACGGAGACGCACCATAGCAATCAGCTGATCATCACGGTTTAATATCGGATCCGAAAGGTCAAATAGTTTATCCTCTCCAAATGCCACATAAGCAGGATCAATATAAATATTTAACGCACTTGCTTCCAATGAGGTCATCTCTTAGTTTTAGCTGCAATTAATCGCAGGATGCGAACACCTAATGTATCAAACCCAAATAGCAATACGGTCTTAAGGTAGCCAACCAGAAAAAATGTCAACAATCCTCGCTTGGAATAGAAAGAAAACTTAACGAGATCCCATACTGGCATACCAACCAGCAGATTTTTCGCATTCTCCTTCCTTGCTGTCAAATAAAAATTCATCGCTCTTCTTGATGTATCCATACGTTGAAGCGCTTCATAGATATCAATGTCCTCAGTACCAACAATCCCCTTTGAGCGATATTTCTCAAGGTAGTGATCCAGCACCAGGAACATATCTGCCCGATTGGTGTTACGCCTTAGCTCATGGAAGGATAATTGAGTTTGCGTTGTCCTGGTACGCATCAACTTCTCCAATATAACTCCAATTTTATGTTGCTCAAGAACACGTAGCCAAACATCCAAGTCGCAACTAGTTCCAAATCTATCAGTATCCCAGAAACAAATTTCTGTTTTTAAAATAGCGGTTCTTACCATTGCGCCAGAACAGAGTAAAAAATTCCCATAACGTACAATTTTTGGGAATAACTCTTTAAAATCAAAAACAACTGTGCCCCCTTTTCTGCGACCAACATATTGAGCAACTTTAGTTTCGCCAAAAATCACGCTATCACCATCAATCAGATACGCTTCTGTGAACACAGCACCAACTTGTGAAGAAGATTCTAAAATAGCAACCTGTTTCGCTACCATTTCTTTTTCAAAAATCTCATCGGCATGAAACATCGCCGTATATTGCCCTTCGGACAACTCAATACAAAGGTTAAAGTTTTTTGCCGCGCCTATATTAGTGTTATTTTGATGGACTATCAGACGATTATCTTTAAACGAATTAATAATACTTACAGTTCGATCCGTTGAAGCATTATCAAATACAATTACTTTAAGGTTTTGATATGTCTGGCTCAGGATAGATCCAAGAGCTTCTTTAATAGTTGTTTCTGCGTTGTAGGTTGGGACACAAATACACACTAATGGTGCCCGATCAGACATTATTTAAACCCATAGAGCTAAACAATTCATTAAAACGTTGGCTGAATGTATGTTCCTTCAATGTCCGCTGATAACTCGCAGTTGCCATCGATTCACGTATGTCCTCATTATTTAGATAAAATTGAATTTTTTTGATCAAATCATCTGGGCCATCGTATATAGCAATTTCTTCCCCTATCAAATAAAGTTTTTCCAAGCCCCCCACATAATAAGATAATTGAAATCCGCCACACCCGTTAATTTCGAAATGCCTGGCTTTTAGTTGTTCTACGACTTTTCGAGAGCGTAAACGGTCCAATAATGCCCTTGGTGACGAAAGCAGATAACGCACATCCCAAGATGCAGAGTTAGAGAAATTTAGATTGATTCGACTCTGATTAAATAGTCTCACCATTTCATCATGGTTGACCATACCCGAAGGCCATCCTGGACCCCGAGCATTTATCGAGATACCAGACTTTTTTATCCGATTAACCAACCATTGGCGATAAGGATGCCAGCGGCCAACAAAAGACACGTCATACATCTTCGAGACATTCATTTTTTGATAAGAGGTTTCATTATAACCATATGGAAAAAACAATACACCTCTTAGACCTAACGCAAGATATTTTCTTATTGAAAAAGAGTCGGGTGTTGTGAAATAGCTAAAATGCGATGCCCAAAAAATAGAGTATTCCTTTCTCCATATATCATCATGAAAAACGGAGAGAGTGGTCGTGTAGCCTCTTAATTGTTTGATAGTACCAACATCAAATTGGTCGGTATAAAGATGAAATATCGCAAGATCCAACTTAGTGTTTTTAACCAGTTCAAGCAACATGCTATTCATTTTTTTCTTGCCATGCTCTTGCGACAAAGACATGTAATCAAATAGAATCACCTCATGTCCCATTTGAACAAGGGAGCTATGATAATTCGCGTATTCATAGGAATGTCCGCTGGATGAAATACCGTAATCGTATTTCATTATTGCAAGCAATATTTTCAATGGCTATCCTTAGATTTGACTCTATTAAGAGTATTTGACCTGCCCCGGTTAGTTGTACCACTTTTTAAGTTAGTATTTCCACCTTCACAGGCTGTATAGCCTCTGGTGCTGGGGGGGGGTCTATATCACAGTGAACTATGCGATCGAAATTGGTTGTATTCATTCCTCCAGTTTTCAACCAACACCTGAGCTTCCAGCAAGAATGTGAAGATTTCTCCATTCAACAATTCGTCTCTCAGCTTTCCATTGAACGACTCATTGTATCCATTCTCCCAAGGACTTCCTGGTTGAATGAATAGAGTTAACGCCTGATCGTTCCAACTAGTACCTGACTGGCTTTTGCCGTAAACTCCGGTCCATTTTATCCGAGCGAATGAATCCCGGCAGCCCTCTATTAGTCTGTTTTTGCGGAACCTTTAATCCTTCCCTCCGCCAGAGGCGTTCCACTCGTTTATGATTTACCTTGAAACCGTCTCTTTCCAATAATGCTGTTATCCTACGGTATCCGTAGCGACCATATTTGTCGCCAGCTCAGCCATCCGTTCTATCAACCGATCTTCACCATCCCTTATCCTAAGAGACCCTTGCATAAGTCGAAAAAAAACAGAAAAGCGAGATGCTTCGACATACCAAATGGATCAGTTGGGGGGGGGGCAGGCCAGTATTGATAGCGGACTTATATCTTCCTGAATTCGTAGATTCCACAGCCATAATCCAAGTTAAAATTATTGGAAAGAGCAGCAGCATCTAGGGTGACATCCTTATGTAAATCACCTTCATCATCTACATAAGAGAATCCAATAAGTTTGAAACGACCTTTAGCCCATTCCAGTGGTGTTTTTAGCGCAAAAACTCGATGAGCGTTAAATTCAATCCGCTCTGTTCCGACAGGAAAAGAAAGGTGTAAAGTCCCATCCGGTTTAAGTATTTTGTGGAGACTATCAAACCCCCGCAAATGGCCATCAATATCTAAAGTATCGCCATAGCGCCCCAAACCAAAATGCTCAAGTGCATGCAGACACGAAACGGAATCGCAATATCCAACCAAATCGTCGGGAAGCCGTGTAAAATCACATTGTCTAAAAATAATATTGGGAGTTTTAGAAACCAGCCCTCTGATATCTAACACTTCAATTTCCCTAAACGTAGCTACATGAGCCACAAATGATCCCACGCTGGACCCTATATCCACATGTTTTTCCGGTTCCAGTTCAAAAATCCTCTGCGCCACAAGTAAGTCTTGATGAAAATAGTGCCCTGATGCGACTCCACTTCTCTCATACATATCAAAGAGGCTAGGCATGCTAAACTTAATTTTCCACCCAGACGCGTTATCGTTATTCAGTTTCTTTATAATAAAAAACTCTCTAACAACTCCAGGAAATCTCCAGATAGCAAGAAATTTAGGTATATCCAGACCAAAGTTCAGTGCCCAATAATAAAAATAATTAGTTATTGCAAGTAACCGCTTGCGTTTCTTTAGAAATTTTTTCAATGGCATCACTACTGATCCAACATTAAACTGATACGGCATATCACACCTTATCTTTAATGAATTAAACATTACCAAGGTTAATTTTTTCATACCAGACACGAATACAATTACGAATCGTAACATTCCAGTATCTACCCAAGAAATATAAACCGATTCAGACTTCAAAAAAAATAACTTACTCCCCTACTCTATTCGTCAGATGCTTCCTTAGAAACAAATATTGCAAGCCCGAATATGTCGTACCAGCTATCACCAAAATCCCCAACGCTCCCTGCCAGCCTGGAATATGGAGTAAATGCCTAAACCCGAACGTCATCGTCCATAATGCCAGACCTCCACCCCCCGCAATCAATACTGGTCTAACACGAGGCCCACCACCAACCCGTTTAACCAGAAAAATATGCATCAAGATGACAATAGTAAAACCTGACAATACCAACCCCATCCCCACACCAGCCGTTCCAAACCCGGGAATAAACAAAGCGGTTAGAGTGATGGCTAAAAATGCCCCAACCAAATTAGGTAAAATTAACCAGCGGGTTCGCATAAATACATATGCGATCAACGAATATACACCCATCAACACTCGCGCAGCCTCAGCAAGTGCGCCCCAAAGCACATAATCCACAGCAGATTGGAAATTTTCTCCAAGAAGTACTCGGGTAAGCTCTGGCGCCAACACCACTACCAAGGCAACAGTAAGTATCAGAGATGGGATTACAGTAGCGGCATAACGCTGCCAGGCTTCCGCTTGTCTAACAGGGTCACTTTTACTCACACCACGATATAAACGCGGTTGGAAATAAGTCGTCAGGACAGACTCAAAACCCGCAATCATCCCGGCACTGATACCATACCCCGCGACAAATAGCCCCAGCTCAGCAAAGCCAAGCGATCCTTCTATAAGATAGCGGTATCCTTGCCCTTGAATCCAGCCTAATCCTGCCGCTATAGAAACAGGCCACGCAAAATGAAAAAGAACCAGCAAATGTCTTTTTTGAATACTTGCGGATACCTGCGCGCGCACCCTTCTCAACTTTGTAAACAGCGCTCTGGCGCCCACAAGGGCCAAGATAGCTTGCCCCAACAAAATACCAGACACCCAATACTGAGCTACCGGTTCAAGAACAATCACCAGCAGCGTCGCGCAAGAGAGACTCATAGCCACCGTACATACGGATAGCAACATGAAGTGCCGACTATCCCCCAATAAGTTTAAAGAGGGAATTGCTGTTTGGTTAATTGTATTAAATACCAATGACCCGCAAAGTAAAAAAGTTAACCAGCTAAAAGAAACTCCAAAGTTTATCGATCCACTTATATAAAGAAGCCGCAACAGAAATGCGGCAACAAACGCCGACAACAACAGATAAAACACATAACGAATAAAATAGTATTGCGCCATGCCGCCGGCTTGCCAGGCATGTAAGCGGCGATTAATGAACATGCCAACGGGATTAATCAGAAACATAGCGAAGAAAGCGATAGTGGTCAGAACCAACGACACTCGGCCCATTTCCTCCGGCGACAACAGTGTTGTGGCAACGCGCATCATCACAAGAGCAAGCAGGAATTGGGCTACCCTGCCGAAAATAATAGTAATCAATTGCGAACAGCCAAGCGTTTAAGTATCGCTGTCACTTCCTGTATGACACCCTCTAAAGAGGTCAATGAAGGCTGATAACCAAATTCAGCGGCACAGGTATTCAATGAATAATAATGAGGTTTAGCCCCTGTAGCATTCACAATTGTCGCAGTCTCAGTAATGTCATACTGCAATCCAAATTGTTCTTGCATTACGGCTAATAAACTCAATTTATCAATCGGAGCACGACTATAACAATCAACAACCGTATTGCTCATTGGACCGGCCAACAATACAGTGACTAATCTATAAAAATCGAAGGGATGGAGATAATCACGAACGGTATATTCGGACGAAGTTTTTAATACGGTCCGATCACGAATGGCTCGCAAAATATCCGTAATTAAGAAGCAGGCGGAGATATCTTGTGTGCGGCTAAAATAGTTGAATACCCGTATATCGATGATCGAATAGTCAGGATGTGCCCGGTGCCTGCATTCTGCATGCAACTTAGCAACACCATACCAATCTTGTGGTGCTAAATTATTAATTGCTATTACAGCTTGTGTATCACTATCCGCCGGTTCGATAAAGCTCGTTCCGTAGGCTGAACCGCTACTTAGGAACAGATAGCGGCATGCAGAATGCGACCGCAAATACTCCAGCACCATCTCATCAAACCGCAATGTCACGTCAAAAATAGCATTGCCCAACACCACAGTTTGTGCCGGGTTCCCAATACCGACGAAGTTAATAACCGCATCGAGCTTGCTATGAGCAAAACCAGAGAAGTCATCCACACGGTAACGGTCAGTTAGACCTGTGAGTGATAACCATGCGATCACTTTATCGGGTCGTCGCGCAAATAGATACAATTGGATATCTTCTGTTTTGGAAAAAGAGATAACCAGGTCTTTGGCAATTTGGCTGGTCGCGCCAAGAATAGCTATTCGCATAACCCTTCCAAACTCAAACCTCCTTCACGATTCAAACAAGGTTGTTTACCCACCATTCCACAAACTTTCGCGTCAAGAGACTTAATTCTAATTCGTGTTAATAATTGCCTATGCGCAGAAGCTGCCTCCAGCAACCAACTGCCAAACCCGCCGTCTATGAGATGGTCCTCCACTGTATGAGTGGCTGAAAAATATTTAAGTTTTTCCGGCTGTTCCTTTTTTGTGTTCATACTCCATAAGGGCAAAGAATTTAAAGACCAATTTTCCAAGTCCGCGTTACTCTCTAAAAGTTCGTTCACTAATCCAAGTGCCGTTCCGGTAGTCAGATAAGTGCCGCCGCCCTGTTTACCGTTTCTAATATTGACCCATTCCCCGGGGGCTATCTCAGGAACCTTGGAATGCACACATGCCTCACCACTTTTCCCTAATCGCAAATAACAAGGTTGCGGATTATTGACGATATATCTCATGCACCCCCTCACTTCCATTGGATCACCCGGTGCCGCAATCAACATATTTGGCATCACACGCATTAACGCGAAATCCTGCACTGCATGGTGGGAATAGCCAAGGTTCCCGTACGCTAACCCACCACCCACTGCGACTATCGTTACCGGAAAATTATGGTAGGCTATGTCATTACGAATTTGCTCGGCGCACCTAAAAGTTGGGAAATTCGCGATTGAATAAACGAAAACATGACAGCCTTCTGAAGCGAGACCTGCTGCCACTCCCATCATATTTTGTTCTGCGACTCCAGCATTAATAAAACGGTCAGGAAAACGTTCCACAAATGGCTCTATCGTGCCAAAACCTAAATCACCAACAATCAAGACAATCTTTTCATTACTCTTAGCAGCAATAATCAGCTCATCAATAAAAGCATCACGCATGCTTCACCCCAAGTTCGGCCATCGCAGAACCCAGTTGCCTGTCGTCTGGACATTTATAGTGCCATTCAACTCGATTTTCCATGAAGCTAACACCCTTACCTTTGACAGTATGCGCCACAATGACCACAGGTTGACTATCTGATTCTTTCTTAAACACATCAATAAGTTGATTATGATTGTGCCCATCAATTTCATGTACCAGACAGCCAAATGCTTTCAATTTATCGACAAGTGGCTCAAGCCCCATTGTGAGTTCGACGGGTTTTAGGCTCTGCAGCTTGTTATAATCAATAATTGCCACTAAATTTGAGAGTTTGTAATGTGCGGCAAACATCAGTGCTTCCCAATTCGAGCCTTCGTCCATCTCACCATCTCCGAGCAAAACAAACGTCTTCCATGTTTCACCACGAATCATTGCGGCCAAAGACTTACCCACTCCAAAAGGCAAACCATGGCCCAAAGAGCCTGTGGAAAATTCTACACCTGGTACTTTATGGCTAATATGATTCATTAACCATGAAAAATCTTCACCATAAGTTCCTAGTTGTTCTTTAGGAAAAAACCCTGCTTCCGCCAATACGGCATAAATAGCAACGCACGAATGTCCCTTGCTTAAAATGAAGCGGTCACGCAAGCTGGATGTTGTGTCATTAGGGTCAAAACTCATTATTTCGCCATACAAAACTGCCAATATATCCGCAATAGAAAGTGCACTCGCAATATGTGGTCCCTTGGATTTATGCACCATTTTTAAAGACTGTTGCCTAATAATATTGGCAAGAATTCGCGTATTCTTCATTTTGCAAATACCCCAAAAAACGATCCCAGTTTCTCCACTACAAACCCCAGCATTTCTTCGGTTAAACCGGGATATACACCAATCCAGAAAGTATCGTTCATCACCTTATCAGTGTTGGTCAGATCACCACTAATTCGATAGGTGCGACCTTCAAAATACGGTTGGCGTATAAGATTGCCGGCAAACAACAGGCGCGTACCAATCTTGAATTGATCCAGATATTTCAACAATTCGACTCGCGCGACCCCTGCTGAGTCACGCAGTGTCACTGGAAAACCAAACCATGAGGGCTCACTGCCTACAGTAGCTTTCGGCAATATCAAGAACTTCTCGCAAGGTTTTAGTCGTTCCGAAAGGAAAGCAAAATTACGTTTACGCGCTTCTACAAATGCTGGCAACTGGTCCATCTGCGCTAACGCGCAAGCCGCCTGCATGTCGGTGATCTTTAGATTGTAGCCTAAGTGCGAGTAGGTATATTTGTGGTCATATCCTGCAGGCAACGATCCCAATTGCCAGCCAAAACGCTTCCCGCAAGTATTGTCAGCACCGGGTTCGCAAAAACAATCACGCCCCCAATCCCGAAAAGATTCAATGATTTTTCGAAGTTTGCGATCTCTGCTGAACACCATCCCCCCCTCTCCCATAGTGATATGGTGGGCAGGATAAAAACTACAGGTAGCAATATGACCGAAGCCTCCTACATGCTTGCCTTTGTACGTTGTACCTAATGCATCGCAACAATCCTCTACAACCCATAAATTGTGTTTTTCAGCCACTGTCATAACCGCATCTAGATCGAACGAGTTGCCGAGAGTGTGCGCGATCATAATGGCACGGGTACGGTCGCTCACCGCCGCTTCGATTTTTCCCGGATCGATATTATAGGTGGGGATATCTATATCAACGAATACCGGCACCAGACCCGCATGTAAAACCGGATTAACGGTGGTTGGAAAACCAGCCGCAACAGTGATAACCTCATCATCAGGCTTTAACGCCTGCTCACCTAATTTAGGTGACGTCAGCGTAGTTAAAGCCAATAAATTCGCTGATGAACCAGAATTAGTCGTAAAAGCATAAGTCACACCCACAAATTTGGCAAAACGCTTCTCGAATGAGTCATTAAATCGTCCTGTGGTCAACCACCCATCCAAAGAGGCATCGACCATATTTTTCAGTTCACTCGCACCCAGCATTTTGCCTGAAGGTGGTATAACACTGATACCCCTGTCAAATGGCTTTTCCTCAAAATGTAATTCACTATATTGCTCAACCAGATCAAATATTTGTTGTTTGATATCTGCCTTATCCATTTAAAAATTTCACTTAATGTTTTTTTAATCTATCGTTATATGCATTGATCTGACGCAACGTCAATTCACGCAAATCCTGCCCATTCAAGTATCCACGATACCAATCAATGATCGCATCCAATGCCTCTTCAAGATGCCATTTCGGTTGCCAATCCATGCGTACACGTGCCTTTGAACAATCCAGCTGAAGGTAGTGCGCCTCATGTGGATGGTCAGCATCATCCCTCACCCAGGTAGCACCCTCGCCCCAATTACTGGTCAATTTTTCAACAATCCATTGCACCGGCTTTGCGTCGTCATCGTCGGGACCAAAATTCCAGGCTTCCGCGTAATCTGTTCCCTTTTTGTAGAGATTTTGAGCCAGTAGCAGGTAGCCGGATAGCGGTTCCAACACATGCTGCCAAGGACGAATGGCGTACGGATTACGAATATTAACCGGCTCGCTTTGACTGATTGCGTTCATAATATCGGGGATAAGCCGATCTTCCGCCCAATCACCACCACCAATCACGTTACCCGCCCTGGCGGAAGCCAAAGCCACGCCATGCTGGTTATATTGTTCATGGTTAAAGTATGAATTACGATAAGCTACTGTCACCAATTCAGAACAGCCTTTACTATTACTATAGGGATCATAGCCCCCCATCGCCTCACTCTCTCGATAACCCCATATCCGTTCTTGATTTTCGTAACACTTATCGCTGGTGACATTAACCACCGCCTTCACACTATCCGACCCGCGCACAGCTTCAAGAAGATTAACGGTCCCCATCACATTGGTGGAGTAGGTTGCCACTGGTTCACTGTATGAACGACGAACTAACGACTGTGCTGCCATGTGGAACACAATTTCGGGCCTATGCTCGTCAAATACCTTATGCAAACTCTCCAAATCACGAATATCACCAATAATGCTGATCATACCTTTGCCGATGTTAGCGGCTTCAAACAAGCCAGGATTTGTCGGTGGCTCAAGCGCATACCCGATTACCCTGGCATTCATTGATTGCATCCAGAGCGACAGCCAACTACCTTTAAACCCTGTATGCCCGGTCAGCAGGACACGTTTATCTTTCCAGAAACCCGGGTTCACGACCAAGTATTCCAAGGTGCCTGGCCAGATTGCCATAAGTCTTCTAAATGTACTTTATCGCGTAAAGTATCCATCGGTTGCCAAAAACCATGGTGATGAAAAGCGGCTAAATCACCTTCTTCCGCTAGACGCTCCAGCGGTTCATTTTCCCAAGCCACACTGTCATCCGCGATATAGTCAATAACTTTCGGCGATAGAACAAAAAAACCAACGTTAATCATTGCCCCATCTTCCTTGGGTTTTTCCCTGAAGTTTTCAACCTTGTTTCCCGTTAAATCTAACGTGCCAAAACGTCCTGGGGGAATGGTCGCCGTCAAAGTCGCTTTGACTTTTTGAGCCTTGTGAAAAGCAATTAAGTCGGTAATATTAACGTCACTTACGCCATCGCCATATGTGAGACAAAAAGCTTCTTCGTCCTTCACATAATCCGTGACTCGTTTCAAACGGCCTCCAGTCATGGTATCTTCGCCGGTATCCACCAGAGTTACTTTCCAAGGTTCAGCGTTGCACTGATGCACCTGCATCTTGTTATGTTCCATATCGAATGTGACATCAGACATGTGCAAAAAATAATTAGCAAAATATTCTTTGATGACATAGCCCTTGTAACCACAACACACCACAAACTCATTAATGCCATGAGCAGAATAAATTTTCATAATGTGCCAAAGTATTGGTTTTCCGCCAATTTCTATCATCGGCTTTGGCTTTAAATGTGTTTCCTCCGAGATACGGGTCCCAAACCCACCGGCCAGGATGATTGCTTTCATTAATTATTTCCTTATAATTTAGCAAGTGCCATAAAGGCTTCCGGGATTGGGTAATGATGGTTGCCTACGAATAATCCCTTTTGATCAATATGATTGGCGTTTTTCAAAGTGCCATGCACTTCCGAATCGAAGTATTTCACCACTTCATTGCTAGCGAAATTACCTGCAACAATAGGTCGGCATTCAAAGCCTAAGTCATTCAGTTTCACCACCAACGATTTACGAGTAAGTTTGCTGCCCGGACGAATCACTAAACTGAAACCGAACCAACTGCTTTCACCAGTTTCATTCTGAATCAGAATATCGGGGTGTTCATATAGCGTTTTCTGCAATAATTTTCCATTTTTTCTGCGCTCAGCAACCAATGCAGGCAATTTCTTAATCTGTTCAACGCCAATAGCTCCCAACATATCAAGTGGTCTTACGTTGTAACCAGGTAGTACAAACCGGAAGGATTCTTCGAAAGGATCATCGCTTTTATCACTGCATACCAGATTGTGTTTGGGCAGGTTACGCGTCCAGCCATGTGAGCGTAGTGATAACAGAATTTGATACATTTCTTCATCATCTGTCACGATCATGCCTCCTTCCATAGTGGAGATATGGTGGCTAAAGAAAGTACTAAAACTCCCCATTACACCAAAGGTTCCGGCCATTTTTCCGTTGTATTTAGCTCCCATGGACTCGCAATTGTCTTCTATCAAGACAATATTTCGCCCGCCAATGATATCGTTGATACGGTCAAAATCGTTAGGGTTACCCAACAAGTTCACCGCCATGATCACTCGAGTCTTATCGGTAACAGCTTGCTCCAATTGATCAAGATCATAATTCAATGTATACAAGTCAATATCGACAAACTTGATCTTCAAGCCATATTGATACAATGGGTAATAGGTCGTGCTCCAGGACACAGCTGGCACAATGGCTTCATCGCCACGCTTTGACTTCAACTGCTGATTGTTGGTATAAAATAGTGTGGCGATCATTAATAAATTAGCGGATGATCCGGAATTCACCATTACACAGTAATGACTACCCATACAATCAGCAAAGTCTTGTTCAAAAGCCTGTACATTCGCTCCCATACTGTACATGCCCGAGTCGATAACTTGCCGCATGCCATCAAGTTCTTCTTGTCCCCAGGAAACGGTGGCTAATGGATACTCGAAATTCATTGTTGATGCTCCTTCAAATAATAGCTGTATGTTTCCGCGATTCCTTCACGCAAGTCATGACTTACCTTCCAACCCCATGCTTGCTGTCGTTCAGTACTAACCAATTTTCGCACCACACCAACAGGTTTACTCAAATCGTGGGTAAACCCGCCCTTGTAGCCCAGTACATCGGCAACCGCTTGGTAGTATTCATTAATGGTATAATCATGTCCCAAGCCAATGTTCATCATAGACGGTAGAGAATCAAACGCTTTGATTGCCCGAATCATGGCATCTGCTAAATCACTCGCATACATAAATTCTCGACGCGCAGTACCATTTCCCCATATCTCGACAGTCTGTCGCCCATCGTGTTTAGCCTGAAACACTTTGTGGATGATTGCGGGGACAAGATGCGAATGCGCAGGATCAAATTTGTCATAACGACCATAAATATTGCAGGGGATGAGCGTTTTATATTGATAATTCTCATTTTCACGCACAATATATTCGCAAAGGCGTGCGGTCACAACCTTGGCCAACGCATAACCTTCATTGGTTGGTTCCAACTCACCTTTGAGCACCATTTCTTCGCGCAACGGCTCAGATTGATTACGTGGATACATGCAGGAACTTCCCAGGTTAATCAGGCGGTTAATTCCAGCCTGACAGCTAGCCCAGACAATGTTGCGCCCCATGTCCAGATTGTCCATCAGAAAACCCACTGGTTCTCGCATGTTGGCCTGAATACCGCCAACTTTACCTGCCGCATGGATAACCATATCAGGCTGATGCTTTTTCAAATACGCTTGCACAGCATCGAAATCGCGTAGATCTAATTCACTACTACGTGGAGCCAGCACATCAAACTCGTCTCTATCAGGATGATCAAGAAAATTACGACCGACCATACCGCCACCGCCAGTCAATAATATACGAGGCTTACTCACGATAATTTAAAGTATCGTAACCATGCTTTTTCACGAGTTCATCGCACTTGGCAATTTTAATATCTTCCCTCACCATTTCACTAACCAACTCTTCGAAAGTAATTTTTGGAACCCAGCCAAGTTTATTTTTAGCATTACTTGCGTCACCCAATAATGTTTCAACTTCAGTGAGGCGAAAGTATCGTGAATCAACTGCGACAATACATTTACCAGAAGCATCGTAGCCTTTTTCTTCTACACCCTCACCACGCCAGGCTATTTCCACTTCAAGTTCGCTGGCTACCGCGTTCACAAAATCACGCACGCTGTACTGCGTACCTGTAGCGATAACAAAATCTTCAGCCTTGTCTTGTTGCAACATCAACCACTGCATCTCCACGTAATCCCTGGCATGCCCCCAATCGCGCAGCGCATCCAGGTTACCCAGGTACAAACATTCTTGCAATCCAAGTTTGATACGCGCCAAGGCGCGCGTAATCTTGCGCGTAACAAAGGTTTCACCTCGCACCGGACTTTCATGATTGAACAAAATGCCATTACAGGCATAAATGCCGTATGCCTCACGGTAATTGATAGTGATCCAATGCGCGTAAAGCTTAGCTACCGCATAGGGGCTCCGAGGGTAGAACGGCGTTGTTTCTTTCTGAGGAGTCTCTCTCGCCTGTCCATATAACTCAGAAGTAGATGCCTGGTAGAAACGCGTCTTTTTTTCTAATCCAAGAATACGAATCGCTTCCAACAGACGTAAAGTACCCAATGCGTCTGAGTTAGCCGTATATTCAGGCTCTTCGAACGAGACAGCCACATGACTTTGCGCCGCGAGGTTATAAATTTCGTCCGGCTGAACTTTCTGGATAATATGCGTCAGGCTGGATGAATCGGTCATATCTCCATGATGGAGAAAAAATGACTGTCTTTTCTCATGAATATCATGGAACAGATGGTCAATGCGTGCCGTATTAAACAGGGAGCTACGCCGTTTAATACCATGCACCTCATACCCTTTCTCCAGTAACAGATCAGAAAGATAGGCGCCATCTTGCCCTGTAACACCTGTAATCAATGCGATTTTCCTGGTTTTGCTCATAAATCAATTTTTGTTATGCCGTTCTGTCCAGTACTTAATAGCAAAAGCCATTCCTAAACTAACTAGCAATATAAAGTATGGATATATATCTGCGCAGGGTTCCTATAAGAGGAGTAGCAAGTCCATATATTTGTAACACAAACAGCATTATGAAAACGGGCACTAAAAATTTCATATGGTTGTGCTTGTATAGACCAAAGACCAGAAAAATAAAGAAAAAATACGCAATAAACATTTCCACTGAAACCATCAATCTAAAAGTTGAACCATCATTGATCCTGGAAAATATAGGCCAATGATTTGGAAAGGGTGCCAACAAAGCAATCTGAAGTGCCCTGGGAGCATAATAAATCATATCAACAACATCGTGAAATTCAGCCTCATCGATCAAGTTAAGTTCTCTTACCGTTTTATTAGGAGAACTTAAATGCTGCCTAAATGACATTCTTGCACGTGAAACCGCATATAGCCTCGAATCTATAAACAATGGCAAACCAGATGCAGACCAAGTTAAATCTTTTTTAATTTGATTTTTATGATTAGATGCCGCCCCTGTCATCAATGGAAATAATAAAACTGAAATGATAACTAATTTAAAAGCCAGCAGACCTTCATTTTTAAATGCCAGTCGGCCTCCCTTTCTAATTTGCCCTAACTTTGCCCTAACGAAGAACAGTGCCAATAAAATACTTGCCGAAAATAATAATTGAACAACGTAGGGACGATTTATTGAAATAATAGCGCATCCAATAAATATCCAATACAAGCCATAATTTTTACGCTCACATAAAAGAACCACGCCGAAAACGAAAACAAACACACCCAGTATAACAAAGCTTTCTTTATTTATCTGAGAGAGCCAATGCATCTCAAATGGTGAAATGATGAAATATAGAGATGCAATCAATGCATGCCGCATTGATACAACCCTGTTTAAAATCAAAATAAGGAATATAGATGCCAGCGAATGACATAAACTATTGACAAAAACCACAAGCCAAGGGTACGGGCCAACTAAAGTATATAAAATTGATAAAAAACCTGCTGGGCCCTGTCCAGCGGGTCTTAAGCGCCAGACACCCCATCCCTCACTTATAGTTTTCTCTCTCATATCAATGGCTAACCTATGATAGTATTGGGGGTCCCCAGCTAATAAGCCGTTTATGGCAGTATCGGACATATATTCAATAATCCATAGCTGATATGCCATCATCACGAATATAGAGTAAAGAATTACTCCAAAAGCAACTTTTACCAAAAAGAAAACCTTAATGTTGGTATCTGCTAACATACGTTAGATGACATTCGCATTGACAATTGGTCGCCTTCGCATTGACAATTGGTCGCCCCTGTTAAAATATTCTACACGATTTTAAGTGGCTTCTTCTGTCTTCCTTCCCACGCATAGGTGACATATCAATCAAAACAGGAAGCTCTGAAGGATAACTGGCGTCCCCAGCGGGATTCGAACCCGCGTCGCCGGCGTGAAAGGCCGGTGTCCTGGGCCAGGCTAGACGATGGGGACTTCCAGGTTTTAATGAGGAAAAAAGAAATGAGCCGCGAAGGGATCGAACCTTCGACCACTTGATTAAAAGTCAAGTGCTCTACCAACTGAGCTAGCGGCCCATTCTTAAATCAAAAGCGAAAGGGGAAAAATTAACAGACCCATTTTAACATGTCAATGCATTTATTTGGCTTGATTTTATGCCTAAGGCCCAATAATATCCATCTTTAACCTGTTTTATCCCTGACCTGTAAACTTGCTCAATAAAGAGGCTCTCTTGGAAAAATCTGAAAAAATCTGGCTTGATGGGAAAATGGTCCCTTGGCACGAAGCCAATGTCCATGTCCTCACTCATACTCTGCATTACGGATTCGGCGTCTTCGAAGGTATTCGTTGCTACAACTCCAAAGATAACGGATCGGCCATTTTCCGCCTACAGGAACATATCGACCGGCTGTTTCAGTCTGCCGTCATTCTCGGCATTGAAGTGCCCTTTTCCAACAAAGACCTCTTTGACGCAACCCTCAGCGTTGTCCGAGAAAATAAGCTGGAGGAATGTTACATCCGGCCCATCATATTTCTGGGCGATAACAAAATGGGGCTCAACCCTAAAGGGGTTGATGTCCGTTGCGCCATCGCCGCCTGGCCCTGGGGCACCTATCTGGGAGAGGACGGTCTCGATAAGGGCATCCGTGTCCGCCTGTCTTCCTTCACCCGGCACCATGTCAATGCCACCATGACCAAAGCCAAAGCCTGCGGTTACTACATTAACTCTATCCTGGCCAAAGCCGAAGCTGTTCGCGATGGTTACGACGAGGCCATTCTTCTCGACCCTTCGGGCTACGTTTCAGAAGGATCGGGAGAAAATATTTTCATCTATTCCAAGGGGAAATTACACACCCCTAGTTTGTCCTGCTCCAATCTGGATGGGATCACCCGCGACGCCGTCATTGAAATATGTGCCGACCTGGGGATTGCTCTGGAAGAAAGAACCATCACCCGTGATGAACTGTATATCGCGGAAGAGGTCTTTCTGTCCGGAACCGCCGCCGAGATCACCCCGGTCCGCGAGATCGACAACCGCGTTATCGGCTTGGGCAAAAAGGGCCCGATCACCGACCGGATCCAGAAAACATTTTTTGAAGTGGTTCGCGGGGGCCACCCCAAATTCCAGAAATGGCTCACCCGGGTATAGGCTAAAATAAAACCCTGCCATTTCCGCTTTTGGATCATATAAATTTCAGTCCCTATACTGCAAACACCGGAGATTTTGAGTTATGCCGATTTACGAATACGAATGTGACAAATGCGGAGCCGTCTTTGAGGCCATACAAGCCATTTCCGCCAAACCTTTAAAGACCTGCAATGGCTTGGGTTGCGACGATAAAGATAACGGAAAAGTCCGCCGTCTGGTTTCCGCTTCCGGGTTTATCCTTAAAGGTTCGGGATGGTATACTTCTGAATACCCTTCCGAAGCACGCAAGAAGGGCTGGGAAAAAGAAAGCAAACAGGGCAAAACCGATACCGAAACCCCGGCACCCGCGACTGCTACGGAAACCTCCAAAACCCCTGAACCTGCGGCCCCGGTTAAAAAGCCCTCGCCCAAAAATCCTTATTCCGGGGGAAAATCCAAAACGGCCAAAGGCTCTAAATAAATTGGCACTGGCACCATGAATGACCGCCTGCACCAGAATATTTTTTATTCCATCATAGACGGGGTTCTGCTCATTTCCCCGGCGTTGACCATTCAGGAGAGCAATCTGGCCATCGAGGACATGTTTCACCGGTCCCGCGACTCGTTCATCCACCGCAGTCTGGAAGAATTGTTCCCCCGTCAGTCGCATGTGCTCGACAAAGTCCGCAAAGTTCTGGTAACCGGAGCCTGCTACCACGATGTGGAGGCAGAAGGCATGCGCAACATCCCCTCTTCCCGGTTCCCGGCTAATCTGACCCTGTCGCCCTATCTGGAGAGCGACGACTCCATTCAGGGAGTGGTCATACTGGTCAAAAACATGACCCTGATTCGGGAACTGGAGGAACGACAAAGACCAGCAGATCAACTCAACAAGCTGGGAGAGATCGCAATGGGCATGGCCCATGAAATTCGCAACCCGTTAGGGGGTATCCGTGGGTCGGCCCAGCTTCTGCGCCAGGAAATCAAAAACAAATCGCATCAGGAATATCTCGATATCGTGGTTTCCGAAGTGGACCGGATAGACAGAATGATCAGAAGAATGATGAACCTGACCCGGCCTCTCAATCTGAAACTGAAAAGCACCAATATCCATAAAGTTCTGGAAGAAATCCTGGTGCTAGAAAAAGACAGCCTCACCCGCAAAAAGGGCCGGTTTGAGCAAATTTATGATCCCAGCCTACCCCTCATTGAGGCCGATGAAGACCAATTGAAGCAGGTGTTTCTCAACCTCATCAAAAATGCCATCGAAGCATCGAGAAAAGGCGGCAGAATCCAGATCATCACCCGGGTCAGTTCAGGATATGCCGTCAAGACCGCCTCTTCTCCCATCCCACAACAAAATATCGTGGTCGAAATCATCGACTCAGGAGAAGGTATGGATGAGGAAACCCGGAAAAAATTGTTCACCCCCTTTCACACCACGAAAAAAAAGGGCAGCGGTTTAGGGCTTCCTATTTCCCTGAAAATCGTCAAAGACCATTATGGAAAAATCAAAATCACCTCCGAAAAGGGATTAGGCACCACGGTGCAAGTATTTCTTCCCAGCGGGCAGAGATGATAAGATAGAAACATGACAGACAAACAAAATAAAATCCTCATCGTTGATGACGAGCAAAACATTCTCTGGGTCTTGAAAAAAGGACTGGAAAAGAAAAACTATCGCGTCCACACCGCCTCATCCGGGCAGGAAGCACTGAAAAAGCTGGCCGCCAACCAATACCTGATGATGTTTTCCGACATATTCATGGAGGATACCGACGGACTGCAACTTCTCGAACATACCCGGAAGGTTTCTCCCGACTTGAAAGTGGTGATGATGACCGCTCAGGACACCATGAACAACACCATCGAGGCCATGCGGCTGGGAGCCTACGACTACATCACCAAGCCGTTCGATTTCGAAGAGATTTTCCGCTTGATCGACAAGGCGGAAACTGCCCGGTCCGTTTCCGCACCGACCTCCGACTTGTCCGACCAGAATCAGGAAGCCGGCGCGCAAGATGCCATATCCTCGATCATAGGCAAGAGCAAACGCATGCAGGAAATTTTTAAAACCATCGGTAAGTCGGCGGGCTCCGACTTGTCGGTCCTGATTACCGGAGAAAGCGGAACCGGTAAGGAAATGGTGGCCAACACGCTCCATCAGTACTCGCACCGCAAGGATCAGCCCTTTATTTGCATCAACTGCGCTGCCATCTCGCGCGAACTTTTGGAGTCGGAGCTGTTCGGTCACGAGCGCGGTGCTTTCACCGGGGCCATAGAGACCAAGATCGGGAAATTTCAGCAGGCCGATAGAGGCACCCTGTTTCTTGATGAAATCGGCGATATGGAACTGCCCTTGCAAGCCAAAATCCTCCGCGTTCTGCAAAACAATGAATTCTACCGGGTGGGAGGCAAAAATCCGATCACCGTTAATGTCCGGGTCATTGCCGCGACCAACCAGAACCTGGCAGACATGATGGACCTGAAACAGTTTCGCGAAGACCTGTATCACCGCCTCAACGTCATCCATATTGATATGCCACCGTTAAGAGAACGGCTGGAAGATGTACCCCTGCTGGCCAATCATTTCATCCACCGATACGCCGATTCGCTTTCATGCGGCAAGGTCTATCTCTCCCCCGATGTCGAACGCATCCTCGGTGGTTATCACTGGAGCGGCAACATCCGCGAACTTGAAAACGTCATCAAACGTGCGTTGATGCTGGCCCTTTCCGGCCCCATCCTACCGGAACACCTGCCGCCACACCTACAGGAAGACGTCACCATCGACGATGAAGGACAATGGGATGAACGCCTGAACCGGTTGCTGAAGGACTTTCTTCTCAACAACCATGAAGAAGGGACGATTTATGAAACCCTCGTACAAAAAATTGAAAAACACCTTTTTGAAATTCTTCTAAGCAAATATTCCGGCAAACAGGTCGCCACCGCCAAGGCTCTGGGCATCAACCGCAATACCCTCAAAAGAAAAATTGACTCCATGAAAATTTCGCCCAAAAATCACAAGTCCAACGGCTCCTGATCTCACTTCCATGCTAAGCCAATGTATCTTCTCCGTTGAAACCCATGTCAAACCTGCAACGATTCAGCAGATTAACCGGTCTTTCTCATGCTAAGCCAATGTATCTTCTCCGTTGAAACCCCGGTTGGGCCGCCGGTGGAAATCATCCGCCACACATTTGCCTCCAATTTACCAAAGCCGGTCAAGCGCGTCTCGCTGGTTGCCGGCCTGCACGGCGATGAACTGGAAGGACTTTATATCTGTCACCGGCTGATAGAGACCCTGAAAAATCTGGAAGAACAGAATGCCTTCAAAGGCGAGGTCCACATTTATCCGGCGGTCAATCCGCAGGCCCTTGAAACAGGAACCCGACTGTGGCCTTTTTTTTCCGTCGATATCAATCGCACCTTCGGCCAAACAAACACACCCTCTTTGCCCAGTGAGATATCGAAAATCCTGTTGGAAGATCTAAAGTCCAACTCCGATCTGGCGGTGGATATTCATTCCAGCAATCTTCATCTGATGGAACTGCCGCAAATTAGAATCATCAAGGATTTTGAAAAAAAACTCGTGCCGCTGGCAAAATTTTGCAACGTCGACCTGATCTGGGTCCATCCCCATGCAGAGATTTTTGAGTCCACTCTCGGTTACAGCCTGAACCAGGCCAAAATACCCACTCTCGTCATCGAAACCGGAATCTGCCTGCGCATTAACAAAAATTATTGCGAGCAGATTGTTCTCGGCATCCTCAACCTGCTTCAACAGACCGGCACGCTTGATGGCGACGAACCCCTGGCAAACGTCACGCCGCCCAAGGTGGTGCAACCCGGATACGTCACCATGATCCAAGCTAAGAATGCCGGGTTATTCGTTAAACAAACAGAAGTGGGACAAATAGTAACCGAAGGAGAAAAAATTGGCGACCTCATCGACCCTGTCGAAGGCAAGGTGCTGGAAGAAATCCGCTCACCCTGTTCCGGCCTTCTCTTTACTCTCAGGGAACATCCTCTGACTTCAAAAGGCGCGCCCCTGGCCCGCATCGCCACCGAGGAACCGGCATGAAAGAAAAAGTCCTCTCCGTTCCAACTGCGTTCGGCGCCCCACTGGAGCTTTATAAAAATAGCTGGGGGAAATCCGGTCACGAAATCCTATCTATTGTCAGCGGATTGCAAGGCGACCATTTGAACGGCATGTATCTGAGTTCGCGCCTGTCGCAGTTTCTCGACAGCGTGGTAGAAGGTATCGACCCCAACTACACCCTCAAAGGACAGGTCATCAGTTTCCCGGTAGCCAACCTGAACGCCATTCAATCCGGCTCCAGGTTGTGGCCCTACGACGGCATGGATATGGACCTGGCGTTTCCCGGCAACCCCGAAGGCGAAACCAGCGAAGCCCTGGCCTCCGCCATTTATACGCATACGGCGGATTCCTATTGGGGCATCATCCTGCAATCAGCCTCTCCACATTATGAGGACGCTCCGCATATCCAGGTCACAAAGCTGGATGGAAGAATCAAAAAGCTGGCCCGCGACCTGCAAATCGATACCGTGCGCAAGTTAAATGAAACCTCAAAAGTCAGCTTGTTTCATCAGTGGTACGCACACGATATCATCACCGTCACCCTGTCAGCCGGCTCACCCCGCACCCTGAACGTTCAGCAATGCGAAGCCCTGTTCCAGGGCATCGTGAATTTTATGGTTGCCGAGAAAATCCTGAAAGATAAAAGAAAAATAAAACCTGAGGAAAATATCAAACCCCGGTTTTATCAACCTGGGGATGAGGTCGCCGTTCTTGCCGGCACAGCAGGAATGTTTCTCAAAGAAGTGAAGGTGGGAACCGCCGTCCAAGCCGGACAAAAGATAGGAGAAATCCGCGACATTTATAGCGGCAAAAGACGGGAAGAGATCACAGCAACAGCGAACGGCTTTCTCGTGACACTCCGGCAATATCCTATCGTTTACGAAAAAGAACCTATTGCCATAATCCTGACCACAAAAAAATCCTGGAGGGAGTACCTCCCTTGGCCCACTAGGCGTGGGGCCAACTAAAAATCTCCTTTTCGCCTCTGGCCGAGTTTTTTCCTTCGCATCGTTCTGCCGTGCTGGCCGTGGTCGATAATAAGAATTTCATCCGCCACAAAATTGGACGCCAGCCCAGCGGTGATGTAGGCCGCCGCCAACTGGTTCAAGGAAATCCCTTCGCGGTCGGCGCGGTTGGCCAGTTGCGCGTGGACACTTTTCGGCAACCGCTGGACATATTTCCCGCTGTATTCGTGCGTCGCGATCGGTGGCGACGGCAGGGGGATGGGTTTGCCGAGTTTCTCCCTGGCGGCGAGCCAGTCGCCCAGCGCTTCGCTGGCGTTTTGCCTGGCTTCCTCGATAGTATCACCATCGGACATACAACCGGGCAGATCGGGGAAGGTGACCAGAAACCCGCCACCGTCGTCTTCGCTCAATTCTGTAATTTGAAATGGATATTTTTCCATCACTCTTTCTCCCTCACCTTTTCGATCTGCGTAACAAACTGCTTGACGTAGAACGGTTTGATAGGCCGCTTTGCAGGTACACTTAACAAGACTTCGCCAAAATCAAAATTACAATGGCTGGTGCCGTCATGCACCCACTCAACACCATAATAATCCGCCAGAGACTTCAAGGTTTCAATCCTCCAACCCCTTGGGTTGTTCTTCATTTTTTCAAGGATTTTATCTCTCTGTGCCATGCTTATAAGATACTACCTGTAGTATCACTTATCAATAACTATTTTGGCACTTTTAGGGAAAATATTAAGGAAATACGATTATTTCAGAGAAATAACTGGCGGGCGAGAGGCATAATAGCTTTGATTTTCAGTAGTTTATTTGGAAATAAAGCGGTAATAGAGGGGTTTAATCCTTCCCGTTATCGGGGGGATTTTTATCGCGTTGCTCGATGGCTTCTTTTGTCTTTTCGGGAATGATTTCGTCGAACATTTCCTCGACGTGCTTGTCTTCGCTGATCATTTTTTCTGTGATTAAATTAACCAGCTTAAAAAGTTTCAACGCCGTGGGGTGGTCGTCTTTTAAATCAATCTCGCCGGGATGGATGGCGTTGTTTCCGGCTATTCTAACAATATCCAAAGACTGCTGAACGCGGGAGCTCAATCCTTTTTTAACCAGGTTCCCGATATCCTCGTTTATGTTTTCCCCTTTTTCACCAAGGTGTATCAGTAAATTCTGAATGCACAGTCGCAATAAAGCCGCCGCGCCGCGAGGTGAAAGGTTGACAATTGAACTGGCTTCCTCGTAAGTGGCTTTTATATCGAGCGGCAAATCTCCATTGGGTTGAGGGCCGGTACGTTGCGGAGGAAACAAAGGTTTGTCATGCACCCAAACGGCAATATCATCACAGGTGTAACATTTGCTCAGGTGAAGATTGCGGGCATGTATTCTGTAGCTATCTTTTTCTTTGTGAAAAAAAACTTTCCCCGTTCGGTGCTTCCTTGATTCTTCCCGCCAAAAATCTTTAGTATGATCCGGAATTTTTTTGTCGTCATAAATTTGGCTGTCATCTTCAATGCCCAAACCGGGTAGATGCCCCTTGTCTTTTTTATTTGCTTCGAGGGTGTACCAATATTGATGCGTCAGGGTTTTGCAATGGGGGCAGTTAAACGATTCGCTTTCCACTGTCGGGGGAACCACTTTTCCGGTTTGTGATGTCGTTGGCTCTTCACTCTTTTCCATATTTTCCCTTCTTTTGGTTGTTTGGCATCCCAATTATATCTTAATTCCGGTTTTTAGGTTGTGGGATTATCCGGCGCATTTCCTCCATCACTTCGTCAAACTCGACAACGCCTTGGCGTTCGAGAATTTTCAATTTTTAAAATAGAGGGTCGTTATGCGACGTCGTCGGTCGGGGCGGCGGGGGTTATGCGAAAAACGCCCACAGCCCAGTCAGGGCGCCAACTATAAAGAAGGCAAAGGCGCAATATCCGAGATAATAATATTTTTTATCCCCATCGATGGACCGGGCATCATCGAGGGCCCACAGTTCATCGTAGTGGATTTTGTCGCTGTAATAATCACCCGAATCGGTCCGCCAGTCTTTTGTGAGGGAAGCAGTGAATTTCAACAGAAGGACATTTAAAAGCCCAGCATAAATTATACCGGCGACAAAAAGGACCAGCGCACTTTTGTGGTGCGGGTTGGCCGCACTAACCCCCGCCGCGCCTATATAGGTGATGATTGCCAGCGCGCCGCCGGTGTTGGTGATGAACAAATAGCGGATACAGCGTTCGGTATAATCCAGCGTCAACTGGTTAAGCTGGGCCCACCTTTTATCAATCCGATCAACCGTTTCTTCTTTAAAATCTTCGGGGAACTCTGAATGCAGTGTCATTGGGCTAGCTTTTTTTATTCTCGCCCTGCGGCGAGTTGGTGGTGGTTCGCCGGGGTTAGTTTATCCCTCCGGGGCATGAATCTAATGCTGGGGATATCACAGCCACTGGCGGCTAGTAGTTAGATATTTATCAGGAAGAGGATCATGCCGCCGAAGCACAGGCCGCCGCCCAGCACGGTCATGATGTTTCCCCGCATAGTTTTAGGTTTCATCTCCTCCTTAGTTTTACCGTAGCGATCGCGCGGGTCCTTAAAGGCTGCCTCATGAGCTTTTTCCAATTTGGAGCATAAACTGAGGATCAAAGAGCCCACAACAACCATCACTATCGCCCAAACCTGTTCCTCCACTAAAAAATCCATTCTTTCTCCTTGTAAAACAATCGGGGTTTCAGGAAACCCCCTTCTTCATGAACACGGAAACCGGCCATTATTATAACAATTACTTCTTAATAAACAAATAGTTCAGAACCACAAAAGGTTGCTACCCCCTTGGGTATGGGTTAAACTTTAACCTAAATTTCGTTGTAAAACCGTTATTTGGCGACGCCATTATGAACAGCACCAAAACCGAACTGGTCATTGACCAGGAAAATACCGGCTACCGCTATTCCATCGAACCGTTTCTGCTGGCCGATTTCATGACCTTGTTGCCGGGCCAGTCGGTGCTCGATATCGGCACCGGTTGCGGCATCATTCCTCTATTGATAGTTTACCGGCAACCGACGCTTGAAGTGACCGCCATTGAAATTCAGGATTGCACCCAGGCACAAAAAAATATTCATAAAAATGCAATGCAGATTACCCTCATCCAAGGTGATTTCCTGAAAGAGGCAGAAAACCTACAGCCCGAATCTTTTGACCATATTGTTTCCAATCCGCCTTACCGGAAGGTTCAGACAGGGCGGATCAATCCCGATTCCGGCAAAGCCCTGGCCCGGCACGAACTGTCCCTCAGCATGAGTTCCCTGCTGGAGAAATCTGCTCCGCTACTGAAAAAAGGCGGACAGATAAGCTTGGCCTATCCGCCCAAGCGACTGGGCGAACTCATGCGGGAACTGGAATGCAGAAATTTATATCCCAACCATGCACGTTTTGTCCATGGCAATTATCAGGCTCCGGCAAAAATCGTTCTGGTTTCCGCCCTTAAAGGAAAAAAAGCCGAATTTAGCGTGGCCCCTGTGCTGGCGGTCTATAATGAAGATGGTGCCTATTCAAATGAAATGGAAAAGATTTATGCTTCCTTTAATTATATTAACCGGCCCAACGAATTCGGGAAAAAGTGAAACCGCTCTGGCCCTTGCCCGAAAGCTGGACACGGAAATCATCAGCACCGATTCGTTGCAGGTCTATAAATATTTCGACATCGGCACCGCTAAACCTCCGCTGGCCGTGAGGGAGGAGATCCCCCATCACTTGATCGATATTCTCGAACCTGATGAAGAGTTTAACGCCTTCGATTTTAAAACACGGGCCTTGGAAATCATTCGCGAACTCATGAGTCGTAATAAAATTCCTATTCTGGTTGGCGGCACCGGACTATATATAAAAGTCCTGACCGAAGATTACGATTGCGCCGAAGGAGCCTCTCCCGAAATCCGGGAAAAAATCCGGCAGGACATTCGTGACCAGGGCGTTGAAAAAGTTTATCAGGAGCTCCAACGCGTTGACCCTGAATACGCAACAAAAATTTCTGAAACAGACTCCCTGCGCATCGAACGCGCTTTAGGGGTTTATCTCGACACGGGAAAACGTTTTTCGGAATTTCATGAAAGCGACTCCCCGACCGCAAGCCAGTTCCCTATCCACACCTTCATTCTGGAGAGAGACCGGACCGAGCTATATTCCCAAATCGATCAGCGTGTGGACAAAATGATTAAGGACGGGCTTGCCCGAGAAGTTCAAAGCATTTTGGAGCGTGGCTACAGTCCGGATCTGAAACCCTGCAAAAGCATCGGTTACGCACAAATGATTCAATATCATCAAGGCAATTTGGATCTGGACCGCGCCGCCTATGAGATTAAAAGGGAAACCCGGCATTACGCCAAAAGGCAGTTGACCTGGTTCAGAAAAATGAATAACGCCGATAAACTACCGGTGGACTCCAAAGACACGCCCAAAACCATGGCGGATAAACTGCTTTCCCTTCTACCCAAAGTCGCCACCTGCTTCCTGGCCATGTTCCTGGGCTTTGCACAAACAGGCGAAGCCAAGCCTACGCACTATGAAAAGGCTAAAAAACTTTTCCAGAAAAAAGATTGGAGCAAGGCTAAAAACAGCCTTCTGGCTCTGCAAAATCAAAAACCAGGTTCAATGGAAGCCAAACGCGCCCGGTTTCTACTCGCCCTCATTCACGCCGAACAGGGAAAGCCGGAAGAAACCATAAAGCTTCTCGAACCATTGAGCAAAAATTACAAAGAGGTGGAAGATTATATCCGCTTCCATTTAATCCAGGCGCAGGTGCAAGCAGGCAAACATGAAAAAGCCCGCGACAACACTCTCGAACTCCTCAAGCACAGCCCAAACACCCTTCTCTATGCCAAACTCCAACTGATTCTTGCCCAGGCACAAATCCGGTTGCAGAATACAGAAGCAGGAATGAAAACGCTGGAAGAAACTATCCGGTCGATCACTAAGGATTTCAGCCGCCGCAAGTTTCGCGAATTTCTGCCTGACCTGATTTTCCAACTGGCAAGGACTCAGGAACAGTCCGGAAAACCAACCGAAGCTTATTTGAATTTCCACAAACTTCACATCCAATATCCCAACCATGATCAGACGCCCGAGGCAGAAATGGCACTCAAGCATCTGTCGGCTTTGCAAGCGGTTAAAGAGGTTCCGCTAACTTTAAGAGAGTACACCAACCGCATTCAAGGGTTGTTTGAAAACGTGCGTTACAAAGAAATCATTCAGGAAGGCCAGAAACTGCAAAAGAAAAACAAGCTTTTACCGGGACGATTTTATTTTTTCCTGGCCCGGGCGCATGGAGGACTTAGAGATCGTAAAAAAGCCAACAAAGTTTTAAAACAATTTTTGAAAACATATCCTCACCACGCCAAGGTGCAAAACGCCAAATTCGACATCGGCAGAAACCTTTGGAACCTGGGCCAACCGATGGTGGGGGCCAAATATTTTAAGGAAGTCACGCAGGACGCCCCTTCAACAGAGTTGGCAGTGAAGGCGCAGTTTTTTCTCGGAAAGATTTATGAAGAACGCAAAAACTTTCCTGAAGCTCTAAAAAACTACAAGACCGCTTTGGAAAAATATCCCAATGAAGGTTATGCGCAGTGGGCCGGCTGGCGGCTGGGTTGGGTCCATTATCTCGATGGAAAATTTGAACAAGCCTTCAACAAGTTCCAGGACGCGGCCACTCGATTCCCTGATAAATCGTTTATCGAATACAACTTGTATTGGAGCGCCAAATCGGCAGAAAAACTGAACAAAAAAGATGTGGCCCGCGATTTGTATGCCAAAGTCGCTGAGCTTTACCCCTACACGTTTCACGGCATCCGCGCTAAAGACAGGCTCCTGGCCCTGAATGTCAAACTCGAAACGCCCCAACAAAAGCCATCTTCCAAAGAAGAAAACCTGCAACTGGGACGGCCTCTCAGCGAGCGGGAAAAGTTTCATCACATCCGGGCCAACGAACTGGCTACGCTTGGATTGACGCAGGAAGCCCGCAACGAAATTGGAGAATTGCAAAAAACTGTGCGGAAAAACCTGACCGGGGTTTTATGGCTTTCCCAGCTTTATCATCAGGCGCAGGGCTATGCAGAATCACTCAGGCTTTTACATCTATACAAAGACTTCACCACCAAAGCCAAAGAGAAAAATCTTTCTTCAAAATTCTGGAAACATTTTTTTCCTCTCGCCTACGAAGAAGCAGTTCTGGCCTATGCCAAATCGCGCAAGGTCGACCCCTTTTTCGTGAACGGCATTATCCGCCAGGAAAGTCTTTTTGACAGTCAGGCACTTTCCCCTGCCGGTGCTCGCGGGCTCATGCAAATCATGCCAGCCACCGGAAAAGAACTTTACCCGAAAACAAAATTGAAAAAACCTTTTGAGACCGATGCCCTCTTTGATCCTGATCTGAATATCCGGCTGGGTGTGAAATATGTCAGCCAGTTGAACAAACGGTTCAACAAAAACGGGATGCATATTCTGATTTCATACAATGCCGGCCCCCATGTCCTGAAGAAATGGCTGAAACGATTCGGACATTTGAGCGATCAGGACGTATTCATCGAATCCATCCCCTACCCTGAAACCCGCCGCTATGTCAAACATGTGCTGAGAAATATGGGCATCTATAAAGTGCTATATTCCCCCTCCTGAAAACCTCCAAATTCGCATGTTTAACCGTCATAAAGAGGTTATAATGCCAAAAACTTTAAAGAGCTTTTCATGAAATCAAAAGTCCACTTACAAAAAATTGAAGATTATTCACTGGAGAACGTGGAGCAGTTTGTCCGGAACTCTCTGAAAGTCCTGGACCCTGAAGCGTCCCTGTTCGGCGCAGGTCAGAGGGTTCTTTTGAAACCCAATCTTTTACGGGGGTTCAAACCCGAACGCTGTGTCACCACCCACCCTGTGGTGGTGGAGGCAGTGTGCCGGGTTCTTAAGGACCTGTCGGTCCAACAAATCGTTATCAGCGATAGTCCCGCTCTAGGCAGTTTATCGGCGGTGGCTGACAAAGCCGGGTATGGCTTTCTGGAAAAAAAATATGGCGCGCAGATCCTGCCCTTGACCGACCCTATCCCATTCGAAAATACAGAACAGGTTCCGCATCTGAAAATAGCCGGTTGCCTGGAACACTATGACCAAATCATTAATCTCCCAAAAGTTAAATCGCATTGCCAGATGACCATGACGCTGGGCATTAAAAACCTGTTCGGATTGGTGATCGGCAAACGCAAGCCGGCTCTTCATTGCCTGGTTAAAAACGACAAGCTTAAGTTCGGGAAAATGCTGATAGATATTGCTCGTCACGTCAACCCCTGCCTGACCATCGCCGATGGTATTCAGGCCATGCAGGGGCAAGGCCCGATCAACGGAACGCCCTACCCCCTTGGAGTGATGGGGGCATCGAAAGACATGACCGCTCTCGACCGGGTTTTTGCCGATCTGTTAAACATTCCTCTGGACAGGGTTTATGCCTTGGAAGCAGCAAGGCTCAAACAGTTCGGCCAGTTTCATTTGGAAAACATGGAGATTTCAGGGATCACAGATTACCGGACTTTCGCTGTTGAGGATTTCAAACAGGCTTACCCGATAGATATTTCATTCAATCCGATCAAACTGTTCAAATCATTTGTGAAGCAGTTTTATGAGGTAGCCATCAAAGAACCACTAGGCGTGAAGCCAGTGAGCAAAGGCCCATTGCGCTGAGTGTGCGGTTGCCAGATGAAAGAATCCTTCCAATTTATCCCTGCGGGGCATGAAGTTAATGAAGGAGTATCGCACCCTCCGACGGGAGTGGGTCGCTAGTTGGCCCCACGGCTAGCCCCTTGACAGGGGAGGCAGACACCAAGGGCTCGTTAAGCCGAGAAAGAGTTCGCCAGCCAATCTAAGCTATTGCTCGTTGGCCCCACGCCTAGTGGTGGGTGTCGAAGTTTACGGAGCAACAACCCAGATCCAGCCCCGTCTCTTTTTTATTTAAAAAATATTTACCCGGATGGATAAAATTGATAACCTTATTGCCTTCTCTTCGGGTGCCAACCAGGCCCGAGGCTCTTAATATGGAAAGATGATGGGAGGCTTGTGGTTGCCCCATGCATAAAGACCGAACAATTTCGGAAACACTCTTTTCCCCTTTAAGTAACAACTGGACGATTTTTAATCGGGTTTCATCCCCCAGTGCTTTCAGGATTCTGGCGCATTCCCCGGAATCTGTGGATGGCTCTTCCATAAGGCCAAGTATATGGGCTCCTTCTATCACGTTCAAGTCTAATCCCGATCACCGAGAATTATGAGCCAAGAGACTTTAGAACCACAACAATGGGTGGAAAACTATGCGGATATGATGTACCGCTTTACGCTTGTCCGGGTGAAAGACCCTGAAGTCGCTGAAGAGTTGGTTCAGGCCACATTTTTTGCCGCGTTAAAGTCACAACACAGCTTTGCCGGTAGATCATCGGAAAAAACCTGGCTATTCGGAATCCTGAAACATAAAACCATGGATTATTTTAGAAGCTCCAAAAAGAATATTTCCATCGATTTGACTGCAGAGGAATCCGACCGGATTCATTTTGATGCCGCTGAACATATGGTTCCCAAGCCGGTGAACTGGAACATGGACCCTGAAAAAGCCGCTGAAAATAAAGAACTTGCCCAGATTCTGGCTAAATGCATGAAAGGGTTGCCGGAAAAATTTCACCGGGTCTTTGTCCTGAAAGAAATGGATGGGTTGAGTTCCGACGAAATCTGTAAAGAATTCAATATAAAACCGACTAATTTGTGGGTCATATTGCACCGTGCCAGAAACCAGCTCAAACTTTGCCTGGAGTCGAACTGGCTCAACGCAAAATAGGGATAGGATTTTATGATGGATGGAATGCTAAAAACGCTTAAAATGACATGCAAGGATGTCTATCCACTTATTTCGGAAAACCAGGACCATCCTCTCACTTTTTTGAGCAGGATCCGGCTTAAAATGCATCTTGCCATATGCGAGCTTTGCGAAATATATCGGAAACAATTGGAAATCATCTGCAGGATAACCCGGTCGATGGGAAAGGATGAATCCAAAGTTCTTGAGGACAGAAATATGAATCCTGAAGTAAAAGAAAAAATTAAACAATTGATCGCAGAAAAAAAATTAATCAGAACTTTTTAGGGAGGCAACAGGATTTGTCGGAAAAAATCACAAAAACCGAAAGCGAGTGGCGGGAAATTCTGACCGAAGAACAGTTTAAAATCTGCCGGAAAAAAGGAACCGAGCAGGCCTTCTCCGGAAAGCATTGGGACTGTCATGACCGGGGAAACTATCATTGCGTATGTTGCGATACGCCTCTGTTTTCTTCCATCGCTAAATTTGATTCAGGCACCGGGTGGCCGAGTTATTACGAGCCTCTCCGCCCCGAAAGTATTGCCACCGAACAGGACACTCTTTTCTTTATGCGTAGGACTGAAGTGTTGTGTAGCAAATGCGATTGCCATCTGGGCCATGTCTTTGAAGACGGTCCGGACCCTACCGGGCTTCGCTACTGCATCAACTCCGCTTCTCTCGTCCTGCACAAGGCAGAATCTTCCTGATTCCAAACAAAAAATTACTTGGCAGAAAATATACGAGTTTCAGGGTGAAACGCGTACCAGGCAGACCAAAACCCTACGACGGAAGGTATCTCCCCGTTTTTTTCGTCCCGAATGAACGCCGTTTTTGATCTGTGGTCATAAAAAATACGGATGGGTGTTTTTCCCAGAACATCCTTGACAGGCGATTTCAATTTATTCAACTCAGAAAAAGGGTAGGCTTTAGTGACTCCGCCTAATTCTATACCGATCATTTTTTCCTTGGGATGGTATTCCCAGCTCTTCTGGTCCACATCGAGCATCAGTCGCTCACTGGTTTCATAGCCCTGATAAGGATCGCGGTCATAATCACGCCAGTAGCCCGTTTTATCAGATAAGACCCGGGTTCCCGGATGATTGGCTTTCCAACTCGCCCAGTTCGTATGCTTGGAAGGAAGAAGTTTTAAACGGGCACCGGTCAGTTTGCCAGTCACCGCCTCCGATTTAATTTGCGACCAGAGGCTTTCCGTTTGATGGTCGTAAAGCAACATATCGCTTTGGTAGAGCGTACCCGAAACCCCAAAAGTGAGCTTGGGTCCCTTCACCTGGGGATCAAACACCATCCCGGTGCCACAAAGAGGGCAACAAGTCACAACTATCGATGTCCCGCCAACACGATCATTGACAATTTCATGCCAGTTCAGGATTTTAATGGGGCACGCCCTCGCCTGACCGTTATTAACGTACCCCAGAACACGGTCATGTTTTTTTTAGAACGTTTTATCGGCTTCTTTCGCAGATATGAACTTCGGGTGGAGGATGGCGGGGATTCCGTCCTTACCCGGCCCCCCCCCCATCATAAATACCATCGACGGGATTACTGTGCCGGGAGGTGTCAAAGCCGCAAAGCATAACGACAATGAATAGCCCGCACACACCTTGTGAAATATATTTTTCTATCTGCTTCGGCATAAAAAAACCAACCTAAGTTTACCCGCTCGGTTGGTCGACTGCTCAGCGATTCCTTACACCCAACATTTATTATGGACATCCCGGCAGTATTGTCTTTTAACCCTGCTCACAATTTAACTTTTCAGCCATTTGCTGTAAAGCCTCCGAAAATACTGCGTGAAGCTCCCGGCGGATTTTTTTAGAATCGTATTCGACCATAGAGCCTCCGCCGTTTAAAAAATTCATCTGCTCGTTAACCTTTATACAGGCGGAGCGTTTTTCTTCCCCTTCCGATGTCTGCAATAACATCAACTCACAAAAATTGATGCCCGCCTCCACCGATTGCGTCAGTTGCGGGTTGATTTGGAATCCTCGGTTCTGCAAATGGTCAACAATTTGTAGCACCTTTTTAAACTCAATACCGGCCTTGGCGTAATCCTTATCCAGCACAGACTGGAGCGCTTTCATAATGGCCAGTTCCTTATTACCCTGAAAATGGGGGTGAGGCGCCGGTTGTTTGAAATAGCGATTTTCTAATTCAATCAGCAGGCCAATGGCGTTTTGCCGGGTCTTCTTTTGTGATAACGGGTTTTCAGGGGGAAGCCCCTTGTTTGCCGGATTGATTTGTTCAGAAATATAAAACCATGCCAGGGTTTTCAGTGCCAGCGGTTGCGTTGCCCCGCCATTTAAAATGGCATGCTCAATATGGTTCAGGCCAACGAGACGGTGGTCTCTTCCGCCCTGCATGATCAGGTTGCCAAATCCTCCCAGCCGGCTGTTTCCATAACGATACATTCCCAGACCGAAATAGGCATCAACAAGTTTGGGGTTTAGAAGGAGAGCCTTTTCAAGATGGGTATCGGCCTGAAACCCATTGATTAGAGCTTGGATGAGGTTGCCCTGCCCATATTCAAAGATACCAATATAACCTTCTGCTGCACCCAGGAACAAATTCGCTTGTGCTTCCTGACCCGGCGTCACGGCGGCATCGTCCAGAACATCATGGGCCATATCTTTCACCTGCCTGCTGTGATACATAAACTTCGCAGCTATTTTTTCATCCTGATATTTACTGGTGAAAGCCAGCGTGTGACAAAGCTCCCCTAACAAGCCTGCATAATTGAAATGAAACTTCATCAGCTCCACCCGGTTTTCCAGAGAAGGCACCGCAGACTCCAGACGGTTGATTTCTCCCTGAAACCGGGAGAACCACTCATCAAAATGGTAGTACATGGAATCTTTAAGGGCCAGGAAGGACATTTCGTCAGCCGTCAGGTTTTTCAACTCGGCGCTGGTGGCAGAGTTCGCCTTGGCCGAAGTCAGGGCAAGAAACAAAACCCCGGTCAGAAGGAAACAGGTTTTTACCCTGGAAATATTTTCAGACATAAGCAACGATCATGCAGAACGGCGGATGAGAAGCTGACGAATCTGCCCAACCCGCTGATAATCTTCCAGTTTCACAAAAAGTTTTTCGGCCTTTTTTAAATGTTGCAGTGACTTGTCCTGATCCGATAATTTTTCGCGATATAATTTTCCCAACACTAAATGCCCTTCGGCAAAATCAGGTTTAATCCGCACCACTTCCCGAAACGTCGCACAGGCTTCATCAAACAGTTCCAAGTCCATAAGAGACAACCCGAAATAAAATTGCATCTGGACCGAATCGGGTTTAAGAGCTACGGCCTGCCTCATATAATCCACAGCCTGGGAAATTTGCGTGTTCATGCGGCAGGCAATTCCCAGATAATAATAAACATTTGAGTCTTCAGGGTCGACACCCACAGCTCGGGTCAGCACCTGAATGGCTAACTCTAACTCGCCCTGCTTGATATAAGATGCACCCAGTGCCGTATAGGAGTGAATAAATTCCGGATTGATATCTATCGCCTTTTTGAAAACCCATACGGCCTTATGCAGGGCATCCATGCCATTTTCCTCCATACAGCCATAAGCCACCCCCATATTGTAGAAGGCATCGAGAAAATCAGATTTAAAACCCTGAGCCATCCGATAGGCATCCACCGCCCCCTGATACCGGCCCAACCCCTGGAGCCGCAACCCTTCTTTCAACCATTCTTCGGAAGCCTTGTTTTTATCATGCACCTCATCCTTGGACCGGTATAACTGGTGTGCCAGAGTCGCCCTTGGAAAATCATTCTGGCGAATATAAAGTTGCTCTGACACCTCTAAATATTTTTCTGCTCGTTTGGGGTTCCGCAGTTTTTTAAGATGAAGCGCCCCTAACTGATAATGGCCTTCGGCAAATTCCGGATACACCCGTACCGCCTTCTTAAAAGCCTGGCGGGCCGAGGCATGATAGCCATACTCCAGAAACGCGGCGCCAAGAAGCCCGCAAATATGGGCGAAGGTCTCGGTCGCCACCACAGCATCCTTTTCAGAAACCTGATAGATATCACGGTTTCTTCCCAACCGGTCAAAGATGAAAGTCAGCCAATAATCCGCCACCGCAAAATCTGACGCCATCGGTATGGTTTTTTTTAAGGTGACGAACGATTTTTTTTCCTTGCCGGAAACCCAATAGGCCGTAGCCAGATCAAAATAGATTTGCGGGTAATTGGGTTTGAGCCGGACGGCCTTGCGATAATGCTCAATTTCTTCCCGAGGATTCCCCATCGCCCCGAAAATATGTCCCAGAAGATGGTAGGCAGGATAGGCGTTGGGGCTAAGGCGCAATACGTCACCGCAAACTGCAACCGCTTCCCCATAAAATCCCTGGGCCGTGAGTTTGATCGCCTCCTCAAACAATTCAATATCATCCCAGGGGTAAGGCAGAAGGTCTTCGATGACCTGCGCCAACCTTGGCACCGTCAGTTCAATGCCTCGAATGGCCTCAAACCGTTCCACCAAATCGGGATCACTGCTCTTGAGCTTTTCCCCCAGCGTTGAAAGTCCCTTATCCCCGCTGGTGAAGGATGAAAACTCCTGTTTTTTTCTGGTTTTCTTTTTAGTCAAACCCCCGCCTCATTAAAAAAGCATGATGGTTCAATTATAGGTGGTTGGAAAGCTGATTGAAAGAGGGGGAGTTTTTATTCGGGATACCCCTGCACGTTCTGCAAGACACTGGTGAAAGAGGCGGGTTTTGCCGGTCGCACGATTGGGACGCTTAAAGGGAGAACCTGACCTTTCTCAATAACCAGAACCTGATCGGCGATGGATTGGGCCTGATCGTGCTGGTGCGTGACCCACAATATGGTATGTCTGTTCTTTAAAGATTGAACCAGTTTTTCAATCGCTGCGGTTGATTTAGGGTCCAGGGAGGAGGTCGGCTCATCCATCAGCAAAACCTCCGGCCCTACTGCCAACGTACGGGCCAGAGTGAGCCGTTGTTGTTGCCCCTGGGAAAGCGTGGTGGCTTTCTCCCCGAGCCGGTCTTTGACTTCCTCCCAGAGAAACACTTCACGCAATACTTTCTCTGCCACGTCCGGGTAATCCTTTTTGGAAATTTTCTTCCTGACTCCAAAAATAACATTGTCGATAATGTTTTTTGGAAACACACAGGGCTTTTGAAAAATCATGCCGACCTTTCTTCTCAACGCATAGACATCAGTACCGGGTCGGTAAACATCCATTCCATCGACAAAAACGCTTCCCTCAATACGAAAATTTTCAATGCGGTCATTCATCCGGCAAAGAACGCGCAGGAGAGTGGTTTTTCCCGAACCAGATGCTCCAATAATACTGGTGATGGAGTTTGCAGGCAGGCTGAAGGTTAGTTCTTGAAGAATTTTTCTTTCGCCAAAAGCAGCGGAGAAATTTTTAAATTGGATCATAGTTCCGACTCCATAACCATCCGGGTCCTGAATGCCCAGGCCGCCAGCGTCAACAAGAATACCAGACCCAGCAACACCAGGCCAGCACCCCAGGCTTGGGCGATAGATTCCGGGTTGGCCGCTTCCTGGGCCAGAACCAGAATATGAGTCTGCAAAGTGGGGACCGGATCAGAAAACGATTGCGGAAATCGAATGCCGGAAAAGGTGGTCGCCGTGAACATAATCGCCGCTGTTTCTCCGGCGGCTCGGGCCAACCCCAACAAAACCCCCGTCACCATTCCATAAAAACTCTGCGGAAGGATAATGCGCCAGATTTGTGCAGGTCTTGAAAGCCCCAGCGCCATCCCCGCCTCACGGTATTTTTCCGGCAAGGCTTCCACTGCCTCACGGATGCTCACCTGCAAAGTCGGCAGAATCATCACCGCCAGAATTAACGAGCCCGTCACCCATGAAACGCCTGCCTCCAGGTAAACCCCAAAAAACAGATAACCCACCAACCCAAACAAAATCGTCGGCGTGGCATTGAGAATATAAGTCAACTGGGTTAAAAAAGTTTTAAATTTTCCAGACTCAAGGTATTCCGTCTGGAAAAGCACCGACCCCAAGGCCACCGGCAAGCTCCATAAAACCGTAACCCCCATCAGAATCAGCGTTCCTGCAGACTGGTAAAAAATACCGCCCGCACGCCCAAAATCTCTCGACTCATCAAAAAGGAACCCGCCATGCATCGCGGGCAATCCTTTGATAAACATGATAGCGAGAATGGAAAACAGCAGAGCCACAATTAAAAAAGTGACACATCCAATAAACGCCAGCACCATTTTCTCCGCCGTTATCGCATTCACTGACTGCTCCGCCTGACAAAAAGGTTTCCGAAAAATGTTAAGACCGCCACCATGATAAAAAGGGTCAAACCCAAACCCATCAGCGCGCTCCAGTGCAGTCCACTGCCCAGAGCTTCCACCGCCTCACGGCCCAGTTTGGAAGGAATGGTTTGGCCTGAAACAAAAAGGTTGAATCCGGGCACCCGGTCGAGACTGCCAATCACCAGCATCACCGCAATCGTTTCTCCCATCGCCCGTCCTATTCCCAACAGCACCGCTCCCACGATGCCCGGCAGAGATTGGGGTAAAACCACCCACAAGGCGATTTGCAGTTTAGTGAGACCCAGGCTTTCGGCGGCTTCACGAAATTCCGAAGGAACCGAATGGAGGGCATCTTCCGACAAAGTCAAGACCGTCGGTAAAATCATAATCGCCAACAGGAAACCGGCGGTGAAGAGGGTGTTGCCATCAAGCAGGTTTAATACATCCTTGACCCCAACAGTCAAAAAAGAAACACCCAGCAGACCGTAAATAATGCCGGGCACACCGGCCAACAATTCCATGATCCCTTTCACCCTTCTCCTGAAGGAAGACGGCAGATATTCGGAAGTGAATAAAGCGCCGGAAAGAGCCACCGGCAATACCAGAAATATCGCCAGGCCAGTAACGATCAGGGAACCGCAAATCATAGGCAAGGCGCCAAACGTTTCGCCCACCCACCAGTTTTCTCCCAGCAAGAAGCCCCATCCCTCCGAACGCAGAATCGGAACCGACTCCACAACCAGAAAAAGACCGAGACCCACGGCACATAAGAAAAAAATAAAATTCATGGCGGCAAAAACCCAACCCACCGGTTCTGAATGATGAGTGCCGAAAAGACCCCGCCCGAAACCAGCTTTCATGGCTGGAAATTTCCGATCGGTATGTAACCGCTCTCTTCAACAATTTTCTGACCTTCCGGGCCTTTGACAAAACCTATGAAAGCTTTAATTTCACTTTTCGGTTCCCCGGCCGTTATAAAATTCAATTTTCGAACAATGGGATAGTTTCCCCGCCGAACTGTTTCCCATGTCGGTAAAATTTCTTTTCCCTGATCCAGGAGCGATACCGCTTTCACATCATCGTTGATCCAGGCAAAGGACAGCATGCCAATGGCAGCATCGCTTTGCGCGATCTTGGCCTGCTCTTCATTATTCGATCCGGTAACCAGAAGCGTTCCCGGTGTTCTTTGCGACGCGTTGCCGAAAATATATTGCATGAACACGTGGCGGGTTCCCCGATGTCGCTCCTTATCAACGACAACAATTTGCCGATCCGGTCCCCCGACCTCCTTCCAGTTGCGGATTTTTCCTAAATATATCCCGGCAATCTGTTGGGGCGTTAATTGCCGAACCCCAGCCTGATAAATTTCCGAAGAGACCACACAGGCCACGGCATCGAGTCCTACCGGGTAGATTTTTAGGTGGGACTTTTCAAATCGTTTCTTTTCATCTTGGGAGATTGCGCGCGAAGCCATGCCAATATCAGCGCGGCCGCCGGCCACAGAATGAATGCCCACCCCCGAGCCTCCGGCGTTGACCAGAATCCGACTTGATGACGATTCCATGAACTTTTGTGCTGCTCGTGAAGCTACCGGTAAAACCGTGGTCGACCCGACGACTTGGATCCGCAATCCTGTTCCCGCGTTGGTTGCAGGCGGACTCCCCGATCCAATGGATAGAAATAAAACCAACCCGATCCAGCCCCTTTGGTATCGACCCATAAATCCCCTAATCTTTATATTGAAGTATATAGATAACTATATATAAAAAGACATGCAAATCGTAACACAAACTAAAGTCGCGTTAAAGGGATAAACTTTACAGCAGACGGGTTTAGCTTATACTTTTAGGGAGTGCTCAAGTTTTTGCAGGGCGCCGATAGCAGGCAAGTGGTCTTGTTCGGCGGAACGGCGGAGCCAGTGGATGGCTTCCTGAAAGTTGACGGGGGTGCCCCGTCCATTGCGGTACATCAATCCGAGATAATATTGAGCTGAGCTGTGGTCATGCTCGGCGGCCAGACGCAACCATCCAATATCCGTTCTTCCTGATGGACTGTCCCATTCCTTCTCCGTATTTTTCGGTGTGGATTTCCGATACCATTTTGCGGCCTCGTCGGGAGCCTTGCCGGTACCTTTTCCCTGATGATACATTCTGGCAAGGTTGAATTGCGCCGTGCTGTCTTCTTGTTCCGCCGCCTTCTGGTACCAGTGCAAACTCATTTCATCATTCTGGTCTACACCCAGTCCCTTCTCATACATCACTCCCAGAAAACCCTGGCCCGGAGCAGGACCTTTTTCGGCCGCCTTGGCGAACCATTTAAAAGCCTCCTCGTGATCGCAGGGAACCCCGACGCCCTTGAAATAGACCACACCGAGGTTGTATTGAGCCTTCGGCGATTTCCTGAAGCAGGTCACGCCCCTCCAACCCGGCAGACTCGATATTTTTTTCAGTTGAAACATTTCAGTCAGCACCAAGTCTTCTAATTCATCGGAAATTTCATGCAAGCGTTTGCGCACCCGGGCGATCTGGCCCACCACCCGAACCAACTGTTCACCCAAATCCAACTTTTCGTGGATAGGCTCTTCCGCTTCCCACTCCAGCATGATGGCGCGTATAGCCCCCTCATCCAAGCCGTCGTAAGCCTGATTGAGCTTCGCCATCAGGTCATGCCTGCGTGTTCACGCTCGGTCGGGGGGGCGTTATTATCGGCGAACACCGTGACAAAACAAGCGCGAAAGCATTACATTTGCGGAGAACCTCCGCCTGTAATGCGCACTGGCTTTCCCCTGCGAGCAACCCTGGCCTCGGCTTGACGGGCCATTACTGTCTGCTCCCACGGCAAGTGGTGGGTGCAAATAAGGCACTAGTAATAATTTTAACAAGTTATGAATATTTGAACTTTTTCAGCCGCTTTTTACACCCTCACTATAAAAATAAGGACTAGTATTTCAATGGTATAGATCACTTAAACAGATTAAGCAAATAAAATCAATAGCTTATAACCAAGCAGCCCCCAAACCACATCAACCTATAAAATCCTTTAAAATTGGTGCTTTACAAGGTGGCCTTGGTGTATTACAAATGAAGCAGAGTACCTCCGCAGGTAACTCGCAATAGCTTGATACTGCTAACAATAATTCTCGCGGCCCAAACAGCTCTTGCTTGTTAGACCATCATGAAAAAAGTCCCCATCGTCATCGCCGAAGACTCTCCCTTTTTGACCACCGAAACCCGGCAAACCCGCTGGGCTATTCCCTACAACTTTGAATGCCTGAATGCGAGGATCGATCACCTGCTGACTCGCAATCGGGATTGTATAAAGGGAAAAAGAATTCTCGACATCGGCTCACATATGGGAACGTTCGCCTACGTAGCTCTCGAACTCGGCGCCGAATTTGTTCAGGGGATCGACACGGAAGAAAAAACCATTGAGCGGGGTCAGGAACTGTTTCGACAATTAGAGGTTCCTGGATCCAGCTTTAACCTTAGAGTTAATGACGCGTTTGCTTATCTGGAGAATCTTGAGGAGGGGAGTTTTGATACCGTGCTCTGTCTCGGCACGCTCTATTATATGGTCGAGCCTTATCGACTGTTGAAACTCATGCAGAAAGTGGCGAAAGAAACGGTGCTGCTCGACACCTTCACCGCCGCCTACGCCGCCATTCAAGGGAAAGACGCGCCAGAGGTTTATAAATCCATCGATGAAGAAAATCTTAAACTGCCACTGATGCTCACCGCCCTGACCCAGCCGGAAAAGAAAGACTATCGCCTGCCGCATTCGTTTCCGCACCGCAACAAAGAACTCAGCCTCATCACTCTACCCACACCGGCACTTCTCGAAATCTGGTTCCAGTCGTTAGGAATGAGCTGCACCCGAATCGACTGGCAGGAATACCAGACCCGGACCTGCACCTATCATGACCTGCTCACCCCCGACCAGAAAAAAGCTTCACACTGGGCCGATGTCTACACCAGTGGCGTGAGAGTCTCTTATCTACTTCACCACTAGCCGTGAAGGCAATAAGTCTCAATATAATTATTGTTTCTACATAGAAAAAGGTAGGACTTGTTGTGGTTGATCTTCCAATGAGGGTGGAATCAAGCGCATTGCAATAAAAGATTGATATTCATTTTCTCGACCCAATTTTCGAGCAAGGGTGTGCAGATTGAGACGTTTCAATAAATCAATAGTAATAGGCCGTTTATCACTCCAAAAAATCATCGAAGTCAAAAATTCATTAGCTAGCTTGGAATTTAAGATTTCTGCAAGAAAACTTGCCTCTTCCTCTGACCAAGCCGGTAGAAAATATATGGTGTCATCAAATATTGCCGGCTTATCCTCAATAGAACCAATTACTTTAAAGTCTAAGCTTTTGTAAAAACCTGATATAGCTACTTTCCAGGGGGTAAAAGTGTAATCGCCAACACCAAATATCGAGAACGGTGGACGATCACGGTAAATTGAGCTAGCACGCTTGCCAAGTAATGCCGAGTTCCTCTCCAAATAATTCCATGTTTTGGGAGCATCTCTTTTTATATGCGCTGTGTTTCCCCCAATAAATTGTTGCGTGACCAAGACATATTTGCGGCAATTGCTGACATGGCCGTTTGCAATATCTGAGCTTTTAAAAAGTGGAAAAACATATTTTCCCTCTAAATGGGTTAATTCTCCAAAACCGTTAATAAAACCATCCGGAGAACGTGTCAATTCCATCACCTTGGCGCAATCATGCTTAACCCCAGAGCGCCAAATATAGTTTTTATCTGCACCCTGTAAAAATTTACTTTTTAGGTACGACTCTTCATCTGACACAACACTGCCGTCATGATAACCAATGGCAGAAGAAGGTTCAGAATCAGTCAGAGTTTCATAAATATCACAATTTTTAGAGAAGCTACTATTTACTTCAGCACAATCCATTAAGAAAAAACACGCATCAACAGAGGCGCCAAAATATTTCATTGTGTCAATTTTATAAAAACGTGCGGTTCTCAGCGGATAATCGTGTTTCCACGCATAGTTGAGAACTTTTCTAGCTACAGCCGTTTTGCAAAGTATCGCAATCTGACCATTTCGGTTCTTTAACCACTCTAACTGCTTTATAAGCATCCATTCTGAAATGTCAAAATTGCTCTTTCCAGTAAGAGCTTCGAGACCATTCATTGCTTGAAAATTTGATTTCTCCGGGACATTTGAACTTTGAAGCATTCCCAACTCTGAACTTGTCACCCAGGGCGGATTCCCAAGTATCAAAAAGGGTTCGGGCAAATTCTCCAAGAATTTTACCCAATCAAAAGAAAAAAAATCAGCATTAAATATTTTTACTGGGGCATTTGGATATTTTTTAATTATTTGTTCCTGCAAACAATCTAAGTGAAAATCATTAATATCGATACCCACAAACGATTTAGCCTCATGAAATATATCAAGCGCGGAAAGCAAAAAGGCACCACGTCCACATGTTGGCTCCACTATAGAAAGAGGTTTGAAGCTAAGTTTGCTAACAACCTTTGTCGCTAAATGCGCAAGTTCACATGGTGTCTGAAAATCTCCAAACTCCCAAATTTCTTTTGTTTTTTTCGATGCCATAGCCTTTATCTTACCCTATCCACGCCTTCAACTTCTCCAGCTTCTTGAATCACTCGTCCATATTGCAACCGCCACTGGAGGGCATTAGAGATGGTTAAATAACCCTGTTTGGGTGGATTCCTCAAAATCTCCTCTGCCAAATCTCTTGCACCTATGTCATCGACTGGAAGATTTTTTTCCTGAACAAACGCCGCAAGATCATCTGCGTTGCCATCATTTTTCAATATATCAGTTATTCCTTTTGTCATCTGAAAATCGACTGTTCTTTCTTTATTTACAAATATGGTGTGTTGAATATCCAGCTTGCATGTTTTCTTGCTATGGTTATCGATTTTCTCATAAACAAAAACCAATAAATGGTATCCAAGACCATAAATTTTTTATTGTGCAGACTTAAAAGGGCAGGAGGATTGAGGTTGCTTAATGCTGGTTACCTTTATGTCTACCTCGATATCTGGGAAATCTATACCCAAAGCAGAATTTCCCGACTGACAGGTATAAATGTTTTCTAGGTGGTCGGAAAATTTATGTTCCAAATATGTTCCAACTGCTTTGCCATCGGTAACACCAAAAAGCGATGGTTCGTCATGTTTGCTCTCGCTTTCGGAAAAAACAGAAGCCTCTTTAATTAGAGTTTCAATGTTCAATTTTGGCTTCAATTATGCGGATCCTTTAAAAATTTTCTAGGCAACATCATTCTAACCAAAATAAAAATATTTTGGAGTGTTTATTTCAAACCTCTTTTCCTCTCCCAGCATTAAGGAAAGCACCCAGCTTGTAGTTTTGCCTCAATTTGAAGGTTAACCTCTTATTTTTTTGGAGGGAACGGGTAATCCATATTACCCGTCTCTGTTTATGGGTGGTTCTCATTTGCATCGGGTAGAGCTTTGTACAGTTTGTTCGTTTCCTCGGCGATTTTGTCGTGCAGATAAAGGATCAACCAGCGCTTGCCCAGCTTTTATCAGGGGCAGACTTATATAATTCTCTCAACCCGAAAATTCCGGAGAAACCCTAGTCCTATCGACTGAGAATATCGGTTAAAATAACTAAGGGGGTACCATGCGAAACTTCAGTCTATGCAAAACCTCAAAGCTCGGGACTTATGCCACAGTGATGATGTGTCTGTTTTTGTTTTCGGCTTGCGGGAAAGACCTGGAAAAAGAAACCTTCGATGTCTACCTCATCAACAAAGACGGCAAAGAAAAAAAAGTCGACACCGTGACCGGCATTTCACAATGCAGAATGAAGGCGGAGAACCTGGCTCTGTATCAAAATTATATTGAGTACGATTACCATTGCTGCCTAAAAACCCCCGGCAACTCCTGCGCGGAAAAACATAAATGACCAAGCCGCAGTTCATTAAGCCGATTTCATTGTATTCTCACTCTCTCTGGGAGTTTGATGCCCTCATGGTTATAATCAGACCGAGAATTCTACTAATGCTTGTTTTGCTATCTGGTTTGATATTTATTGGAGGGGTCGGCGAGGCCGCCACTGCAGAAGATTTGTATCGGAAAGGATTTGATCTTTCTGTTGGCGGAAATTCAGAAGCCTCTAAACGGGCCTATCTTCAAGCCTTGGGGATCAGGCCGGATTTTGCGGAGGCTTACCATGCTTTGGGTGTTCTCTATTTTTCCAAAGGACAAGGCGTGGAGGCCATCGATCATTTCAGAAAAGCGGAAAAACATTACCGGAATCGCAAGGATGAGCAGGCAAAGAAAAATTTAACCATCGTGCGAAGAAATTTGGAGAGGGCCTATAAAGAGCTGGGGTTAACCCCTGAAGATTTTGGAATTGGCCATCAAATTCAAGCTGATCTCGGATGGCAAACGACCGGCGTTGGTTTTCAGATTGGGAATACAGGACAGGTCCTTACCCCTTATCATGTTTTGGGAGATGCCAGGAAATTCCGGGCCAGGTTCATGGATGGCACTACGGCACCGCTGGAGTTGGTCAAGGAATTTGTAGTTTATAATATTGCTGTGTTGAAATTGACCGATCCTGAAAGCAGGTCCTCGCGGATTTTGTTTTTTGGCGATGATTCGCGCCTTGAAGTCGGAGATCCCGTATACGCAGTGGATTTTTCTAAATTATCACAACCTGACACGCCCCTATTCCAGGGAACCATTCTTAAAAAAAATGCGGTAGAAAAAAGTACGAAAGTATTTCAGCTGGATTTACAGGTCAAAAAGGATCATAGCGGTGGGCCGCTGTTAAATAAGAAGGGCCAAGTGATCGGAATGATGCTTACCCATCCTTTCGCGAAAAAGACTTTCACATATATGGAAGAAGCTCCAAAAAGAGCCAGTTTTGCCATTAAATCATCCTATCTGCATCAAATTTTATCTGGCTTGCCCGGGTCAGCAAAGCCTGGCAGTCTCCCTGAAAAAACTATTGAGGGTGATTCGATGGAATTAAAAATTTCATCGAACACATTTAAGAAAAATTTTATTTTCATCGAAAAAGAATATTGAGCATAGATGGTGGCGGGGAATTTTTCAATGTTGTAGAGATTAATCTGCGGAGGATTACTTGACGATACATTACAAGTCTATAGTGATTGGTTTGACGGTTTTATCTTTGGCCAGTATGAATCCGGTTGCTTGCATGGGAGCGGAAATTGTTGTCAGGCTAACTGGGAAAACCGATTTTCCGGGCGATTTGTCTTTGAAGACCAAGAGCATTCAACTTGAGAGAGTTTGCTTTTTGGGTGTGGGCGCGAAGGGAAAATTGGATGCAAAGTTCCTAAGCTCGATTGAGAACGAGGGTGTGCCGGAGGGAGATTATCAGGTCGCCGCCCCTTTGGCGGAAGAGCAATGGCCCGTCCCTTCTTTCCGGAATGGTGGCGCATTACGCCTGAAAATGATTTCAGGTTCCGGGCTCGAAATGTTGGGCGGTCTGGAATTGAAGGGTGTCGCTATCCATGGGCGGGATTTTTTTCCACTGCTGGAACGGGTGGTGAAAAGTCAGCAAATGATCAGCTTTCATAACAACCTGCTGTTTGAGCGATTGCAAAAATATTGGGGGCCACTGCGAATTTCAAATTGGGATATGGGACGATTAGGAGACTTCTGGGCCCGTTTTTCCATTCCCACAAATGAGTGGCGGGTGAAGGCTGTTCGAGCCCAGCCGGAAGATATAGAAAAGTTCTGCAAGCCGCCGGTCACCAAGCGCAAGCCGGATTGATTTTTGGATCCTCTTAATACAAGCCGCCAACTTCGTCGGCATAACCATTGTAAAGGAGAGTTTTTACTTTTTGGTTTTTGCCGAGTAGGGTTTCATAATGTTGATCCCAGCGGGCATAGGGAACGTTGGGGTTAACATTGGACCAGAAATCATAATCCAATGGAGCAGTTGTCTGCCAGAATGTAGTGGGAGCCTCGCTGACAAACTCCATGGAAGCGATGGATTTGATGCTCTTGAATCCATACTTCCAGGGAACCACCAGACGGATGGGAGCTCCATTTTGGGGAGGTAGGGGATGCCCATAGATACCCACGGCCAGAAACGCCAAAGGATGCATCGCTTCGGTCATGCTCAATCCATCGGTATAGGGCCAGGGCTCCCAAAACCGCTCTTTTTGACCTGCCGCCACATTGGGATTGAGAAACGTCTGGAACTTGATATAGCGTGCGGTTGAAAGCGGGTCCAGTGCCTTGATCAGATCGCGAAGAGGAAAACCTGTCCATGGGATAATTGCCGACCAGGTTTCAACACATCGTAACCTGTAGACACGTTGTTCCAACGACCTCCCCCGCAAAAATTTTTCCAGGTCAAGCGTTCGTGGTTTTGCGACTTGCCCAGCGATTTTCAGAATCCAGTTTTCCTGGGGCAATTTTTTGGCCAGATACTGTATGCTTTCCTTGTTGGTGCCGAATTCATAAAAATTATTGTAACGTGTGACCAGGTTTTCCGGCGTTATGCGATCTTGAAAATTCTCGGAAGCCTGTGTCGACGACAAGAAACTGGGAAATACGGAAAGTGCCAAGGCGCCAGCGGTCGCCTTTCCTATTTGTTCAAGAAAGCTTCTTCGGTTCAGGTAGACCTCTTCCAGAGTAATCTGGTTTTCTGGGATGTCCCATGAAGAAGGAATTTTTATATTGGACACTGCCTAGCACTTGTTTTAAAAATTTAATTAATGTGGACGATGAATCAAATGATTCATCCAGCCTCACGGGCACAACGAAAACCGACTGAGTTCAACTTCGTTCCGGGTTTCAATGTGAAGCGCATTCCAGCATGAACGTAATAAGCCTTATTGTACCAGCTTCCCCCGCGAAGAAGTTTTTCTCCTGACTTTTTATTGTCTCTAACAGCAGACACCGCTTGTTGAGGGTAGAATGAAAACCAATTGTGCACCCACTCCCAGACATTTCCGCTCATATTGTATAAGCCAAAACCATTAGGTTGAAAGGAATGGACGGGTTTGGCGCCCGCTTTAAATTCGTTCCCATAATTGGCTTTGGATATATCCGCCTTCGGTCCGAAGGAATAGGAAAACTCTTCGGGTCCTCTGGCGGCTCGTTCCCATTCCTCTTCTGTGGGAAGACGACCGCCCTGATGTTTGCAATAATCATTGGCCTCCATCCATGTAACCAGCGTAACGGGGCATTGGTCGCAAGCGGAAGCAGCGCTACGGGTGTGGTCAGGATCAAAGGTTTCAAACTGCAAATTGGTCACTTCATAACGGTCTATTTCAAATGCCTCCAAGTGCACTTTGTGAATGGGCCGCTCGGATTCCGTTCCATCCTCCGTTCCCATGAAAAATTCACCTGAAGGAATCAGCTCCAGGTTTCCCTTTTCCCCAGCTTGGCTTTTCGAAAAAGGAAAAAAGAGTAGGAAGGTGATCCCCGCGATAAAAAAAAATAAATGAAGTTTTTCTGCCCCCGATAAGCTGTGTTTCATAAGTCTTTATTTTAAGGTCAATATATTCCAGAAACTAACCATTTTGTTGGCATTTTTATCTTTGTTGTCACCATCCCAAAGAGCAAAGGCCAGCAAAACCGGTTTTTCACTTGAAAACTTAATGTCCCATCGGCTCGGGGTTTTTATGTCGCGTGAGAACACCACACTCCAACGGCCATTTTTCCATTGGCCCATACCTTTTAACTGCTGATCTTCCACGGGTTGAAGGCTAAGTGTTCCAAACCCCTCGGAGTTTATTTCTTCGACGGAGGACTCCATGAATGGATTCAGTAGTAATCCGCTTGGCGGGTGCAAAATGGAGTGAGACCGGTTTGGTTTGAGATTGTCGTCATTATAAATCTTCTGCCGCACGTCCGCTCTCCAATGCCAGATATTGACGGGTTTGTTTCTCTCCCCCATCCCGAAAAAAGGACCGTCTGAAATATTGTCCTGATTGAGGGCAAACTGAACCGCGCTCTGGTCCAAATAGGTACCGTTAATGGCACCATTAGGTATGGGATCCTCCCATTCCAGACGAAAGGCAATTTCTTTATCATTGTGAACGGATTGAACGGTCAACCGGGTGATAGGATTTTTTCGGGCTCTCACCGGGCTAAGGCTGATCTCAAAAGAAACTACGCCGTTCCAGATTGGGCTATCGGGTTTCAGGTCGATCTTCTCTTTAATGGTTTGTGAGTATATTTTCCGGTCGGTCAGTGTGGGTTTGGAAGGTTGTATAAAAAAAAGAGATTGTAAATAATGAACCAGGTCCCATAGCTCCCTATCACGCATGTATTCATACGCATTCATCGGGGAACCGTCCAATCCGGTAATAAGAGTTCGGTAGATATCGGGTCCTGCCGCCCCGGCCTTGTATTGGTCGGGCCGACGCAGGTCATAAACGAAAGACAGGTTGCCACCAAACTCTTGAATAGAACCTGAAAGCCGGTCCTCGCTATCGCCCTCGTTCCCATGGCATCGGCCACACCTTAGTTGCTTATATATGATCCTTCCGTTGGCTATGGATAACTTGTCAAAAGGAGGTTCCAGGCTGACGGGCATTTCATAGTCAGGCAGCTCCATGCTGAAGCGTCTGGAAAAGGTTTTAATAAATTCTGCCAGGAGATGAATTTCCTCCTCACTTAAAACATCGATCCAGGGTGGCATGGCAGTCCCGGGAATTCCGTTTTGAATAGTTTTATAAAGGTCTTCGTTGAGCGGGAGGGTATTGGTTCTGGTAGAATGGAATTTGAAAATTCCCAGGTTTAAGTTTCTAGGTTTGGGGAATAAATAATAAGAGGCATTGCCCTGTCCGTTGCCCTTCGCTCCATGGCAAGGAATGCAGAACTTGTAATAAAGAGCTTTTCCTCTTTTTTCCACCAACAACTCCGTCCCCATTTGGGACTCGGATTCTTCGATCATTTTTTCTACCTTGCGGGATTCGATGCCTGAAGAGGGGGGAACCAGTGACAAGCACATAAGGCTGGCGATCACATAAAACCGGAGGATTGTAGAAAGAAAAGGCATCTTGGACCCTTTTATGGGAACAAATGATCTCACTTGATTAAAGAAAAGACTATCACCGGTACCAGATACTGGCAAGCCAAATGGATTCGCCAACTCTTTTTTTATGTCTAACGCTGCGGGCACGTTGCGGGCGATTTAATTTGTGTTTGGCTTGCTATATTTTTCCCGAATATACTTCGAAACTACCCGACCTAATTTAACACTGGGCTTTTCTACAAGTTTCAACATAAAAAAACATACCCATAAAAGAACAAAAAGTGCTTCTATATCCGGATGAAGAATAGATGCTGATGTTTCACCCAATGCTTTTTTTATAGGGTTCCACATCCAATTGTGAAACAAATATACTGAATAGGTCAGGTCTGAAAAAAGTCGTATTCCTGAAGTTGATATAAAGTTTACCCGATAACGCCATGACAACAAAAATATCACTACGGCTAATGCAGCAAAATGCTGCCCAATCCAGCGTGGCTGATAAACGGAAATCAGGTAATAGTATTGAAATAAGACTAAAAAAGTGAATCCTATCAACAGACTAAAACTGACCCGTTTTATTTCTTTAAGGTAACAAAATGCACCCAAAAACAGGAACGGACTATAAATGGTAAAATAACCTTTAGTATAGATATCTGAAGACGGGATTGGTGAAAGTATCCCAAGCAGAATCGTTGCAACTAATAAAATCCAAGGCAGTGTTTTTGGGTATTCATGTATCAGGTTTAAGTACCGCAAAACACCCATAAAAACATAAAACACTACTTCTACACGTAAAGTCCATTCCACCCCATTCAATGTGTATGGGGTGCCGAAAAAATCACCAACAAGTAATAGCTGAGGAAGTATAGTGCCAATATCAGGAATATGGCCGTCAGAGTAATATCTATCGATAGCCTGTAACAACACAGCCACAATATAAAGTGGGTAAATTCTAAAAATTCTTTTTATAAAAAAATCGGTTGGCCGTTCGGACTGCAATACATGGGTAATGATGTAACCAGAAACAAGAAAAAAAATAATAATACCAGCTCCTCCGCCACGGAACAATGGAAGCAAACATTCCAGAACAAAGCGAGGAGCAGCATGCAGTGTTTCATTATTTATATAAGTTAAAGCATGGACGTAAGACTTATGCCCAACAAGAACGCTGACAAAGGCAAAAATCCTCAAGTAGTCTAGAAATATTATTCTTCGATTATCTGGCATAGGATTTTATAGATATTTCATTCTGGCGGTAGGACCTTGTACAGTTTGTTCGTCTCGTCGGCGATTTTATCGTGCAGGTAAAGGATCAACCATCGTTTACCACCCTCTTTCACCACCCCGATGACCACATCGCGAAACAGGATTGCCGGTTGTTTCTTCTGCAAAGTTTTAAAAATGGTTCTCGACCATTTCGCCGCCCGCCCGACCTGATATTTCTGCACCCAATCAAAGAGTTTATTGTCGGTAAAAGGGATCGCCACCTCCCTGGCCCCGGTTAAATGTGATACCCGTAACCCAAGCATTTTGTTCAGCACCGGTTTTTGGCTTAATTGCCCGGCCCATTCCAGATAATCCGCAAGAGTGTTCAACAAATCATAAACCCGGGCTTCATATAACGGCGCTGAGGATTCAGGATGCCAAACCTGAGCGATGTTTTTAGCCAGAGAAATATAAAGCAATTTTACTTCAGCCCACGGTAGCGGTTTCACCGAAAACAAAATATTTTTTCTCGATGCCTCGACGATATCATGAACCTTATCCGGCAAAGACCGTTCCTTTTCTTCCTGCAATTGATCCATTTCATCGAGCAGGATTTCGGGTTCAGGGATTTCGTCGGACCGATGCTCGCCATAAACTTGTATTGCAGCTTCACCCACTAACAGTAGCCATTGAACCCGAAGCGCCCGCATCACCCGGAGCCGGAAGAAGGCCGGAACCCATGACGGATCCGCATTATTTTTATTAGAAGCAACACCGGGAACCACCTCACGGAGACGAAACTGAGTCAGTCTTTCCAGACCGGGAAGCTCCAGCATCTCCAGAATTCGGCGATTCGTTTCCAGAAAGGTAGCGAGCACATTTCCAATGCGGGCTTTTTCCAATGGCTTTTTCTCATCGGGATGATAAATAGCGGCAAGGCGGGAAACCAGATGCAGAGTGTCCGGTAAAATCTCTTCCTGACATGAAATATTTCCCTTGCGACAAGCAGAACAGGTTTCCAGCACAAGTTCCAAGGCCTTGCCCTCCTCGGGAGAAACGCCTCTCCTCTGCTGGAATTGTTTTTGCCGGGCATCCATGAATCGCCAGAGCTTAAAGATCCCTATTGCCAGATTAATAAAAGACATGAAGTTTTTTTCTATAAGAGGGAAGAAGCATTGGTGTTATATTGAACCCACAAGTGGGTTTTATTGCCCGTAGCTTGCCGTGTTTTTTTTAAATAGCGCTTATAATAGGATACCTCGTCCGCTTGCGGCGGAGCTGTTCATTGAGTTCGTTTTTTATTTTCCATACTGCCTGTCAACCCGGTCCCTACCATGAGCCATCTCAAACTTCTGCTGAAATGTTTTGCCATCATCCTCACCGGACTAATTTTAACCCAATGCGGGGAAAAGACGAGCGCCCAATATGTCCAGGAGGGCATTGAGTATTCCAAGCAGGGGCGATATGACAGCGCGGGGGAATCTTTCTTAATGGCCGTAGAAAAAGACCCCAAAAATATTGACGGGCATTATGGGTTGGGAGGAATCTATAATCTTGAAAAAAAATATGAAGACGCAGAGAAGGCTTTCAAGTCAGCCATCCAGCTCGACCCCACCCACTACAATGCCTGGTACAGCCTAGGCTACACCTATGAACTGATGGACAAAAAAGAGGATGCCGAAAAAAGCTATGAGAAATACCGCCGACTCAAGGGAAAAATGGATTCCATCATGAACAAGGAGAAGCCTTGAGGCCATTAATACTTTTCATCCTCCTGTTCGCCTGGGTCAGCGCCTGCGCCCCTGCCAGCAAAAAGCACCGTAAACGCTACCGAAAAGCTCAACCGACAGAACAATTAGCACACAAACAAAAACGTCCATCGAAATCCGCCAAACCGCAATTCACCCCCAAGCTGTCGAACCCCATTGTACGTGGTTCGATGAAAACTTCTTTACTCCCGACTCTCTTGAGCAAAAAGGATCAGGCTTTAATGATCCTCATCGATGCGGGCAAATACCGTGTCGGTAAGAAGAAACTTTCTACCCGTGGAACGCTGAGTGAAAACAAATCGCCATTCACAAACCTAGCGGCGTTTTACATCGACCGGACAGAAATCACCGCCACTCAATTTCGCAAATACCAATCTGCCTATGACGAAAAACCCTTCATGGGGGGAAAAGACTGCCCTAACTGCCCGGCCATGGGCATCAACTGGATTCAGGCGAGCAAGTATTGCCGGTGGGCGGGCAAACGCCTGCCGCGGGAAGTAGAATGGGAAGCTGCCGCTCGGGGTGTCAGCAGCTTCACTTATCCCTGGGGAGAGGTGTTTCTTCCTGAACACTCTAATCTACTGGGAGAAAAAGACGGGCACCTGTTTGCCGCGCCGGTGGGTTCTTTTCTACCCGGCGCCAGTGCCAGCGGTGTGATGGATATGACCGGGAACGTCTGGGAATGGGTGGACGATAAAAAATCTGAACGGCCCCAGCCTGGAACCCGCATTGTCAAAGGCGGGGGATGGACCAGCGATAAAAAACAGGCGCGCATTTCATTTCGCAACCACGTCGATCTTAAAATGAATAACCCAACATTTGGGTTTCGTTGTGCAAAATCTCTGGTGCGAAAAAGATAAAACCTGGATGAAAAACAAGAGAAGCCAGCGAAGAACTCGCTGGCTGAACTCCTGCAAACATTCTATTCAGGTGGGAGGGTGAATCAGGAGCAACCTGATGTCGCTCCACAAGTCATGCACTTCAAACAGGTTCCGTTTCGAACCAATGTCAAGCTTCCGCATTCCTGACAGGCATCACCTTCATAGCCTTTTAGTTTGGCGACCACGGCCGTCGTGGTCGCAACTCCCGCAGACTGGGGAGAATTTTTAAGAGCACCCAACGCCGAGGCACCATTGCCGTTGCCATTTCCATTGGACGGAGCCTTTGCGATTGCATGGGATATCTTTGGCGCCGTTTCGGTGCTCGTGGAAGTCTCAGGTGGTAACGAACCCGACGACCCATTAGAGTTGAACCCGGCATCATCGTCACTGGATTGCTGATTCTTTTTACCGATGGAGTCGGACCGCAAATCATCCGGGGTCACTTGAGCCAGATCGGTCCTGCCCAGATAACTGATCGCCAGCTCCCGGAAAATATAGTCGATGGTTGAGGTGGACATGGTGATTGCCTGGTTGCCAGTAACAATCCCGTTCGGTTCAAACCGGGTGAACACAAACGCATCGGTAAATTCTTCCAGCGGAACACCGTGTTGCAGTCCCAGCGAAATCGCGATGGCAAAGCAGTTCATCAAACTGCGATAGGCGGCGCCTTCTTTATGCATATCGATGAAAATTTCGCCGAGAGTTCCATCATCGTATTCACCGGTTCTGAGATAAACCTTATGACCGCCAATGGAGGCTTTCTGGGTATAACCTTTTCTGCGGTGCGGCAGAACTTTGCGCCTGTGTTCACGCACCACTTCAATGATCTGTTTGGCCGCCTGCATGGCCGGGGCATCCTCTTCCATTTTCAGTTGGTTAAAGCTGTCCGTCGCCACACTGTTTAGCGGCTGGCTGAGTTTGGAGCCGTCGCGATAGATAGCGGTTCCCTTCAACATCAGTTTCCAACTCAGCATATGCGCCCGTTCGACATCGACAATGGTGGCATCGTTGGGCATATTGATGGTTTTGGATATTGCGCCGGAAAGAAAAGGCTGGGCCGCCGCCATCATGCGAATGTGTGCCTCGGGGCGGATAAAACGTTTACCATACTTTCCGCACTGGTTGGCACAATCGAAAACAGAGTAATGGCGCTCTTTCAGATGCGGGGCGTCTTCAACCGTCATTCTTCCGCAAATGCTGTCATTAGCCGACTGGATTTCTTCATCGGTAAAACCCAGATGCTCCAGCAAGTTGAAGGTTATGGAGTCCAACTGCTCATCGGTCAACTTCAATACGTCCTTGCAGAACGATTCCCCCAGAACAAATTTATTGAACGCAAAACTAATATCAAAAGCCTTCGGCAATTCAAGCTGAACATTATCGAGCACTCCATCGGTGAACCCTTTTTTGCGCAGGGAATTCCGGTTGATGTAAGGAGCGGCTTCCAGACTCCCCGAGCCCACGCAATATTCAACAATGTCCTTAATCTCATCAGGCTTGTAACCCAGCCTGCGAAGCGCGCCGGGAACCGACTGATTGATGATCTTAAAATAACCGCCGCCTGCCAGCTTCTTGTATTTAATCAGAGCGTAGTCCGGCTCAATGCCTGTGGTATCGCAATCCATCAGCAATCCGATCGTACCCGTCGGCGCGATACAAGTGGTCTGGGCATTGCGGAATCCGTTCTTCCCGCCCAGATCCAGCGCATCCGCCCATTCTTTTCGGGCCGCGTCGAGGAGATAGGTTGGACAATGTTCCGCCTGAATACCCTGCGGGTATACGGTGAGCCCCTCATACTCACGAACTTCCGCATTATGCGCCGCACGCTGGTGGTTATTCAGAACCCGGAGCATGGCGTCCCGGTTCTTCTCAAAGCCTGCAAAGGGACCCAACTCTCCAGCCATTTCTGCCGACATGGCATAAGAGGCCCCTGTCGTCATGGCGGAAATTGCGCCGGCGATGGCCCGGCCGTCTTCCGAGTCATAAGGAATACCCATTACCATGAGCATGGCTCCCAAATTGGCATAACCAAGGCCCAAGGTGCGGAACTCAAAACTCTTTTTGGCGATAGCCTGATTGGGGAACTGCGCCATCATCACTGAAATTTCCAGCGTGAGAGTCCACAAGCGGCAAGCATGCCGGTAATTTTCTATTGCAAACACTCCCTTTTCCTCATCGTAAAAACGCATCAGGTTGATGGACGCGAGGTTGCAGGCGGTGTCATCGAGGAACATGTATTCGGAGCAGGGATTGGAAGCACGGATCGGCCCATCTTCCGGACAGGTATGCCACTCGTTGATCGTCGTGTGAAACTGCAGTCCCGGATCGGCACTGGACCAGGCGGAGTAGTTGACCTTTTCCCACAAATCTTTAGCGGGTAGGGTTCTAGCGACCCCTCCATCGGTTCTGCGGATCAGGTTCCAGTCTCCGTCGCATTCCACTGCGCGCAGAAACTCATTGGTGAGTCGAACCGAGTTGTTGGAGTTCTGGCCCGAAACAGTCAGGTAACCTTCTGAAGTCCAATTGGTGTCATACTCTTCAAACTCAATATCCTTGATCCCTTGCCGGGCCAGTTGGATAACGCGATAAATATAGTTTTCAGGGATGAAGCAATCCAATCCCTTGCGGACGGCTTTTTTCAAGGCTTTATTTTTCTGCACGTCAAACCGGGTTTCTTCCCCTTCATCCTTTAACCAGCAAGCCTGGATGATCTCTTTCAGGCACCGGCGGGTCATCTTGCTTCCCGCCGCTAGAGCGGCAACCTTGCGCTCTTCTCGGACCTTCCATTCAACAAACTCTTCAATGTCAGGATGGTCCATGTCAAGAGTGACCATCTTGGCTGCGCGTCGGGTGGTTCCACCAGATTTAATCGCTCCCGCCGCCCGGTCGCCGATCTTTAAGAAACTCATCAGCCCGGAAGATTTTCCTCCACCGGAAAGAGACTCGCCATCTCCACGGAGATTGGAGAAGTTGCTCCCGGTTCCAGACCCGAACTTGAACAGCCGAGCTTCCTGCCGCCACAGATCCATGATCCCGCCATCACCTACCAGATCATCACTTACAGAAAGAATGAAGCAGGCATGTGGTTGCGGTCGTTCATATGCGTTTTTGGACTTTTGCAGTCCGCCAGCTTCCTCGTCGAAATAATAATGTCCTTGTGCCGGTCCTTCGAGGCCGTAGGCCCAGTTCATACCCGTGTTGAACCATTGCGGAGAATTAGGTGCTGCCAACTGCCGCGCCAACATATAACGCATCTCATCATAATAATTGCGCGCGTCTTTCTCACTGCTAAAACAATTATTTTTCCAGCCCCAATATGTCCAGCACCCGGCCAGACGATGAAAAACTTCCTGCGATGTGGTTTCGCAGGTGAACTGCGCCGATTGAGGAAGCTGATTCAGCGCCTCTTCATCCGGTACCGATGGGCAAAGCCATTCGGGCAGTCCGGGCTCGAACTTCTTTTTCAACCGGGCCGGAACTCCCGCCTTGCGAAAGTATTTCTGCGCCATGATATCCACCGCCACCTGCGACCAGATGTCAGGCACCAAAACATTCTTGATTTCAGAAACCAAGGAACCATCGGCATTGATGATTTTAGAATCACGCTCGACAAAGCCAATTCCTTCGTAGGGGTCCTGATGGCCCTTGGTAAATACCCGATCGATTCGCATATAACGCTCCACTTCGCTAAAAAATGTAATCCCAACAAATTGAATTAGTTATGGGTCAAAGGTTCGAAGGACAACAACAGCTCTTAACTGCCCTTTTTCCTTAAAATTCTTGGGTGCCTCAAACCACAAAATATCTATATTTTGTGTTGTCCAGCAAAATATTATACAAGATGTAGTATGTCAACGAAATTCTAGAGTGCCTGAAAAACTTTCTTTCAAGGCCACAAAACATAACGGTTTCGTGCCCCTTTCCTACCCCAACTATAGGCGAATAAAAAGCAAAAATCAATGTCGTGGAAAATAAAAAAATTAATTTTTTCTACTGACTTTTAAGAGGCTGGGAATTTTCTGCGAACAAACGGAAGATATAACGCGGGGGAGCAAAACCTTTTCAAGTCGCAACAACTCTTTGCCAGCGGACGTGATATTTAACTTTAGCTCTCGTGGCCCGCTGGGGTAAAGAATTATTGCAGTAGCTGCCGGCCGTTGGCCGGGGACCAGTCGATCTCCACCTTGCCGACAAACTCCATCAGGCGGAACATGCCTTCCCTGGTTCCTTCGGTCAGTTTGATGTGGGTGGCATCCACCACGTTCTGGCCAAAAGTCGGGTCGAGAGCCCGCCACTCGCCCACATAAACTTCGGGCCAGGCATGATAGAGAAATCCCTCATACTCTTTCGAATACACCAGTCCGTTCACAATGCGGGTGGGGATGCCCGCCGCACGGGCCACTGCCGTGAACAGGTAAGTGTGCGACTGGCACTCGCCTCGCCTTTCATACAAAGCGTCCAACGCTGTTACAGTATCCACCAATTCCTTTTCCAGATTGAGGTACACCCAACGGTTGATGTCTTGCGCTACCTGCCAGTCATTTTGAGTGTCTGCGGCAAGTTCCCTGGCCAGAGCCCGGATCATGGGGTGACGGGATTGCACCTCCGCCGAGTCTTCCAGGTATTTCTTATCCTGCTCTTTCGGCCAGCTTGAAGGGTTGGCGATTGTTTCCGGTTCAGTTTTAACTTCCAATGTAGCGCGATAAAAACCATTCGGCAGGAGTTCTGTCTCGAGAATTTTTTGCCGATGATCTTGTGGAACGAGGTCGGGTGAACGGAGGGGCTTAAGGTGAAAGATGACTTTCCTCACCCGGTCCGACCGGTCGATTGGCTTGTCGGGCTTGACCAGACTCATGGTGATCAGGCTACTGACCGTCAGCGGTTCATCGAGTTGCTGCGCGACTTCGGCAGATTCTCGGAACGATTCAAAACCCTGGTCGGTGGTTTCTTTAATCACCGAACCATCGTCGGCCACCCACAAGATTGTTTCGATGCCGCTGAATTTTTGTTTGATGGCAAAAGTTTCGACGGGCTTGCCCTCGTACTCTAGAGTTTCCCGGCGCAGAACTTCATACTCCAGATCCACCATCATCTGGAACGGCTCCAGAAACAAAGGCAGGGTTCCTTTTTGTCCCACTTTAAATCCGTTCACCATCAGGTTTAAAAGAAAGGTCGATGAAGGAAGCGCCCCGGGCGGGAGATCAATGGACTCTTCCTTGTCAAACCCCCGCGACTTCACCCGGTAGGTCAGTCGATTGCCTTCCATCTTGCCCTCGACCTGTTGCCGGTGCCCAGTGATCTCCTGCAGGAGGGAAAAACCCAGAAGTTTGAAATCCGGACTGAGCCATGTCTTTTGATTGATGGTGGTGGACTGATCGATGGACCCGGAACGAATCTGAAAAAAAACCCTGGAGTCCACCTCAATAGATTCCGGAGTCCAGCGGGTTTGCACACGGGTAAACCCCATCTTCTTGCCTTGAAAATAGGTTCCCATCCAGTCTTCCCGCTCACCGGTGCCTTGGAATAAGGGCTGGGCATTTACCGACCCACAAAACACCCACAAGACAAAAACAATTTGCGCTAATAATTTCATGCCATCAACGGATCCTCCCAGGATAAAACATTAGGGGAATGTGGTAAGTGACCGAATCACTTCCCACATAAAAATAACACCCAACAAGAACATTCAGGTTATCACATTCGGCGGAGCTAGTGCGACGCTGACCACGCCCAGTGGCCGTTTGGCCGGATGAGGGAATACAGATGGGTGGCGAAGAAGCCGAAAGCAATGACCGGTGCAGCAATGGGAATGAGCCACGCCACCAACAACGCGACATTGACAAACCCAATCGCCGTGGCTGATTTAGTCAAAGTCCTTATCAAGTAGGGCATGGGAAAGGGCGAAAGCATCGAAATGGAGTTTAAAAGCATGACTGCAATCAAGAATGGTTCTGGGGCAAATTCAAAATACTGTGCTGTCAGGAGTACTAATAGCAGGTGCCGCATCAATTCGTTGGTGGGCGATCCCGCGCTGATCGTTTCAGTAGACGTTAATCGAGAGGTAACACGCAGTAAGATTGCGGTCACCGCAACAAGGCTGACTAGGCTAAAGGCAAGCCCGTAGTGAATGCCAAGTGCCATGACAATAATTATATGAGCAACAGCATCGCAAACATTGTCCAACGCCGCGCCAAAATCACTCTTGAGATTCAGCTTGATGGCAAGGATACCATCGAGATCATCCATGATGTTGTTGTAGATAATCAAGGGAATCAAATATTGAAACCCATCTTTAAAAAAAAGGATTGAAAGTGGAAGAACACCGAGCAGGGAAACAATATTGGGTAGATTTTTATATATCATAATCTGCAATTCTCATCATTGATTCAAATTTATAGTCTCCATTTTGTGGGATAGTCGCCATTTGAATATACAGAGTTTGTAAAAAGAACTAACACTTGCTCAATAGTTTGGCAGGTCACAGCCAATTTCTATTCTAAAACATGTTTTCCTTCAGCTTGCCCAATGGCCTCATTTAACAATCTCGTCAGAGCCTGTTTTTCATAAGTGATGCCTTTGACTATCTCTTTTCCCTGTGAAGAAAGGCGCCGATAGCCCCAAACACATCGGCGTTTCGTTTCATCCCAACCCTCGCGTTGAAAGTATAAAGGCATATTTACATCAAAATAGGAAATACTATCAACATCCTTTAAAAGGTCAGAACGGGAATCCCCACCTACTTCATGAAGCGTTACAAGACGACAAGCTTCATCGGTAATGTCTTTTGTAACTTGGCAATCATCCAGAATTTTCCGCAGAATCTTCGCCCCGTTTTGGGCATGCGCAGCTTTGAAGACATCATAATCGTCAAAATCGGAACGGCGGACTTTTCGCGCCTCCACCGCCCTGTCAATATCATGGGCGAGCGCGGCAATCTGCATGGCTGGATCGGTTTTGGGGTCCAATTTAAAAAGCCATGCAAGCGTGTTATCGGCATGGCCGGGGTCTTCCGGAACTTTGGAGGCGGCGATAACTTCCTTGATTCTCCCTTTTGCATATTCGATGCTATTCATTATTTCGGCAAACGATGATTCTGCGTATGGTTTCAAGGTTCATCATCACGGCGATCACCAGTAGCGTCCAAAAAGGTATATGGAGCACAGCGCCAAGAAATATGATGAAGACACGAATATCCCGGCCCATGCGGAGCCCTTTGCCTTGGCGAATCTGGCGGCTCATAAGATAGTCGTATTTATCCGCTGTGTAACTCAACAAAAATGACCCGATGATCGCCATGAATCCGACAAACAGGACAAGGCCTTCCGTCCTATCCCCATAAGCGTGCCAGGTGAGGCCAAAAAGAAGGAATGCATCGGCATAGCGGTCCAGCACGGCATCCAGCCATTTCCCATATTCACTGGCTTGGAATTTAAGCCGTGCCACTTCGCCATCACAACCATCGATTACCGAGGCGAATTGCGCGAGAACACCGCCCATGAAAAGGGAGAAATAACCGCCAAGGGCGAGCAGACCTGCGGCCAGCATTGAAAACAAGAACGAGACAAGGGAAATCTGATTCGGGGTAATCGAATAATTCACTAGCCGACGGGAAACCCAAATCGATAAAGGCCGATTCAAAAAACGGGCCACGGGACCATCGCTGACCTTTCCTCGCATATTGCACAAGAGCGCGTTTTCCGCCCGCTGGAAAGCATTGGGATCATCTACATCGACCCAAAACTGACCGTTTATGTCAATCGCGTTCGCCAAGCCATTGTCGGCAAGTTCCTGGACCGCCCCAGATAAGGAAGTATCACCGGTGGCTTCCGCACACCGCTCTAATGCATCGAAGATTGCAGGATCGCATACGAACAAACCCGTATCAAATCCATTGTAATCCTCCAGGTTTTTGCCAATATTCCGGATCTTTCCGTCTTCGGTCCTAACTCGAGTAACATCTTTTAAATCGATCAACGGATTGGTCATGTTTGTATCCACGCCTAAGACCATTCCATCTTTAGCTAAGGGTTGCTCAAACAAATTACGGACAATGGATGGATCAAAAAGGTGATCCGCCATCAGTAACAAAAAGGGTTCGCTCAGGAAATTCCGTGCCTTGAGCACTGAAAGGCCATTTTCTTTTTCCCAATCCTCATTAACGATTGAGGTGATACGAATATCAAGTCGGTCGGCCAATATACCAAGAAAAGAGCGAACACTCTCCCCCTGGTAACCAGTGACCACAAAAAAGTCATCCGCCCCAGCCTCATAGGCGCAACGGACGACCCGTTCGATTAAAGGGATACCAAAAAGTGGGACAAGGGGCTTGCTATCGCCCTTACTCCGCAAGCGGTGACCTTTGCCTGCTGCAATAATTAGACACTTCACTGGGTTTTAATTTTGGTTTAGATTTTCTGTAACCAAATCTGGAGATGTCTCCAACCTTAGCCCCTCATTAACGCGCAGGATGTTCTTGTCCTGAACAAGCTGAGTGCCATCGATGAACCTCTCAATCATTTGAAAGGCTTCATCATCAGTGAACTGGTGGGGAGGATGCTTGCAGAAATAAGCTGATGGGGCAAAAAGAACTCCACCCTGACCACGGCTCAATGCCAATTTCGTGCATCGGATAGAGTCGATGACGACTCCAGCGGAATTAGGCGAGTCCTCCACGGAAAGCCTAAGCTCAATATTCATGGGCACATCGCCGAAGAGTTTGCCTTCCATTCGAATGAAGCAGATTTTGTTGTCCTTTTGCCAAGGCACATAATCGCTAGGACCAACATGGATGTTTTTGTCGGCCAAGCGATGGGCGGTAACGGATTGAACCGCTTCCGTTTTGGATTTTTTCTTCGAGGCTAGGCGATGGCGGTTGAGCATGTTGAGAAAATCGGTGTTGCCGCCGGTATTGAGCTGATAGGTTCGTTCCAACTTGACACCGCGCTTCTTGAACAAGTCGGTCAGAACTCGGTGAGTGATGGTCGCCCCAACCTGTGATTTGATGTCATCACCGACAATGGGAATATTTTTTTCCTCAAAACGCTTGGCCCATACAGGGTCGCTTGCGATGAATACCGGTATATTGTTAATAAATGCAACATTAGCCTCCAACGCACAGTCCGCATAAAACCGGGTCGCTTCTTCGGAGCCTACCGGAAGGTAATTGAGGAGAATTTCCGCACCTGAATCTTTGAGAATCCGTACAACCTCTTCCTTAGTGGGTTCAGGGCTATCAGCCAAAACAAAAGAGCTGTCCGCATCATAATCGTTCATGTGATCCGCAAAACCGTCCAAAACTTTACCCATCCTCACATTGACCCCGGATAACGGAATATCGGAACAAAAAATAACACCGCAATTCGGCTTGGCAAAAATGGCTTGATGGACATCGCTTCCCACCTTTCGCTTGTCTATATCAAAGGCTGCCACAACCTGAATATCCTCTGGTTTGTACCCCCCAATTTCATGATGCATCAGGCCGATAATATCTTGAGGATCTTTATCTTTATAATAATAGATTCCCTGAATAAGAGAGCTGGCACAGTTACCAACACCAATCAAAGCAATTTTTATTTTTTCCATCAGCAAAATACCCTCCAGAAATAACTAATAAAGTCGAAACAAACGTAGGCGTCCTTGAACAAAACCAAACACAAAGGAATCCATTTTTTAGATTTTCAATAGGGATTTCTTATTTCAACCGGTAATGCTCTTGAAGATCAATCTCGATTAAACGAGTTGCCTTTTATCTTTTGAGATCAAAATTTTAGGATTGAGCAGGAATTATCCCCTTTTTACATCACTCTGTCAATTAATAGGTCCTTCTAGTCAATTCGCAGGTCATCTTGAAGGCAACTGCTTTATAATCAGAATCAGCAACTGTTCAAACATCTGGGTGACGATACTCTTCACAAGTTGATGGGACTCGTCTTATCGCTGGAGCGAATCAGAAAAAAATGGTTTGTCAATTCAGGGAAGTCAATGCCCACTACCTCAGGAACACGTGCTATCCAAGGATTGCCCAAACGCAAACCCCAGTATGCCAGATGCCCCACGGTGGATATCATTTGCAGATTTCCTGGTACATTCTCCTTCCACGTCTTAATGAATTCACAACCCATTTGCAGGAGAATATAAGGCACATTTAAACAGGTTTGGGCCACTGTCAGACCGCAGCTGTTAAACAGACTGAGATAGGTCGGGACTGAACGGTAGACGGCTTGGTATTCTCCATTTCGTGTGACCGTTCCTTTCCGCACCGTACTTTCCCGGCACAAGATGATACCTCCCGGAGTAAGAAAGGACTTCAATTTCCGTAACAGTGCGACAACATCTTTTTCATTGAGATACATCAATAGTCCACCGAGGAAGATAAGTGAACATCGACTTTCTGGTTCAAAAGATAATACATCGTCATGGATCGGAGTGAAGTTGTCGTAGGAAGAACAACGTTGCACCATACTCTCATATAATGGCGCGCTTGCTTCAACAGCAAAGACCTTCTTGAATTTCTGCGCAAAAAATTCTGCCCAAAATCCGACACCACTTCCCAAATCAAGAACGGTCCCAGTAGTATCGACCTTGGCATTGTGGATGAGTTGTTGGACAATAACGGACTCGGCACGAAAACGAAAACTCCCGGCACTGGCAGGAAAACCAAAACCTTCCATCATATAGGGTCCCATGATAGAGGGATCTGCTTTCTTCCAATAGCTATCAACAACTGAATAATCCAGTGTATTAGCAGTAGGTTCCGTTTCACCATTCATCAGGATGTTCACTCTTGTTTTCGGGGGGGGTACAGCTCCAGAAAAAAAACGCTGGAGCAAAAATAGCTGGCTTAGATGGCCTCAGGATACGTATCGGTTTCTTCCAGGATACGTTCCGCATTTACAAGATCGGCTGGGGTGTCAATTTCATACCAGCGGTCAGGATCAAAGAAAACGGCATCCATGGAAAGACTGCCATCCGCTATCATCTCTTTGAAAACCACCTCGTAATATTCATTCACTTTGCCAGAGGAAATATAAAGCTCTAACCGTTCAACGACCTTTCGCCACGTTGAATCAGAAAGGCTGTATATATTGACCGTCTTATAGCGAGCACCTTCTCTATATCCGTTACCACCCATATTAAAAGATTTGACCCTGTTCAGAGAGTCTATCGTTATTGTGGTTCCATTCATCCAGGGTTGCAGGGGGGAAAGGGCTGTTTTATTTGGATAGAGAAGACCTTCCAGTTGGGTGGACTCGAACACGAGATCACTTTCAACCAAAAGAAAGGATTCCCGGATTTGGTTTCGAGCCAGCCACAAGGAATAAATATTGTTGGTCGTTTGAAATACCGGGTTGGAAATTAATTCTATGGTCAGATCCCCAGCATATTCGTTCACGAACCTTCGGATGCAGTGGTCCATATAACCGACCACTATAACCAGCCGCTTAAAATCATTATCACAGAGATTATCGATCAATCTCTCAAGGATAGGGATCCCATTGATTTCAACAAGGCATTTGGGAATAGCGTCTGTGAAGGGCTGTAAACGATTTCCAGTGCCAGCAGCTAGCAACAACGCTGTGGTTACACGACTTTCCTGAATATGATTGTTGGTCATCACTACCTCGTTAAATAGTTTAGTATCAGTGCTTTGCAAATAGGCAACTAATCCTGAGGCTTTCTATAAGTGTCTACAAAAACCCGCACAATTCTCGCCATCTCTTTTCCAGAAGATGGAGAAGGGCAATCCCTTACTTTACAAAGGGGTCTAGGAGGATTCCAAGACATGCAACAGCGCGTTCAAGCCTAAAGAAGGCCGGAAAACCTTAGAGAAAGATATGTAGGGGTAATACTCTGAGGTGGGCAAAGTATAGATCAAAAGTTGCCTTTTGTCTAGGGTGTCCGACAACCGTGTCCAGCGACAATAGAAGCGCCTGTTTATAGAAAAATTATGAAAGATTTCTCTGTAAGCCAATTTTTTATGCTCCAAAAAATTCCTCCCGCCCGTCAGGTAGGCATGCTAGTATTGCCGTTTTACGTTTTTAATAAATTTCTGTTATAATATCTCATGATTGACCCCAAAAATGTCCCAACCTATCTTACTTTCGACGATGTGTTACTCCTGCCCGCCCATTCGAAAGTTTTGCCTGTAGACGTAAAACTCTCGACCCGTTTGACCCTTAAGATTAAATTGAACAGTCCGTTGATCAGCGCCCCGATGGACACCGTGACCGAAACCAATCTGGCCATTGCTTTGGCCCAGGAAGGCGGAATCGGTATCATCCATCGCAACCTTCCACCGGAAAAACAACGCAAGATGGTCGACAAGGTCAAACGCTCGGTGAGCGCCATGATCCCCGACCCGATCACCATGGGCCCCGACCAGAAAATCAGCGAAGCCTTGGAAGTCATGCGTAAATACAACATCAAGGGCATCCCCATCACGCAAAAGAAAAAACTGGTGGGAATTCTGACCAACCGGGATCTCAGGTTTGAGAAAAAACTCAACAAGAAAATCAGTTCCCTGATGACCAAAGACGATCTGGTCACCATTCCGGAAGGCACGCCGCTGGAAAAGTCCAAACAACTTCTGCATGATAACCGTATCGAAAAACTGCTGGTGGTCGACAAAAAAAGGCATCTCAAGGGGCTGATCACCATCAAGGACATTGAAAAAGCCGGGCAATTCCCCAACGCCGCCAAAGACTCCAAAGGCCGGCTTCTGGTCGGAGCCGCTTTGGGTGTGACCCAGAATCCTATAGAACATATTGAAGATTTAATCCGCGTCGGGCTTGACGTTCTGGTGATCGACAGCGCCCACGGGCATGCGGAGAAAGTTCTGGCGACCATCCGGGAAATTAAAAAGACTTTTCCGAAACTTGAACTGATAGGCGGCAACGTGGCTACAGCCCAAGGAGCCGCAGACCTGATCAAAGCCGGAGTCGACGCCGTCAAGGTTGGCATTGGCCCCGGTTCCATATGCACCACTCGTGTAGTGTCGGGAGTCGGCGTGCCGCAGATATCCGCCATCGCGGAATGCGTTAAAGAGGCGGAGAAAAAAAATATCCCGGTTATTTCCGATGGCGGCATCAAACTTTCCGGCGACATCACCAAAGCCATCGCCGCCGGGGCCAGCACGGTGATGATCGGCTCCCTGTTTGCCGGAACGGAAGAAAGTCCGGGAGAAAAAATTCTTTTCCAGGGAAGAAGCTACAAGGAATACCGGGGCATGGGTTCCATCGGTGCCATGTCACAAGGTTCCAGTGACAGGTACTTTCAGGAATGGGAACTTTCCGAAAGCAAATTGGTTCCGGAAGGGGTTGAAGCACGTATTCCCTTCCGCGGCGCATTGTCATTCACCGTCCATCAACTATTAGGGGGACTGCGAGCGGGGATGGGATATTGCGGAGCCGCTACCATTGACGAGTTGAGAAAGAACGCTTCGTTCATCAAGATCACCCCGGCCGGACTTCGAGAAAGCCACGTTCACGATGTGATCGTGACCAAAGAAGCGCCGAATTATAATATCGACTGATCCCGCCGGAATTTCTTCGGACAAGCCAGAGAAAGTCCCGCTATTGCCATGACCACAGACGCTCTGCACGAACAGAAAATTCTCATTCTTGATTTCGGGTCGCAATACACCCAGAACATTGCCCGCAAAGTGCGGGAATGTCAGGTCTATTGCGAGATCCACCCCTGCACCCTACCGTTTGACAAAATCGAAGCTTTCAATGCAAAAGGCATTATTTTCTCCGGCGGGCCCGCGAGCGTTCTGGAAAAAGACTCACCGGTTGGCGACCGAAGACTGTTTGAACTGGATGTCCCCATTCTCGGTATTTGCTATGGTATGCAACTCATCACCTATGCACTGGGTGGCAAGGTAGACCCTTCCTCACATCGCGAATTCGGCAGAGCCGAGTTGATGCTGAAAGAATTTTCACATCTGTTCGAAGGGGTGAAAAATAATTCCATCGTGTGGATGAGCCATGGCGACCGCATCTCAAAAATGCCGAACGGATTCAAAGGCATTGCCTTCACAGATAATTCGCCTCTGGCTGCCATTGAAAATCCATTAGCACATATTTACGGCCTGCAATTTCATCCAGAGGTGGCCCACACGGTGGAGGGCATTAAGGTCCTCAAGAACTTCCTGTTTAAAATCTGCCATTGCGCGAAGAACTGGAAAATGGATTCACTGGTCGATCACATGATCAGCGATATCCGTAGCCGTGTGGGGAACTCAAAAGTGGTTTGCGGGTTGAGCGGCGGGGTGGATTCTTCGGTCGCGGCAGTGCTAATTCATAAAGCCATCGGCGACAACCTGTACTGCCTGTTCATCGACAACGGACTTTTGCGGTCCGGAGAAAAAGAAAAAGTGGAAAGCACATTTCGCGACAATTTCAACATCAACCTTGATGTCATCGATGCCGCTGACAAATTTCTTAATAAACTTAAAGACATCACCGATCCGGAACAAAAAAGAAAATCCATCGGTAATACCTTCATCAAAGTTTTCGAGGAGGAAGCCAAACGACTGGGGGACTTCACTTTTCTCGCTCAGGGCACATTGTATCCGGATGTCATCGAGTCGGTCTCCTTCAAAGGCGGCCCGTCAGCGGTGATCAAGTCGCATCACAACGTTGGCGGCCTGCCGGAAAAAATGCAGTTGAAGCTTCTCGAACCGTTTCGCGAATTGTTCAAGGATGAAGTTCGTGTGCTGGGACGCGAGATGGGCATGCCGGATGAAATCATCAACCGCCAGCCATTCCCTGGCCCGGGCCTGGCCATCCGCATTCTGGGAGAGGTGACCCGCGATCGCCTCGCCATCCTTTGCGCTGCCGACAAGATCATTCTGGAGGAAGTAAAAGCCGAAGGCTTGTACAACGATTTATGGCAATCGTTCGCGGTCCTGCTTCCGGTAAAAACAGTAGGGGTCATGGGCGATGCCCGCACCTACGAAAATGTAGTAGCCATTCGCGCCGTTACCAGCACCGACGGCATGACTGCTGACTGGGCTCACCTCCCTTATGAACTGCTGGGAAAACTCTCCAACCGCATCATCAACGAAGTACATGGGGTCAACCGGGTGGTCTACGACATCAGCTCCAAACCTCCCGGCACCATTGAGTGGGAATGACCGGGTAAGAACCCGGTAGTAAACAGCTTTAGCGGTTTGCCACACCTGACCGCTTACTCGACCTAAGCGGTGACTTCTTCTTAGGGGATTTTACAGGTTTGTTCTTAACCGTAGTGCCATAAACAATCCTTGCTTTTGCGCCTCTATCCAGATCAACATTTAGCGTCTTAGAAACACTCAATAAAGTCTCAAAACTGACCCGACGATAATTTTCCGATTCATAACGCTGTATCTGCTGCGCTGGCATGCCAAGCTTTTCGGCCAACTGCTTCTGTGTCAGCCCATGAGAAATTCGAGAACGCACTAAAATCTGCGGCAGGTCTTCAAGAGATCCAAACTTTAAAGTAGGAACTTATTTGTTCTTCAGGTTCTCATATTCGCGGATTTCCTTCTCTAAATCCTTCATTTGGGATTTCAGGGACTCGATCATAGCCTTATGGATGACTTTGCTCGGGAACGTCCCTTCCCTGCATACTTTTAAAGATCGCTCGAAATCTTTAAGTTTCGATCTGGTGATCTTGTATTGTTTTTCGTTCTGCGGATCAAGGCTAAGCAAATTTACATGGGGTAAAACTGGCCTATTTTTATTGGGTGTCATACTTATCTCCTCTATCTTAAACCCATCAGAGAATTCTATTGATTCTGCCCATACAAAAACGAGTGAGCAGATTTCAAATCGCCCTCACTTTAATAAAACAATTCAAAAAAAACCAAAAACCCACCTTACTCCAAGTGACCAAAAAATATTTGTTACAGTTGTGGGCGAATTCATTAATAAGTTTAAAAGTGCAAAAAACGAAATTCAGCAATCTACATTGAGAGATCGTCGCAAAGAATCTATCTCAAATATATTACAAAACAGAACTATCCACAATTGGGAAGGAGCGGTTTCTAATTTGAGAACAAATTCTGATGGTGACGCAGTCCTTAGAGTCTCATTATCAAAAAATATTACCATTAAAACATGGAACAACTCATTGTCAGACATAGGCTCAAATACAATGATTAAAAAAGGGTCGAACCTATATAGCAAGCTCTGGGATTTGTCTGAGGGGTATGGTTTGGTGGAACAGTGATTATTGGAATATTAGTTTTGTTAACACGGTCAAAGGCATAATTTTAAATTTTAACGCTTTATAAGTGGCGGTCATCTGTGCCCTAACCAATACCAACGGCATGACCGCCGACTGGGCCTGCCCGGAACAGATCATCCTCTTGAGTATGGAAAACAACCCCGAAGAATTCCCGGTGGAGAAATCACCGACTACTAACCACTAGGCATAGGGTCAGTGTGCTCTAACTAACACCTGAGGGTGAAAAAACCTCATCAAGCCGAGACAACTCTTTGCCAGCCAGCAAAAGTTATTGCCCTTTGCTTCCCTTGCTAAGGGGTTAGCGGGGGCTGGCGGCGATGTTGCCGCCATCGATGGTGAGGATACTTCCTGTCGTTTTTTCTGCCAACGCCAGGCTGAGGAACCCCTGCGCCACATCGGTGTCATAGACTTCCTGTTGCAGGAGGTTATTTTTGAAATAGTCGTCGGGCGAGAGTCCGCGTGCCGCAGCCCTTTCTTTCAGCACGTTTTCAGAAAACAGGGCCGTGCGAACGCGGTCGGCATTGATAGCGTTGGAGCGGACACCATAAGACCCGTAGTCCAGCGCATACTGCTTGGTGAGCGCCACCACCGCCGCCTTGGGCAGCGCATAAGGACCAAAATGTTTTCCCGGATTGAACGCCGCCTTGGATGCATTGAACATTAAGACACCCCCGGTTTTTTGAATCAGGAACAACCGCAAAGCTTCGGAGGCCAGTGCCTGATGGGCAAAAAAGTTCAACTCGAAACTGGCACGCAAATCTTTCATGTCCATCTCACCAATCGCACCCTGCAAAGCATTACCGGCATTGGAGATCAGGATATCGATACCGCCAAAAGTCTGCACCAGTTGTTCAAACGACTGGCGCACGGCCGACTCATCGGTCACATCCAAAACTTGGCTGGCAACACCGACCTTGGACTTTTTACGTATTGCCTTCGCCGACTCGTTCAACTTGTCTCCTGTCACATCGACAAGAAAAAGATTGGCCCCATGCTCGGCAAACAGTTTGGCAGTAGCCAGACCAATTCCGGAAGCAGCACCGGTGATGTAGACCACTTTGCCTTGCAAGATTGGAGCTTTGCTTTTGCCCAGCTTGGCTTGCTCTAAAGACCAGTACTCCATATCAAACAAGTCGCTGGAATCGAGCGGTTCATACTTGCCCACCGAAAAAGATTTATGGACGATGTCAATAGTGTGCTGATAAATATCGGCTGAGATCCCGGTCTCTTTGACGGTTTTACCGATCGTCACCAACCCTAATCCGGCTACCATCAGAACTCGGGGCAATCGGTCTAGTTCAGTTTTATCCACCTTCTTGGCAGACTTGTTGGTTTCAAAATATTGGTGATAACTTTCACAATAAGCGTTCAGGGCCTGGAGGACTTCCTCCCGCAGCTTGTCCGGATCCTGCCATTGTTGCAAATTCAGGAGCAGGGGTTTTTGTTTGGTGCGGATCACATGATCCGGAGTGGCGGTGCCAATCTGGGACCAGACCTGACACTCTTTACTGGAAGCAAACGCTTTTGCTCCGGCATCGGCACGGTGATGCAAAACCCAGTCCTTACCGGACTGCTCTTTATAGAGTCCACGAAGCACAGGCGCCAACGCATTCATTAGGGTTTCCTCTCCAGCTTTCAGGGCAGGACCATTAAGAGGAGTGAGGGATTTTAGCGTGTTCTTCCCGATATATTCTTCCAGAAGAGTCACCGCATGAATATGGCGGTCGTAACTTTCTTTCGCGGTATCTCCGAAGGTGAACAGCCCGTGATTGATCAGCAGGAGCCCTTCCACATGCGGATTTTTTTCATACACTTCGGCAGAAGCTTTAGCGAGCGCAAAACCAGGCATGATGTATGAGACGATAGCGATCCTGTCTCCATAAATCTCCTTGCAGATTTTCTCTGCGTCCGGCTGGTTGGCGATGATCAAACTGGCATCCGCATGCGAATGGTCGATAAACTTATGCGGCAAGAATGCGTGCAAAAGCGTTTCCACCGAGGGGTCGGGAGAGGACGCATCCAACAGATGTGTTCTTTGTTCATTGACCATGTCCTCATCGCTCAACTGGTCGAGGCTTCTCAGTTTCTGTAGATGATCGAGCAGGACTCCGGGAAGGCCCGGGGGCTCCAGTGTATCGAGATCCCATCCACTGCCTTTCACATAAAGCACATCTACCTCTTCGTTCACCTTGTTCCGGGTGCACGACTTGACCGAGGTGTTGCCTCCACCGTGGAGAACCAGTGAGGGGTCCGCACCTATCAATCGTGAAGTGTAAACACGAAGCGCAACATCTTCTGAGACATCCTTATATTTTTCAATAGCCGCCTTGGCCTCTGAATCGCTCCATTTATTTTCCATAATTCTTCCGAAAAAATGTTTTGCATTAAGGGCCACCGGTCTCCCGGTACAAGTAGGTTTTGGGCTACGTCATTGCGAAATAGAAACTCTGGTAAGAAAACCCTTCGGGTCGAACTTCCTAACTCCTTGTTTAACATAATATTTCAGGTCGGTCAAAAATTGGTCTTTGGCTTTCGGCATTTTCCTGTTACAAAACCTGCTGAATTGAATAAACTTCTGTGCTAAGGTTGAAAAAATGCTTGCCCAAATACACGTGACATTCAAGGAAGGTGTTCTCGATCCACAGGGAAAAACCGTCCACCACGCGTTGAACGATTTGGGATATGACGAAGTGCTGGATGTCAATATCGGCAAATATCTGGAAATCAAACTTGATTCTGCATCGGAGGAGGAAGCCGAGATACGGGTCCGGGAAATGTGCGAACGACTCCTGGCCAATACGGTGATTGAATCCTTCCGTTTCACCCTTGTTCCCACTGAATAACACTCCAAAACGAATCGAAACCGGAATAAAATGAAGTGTGGCATTGTCGTATTCCCGGGGTCTAATTGTGACCACGATTGTTACCATATCCTCAAACATATCCTGAATCAGGAGACCCATTGGCTGTGGCATAAAGAGGAAGCCAATCTGGAGTCTTTCGACTTGGTAGTTCTGCCGGGCGGCTTCTCGTATGGGGATTACCTTCGGGCCGGAGCCATTGCCCGTTTTTCTCCAATTATGAATTCCATCATCCGTTTTGCCGAAAGCGGAGGCAAGGTATTGGGTATCTGCAACGGGTTCCAGATTCTTTTGGAATGCGACCTGCTGCCTGGGGCGTTGATCCAGAACCAGTCGCGGAAATTCATTTGCAAAAATGTGTCCGTCCGTATTGAAAATACGGACACCCCCTTCACCCTGCAATGTGGGAAAAACCAGGTACTGGAAATTCCCATCGCCCACCATCAGGGCAGCTACTATATCGATCCTTTTTCCTTGAATCATCTGGAAGAAAACGGGCAAATCCTTTTCCGCTACTGCGACACGTCGGGAAATGTTTCCGCCGAGTCCAACCCCAACGGTTCTGTAGGTTCCGTAGCAGGGGTGGCCAATGGGGGGAAAAACGTGATGGGACTGATGCCACATCCGGAACGTTGTGCCGATCCTGAGTTAGCGGGAACAGATGGCCAAATCATTTTTCAATCCCTTATTTCAAATTCCTAACGCTGTGGACAAACCAAAGAAAATCCGCCCCGGCCCCGAGATCACCCCCGAGATTGTTAAGGAACACGGTTTGACCGTGGAAGAGTTCCGACGCATCCTTGACCTGATCGGCCGCACTCCGAACCTAACGGAGCTGGGTATTTTTTCCGTCATGTGGAGCGAGCATTGCAGTTATAAAAGTTCCCGGCCTTATTTAAGGAAACTACCGGTTGAAAGCCCCAGAGTTCTACAAGGCCCGGGGGAAAATGCGGGAGTCATAGATATTGGCGACGGTCTGGCGGTCGCATTCAAAATTGAAAGTCACAACCACCCCTCCTTTATCGAACCCCATCAGGGCGCGGCAACCGGCGTCGGTGGAATAATGCGGGATGTTTTCACTATGGGCGCACGACCTATTGCCTTGATGAATTCATTACGCTTCGGCGAACTGGAAGAACCGCGCACTCGGTTCCTGCTCAATGGTGTGGTCGATGGCATCGCCAGTTATGGAAACTGTACTGGCGTTCCCACTGTCGGCGGGGAAATTTATTTTGATGCCTGTTACAACGGCAACATTCTGGTCAACGCGTTCTGTCTGGGATTGCTTAAATCGGATCGGATCTTCCTGGCTGGAGCTGGCGGAGTGGGCAACCAGATTCTTTATGTCGGTTCAAAAACCGGACGCGACGGAATTCATGGCGCGAGCCTCCTGGCTTCTTCCGAGTTTGATGAAACGACGGAAGACAAACGGCCCACTGTGCAGGTGGGCGACCCATTTACCGAAAAACTGTTGATCGAAGCCTGCCTGGAATTGTTTGAGTGCGATTGGGTGGTGGGTGTGCAGGATATGGGGGCCGCAGGGCTCACTTCGTCTTCGTTTGAAATGGCACACCGGGCTGAAACAGGGGTGTCTATGGATCTGTCAAAAGTTCCCTTAAGAGAAGAAGGCATGATCCCCTACGAGATTCTACTTTCCGAGTCGCAGGAGCGCATGCTTTTCGTGATCAAACCGGGCCATGAAAAAGAGGCTCTTGCCATTCTCGACAAATGGGGACTGGACGCAGCCATCATCGGCGAAGTGATCGAGGAATCCTGCGTGCGCATCCAGTTTGAAGGCCAAGAAGTGGTGAACCTGCCTATTTTTCCGGTTGTGGATGGCGCGCTGGATCTAAAACGGGAAACAAGACGTCCTCAATATCTTGATGAGGTGGTGCATATAAGCCTGACCGAGTTTCCCGACTTTTCCAGTGGGGACAGGGCTTTAAAAAAACTTCTGGCCTGCCCCAATATCGCCAGCAAAGAATGGGTCTATGAGCAATACGACCACATGGTGCGCCTGAATACGCTGGTTTTGCCCGGCTCAGATGCGGCCGTCCTGCGCATCAAGGATACAAATAAAGCGGTGGCCATTTCGGTGGATTGCAACAGCCGCTACTGCTATCTCGACCCCTATGAGGGTGCCGCCATCGCCGTGGCCGAAGCCTGTCGTAATGTGGTGTGCTCAGGCGCCGAACCAATAGGCCTGACCAATTGCCTTAATTTTGGTAATCCGGAAAAACCCGAAATCATGTGGCAATTTAAACAGGCGGTGGAAGGCATGGGCGATGCCTGCAGGTTTTTTGATATTCCAGTAGTCAGTGGTAACGTCAGCCTCTATAATGAAACCAAAGGAGACGCGATTTACCCAACCCCAACCGTTGCCGTTGTTGGCTTGATCGAGAATCAAAAACTGATCATGACCCAGGGGTTTAAAAATTCCGGGGATCAAATCGCTCTCATCGGTTTTACCATGGAGGAGTTGGGAGGAACCGAATACCTGAAAGTCATGTTTGATCGCAGTGAGGGGAAACCCCCCGTTCTCGATCGAAAACACGAAAAACAGGTGCAGGATTTTTGCCGGGAGCTGATTCAAAAGGGCCTCATTTCTTCGGCTCATGATTGTTCTGAAGGAGGGCTGGCAGTCACGGTAGCGGAATCTTGTTTCTCGCCGGGATGCCAAACGTTGGGAGCCACGCTCACACTGGAATCCACATTAAGAAACGACACTTTGTTATTCGGGGAAACTCAGTCGCGCATTGTTATTTCTTTTCCCGAAGAACGAATTAACGAGATCGAAGACCTGGCGATGGCATTTCCGGTCGACTTTTCCCTGATTGGCAAAGTGGGGGGTTCTCATTTCACGGTGACGGTCAACGGAAAAGAAGTTGTTAAACAGGACATCGAAGTTTTAAAAGAAATCTGGAAAACTTCACTGGGGAACTATGCTGGATAAGTTACATGAAGAATGCGGAGTCGTAGGGGTCTATGGCCATCCTGAAGCCGCCAATCTGGTTTATCTCGGACTCTACGCACTGCAACACCGGGGCCAGGAAAGCGCTGGCATTGCCGCCAGTACGCATTCCAAAATGCGTCTTGAGATCGGCATGGGACTGGTCGCCGACATCTTTGACCCGACCCGAATCCTGAAACTACCGGGCCCTATAGCCATTGGCCATAACCGTTATTCCACGGCCGGAAAAAGCGAACTGGTCAACGCCCAACCCTGCATGATCAACTATTCAGCCGGGTCTCTGTCCCTGGCTCATAACGGCAACCTCGTTAACGCCGAGACCATACGCGAAGAATTAGGCTCCCAAGGGGCAATATTTCAGTCCACCAACGACAGCGAAGTCATCGTGCATTTAATGGCACAGTCGAAAGCCGAATCTTTCGTGGACCGGGCCGCCGAAGCCTTGAGGCAAGTCAACGGCGCCTTTTCATTAGTCCTGATGACGGAGACAGAGTTGGTGGCCGCACGCGACCCACACGGATTTCGTCCTCTTTGCCTTGGCAAACTCGATGGTGCCTACATCGTAGCCTCCGAAACCTGTGTGATGGATCTTATCGAAGCGGAGTTCATCCGCGAAATCGAGCCGGGCGAAGTCATCCTGATCAACGATCAAGGGTTACAATCCTTTTTTCCGTTTAAAAAAGTCGAGCCCAAACATTGTGTGTTTGAACATATTTATTTTGCGCGCCCAGATAGCTTTCTCTTTGGGGAGCATGTCTACACCGTGCGTAAAGGCATGGGCCGGGCTATGGCTCAGGAAAGCCCTGCCGATGTCGACCTCGTTGTTCCCGTGCCTGACTCGGGGGTTGTGTCGGCAATGGGTTTCGCGGAAGAAAGCGGCATTCCTTTTGAAATGGGTCTCATCCGAAACCATTATATTGGCAGGACTTTCATCGAACCGCAATCACAGATCCGGCATTTTGGCGTTAAGCTTAAACTGAACCCGGTAAAATCAATGATCGCTGGCAAACGCATCGCTATCATTGACGATTCCATCGTCCGCGGCACCACCAGCCGTAAGATCGTAAAAATGCTCCGGGATGCAGGAGCCAAAGAAGTTCACCTTCGCATTTCAGCTCCGCCGATCCTGCATTCCTGTTTTTACGGCATTGACACGCCCACCAAAGAAGAGTTGATCGCCCACAAATACAATCTGGAAGAAACGTGCAAGTATCTGGCAGCAGATTCTTTGGCCTACCTCAGCCTGGAAAAAATGCTGGGAGTGCTGCAAAATGGCAAGAAGAAATTCTGCTCCGCCTGTTTTGATGGCAATTACCCCGTCCCGATCCCCGACAAAAAACCAGTCTCCCATCAGCTGGGTTTATTCGCTAACGAGAATTCCTAATAATCCCGGAAGGGTTTAAGGAGCGGCTTTAACCTGTGGGGATACCCGGGTATTTTCCAGAAGTTTGCCCAGTCCTTCGAGGTCTTTGCGATATCGCGCCAGTGATTGATCGAGATTTCCCTGCGATTCCAGAATGCGGCGATAAGTGCTGCGAATCATGTCATAGTCGCTCTTACTCAAAATCAGTTTCTGATCTTTTGCAGGTTTCGACGGAGTGGAAGGGTCGACTTCGGCGACACGTAGGCCCAACTCTTCGTGAGGCTCACGGGCATAGCCAGTAAATATTTTCTCCAGCGCTTCATCCAGAGTCCGTTCCATGGCAATGCTGTCTTCATAAGCTACAATGACGCGCTTGAGCTCGGGGATCTTTCCAGCATCGGCTTTTATGTATAAAGGCCGTACATAAACCAGCGACTCTTCAATGGGAATGACCAAAAGGGTTCCTTGTATAACGCTTGATCCTCGTTGATCCCACAATGAAATCTGCCGGGAAATCTCCGCATTCTGATTGATCCGGGCCACCATTTGGCCGGGCCCAAACACCAGCTTCTGCTTGGGAAAGGTATACACATCCAGCTTGCCATACTGTTCGCCATCACTTCGCGCCACCATCCAGGCTGACAGGTTGCTTTTTCCTCTCGGCGTGTATGGAAGCATGAGAATGTATTCCTCGTGATCCTCGCCCGGCAGTTTCATGATCGTGTAATAAGGCTTCATGATGCTCCCATCGATTTCCGGTATTTCCCATTGGTCTTCCTTGTTATAGAAAACCTGTGACCGCTTCATATGATAGGTGGCATAAATATGTGTCTGAATCATAAACAGGTCGGAGGGGTAACGAATATGACTGCGCAAATCTTCCGGCATCTCGCTCAAATCTTTAAACAAATCGGGAAAAATATTGCGGTACGTCCGGATGACCGGGTCTGCCTGATCGGCGACATAAAAATTCATCGAACCGTCATAAGCATCGATGGAAATTTTTACAGAGTTGCGCACATAATTACCAAACCGGGGAATTTGTGGAGAATAAGGAAACCGATCACTCACCGTATACGCGTCATAAATCCAAATCAGGCGGCCTTCTGAAATCACCAGGTAAGGGTCGTTATCCAGCCTGAGAAATGGCGCCACTTTCTCCACCCGGTCAGTGATATTCCGGTACATCAGAACCCGACTTTCACTATTAATGTCATTAGAAAAAATAATTTTAAGGGCTTTGAACCGGACCGCCAGAACAAGCTTGCGGAAAAAGGAACCAACTTCAAAACCACCCTTGCCTTCATAATTCTTGTATACATTTTTCTCCCCTTCCGGGTAATCAAACTCTTTGGTTCCGGTGTTGACAAAAACATGATCGTTGGCCAGTTCACCAAAATAGATTTCGGGCCGAGTCACTACCAGATCCACATTGGATTGTGGAGGGATATCTTTAATGAATAACACCGGCAGTCCTTCCGGCGTAATCTGGTTAACAGGACTCAGTGAAACCCCGTACCCATGCGTGAAAGTCAGGTGCTCGTTGATCCATGTGCGGTTGGGCAGGTTGGAGGAAAGCAGTTCCCTTGGCGACAACAAGGTCTGGCGATATTTCCCGTTGATGAGGTAGCGGTCATTGTCTACAGACTGGAACTGGTAATAGGTCCTGATCTCCTGGATCTGCCCCAAGGTATCGAGAAGCGGTTCCTGATCCCAGAGCCGGATATTTTCGATCGTTATCGCGTTTTTCCGTATGCTTTCGGCTGTCAAAGACGCAGCACCGGAAAGCTCATGCGTCTCGGTCTGGCTGAGCCCATACGCCGTTAACGCGCCAGCAATGGTGTGCTCGATATAAGGGGCTTCCTTGACCAATTCGTTTGGAACCACCACAAATTTCTGCAAAATCTTCGGATACAAGTTGGCGACAAAAAACACCAGCGCCAATCCCACACCTGAAAGCATGACCTTTTTCATACCAGGTCGAATCAGCCCCATAAATGAAACCAGAGCAGAAATCAAAGAAGTAATGATCAAAATATAGAGGACAGGGATTTTCCCATTGTCATCGGAGAATCCGATCCCGGCGATCAAACTACTTCCCTCCGTCAACAATTCATAACGCTGAAGATAAAATTCGCTGGCAAACAAAAGAAAGAACAAACCGGCAAGCCCCGAAAGAGTGCGCTTGGCATCAGGAAGAAGAACCACTCCGGTCGGCCCGACATAAATAAAACGCTTGAAAAAATAGATCAGTCCCACGCCAAGGGAAAGCACGATCATGGTTTCCCACAACAAAGACTTCACCAGCAACCAGAGAGGCAGGGTAAAAAAGTAAAAGGAGATATCTTTGCCATAGATAGGATCAATCTCTCCATACGGGGAAGCATTAAAGTATTGCAAAAGGGTTTCCCATTGCTGGGCCATCACCAGTCCGGTCATGACTGCCAAAACCAAAGGGATCATCAGAATCAACAATTTTAAATTGCTGGCCATGACATCCAACAAAGGAACTTCCCGCCGGACCTGATCTGACAAAAGAATCGGCAGGTGAGAAGTTTTCTTGTACACATGATTTAAAAATCCGAATGTCAGCAGGAAAAACACAACACCCGTCAGCAACCCAAACCCGAACTGCGATACCACCACCGTCCACAAGACCGAAGTAATTCCATGACTTTCGAACCACAACCAGTCAATATAAAAGGAAAGGATTTTATCGGCAAATAGCGAACCGGCAAAAACCACTGCCGCCAGAATGAACAACCACTTTTTAATTTTTTCCATTGTTTACCCTTAATTTTCCTTCCATTTTATGGAACAACCCATTGAGGATATCTGCTCGACCGGAACTTCTTTCCCGGCAACAATACAATCCAGAGCCTCTTTTAAATTTCTTTGGGTCACTTTTTCTTCATGCTCCCAGTTGTCATCAACTCTGCCCCGGTACAAAAGTTTTCGTTCCGGACCATAAACATAGATATCAGGTGTGCACACCGCATCATAGGCCCTGGCCGTCTCCTGCGAAGCATCGAACAAATAGGGGAAATTTATGCCCTTTTCCTTTGTGACCTTTTTCATGTTTTCCAAAGAGTCATCGGGGTAGCGTTCTGCATCATTGGAATTGATGCCAACTAACTGGACTCCCTGATGCTCGGTCTCGGCCTGCAAATCAATCAACCGCTTAAGCACAGCCTTGACATAAGGACAATGGTTGCACATGAAAATGACCACCAGAATATTTTTATCCGAAAAACTTTCCAGAGAATATTCTTTCTCATCAACTCCGGGAAGCTGGAAACTCGCCGCGGGGGTTCCCAACGAAACCATTGTAGAATGCATTAAAGCCATTGTGAATTATTGAAGACAATGAGCGTCTTTTAAAAAGGATTGATGGAGCATGCTACCAGCCTTTTGGGACCGGCTCAATATAAAACTCCGGTTTTTCAAGTGGACGACTTGCAGGTCATTCCCGTAACACGGCAGGTATAACAGGCAGAGTGTGACAAGGGAAAGGGGCGCAGGGTCTCCTCAATATTGTTTCCCATGCGGGCCTTCGGGTTATCAACGAGAATCGGACAGACGTAAACGCCTTCGCCAGTCGCCATGCGCGACGTTGCGCACTGGAGCTGGGTGATATCAAAATTTTCGAAACATGCTTGCGTCACCCGTTCTTCATCATTATAGCCGCGTTCATTCTTAGCCAACTGCCCCAGCATAAAACCCGGCAATATCTTGATTTTCGGTTGGGGAACCCGGTTAGAGCGGAGAAATTCGATAAACTGCACTTCCATTTCCGCGTCCCGCTCCTCTTCCCAAGTGCGCGTGATGGTGAGTATCGGCGAAAACCCGGTCTCGGCGAGGTGCTGAATTCCGGTCACCGCTTTTCGGTAAGCTCCTTTTCCGCGTATGGCATCGTTGGCCGCTTCTTCAAAATTTTCCATACTCACCCGGAAACGCAAGGGATGATTGGAAGCGTCCTGAATCCCTCTCAACCGCAGAGCCTTCTCTGCGGTGATCTGTGTTCCATTGGTCAGAACATCGAGAGGACCATAGTCGAGAATCAAAGCAAGAATTTCAAAAATCTCCGGATTGATAAATACTTCGCCGCCAGTAATGTAATAGTCTTTCACCCCCAGAGTTTTAGATTCTTCCAGTCTTTCTTTAACCTGGGCCAGGGTCATCATGGGGATGGTGTCGTTCTTCGGTCCGCAACTGATAAAACAATGAGTGCATTCAAGATTGCAGAGCGTGCCTCCAACCTGCAACCATAATGTCTCCAGGTTTTTCAAAGGCACTTCCGGAATAATTCTCTTATCAGTTTTTTTTACTTGAGTGTCCATGTCATGCGGCGAGCCGCCGCTAGCAAATTGCAATATCGTTGTCTACACACAAACGTTTTCTCGGCCTCACAAACTATTTACCCACTGCCCCCACGGCTAGTAGTTAAAGCCCCGCAGACTCGAAAGAGTCGCTGACGTTGCGGATGCGCAGTTTGCGCCTGAGCGCCGCGAACCCTGCCGAAGTTTTTCTTCCCAGTCCCGATCGATAAACCGGTGTCACTGCAAGTTTTGCCTGAAGCGGGTCCCCGGTAAAAAACCGGGTGTCGAGTGGACTCAAAAAACGGCATGTCGGATACAACCATTTTAATGGCAGGCGGTTGCGTTGAATGGCCTTGTCCATATGTTCCGCCAGTTCTACCAGATCACGATATTTGTCCGGCTTTTCGCTACTGCCACGTTGCAGATAGATTAAAGGAATGATTCCCGAGTCCGCTAACCTATCAATGCCTTCCTTAAATCGCGAAAGGGGTTCCGGCCCCAGAGCCAGATCGGTCCAAACTGTGCCGGATGGGAAAACTCCTGCGGCATATTCCAAGGCAGAATGAACCTGTTTTGTCGTCATCTTTTTTTTCGACTTGACCGTTCCGGAAAAACCGCCCAATGGAAAATCAATGATATCAAAACCAGACGCATACATGAGGTCAATGGTGCTCGAGTTCGAAGGCGGGAAGCCTTTCAACGCAACAAAAGTGTTAAAACGTTTTTTGATAGCCTCCACCAATGGTGCAAGCCGGTTGAATCCCCGGTCGGCCTCTTCGCAGAAGTCCATATTCAGTTGTACCAGATCTGCGGCCCCTTCTTCGAAAGCCGACTGGATGACAGAAAGAATGGCTTCGATCGGCATGCTCAGTTTTTTGCCCCGGCCGATGGCGCGGAGAAAAATGTTCAGACAATAGCCATCGAGACAAATATTTTCAGAAACCGGGGTCCGCTGCTTCAACTGCTGTTTGAGAAATTCCGGAATCGTGATGATGCCGACGTCAATCTCCCCTTCACTCATATGGAGCCGCAAGCGGTCTTCCTGGCAGACCAGTTTTGGTCCGTCCTTTCCCGGTGCATTCAGGTTAGCCTTGACGATGAAATCTTCCGCCAGAGCCAGAGTGATCTCCTCGCCCGGCTCACCGGAACAGAGCCCACCCGCGACCTCAGAAAGTCCCTGCAAAATACTCGGAACCGTAAGCCCTCTCTGGATCAACCCCAGTTTTATTTGTCCGTGATAAATTTTATCCATAGCCATTATCGATCCAAAATCTTCTGGTGGATGCCACCAAACCCGCCTGATGACATGACCAGCACCACATCGCCGCTTTCAGCATTTTCAGCCATAAAGGCGACAATGTCATCCACTTCCTCAATGAAATGGGCGTCCGTTCCTTTTTGCCGTAGACAGGTCACAACCTGTTCCGGGTCCAGCCTTTCTTCCTCGCTGATTTTTTCAGGCGCAAACAACCCAGCAATAATAACCCGGTCGGCAGCGAGGAAACTATCCGGAAAATCCTGTTCAAACACCTTTCGCCTTGAAGTGGCCGACCGGGGTTCAAACACAGCCCACAACCTTTGCCCCGGATAAGCCTCTTTCACCGCTTCTAACGTTAATCGAATAGCGGTCGGGTGATGGGCGAAATCGTCCAACACCGTTAACCCGTTTTTAACCCCGACCACCTCTTGCCGCCGTTTGATACCTTGAAAAGTTTTAAAAGCAGAGTTAATTTCATCAGCCGTCAGACCCAACCGCAGACAAAGGGCCGCAACCGCCGCCGCATTCTCCACATTATGCCGGCCAATCATGGCCAACTGAAACTCTGCTTTTTTTTCATCCCGATAAGACAGGGAAAAATTACCGCACCCAGCCTCAAACCGGTAATCTTTGATCCGCCAATCCGCTCCATCCAAATAGCCATAGGTCTCGACCTTGCAAACGGCCTCTCCCATTACATCCTGAATATTTGCGTCGGCGTGTTTGACCAGTATAACCCCATCGGGCCGAATCAGGTTCACATACTTGCGGAAAGCGTCTTTAATCTGCTCCAGATCGTTAAAAATGTCAGCGTGGTCAAACTCAATGCCCGTCAGAATCGAAGCGTCAGGACGATAATGCAGAAACTTAGGTCCCTTATCGAAGAAGGCACTGTCGTACTCATCGCCTTCCGTCACAAAATAATCTCCATCAGGAACCTGATGGTTGTTGTCGAAATTTTTCAACCAACCGCCCACCATGAAACCGGGTTTTTTCCCAGATGCCTGAAGCACCCAACTTAAAAGTGCTGTGGTGGTGGTTTTGCCATGCGTCCCGGTCACCACAAGGGATTTTCGACCATCCAGAAAAAAACGCGCAATGGCTTTAGGAAAAGATGTGTAATCCAACCCGGCTTCCAGAACAGCCTGCACTTCTTCGTTGGTTTTGGACACTGCATTGCCGACAATGACCAGATCGATATCGTCTGTGATATTTTCTTTTCGGTAACCGGGCAGAACCGGAATTCCGGCGTTTTTAAGAAGCGTACTCATCGGCGGGTAGACATTGGCATCGGACCCAGACACACGATAACCGGCGCCTTTCAACAAACCCGCCAACGCCGCCATGCCGGTTCCACAAATCGCTATAAGATATATGTTTTTAATATCTTCCATAGAAATGAGGCATTGTAGATACAGCCCCTGACAAAGTCAACAGGATGGGATGCCAACCTGCCAGAACCCCTCCGGTTCTTCACAGGTTAATGAAATAGATCCTTGAGTTCTGAGAGGTGGCCGATGGAACAATCGGGTTCGACCAAGGCAATCTCTTTCGGGTCCCCAAATCCAAAGTTGACCACACAGGTGTAAACCCCGGCGCGTTTACCGGTTTCAATATCCACCGGGCTATCGCCGATCAGCACCGCCTGTTCCGGAGAACATTGAAACCGGTCGAGCAAGTAGAGCAGTCCTTCCGGGTCGGGTTTTTTGGATTTCAAGCTGTCACCGCCAAGAATGGCATCGAAGGAATCCAGGCTTTCCAGGGATTGCAGTATGTGCCGCACGAACTCTTCCGGTTTGTTGGAACAGATGGCCTGCTTTTTGTTGCGGAAATGATCGAGTATTTCGCGCCCGGAAGGATAAAACCGGGTATGGTTCATCAAATTACCCGAGTAATGTTTGCGAAACAGTTCCACCGCCTGGGGAAGGTCGGTATACTCCGTTCCGTTTATCGACTGGGCCATCAACTTTTCGACTCCCCTGCCGACATATTTGCGAATCGTTTCACGGCTCAGGGTTCTGAGTCCCAGTTCATTCAAGGCAAGGTTGACAGCATCGGCAATGTCGAAAAGGGTATCGACCAGAGTGCCGTCAAAATCGTAGACAATGAGAGAGATTTTTCGTTTCACTGGCCGCCGGGCCACACCCGGTAGGAACGAGATTCTTCACTCCGTTCAGAATGACATGACAATGTCTGCTTGTCATTCTGAGGAACAAAGTGACGAAGAATCTGGGGTTATGCGAAGCTCTCGATGAGAACTGGGCAAAAGCATTTAAGGCCGCCTATACCTTTTGCTAGCCAAATAAAGTTTTTACCCCTCCGGGGCACGAAAATTAAGGAAGAATATCACGTGCACACTGGCCCCGCGCCTAGCGGCTAATAGTTCGATTCGTAACGATAGGCTTTGACGATGTTTTTGTCGTTAAACAAGATGACCAACCCCTTTGACTGCCCTTCACCGATAGCCTGCCAGGTATCGATTTGATAAGTCCACATGGTGTGTTTGTTTTCGGTGCCTTCTTTGTAGGGCACGCCAAACCAGTCGAGAATTTCAATCTGGGTCGTTACATTATTTTGAATTTTTTTAACCTTGGAGCCATCAAAATCTTTCCCGACCGTACCACAACCAACCACAAGCGTACAAAGGACCAAGAGGAGAACGTGCGTCAGTTTCATGGGTTCCTCCTTTGTTTGGATTAAATCTTAAATTTGGTTAAGGAGAGTGTAACAAACCTTCAGCCGAAAGTATAATTTTGATAACGGTCGATGAAACCAAAACGCAGAACAGGACACAGCATCAGGCAGGACTGTAAGGATGATGTTTGCGGTATTCAGTGAGAATACTTTCGACCCGCGTGTGGGAATGGGTCGGCAACCGTCCTCCCATATGGGAAACCACCTGCGCCGCACAATAGGAGCCGACGATGGTCGAGTCCTTCAATGACCAGTCATTGATCAAACCATAAAGGGCTCCTGCGGCAAAAAGATCTCCGGCCCCGGTGGTATCCACCGCTTCGACGGGAAAGGTGCCGACCTGCACTGGCTCATGACCACTTTTCCCGGCCAGCGAGCCCTTAGAGCCCAAGGTCAAAAACAGGGTATCCACCCATGCCAGTAATTTGTCGAACGCCTTTCTCGAATCGGTTTCACCCGTCATGGCCTGAGCTTCCACCTCATTACAAAATAGAATGTCAACGTTCCATTGGATGAAGTCCAGCAGACTGTCTTTGAAAGTATTGACCACAAACGCGTCACTCAAAGTGAAGGCAACCGGAATGTTCTGTTGTTTAGCGAGCTTTGCCATATGGAGTCCGGCTTCGCGGGTTTCGTCCCCGGTCCACAAATAACCTTCCACATAAACCGCTTTCGCATCCCGGATGATGGTTTCATCGACATTGTCGGGATGAAGCATTGAAGAGACACCGAGGTTCGTCAGCATCGTGCGCTCGGCATCAGGAGTGATGAGGATCACGCAGGTGCCGGTACCTTCATCATCGGAACCGGGCCCGCTGAACCCAACCTCGCAGGAGCGCATGTCTTCCGTGTAATGTTTCCCGTTATCATCGTTGGCCACACGGCCCAGGTAATAGGATTTGGCCCCCAGAACACTGGCGCCATGAATGGTGTTGGCGGCAGAGCCTCCGGATGAAAGTTTACGTGGCTTTGACTGCAAGGCATTTAAAACTTTTGCCTGACCGCTCGCAGAAAAAAGAGTCATACCCCCTTTGGTCACCGATATTTCTTCTATAAAAGCATCATCAACCTGAACTTCAATATCCACCAACGCGTTTCCTATCCCTACCAGATCGTAATTCATAAAAATATTTTTCGTGATTTAAATTGTGATTACTCAGCACCAGCAGGAATTTATACCGTTGCGGATTTGATAAACATTTTATAAACGATGAGGCCAAATAGCGTGACTCCTGCCGCAAAAAAAGCGGCTCCTGATACTTGGGCGATCAGGGCAACCGACTCTTGTGCCGCACCGGTTGACCCCATTCCAGGAGCCAGAAACCCGGCCAGCAACCAGAAAATTCCATAGCCCAGACTTCCCAACCCACTGAGCAGGGAAACTCCTAATTGCGCGCGGGCCGGAAAACTTAACCAGGCCACCAGCAGCGAAAAAGCAATACTGATGACACCCATAGTCTGCGAGTGCAAATGGGCACGTTTCATATAAATCCATGATTTTTTGACCACCTTGTCGGCTTTGGCTTGATCGCCCTTATAAACTCCGGACAATGCTTTTTCGGAGCCGGACTTCAAAATATCCTTAATGTTGTCTTCGCAACAACCGAAAGACAAACCCAGCGACCCTCCAAACAGGATCGCGATCATAGCGACTAAAACTCCGTATTTGATGTGCGAAAAATCGACCATGGCCTCACCCAAAAGTTTTGTTATCAATGTCTGCTAAAAGCAGGTTCGCTAATGCACCGGTATTTGTCAATTGTAAAATTATTTTTAACAGAGTAGAATTCCCACTGATGAAAAGCGTTAACCACAAAGCCAAAACAATTATTGCCCTATATGCGCTCTGTTTCTTTCTGGCAGTTCCCCTCCCCGCAAGCGTCGAAGCTAACGAAAAGGGCATCCCCCTGTTCCAGAATAAAATCAAGAAAATCCTTTCCAGTTCCTGTCTGAGAAAAAAAAAATTTGGCATCAAAATTTACTCGCTGGATCATGGCGAATCCCTTTTCGAATTGCGCGGGGAAAAGTTATTCATTCCCGCCTCGAATTTAAAAGTTCTCACTACTGCCGTTGCGCTTGAAGTCCTCGGCCCAAATTACCGTTTCCCAACACGGCTCTACACAGATGGGACCCTGAAGGATGACGTGTTAAACGGAAATCTTTATATCAAGGGTTATGGCGATCCTAAGTTTGTCACGGAGCAAATGTGGCTACTGGTCAACGAATTAAAAAATCTTCCGGTGCGGGAAATCACTGGAAACATTATTGGCGACGATTCTTTCTTCGATGACAGGAAACGAGTGAAGACCTGGATCAAGAATCCGGGCGCAGAGGCTTATGAGGCCCCCTTAGGCGCACTGTCTTTCAACTTCAACACGGTCCAGGCTTTTGTGAGCCCCGGCCCGAAAGCGGGGAGCAAACCGAGGATCGTTATCGAACCCGATACCGAATACATCACTCTCGACAATCAGGCCAGAACTCTTAAACCCGGCAAACGCAACCGGCTGATCGTCAACCGGTTGGACCGCAATGGATTTGACGAGATCACGGTTTCAGGAGGAATCCGTCTCGACCAGGCCCGGGCCCAGTATTTCTTAAACATCACCGACCCGACCCAATACACCCTGAGCGTACTGAAAAAATACCTGGGGCATGCGGGCATCCAGTTCCAAGGCAAAATCGAGCAGGGAATAGTTCCTGCAACAGCGATGGAATTATTAACTCACGAGTCAGAACCCCTTACGTTGGCGCTTCAGGGTCTCAACAAGTTCAGCAACAACTTTGTGGCAGAACAGATTTTAAAAACCATCGGGGCCGAGAAATATGGCCCGCCCGGCACCACCCTGAAAGGTCTTAAAGCTTTTGAAGAGTATCTGACAGAACTGGGATACCGACCGGATCAATATAAGGTTCTCGATGGTTCCGGCTTGTCCCGGCAAAACCGCTTGTCGCCGCAAATGATTGTTGATGTCCTCCGCTACGTCAAGAACGACCTCGGAGTCTACCCTGAGTTTGTTTCTGCTCTGGGTGTGATGGGGGTGGATGGAAATGTAAAAAACAGAATGCGTGGGGTAAAAAGCTCGGAGCGAGCACGAGTTAAAACCGGCACCCTGAATTTTGTCAGCGCGCTTTCCGGTTATTTTCAATCCCGGGACGGAGAAACTTTTGCTTTCTCGATTTTAATGAATGGCTTGAAATGCTCTAACGGCAGGATCAAAAAACTACAGGACCAGATCATCCGGGAAGGGTTGCACTTTCGGCGCATTCCTACAGGCAGTGTCATTTCCGAAAAACAGGGAAACCCTCCACCTACTTCAGATTCGGCTCTTTAAAAACCCTCTGACTTATCCGCCAAAAACCTTGCGGTTTTCCTTGCGGTCTTCTTCCAGAATTTTTTTCCAATCCCTTTTCACATGGGGAGCGGCTAGAAAATCCTCATAAATGGATTTCGCCAGTTCCATGCGGTCAATGCCTTCCGGCGCGACTTGGATATCCAACTGAGCCAGGGCCATGTCAAAGTCCCGATCCAATAAGGAAGCGGAATCCATATCACATTCCTTCAGCGCCTGACGAACGGTCGCAGGGTCCTGACCAAAACGTCTTGCCACTTCATTGAGGTTGGAAGGCTTATATTCTTTTTTAGGTCCAATGCCCAAATGATAGGCACAGAACAAGCTGAAAGCATCCAGATTCCCGGTCAATGGCTTTTCTGAGACAGACGGATTTTTCGCCGCAGAGGTCTCAACAGGCCGCCTTGAAGTCGGCGCCGTTCTTCCACTGCCCCTGCCAGATCTTTCCTGATAGGGTGGTTTTTGCCCATTCGGGTTACCGCCATTGTTGCGTTTTTGGCGATACGGATTCTTGCCGTTTTGCGGTTTGCGGGTATTGCTGGAACCCGACTTGTTTTTGCTAGCTATGCTGATGTGAGAAGTCAATGCCTGGGAAGAAGAAGGACTAGAGGAAACCCATGGATGGATTCCGCCTTTCCTCTGCCCAGAGTTTTGGTTTTGATTTCTTCCGGAGGCGTTGCCCTGGCGGTTTTGATTTTGAGGTTTCTGCGGGTTGCTCCCGTTTCTTCTAAATGAGCCTGTTTTTTTCAAAACGCTATTCCTTTAAATATGGGGTGGAGTATCATGGTTCTAATCATCCTCTTTGTTTTTGTTAATGGGTTAAGTGTTCGAGTTCATCCACCAATGTGGAAAATTTTGCCAAAGCGGTTCTAACCGGTTCGGGTGAAAGCATATCCACCCCGGCAGACTTCAGCAGGTCGATCGGGTATTTTGATCCCCCTGATTTCAAAAAGCCCAAATAGTCGCTCAACTCCGCCTCTCCACCGGAAAGAACCCGGTCGGCCAGAGCATAAGCGGCAGAAATGCCTGTGGCATATTTATAAACATAGAAACTAAAATAAAAATGTGGGATGCGAAAACATTCCAAGGACAGGCAATCATCCAGAACCACTGCTGGACCGAAATAGCGTTCCAGAAGATCCCTATAAATCTTTTTGAAAGGTTCCAGTGTCAAAGGCTCATTATTCTCCATCGCCTTATACACCTGATGTTCAAATTCGGCAAACATGGTCTGCCGGTATAACGTACCACGGAAATTATCAATCTCCCGGCAAATGAGATAAATTCGCATGTCCGGTGCAATATCCTGGCTCAAAAAATGCCGGGTCAAAAGAGCTTCGTTAAAAGTGGAAGCTACCTCCGCCACAAAGATGGTGTAATCGGAATACAGATAAGGTTGATTTTTTCTTGAATACAACGAGTGCATCGAATGCCCCGCTTCGTGCGCAAGAGTGTAGGCGCTGTTGATATTGTCTTCCCGGTAATTCATGAGAATGAAGGGATTCGAATCGTAGCACCCGGAGGAATAAGCCCCGCTCCGCTTGCCTTTGTTTTCATAACGGTCTGTCCAGCGGTCTTCCGACAACCCGCGTGTCAGTTGTTCGACATACTCCTCACCTAAAGGATTCAGGGCAGACCGAATCTCTTCTACCGCCTGCTCGAAGGGCATATGCCATTTCATATCCTTCACCAGCGGAACACCGCAATCATACATATGCAATTCGTCAAGTTTTAACAGGCGTTTTCTTAAATCAAAATATTTATAAAGCGGGTCGAGATTCTGGTGCACCGATTCGACCAGGTTGTCATAAACCTCCACCGGGATATTTTCAGAAAATAACGCCTTGGCCCGGTAACTGGGAAATTTTTTGGCCCTCGAGTAAAACAAATCCTTTTTTATGCTTCCAGCAAGCAAAGTGGAATAGGTGTATTGATGAGATTCGTAAGCCTTGTAATAGGTATTAAAAGCATCCTGCCTGACCCTGCGGTCATAATTCTGCAGGAGGCTCTGGAAATTGCCGTGAGTGAGAGAAACCGTTTCACCGTTTTCATCCTCAATCTCCCCCAGCTGAAGGTCGGCGTTATCGAGCATATCGAATGCGTCCCGCATACCCCGTCCCATTTCGCCGGACGCGGCTAAAAGCGCCTCCTCTTTTTCGGAGAGTGTGTGATCCCGGTAACGCAAAACCTGTTCCAGATGGAATCGGTAAAACTCCAGTTCCTTATCGGCCAAAAACGCAGATATCTTATCATCAGGGATAGACATAATTTCTGACCGGATGAAACTGGAAGCCCGGCTCGCTTCATTGACCAGCCTCATGACCTTTTCATAATTTCCCTGATAAAGACTGTTGGTTTTATCCTCATCATTTTTAAGATGGGCAAACGTGTAAAGCTTTTCCAACTTGCGGGAGAGATTCATATCAAACTCCAGGCAAGCCTTGAGTTTGAGGGCAGACTCCGCCAACGTGCCGGCAAAAGAAGCGTATTCATTAATACCCGCTTCCAATTCGGTCAACTCGGTGTTCCAGACATCATCGGATGAATACAACCCTGTCAAATCCCATTGGGACTCTACAGTCACTTCATCGCGTGCCAGGGTTCCTGCTTTGGCATCCATAATTCAGGATAGGACGGGAAACATGGATTTCCCAAAGGTGATTAACATTCTCTACCGGATTGCCTGCTGTATCGTTTTTAAATGAGTTTCAAGTTTAGCCTGTTTTTCAGAAAGGGTAGTTTTCCTTTTCTCGTCTTTTTCGATGACTTCGGCAGGCGCTTTCTTCACGAAGTTCGGGTTGGAGAGTTTCTTATCTAAAAATATGAGGTCTTTTGCAATTTTTTTCAACTCTTTTTCTATGCGATTGCGTTCTTCGTCAAAATCCATCAGTCCCTCAAGAGGGATAATCAGGTCCATTTCTCCCAATACCGAAGATGCCGAGACCTTCGGTTTCTCAATATCAGGACCTATGGTTATTTGATCCACTCGGGCTAATTCACGGATAAAACCGGCATGTTTTTTCAAAACAGCTTCCAAATCGGCATGTCGGGTTTTGACTAATGCGTTTAATTTCAACCCCGGATTGAGGTTCATCTCGCCACGGATATTTCGTATGCCTGTAATGACTTCCATCACCTTCCCCATTGCCTTTTCCACATCGGGTTCGCTTCTGGCGGCATCAAATTCGGGAAAAGCGCTGACCATGATACTGTCTCCGCTTTTGGGTAATTTCTGCCATATCTCTTCTGTGATAAACGGCATAAATGGATGCAAAAGCTTCAGAGCCGCTTCCAGCACATGCACAAGAACATTTTGCGCGGCTATTTTTTCAGGGCCCTCCATCTGCAAACGGGATTTGACAAGTTCGATGTACCAGTCGCAGTATTCATTCCAAATGAACTTGTAAACCGCGAGAGCGGCATCGTTGAACCTGAAAGTTTCCAGAGCCTCATTAACTTCCCGCGTGGTGGTGTTCAGTCGACTTAAAATCCACCGGTCAGCGATGGACCGCTCTGCCTTTTCATCCGGTTGACAATTTCCCTGATAACCCTCCAGATTCATAAACACAAACCGTGAAGCGTTCCAGAGCTTGTTGCAGAAGTTTCGGTAACCTTCGATGCGATCTTCGTCCAGTTTAATGTCCCGGCCCTGAGCGGCAAAAGCCGCCAGCGTAAACCGCAACGCATCCGTTCCGTATTGTTCCATGACGGTCAAAGGATCGATCACGTTCCCCTTGGTCTTGCTCATTTTCTGTCCTTCCGCATCACGGATCAGGGCATGGATATAAACATGGTGGAAGGGCACATCGCCCATAAATTTGATCCCCATCATGATCATGCGCGCCACCCAGAAAAACAGGATGTCAAATCCGGTACAAAGAACAGAGGTGGGATAAAACCGCTGAAGCGTTTCCGTTTTTTCCGGCCAGCCCAATGTGGAAAATGGCCAGAGCGCAGAACTGAACCAGGTATCCAGCACATCGGTTTCCTGCTCCAGATCTGTCGAAGAACAGGCCGAACATTTTTTTGGGGTTTCCCGGACCACAGTAATTTCGCCGCAGCCCTTACAGGTCCATGCGGGAATCTGGTGCCCCCACCAGATTTGCCGGGAAATGCACCAGTCACGGATATTTTCCATCCACTCAAAATAGGTGTTCTCCCAGAATTTCGGGACAATTTTTATAGTACCATCTCTCACCGCCCGTATCGCCGGTTCTGCCAAAGGTTTGGCTTTGACGAACCATTGCTTCGACAAATAAGGTTCGACCACCGTTCTGCAACGGTAGCAATGTCCGACGGAATGATTCAGGTCTTCTATTTTCAGCAGGACTCCCGCATCTTTTAAATCTTTCACCAGTTTCTTGCGGCATTCAAAACGGTCCAGCCCTTCATAAGCCGGGCCGGCCTCAGCACTCATAGTGCCATTGGGGTCCATCACATTGATCGACGCAAGGTCATGCCGCCGTCCAATTTCAAAGTCATTCGGATCATGGGCAGGAGTCACCTTTAGAGCGCCGGTGCCAAAAGAGGTGTCAACATAACTATCTTCGATGAGTGGAATCTCTCTGTTCACAACAGGCAGAATCAACGTCTGGCCTTTGTATTTCGTGTAGCGCTCATCCTCCGGGTTGACCGCCACAGCCGTATCTCCCAACATAGTTTCCGGTCGGGTGGTGGCAATGATAAGAAAACCCTCGCCCTCTTTAAAAGGATATTTCAAATGATAAAGGTGACCCTGAGCGTCCTGGTGTTCCACTTCCAGATCAGAAAGCGCCGTATGGCAACGTGAGCACCAGTTAATGATATAGTCGCCTTTGTAAATCAAGCCTTCTTCATAAAGCGTGACAAAAACCTCGCGCACCGCCTTGGATAACCCCTCGTCCATGGTGAAACGGTCCCGCTCCCAATCCAGCGAACTGCCCAGTTTTTTCAACTGCTCATTAATGGTTCCACCGGATTCATTACGCCACTTCCACACCCGCTCTACAAACGCCTCGCGACCCAGCACCTGCCGGTCGGTCCCTTCCGCGTGCAATTGCCGCTCAACCACGTTCTGGGTGGCAATTCCGGCATGGTCTGTGCCCGGTTGCCACAGAGCGTTGAACCCTTGCATACGTTTCCAACGAGTCAGGATGTCCTGCAGGGTATTGTTGAAGGCATGGCCGATATGCAAACGCCCAGTAATATTGGGAGGCGGTATGACTATGGAAAAAGACGGACGGTCAAGCGTCTCATCAGCGTGATAAAAGTTCTTTTCCTGCCAGAATCGTCCCCAGCGTTTTTCGACTTCTTCCGGCTCGTAATGCTTATCCAATTGAATCATTCGATCAAAAATTTTCCTTACAGGAAAACATAAAAAATACTCCCCCTCTGCCTGTAACGCACAAGGAAAGCTTAAAATGGTAACGGTCTTTATATATCACTAGTAACGAGGAAAGAATTTCTTTAAAAAAGAGCGGGTCGTAAAGCAGGGCCTGCTAATACATGTCCTGCTTTTTGATTTTTTCTATCTCTTCCTGGATCACCTTGCGGGCAATTTCCGGAGTGACCTCTCTCACCACCTCACGGATGGTTTTTAAAATCACATCAGATAATCCGGAAACCTCTTTTCCCAGCGAAGTGCCCAACGATCTTTTCAGTGCCTGCTTAACCTCTTCGGCAATTGCTTGAGTGAAGCGGTCATCCTCGGATTTATACTGCCAATTCCTGGAAGGAAAATTGCGCGGATCCAAATCCCGGTCCTGATAGGAAAATCCGGAAATAGCATCCAGATTTTCTTTTATGTCTTCTGGAGTTGCAGGGCGTTTGCCCACCTCTGAAAACGCACCCGGCACTATATGCTCCAAAAGGTCTTCCGGGTCAGGAACAATGCCTCGCGATGACAATGCGGGAGGCTTCTCCTCATGATTGGCCGAATCTGGCCTGCTCCCCATGGCAAGCTCCTTGAACGCAGAATCCAATTCATCCATATTGTCCATTCTGCGTTTGCCCACTTCGGCGAAGATCTCCGGCCCATCTGTATAGCCCAGGTATTCCGGTTCATCCGCACCGGACTCCGCAAAAGGAAAAGCCTCGGCCTCTTCTGCGGCTGGATTGGGAGACTGAACAGACTCTTTAAGCTCTTCAACACCACGGATCATTTGATCCATAATGCCATCATCATTCTCGGATTGCAGGGCGGGCACTTGCAGTTCTTCGTCTGGTGCAAGAGGATCATCCAGAAAATCAGAGAGCTCCATCGGTTCCATCAAACCTTCTCCGGACAGATCCAAAGCCTGATCGTCCGCCGGTAACTCCACAGACTCAGGAAGTGCCAGTTCTTCATCTACCAACGCGGGAGCTTCATCTTCGAGCGGTTCCCCTTCATCCATCAAATCTGAAATTCCCGTCCCATCTGTCGAAAGTTTTTCAACCGAATCTAATAACTCCTCAAGACTGGGTTCCTCTTGCGATCCCGGCAATTTCAGGTTGCTTAAAATTTCTGCGGCTTTTTCCGTTTCTTCCACCGGCTGTCCGACGATTTCTGAGTCAGAAAGCAAAGCGGCATCTTCATCGCCGGATGATCCTTCCAGCAGACCTTTGACCATGGACACAATATCGTCCGACTTGAACAGTTTCGAGATATGGCTATCCGCACCGCAAGCTTGGTAGCGCTGTTCATCAAAATCTTCAAAGTCGCTGGCCAGCAACAGAACTTTGATGCCCCTCGTTTCCGGGGCTTCTTTAATTTTTGCACTCAACTCAAAACCATCCAACCCCGGCATACCAACATCGGCCAAAACAATATCAGGATTAAATTCCGCAATTCGATCAAAAGCCTCCTGGCCATTGCTGATGCCCTCAACCTCCATGTCCTCATTTTCAAAAGCCATGGAAACAATTTTTTGGATGGTGATGCTATCGTCAGCGACTAGAAGTCTGGATGTCATGAAACTCAACCTTCGGGATTTGGAAAAGAACTTCGGATGGGACCGGCGGGCCACCCCCGCCCTCTAGCGAGCCCACTCCCGTGGGAGGGAATATAGCAAGAACATTTAGGCATGGATAACTCTTTGCTAGCCAGCAATAGCCATTGCTCACGGGGTCCAGCATCACGCTGGCACCGAGCGGCTACTCGCCGCAGGGGCAACTGACAAAGCTCGTCAAGCCGAGACAACTCTTTCTTGCCAAATAAGGCTATTGCACACTGGCCCCACGCCTAGTGGGGAAAACCATTCAAACTCAACCAGTTAAGTATACCATAAAATTTCTGACCCTGAAAAAATTTAGCCGCAAAACCTCACTTAAACCTTAAAATTATCGATAAGTTTTAGATAGAGTGTATCCGAACTCTATGTTTTAATAGAGATAATATTTTAAGGATCAGATAGTTGGAGGTTTTCAGGCTTTGATTCGTTTGCTGCGGGTTTCCCATTCCATAAAAAAACTTGTATCGCAATGCGGCGGGGCAATGGTTTTGCTCGGCGCCTTGTTGGTCGTCTTCCCTTCCAGTGCATTAGCTCTTTATATTCAAGTTGATGGAGTCGCTGATATCAAGTCCAACTTCAGCGAAGGATGTTCGTCCATCACCGATATTGCCAATCAGGCGGAACGCCAGAAAATAGATGTGGTCTTGTTTGGGGACTTTGCCCGCAATTCCATTGAATTCGGAATCAAACCATTTGAAAGAATTTTTAAAAATATCACCCAGGGGCCCTCGGTGCTCGACCGGGGAGTGGGAGGATATTTATCAGAAATCAAGGATAACGACCGCCAGTTTGAGCGCACTTTGTTGATTCCCGGAGTGGAAACCATTCCCTTTTATTTCTGGACCGGAAGCAACTACGATAAAAACCTCACGGCCCATAACTGGGACAAGCATCTGCTGGTTTTCGGAATGGATTCCGCTGAAGATTACGAGCAGTTGCCCTTGCCCAACAGTAATTTCTCCAAAAAATATACCCATGAGCTTCTCAATAACTTCATAGTTATGGGGTTCATCTTTATGGTGATGGTCGGGGCCGTCTACAAAGGTCTTTTTCGCAAAATCACAGTGCCACTCATGTTGCTCTTCGCCCTGCTGACCTTGAACAATCACCCGTTTCAAAGTTCTCCTTTTGATCCTTATAATGGGGATCATGGCGTGGAGCCTTATCAAAATTTAATAGATTTTGCCACCTCCAAAGGCGCATTGGTTTTCTGGAATCATATGGAAACCGCTTCCGGTATCAGCCAGAAAGGCAACACTGTCCTGGAAACTCTGCCCTACCCGGATGACCTGTTAAAAACACAAAACTATACCGGGTTCCAAGCCGTGGGCGACGAACCGATCGGTCAAACCGATCCAGGCCAGCAATGGGATCAGGTGCTCATGGAATACCTGAATGGAAATCGGGAACAACCGGTTTGGGGTTTTGGCAGTAATGATTTTCTTTGCGAAAATCAAGAGGGAGATAGCCTGGGCTCCGTGCGCACCATTTTTCTCGTGCGGGAAAACAACAATGACAACGTGCTCGATGCGATGAAAAAAGGAAGAATGTATGCCGTCCGCCAGGCCGATGCCAACCGGCTCTCGCTCGATGAGTTTGTCGTCGAAGACCAGAAAGCCGGCAACCAGGTCACGATGGGAGAGGAACTGGTTGCAACCGACTTCCCCGCTATCAGTCTGAAACTTCGCTCCGTGCAGGGAGGAAACAAGACCACCCAGATTAAGATCATCCGCAATGGGGTTCTCGTCAAAGAAGAAACCGTTTCCCTACCCTCTGAATTGACTTGGAGGGATGTCGGCATAGACCGAAAAGAACCCGTTTATTATCGAGTCATGGCAACAGTTTCCCCGCAAGACCATTTGGTTTCCAATCCTATTTTTGTAAAGTTTGCAGAAAATATAGGTGTCGAAATGGCCAAACTTGCTCCACAAGAACAGCCGTCGCCTCCGGAAAAACTCCTGACGGTCATGCTCGATGGAGTCGAAATGAAGAAAGGGCCGGGAGAGATTTTCTCCAACATCACCAAACTCCGCAAAGGCCAGGAAGTCAGTTTCGTAAGAAGAACCAATATCGAACTCAATCACAGGAACTGGCTGGTGGTCAAATTTAGAAACCGCTCCGGCTATATCTGGGAAGGTGTGCTCAAATGGTCCGACGACCAGCATGACGCTGGACCCAATGAGCAATGACCATATCCGGCTAGAAAAAATTTGTCTCGGCTTAAAAAGGTTTTACTCCCTCTTTCTGGAAGTACCCGTTCCGAGCATGAAGACAAATGAAGAAATATCACAAGGGGTGGGGTGATTTACATTCAGTGGCTTGTATTTCCTCCATGTCTCGAATTTAACTGTCGCCCTGAGTCCATCAAATTTTCATATACCCCCTCCCTTCATAGAGACCTTTGCGTAAGTCGAAAAAGCGTAAAGGCGAGATTCTTCACTCCGTTCAGAATGACAAGAAACGCAGGTTTGTCATTCTGGAGGAGCGTTAGCGACGAAGACGTGATATTGTTCCAAAGCCCTCGTGCCCCGCAGGGGTAATCTAGGGTTATGCAAAGCTCTCTTCATAGGGAGGGGCTTGGGGAGGGTTTGCTGGTCTCTGATTTTTTTAACTATGCACTTCTGGGAAAATAATCTCAAAACTGTCAAGGTTTATTAGCATAATGAACTTCCAACTAATTGACTCTGGATGGGACAGCATATTTGGAAAATCTCTAAGTAAAAATCCTTCTGAGCTTAGAATTATTTGCCCTTTCATTAAAAAGGGCGTTACTGAATGGATCTTAAAGTTTGGAAAACCGCATACCCTTCAGATAATCACTCGCTTCAATCTTAGGGATTTTTGTGGTGGAGTCAGTGATGTATCGGCCCTCAGGTTGTTATTGGAAAATGGCGCGGAGATTCGGGGAGTCCGTAATCTTCACGCGAAGGTTTATCTCTTCGATAAGGACAGGGTAATTGTTACATCTGCGAACCTAACTAATGCCGCTTTAAGGAAAAATCATGAGTTTGGTTTTGTTTCTGATGACTCAAAAATCCATCATACCTGTATGAAATATTTCCAAAATCTATGGAAACGAGCTGGTTCTGACTTATCCATAGATCGTTTGGCGGAATGGGAAAGCAAGTTGAATAGTGTTGTCATCACTGGTTCACGGCCTTCCTTATCGGGCAGTTTGCCTGATGAAGGTGTGCCTGCACCCCCTTTTGTTGCCCCCTCATTGGTAGAAAAAGCTCCGCAGGCATTCGTAAAATTCTTTGGTAATAGTGCTACACGATCTCCACGGACGACACCTGTTTTTGAAGAGGTCGAGAGTTCAGGCTCCCATTGGGCATGCACTTACCCCCGGTGTCCCAGGCAAGTCGCAGATGGCGATGTCCTCTTTATGGGACGGTTGGTGAAAGAGCCAGATGACATTATTATATATGGTCGGGCGATAGGCATACGCCACAAAAAGGGGCGTGATGATGCAACACCTGACGACAAACGACGTAGACCCTTTAAGGAGAAATACTCCCATTATATAAGAGTTCATCGCGCTGAATTTGTGGCAGGCGAACTAGAAAATGGTGTGTCGCTCAACAGGTTAATGTGGGAACTCCAAGATTATTCACTTGCATCGACGAAAAAGCACTCTGAAGCGGGAAAAGGCAATACCAATCCCCGTAGTGCATTACGGCGGCAGCCAGGGGTAAAGTTATCTGATGAGGGGCACAACTGGCTGAAAAAAGAGTTGGAAACTGTATTCGAGAATTACGGAATGCTGGGGCGAATAGAACTTGAGAGGTTAGACTGGCCCGAGGTGCCTGAATGACTATTTGCGATTGAGCAATCAATCCCACTTAACCACACGACTAGTGAAAACCTCAAGCCATCCAACCCTCCCCAGACCCCTCCCTATGAAGAGACCTTTGCATAACCCGAGATTACCCCTGCGGGGCAAAAATTCAAAGGTCAAATATCACTAGCTCAGCATGACAATAAAGAGCTATTTTTGTCATGCTGAGCTTGTCGAAGCATCTCGCTTTTCAGGTTTTTCGACTTATGCAAAGGTCTCCTTCTACGAAGGGGGTTGGGGGGATTTGATTTTCCTGCTTTTCTCAAAGTATTATTCCGCGTTCTCAATTCCTTCAATCGCAACTGTCAGTTCGTCCCATTCCTGCACCAGAGTTTTCTCCTCAGCCTTGAGCACTACCTGTTCTTCCAGGGCTTTTAACAACCGAGGCTTTTGATCATCTTCATAGATACTGGTATCGGCAAGCTGCGTTTGCAGGGCATCATTCGCGCACATTAAAACCTCTAACCGGGACTCCACTTTAGCTAATCTCGTTTGCAGGGGTTTCAGGTTTTTATAGCGCTGGTTGCGTTCTTCAGCTTCCTTTTTTTTTCGCTCCCTGTTCAACTGCGACGAAGAAGGTTCCCTGGTCAGGCCTGAAGAAACTTCAACATCCTGAACCTCTTTTGATTTCGCCCATTCATAATCACTGTAATGGCCGGGATACTCCTTAACCGCTCCCCCTTCCACTTCCCACACCCGGTTGATAAATCCATCGAGGAAAAACCTGTCATGAGAAATGATGACCAGACTGCCTTCGTAATCCGAGAGCACCGCCGCCAAATGTTCACGTGACCGCATATCCAGATGGTTGGTCGGTTCATCAAACAAAATCAGTGAAGGCGGAGAACCTCCGCCGGTAACTGGCAAAGACTTTTTACCGCTAGTAACCATTCTTCTCGGCTTAACAGGCTCTTGCAAGTTGCCACCGCACAACATTCGCGCCAGGGCCAGCCGGGAGCGTTCCCCCCCTGACAGGACAGAAACTTTTTTCTCCACATCGTCCCCGGCAAACAAAAACGCCCCCAGAATATTTCGTTTTGCAGTGAGCAGGAGCCCCGGCGCAGACTCTTCCAGGGATTGAAAAACCGTATCGTTGAAGTTCAACGTCTCGCCCTGATGCTGGGCAAAATAGGATCGTGATACGTTAGCGCCGAGTTTTATTTCCCCTTCATCCGGCTGAAGAGCTCCTGCCATTAGTTTCAGGAGGGTGGATTTCCCCGCACCGTTCTCACCCACCAGCGCCACTTTCCAACCTCTTTCAAAATTGATGGAAAAATTCTGGTACACCTTGAGAGACCCATAACTTTTGCAGACCTTCTTCACCTCCAGAACATGACGCCCTGTTCTCACCGGCTGGGGAAAGCGAAAGTGAATCGTTTTTGTACCCTGGGTCGTTTGTACCCGCTCCATTTTTTCCAGCATTTTTATCCGGCTTTGCACCTGGGTGGCCTTGGTGTTTTTGGCGCGAAACCTTTCTATAAACCGTTCCACCTCGGCAATTTTGCGGCCCTGGTTGGCGGCCTGAGACTCCAGCAACTCCGCCCTCTCCTGCTTCTGCTTTTCGTAGTCATCATAATTCCCGCTATAAACCGAAAGCGACCCACGATCCAACTCAATGATCCGGCTTGCCAAGGAATTTAAAAACCTACGGTCATGAGAAATGAGCAAGACACTGCCCTCATAAGATTTCAGAAACGATTCCAGCCAGACCACCGATCGCAAATCCAGATGGTTGGACGGCTCGTCCAGCAGCAGGACATCGGGGCTCTGCAATAACAAACGCGAAAGCTCGCACCGCATTCTCCAGCCACCGGATAACTGGTCAAGCGGTTGGTCCCACTTTTCAGGTTTGATTCCCAGTCCCAAGAGGATGATTTTTGCCCGAGCCTCCCGATCATAGCCTCCCAGACGTTCAAACTCGTGTTGCAGGTCTCCGTATCGTTCATGATAAGTCTGGTCCGATTCTAACCGCTCCATTTCAGTTTTCACTTTAAGAAAATATGGATCGCCCAGCACCACCCTTTCCAGAACCGTTTCGCTGCCCCCTTCCAGTTCCTGCTCCAGCAAACCAAAGCGCAGGCCTTTTCTAAGAGTCACCTTGCCCGCGTCCGGCATGGTTTTTCCTGTTATCACTTTAAAGAGCGTGGTCTTGCCGGTACCATTTTCACCCACCAGCCCCACCTTCTCCCTTGGACACAGGTGAAAGCTGACATCCTCAAAGAGCACCTTGGAACCAAATTGCAAAACTACTTTTTCAACAAATATCATGAGGTGTCCCTAGCGGGTTGATCTCAGTTTCGGGTTGAACACTTCGCGCAGTCCTTCCCCGCAAAGATTGAAGGCCAGCACCACAAACAGGATGGTGAATCCGGGAATGAACGTCAGCCAGGGTGCATCGAACAAAAATGTTTTGCCATCGGCGAGAATATTGCCCCAGGTCGCATCCGGAGGTTGCACGCCGAAACCCAGAAAACTCAAACTCGATTCGGTCAGGATGGCCGTGGCCACACCGATGGTGGCGGAAACCAGGACCGGGGCAATGGCGTTGGGCACCATGTGGATGAAGATGATGCGCCATTCAGGGATCGCCTGGCTCTTGGCGGCGACGACAAAATCCTGATCGCGCAAAGACAAAAACTCTGCCCGGACAAACCGGGCTATCCCCATCCAACTGGTCAGGCCAATCACGATCATGATGTTGTAAATGCTCGGCGGCAATAACGCGACCACCGTCAGAATCAAAAAGAAACTGGGAAAACAAAGCATGATATCGACAAAACGCATGATCAACGTATCCACAGTGATGAACCCCAGTTTCACCCTGCCATAAAATCCCGCCAAGCCACCCAGGAAAATCCCCACTGTCAGCGATATTCCCACCGCCACGAAGCCCACCGTCAGCGAAACAAAACTGCCTTCTATCATGCGGGCAAACACATCCCGGCCCAGTTCGTCTGTACCCAATAAGTAGATACCCAAAACCGGCGCATCTTCTTGTGGGGTGATCTTGCTCGTGTAGGGAGTGAGTGGAGGTAGAAACTTTTCTGACAACCGCACAATTTTTGGATCAAAAACAACGATGTTCTGCGTAAAAATTTTACCTATTATGGCGAGAGCAAATAATGCCATTAAAAACCAAAAACTGGCATAGGCCATGCGGTTGCGCTTGAGAAGTTCCCAACGCTCCTGGAACAAGCCTTTAGAGGGCGGCAAGGCGTCGGCTTCCAGATTGGCGATCTGTTCGTTCATAAAATTTTCCTAAGAGGGCCTCTGATCATTTGATCTTTCCCAGTGGGCAACTCGCCAGCCTTATTTTATAAGGGCCGCTCGTGGCCAAAAACAGTTTTTAAAATATCTTTAAAATTTTATGCGCGGGTCTGCCACGCCGTATAAAATGTCAGAAATCAATGTGCCCACCAAAACCAGAATGGCTGAAAAAAAAGTCAGTGTCAGAATCACCGGAAAATCCCGCGCCAATATGGCTTCGAATCCCAATCGTCCCATCCCCGGCCAGGCAAAAATAGTTTCAAAGATCACCGAACCGCCAATCAACCCGGGAATGGTCAAGCCAAACATGGTGATGAAAGGCAGGAGCGCATTGCGCAATCCGTGACGGTAGATGACCTGATCCTCAGGAAGCCCCTTGGCACGGGCGGTACGCATATAATCCTGATGAATCACTTCCAGCATTTGCGAACGGACGTAGCGCGATAAAATCGCCATTCCTCCTATTGCCGAAATCATCGCGGGAAGTGTCAAATGCCACACTCGATCCATCGACCGGATTAATAACGGAGCTTCTTCCAGACCAAAGGTTCTCATTCCGATAACAGAGACATCAAAAGTCTTGACGATGAAAATGATTAACAAGTAAGCAAGAAAAAAACCGGGAATGGAAATCAGCGCGTAAGAAATAAAAGTGCTGGCTTTATCAAATGCCGAATTACGGCTTAGGGCCGCTTTAATTCCAATTGGAAAGGCTAGAAACCAAATCATCATCATACTGACAATGAATAAGGGAACAGAATTGAGGAACCGGTCCCAGATTTTTTTCAAAACCGGCTGGTTATCCTTGAAGGATTTGAGTTCCCCGGTAAACAGGTCTCTCACCCAAAAAACATATTGTACGTGGAGCGGTTCATCCAGGTGGTAGGCTGCCCGAATACGCTGAATGTCTTCCGCTTTCATCCTCGGGTTGGAAGGGTCCACCAACGCCGGTTCTCCCGGAGCCAGATGAATCACCGAGTGTGAAATGATGGAAATAAAAACCAGCAGGATAAGCCTCTGCCAAATGTTTCGAATAATAAAGTTGATCACTATTGCCTCTACCGTCAACAAGAAGTTATAATTTCGGTCATGGACATTCTACAACTCAGCAACTACCTGGACAACCTTTTGGACATCGCGACCGTTAGTGATGCTCCCAACGCCGTGAACGGACTGCAGGTGCAAAACACCGGCGAAATAAAAAAAATAGGGCTGGCGGTAGATTTGTGTCAGGCCACCATTGACCTGGCCGTCGAAAAAAACTGCCAGATGATGTTCGTGCATCATGGAATTTTCTGGGGCGGACTGCAACCGCTTCGCGGTTCTTTTTATGAAAAGATCTCCTCCATGATGCGTGCCAACCTGGGGCTGTATGCGGCCCACATTCCCCTCGACCTGCATCCGGTACTGGGCAACAACCGGGCTTTGGCTGATTTGATCGGGCTGGAAAACCTGGAGCCATTTGGCGAATATGGCGGCATCAAAATTGGTTTCAAGGGCACGATCAACAAAAAATCCGCTGAAACCCTGGCGCAGGAATTGACAGAGAAACTGGGTTCACCTGTCAAAGTGATCGGTACGGGAGAGGTTGAATCCATCGGACTGGTGACCGGTGGGGCGGCGGATATCATCCAGCAGGCCAGCCAAGAAGGGCTCGATGCCTACATCACAGGAGAAGGAGCCAACCAACATTATCACGAAGCCATTGAAGGCCAATGCGTATTAATTTTCGCCGGCCATTACGCCACCGAAACTGGAGGCGTGAAAGCGGTGGGCCTTCATTTAGAACAAAAGTTCCAACTCGCCACGGAGTTTCTCGATTATCCAACCGGCCTCTAAATATCATGGTCGCGGTTACAACTCTTTAAGCAAAGCACTCAAGCCCAAGCGGTAATCGGGATACTGCAATTTCACTCCCAGTTCCTGCTTAATTTTTTTGTTCGATATCCGCTTATTAGTGATGTAAAAACCCCGGGCGGTGGGTGAAAGATCAGCTTTCTCATAAGGCACCAACGGCGGCGGTTCCACATCTAGCAAACTACAAGCATATTCCACCGCTTCAGCAGGAGGGGAAGGACAGTCGTCGCTGACGTTGTAGATCTCACCAGACCGGGGCTTTTTCATCGAGGCTTCCAGCGTTTGTGCAAGATCCTCAGAATGAATGCGGGAAAAAACCAGACCGGGTTTATCGATACGCCGGGCGCGCCCTTGTCTTACAGAAACCAGCAGGTTCCTGCCCGGCCCATAAATACCCACGCAACGAAAAATCATCACCGGTGGACCCTGATCCTGGCCTACCTTGAGCCAGGCTGATTCCACTTCGATGCGGCGGAGATTGCGATCCGTAGATGCCAGCAAGGGCGAAGACTCATCCACCCACTCTCCCTTCGCATCACCATAAACTCCGGTGGAAGAGATGTACCCGATCCATTGCAAATGCCGGGCTTTAGAAATCTCTTTGCCAAAGTTTTCCAGCACCACATCGCCGGATGGTTGGGGAGGGATCGTGATTAAAAGGTGCGTCGCTCGGGAGATGGCCTCAGAAATTTCCGCTGTGGGGTGGGAACCATCAAAAGGGCAGACTGAAATACTTTCCGCCTTAATTTCATCTTGCTCACCCCGCACGGTCCCTGAAACATCCCACCCTTGAGGTACGAGCCTTTTAGCCAAGGCCTGTGCAGAGAAACCCAGACCAAAGCAAAACAACCGACCGGCATGGAGAGAATCCTGCATATCTTTTATTTCGGAAGAATTCAAACCATCCCTGGAATTATTTTTTCAAAGGAGTGTGACGCATAGGTTGGGAAATGCTTTACATATAAACCCGGAGCTTCCAAATAAATTAAACACTACACACTTAATTATTTGCGCGCTCCCCTTCGATATTTTTGCCGGACAGGAACCCGGTTGTCCGAAAACAAAAGAAGCAACGCTGCCAGAATTCCCATTCCGACCGGATAAACCCAATTCATTTCAGCAACCATAATAACCTCGCGATTAAAAAGTAAATCGATATTTTTCAAATAATTCGAACGTCACGACCTCTTTTCCTTCTTTAGAGACCTCTTGTTCAATACGTTTCACCGCCATATTACGTATAAAAGGGATAGGAATGCGGGAAACTTTTTTCAAAGCATCGTCCTCCCATTTCAGGGAAAATTCCATCGGCTCTTCCTTTTCCTGATCAGTCTGCTCATCACGCTTGAGGTCTTCTTCGGTCACTTCCATCCCCATTGCCTCTTTTGCCGATGCAGGCATGATATTGGTGAACACCTCATCAATGATAGACGGGGTGATCATCTTATCCCCACGCTGGCGGGCGCGGCCCTCAATAGTCTGTTTAGCCATGCCCAAAACAAAGGGAGGCACCTTCTCCATTTTCTCCAACGCTTCTTTGCTCCAAGGCATGCCCTGAGGCTCGGCGACTTCCATATAGATTTTAAATTTTTCAACAATTTCGTCTTTTTTCTCGGTACGCATGGAAAGAAAATCTTCGATTTCCTCAATCACCTCCACCTTGCGCGGACTTTGTCGCATTTTCTCCTTCGCCACTTCGAAGGCGTCCATCGTCAGCTCCTCGAAACCAAATCCCTTGACCCTTTTGGACACCAGCATCATGGACTCATTACGAATTTCAGTCAGGTAATCAGAGGTCACTATTTTAAAACCCCTTTTAACGCACCGCTGAACCATCAGCTTGCGGATGCCCGGACGTACAAATTCCGGAGCGTGTTTCACCCTCTCCCACGCATCTTCAGACCACTCAACGCCATTTTCCCTGGCATAAGGATGATCGACATCAGTAATTTTGATTTCCCCGGCTCCCATAAACATCACCTGCAAGAATGAAACTTTTACATTTATTATGTAAAAAGATTGTATTATAACAGCACCTCTAAAAGCCAATATTTGCTGCGCCCTTGTTTACAAAAGAATGGTAGCGCATAAAGTTTCCAATTATTTAGAGGTCTTCATAAAAATTACTTGATGCTCATGACAAAGTCAATAAATATGCAGAAATTCTCCTCTTTAATGGGGCGGGCAATTTCAAGCTCATAAAACATTCAATCCATACAAACCCTCTTAAAGGTTTGCTAAAGCCCTCCTATAAAAAACGTTTAACCATTTATGCGACAATCCCCTATTGTTTATTTTTTATTTTTTATTTCCGGCATCACCGCGCTGACTTATGAAATCGTCTGGACCCGGATGCTGACTCTGGTGTTCGGGCATACCGTGTTTTCTGTATCGGTAGTGCTGGCAGCATTCATGGCAGGTTTAGGCCTGGGCAGTTACCTGTTCGGCTATGCCGTCGACCGGTTGCCGGAAACAAACGGTTCAGGAAAAGCCCCGTCCGCTCTCCTTCTCTATGGCTGGATAGAAATCCTGATTTTTGCCAGTGGGGCCCTGCTCTCTCTCTTATTCGCCAATTTTTCGGGAATCTATGCCTCCCTGCACAGTTTCATCCCCGAATCAATTCCCTTGCAGAACTTGATAAAAATGTTGTTCGCCTTTGGGATGATGCTGATCCCCACCACCTTCATGGGAGCAACCCTGCCGATCATCAGTAAATACTGCGTCACCGATGACAGCCGGATGGGAACTCAGGTGAGCCTGCTCTATGCGCTCAACACCCTGGGCGCCGCAGTCGGTTGTCTGATGACCGGATTCTTCCTGATGGGCACGTTCGGAGTTTTGCAAACCGTTCTTCTGGCAGCAGGGGCAAACCTGCTGATCGGGATCAGCGCGCTGAGAATTTATCTGGAAACCGTTCCCGGCGCCGACTGGAAGTTTCGACTCCCGCCCTTACGGGTACCGCGCATCGACTTGAACGCGGACCAGAAATTCTGGATGGGCATCAGCTTTATCTGCGGATTCACGGCTTTGGCCTATGAAGTGTTATGGACCCGGCTATTGGTGTTCAGTATCGCCAGCACCGTCTATTCCTTCAGCATGATGCTCACGGTCTTTCTTCTGGGAATCTTTTTAGGAAGCCTGTTGTTGATCCCTCTGGCATCGCGGATCCATAACATCCGCACCGCCTTGTTAATCCTGCAAGCCAGCACCGGTCTTTACGTGATCGGCTCCCTGTACGGACTCGAGTCCATCCTTTCCGCTCCCTGGAACGGCTACAACTTGACCGATCCGGGCGCAGCGTTTTTGCGCTACTTCAAAGATTCCGCCGGACTCATGCTGATACCCACCCTGCTGTTGGGCATGTGCTTTCCCCTGTTGATAAAAATAGTTTCTGGCGGACATCAAAACGTTGGCAAGGCCACCGGCCAGATCTATTCGGCAAATACACTGGGGGCGATTTTCGGATCGTTATGCGCGGGCTTCCTGTTGCTGCCAAACCTGGGAAGCCAGGTCAGCCTGACCCTGATCGCCACCCTGAACCTGCTGACCATGGTTTTACTGTTCCGCACCGGAAACTATATTAGCCCGGCGGTGCGCAAGGGATTGACCGTCGTGTTCACAGCACTGATCCTCTTTGTCAACATGGCCATTCCAAAAAATTTATTAAATCCGTTTTTCATGCGAGACAGCGCCGGCAAACGCAACATTAAAATGTTGATGTATTTCGAGGAGGGCCTCTCTGATACCGTGGCCGTGTTCAAGGACGATTATGGCATTCTCGACCCGACTGCAAAGCGGTTGATCACCAACGGCATTTCCATGTCTGCCTCCAACCTGATCGCAACACGCTACATGAAACTGTTCGCCCATGTTCCTATCCTGTTGGTGGACCAACCCGATGACGTGCTGGTGGTCTGCTTTGGAACCGGGCAAACCACAGGCGCGGCGGGCATTCACCCGCGCGTCAAGTCCGTCGACAGCCTGGAGCTATCCACCAGTGTCATCAACGCGGGGAAAATGTTTGCCGACCAGAACCATCAGGCGCTTGACAACCCCAAAATAAATTTTATCATTCAGGATGGCAGGAACTACCTTCTGACCACCCACAAACGTTACGACGTCATCACTTCCGAGCCACCGCCTCCCCGTACCGCGTTCACCGTAAACCTGTATACCCAGGAATATTATGAACTCCAGAAAAGTCGCCTCAAACCGGGAGGAATCGCCGCGCAATGGATTCCCCTCCACAGTCAGGGAGAAGAAGAAGTCGACATGCACTTCAGAACCTTCCAATCCGTTTTCCCTTACACCATGGGCTGGCTTTCGGTGGCAAACGAAATTCTCATTATCGGATCCGATCAACCGATCCGAATTGATTTTGAAAAACTTAAAGTCCGCCTGGAAGAACCCGAAATTAAAAAAGCGCTGGCTGATATTGAAATCCCAAATATCTTTTCCTTTCTCAGCAATATCTGGCTGCTGGATGAACAAATTCAGGCTTTAGGCAAGGGTCACCCCCTTATCACCGACAACCATCCCGCTATTGAGTTTTATCTCGACCTGGGGAAAGTGATCGACGTGTCCGGAAGAGAAAAATATGTATTCAACCGGGCTTCTTTTGATCAAATTGCCAACCATGTGGAGAATCTTTCTGCAACAGACCGGATGACTCTGAGGACCTATTACCAGGCCATGGATCTTTATCAGCGCGGTGTCATGTACAACAATCGGGGACAATTGCTTAAAGCATTGAGCATGATAGAAGACAACAATCTCGTTCGTTACCATCTGCAGGCTGGTAAAGATCAGATGGCCCGGCTGATCAAACAGGTGGAACAGAACCCTGAAGTGATCGAGAACCTGCTCAACCTGGGCCACAGCTATTATCAAGTCGGCGAATATGAGAAAAGCGCTGAAATCCTCAAAATGGTTTTGGTAAAAAACCCGCAATTGAGTTTCGCCCACCTATATATAGGGTACAACCTTTTGGAACTGGGGAAAAAAGAAGAAGCCCTGGACTATTTCAAGAGCACGGCAAAAAATGACCCGCGCCAAATGGGAACTGTGATGCGGGAAATTGGACTGGTCAACCTGCTTCAGCAAGCGGAAAAAAAATCAGGTGACAAGAGTCTCCAGCGATCGGTGGCCGAATTTTACAATATCAAAAATGAATATCTGAAATCTCTGGAATACTCCCTCAAATCCCTTGAGGAAGACCCGATGAATCTCAAGGTTTTGCAAAGCATCGTTTTCAGTTACCGAGGTCTGGGCGAAGCCAAAGAAGTGCTCATGTATGGCAACCGCTACAGCCTGATAGACCCCGATGAAATTCACCTGCAGTTCATCATGGGTGAAATTTATACCAAACTCCTTAAATGTCAGAAGGCCATCCCGCTACTGAAAAATGTGCTGAAAAAAGACGACACCTACCGCAACGCCCAAAAGCTCTTGGACTCCTGTGAAAAATTCACAGATACACCAGATATTTAGGCCTAGATCCTTTGAAATCCTGGGGTAGTTTTCCCCACAGGCTGCATTCAAATTTAGGGAACCAAACGTTCGTCAATGCCCTTACACTTGACCAAAATAATTTGGAAATCCAAATATCGAGGTGTTTTCGTCCTAACTTAATTTAGTTCCATAGAATGAGTCACTTAAAACCATCCAAACTCCTATATCCCTGGCATCCCCCCTCAGCTAAAATAGAAACCAAAAAATTAAAGGGTTATGCAGATTAATGAGGGAGAAGTTAAACCGCATATAAAACGATTTACCCCTTACCTTGGGTAAAATAAATACTTTTGGGCATAAATATAATATTTACATTAGACAAAACCATGCAGATCATTGAAGATGGCAGTGGAAAAGATTTTGAGCCTAAACGCGTTGAGGCTTTCAAAAAAGCACTTCCAAAAATGACCCACATCTTTAAAGAGATCCTGGATACTGAATCGGCAGAAGTCCTTAAAGTCTGTCGCAAGAACGACAACAGCCGTCTTGCAGAACAATCCATGGTCAGGTAAGACCCGGAATAAATTTACGCAAAAATCTGGCAATCGAAACCGCCAGCTGGAAAAACTGATTTTTAGCCCAGGCTTTGCGGTCAAATAATTCTTTGTGTGTCTCTTTCAACAGGTTTGGAATTTCCAGCTTTTCCGGGCAACGCGGCAAACAATCCCCACATTCCGTACATTTAGAAGCAAAGTTTCCCGGAAACCAATGCCCTTCGCCCTCGAACATGTTGTAGCGGAACCTGCCGTAGTCCACCATTTCATAGGCTTTCAACAAATTGCGGAAACGTAACACTTCGGGAATATTGATGTCTTCAGGGCAAGGCAAACATTCTGCGCACAATGTGCAAAGACCAGGTATCTCGGAAAGCGGCGCATCCATCTTCGCCAGAGTCTCGCCCATCGCCGAAGAACCCTCATCATTCAGGATGGAAAGGTTTTGCCCGAAATGCTCCGGCTCATGAATCCCCATACTTAAAGTCGTGATTTCTGGATGGCTCAAACAAAACCGTCCGTTAAACTCAATCGCGGTCAAAGGCTGACAGGTCTCCTCTACCTTTCGTGAGGGTTTCCACAACAGGCCACCCTTTTCATTGGGAGAAATGATGAACACACCGATATCTTTCTCCCCCGCCAATCGGACTGCGGCAAGGTTGCGCTGAAAAAAATAATAATAATGCAGGTTCACGAAACTGAACAGATCGGTATTCAGAGCCCGAAGAATGATATCCAGAGGAGCATGCGTGGAAAAACCAATATGCCTGATGAGTCCCTCTTCGCGCAATCGATGCAAGACCTCCACCGGCCCGCCTGGCTTAACCGCCGCTTTCAGCCTCTCTTCATTATTGATCCCATGCCACCCATAAAAATCAAGATAGTCCAACTTTAAACTGTGCAATTGCTCTTCAACCAGTGCGCGGGTTTCCTCCCCGGTCATAGGAGCCCCCTTGGTCATCATCTTAAAACTCTCGCGAGGTACGCCCAACTCCTTAAGAGCCACGCCATAAAGGTTTTCACTTTTCATATAGCCATGAGCCGTTTCAATATGGTTGATTCCAAGCTCCAGGGCCTGACGGGTAATTTCAATGCAGTTTTTAACCGACTCCACAGGAAGATGCGCGCGTGGAGGATTCCACCCATTTTTAAAACGCATTCCCCCAAGGGTGATCACCGAGATATTTTCTTCTGTTTTTCCGAACCGACGATATTCCATAGTTAATAGGATGGCTTTTGGCTTAATTCGTTGCCAAGCTCTTCCTTAAAGGTCTTACGCAGCCAGACTCACCAGAAAATCATTGAGGCGGCAAAATAGATGGTCTATACTATTGAAGTATAATAGCTTACAACCCAAAAAGCAGAAGGGCCGAGGCTGAAACACAGCCTGGCAATAATATATTATGACTGCGTTTCGTTTTATTCACTGTTCCGACCTCCATATTGACAGCCCTTTCAAGGGCCTGGCATCTCAGGTGCCGTCTCTCACTGAACGACTGCGGGAATCCACCTTCCGATCTTTCCACAATATCGTGAAACTGGCCGTAGAAGAAAAGGTGGACGCGGTTCTGATCGCCGGGGATATTTTTGATGGCGCCGATCGAAGCCTGCAAGCACAACTGAAATTTCGCCGCGGCCTGCTGGAACTATCCGAGAAAGGCATTCCTTCTTTTATTGTACATGGCAATCACGACCCTTCCAACAGTTGGTCTCACATGTTGGATTGGCCGGAGAACACCACTATTTTCCCCGGGAATAAAGTGGAGCGCATCCCGGTAATCCGGGAAGGTGAGGCACTGGCCTGGATTTACGGAATCAGCTATCCTCAGAAAGAAGTGAACGAAAACCTGGCGTTAAAGTTCAAGAAAGATCAGGAGCAGGGTTTTGCCGTTGGGCTCCTGCACGCGAATGTCGGGCAACATCCCGGACATGATAATTACGCCCCCTGTAGTTTGCAGGATTTAATATCCAGCGATTTTGATTACTGGGCTCTGGGCCATATCCATGAATTCAAAATCCTGCGCGAGAATAACCCGTGTATTGTTTATTCCGGCAACACCCAGGCCCGGCATCTCAAGGAAACCGGCCCTAAAGGCTGTTGTCTCGTCACCCTGAATTCCGGCGCGCCCGCCAATATACGGTTCGTCGCCACCGATGTGGTGAGCTACCGTTCCACCAAAGTGGATGTCAGCAGCGCCTCCAGTATTAATGAGGTATTGCAAGCCATTCAGTCGCAGGTGGAAGAGCTCGCCAAAGAATCGTTGACCCGCGAAGGCCTGGTAGTACGACTGGTTTTAACAGGACGAACTGCGGTCCACAATGAATTGCAAAACCCCGGGGCCACCAAAGCTCTGGCCGAAGAGATCCATGCATTTTTTGAAGGGCATTCGCCCTGGATTCTGGTGGACCTTTCCACTCAAACCGCAGGCACTTATGACATTGACTCTCTGAAGGACGGCAAGGATTTTATCGCCGACCTTCTAAATCTTTGCGAAGACGACCAGGACAAACAACTGCAAAGCAAAATTCAGGAAGCCATGAAACCCGTATTCGAATCCTGGGCAGGAAGAAAATATTTGGAAGACGGTGAAAATATTCGGACCATCACTCTGAAAGCTCGCAATCTGGCGCTCGACCAACTGGTCAACCACGAGAACCCATAGGAAACGCCATGCAATTACGCGAAATCCATATTGACGGCTTCGGAGTATTCGCCAATAAGCGGATCACCGGACTGGCTCCCGGAATCAATGTCATTTATGGCAAAAATGAATTTGGCAAGACCACCCTGCTCGAATTCATCCGGCGAATCCTGTTCGGGTTCCCTACCAAAAGGGATAACACCAACCTCTATACTCCCGTGCAGGGAGGGTCTATGGGCGGTAGCCTGAAAGTGGTATTGCAAAACGGCGAGGATCTGATCATTTCAAGGAGCCCCGGCACGCATGGAGGAACGGTAAGAATTGCCACTCCTAATCAGAACCTGCAGGGACAAGCCGCTTTGAATCACCTTCTTGGAAACGCCTCCAAAGATATTTATAGAAATATCTACGCTTTCACCATCGATGAATTGCATGACTTCAACACTCTCAACAGCGATGAGGTCAAAAACCGCATCTATGGTGCCGGACTGGGTCTCGGCAATGTTTCCCTGAAAGAAATAGAAAAAGAATTGGAAACTCACTGCAAGCAGATTTTCAAACCGCGCGGCCCCTCACAAATGGGAGACCTGCTGGAAAAAATAAAATTCAATGAACAGGAAATTCTGCTGACCCAGGAAAATCTGACTCTGTTTGATGAACTACAGGAAGAACTCGGCGGACTACTGACAAAAAAACTCAGCGTGCAAAATTCCCTGGAAGACCTCGAATCCGGAAAAAGAACGCTGGAAACCCAGGTCCGGCTTTATGAAGACACCATCCAGTTCCTGGAAGCCAAAAATAAACTGGCAACACTGGAAGACCTCTCGCAGTTCCCTGAAAATGGATTGAAGACTTTTGAGTCCATGAAGCAGGAAAAGAAAAACCTGACCCTGCGCATTGAAGAAGAACAGTCTGCCCTGCAAACACTGAAAAATAACCGCGATGCCCTGACCGTAAACCATGACCTGCTTGGACAGGAAGAAAATGTTCATCGACTGCAACAGTCCACCCAATCCGTTCTGTCTGCCCTGCAGGACCTGGACAGAGTGCAGTTCGAACGGGAAGACCTGGATATGCATATTGCCGAAGAAATCAAATCCATCGACCGGGACTGGGATGAAAAAACCGTAATGGCTTTTGATTTAACCGAAGCGGAAAAAGGCCAGATCGACGGTTTTTACGACAGCTTTGAAAGCTTGAGAAAAGACCGGGATTTGTATCAGGATCGTCTGGAGAGCCACCGCAGGATAAAAGCTGAAAAAATGTCAGAAGGCTGGAACATTCCCGATTGGTTGAAATTATTTTATTACGGATTTACCGCAACCGGCGCATTGGGAGTGGTTCTTAGTGGGTACTTTATGAACATCCCTCTTTTAGCCAGCGCCCTGCTTCTTATTGCCGGAGGTATCTTTCTTTTCAAGATGACCACAAAAAGCACGGACGATTTCACCAAGGAAGACCTTACCGAGAAAAATCTTGCCCGCCAATGGGAACAAAAAGAAAAAGAATTGAACGATAAGTTTGGTGAATGGCGAGAGTGGCTGAAGGAACGGAGCCTGGATCCCAGCATTGCCCCCATCACCACAAAAAACATCGCCAAAACCGCCCGACAGGTCAAAACCATGCTCGCTCAGCGGGCAAGGCTCGATGAACGTATCCTGCAAATGAAAACCCTCTGCAAGGAAACCCGGGAAAGTGTTCTCTCACTCGAATCAATGGTTGAAAACGTTTCATTGAAAAATGACCTTCCCCTGAATATCGAGATCATCGGCCATGCTTTTGATGAGAGTAGAGCCAACCGGGGAAAAAGCAACCTGCTGGAAAACCAATACCAGAATCAGGCCGACAAACTCACGCATCTTGAAAATCAACTGGGAAAAATCTCCAACGACCTGGCGCAATTTATTCGTTCATCAGGAGCTGAAGATTCTATGGATTTTCTGCGTAAGCAATCCATTCTGGATGTTCGAAAATCCCTGCAAGAAAAAATCGCACAGAAACGCAGAATCATTCAATCCAATATCGGGCTGGGCTCGCATTTTGATAAATTTATTGAAGCCATCCAAGCTGCTTCGCTTGAAGAAATCAAACAAAAGCTAAGCCGTCTTCAGGTTGAGTTGGAAGAACTGCACGGCGACCGCGAACAATTGTTACAGAACATCGGCGAAACCCGCAACGAAATTGAAAAGTTGTCCTCCAACAACGACCTGATCGCGAAACAAACGGAACTGGAGTTTCTGAAACAACAGCTGCAATCCCTGGCCGAGGAGTGGGCCGCTTACCGGGGGGCTCTGGTTCTCCTTGAAGCCGCAAAGCAGGAATATGAAAAAACCCGGCAGCCCGGGGTGATCCGCTCAGCGGAAAACCTGTTCACTCAAATCACCGGTTACCGTCGCATTATCAAAACCGTCGACCAGGATGAAGTGCTGATAGAAAATGACCAGCACCAGAGAAAAGGAGTGCTGGAAATGAGCCGGGGAACCCGCGAACAACTCTATCTGGCCATGCGGTTCGGCCTGATTAATGAATACGAAACCCGCTCCGAACCGCTCCCTGCGGTGATGGACGATATATTCGTGAACTTCGATGATGAACGCGATGAACGCATCATAAAAATTCTCAGCAAATTCAGTAAACAGCGACAGGTCCTCGTCCTCACCTGCCACAAACGCTCTCTCGAAGCCTACAAAAACATCGGCGCTACCACCATCACCGTCTAACCGGGCTACGTTCGGCGGCCACCTGCTTTTGACGGCTGAATTCCGTGCTTTCATCAACCAACCTGCCAAAGACTTTCTGTTCGAGCAACGCGACGATGAAATCATGCAAATAGAGCTGGCTTATTATTAGCCTCTCAGCGCGGGGCCATGATATTTTTCCGTAGCTGTGATATTACCATCATTAGCTTTCATGCCCGGCACGGGTACTTCGTGAGCCTGTGACATCACTTCGTTAATGTCCTGTTTTCAAAAGGGCTTTAATCTGGTATCGTTGCCCCTGGGTAGGTTGGGTGTAAACTCTCGTCCGCGTTCCTTTGGTTTGGCGGTTCAAGAGTCACGTCTATCCCCGCTTACCTCTTTATCAACCAATATTTATTTTCAGGACAACCTCAATGCCGACGCTTGATTTCAAAGGCAAGCAACTCATTTATGCCCATCACCTTGCGGCTCCGTCAAGGACGCTTGAGATAGACGCTAAAAAATCTTTTCCATCGAAAGGTCAAAAGCCATCACTCGATAGCAACCTGATTATCCACGGCGACAACCTGCACGCGCTCAAGGCATTGATGCCGCGCTACGCCGGGCGGGTGAACTGTATCTACATTGACCCGCCGTATAACACCGGCAATGAAAAATGGGTTTACAACGACAATGTGAGCAGCCCGATGATTAAGGAATGGTTGAAGGATAAAGGCCCGGTGGATGGCGAAGACCTTGAGCGGCATGACAAATGGCTGTGTATGATGTGGCCGCGCCTGCACCTGCTGCGCGAACTGCTGGCCGAGGACGGGGTGATTTTTGTTTCCATTGATGATAATGAGCAACATCGGTTGCGGATGATGATGGATGAGATTTTTGGGGAGGAGAATTTTGTGGCCAATATTATTTGGCAGAAAAAATACGCGCCCGCGAATGATGCCAAGTATTTTTCTGACAATCACGATTTTGTTTTGTGCTACGCCAAGCAAAAGAACAATGGTAAAGAAAAAGACGGATGGGCACGCAATCTTCTGCCAAGAACAGAGAAAACTAACAAACTGTATAAACATGATGATAATGACAGAAGAGGCTCTTACCGTATCCATGATTTATCAGTTAAAACATACAGCAAGGCGTATGACTATCCTATCCTGAACCCAGTCACAGGGAAAAAATATCTACCGCCAGAAGGAAGATGCTGGATGACAAAAGAGGAAACTATCAAGGAATGGATGGCCGAAGGGAAAGTGTTTTTCAGCAAAGGGGGACGGGGAGCTCCTCAATTGAAAAGGTATCTTAAAGAGACACAACAAGGGATTGTGCCTCTGACCATCTGGACCTATGACGAAGTGGGACACACGGACGGCGCGCGCAAACTTCTGAAGGAAATTTTCAGCGACCAGCAACTGCCCTTTGACAATCCGAAAGCATTGGGATTGTTGCAGCGAATATTCACCATAGCAGCAGACAAGAATGCGATAGTTCTCGATTCCTTCGCCGGTTCCGGCACCACTGCCCACGCCGTGCTTGCGCTGAACAAAGAAGACGGCGGCAACCGCAAATTTATTCTGGTGGAGTGTGAGGATTACGCCAGCAAAATCACCGCCGAACGTGTCCGCCGCGTGATAAAGGGTGTGCCAAAAGCAAAAGATGAAAACCTGAAAAATGGGCTTGGTGGCAGCTTTGCCTATTGCACCTTGGGCGAGGAAATGAGCATTGAAAAAATGCTCACCGGCAAGAACCTGCCGGACTACGAAACACTGGCCCGCCATCTGGTCTATACGGCAACCGGACAATCGCCGGACAAAATCCGCAAAACCAAAGGAAAAGACGGGTTTTTCCATGAAACGGCTGATAAGATGTTCTACCTCATCTATGAACCGAACCTTGATTTTCTGCGTAGCACGGGTTCCGCCCTGAACAGCATCCGCGCCGAACGCATTGCCAAACAGACGAAAGCCAAAAAGAAAACCGCCGTGGTATTTGCCACCCACAAGTTTATGGGACAGAAAGAATTGGCGGAAATGGGAATCGTATTTTGCGGCTTGCCGTATGGGGTATTATGGTAAACGGCGGTGAGCAGGCGAATATATAGCACTCAACCCAAACTGTTTATGATCAATATATCGAGAGGTAATGATAATGACCAACATACTTGCCAGTTCACAGATAGACTTAAATCGAGTTAAAGGTTTACTGGATAAAGGCAGACCCCCAGTTTACAGGAAAGCATATAGCGATAGAACCGCTTGGCTTATGGCTTGTCTGTCGGAATTAGCCTATATCAGATTCAATCCGATCTTTTCTCACGACCAGCATAAAAAACATTTGCTCGACAACTTATCGAAATTGATTGATGAAAATAAACAATCGTCTTTAATAAAGCTGATTGCCAGCGTCGGGTACGATCATAATGAAGAAAAAGAAAAACTTAAAAACGAGTTGACAACCTTAAAAATCAGACTCCTTGAAACATTTGACAAAAATGGGACCCAGGCAATTTTAGCGGAAAATGATGAATTTATTGTTCTGTCCTTTCGCGGCACTGAGGCTACATGCATGAAGGATATCAAAGCAGATGCAAACGCAGAAGCCATGCAATGTGAAACAGGCGGCAAAATTCACACGGGATTTAAAAATGCTTTTGATGAGGTGGCTCTGGATATTCAAAACACCCTAAATAAAGAGGCATTAAAAGCTAAGCCTTTATTTATCACCGGGCACAGCTTAGGTGGCGCGCTGGCGACTGTCGCCGCAAAAAAATTGTCACATAAAGGCGGTATCGCCGCGTGTTATACCTTTGGGTCGCCGAGAGTGGGGGATGAAGAATGGATAGCTGATATCAAGACACCTATTTACAGGCTGGTTAATGCGGCTGATTGCGTGACCATGTTGCCACTTGGGACAGAACTTATGACTATATTGAGCTGGATATGTCAATTTATTCCATCAGTCGGGGAAGCCATTAGCTCCAAGGTATTAAAATTAAGCGGCTATATCCATGGTGGCAATATGCGATACCTGACAAACTGCTCCAGTGGTCAATATGATGGTGTAAGACTGCTGTATTCTGTAGGGTTCCTGTACAGAATAAAAGGATGGGTTATTAAGAAGCTGCCATGGAAAAAATTTCTAGCGGATCATTCCATAAGCATATACAGAAAGAAACTAATGATTGTTGCCGAGAATCGAAACCAGAATGACAACACAAATTAAATGCAACTCAAATCCTACCAACAAACCGCCCTCGAGCAGTTAGGCCGCTGGCTTGATGCGCTCAAGCAAGCCCGCACGGAATTGCAAAAAAGGCTAAAGGCCCTTGAAGATGCAGGAATTGACACTTCGCAAGAGAATAGAGACTTCCCCGCCGTCGCTTGGAGAACTCTAAAAAAGCAAAACGTTCTCCCCGGCATTCCACAAGACGGCAACATTGCCATCCCCGAATACATCACCCGCACCGCAACTTCCGGCGATCCAATCCCGCATGTCTGCCTGAAAATCCCCACTGGTGGCGGCAAGACGCTTTTGGGCGTGGCCGCGCTAGAGCGCATTAAGCAGGACACCGGGTTTGTTTTGTGGATTGTGCCGACCAAGGCTATTTACGAACAGACTATCGCGGCTTTCAGGAACCGCGAACATCCTTATCGGCAGAGGCTTGAGCGGATTTCCGGCGGCAGGGTCAAACTGCTACAGAAAGCCGACCGTTTTACCAAACAGGATATTGAAAACTATCTCTGCATCATGATGCTGATGCTGCCATCCGCTAACCGGCAAAAGAACAAGGATTTTCTCAAGATATTTCGCGACAGCGGCGGATATACGTCATTTTTCCCGGAACAGGATGATTCAACCGCAAATAAAATACTTTCAGAGCAATATCCCGATCTGGAGAAAAACAACAGCGGCAACTGGATGAAACAAAGCCTGATCAATGTACTCAAACTGATTCGCCCCACGGTAATTCTCGATGAAGCCCATAAAGCCTATGGAAAAAATGACACTAACAACAAACAATTTGTAAAGTCCGTCAACCGACTCAATCCCCGCTTTGTGCTTGAACTGTCCGCTACGCCTAAAACTGGAATCAGTAATATTCTTGTCAACACATCGGGCGCCGACCTTCAGGATGAGGAGATGATCAAACTGCCGATAGAGGTTCACAGTTTCAGCAATTCCGACTGGAAGCACACACTTGCCGAAACACAGAAGCAATTAAACCGGCTTGCAAGTGCAGCGCTAAAGTTAAAAGAAGGAGAAAACCGCTATATTCGCCCGATTGCTTTGGTGAGAGTACAGAGAACCGGCAGGGATCAAAGACAGCAGGGGTATATTCATTCCGAAGATGTGCGGGAATATCTGATACAGAATCTCGCCGTGCCGGAGAATCAAATCAGGATTCAATCATCGGAAAAGAAGGAGCTTGCGGGCGAGAATTTACTGAACGAAATGAGTTCTGTCCGTTGGATTATCACAAAAGACGCGCTCAAAGAGGGTTGGGATTGCTCGTTTGCCTATGTACTTGCATTGCTGGATAACACGACAGCGACAACAGCAATGACGCAGATGGTCGGGCGGGTAATGAGACAACCACAGGCACGCAGAATCAAAAAATATGCCTCTCTGAACCAATGTTATATCTATTGCTACAACCAAGACGTAGGTGATGCAGTTAAAGGGATCAGGGCAGGACTGGAAAACGAGGGGCTTACCGGGCTCGGTGGTTCCATTCACGGATACGGCAGTGGAGACGCGCCGGAGCGGACAACCGTCAAACGCCGAGGCAAATACAAAAAATTAAACATATTTCTCCCGCAGGTTCTGCATAAAGATGGAAAAAAATGGCGTCCTATTGACTACGACCGCGACATATTAAGCACAGTTGATTGGGGAGCAATTGGTGCGGGCGCAAAGGTTAATCTGGACGATGAAGACACCATTCGAGAGATCAAGGTCACGGTTGATATACAGTCCGAAAGCAAACCTTCCGAGGCAACGATTGATGCCGGAGAGCGGTTGAACCTGGATTATTTTGTCCGGCGACTGGCGGACATGGTTCCCAATCCCTGGCAGGCGGCGCGCATGGCGGAGAGTTTTATTGAACAGCACAGAAACAGTGGACACGATGATTCAAAACTGCTGAATAATCGGATTTATCTTTCGGAAGTTTTGCGGCGCAGGGTGAAAGATGACATGGATGGCAAAGCCGAATCGGTTTTCCGCGACAAAGTCGGACAGAATGAAATCAGGTTTCATCTTGAGACCGATGAGCGGTTGGACTACGAGCTAAGCAAGTCGTTCGAGGTCTTTGTTTCCAGTCAAGAAAGATCATTACAGAGCGAACATGGCAGACCCATACAGCAAAGCCTTTTTGACCCCGTTTATGAAAGCGGTTTTAACGGTTTGGAACGAGACTTCGCACTCTATCTGGATAAGAGCAACGCCATATACTGGTGGCACAAAATCGCCGCAAGACAAGCATACTCTCTGCAAGGCTGGAGACGACACCGCGTGTATCCCGATTTTGTAGCCTGCCGAAAAGATAACGGAAAACTTCTGATTCTGGAAACAAAGGGTATCCACCTGAAGGGAAACGAGGATACGGATTACAAGAAAAAACTGCTGGAGACGCTTGAGAAAACATACAGAACCGCCCTTGACAGAGGTGAAATGATGGTCAATGAGCCATCGGCCACTTTCAGTATGATGTTTGAAGATACATGGAAAGAACAGGCCAGCGGACTTATTGAATGATAATAAGTAAGTTTGGTTAATAATCCCCCACCTCTACAGCCGGCGGATTGCCTCCCTTGCCCAAGGGTGGTATAAATGGAGCATGGCACTACAACTTTTGTCACGAATTTTTTTAGCGTTTTGGGTGGGGTTCTTATTTATTCCACCTCCTGCTACCGCTAACGCGTTTCACTACCTCCTTGAAGAAAAGCAGGCGTTGGAAAAACAATTCGGTGTACAAACGCTGGAGTGTTTCCCCTTTATAAAGAAAATCGGTTTCACGGAAGACCAGATTCCACTTATCGAACAGTGCCTGACCGGCACTCGTATCTTGAAGGAAGCTTTCGCCGATTCCAGGAATTCCACTTATAAAGTTATTGGCATCAGCAATCAGTTTTTGAAAACTGCCGGGTTTCACACCATCTTGATTCCCTGGAACGCCACTAAAGATGAAGTTATTCAATTCCTCAACAATCAGCCAAGTCATGAAGAACAAACAGCCTTCCTGGATAAAATCCGTGGATTGAAACAGAATATTTCCAGAAAGCTCAAGATAAAACAGTTTTATTGTTCGCAGGAAATCTCCAACAACGATTGCTTAAAGGGATACGAAAATCTGTCCGCGATGAGACTCCCCGACAGACTCAAGACCATCGGCTGGCAGGAAATCGTCATTACCCGCTCCCACACTGCGCCGGACAGCCCCGGAAAACTGATTCTGGGCTTTAACGATTCTCCCGCCAAGATGAGGGAGCACCTGCTAAAAGATCCGTTTAAGACTTGGAATCCCCGGCAAAAAATGTATGAAAGAATTCAGGAAAAATATGGCACAGTTTTTAAAAACAAACTGCAATTGGAAAATCTGATCTGCGCTGTAGATATTTCAATGGAAGAATGCGAACAGGGAGCCAGCAACCTTGCCCAAGCCAGCCAGAGCACCGATTTCAGGATGCGACATTGGGGACGGGTGACCCTCAATCGCTTTAACACTTTAATCCAGGATGATTTTCATGCCTTCATCCGCTACGATCTACCGTCAGCAGAAATCAAAAAATATTTTTCCCGCAAAGCTATAAAAACCCAGGCGGCCGAAAAAACTACGCTGGCTATAAAACTGGAAGGGCAAACCAAAAATAATTCGACGCAATTGAGAGCGGTTTGCGATCTGGAAGGTCTGCGGTCGGAGCTTTGCGCCCGTTCCTTTGAAACCTTCATCCGATTTGTGAAGAAGAACCGCGACTACCGGGTGCAAACGCCGTGGGACACCCTCATGTTTGTCGATGGCATGCAACTGGACCGGGTCAACTTTGCCCTCAATTCCAGTTCCCGCGACACCTACCTCTATATAGATGCCAACAGCAATGACACACAACTGGCGGCCTACCTGAACCAGCGGCGAGCCGCCGCTGCCAAATAGCAACCACTCGGCGTGGGGCCCGCTAGCAATTTATTTTTCTCGCGGATAAGTTTTCTCTTGGCTTAAAAAGCTATTGCAGTCTGGATCCAGCGTCACGCTGGCGGAGAACCTCCGCAGGAAACAAGTAATGGATTTTTCCAGCTAGCAACGATTTCGCTTCGTTCAACGGGTTCTTGCTCATGGGCCGCACGCCTGGTGCTAGTGGGGGAGTGGCGGGGGGGGTTCGCATTTCTTCTGGAAGCAGGTAATGGCGGGTGTCGTATTCCATGCTGGTCAGTACAAATTGTTTTCCGATTCCCTTTTTGGAGTTGATCACCAACGGGGCTACCAGGTTTGCGGTCATTTCGGTATAATTTTCCGGGATCGTGACAATGGAACGAGTGAGGAACGGTTCATCCAATTCCAGGTCCACTTTTTTCTTATCCTCTTCCAGCAGCTTCAGTTTGTAGTCCGGTACATACAGGTGGGGATCAGTAGTCACAAACGCCAAATGAGGCGACAGGACAGACTGCATCCACTGTAACGGTTATTTTGACATCTTCATTAATTTTGATGCTTTCGCCAATTTTTCGGGTGAGAACAAGCATGGGCGGAGTCCGTTCCAAGTTTGCTTATAAGGAAAGCTGATAAAAATCTATCGCAAACGCCATTATAGCAAAAAAGCTCTGAAAAAATAATAATTCATAGCCCCAATCCCAATTGACAGGGTTGGGGCGATTGTGTTAATTTTCGCTCTTTTGGTTGCAACAAAGTCGTGTTGGGACGGTAGCTCAGTCGGTAGAGCAGAGGACTGAAAATCCTCGTGTCGGCGGTTCGATTCCGTCCCGTCCCACCACCACTCGCCGTGGGGGCAATGTGCAATAGCTCTATTTGGCGAGCAAAGTATCCTCTCGGCGGAACAGGTTATTGCTAACCACCTGTGGAGGTTCTCCGCCCGCTCCTCGCTAGAGAAGCAAAAGGTTGATACTCACCCGACTTGCAAACGGTGTTACCCCCTTAGCCCTAGTCCACAAACATTTACCTGCTTTTTCTGCTTAACTCTTTTCGAACACGGTAATTGGCGGAAAAATTTCCACCCTGCAGGATGCCGATGAACAACCTACCTCTGCAAAAAAAGAAAACGTAATCATGGTGATTGATGACGACCCCATGGTCCATTCTCAAATGAAACGTTATTTTGAAAAAGAGGGTTATCGCGTCGTCACAGCTTCCGATGGCGAAGAAGGTCTGGAGTTGGCCCGAAAACTTCACCCCACCCTCATTACTCTGGATGTTCTGATGCCCGGAATGGATGGATGGACCGTATTGACCAAATTGAAAGCCGATCCCGAATTGGCAAACATACCGGTGTTTGTCATTTCCATGGTGGATGATGAAAACAAGGGCTATTCCCTCGGAGCTTCAGAATACCTCACCAAACCTATTGACCGGACCCGAATCCATATCCTGATGAAAAGGTATAAGTGGGACAGCGGCTCTGCTCTGGTGGTAGAGGACGACGCTGGCACCCGGAAAATGTTGCGCAAAATGCTGGAAGAATACGGACTGAATGTTTCCGAAGCTGGTGATGGCAAAATCGCCTTGGAACATGTGCGGAAAAAATCTCCAGGCGTTATCTTCCTCGACCTGATGATGCCGGTTATGGATGGGTTTGAATTCATCGAAGAACTACGAAAAACCCCTGAATGGCGGTCCATACCTATTGTGGTCATCACCTCCAAGGAACTCACCCATGCCGACCGCCTGCGCCTGAATGGAGGTGTAGAAAAGCTGATCGAAAAGAAATTCCTTGATGAAAAAGATTTTCTCAAAGAAGTTCTCGATGTGCTGGAATCCCAACCGTCTTGACCCCCCCCCCCCCATTAAAAAGCGCCTGTTTAAATCAGAACTTTTTCAAAACTTTCACGGGGAATTTGAATCTAACAACAAACTCACTTCTGTGGGAGGAAGTATGGCAAAAGCTTATGTAGCCGAGAAAAACCTTTGTTCGCCAACGGAAGTAATGGCTCGCTGTCCCTATGCCTAATGGAAAACTATGGAATTGCTTAAAGAAATCGACACCATTATCGAGGAAGTGAAAGAGGAGGCGGGAAATTTAAAGGCCGCCGAATCTCCTGCGGAGGAAGTCGAAGCGTTAAAGGAAATGTTGGACGCCCTGATGCGGGGCGCCCGCCAGGTGCAGGAAAAAATAGACCAATATAACGACCGCCGGTATCGTTAACAACCCTGCTCTGTTCTTAAAGAAACCTTTTTTATTATTCCAGTTCCAACCTCTTTAAATTCGGCAGGCTCGGATTTTTGGCGATCTCATCGGCTTTTTCCAGATCAATCTCGTTGCGCACCAGAATGAGCATCTCCAGACTCTTGAGATTTTTGGATTGCAATAGAGCCTTCATTCCCTTTGTGGTGATGCGGTTGTTATAAAGATCCAGCCTTTTCAGGTTGGAAAATTGAGGAGAGTTGGCAATCGCCAAAGCACCACGGTCACTGATCTCGTTGGCACTAAAATCTACAAAGGTCAAGGCTGAAGAATTTTCCGATGCGGCCAGTGCCTCCACTCCTTCATCGCCTATCTGGTTGCGGGTCAGCTTAAGTTCCTTCAGGTTCTTCATATTGGGCGACTCGGCAATCATCTTTGCTCCTTGTGCAGAAACCTTGTTGCCCCACAAAGAAAGATTCTCGGTATGCTTGAAGGTTTCCGATGTGGTGAGAATACGCACTCCTTCATCCCCCAACTTGTTTCCCTGCAACGCCAGAGACCTCACATTTTTCAATTCCGGCATGTCAGCGAGAATCTGCATCCCCTTCACACCGATCAATGACCGGTTTAAATTGATCTTTGTGCCATCCTGATCCAACTTTCCCCTGATGTGAGCCGGGATATCTGCAGGCGGCCCCTTTGGCCGGCCATAACCATGCCCGCTATGTTTTCCCCCGCCACCATGTCCTTTTTTTGCCGCGTCACCAGGGCCACCGTGTTGTCCCGAACCATGCTGTTTGCCTTCATGAGGCGAATGTTCCCCCGCCCCAAATGCGGGCAGAGACCAGACCAGCCAACCCAACACCAAAATTCCCTGTACTGCTTTTTTATGAATCGACACGATAAAATTCTCCTTTTTTATTTCGAGGCCACGCAACGAAAGCCAATATAGTTTTTTTTCTGATCCGGAAACGCTTTACCACGAACCGCAGGGCGAGCCAGATCCAGATTTGAATTCCACGATCCGCCCTTGATCACTTTAAATTTTTCGCCGTAGAAATCGTTTGAATGTTCGTTATCCGGATGCGGTTGATACCAGTTTTCTGTCCACTCCCAGACATTGCCCGACATGTCCATCACCCCATAAGGGCTGGCTCCTTCCGGAAACTTGCCTCCCGGACTGGCATTGCGATAACTATCCCCCTTGCCACGAATATTGGTGTTGAGAGCGTCCGCTTCGTTGCCCCAGGGATAATGCCGTTTATCGGTGCCTCGTGCCGCCTTTTCCCATTCCGCTTCTGTTGGCAGACGTTTCTTCGCCCAATGGCAATAATCTTTCGCGTCCTGCCAGGAAACACTCACCACCGGCTGGCGAGGATGGTTCAAGCGTGAATTCTCATACTCACGTGGAGGCGGCTTGCCCGTGGCTTCCATATATACCGCGTAATCCCCAAAGGTGACCTCATACTTATCAATCTCAAACGCGGACAGAGCCACACTATGCGCCGGGGTTTCATCGCGGTACCAGTCTAGCGATTCGGAATGAAATTTCTTCACCGCCCAAAGGATATCTTCCTCAGAACTTCCCATTATGAAGGAACCTTCAGGAACCTGAACCATCTCCCCCGCTTCCGCTATTAAAATCCCCGAGACACCCAGACCTGAAAACGGAAAAATTAACAGAAACAACCAAATCTTGAATACAGAAATTTTAAGGGTTTTTTCAGAACCCACTTTCATCTGCGGGGTACCTCCGCTAGTAACTTGCAATGGTTTTATCTGCGGGCAAACGGTCTTTCGGCCCAACTAGCTATTGCTAGCTGCCCCCACGGCTAGTGGATGGAATCATTCCCGTCTTCCGGGCATACTCAAAAATATCACCCGCTTCGATAATCTCAATCACCTCACCCAGCGATTTCAACTCATAAGTTTTATTGGCGGAACGGTTGGTGAGGGTACTCGCATTCAAATCAATGACCAGATCATCCCCCGTTTTGATCTCTTCGACCATGCGTGTGACACATTCAAACGGAATGAAGAATCCACCATCCACCGAATTGCGATAAAAAATACGCGCGTACGATTCCGCAACGACCGCACGAACCCCGGCAATCTCCATACAAGCCGGAGCATGCTCACGAGAGGACCCGCAACCAAAATTTTTTCCACCTATGATGATGGAGTATTTCGATTCACTCTGCCCATTTTCAGTAAAAGGAATTTTTCCATCCGGCAGACCCGCCTGGTCATCAGGCACTCCTGACAAAGCAAACTTGCCATAGTGCTTGCGTTCTTCAGGGTCACTCAAGCTGTACACCAGATGCTCGGCAGGAATAATCTGATCCGTATCAATATCATTGCCCAGGACATAGGCAATACCTTCAATCACTTTATCCATTTTGTTTTTATGGTTTTATTTATTGATAAAATCTGCAGGATTGGTAATGTGCCCGGTCAGAGCAGAAGCCGCCGCCGTATAAGGCGAAGCCAGATAAACATGCGCCTGCTTGGAACCCATGCGTCCGGGAAAGTTCCGGTTGGTGGTGGAAATCACCACCTGATTGTCCTTGGCCCGACCAAAAGTATCTTTCGGTCCGCCAAGACACGCAGCGCAGGAGGGGTCACCCAGGTAGGCCCCTGCATTTTTGAAAATGTCTATCAGCGTTTCACCGCCCATTTTTTCCTTATATAAATCCTGCTCGACTTCACGGGTCGCAGGCACAATGAAAGTATCAATCTTTACTTTCTTGCCTTTCAGGAGCCTGGCCGCCGCCATGAAATCGGTGAGCTTGCCACCGGTACAAGACCCTATATAAGCCCGGTCAAGTTTCACATCGACACAATCGCTGACCTTGGCCTTGTTGTCAGGAGAATGTGGCTTGGCCACAATCGGTTCCATCTCACTGGCATTGTATGTTTTTTTGAAGAAATACTGCGCGTCGGCATCAGTCTTATAAATTTTGTAAGGCGCGTCCGTTCTCTGCCGAACATAGTCGAGTGTCACATCATCGGCTTCGATGATGCCATTTTTTCCACCTGCTTCAATCGCCATATTGCACAGAGTCATGCGTTCTTCCATCGAGAGGCTCATGACCGCGTCACCCCTCCATTCCATCGCCCGATAGGTCGCGCCATCCACCCCGATGTCGCCAATAACATTGAGAATCACATCCTTAGCCATGACATGTTCGGGAAATGTGCCGGTAAATTCAAAGCACATCGTCTCCGGAACCTTGACCCAGAGCTTGCCGGTCCCCAGAATAAACGCCGCATCGGTATTACCGATGCCAGTGGAAAACATGCCAAACGCACCGGAGGTACTGGTATGGGAGTCCGTACCAAACAACACTTCGCCGGGCCGGTTAAAACCTTCCTGGGCCAGAGCGAGGTGGCACACTCCTTTATAATTATCCGTCCCAACATCATAATAATGCGGCAGGGACTGCTCCTTCACAAACTGGCGAAGGATGTCTATATTTCTGTTGGCATGGGTGTCTTTGGTAAAGATAAAATGATCGGGAATGATCACCACCTTGTCCCGGTCCCATACTTTGGCATTTTCGCCAAACTGCTTTTTAAAAATCGCGAAAGTGCCCGGTCCGCAAACATCATGCGTCATCAACACATCCACATCCACCCAGATATTGTCGCCGGGCCGAACCGACTCCTTATCCGCATGCGCAGCTAAAATCTTTTCTGTAATCGTCATTCCCATCAAACAAGTTCCTCCGAAGCGGAAATAACCCCGCAAGGTGCTTCAGTTTTTCTTTTAAACTTCCGAAAAGGCTATGATTAGGTAAGATACCATTGAAAACGGCCAAACCATATAAAATTTTTATTTCACTGTTTTTTGTGCGTAAAATGCATCTATACAGGCCTCAGCAAGCCGCCTGGACAACCCCTTCGCGGGAAACCAAATGATCGGACTCATCAAAGAAACCATCGACCGAATACGCATAAAATTCCACTGTTGCACCTGCAGTTTGTAGATGATCAATCAGGTCCCTTCAGGCGCCGAACCCGCAAAACCCAAACCTGCCAGTTTGCCAGACCCCCTTGCTGGTAAAATAGACCTTCGACAAAAAAACACAATTATCCTGATCCCCGGCAAGTTTATTATAGCTCTTTAACTATCAACCGGTTATCATCGCTAGCTGAGTTTATTTTCAAGGTCTAACCTTTTTAAATTATCATGACCGATTCCCAATCAAATAATCCGCAGATCATTATCGACAGACGCCCTCTATGGATCATAATTTTTGACCATCTGCGCCGCTATATTTTACTGGCCCTGTTTTTCGGTACTTTTGCCCTGTTGTTGGGACTGGAAGGCCCCAGCGACCTGTCACCGGAAGGCTATAAAGTTCTCTGCCTTTTTATTCTCTGTGTCTTTCTTTGGTCGACCAATCTCATTCCCCTGTCGATCACCAGCCTGATGGCCATCGCCGCAGTTCCGCTACTGGGAATCATGGAAGCCACCCAGGCTTACAGTTATTTTGGTAACAAAGCGGTTTTCTTTATACTGGGGGTCTTCATTCTGTCGGCGGCAATGATCGCCTGTGGACTCAGCACCCGCATTTCCATCTGGGTCATGGAAAACTGGAGCGACACACCCGGGCGACTGGTCAGCTCTACCTATTGCTTTGCAGCCATCAGCTCATGTTTCATGTCCGAGCACGCAGTGGCCGTCATCTTGTTTCCAATCATCCATGAAATCGTGCAGTCCTTGAATTTAAAACGCGAGAATTCCGTCTTTGGCAAGTCTCTGTACTTTGCCATGGCATGGGGATGCATCATCGGTGGGTCTATGACCGTACTTGGTGGAGGACGCGTGCCGCTTGCCGTAGAGATGCTGGAAAAAGCCACCGCCGGACAACAAACCCTAGGCATTCTGCAATACACCCAGTTGAGTTTCCCGCTGGTGCTACTCCTGTTCGCAGTTGGGTGGGGGGCCTTGAAAATTTTGTTTCCCCCAGACATTCAGAACATTGATCAAGCGCGAAAAGCGCTGAAGCAAAAAGCTGTGGTCATGGGGAAGCTGACCTTTCAGGAAAAGGGCATCGCCCTGGTCATGGGAGCCACACTTTTTTGCTGGTTCGGGTATGGCGACCAGCTGGGCATCGCTAATATCGCCATCATTTCCATCGTCCTGCTGTTCGTGCTGAACCTCATCACCTGGAAAATGGTGGAAGCCCATATCAACTGGGCCATTGTCCTGATGTATGGAGGTGCCATCTGCCTGGGAGAAGTCATGTCGGAATCGGGAGCGGCCTTATGGCTAGCTGAACAACTGTTTTCGGGACGGATCGAATCAGGCACTGTTTTCCTGTTGGTCATCGCGTTGTTGTCGACCCTGTTCACCACTTTCATGAGTAATTCAGCGGTCATCGCCATCCTTCTGCCTACGGCTATCAGCATGAGTCCGGCCTACGGCATTAATCCGGCGCTGGCCACCATGACGGTGATTCTGCCCAGCAACTTTGCCTTCATTTTACCGATCGCCACCCCCGCTTCGGCGCTAGCATATTCTTCAAGGTTTCTGACTTTGAGGGAGATGATCTGGTCAGGAAGTATCCTCAGCTTGCTGGGCATGGCTTTCTATCTGCTACTTCTCATGTTTTACTGGCCGATGATCGGTTTTCAATAATCACGCCAATGCCTTCCGTCCAACAACTACAAGCAATTGAGTTGAAAAAGAAGCTGGATAACGGGGAAGACATTTTTCTGCTCGATGTGCGGGAACCTTGGGAGTTCTCCCTCGCCGCCATTGACGGATCGGAAAATTTTCCTCTGGCCGAGGTCATTGACCGACAGCAGGAATTTATCTTTGAAGAAGAAATTGTGGTGATCTGCCACTATGGCGAGCGTTCACAAAGAGCCGCCAGCGAATTGATCGAATGCGGATTCAAAACCGTCCACAACCTGGTCGGCGGCATCGATGCGTGGTCACAGGTGGTCGACCCAACCGTACCCCGTTACCGATCCTCAGGTTAGCTTCTAAGCTTTTCTAGTAATACTTCGCGTAGGCTGTCGATAGAGGCGGGTTGGCCGGTCCACAGCTCAAACTGGCGGGCCGCCTGGTTGATGAACAGTTCATAGCCGGGAATAACCGTGCACCCGGCAGATTTGGCTTCGCGCAAAAGTTTTGTCTCTAGAGGATTATAAACTGAGTCGAACACCACCATGCCTTCCTTGAAGTCTCTGGCCAGAAACGGGGTTTCGTTGATGTTCGGACTCATACCGACCGGCGAACAATTGATCAACACATCTATGGCACGAGTTCCCGCGTCACGCGAATGGACCAGTTCGCAGTCCAACTCCTTTGCCAGACTTTCGCCCCGTTCTTTATTTTTATTGTAGGTGACGGTCAACAGGCCGCCTTTTTCTTTCACGCCAAAACCGATGGCCTTGGCGGTTCCGCCGGAGCCGAGAATGAGAACATTTTTACCCTGCAACGATGTGCAGGCTTCAAGAGCTGAAATAGCACCGGAGCAATCCGTATTATAGCCCACCCAGTCTGCCCCTTCTTTCACCACCGTATTGACCGCGCCGATTTTTTTGGCCGTTTCATCGACCCTGTCCAATAGGGGCATGATTTGTTCCTTGGCCGGCATGGTGACACTCAGTCCGCTAAAGAAATCTTTAAAATCATTGAAAAATTTTTCCACATTGTCGACCAGAAAAGAAACGTAGATATCCAGAGATGCCTTTTCCTGAAAAGCCCGGTTATGCACCAGATATCCCAGGCTCTTCGACACCGGATTGCCAATAACACCATAAATTTTAAAATCAGAACGCTCGCTGTTGACCCGGTAAATATCTTTGAGAGTTGTTGCGGGAATCTGACCCGGAGCACTTTCCTGTCCGGCTTCGAGACTGCCAAAGGTCAGAAATCCGCCAAAGAGAGGGGAAAGGATACGGCTGATTTCCCCGAGGTCACCCATGCAGAGTCCGATCAGCTTTTGCTTTTCCTGCCGGGCACGTTTAAGCAGTTCAAACATTTTCAGGTTGTCACTAAGGTCACGGGCGTAGGTGACGATCTTGATGATCTCTCCTGGCATTTCGCGCATGGTTTCATAAAGTGGATTGAAATCTTCAGGCGTGTGCGAGAAGTCGTGAAAAGAAAGAATAATTTTTGAGGGGTCGCCTTCTTCCAGGAAGGGTTGCAAATATTCCCGGGGCGTGGAGACTTCAATATCCACATAATCGGCTCCGGCCTTCAAAGCATTGCGAAGCAACTGCACGCGGTCTTCATCCGTCCCCTTAAATTGTCCGCCATCGTGTTTGGAACGGTTGGTGACGATGACCGGCAATTGGGCCGAATCGAGCAACGTGCTCAGGTCGGGAGTCTCTATCAAATCCAGACGCAGTTCCAGAATATCGGCGATCGCGGAGGCCAACGTGATCTGCTCGAAGGCTTTGGGCATGGAGGGGCCAACAATGGGAATACAAATCATAGGAAAAACCGGTAAAAATATTCTCAAATCAAAGGAAGAATAGTACCAGAATTAAGGCGTTTAAAAAAAGAAAACCGTCCATTCCGCAAAGTTTCATACTGTATAACAGTGACTATTGCTTCTGCTATGTTTTTAATTTCAAACATAGATAAAAGCTTAGTAATGTTGTTCCCCGTTGGCTATTTTTTCTTTTTGAATTTTAGCTTACTGTATAAAATATCAAAATCGCAAACCTTCAAGCATCCATATGAAAAAGGCTCCCTAGAAAATAAAATAGCTGAACTGATAAACCAAACCGATCGAACAGATAATAAAATATTGAAAATATGATATTATCTCGAACCAAGCAGAACACGCAAAATCTAATAACTGTACTGGACAAAGTTGAACGAAGGGACAAAGATGCCGGTCTTTATGGATTCTATATAATATGGTCTATAGTAGCTACACTTATGGTCTTCGGTGCTTCACTATGGGTACGCCATTTAAGTACTATTAGTTGAAAAGTTCAAATAGGAGGACAACAACCGTCGACCAGCGGCTAATTGAAAGAATGCGGGCCATGAAAAAGATTCTACTAACAGCAGTAATTTTTTTAATCGGTTGTTCCAGTGCATGGGCATATACGAAGGAAGAACTTATTGAACGGTGTTCAGAGTTGCCCCTTGAACATCTATATAAAATCCCGGTAAATATGGAGGAATGTACCACTAATATAAACTCATATATTAGAAAGTATATGAGACTTCAATATGAAGAAGAAGATAAAAGAAATAAAATAAAAAATGAGGAAAAGTTAAAGAGAAATAAAGCTAATAAGGAAATGAAAGAAAAAGCTGGAGCCCATGTAGCCGCCTTAAGAATTGCAGGATGTCTAGGTATTTTTAAAGCAGACGCTATCTATGGAGCAAGAGAAGGAACTGCATACGATACATATAGAATGTATTTAAAACTAATTTCTTTTGTTAAGAAACATCCCGAAACAAACGTCTTAATGGTGAAAAAATTAAATGATAAAGAAAAAAATATATACGAATTAACTAAAAAAAGATTAAAAGAAAACACTGCGAATGCTTATACAGATATGTATCGTTCAATGCAAACATGCACTAGTAGAGGGAACTATTTTAATTTCTACTATGCTATTAAACCCTCGCACAGTATAACTAATGAAGACTTTGAACAAACACTTCCCACTTTACCAATACCGCCCCTTACAGATAAAGAACTGATTGAGGATAAAAAAGAAATAAAAAACAGGATTAATGTGATCGCTAAACATGTAGCCGCGCGTCAAGGAGTTTTAAAAGCCCAGGGTGTGAGGCTCGGGGATCGGGTTAACTTAAACGTAACATCCCGTACAAAAACCCACTATGAAATAACCTATACGATACTTTCTTTCATAAGAACAAAGGAATTAGATGATATTAAACAAGAAGCTTTTGAAAGAATAATATCTTTATCCATCGAAAAACAAAATCTTTTAGATGATAAAAACCATTTCATATCCAATGCAAAAAACGAAGTAGTAAATCGTGATGCAGAAAGAAAAAGAAGAATTAAACAAGCTGAACAAGTATATTTCAAAGTGGCAAGAGAACTTTCCAGCCAAGGAAGAATGCTTAACAGAAATCAACGCAATGCTTTAGAATTAAGCAGGCAAGATCGCATAAGAAAAACTTCAGAAATTGAAAAAGAAAGACGGATAGACTATAACCGGCACAATCAATTACTGGGAAATGAGGAAGAAAAATATAGAACACAATTATCTATTTTAGAAGAAAAAACAAAATTAGATGATTGTAAGGTAAGTGGAACAGTCAATATAAATGATACAGATGATGGCGAGCCCTTTATTCTGTTAGATTTATATAAAAGAGCAGGAATAAGAAAAACAAGCGTAGGTATCTATTAAAATTGAAATATATCGAGCCTATAGGATTCAACCTACAGGCTCTTTAAGTATTAAGATCAGAAGCCGTGGCAAAACCATCAACGCTCCAGTTTTTATTTGCCTTGTCCAGTACGAACGTTACCAGCCTGGAGTTATGGTTAAGGTAGATTTCTGTAAAACCGCTATTAATGGTATCGCTACCTGAAGCATTAACGGCAAGTTGGTTTCCTCCTGTCATTTTGGAAATTCTTATAACAAAGTCAGATTCTGATAAAGTTGTAGAGTCAGGTAAATTTGCTACTGTATCGAAAAGATGGGGGTCTAATAATAAAAAAAATTTATTGTGATTTTCTGTAATATCCAACCACGGCGATCGGATATTGTATTCAGTGATGCCGGTTAGATAAGCGTCAACAAGAATCAACCTACTTACAGCAGGGCCCACCCACATTCCATATTTGTCAGCGAAACAGAAATCCGGAGAAGCGCTTCAAGAGTGAGAAAGATGCCTCAAAGTGTCCATACTATCGTGAAGGATGCGAACAATCAGAACCCGGTCACCCTGAATCAAATAGACAACAAGATGACGGCTATGATGCTTGATACGAACAGGTGGGATAAATTCTGTGCGTTCCCGGCAAATAAAAGGTGTCTCATTAAGAAACTGAAAACAGCTTTCCAGTTCCGAAAAATATTTTTCAGCCTGCGTTTCTCCAAAATTCAGGAAGCCATACTCATAAATACCGATGAGGTCGTTATCAGCTTCCGGCGTTATTTTATAAAGCATCTTTGGCCGCTTTTGCCTTTGAACGGGCCTCCTTCAAAATATCCTGCATTGTGCGGTCACTGATACCACTTGCAATGCCTTTGGTGATCGCCGTCTGCAAAGTCTTGATTTGATCACGTTCATTTTGGTCGCGACGAATAAGATCACGCACATAATCACTTGTATTGCCATACTGCCCCCCCTCGACCTGGGCTTCCACCCACGCTTTCATCGGATCGGGAAGAGAAACATTCATCGTTGCCATACAATAACCTCCTTTATTTTTAGTATGGCAAAAATTGCCATACTTTGTCAACGATGCTTTTATACTGCGGATGGCACGTTTTCCCCATTTTTTTCCACCTCAACCTCCTCGGTTTGCACAAACTGGACTTCCTCAGTCCGAACCGGAGACTGGCCTGCCCCGTGAGCCTTGAGAGCGGCTCTGGCCCCGTCCGAAATACTGACCCGGTCGCGTTGACCCTGAATCCGTTTGACAGGATTCATGTTGTTCAATTCTGCAATGCGGGCCTGTCCCTGATAGCTTTTGAAAACCCGGTTGATGGTAACAATTGCAATCTCCATGATTTTTTTCCTTTCAGTTAAACGTTTTTAGAAATTTTCGGTTTGATTCTTTTAGATACTCCATAACCTTTTAAAAGTGTCTTTCCACTTTTCACGCCTTTGATTTTTTCCAGCACCTCGCTTTTTACGAGGTTGAGTTTTTCCTGACAAACGGTTTCCTGCTCGATAATTTTTTTCAAATCCGCTTCGATACGATTCCCCAGTTCTTCATTTTCAAGGACCAGCGATTTCCGGCTTGATTCATCCAGTCCATCCAAAATTTCTTCAATTTTTTCATCCGTCTCATTGAGTCCGGCGATCAACCCTTCCTTGTCCTCTATAATCAGTGGCAATCTAGAATCATCCTGGTTGTTCACAGCTTCCATTTGCTCGCCCATTTTTTCGAGAAGCCGGGCACAAGTTTGCTGTTTGTGTTTGAGAAGTTTGACAATTTCTGTTTTTTGTTTATCCATAATTAAAATTCACACCACCGCAATAAGGGTTTGTATTGTGTTTTCTAAATTAGCGTTTTCAGTAAACTTGCGAAAATTTTCCGCCAGAACTCTTGGTGATTGGGACTGCACGACAATTTCAGTTTCTTCAATCGCCAACTCACCCAACTCATCCCGCAAAATGATAGTCAGCGTTTCTGCCAGAGTGGGAAGGATTCCAGTTTCAGCATTGGTGAACAAGTCAAAAATTTCTACCGTGTTGGAGTCGAGTCCACGGCGGAACTCTTTTTCATCCAATTCGAAGGTATTGTCCGTCAAGGTGCGGATGCCTATGGAACCCAGTCTTCGCAAAAGGCTCTCATCTCTGTTTTGAAAAGCCCGGGTAATTCCGGTTTTGGCAGCCTGGACCGCAGAGGTGATCGCGACTTCCTGCGGGTTGTTTTTCTCTGTGTTTGTCACCGAAATGCCGGTTGCGAACGGGTTTCCCGGCCGCCCCCTCAGCGTGTCTATATTTTCATTGCGTTGATCCAGCTCCCGCGCTCTTGCCTGCGGCTTGAAGGTGAGGTCGTTGCGGATATCCTGAATGTCCCCGTCGCGTTTAAAAGTCCGCAAGATACCCAGCAGGTCATTAATTTTCGTAATGGAGCTATTGAACTGCCCAACCAGGGTTTTGATCTGGGCAAAAAATGTTGCGGCATCAATGAAAATATTGATCTGGGCGGCCTTTTCCGAGGCTTGCTTGATGACCAGATCGGTGTCTTCGATCACTCCTGAAAAAACGTTATTATCACTGGACAACTGTTTCCCATTAATTTCAATTACAGCAGTTTGGGGTTCCTTAATCAGGTTGACTCCGGGGTTAGCTGCATCAAACTGGATCTCTTTCTGAATCGGGAGCCCCTTGCTGTTTAATTCAAAGAACCCGAGATTTAAAAGAACATCATCGTCATCTCTTAAATCTATGCGGGTGCGCCCACCCGCCAGCCCAACCAGGACCAACCGGTTATCCTGAATCAGCGCCCGGACTTGGGTCTCAAGGATCCCTCCATCCAAATTACCGTTATCATTGATATCCTCATCCAGATCGATCTCACCATCGCCATCAAGGTCTTCAGCAATAAACACCGCCGGGACAAACTCCAGATTCTCGGTTTGAATGACTTCCAGCACCCCGTTATTGTTCACATCTTCGGTTTTATCGAGAATCCCGTTACGGTTCTGGTCTTCCCCGAAATTGATTTTGTTTTTCAGTTCGAATAGCGAGTCCGTGGATTCGACGGTAATTTTCGTGCCATTGATAAAGAAACTACCCGTCAGGCCCAAGGCTCCCAAAGGAGTGGATTGCTCATCGGAGGCCAGAATCGCCGCTTGCGACAGGCGAACCGGAGTGATGCGGAAGCTGTTCAGAGGAGCGTCCTTTCCCGCCACGGCCTGCACCAGTTTCGGCCGGGTCGAAAAAGCTGTTTTGGGATTCAGCACATTGTCGGCAAGCAGGTCTGAAACAGTTTGCCCAGCTTGAGCAGGGTGAACCGCTCCTTTTTTGCTAGATCATCAATGATGGGGACTTTTCTGAACCTGGCCTGACTGGAAAGCAGGGCAATGGTATCCGCGACCCGAAAAGCAGCCAGAGGGCCGGTCGCCTCAAGATTGGGCGCCTTTCTGGTATTGATAAATGTGGAATCAAACAGGATGTTCCGCTTGGTCTCTCGTAGGCCGCCGGAACGGTTTATGGTATCGCGGGCAATACGGACATCGAGGTCATTGCTGGTTGAACGGGTGGAATTGAGAGGGGAAAAAGAGGGACTGACGTTGTTGAGAATCTGCACGATTTTTTCCGGTCTGGCGCAGAAAACCCCATTACGCCATTAAAGTGTTTAGTCGAATATGTCGATAAACACATCAAGACGGAATCGCGCTACTAAACCGGAAAAAATAAAACGCCCGCTTCGTCGGTGCTGCGTGCAACCACCTCGGGCGGACTTTCGCCATCAGGCCAAAGGCCAGCTCGACGTGACAAAGGCCCCAAAAAGGGCTTCAAGTTGAAAACCGAACCTTCGAGAACTATTGGACCAAGCCGCAAACCATGCCAATAATTTTTGAGATCCTCTTCAATGCGATAGGGGTTATCCCGGTTACAGCTTGTCTCCTCTTGATGAGTTGCCCTATTAAGGCCCAAACAGCATGCCGCTGGCGGGGCGGTTCGTTCAAATCAAATCACTGATATTCTGCCCACGCTCGGTTTCCACAGCCGACGCATCGGACTCATCCCTCAACTCAGAAGGTCGCGGACCCCGTAACGGATTGGTATCCAGACCTTCCTGTATCGGTTCTACAGGGGTCTCGATCGGCTCAATCTCTGCTCAGGCGTGTCAATCGCAGGTTCATTTCTGACCCTATCTGCTTCGTCATCCGCCCTTGCTTCATTAGCCTGCTCCTGAATTTGGGCCTCACTTGCCCGGACCCTATTTTCCTGCAATTCGGCCTGCTGGGTCTCATCTGGCCTTGGAGTATCAGGCGCTATAATTTGTTCAAGACCCTCACGACCCTCAGGCCCTGTCCCTTCTCCCGGCAGTTCCTGAATGGTGGGTTCGTCTAGCCCTTGGTTGGTAACGGTTTCCTGCTCAACCGAAACCGGTCCGGCTTACAGAGTTCTTTGGAACGCATCTCCTCAGGCCGAAGACTGAACAGGGCAAGTACCGACCCTGCCGCAAGCGCGTTATCGGCTCTGCTACGATCAGACATCAGCGCCCTGATCCAATCTGTCAGTAATGTCGAATCGGGTGCCAATTTCGTCCGCACCGCAGAAGGCGGACTGGCCGGAGTCGCCGACCTGGTAAACCGGGGGCGGGAACTGGCCATACAATCCAGTAATGGAACTTTGAACGATTCCCAAAGGCAGGCGTTGGATCAGGAGTTGAGTTAAATCAAAAGCGAAATCGACTGCATCACAGGTACCTTGCAATTCAACAACCGAAACCTGTTGGACGGGTCCCTGGGACAAAACGCCGACCCGTTCAATATTCAGGCAGGCGCAGGATCGGGACCAGACAACCAGATCAGTCTCAATATAGTGGAAAGCGCCAGCACCCAATCTCTAGGAATTTCTAACTCCGATATTTCGACCGCCCAAGGCGCGTTGCAGGCAATGGACGATTTTGAACAGGCTTCGCAAACTCTGACTGCCGCCCGAGGACGAGTGGGCGCTGTCGGCAACCGCTTGGTCAGCACCGCTAACAGCTTGAATATTCAAATAGAAAACCTGACCCGGAGCGAATCCGGCCTGGCCGATACCGACCTCGCCGGAGAGGTCACCATCCTCCAGCAAGGGTTACTGAGGTTTGAAACCTCCATCCGATCCCTCGTCTCCCAACTGCAAAACGAACAAAGCCGATCCCGCCTGCTCGATTTTACAATTTGATCTCTAGCTAGAGAGGGTACTAAAAGAGTGCTCTTGGCTTTAGGGGCTTGACCCCCCTACCCTGAAATGATATTAAATACTTTCCTTAAGAGAAGTATCCTTAAAATTTATGGTCGGTAGAATTTGGAGAGCAACCTATGGAAGTCAATGAAATTAGAGTGGAGATCAGAAAACATCACGTGACTCCCGGGGTCAATGTACTGGATCTTGTCATTGACGCCGATGGGGAACAAATCCGCAGGCAAACCCAACATAAAGACGATGACAAAGCTTTCGAGAAATTTGTCAAAGATATCACCAAAGTCGCACAAGAACTCGCCAACGCCCGCATCGAATAGTCCCTTAGCAGGGGGAAGCTGTGATACTCCCAACATTAGCCTCATGCCCCGTAGTAGGGGATCACCGCCCCATTGAGTCCAGCGTCACGCTGGCGCCTAGGAGGGGTTGGTGATTTTTAGTTTTTTGAGTTTTTCGACCAGGGTGGTGCGGTTGAGGTTCAACAAAGTGGCCGCCTTGTTTTTGACCCAACCGGTTTTTTCCAACGCTTCGATGAGAAGTTCCTTCTCAAATTCTTCCACCAGTTTTTTCAGGTTGATGCCTTCATCGGGGATGCCTACATGGAAGGATTGCTTGAGCGACTGTTGCAAAATCTGGGCGGGATTCCCTTCCGGCTGTGATTCTTCAGCAAGAGGAGTCCACTTTTCTCTGGGGACTTCACCCAGAACTTTATCCGGCAAATCTCTTGGGGTGATGGTAGAGCCGATACTCAGCACAACCATTCGTTCAACGAAATTCGCCAACTCACGAATATTTCCAGGCCAGGAATAGTTCACCAATGCGTTCATCGTTTCATCACTAATGGTTTTAGGGCTGCCCGACCCATTGCACTGTGCGAGAAAATGCTGGGCCAAAAGCGGGATGTCTGTTTTCCGATCACGCAACGGGGGAAGGTTGAGGGGAATGATGTTGAGCCGGTAAAACAGGTCCTCCCGGAACCGCCCTTCTTCAATCGCAACTTCCAGATTCTGATGCGTGGCGGCGATCACCCGGATGTCAATCGGTGTGGACTTGGTGCTGCCAATGCGGTCGATCTCCCTTTCCGCTAGAACTCTTAACAACTTCACTTGCAAGGTCGGAGGCATGTCGCTGATTTCATCGAGAAAAACGGTTCCCTGATTCGCCAGTTCCAGCCGACCGATACGGGTATTCACAGCGCCCGTGAACGAGCCTTTTTCATAACCAAATAATTCACTCTCCAACAAGTCATGAGGAATAGCGGCACAGTTGACGGCAATGAAAGGTTTGGAGGCGCGCGGACTGTTTAAATGTAACGCCCGGGCAATCAGTTCCTTTCCCGTTCCACTTTCACCATAAATCATCACGGTGCTTTGCGAACCTGCGGCCCGGCCCACAATGTCAAAAACCTCGCGAATCTGTGGGCTATCACCAATAATGCTGAAACTGTCTGTGTCGAGTTTTATCTTCATAACAGGCCCCATTATAACCAAAACCACAAAACTGTCAAATTTTTCAATATATTATGAGGGTCTCGGCGATAGCAAAAAACGTCAAACATCCAACATTGGCCCAAAAACCGTTGATTTTAAAAGAAACACCATTTGATGGATTGTTTGACGTGGGCCGTCTGGCTACTGATCATAAGGCACGACATTCTCGTGCTCATTGGGGTCGTTACGCAAAACGATGGCCAGGGCCGGTTCGCTGTCGGAGAGGTTCACCGGTTTATGCGGCACCCCGGGAGGGATGAAAACAAAGTCGCCCTCTTCATTGATCACCGATTCTTGCAGGTTTTCACCAAACTGTGTTTCCACCCTGCCCTTCAGTAAATAAATCGCCGTTTCAAAATCCTTATGGTAATGCGCTTTGGGCGACCCGCCCGGAGGAATCACCACCAGGTTCATCGACAGTCCCACCGCCCCAACCGTTTCTGTGGAGATGCCGACATAATAGGGCAGGTTCTGTTTGGTCGCAATCGTTTGATCGGGACGCACCGTAATAACTTTTTTGCTTAAGTCCAGACTCATGACGCACCTCCCACTCGGCGTGGGGCCAGAGGGTAATGACTCGTTAAGCCACCAAAACTCTTTGCCCGATAAATAAAGATATTATAATTAGCCTGCGGAGGTTCTCCGCTTAAAAAGAATCCATATTTTACCCCCACTAGTACCCCTTCGGGTCACGAAGGCAAAGGTCTAATATCACAAGCAAGCGAACGCATGCCGCGCTCTGGCCCCACGCCCAGTGGCTAGATCTCGATGTAGAGGCCGTCTTCTTCGATGGCAACTTTGTAGGTGGGGGTGGTGTCGGAGCGGTTGAATTTGCAATATCCTTTTCTAATATTCCAGCCGCATTCCTCTTTACCGCAGAAAGCAAACATTCCCTTCAACACACCCAGTCCTAGACTGCCTTCGCAACAGCGACACTGGTCGGTGAGGCAATAAAATTTGCCTTCGACCTGAAACAACGCGAGAACGTAGTCGATCTCTGTATAAAGGTGCTTAAAATGAATTTGTTTGCCGGTCCCTTCTGGCGGGGCATCGCTGAGCTCTGAAAGCTTGAGTTTAGACATGATCAGTCCTGAGGCAGGTAGGGACCGAAACGGTCACGGTAATATTTTTCCAGGTCCCAGCGGAACCTTCCCTTCAGGTGAGAGAGGTCTTCGGCGACCTGGTGGTCAAACGCCACATAATCCTGTGATTTTTTCTCGACGTCCTCTTCCCTTTTGACATTAGGGTCTAAATAGGAGTCGCCCAACGCCGAAGTCCCTACAATGAGCTTCTGGCCTTTTTTAATCCACTGGCCCAGCATGAGCCTTTCTTCATCTGTTCCTGGTTCTATTGGCATAACAACATTTCCTTGGGGGAAAGCAAACTGTTGATTTATTTTAACCCCCTAAATCGCACCGAACAAAACGTATTCCTATTTGTTCGAGTTATCAAGGGGAAGGGCTTATTCATCAGCCGAGACAAACCCTCTGCCAGCTAAATCTAGCTATTGCTCATTGGCCCCACGCCGCGTGGCGGCGAGTGGTTGCATTGTGAGGGCGCAATAAGGTAGCATAAGTACCGATCCATTATCAATTTTGTCGTTAACACCGTTAATTTTTTAGAAAGTTAGAGGAGATTTATGTCGTCAGAACAGCAAGCGGAAAAAACTGCGGAAGAGCATTTTAATGATGGCCTGGCATTCAGCAAGCTGGGTGATGACCGCAGAACTTTCGAATCTTACAAGAAGGCTATTGAGCTCGACCCCGACCATTTTCTGGCCCATTTCAATATTGGAATACGTTACGGAAAACTGCGGATGAACCTGGAGGCCGCGCAATCCTTTCGCGAAGCGTTGCGTTTAAAACCCGAGGCTCCGATGGTTCATTACAGCCTGGCCGTGGTCAGCAATTTCATCGGCGAGATGGAAGAAGCCTTCAAGCATTATAAAGAAGCCCTTCGCATCAACCCGGATTTCGGCAGAGCCCACAGTAACATTGCCATGCTCTATTATGGAATCAAGTCCGGTAAAGAAACCATTCATCATCTTGCCAGGGCGGCGGAACTTTTTAAGGAGACAGGAGATGAGTTTATGGAAAAAAATGCCCGCGACCTCATTCAGGAATGCGGCAGTGAGTTCAAGCTGACCCCTGAAGACTGCCAGACTCTCTAAGATTTATATGGATTTTGATGTCGTCATTATTGGCGGAGGTTCGGCAGGTTATTCCTCGGCTTCTACCGCCCAGTCGTTGGGAGCTCGAGTAGCCATTATTGATCCTGGCCCTTTGGGAGGCTTATGTATCCTCAAGGGATGCATGCCGACCAAAACCATCCTGCGTTCCTCCGACATCATGTCGTTGATGCGCCGGGCAAAGGAATTCGGCATCCAGCCGGTTGACCCGCATGCCCGCCTTTCTGACATCAACGACCGCAAAAACAAACTCATTAAAGAATTTGCCAATTATCGTATCGAGCAACTGAAAGACCCCCGGTTCACCCTCATTCAGGAACCGGCCCAGTTTATCTCGCCTCATGAAATCCGCGCCGGAAACCAAACTCTCAAATCGAAATTCTTCATCATCGCCACCGGTTCGGTGGTGGCCGACTATCCGGTACCGGGCCTTGAAGAAACCGGATTCGTCACCAGCGATGATGTTTTAAAAATGCGGGAGGCGCCCGAGTCGATCATTGTTCTGGGTGCCGGAGCGGTGGCGGTGGAACTGGCCCAGTTTTTTTTGCGCATCGGCGTCAAGGTAACGCTCCTGCAAAGAAGTCCGCACATTTTATCGAAAGGCGATGAAGATCTGGCACGACCGGTCGAATCCCGGTTCCGTGAAGAGGGAATGGACCTTTTCACCGGAACAAAAATCCTACGAGCCGAAAAGGAAGGGGAAAACTCTATCGTTTATTTCGAGCATGAAGGAAAAGAAAAACAAGTCCGCACCCAGCTCATCCTTCAGGCTTTGGGACGAAGACCCAATATAGACGGACTCCAACTGGAGTCCGCAGGAGTCGAAGTCCAAAAAGGCCGCATTCCTGTCGACGCAAAAATGAAAACCAATCAGCCGCATATTTTTGCAGTCGGTGACGTGAACGGAATTCACGAAGTGGTGCATATCGCCATTCAGCAGGGGGAAGTGGCCGGTTATAACACCGTGCATCCTGAAAGTGAGCGTGAGGTCGATGACCGGCTCAAGGCCTCAGTGGTTTTCACCGACCCGGCAGTCGCCAGTGCGGGGTTGAGCGAAAAGGAATGTCAGGCTGGCAATATCGCTTATCTGGCGGCGTCCCATTCTTTTGACGATCACGGTAAGTCGATGTGCCTGGGAGAAACGCACGGCCATGTAAAATTACTCTGCGATCCTGTTTCAGGAGAAGTGCTAGGGGGACATATTGTCGGCCCGGAAGCGGGGGAACTGATTCACGAGATCATCACCCTCATGCATTTTCGCGGCACGGTAAAAGACCTTGCAGCAATACCGCATTATCACCCTACCCTGGCGGAAATTCTGACCTATCCTGCTGAAGAACTGCTTGAACAATTGCCCGACCATTGACAACTACATCGCTTCCAGTTTTTCGGCCAGACGGTCCATCTCTTCGCGGGTGTTCAATTCCGTCACGCAAATCAGCAGGCAGTTTTTTAAATCCGGGTAATAGGACTCCAAAGCATAACCACCGATGATGCCCTCCTGTTTCAAAGCGTTTAAAACTTCTTCTACCGGGCGGGGACATTCGAGAACAAATTCATTAAACGTATCGGCGGAGAAACGGATCTTAAAATTCGGCACATGAGCCAGCCGGTTTTTTAAATAGTCGGCTTTTCTCAAGTTCAGCACCGCCAGTTCACGAAAGCCCTGCTTTCCCAGAGTAGACATAAAAATGGCCGTGGCCAGGGCGCACAGTCCCTGATTGGTGCAGATATTGGACGTGGCTCGCTCGCGCCGGATGTGCTGTTCCCGGGTGGACAGGGTCAGGACATACGCACGTTTCCCATTCTGGTCCACGGTTTCCCCGGCCAGGCGTCCAGGCATTTGCCTTAAAAATTTTTCGCGAGTGGCGAAAAATCCAACATAAGGCCCGCCATAAGAAACCGGTAGTCCCAGCGACTGCCCTTCACCCACAACGATATCCGCACCATGCGTTCCCGGCGCTTGCAGAATCCCCAAAGACAAAGCCTCTGCCACAGCAACGATCAGGAGCGTTCCATTTTCCGCGAGTTTTTCTTTTAACGAGGCATATTCTTCCACCGTTCCCAAAAAGTTTGGCGATTGCAGAACAACGGCAGAGGTGTTCTCAGTCAAGTTCTCGGTGATGGCAGAGAGATCGGTTTTCCCTTTTTCGTCAAAAGGGATTTCTTTAAGGTTGAAGTTGCTTCTGCTTGTGTAGGTCTGGGTCACCTTACGGTATTCGGGATGGACCCCTCGTGAAACTAGAAATTCTGTGCGGCGGTTGACCCGGTTAGACATCACCACCGCTTCGGCGAGGGCCGAAGCCCCGTCATACATCGAGGCATTGGCGATATCCATCCCGGTTAACAGACAGATCATCGTCTGAAATTCATAAATGGCCTGAAGAGTCCCCTGGCTGACTTCGGGTTGATATGGCGTGTAGCTGGTGGAGAATTCGCCACGCAAAATCAGATGATCAATCAATACGGGAGAAAAATGGTGATAGGCTCCGGCACCGAGAAAGATAGAATGGTCCTCGGTGGTGGCATTTTTTTTCTGCAGTCGTTTCAGGTATACGGTCAGCTCGCTTTCGGACAGACTCTCAGGCAGTCCCAGCAGGCTGTCTCCCAATTGTAAAGAGTCGGGAATGCTGTCGAACAGGGCATCAATATTCTGCACGCCGATTTCGGCAAGCATCAGCCTGATATCCTGTTCTGTATGGGGGATATACCTCATAGGCCGGGAAAAGGGGTTTTACTCCGTCTCCTTTTGGCATTGTTCGCTGTAAGCATCCGCATCGAGAAGAGATTCAAGATTGGTTTCGTCAGAAAGTTCAATCTCAACAATCCATCCCTCGCCGTAGGGTTCGCTGTTGACCTTTTCCGGGTTGGTCTCCAAATCCTTATTCACAGCCGTAACCTTACCGCCGGCCGGTGCATAAAGGTCAGAAACGGTTTTCACGGACTCCACAACTCCGAAGGGACTTCCTTGTTCAATCTGGCTACCCACTTCCGGCAGTTCGACAAAAACAATATCTCCCAATTGCTCCTGGGCAAACTCGGAGATACCGATCACAGCTTTCTTGCCGTCAACGCGGATCCATTCATGCTCCTGCGTATACTTTAAATCCTGGGGGACCTCCATGACGCCTCCGTTAATTAGCGATTAATCTTTTTTGACACGGGTCGGTAAAAAAGGCGGCTTGACGACCTCAGCGGGCACGCTCAATTTCCTGATTTCCACTTCCAGTTCCGTTCCGGGTTTCGCATATTCAGGGGATACATAACATAATCCGATCCCTGTATTCAAGGAGGGGGAAAAAGTTCCACTGGTCAGTTCACCAACGGGAGCCCCATTTTTTAACACCCGGTAATGCGGGCGAGGCACTCCCCGCTCCAGAAGACGAATCCCTGCCAACTTGCGTCTATTTCCCGCATCTTTTTGTTTTTTAAGCTCTACCTGCCCTATGAACTCCTGCTTGCCCAGCTTGATGACCCAACCCAACCCGGCCTCCAGCGGCCTGGATTCCTCATTAATTTCGTTACCGTAAAGGGCGTATCCCATTTCCATTCTCAAAGTATCCCGGGCTCCCAAGCCAATAGGCTGAAGGTTAAACTCTTTGCCGGCATCGAGTATGGCCCTGAAAACAGTTTCAGCGTGGACCGCATCGACATAAATCTCAAAACCATCTTCACCGGTGTATCCGGTTCGCGCGATGATACTTGCAAAATTGTGGATTTTTTCTTTTTTAAAATGGTAGTATCTGATTTCGCTCAAAGGGGCTTCACATAATTTTTGCAACAGGGCCTCAGAGTGTTTCCCTTGTATCGCCAGTTGCGCGGTTTCATGACTGGTATTTCGAATGGTAGCATCGCAAGACCCGGCATTTTTTAAAATCCATTGAAAATCTTTTTCCGTATTCGCAGCATTCACACAAAGGAAATAATGGTCTTCAGAAAAACGGTGGACCAGCAAATCATCCACCACACCGCCGTGCTCCAGACACATCAGGGTATAAAGGGCCTGATTGTCCTGCATTGAGTCGATATCATTGGTCATCAGTTTTTGAATCAGCCTCTTGGCAGAAGGGCCCTGGATCTCAATCTCACCCATGTGGCTGACATCAAATATGCCAACACCATCGCGGACGCATTGATGTTCCTGAATGACCCCTTTAAACTGAATGGGCATCTTCCATCCCGCAAAAGGAACCAGCTTACCGCCGAGCTCTTTATGGGTATTGGTCAAAGGGGTGGTTTTCAGGCTTGAGGAAGTTTCTTGAGACATGTTCAAAAAATCTGGTCTTTTGGGTGAAGAACGTAAACTCTGTGTATAACCAATTTCATTAGAGAGCGCAAGGTATTATAATAGAGTCGCAAGAGAAAGGATTCTTATTGTATGAGTTCAACGAACGGCCACAAAAAATATGACGTGATCCTGGTTGCAGGAGAAGGAAAATCCAGCTACAAGGTCCATCATCAGAACAAGGCTTTTTTGACCATCAATGGAAAGTGCATTGTCCATTACATTGTTGAAACCCTGCAGCAAGTGAAATCTATTCAGGATATTTATATCGTGGGGGACAAAGAAAAACTGCAACAGGTTTTTCTTTCGGGACGGGTCGACCTGGAATCTCCCAAGCGTATTCACATTGTCGAACAAAAAACCAATCTTTACGAAAACGTCTGGCACACTTTCCTGCAATCCTTAAAGGATGAAAATGGAGAAGCGCCGAACACCGAGTCCCATCGTGACCGAGCAGTCCTGATCGTACCCTGTGACGCTCCGTTGATGACCCCGCAGGAAGTGGAGTATTTTGTTTCCCATGCGGACATGGAAAATCACGATCACGTTTTGGGATTGGTTTCTCGTGAAAAATTGAAATATTTTTATCCGCAAAAAGGGAAACCGGGTATAAAAATGGCCTACCTACATATTAATGAAGACAGCTTCCGGATCAACAACCTGCATCTGGTTAAACCCTTGCGCATTGAGAATCGGGAATATATCCAGAAAATGTATCAGTACCGCTACCAGAGAAATTTTAAAAACCTGGTGCTTTTTGCTTTATCGCTTTTTGGAAAAGGCAAGGCCCAACATTATAAAAACTATATCGGCCTGCAATTGTGCCTGTTTTTTACCAGCCTGAGACTTGATTTTCTGGTCGATTATTTACGCAATTTAAATCCTAAAAAAGAGTTGGAAAAAAGTATCTCCGCCGTCATGAAAACCCGTTTTGCAGCTTTGGAAGTCCCGTATCCGGGAGCGGCACTGGACATTGATAACTCTAAAGACTATGAGGCCATGAAAACCCGTTTTGATGAATGGTGGAAATATTTACGAGAAGATAAAGAATCTCCAACCTTTACCGAAAACTACGAGGTTTCCCACACCACTCCCGCTGAGGAAGTAGCGCGACCTTCTCCCACGCACTGACTGTTAGCCGCAGGGGCTGTGATATCCCCTCCCAAAAATTTCATGCCCCGCAGGGGTAAAAAAGTATTGCAAATTACTAGCGGAGGTTCTTCGCACCGGCATGCAATCCTGAATAGATTGAGCATGCCTTTTGGATATTAAACAAATTATGACACAGAACCGATTAAGAAATTTTTCCATCATTGCCCATATCGATCACGGCAAATCCACCCTGGCCGACAAGCTGATTCTAGCCACCTCAGCGATCCCTGTACGGGAAATGAAAGAACAGGTGCTGGACAATATGGATTTGGAACGGGAACGTGGGATCACCATCAAAGCCCAAACGGTACGCCTGAAATACAACGCCAAAGATAAAAAGGATTTTGTGTTCAACATGATTGATACTCCCGGTCATGTGGATTTCACCTATGAGGTATCCCGCAGTCTTGCCGCCTGCGAAGGGGTATTGCTGGTCGTCGATGCAACACAAGGCATTCAGGCACAAACTATCGCCAACCTCAACCTGGCCATGCAACATGATCTGACCGTCATACCGGTGATCAACAAAATCGACCTACCCAGTGCAAACCCGGACTTTATAAAAGAACAACTGGAAGATGTCCTGCAGATAGAATCCAAAGATGCCGTTCTGGTCAGTGCCAAGGAAGGAATCGGGATCGATGAATTGATGGAAGCCGTGGTTCGGCAGATTCCTCCACCGACCGGGGACGCTTCCGGAAAATTGCAGGCCCTGCTCTTTGACGCATGGTATGACGCGTACCGGGGGGTTATCATCCTGGTCAAGATACAGCAGGGGAGCCTGAAGACGGGTGAGGAAATAATGATGATGGCAACGGGAAACCGGTTCATGGTCGAAGAGCTGGGCACGTTCAATCCCAAGGAGGAGAAAAGCACCGAACTCCGGGCAGGAGAGGTGGGCTACCTGGTCGCCAATATCAAAGAACTGGACCAGACCAAGGTGGGAGACACCATCACCCATTCCAGGAACCCCGCCGAAGAACCCCTGCCCGGTTACAAAGAAGTCAAACCCATGGTTTTCAGCGGACTGTATCCGATCAGCGGTGACGACTATGAAGATTTGCGCGATGCACTAAAAAAACTCACGTTGAACGATGCCTCGTTTTCTTATGAGGCAGAAACCTCCACGGCCCTGGGTTTCGGTTTCCGTTGCGGATTCCTGGGTTTACTGCACATGGAAATAATAAGGGAACGAATTGAACGTGAATACAAGGTTGACCTTCTCACTACCGCGCCCACCGTCATCTATAAAGTTATCACTACTGATGGGAAAACGTTGATGATCGATAACCCTTCCAAACTACGAGAACAAAAAAACATCGACCATCTTGAGGAACCTTACGTCTTAGGAACCATCATCGTTCCGGAAGAATATATCGGGGTGGTGATGGCACTGGTCCGCGACCGCAGGGGAACCCAGAAAAAGATGGAGTACATGAATCCAGAAACGGTCCTGCTGGAATATGAACTGCCGTTTAACGAAATCGTCCTGAATTTTTATGACCGTCTCAAATCAGGCACTAAAGGTTACGCTTCGTTCGACTATGAATTTATAGATTTCAGGACATCCAATCTGGTAAAGTTGGACGTTCTTTTGAATGGAGAGCTGGTCGACGCACTATCTTTGATTGCCCATAAAGATAAAGTGTTTTATCAGGGCCGCGATCTGGCTAAAAAACTCAAGGAGCAGATACCGCGTCAAATGTTCGAGGTCGCAATTCAGGCCGCGATAGGCAGTAAAGTCATTGCGCGCGAAACGGTCAAGGCGCTCAGGAAAAATGTTCTGGCAAAATGTTACGGTGGTGATATCACCCGCAAACGCAAACTACTGGAAAAACAAAAAGAGGGTAAGAAAAAAATGAAACGGGTGGGTAGCGTGGAAATTCCCCAAGAAGCCTTTCTCGCAATATTGAGGACTGATGACAAATAAAACCCCCCCTGACGCTCCGGCCGCAGAGACCGAAGTCCAAGCAAAAAGCCTGACCCGCGAATATACCGAGGCCATTTTAATCGCCCTGCTTCTGGCCTTGTTGATTCGCACGTTTATTGTCCAGGCATTTAAAATTCCTTCTGGCTCCATGGAAACCACACTCCTTATCGGTGACCACATCCTGGTTTCCAAGTTTCCTTATGGCACACATATCCCTAACGAAATCCCTTTCCTTAATATCAAACTGTTTGACGATATAGTCTTTTTTACAAAAGTTCCTGAAAGAGGAGACATCATCGTTTTCAAATACCCTAAGGATGAAACTCGGGATTTCATAAAACGCGTGATCGGCCTGCCAGGGGACTTGCTGGAAGTACGGCGGCAAAAAGTTTTTATCAATGGCAAGCCTTATGAAGATACCCATGCCCGCCATACCGAATCACCCTCAGATAGTGCATTCGTGCCTCGGGATGACTTCGGTCCCATTCTTATTCCGGAAGGCCATGTCTTTGTTATGGGCGATAACCGGGAGAATAGTCAGGACAGCCGCTATTGGGGTTATTTGAATGTTAAAAAAATCCGCGGCAAGGCACTTATGATTTACTGGTCTTGGGATCGAATTGAAAGCTGGGTTCGGTTTGAACGGTTCGGAAAAATTCTGGAATAACCCGGCATGACAGAACCTTCCACATTAAAAAGCAGACTGCATTCCCTTCTCACTCACTGCAAGGCCGCCATTCTCGACTTTGACGGATTGCTGGCCGACTCGGAACCTTACCACTACCGGGCTTATAACGAAGTTTTTGAACGGTACGGACACACCCTGAATCAGGAAGAATATTGGGTAGAATGGACCTCGAAAGGAAAAGGCATAGCCGGAGAGATCGAACGCCACAACCTTAAACTGGATGTGGAACCGGTAGACCTGAGAAATCAAAAATTCGAGGTGTATTCCTGCTTTTGCCAGAGTGGAGAGATCAAGTTATTTCCGCTGGCACAGAGCATGGCAGAGAGCCTGTCGGTCAATCACAAGCTGGCCATCGCCTCGGGGTCCTGGGCTAAGGACATTCGCGCCATTCTCAAAAATGCTGGCGCATTGAATCTGTTCCCGGTTATTCTGGGCAAGGAATCGGCGACCCGGGGGAAACCACATCCCGATATTTTTTTAAATGCCGCAGAAAAACTGGGCTGCACTCCCAGTGAATGCTTTGTTCTGGAAGACGCACTAAAAGGACTCAATGCAGCTAGAGAAGCAGGAATGCCCTGCATCATTCTCAGAAATCCCTTGAATCGCAATATAAATTTTGACGGCGCAGAACTGATCTTTGAAAGTCTTGAAGATTTCAGTTCTGCATTGAAAGCCTGAAACCTTCCCCCGCATTCCGTTTTTAGACTTTCTCTTTTTCCAGTTCCGCTTTGAATCCTGCAAACAATTTCTGAATGGGGGGGATGATCTTTTCCTTCAATTCATCGGGCACCCAGTTAATTTTTTCCACCGGCCAACTTTCCAAATTATGGATATCGAGACCGGCTTTTGAAAAGGGCCCTTCCAAACTTTCCTCAAAACCATAAATCAACGCGTTTTTAAATACCATCTCATAAAGGTCAACGATTTCCTCTGAATCATGCAAACCTGTCATAAATCGTTCCATCATTTTTGCGATGATCGGGTTGGCGTGTTCCTGAAAATCTTCACTGCATGCATTTTGCAGAGTACGGTAAATAATAATGATGTCCTGAAGAAGGTATTTGATCTCTTTTGGATCTTTTACGATTGGGCCTTTATCCAGATCAAAAAATTCTTTGTATTCCTTGATGATCCTTGCTGTATCACTGATGATCGACTCCTCCCAGGGCACATGGTTCCAGACGAAGAACACTCTCAGCCACCTCACCGTTTCGGTGGCGTCTTCCATGTGCAGAGTCAGGCTGGGCTTGATGGAATTGCTGAAAGGAAGGCGCCCGCCCCACATTTTCAGCTTTAACTGCAACTGCGGAGAAAACGCCTCTGTGAACACATCACAATAAATTGAGACCAGCCTCTCCAGGTTCTGATGTTTATCCAAAGGGGTGTTTTGCGGAAGGTTAACAATGCAATAAAGCCTCCAGATGCGCCTTCTGGACAGGCCGTTGGGCCGGGCAATAAGATAGGTGCCGCCCCAGATTCCAGAAGTGATGGGAATATCAATCTGGTGAGTTTCCCGCATTCGCCGGGAAACTTCCGTAGCCACGTTCTGATACAACTCATTCAAGTGGTACAGGTTGATCAAGTTGTCGTCCGCAAAGACTGGAGTTTTAACCAATTCTGTCATTGTCTTCTTATAAACCTGAAGGTGAAACTCAATGGTGTTTAATACAACCTTAGAGACAAAAAAACAAAAAAAATTCCACCCCCAAAAAAATTGGAGGTGGAATTTCCCATTAAATCATTTATTCCGGATTAATTTGCACCCACCACGGTAACAGCTACGGAATCCGTGACCGGCGGATTATAAGGAACGTGGTTACCCTGCGCAAAAAGAGCCGTGATGGTGTGCTGGCCCTTGGTCAGGTTGATAGTTTTACAGGTAGAGCCGTCACCCATGTGAATATGAGTGTCATCCTTGGCAATCGACATACTCAAATCCGCAGGAATTTCCTCATCAATAAGCAGGTGATGATGGCCTTTACCGGGATTTACACCATTTTTAGCAGGTTCTACTGTGTAGCCATTGGTTGCCATACAAACTTGTAACGGACTGCTGACGTTAGACAGCGTAGCCGGTTTAGTGATCGTTAAGGCTTTGCCAGTACTGGAAGTCGCCGTACTGCCGCCTCCGGTCTGAGCCGCACAACCTGCAAACAAAACCATCACCAACAATGCCATAACTCTAGAAATGATCTTCATAAATTCCTCTTAAAAAAAATGAAACATTAATGAATATAATACTCTCGATAAAATCCCAAAAAAAACCGGCCGGATTAAAAATTCGACCGAAAAAATTCCCAATTAAAGTACGTACAAAAAAATATTTCGCCCCAGCCCCTCACACGATGGGTTGAATCACAGTTAATCAACAAGTTCAAGAATGGGTAGATTTTTTTATTATGGCGGAAAATATCGATAAAATCAATCGAACCTTTGCAAAAAAACGTTGTTTGAATCCAAAATTCAGCGGTTTTATCGTACCAAGCCAGAGGTTTGAAGGGAAAAATCAGGGACAACCCGGAGAATGAAGGCTATAATTCGTTCCGCCTGATTACAGGTCCGGCTTCCTCCTGAGAGGGCGGTTAAATCTTTCTACAAATGTTTTACGTGGGGCCAAAAACCTTGAAACGTTTCCATCATCTGCTTGTTCCAGTTATCTTTTTACTTGGGACTATAACACTGACGGTCAGCCCGGAAACCCCCGTATCCGCTGAGCCTTCTGCTTGGAGAAACCTTGAGAAAGGTTTGGAACTAGGCATTTTTCAGGCTCCGAAAAAATCCGCCTTGGGCGACTCGTTAATTCGCATTTTAAGGGCGGATACCAACTATTTTTCTTTGCGACTGTTAAACGCCACATCCAAGGATCAGGGCAAACCCCGGTCCATGAAAAACTGGGCCAACGAGAACGGGCTGGTTGCCGCCATCAACGCAAGCATGTATCAAAAGAACATGATGTCCAGTGTCTCTTATATGAAAACCCGGCAACACATCAACAGCACCTGGGTTTCCAAGGATAAAACCATCCTCGCTTTCGATCCTACTGATAAAAATCTACCCCTGGTGCGAATCATTGATCGGGATTGCGAAGATTTTGATAAGCTCAGAAAGTTGTATGGCACCCTGATCCAGAGTATTCGCATGGTCTCCTGCCAGGGAGAAAATATGTGGAGACGGCAAACGAAAATGTGGAGCACCGCCGCAATTGGGTTGGATCATCAGAATCGGGTCTTGTTCATTCATGTTCGGTCGCCATACACCACCCACGACTTGATCAATATGCTTCTCAAACTTCCCATCGGCCTGAAACAGGCCATGTATGTTGAAGGCGGAGCCGATGCCCAGTTGTACATCAACACAGGAAAAGAGAAGCACGAATTCATCGGCAGTTATTCCAGCGGCTCCAGGGAGCATGACGAAAATACTTTTTCCCACCCGGTTCCGAACGTGCTGGGTCTGGTACGTCTTAAAAAATAGGAAAGGGGCAATTTGCCGGAAAAAAAGAAAAATTCAGTCCGGTCCCGGTTCCGGATAATGACGGGAGATTTGATCGCCTTGGGACCAGGGAAAGTCGATTTGCTCGAATCGATTGGCCGGGAAGGGTCCATCTCCCAAGCGGCCCGGGAAAGGCATCTGAGCTACCGGCGTGCCTGGAACATGGTGGACACCATGAACCAATGCTTCAAGGAACCGCTAGTCATCAGCGTCACCGGAGGCAAAGGGGGAGGGGGAGCCCAACTGACCCCTGCCGGTGAAAAAGTCATTCAGCTTTATCGAAAAATGGAAAAAAAAGCCGACACCGCCACCCGCAACGAATGGAAAGCCTTGCAAAAACTCCTCCGGCGAACCGCCGGGGGTAGCTAGCAACCACTCGGCGTGGGGCCAGTGTGCTATATAGCTTTCTCAAACTAACAATCGGTTCGATCGCCTATAAAAATTATTGCTCATTTAACCCCTGCGGGGCACGAAACAGAGGCAGAGCACCACGGCCACCGGCGGCTACGCCGGACTAGAGGGCCGGGAGGCGACAATTTCTAATCCGACGAATTTTATCGACAGGTTTTCTCCGGGGAACTGGCTGTAAGCATCCGTTTCATCTTCATATTCGTGAAAATCAAAATGTGAAACGTCAAAACCGATTTTCCGGACATCCTGAATCAAGGTCTCGCAAAACTTCTCTTCTATCTCCACCAGTGTTTCAAAATAACCGTGGGTCAGTTTGTTTCGGTACTCCAGGTCACCAGCACGTTTTAAAATCTGGTATTCCAAGTCGGTATCCAGAATCATCAGGAAGCCTCCCGGCTCCAGCGCTTCTGTAGCCCAACGCAGAAACTGCTGGCGCTCTGTTCTTTGCAAATGATGCAGAAACTTGTTGGCAAGAATACAACCATAGTGTTTACCAATTGGTCCGCCGGGAAAATCAACATTCAGGACTTCTATGTTCTTCTTGCCCGAAAGTTTTACAAAATGGGTCAGTCCTTTAATAATAAAAGGCATGTTGTCTGCCAGAATCAATCGGGGGAACTCTTTCGGCCAGTCATGGATCAAACGGAACCCCGCAAGCCCCGTCGCCACATCCATCAGCGGAGCTTTCAGGTCATGCGGCACCAGTTCCATCGGATTGTCCCAGGGGAAGTTCTCGGTCTGGTGCAGATAAAAACTGTAGCTTTCACTGAGCAGGGTAACCCATTCCGGATCATTATAAAGAATCGGGTCTTTTTTAATCAGGCTGACCAGTTCACAGAAAAGGATGGAAAACTTTTCATCCACCTGCTCCAGCGGTTGAGATAAAGCGGTGCGATCCTTGCGAAGGTTGATGTGGATGTGGTCAAAGTTTAGAAAAACTGCCGGGCGCTCATGCTGGACATATAACAAGTCTGCAAGATCGATCAATATTTCAGGATAAACCATACAGAGAAACAGATTAAAAACTTCCTGGTTTTCCCTACCCGGCACGGTGTCCGGGAACCCCAGCTTGCCATTCAAAAACCTGAAAACGGTTTGCACTTGATGTGCCAGTTCCGGGGACTTGGTATCCTCCAGCCCGAGAAACTTTCGCCCCACATCGGTAACTAAAGGCAACTGATCGGTAGATTTAATAAAAGGGGAAGACACGATCCATTCTTTTCCAGGTTGACTCTAAAGGATTTCTTTATAGCAGGCGCAAAGAGGGCTTTCAACCGCTAAGCAATTCGCGGAGAACCTCCGCCCACTCGGCGTGGAGCCAGTGTGCCATCGCTTTATTTGGCTAACAACGACTCATCTCGGCTCAACGAGTCCTTGCGCAGTCGCCCCTGCGGCTAGTTGGCCCCACGCCGAGTGGTCAGGGCCAATCCCATCCTGCCCGCCCGAGCCAGATAAAACGTGAACAGAAGGCAAGGCAGCAAATATGGATCGGGCTCCATAAATAACAGCCAGAACCTGGGCCAGTCTTTTCTTTCCTTTCAGCAGGTAATAGGTCAACACACCCATAAGAAGTAAAAAAGCGACCAGTGAAAGGATCGCCGACAACCCCAGGTTGAAGGGGGGAATAAACATCATGGCGATAGCAAGATAAGCTACATTCAAGACAAGAAACCCATATCCGGCCTGGGTGAACTTTTGGGCTCTCAGGTCAAGACCCTCAGACGATTGGGAAACTTCGTTTTCCATTTTTAATGTAAGATAAAGGGGTTTTGGCGCAATCGTCCCTGTGGTTGCAGATTCATTTGCGGTATGTTAGCTTCCTGCTCTTAGTTTAGCATTCCACTAGGCGTGGGGCCAGTGGGCAATAACTATTTCAGGCTGACAAAAAATTGTCTCGGCTTTTACAGAAGTCATTTACCCCTTCTACCCCTGCGGGGCATGAGATTGTGGATGGGGATATCACAGGCTCACGAAAGTTTAGGAAGAATATCACGGCTATTTACCTCCCCTGTCAAGGGGCTATTTGTTTTAGGAACCCTTAAATCATTCACCCAGGTTTTTTTCTGCATGCTTCCTGTTGACGAACAACTTAAAACCATTCGTAGAGGCACCTCGGAGATTATCGACGAAAAAGATCTCGCCGAACTGCTGGCCTCTGGGAAACCCCTCAAGGTGAAAGCCGGGTTTGATCCCACGGCTCCCGACCTGCATCTTGGACATACAGTTCTTCTGCACAAGATGAGGCAGTTTCAGGAACTGGGCCACGAAGTCATTTTTTTGATCGGTGACTTTACCGGGATGATCGGCGACCCGACCGGCCGCTCCGAGACCCGTAAAAACCTGACACCTCAGGAAGTCCAGGAAAACGCGAAAACCTATCTCGCGCAAGTATATAAAATTCTGGACCCTGAAAAAACCACAGTGGCTTATAACAGCGAATGGATGAACAAATTCACCTCGGTGAACATGATCGAACTGGCGGCACATTATACCGTTGCCCGAATGCTGGAACGCGATGACTTTCAAAAACGTCTCGCTAAAAATCTGCCAGTTTCCATTCACGAGTTGATGTATCCCCTGATCCAAGGCTACGACTCGGTGGCTTTGAAAGCTGATGTGGAGTTGGGCGGCACCGACCAGAAATTCAACCTCCTTGTTGGCCGGGACCTCCAGCGGGCCTACGGGCAAAAACCTCAGGTTGTTCTCACCATGCCTCTTCTGGAAGGAACCGATGGGGTTCAAAAAATGAGCAAGAGCCTGGGCAACAGCATCGGCGTCTTCGATGCCCAGAACGAAATGTTCGGGAAAATCATGTCCATCTCGGATGACTTGATGTGGCGTTACTACGAGTTGTTAAGCCATGTCAGTGCTCAGGAACTGGAGGGCATGAAGAAAGAGTCCGAGTCGGGAACCCTGAACCCCAAAAACGCCAAGATGAATCTGGCAAAAGAAATCGTCGCGCGATACCATTCCCCCGAACTTGCGGAAACGGCCTTGGCCGAATTTGAAAATGTATTCAAGAAAAAGAACCTGCCCGAAGACATCCCGGTAGCAAAAGGTTGGGGAGAGGAGTTGCGAGGGATTTGCAATATCCTGAAAGACCACAAAATGACCGACAGCACTTCAGCAGCTCGCCGTCTGATCCAGCAGGGGTCTGTAACGGTAAATGGAGAAAAAGTTTCCGACGTCAATCAGGGACTGCCTGGGAACAAAGAATATCTCATCAAAGTCGGCAAGAAACGGTTCCTGAAAATTCAACCTGGATGATGAGAACGTTTGAACCGAATCAGGTCGCCGATTTCCATACTCTTCTTGCTTTTCACAACAATCGCCGTCGCGGTTTTCTTTTGCGTGTCGATGACCTTTATCTCTCCACGTACGAACGGTAGCATAGGTTTATCATCTATGAACGGTTTTTTATACCAGATCTCTTCCTCAACTTGAGGAATGGTATAAACCTCAAAATGATCGCCGGGCCGCACCTGGTCATCCCAGCCTTTGTCGATGTAGATAATATCATCACTCTTGATACCTATCACGTCGCCCTTGGACGCAACAACATAACCCTTGATGGATTTGTCTGTCTGTGGGAACGCGGAAGTCTGGTCTTCAAATCTTTTATAGGGCATGAGCAGATGCCCAACCCTAATAGTGTCATACGCTTTCACCACGCGGGCATAAGAAACCTTGTCGCCCGGCTCTGTAATTTCAAGCACTCCACGAATCATGACCCGATGCCCCACAGGTTTTCCAGGATGAGGTATAAGAATGGTGGGATAGCCGTTTCGCCGCGTATACTCTCCCAGTTTCTCAAACCCGTGCCCTGGTAGCACCGGGTGATAGATATAACGGTCCAGCGTATAGACCGTGAACCGGTCGCCTTTTTCTACTCCCTGGCGCTTACCAATATCCACAAAGACCAAGTCGGGCTGGAGCGCTACCTCCTTCAATTCAAACAGTTTTGTAACGGTACCCACCGGAGTCGAGTCCGGCACAATAAATCCGGCGCTGGCATATTTTCTTTCTGCCGTAATTTGTTTTTGGGCATAATATTCGTGGCTCTTCTCTTTGGAGTGGCTTTTGGAATTGGCATAATGGCCGGTGTTTGCTATCTCTGTATTTCCATTTTCCAGAAGTGCACCTGTTTTGGAAGGAAGAATCTCCATACTCGGAGTGATCCCGGCCACTTCATTTTCAAAAGTGATCTTTAGATCATTTCCCCATGCCGGCTGGACCACAAACGCACCCGCATACAAAATCGAAATAAGCAAAAACCCCAATGAAATTAGCGTCTTCATAAAATAACCCCATCAAAAGTTAGACCGAAGCAAAGACCCGGTTTACGCAAAAGCCTTAACCATAAGAATGCCTCCACCCGCAATACACACCCGGTTCAAGCAATTAGAAATCAAGTTACTAGTTGAATATAAATATGTTACACCATTTTATGCCAAAATTGCAGGTTTTTTTAAGTGAACCTCGCTAAAAGCGGAGAGAGCCTCAGCTGGGAAGTCCTCTCCCTCAAACTTAAGCCCGGGCATGGGGGCCCCCACCAATCAAGCCTTACTATCTGCCTCCCACGGAAGTGGAGAGATTAGCCCGTAGGGATTATCCCTTGACATGGGCTCTCGCCGGTGAAATAATCCTCCAAACCTTCCCGTATTACCCTCCGGTTGTCTAACCATCTGATTTGGTGAGAGTAAGGCAGGATTTTTCGCATTTTGCAGGATTATTTTTAGGATAGCTTTATGAAAAGGACTTTTCAACCCAGTAATATTAAACGAAAACGTGTGCACGGCTTCCGCAAACGAAGTTCTACCGTTGGCGGAAGACGCGTGTTGGCAAACCGCAGGCGCAAAGGCAGAAAACGCTTAACGGTCTAAATTTTGACGGCAAAGAGGTTTGATAGGCCATGTTCGTCGGCCCCACGCCGAGTGGGCGGAGGACCTCCGCTGGTAATGAACAATCTCTTTATTTTGTGGACGAAGAGTTTTGGTCGCTTGATGGGCCATTGCTCTCTGGCTCCACGCCGAGTGGGCGGAGGACCTCCGCTGGTAATGAACAATCTCTTTATTTTGTGGACGAAGAGTTTTGGTCGCTTGATGGGCCATTGCTCTCTGGCTCCACGCCGAGTGGGCGGAGAACCTCCGCTGGTAATGAACAATCTCTTTATTTTGCGGACGAAGAGTTTTGGTCGCTTGATGGGCCATTGCTCTCTGGCTCCACGCCGAGTGGGCGGAGAACCTCCGCTGGTAATGAACAATCTCTTTATTTTGCGGACGAAGAGTTTTGGTCGCTTGATGGGCCATTGCTCTCTGGCTCCACGCCGAGTGGGTGGATGAAAAATTTCTCTTTCAAAAAAACCGAACGACTGGCCAAACGGCCCGAGTTTGAAAAGGTCATGGCGGAAGGGGGGAAAAAACGGGTGGGCAAATTATGCATTATCTTTTCCCTCCCTAACGAATTGGGCAGAAAGAGGCTGGGAATCATCGCCTCGAAAAAGGTAGGAAACGCGGTGGCCCGCAACCGGGTGAAACGAAGAATTCGAGAAACTTTTCGCCAAATCAAACACCGCATAGAACCCGCTTTGGATATCGTTGTTATATCAGGGAAGGACATGGTCACGCTTCCCTACCGGGTGATTGAAAAAGAACTTTCAACTGCCCTTCTAACCGAAAGGTGAATTCCTAAACCGGATCAAACGCTAGAGTCATCCGACCTCCATGTTAAACCAGATATTCCTTAAATTAGTACGTGGTTACCAACGGTGGATTTCTCCCCTGTTTTTTCCGGCTTGCCGGTTTTATCCCAGTTGCTCAGAATATGCCGCCCAGGCTTTAAAGCGCTACTCCCTGGTTAAGGCGGCAGGACTGATTATCAACAGACTTTTAAAATGCCACCCCTATCACGACGGTGGGGCTGACCCGTTAAAATAGGGCTGAACAGCCTGGAATCGGAGATTCGACTTGGAAAACAGATTATTGCTCGCCTTTGTTTTGTCCTTGGCGGTGTTTGTAGGATGGGGCTATTTCCTGGCGCAAATGCAGGGTCCATTGCCGGTACAAGAACCGGGCATTGAGACTCCCGGTCAAGAAACTCGGGCTCTTCCGCCCATAGGTTCGGCTCCTTCAGTGGCTCCCCGGTCGCAATCATCACAACCTGTAACTCCGACCCCTGTTCCTGTCAATCCATTCCCCGGAAAAGAAATTCTCATCCAGGTCTCTGCCGGGAAAACCTACTTCATCATCAGCAATCGCGGCGGAGTGCTGAAGCAACTGCAATTGCCGCGCTTTAAAAATGATGCCGGCGACATCATCGACTTGATCGACAACCCCGATCACCTGACACCTGCTCTGGCTCTTCAGGCTAACGACCCCGAGGTCACGGCGATTTTGCAGTACGCACACTATGAGCCTTCGACAACTTCTATTGTTCTAGACGAAAACAATCCGGAAGGACGGCTGACCCTGACTTTGAATCACTCGTCCGGATTACAGGTCACCCGCAACTACACGTTCCACTTCGACGATTACATGGTTGAAATGAGCACGCAGATTAACGCAGCGCCAATGGCAAACAGGAATCTGCAATACCAGGTGGTGTTGGGACCCGGAATGGGCGGAAAAATATCTTCGCAAACCGATTACATCGTCTTTTCCGGCGCAACCGTATTCAACAATAATGAGAGGATCGAAAACCCGCCTGAAGATATCCACGACACTTCTTATTTCAAAGGAGACCTGAAGTGGGTGGCTTTCCAGAACAAATATTTTGGCTCTGCCCTCATTCCCCTACAAGGCACCAAAGCCGGCCTGGTGTTCAAAGAAAAAGATCAGGCCTTTGTCGGGCTGGAGTTTGAATCCGTTCAATCCTCCGCCAACGCTCAACATTTATTTTATGCCGGCACCAAGGAACTGGAAACCCTCGAAGAAAAAGGCCACCACTTGGTGAGGATGATCGACTACGGCTGGTTCGGCAATAAGTTCGCCTTTCTGGTCAAACCGCTTCTCAAGGTTCTGTCGTTCTTCTATGGGCTCACTGGCAACTACGGCTGGTCGATCATCTTGCTGACCATCATCATTAAAACACTGTTCTCCCCGCTGACCCATAAAAGCTTCAAGTCCATGAAGGGAATGCAGAAGGTTCAGCCTTATGTAAAAATCATCCAGGAAAGAAATAAAGATGACCGGCAGAAAATGAATGAAGAAATGCTGGAACTCTACAAGAAACATAAAGTGAATCCGGTCGGCGGTTGTCTGCCTATGCTATTGCAGATTCCCGTATTCATCGCCCTCTACCACGCGCTGTTCTTTTCCATCGAACTTCGCGGCGCCCCATTCATCGGCTGGATCACCGACCTCTCCGTCGCCGATCCCTATTACGTTTATCCCGTACTCATGGGTGCCACCATGTTCCTGCAACAGAAACTGACCCCATCGATGGGCGACCCCATGCAACAAAAAATCATGATGTTCCTCCCCATCGTGTTCACCTTCCTGTTCCTTTCGTTTCCGTCCGGACTCGTCATCTACTGGACCGTCAACAATATCCTCACCATCACCCAGCAATACTACATCTATCACATCCACAAAGACTAACCACTGGGCGTGGGGCCAGGGGAAGGGTATAATGTGCCTTTACTATCAAATCTAATGTCTTTGGCGGTCGCGCAGCGTCACCGCCCTATTGCCACCGGCGGTTTCGCCGGTTAACTATGAACGATACCATTACAGCTATCGCTACGCCGCCCGGTGAAGGGGGCATCGGCATCATCCGCATAAGCGGGAAGGACGCTTTAGCCATTGCCTCAAACCTGTTTCATCCGGCCACAGGCGAAGCCCTTAAAGAACCTGAGCCCCAGAAAGTTTTGTTTGGCGAGGTGCGCGACCCCGAATCCAGGCAGTGCATCGATCAGGTTCTTCTCACTTTTTTTAAAGGACCCAAAAGTTATACCGCCGAAGATGTCATCGAGATCAGCGCCCACGGCGGAACATGGATCACCTCACGAATCCTCGAATTGATTTTGGGACAAGGGGCACGGTTGGCAGAACCGGGGGAATTCACCCGCCGCGCTTTCACCAACGGCAAGCTCGACCTAACCCAGGCCGAAGCCGTCGCTGATGTCATCGGCTCCGCTTCCGACAAAGCTTTAAGTTCCGCACTAGCACAACTCAAAGGCGGACTCTCCCGCAGACTCAACACCCTGCACGAAACCCTGCTCAACGCCCAGGCTCAACTGGAAGCGGCAATAGATTTTTCAGAAGACGGCCTCACCTTCCAGTCGCGGGAAGCCACACAAAACCAAATTCAACAAGTTGAAAAAGATTTAAGGAAACTGGTTTGCTCTTTTCGACAGGGACGGATTGTTCGGGAAGGAATGCGTGTTGCCCTGGTCGGCAAACCCAATGTCGGGAAATCCAGCCTGCTCAACGCGCTTTTGCGGGAAGATCGCGCCATCGTCACTGCCTACGCTGGAACTACCCGCGACACCCTCGAAGAACGAGCCCGCATCAAAGACATCCATATCATTATCATCGACTCCGCCGGACTGCGCGACAACCCGGAAGTGATCGAAGAAGAAGGCATTGAAAGAACCCGTCTGGCTCTGGAAAAAGCCGACCTCGTACTGGTTGTGTTCGACCAATCCGAGCCCCTTGACGATAACGACGAACTACTGATGAATGAAGTGGGAGAAAAACCCCGGCTGGTGTTGCTCAACAAATCCGATCTGCCTTCCTCCTGGCCACCGGATCAACTCAATAACTTTCTCGCAGAAGAAAAACCGATTGCTCTATCCGCCAAAACTCTTGAAGGATTCGATTCTTTAGAAGAAGCGCTCTACCAGAAAGCTATAGGTGGAGAACGAACCGGTGAATCAGTCGTCATCACCCGCGAACGCCATCGCGATCACCTGCAACAAGCCGCCGAAGCTCTGCAAAGAGCCAGCGAAAGTCTCATGGAAGGTCTGTCCGAAGAACTGGTAGCGGTGGATGTCACACTGGCGATGGAACACCTCGGCTCCGTACTCGGCAAAACTTTCGAAGAAGACCTCCTGGACAAAATCTTCGGCCAGTTCTGCATCGGAAAATAACCGGCCAAGCCGCCGGGGGCAACGGGGCGGTGATACCCCTTCGGGGCATGAAGTCTAAAGTTGAAATATAACACGCACTCGCGACCGCCTGAAAACCAAACTCCTGTATAATGAATATTAGCGATGCTTTTTTCGCAAATGCCCTGCCGTGTTAAAATTGTTTAAACAGGCGCTTATCGACCCAAAGCGGACATTATTAAAATGAGTTTTCTTGAGTCCCGCCGATACAGAAAACAGGTGAAGGGCAACAACAAAAAAGTCTCAACTTTTAACCTGTTCATAAAATGGAGGAAGGTTCATGCCGATATCGTCTGCACTCATTAAAATATATTCAGAAGTATCAGTGTGTAATGACAAATGTGCTAGCATAAGAAATGAACCAGAAAATGGTGTCATAGGTCGTAGTTATTATTGCCCACATAACCCCAAAAATGTTTCTCTCTTGATGGTTAGTAAAAATCCTGCAAAAGGCCATATTGAAGAAGAAAAAATGTATCAAATGATGTCTGGTAAGGAACGTGTACATGCGCATGAAGATTTTATTCGAGCAAAGTTTGAAGGAAGAAATGATCTTATAAAATCTAGGTACCACGAAAACATACTTAGTTGGGTTTCCATAATCCTTGATGTGGAAGCATCTCATGAAGCTGTTTTCAAAAAATCGGCTTTGACTGCATTAGTTAAATGTGAATCTATCTCAGATAAAACCACCACACTACCAAAATCAACCATCAGTAATTGCTCGGAAAAGTTTCTATTTAGAGAATTGGAGGTAATACAACCCTCATATCTTCTTGCATTAGGTCGCGAGGCTTATTCATTCCTTGAAAGCCCTAAAATCAAGCGGCTTCATAAACTACCTGTTGGCCGACTGTATCACCCTAGCTGGACAAATATGTCTGGCGGAGTAGAAAAATATAAAGCAAAAACCTTACCATGTTTAAGGAAACAGTACATTGCAGCGTGTAAACTCTAACAAGTCTTTCCACACGGACGGTGCAAAACGTCGCCCATGAGTTAAATCGTTACTGTCCGCTTATGGCCGAAAACCGACGTTGATACTGCCTACGTAAATCGATTTCCACTGCTGTTTCCCGGCAACTGTTAAACTTCCCAACCGCCGCCTTCAATCCTCCCTGCCCTTGACACGCTCAAGGTGACAACTAAACCTCACAAGGTCGTCATCGCGAGCGACTAGAAGGAGCGCGGCGATCCAGATTTGAAATCGCCTTCTGGTTTGCCGCGTCGGCAAAGCCTCCTCGTAAAGACGAGCCAACCCTCTCAGTCCCCCTTATCAGAGGGAAGTCCAAAAATTGAATTGCAAAAGAAAAAGACAAATCCCCCCGACCCCTGTGGTATTTAACATTAGCCTTCATGCCCGGAACGGGTACCTCGCAAAAGGGGGAGTAAAAAAACCAGCCCCCTCATTCCCCCTTGTCAGGGGGAGGTTGATCCTTCGACAAGCTCAGGGTGACACTGGTACCTCCTCAAGCCGAGAAAACTCTTTTCTAGCCAAAAAAAGTTATTGCAGTCGGCCCTGCGCCTAGCAGTTAGACCATGCCGATGGCGGTGTGTTGCATTTGTTGGCGTTGTTCTTCGGTGACTTCGAGTTGCGGTAGGTGGTTGGAGCCGTATTTATCGATGTAGAGGAAGATGTATTCGCGGACACAGGTTCTTAAGTCCCATTTTGTGTTGTGGTTGCGCTCGAACTCATCGAACACATTCAGCGCATCTTGAATGCTGAGTCCACCTTTGGTGGTGAAGTAGTAGTCGAGTGCCAGATCCCATTCCGGATTTTTGTAAAAGGTGATGCCGTATTTTTCCGGCTCAAACGCGACCGGACTGTATTTACCCAGCACGAATGTCATGAATCCGAGTGAGTGGATGTGGGCTGAGTTTTTCTCGACGAAGGCTTTACTGTCATCGGCTTCTTTTTCGGTTTCTCCGGGGAAACCGAAGAATCCCATCAAATGATTCCAAATTCCCGCTTCGGACGACATACGAAGATTAGTTTCGATGGCATCGAGCTTGGTGGCTTTGTCCATGAGTTTTAGGACTCGCTGGTTGCCGGACTCGTAACCGAAGTGCAGGTACTTGCATCCCGATTCCGCCACATCTTTCCAGACTTGTTCATCTAATAGGGATTCTTCAAAGCGCATATGCGTGGTCCAGGCGATATCGAGTTTATCGTCGATCAAGCGGCGCGAAAGTTTCTGGAACAGTGCCGGGGGATAGGACTCATCGGTGAAATGAAAAAACCGGGTGCCGTATTTTTCTTTGAGGTGCTTGATTTCATCGGTGATCTGGTCGACCTGCTTGGTGCGGAACCCTTCGACGTAACCTTGAAAATGGTCGCAGAATGTGCACCGCCCATAATAACACCCGCGTGTCGCGAGATAGGGCAGGATGAGATGCGGCACAAAATATTTTTCCAGCGGTAAACCATCAAAGTCCGGCGGCGGCAACTCGGCCAGATTTTCGGCACAGACTTCTTTGTTCGTGTGAATGCCGTTCTCGTCTTTATAGATCAAGTTGGGGAGCTGGGAAAAATCGCCTCCCTCTTTCACCGTTTCGGTCAATTTCAGATAGGCCGACTCGCCTTCATAAACCACCGCCGTGTCGAACCATTCCCACAGTCTTTGCATTTCCGGCAGGGTGTCGCGGATGCGGGTGATGATGTTTCCGCCCAGAGTGATATGCGTTCCGGGGAACTCTTCCTTGATCATTTTGCAGAAGGTAAAGGTAGCAATGAGTTGTTTCTGTTGCACCACTGAGATACCGACCATTGCCGGACGCTCGCGTTCCATCACCGGACGGATCAGCATGCGATAAACGTCGCGGTAAATATTGATCTGGTCGTCATCGATCGCTTCCAGAATTTCTGAGGACATGAACGGTTTGTAAACGATGTCGGTCTCGATGGGTGGAAAACAGATTTGCGCCGGATAATAACCGAGCGAAACCACTGCCATAACCTGATGCAGGCAATTCGTCGCCCACTCCAACTGGTCGATATCGTAAAACGCTTTGCCGCGCAGGATGCCCTTGGCCCTTTCGACATCCGTGGAAAATTGTTGAAACTGTTCCGGTGTGCAGGTGATGAGCTTTTGCATCAACTCCTGCTCTTCCTCATCGAGTTTGCCTTCTTTTTCCTTGTCCTGAAGATAGCTGAGTTCGCTGGCAATGCGTTGCGCGACATGTTCCAAAAACCGGGAACTGAAAAACAGGTCATACATCTCGACGTTGACATCCAACTGCGAAACGTCGTGACCTGCTGGGCGCAGAACTGAAGCCAGTGATGGCAGGCTCAAGTAGGGCTCGGAAGGTAACCAGTCAGGGGGAAATATGAGTAATGTTTTCATTTTTTAAGCGCTGTCTTAGTTCATTCAAAGCTTTTCTTAAAGGCAATTCGCTGTCCCTGTTTTAAAAACAGGGCCGCTCATGGCCAAACTTAATTTTTCAAGGCACATTTAGGCCCGGCAAAGGATCTTCTCCTCTTCTTCCGCCGGCGGTTGTTTACCACTCAGCGACTCTTTGCCAAACTTGTCGAGATACAGCAGAAAATGTTCGCGCGGCAACGTTCCCCACAATTGCAGGGACTTGAACAACTCTTCCGCCATGCTGATGCATTCGCTGTTCATTTCCACGGCCTCATCGCGGGACATCCCCTTTTTAGCAACAAAATCCAGGTTCATGGCAATGTTTCTATCTGGGTCTTCGATAATTCGTTCGATGGAAAACTTTTCCGGATACTGGTAGCAACTTGAATCCCGGTTCAGCAGGAACACTCCGGGGCCGAATGAATGGATGGATTCGATGTTGTCGCGCAGAAAGTCGATGGTCTCCTGAGCCTCGGGCCGGGTTTCGGTGGGGAACCCGAAAAACAGGAACGAATGGTTCCAGATACCCGCCTTATGGCTCTTCATCAAAACGTCCTGTTCCACTTCCTTGGTGGTTCCTTTATCGATGAGCGCCAGCACCCGGTCGTTGGCGCTTTCCAATCCGAACATCAGGAAAATGAATCCCGCCTTTTTCATTTTCGCGAACAACTGATCGTCCATGACCTTTTCAAATTTCAGCAATGCCAGGGAGCAGATTTCCACCCCGCGTTCGATCATCAATTCCGAAACATCGTTGAGGGCGTGCGGCGAAACCGCTTCATCGGAAAAAGTGAAATATTTTGTGTTGTATTTTTTCATCAACGCTTCCAGTTCATCAACCATGGCATGGGTTTTCTGTTTGCCGTAGCGGTGTCCATAAACAAAACTATGCGTGCAGAAGGTGCACTTGCCCCAGTAACAACCCCGGCTCTGTAAAACGGGGATGATTGGGTATGGCGACAAGTAGCTATGCATCGGCAGGCCGTCGAAGGTCGGGCCGGGAATATCTTCAAACCTCAGTTCCACACGTTCCTTGTTCTGCACCACTTCCCGTCCTTCCAGATGGATCAGGTTGGGCACGGTCGATAACGCATCCCCGGCCTTGAGCGCGGTGAGCAATCTATGCAGGGGTTCTTCGCCTTCGAAGGTCACGATACTATGGCAAAAATCATCAAAAAATTCCGGATGACCGATCAACTGACCGGCGTTGACGCTGAATATAGGACCACCTAGAGTGATATGAAGATGCGGAAATTTTTCCTTGAGCAACCTGGCTAAAGTTAGCCCGGGAATGATCTGCGAGATGCCGACAATAGAGATGCCGACCACGTCATAGTCTGACCAGTTTTCACCGGGAATCAAAATGCTCTCATATAAATGAATGAAGGGATTAGTCTCTTTGTCGCGGCTGGCTTCATGCGCTCTATGGGTGGACTCTTCAGCGCGAGTGCCGCTTTCAAAAGTCGACAGACTGAAAACCGCCGGTGCGTGCGCGTCGGAAACCAGTTTTAGAGCGGATTTGATCACCATATCCGCTTGCTGATACGAGGGAAAATCGAAAAACCGTTCCGGAGTTCTGAGAACCGACTTTGCCTCCTCGACGCCGGCAATGATGCGGTCGGAAAATTTTAACCCCGTCGCCAAAACATCGAGATGAGATTTTTCTTTGATCGACAGAGAACTCTGGTTTTTGAGCGATTCCATTCGCTGAGCCATCAGGTTTTCAGCGTTTTGCAAAAGGGGTGCCGACAAAAAATGCTCGTAGGACGCTATATTAAAATCTCTTTGTTCCACCTCCCAACCTTTGGCGCGTAAATAGGCCGTCAGATAGGGCGTGCTCAAATACGGCTGCGTGGGGTACCACTGTGCCGGAAAAATCAACAAGGTTTTCATGATGGGTTAATGATAGCATTTTTACGATCTCAAGCCCAACGAGATAATATTTGACATCAATTTCCTGCAAAGTATAATTGCCTATTTATACGATACATAAAGCTTTCTGGCCTGCCGACACTGTAATCCGGCAGGGTGAAGCCATCCTGAAACCGGGTTTTCCCCAATAGCAAAAAGGGCATTAATCCCAATTCCTCTCATATTATTTTTTGCAGCTTATTTGGGGCGAAAATGGGATTTTCCTGGCGTTTTCCGTCCATAAAGAGGTTTGAACATGAAAAATCTTAAAGTTTTGATCGCACTGAATATTTTGCTGTGGGTGGCACTGTCTGCCATCCCTGTGTTGGCAAAAACGGTCAAAGCCACTGAAACCGAAATTTCACTGGTCGATGGACTTGCCGTCGATAAAAAAGGCAATATTTTTATTGCCATGCGCGATCACAACATCATCAACCGTGTGGACACGCAAGGGAACATGACTCCCTTTGCCGGTACCGGCGAGTCCGGGTTCGGCGGGGACGGCGGAAAAGCCACCGATGCAAAGCTGAAAATACCCGCCGGCCTGACCTTCGATAAAAAAGGCAACCTCTATATCGCCGACCGAGACAACCACCGTATTCGAAAAGTGGACACACGCGGCACCATCACCACGGTCGCAGGTAATGGCACAGCAGGGTTCAGCGGAGATGGCGGAAAAGCCACCGATGCCATGCTCAACCTGCCTTCTGGAATCGTCATCGATGATAAGGGGAATATTTATATTGCCGACCGCTCCAACGACCGGGTCCGCGTTGTCAACAGCAAAGGAATCATCACCACGATCGCAGGAAATGGCATGGACGGATATAAAGGTGATTTAGGCCCAGCCACCCAGGCGCAACTGTCGAGACCGTTCGGGCTGGCCCTGGACAAAAAAGGCAATCTCTATATCGCGGATCGCGGAAACAATCGGGTCCGAAAAGTCAATCCTCAGGGAATCATCACAACTGTTGCCGGCGACGGCAGCTTTTTTTACATGGGGGATAACGGCCCCGCCTATCGCGCTAGCATCGCAGGACCCACCGGCGTGGTGGTGGATGATAATGGCATCCTCTACATCGCTGACCGAAATAATAACCGGATCCGCGCGGTCGACACCCAGGGAATGATCCGAACCGTGGCAGGAACCGGGCAACAGGATTACAACGGTGATTCTGAAGTGGCCCGCGATACCAATTTGTACCTGCCTTTCGGGGTTGCTCTCGATCAGGATGACAAACTGCTCATTATTGACCGGTCGCATTATCGCATTCGTCGGGTAGACCCTCGTCGCGGCACTGTCATAACTGTTGCCGGAAATGGAGTGAAGATGTTTGCCGGAGATGGTGGCCCGGCTACCGGGGCAAACTTGAGTTTCCCCCACGGCATCGTCGTAGATAAAAATGACAACCTGCTTATTTCCGATAAAGGGAACTACCGCATTCGCCGGGTTTCACCGGACGGAATCATCCAGACCATTGCTGGAAACGGGATACGGGGAAACATCGGTGACGGACTACCGGCCCTGGAAGCTTCCATCTATGGTGCAACATCCCTGAAGCTGAATAATAAGGGAGAAATGTTCATCGTCAGTCCCAGTGGGTTTACCAGCATTATTCGTAAAATAGATGAAAAGAACATCATGCGCAAAGTTTTGGGAACGGTAGATAATCACTATCTGGAGGCCATTTCCAAGAGTAAATACAAAGGCAGGGTCCAAACCGGGGAACTGGCGGTCATCACCACTTTTTCAGATATCGCCTTTGACCATAAAGGCAATATGTTTATTTCTGACCGGCTCAACCACCAGATCCGAAAAGTGTCTGCCCAAGGCGAAATTACCACCATCGCCGGTACCGGAGAGTCGGCCTATTATGGCGATGGCGGCCCGGCAAGCGAAGCCGCCTTTCGAGACCCCAGCGCTCTGACCACCGACAAGGAGGGCAACTTGTATATCGCCGATGGTGCCAATAACATGATCCGTAAAATAGACACTAAAGGCATTGTCAGCACCATCGCCGGCAACGGCAATCACGAAAACTCGGGAGATGGCGGCCCGGCATTAAAAGCGGCAATTCGCAATATGGACTACCTGGCTATGAGTCCGGCTGGCGAACTGCATATTGTAGGCATGAACTCCAATACCGTAAGAAAAATCACCAAGGATGGAAAAATCGAAACGGTTGCAGGGAAAGGCTATCAAGGCTATTCTGGCGACGGCGGCCCGGCCACCAAAGCCATGCTCAAAAGTCCTTCGGCAATCACTTTCGACTCAAAAGGTAATTTATATATTTCTGATATGGGAAATAGCCGCATTCGTAAAGTGGACACTAACGGAACCATCTCCACTTTTGCGGGAACAGGAACCTTCGGCTGGGCTCAGGATGGAGAAACAGTAGAAATTTATCTACAAAACTTCCCCTAAACCTCTAGCGAGGTAGGCAATGGGGCGGTAGCGCCATCGCGACACTGGAACCCAATGAGCGTCGAACCATATTTTAGCGAGCAAAAAAATTTGGCGGATAGCGGATATAAGAAACTATAGCAATTTATTGTTTGGAGATTTTCAAATGCAAAAACGCAACTTCGTAGCAGGGTTAATTTTAGCGCTTTCTCTGGTGTTCAGCAGTCAGGCTTTCGCGGCCGAAACCGATGGGCTCGCCGATATTCTCAAAAAGATTGACGGGCTCACCTGCACCCAACCCGAAAAGCTTCCGCAGTTTTACGCTAAAAACCTGGTGATCATGGTGGATGATAAACGTGCCTTGCTGGAAAACAGGGTTAAGGACTATCGCCAAATGATGTCTGATTTCAGGGATATGAAATGCGAAACCCAGCGCCAGGTTCTCAGCGGAACAGTCGGCAAAGATGTCAGTTATGTTTTGGTCGATGAAATTATCAGCATCACCTCCAAATCAACCGATACCGATGAAAGGCAACACAGCGTCTGCAGTTATATGTTTACCCGGGAAGGCTCACAATGGAAGATATCGCTTGAACATTGCTCCAGTCTGCCTGATTACAGTATAAATCCTGGAGACGATGCCCTGTACTATTTCCACAACCCGGTCTACTGACCCGGACCACGCCCGGAAGGAGTTGGCAAAAGTCTATTAAGCCTAGAATGCTATTGCTAACAGTAAAAGCCATCGCTATTTGCCTCCCACGCTAGTGGGCGTCTAGTGGTTGAAATAAAAGCTCCATCCCTCTAATATAGCTATAGAGAAACTTCTGGAGTCACTCGCCGTGTACCCCTGCGGGGCATGAAAGCTAATGAAGGGATAACACAAGGGCAAATAGCAATAGCTCCTTAAGCCGCTAACACGATTTGAATGCAAATAAGGGTTATTGCGCGTCAGCCCTCCGCTCAGGAGCTGTTCATGAAAAAACCGGAAAAAAATTCATCGCCCATATTGATCCAGACCTTCGCGACCTGATACCCGGTTATCTGCAAAACCGCCAGAAAGATATAAAAGCTATTAACGAAGCGCTCAAGACCTCTGATTTTGGTAAAATCCGCGTACTGGGCCACTCCATGGGAGGAACCGGAGGCGGCTACGGTTTCATGCCGATCAGCAAAATCGGCGAAACTAGCGAAGAAGCTGCAAGAATAAAAAACCCCGACCAGATTAAAGACGGGCTTAACAAACTTTCAGACTTTCTTAAACGGGTAACTCTGGTTTATGATTGATCCGGTCATGTTAACGACTATTTATAACTTCACGCTCAATTCCCTCACCCATTAAACCGTGTTGAAATTTTTCAAGGGACTCGCAGTTTTTTTTCTGGCCTTTTCAGGGGTCTGTTCCGTTTTCGCCCAGGAAAAGGACTGGACTTTTTGGCAGGAGCGTTTTCTGCAATCGCTTTCTCCCTCTAAAGCATTTCAGGAGCCGCACATCAAAGAGGTTCGTGTCACCGCAGCGTTGCCGGACTACCCATGGGTCAAGGTTTCCGGATACCGGAACCGGCCGATGGAAAGGTGCATCACCTGCCACGATGGCATCGCCAGTATCAGCCCTTCCCATCCCCCCGAGTTCGGCTGTTCCGTCTGCCACGGCGGCGAACCTCAATCGGTGGACAAGGATCAGGCGCACGCGACATTGATTTATGATCCCGAGGCAGGGACCGGGAAGCGCAATCCTTCCAGCCTGAGTGTGGTGGAACAATCCTGCGGACAATTATATTGCCATGCGGGTCACACCGATGAAGATAGAAACCATGTCGACCGTGTTAAAAAATCCATGATGAACACGATGGCGGGTGTGATCTCGGGTTTGAGATACCAATGGGCGGGGCAGAGCCGGAAAACCGCACGTTATGGCACGCTTTCCATTACCGATTCCGATGGGTCCGTTCCCAAAAACCAGGGCGCTTTGGAAAAACTGGAACGGCTGCCATTCTTTTCTTCCACAACAATTCCCCAACCTGTTTTGAAAAAAGAGATGTTGGTTCCTGTATCCCGGCACCCGGCAGACCGTCTGCTGCGGAAAAAATGTTTCCAATGCCATCTCGATTCGCCACCGGCCAAAGGCCAGTACCGTTCGCAGGGTTGTGCCGCCTGTCATTTTGAATATTCTTCCAGCGGACTCTATGAAGGCAACGATCCGACGATCTCGCGCGCCGAACCGGGCCACGCCCGGTTCCATAAAATCCGCGCCATTCCCTCACGCGCCACCTGCGTCCAGTGCCATCGGGCATTTGAATTGCAAACCCTGGGCACCAAACCCCACGAAGAACCGGATGTCTTGGACGAAATCAAAGCGGAAGAGGACATCACCCCTGTTGACAATTCGATCAATCCTGTTGAAACACCGTCAACCGTCCTGGATGCTGAGACAATAAAGGATGCAATGGTCGAAATACTATCAACCGTCCTCAACCCTAAAAAAATAGAAGATGCAACGGTCGAGGACGACCCCGTTGAAGAATTTTCCTTATTTGCCGGAAAAGGCCAGGTCCTAAAAGATGTGCACACGGCCAAGGGAATGGACTGCACCGATTGCCACACTCAACTTGATATCATGGGGGATGGGAATCTTTATTCCAAACAACATGAAGCGGTAGAAATTCGCTGCGAGACCTGCCATGGAGACAGCCTGGCTTATCCCTCCATTGCACAAATCACCGAGCCCGGGGATGCGGCGATTCGGGTCAGCAAATATTATAAAGGCGGTTCGAACAAGGTGAAGGACTGGATGGCAGTTTCGGCACACAGCCGGAAGATGACCAATGTAAAAGTTCAGGATGGACGTATGGTCGCCATTGGCAAGCAGAGCGGCAAGGTTCATGAAATTCCTCTGGTGAAGGATTTTCTCGATGCCCACGCCATTCCCCAACACCAGTCCCGTCTGGAATGTTCAGCTTGCCACGCGCGCTGGGTAGTGCAGTGTCCAGGATGCCATCAAGCCATCACGGGCAGTCGGGCCCAAGTGCCTATGCCCACATCCCATTCTCTGAATATCGGGGAACCCGCGTTGATGATCGGGCCTCGGGGCAAGGTGGCCCCCATGCTGACCCAGCCGGAAAGACACCTGACCGTTCTTGATGAGAGAGAAAATCTGATTCCCGTTCTGGGACGAATGGGAAAGAAACAGGGCTATTATCGGCAGTGGGCTTTTACCAATCCGCATGGCACCTCCGGCTCGAATCTGGCTTATGCGCTGAATCCGCATTCCATACGAAAACAGGCCCGCTCTTGCACCAGTTGCCATTTGTCTCCTGAAACTTTAGGATTAGGGGAAGGCGATCTCAAGATAGGAAAAAATTCCACTGGGAAAAATGATTTTGTCGATCCCCTGAACCGTACGGATAAGGTACTGAAGGCATCACAGTTTGATCCGCAAGCCAAAGTATCAATGCGGGGAGAACCCCTTGCAGGAACCCATCAGCCAAAAGCCCGGGCCTTTAACCAGAAAGAAATAATCCGGATTTTAAGAGTTGGCAATTGCATACCCTGCCACGACCGGTATGATGATCCGGTCTATCAGGATATCAACCAAAGCTATGCCTTTGCACGTACAATGGACCACCGTCGCTTACGGGAAAAAATATTGAGTTTGAGGCGATCCCCTGAATGAACCGTTTCTTTAAAATTTCAGCCCTGCTGGTTTTGGCAGGAAGTTTTTGGTCCTTTCCTTTTCTGTCTTCAGGGCAGGATTTAGAAATCAAAAATCCATTCGAGTTTCCAGGCAGTGATGAACGGGGAAAGCCCCCTCCATCCCCTGCACCTGAGAAAAATCCGTCAGGACTACTCGATCTTTTCATTCAACCTGACGGCGATGCCCAGCCTGAATCCGAAGAAATTTTTGAATCGGATGTTGGCAGTGGCAGTACGTCCGCTATTAAATCCAAGAGTATGGTTGAGATTCCGAAATCGGTCTCGAAAAAAGAGTTTGACGCTGCCGATTTCAACGATCCTTTCTACCGGGTTCGAGGCTTTCAGGGAAATTCAGAAAAAATCTTGCAACCGGGAACCACTTTGGATGGAGTCCAGTTTCAGAACTACGGAGAGTCCAGAAAATTCGTTGAGCGGTTTTATCGCGAATCAGGATTCTCTATAGATGCAGTTTTCGGTAAAATTAAATACTTGGAAAAAAAAGGCGGGTGCTACACCTGCCATCAGGGCATCGAAGAACTCAGCCCCAACCACAAGATGGCCTGCGTTCGGTGCCATGGCGGAAACCGTCGGGCCAAGTCCCTGCCAAAAGCTCATAAAGGACTGGTGTCAAATCCCTCTTCCATGGAGAACGCTCCCAGGTTTTGCGGCAAATGCCATGAGAGCCATGTCAATAAAATCGGCCGCTCGGTGATGGCCACCGCCAAACGCATGATCAACATCACACGTTTTGGATGGGGTGCACAACCTGCCAATGAACTTCCCTATTCCCTGTATCCCGGAGAACAGGAGCAACTCTACCCTCCAACGGGAGCCGGGCACGCGGTAGACGGGTTTCTCAAAACCAAATGCCTGAGATGTCATCTCGATGCGCCCGGCCCGCACCGGCCAGGGGATTACCGTGCAACCGGATGCTCGGCCTGCCATATGGTCTACACCAATGACGGCATTTCTTTATCGCACGACCGGGCTATTCAGGCTCTACAGGAAAAAGAGAAAATACAAAACCGGTTTGCGCGAAAATTCGCCAGCAAATCTCTGAGCAATCGCCGGGGCTACCCCTTGCTACATAAATTCACCACCGCCATACCCAGCGTCCAATGCGAACATTGCCATAACAATAATGGCGTGGGGCAAGAATTTGAAGGCTTGTTTGCCAAACCTGCCCGACCTCAAGCCGCTCCAAAATCCATCAACGATGAACAACCGGTTTTGTACGGAAAGGAACATAAGTTCCTGGTTCCCGACATTCACCGTGAAAAGGGCATGCATTGCATCGACTGTCACATTGGCGATGAAATGAAACCGGAAATCGAACCGGAAGGCCTGCGTTCGGCAGTTCAAATACGCTGTACTGATTGCCACGGCACCCGCTCGAAACTACCCGAAGGATTGCTGTTGATTGAATCGGATCCCAGAACCAAACAATTGTTAAAGAGAGCTGATTTGAACCCCAACCTGAAAAGGAAAATCCGCACGGGAGATACGGTGCTGGTGAATTCCAGCTTCTCGCCCATGACACACATCAAGCAGGAGAAGGACAAATGGATTTTGATTTCCAAAGTAACGGGAAAGAAACACACTATTCCTCTTCTAAAAAATATTGCGCCGCCTATCGCCCACCAGATTCCAAAACATATGGAGGAGGTAGAGTGTTCGGCCTGCCATGCCAGATGGTCGGCAGCAGAATGGGGAATGCATCTCATTCGCGAAAACACATTCGCCCCGGAAAAGTGGAAGAGCTGGAACCTGGCCGACCCGGACCTGCAGGAGCAGCTCTCAACAAATGTATCTGGACAACCGGGAATGATCAACTGGCTCACTGCAAAATCCCAACCTGACAAAATAGAAGGTGACCGTTTGCAGGGATACTGGTGGTCCGTGTTTACTGAGACCGGATGGTCGGACCTGATATTGGGGAAAAACGATCGCGGGAAATATTCAATATTAAAACCTCGCTACCAGTATTTCATCACCGACCAAACCAGTCCGCTGGGTCTTCCGACCAAACGTGCCGAACCGCCATTGACTCTGGATGGAGGAGCAGGTCTGATCTGGACCACCTATTCCCCGCATACGATTCGCAAGACCGTCCGCAGTTGTGAGTCCTGCCATCAAAACGAATTGTCCGCCGGGTTGGGCGACCCCCTACGGCAGAACATTAAAAACGCAACTTCGTTTTTTGATGAATTGCGATTCAACAACCAGGTTCTGCCGCGGTTCCAACTCAAGCAGGGGGTGACGCAAAATGGGGAACCCCTGCAAACGGCTTTTCCCGGCGATGAGATCCGTTTTCTAAACGCGGAAGAAATCTCTGCCTTGCAGGAAACGACAGACCGCTATCGTTCGTTCCGCTTCCTGAACTTACGCGAATTGAGTTTCCCGCGCCTGCTTTCGCGGCAGGAATTTCCTTATGACGCCCGACACCGTGCGCAGGAAAATAGTATGGGTCCACCGCCCTTAAAGGATGACCTTTATTATAATGTAGAAAAAAACCAGTTCGTGAAAGTCGAACCCAAAATTCCTGCCACCACAATCCCACAGGAAGCCGCTCAGCAGGAACCCGGCTTTCGGGAGCCCGGAACCCCGGAACCCGCCCAGCAAAAGAAAATTATAGAGTTTTTATACGATCTCTTCCAGGACGACGAAACACTCGATAAGGGGAATGACCAGACACCCCTTGAACCTGGACCATGAAAACGCTCACAATTATTATATTCAGCGGATTTTTTTCTCTCTCCTCAACGCTGGCTAGCGCAGGGCTCCTGGAAGATAAAAATTGCGGTTCCTGTCACCGGTTGAACGCTGAAGAGACCGAAAAAAGTTTTACCGGGCCGAACCTGCATTATGCCGGCAACAAATTCCAACCGAAATGGTTGAGCGAGTTTTTGAAAAACCCTGAGATCATCCGGCCTGGCGGATTCATCAACAACCCTGGATTTTTAAAAGGCGATTCTGAAAGCCAGCCGCCGCATCCTTCTTTTCCTGAAGAAGAGGCCAATGCCATGGCGGCAGAGCTAATGGGTTTGAAAATTACCAAGCAAACGTCGGTCACTACCGAGCCTTTGTCGAAGGGGCAACGCGCCAAAATCAAATATCAGTTTGAGCGAACATTCAGCTGCATCTCCTGCCACCAAAGTTTGAATTTGGCTGGGAAAGTCCGTGGCGGCATATCCGGTCCATCGCTGGTCAACGCTGGAAACCGACTGCAGGCCGACTGGGTCGCCGACTGGCTGAGCACACCGGAAACTTACACGAGAAAGGGGCGAATGCCGCACTACAAAATGGATCCCGTCACCCTGATCCAGTTCACCCGGTTTCTTATGATGCTAAAGAAAGAAAATATAAAATAAGGCCATGACAATAAATCAAAAAAATTCACTCGCCGGAATAATGATCCTGACGCTATGGGTCACCGGCTGCGGACAAAATGAACAGACCGCCCCTGCCATCAAACCTCCCACACAGCAGGAGGTCGGGAAAACCATTTCGCAAACTCCACAACCTGTGCTGGCTCAGGTCACGGAAAAAACCCGGCAGACTTATCAATGGTATTGCGCCCAATGCCATGGCATGAAAGGAAAGGGCGACGGCATCAACGCTAAATTCCTCACGGTCCCACCCCGCAACCACACCAAAGCCGAATATCTCGAAACCCGGACCGATGAACAACTTTTTGAAGCCATCAAGTTCGGCGGACTTTCTGTAGGCCGGGCTCCCTGTATGCCAGCCTGGGGCCACACTCTTGATGAGGATACTATCCACTCTCTGGTCCAATACATCCGCGAGTTGTGCCAGTGCCAGGCCCTCTAGCCCCTTGGCAGGGGAGGCAACTGGCAATATCTCTATCCTGCGGACATACGCTCTCTCGGCCCAACGGGTCATTGCTCATTGCCTCCGGCGGCTCGCCGGTTGGCCCCACGCCGAGTGGACGGAGTACCTCCGCTGGTAAATGGGTCTGACTTTAAATTGCGTATGAGTGTGCTTGGCTTAATGGCTTTCTCCTAGTTGGCCCCACGCCGAGTGGTTTGCTATAATCATTTTCTAAGATAAAAGGAAGCCTCTCCTTACCCGTACAACTTATAAAAAAAGTGAGACCCCATAATGATTGAAGTAAAACCGTTCCATGGCCTGCTGTACAACACCAAGGTCACCGGACCTCTCATAGAGGTCACCGCTCCCCCTTATGATGTGATTTCGCCCGCTCTTCAGGAGTCTCTGTACCAGAAAAATCCGCATAATGTCGTGCGCCTGATCTTAGGCAAGGAGTTTTCCACCGACTCCGAAATGGACAACCGCTATAGCCGTTCCGCAGACACATTCCGACAATGGCTGGCAGAGGAGGTCCTTGTTCGCGATTCGCAACCGGGATTTTATTTATATAGTCAAGAGTATGAATTCGAGGGAGAAAAATTTTGCCGCACGGGTTTTTTCGCACGCGTCAAAACGGAAGCATTCAGCGAAGGCAATATCCTTCCGCATGAGTTCACGCTTTCCAAGGCCAAGACTGACCGCACCCGTTTGCTCAATGCCTGCCACGCCAATTTTAGTCCAATTTTCGGGCTGTATTCCGACCCCGAAGGTAAAATCGATGCTCTACTCAATGACGAAGGCAATCTGGAACCTTTGTCTGTGATTGATGACGGCAGTGTTGTGCATCGCATCTGGCGCTTGACCAATTCTGCCACCTGCCGGAAACTCTCTGACCAGATTGGTGACAAAAAAATATATATCGCCGATGGGCACCACCGTTATGAAACCGCTCTGGCTTTCGCAGAAGCTAATCAAGGCAAAGTAGAAGATTGCGCCCATGTCATGATGTTCCTGACCAATATGGATTCGGACTCCATGTCGATCTTTCCCATTCATCGAGTGGTGAAAAGTCCGGAACCGTTTGACCGCAAGTCGTTCCTTAAAAAAGCCGGAAAATATTTTGACATCACCCCCTGGTCTGGCCCGCTAAATGGAGCAGAAGTAAAATCCAAACTACACGAACTGGGGAACGCGCAAATCACTTTCTGCGCTTATATGGGGAAAGACCACACCTTCATTTTGAAAGTTAAAGACCCTAAAAACGTTATACCCCTTTTGGACCACGACGAACCCGAGGACATGCAGGCTCTTGATGTCGCTCAACTCCACGCCCTTCTTTTTAGACACATTCTCAAGATCGATACCCGGGAGAAGACCGGCCAACAATATGTTTCCTACAAGGTGAATTCTGAGGAAGCGATGGGAATGGTAGATAGCGGCGAATACAATGTGGCATTTTTCATGAACCCCACTCTCATAGAACACGTGCGACGGTTGGCGGAAAAAGGCGTGCGCCTGCCGCAGAAAGCCACCTTTTTCTATCCCAAACTTTTATCGGGACTGGTCATCAATAAATTTGGACCATGAAAATATTTTTCAGCATTGTTGTCTACGATCATAGGGAGTTGGCCATCAATAGATTTGGACTATGAAAATTATATCCACGGAGTTTATAACCGGGGCCGTTTCGGCCAAGCAATACCCAAAAGGAGCGCTTCCTGAATTCGCGTTTGCTGGCCGTTCCAATGTGGGCAAGTCCTCTCTCATCAAGTCCTTACTCAACCGGAAAAAACTGGTGCGCATCAGTTCTTCTCCCGGCAAAACCCGAGAAATTAATTTTTTCAACATCAATGATGCAATGATGTTTGCCGACCTTCCAGGCTATGGGTTTGCCAGAGTCCCCCCGGCCCTGCAGAGGCAGTGGAAAAAAATGATCGAGGAATACCTGACCCAGCGCGAACCTCTCACCGCCATCGTATTCATCGTTGATGTTCGGCGCAAACCAACTGAGTTGGATTTGACCTTGAAAGAATGGCTGGAGGAATTGGATAGAGACTATATTCTGGCGATCACCAAGGCCGACAAACTCTCCGCCTCGGAGCGTAGTAAACAGGTGAAAATAATTAAATCCGCATTCATGGGTAAAAACGCTCTGGACTTCACGGTCTACTCCAGCAAAAACCATACGGGGAGAAAAGAACTCTGGGCCCAACTACAAAAGCTTGCCCACCACTAGCAGGGTGCTGGAAAACTCGTATAGCTGTGTTAGGCTCTTCAAAACAATGTCAACGTAAGGGGAAAACACTATGACGAAAAATATTTTTATCGGATTAGCAATACTTGCAATATTGTCCGAAACTGCCTTTGCTGGTCCATTTGGGCTTTCTATGGGAATGAAGAAATCTGACTTTAAAGGGGAATTGGAAAAACTCGGCGGGTTGAATGAATATAGATACAAAACAGGTACTGTACCGAAAGAACACAGCGCCTTTGACTACTACATTGTAAAAATTACCCCTCAAACCGGTCTTTGCCATATAACAGCAGTAGGAAAAAATATAAGCGTAAATGCTTATGGTGATGAAGCACAACGTGCATTTGATAGCATGGAGTTAAAACTCAAGAAATCCTATGGCAGTAATACAAGGTTTGATTATTTGCGTGATGGAAGCCTTTGGGATGGACCGAGATATTGGATGCGAGTGTTAAAAGAAGAAGAAAGAACATTAATGGTACTCTGGAATAAGAAAGCTGGGTCAACTTTAAAAGACAACCTAGGAGCCGTGGCGCTTTCGGTCAAAGGAATCGGACTAACAACAGGATATTTGAGACTTGAGTATGCTTTTACAAATAAATACACATGTGATGCTGAAGTGGCGGCAGAAGATAGCGCACTATAAATGGATGGGTTTCTTCAATAGTTCGAGTAGCAGGAGCATCATTCCCAGCGGCATCATCTCTTGTTCGGTTTCAATCAGAAATTGATTCAAGAAGCACTGTTAGACCGGGTGGCTAAGCCAGGGAATCCTGTAAGTTGCTTACATCATGATATTCCAGAATTATCTAATATATACCAGCAACTAAAAACTGATAACTCGACAAAGCTGGATTTTGATGATGAATTTTATACAGGAAATGATTTGCTGGACTTGCAATGGATGCCCTATTCCAAGGGAGACCTTTGCGTAAGTCGAAAAAAAACAGAAAAGCGAGATTCTTCACTACGTTCAGAATGACAATACAAGGCTATTTTATCATTCTGAGGAACAACGTGACGAAGACGTGATATTTTTCCTTAAACTTCGTGCCCCGCAGGGGTAATCTCGGGGTTATGCAAAGGTCTCGTTTTAAAAGAGTGGTTAAATTTAAAGAAACCTATAAACTTTTCCGGCTGCTCCGATGCGGAGCTTCTTCCAAAGACAAAAATGGCGGGCACTGATATAGTCTCATCCGTCTACCAGTCCTGGCTCCGGGAACAACCTTGATGTTAAATAGCACTTATCAACCAGGCAGATAGAATACAAAGCATAAAATAAAAAACCCCTTCCCCGAAAAAGGGAAGGGGTAATGATTGGGTGCCAGTTCTGCCTTATTGCTTCGCCCAAAAAGTTTTGCCTTCGGCCGCTAGTCGTTATCCCCAAAGTTCGTCCGGGACTTCCAGGCGGTCTATCTTTTTACCTTGGGCAATATGCTGGTCAAGAATTTCATCCACATCTTCCGGCTGGACCTTCTGGTACCAGACACCATCCGGGTAAACGACAACGACAGGGCCCACTCCACAAGGGCCAAGGCATCCGGTATTCGCAACCATGCATTTGCCAAACAACCCTTTTTGCTCCAGCCCCATTGATATCTTTTCAAAAATGGCATTGGAACCCGTTTCTCCGCAGGAGCCTCTAGGGTGCCCGGGCGGGCGGCTGTTGGTACACACTAAAATATGATAACTTGGTTTCGGCATCAGTAAATCTCCGTTCAGGTTTATTGAAAAACAGAATGCTACATTAGATGTTTGACAAAGGAAATAGTTTTTTTTAAATGGAAGTTTTCAACACAAAACCAGACAAAACAGATGGCTCCCCAGAGGAGCGGTTTGATGAGAACTATTTAAAGTCCTGGCTGGAACCTCTCATCAAGAAACCTGTCTCCCATTTTGAGTTTTTCACCCTGAAAGGCGATGCATCCGACCGAAGTTATTTCCGCGTCAACTACTGCGTGAAAAGTCTTCCAACACAAGAATCATCGATCATTGTCATGCAATTGAAGGAACCGGACTCTGAAAATGAACCGGACTTCAACCGCATGCAAAAATTCCTGACACATCTGGATATACCGGTTCCTGAAATTTTATATTACGATGCCGGTAGGGGACTGCTTTTCCTTGAGGATGGGGGCGATACGCATTTGGCGGATCTGGCCCACAATTCCCTCGGGGATATTATTTCCTGGTACCAGAAAGCCATAGAAATTATTGTAGCCATGCAGACCCGCGTCACCCAGAACATGCAACCTGATTGCCCTGCCTATGCGCTGAAGTTTGATGTTGAAAAACTGATGTGGGAAATGGACTTCATGATAAAACATTATATTCAGGGATTCCTGAAGCGTGGACTAAATCAGGACGAAGAGTCGGAAGTCCGGACAGCCCTGCTTGGACTCTGCGAAACCCTGGCCGAAGAGGAAAGGGTTTTTGTTCACCGGGATTTTCATTCAAGAAATTTGATGGTCCTGAAGGACGACCTTCTGCTCCTTGATTTTCAGGATGCCCGGATGGGACCACGCCAATATGATCTGGTATCCCTTTTGAAAGATTCGTATGTTATCCTGAAAGAAGAAACCCGCAATGAATTGTTGAGCTATTACCTTCAGCGTATGGAGCGGGAAGAAGGCCGACAAATTCCCCATTCTCCTTTCCTGAAAATTTTTGATTGGATGTCGATCCAGCGAAACCTGAAAGCCATCGGCACCTTTGCGTTTCAATACATCGAACATAAGAATGAACGATACCTGGAATACCTTGACCCTACTTTGCACTACATCCGGGACACCCTCCATTCCCGGCCAGACCTGGAACCGCTCGGACAGGTTTTAAAACAGGCGATTCCCAGACTCAACGCAAATACCGGAATTGATCGACCATGATGATCCTCAAAAAATATGTATTGTTCATGTTTCTAAAAGTCTATCTGTTAACCGTGGGTGGTTTGATCGGGATTTATTTGATCATTGATTTTTTCGAGCGGGTGGATGAGTTCATGGTAAAAGACGCTCCGCTTATTGATCTTGTTTCTTATTATGTTTACAAAATACCTTTCATTGCCGGCTATATGGCACCCCAGAGCGTGCTTTTGGCAACTGTCATCACACTCGCCTCGCTGGCAAGGCAAAATGAGTTCACCGCCATGAAGGCCTGCGGAATCAGTGTCACCGGCATCACATTCCCCATCATCGGTGCATCGGTTGTTATTGCTCTTCTGGTGTTAGCCAGTAGAGAATACCTTGCTCCCATCACCAACCAAAAAATGAACTATATTTTTTATAGCAAGGTTCGGGGAAATGTAACCTATGGGAAAATAGAAAAAAAGAATCTATGGTTCAAAGCTAAGGACCATGCTATTTGGAGCGTTAACTCCTTTGACCCGGAAAAATCCGCCCTCCAGGGGGTCATCATTTTGATGCCGGATGAAGACTTTGGAATCAGACAGAGAATCGATGCCCGGAGTGCTATCTGGTCGGTGAACAAATGGTATTTCAGTGATGGCTACATTCGTCAATTTAACAAGGAAGGCCTGGTGTCCACAGAATTCTTCGAGAGCCGGTCGTTCCCGGTTTCTGAAATCCCGAAAGATTTTGCCAAGATAATAAAAAGACCGAAAGAACTGAGCCTTCGGGAAATGTACGCGACCATTCAGTTGCATGCTCAGGAGGGCAAGGACACCTCTCAAGAATGGATCGATCTGCATCGCAACCTGTCTTATCCTTTCATCAGCGTTGTTCTAGCCTTGCTGGCGATTCCCTTGTCATTGAGGTCCAGCAGGCATGGGGGCCTGCTGTTTTGTGTGGGGGTGAACCTGGCAATGGGTTTTGCTTTCTCTTTTCTCTATGCACTCAGCATATCTCTGGGCCGCGGGGGAACCTTTGATCCGATTCTGGCCGCATGGGGTCCCAACCTGCTGTTCACATCTCTTGGATTTTATTTATTGCTCACCATGGACAGTGAAAAGGCTTTCCCGATTTAACGTTGAATCCCACAAGTGGGTTTTATTCCCCGTGGTTTTCTACGTCTTTTAAAATTACTCTTTATTAGGATACCTCATCCACTTGCGGCGGGATTGCTCATTTGAAAAAAATCGCTTCCATTGATATTGGTTCCAACACCGTTCGGCTTCTGATTCTGGAATTTGACAAGAACCGGGATTTCCACATCCTGGCATCCCGAAGGGTGATCACCCGCCTTGGGGAAGGGATGGACACCCACGGGAAACTGATGGAGCCTCGAATGTCTGCAACCCTCTCGGCTTTGTCTACATTCCGCCAGGACTGCCTGAATCATGGCAACCCTCCCTTACACGCTGTGGCCACCAGTGCCATTCGGGAAGCCTCCAACGGTAAGGAGTTTGTCCGGCTTGCCCGGGAAGAAACCAGCATCGAAATTAAAATCATCCCTTGGGAAGAAGAGGCCCGCCTCACCCTGGAAGGCGTGTTCTGGAAAATACCGCATGAAAACCGCAAGAGTCTCACTCTCGATATCGGCGGCGGCAGTACCGAGTTCATACTCTCTGAAGGAAAAAAAATCGCCGGATTTTGCAGTAGCTCTTTAGGAGTGGTGAGGCTGACAGAAAAATTTATTCACCAGCATCCGGTGGATAATGCAGAGTACAAAAACCTGACCACCCACTTAAGCAACGAATTGCAAGCGATCAAGAAAAAACTCTCGGCCTTCATACCGCAGGTATTGATCGGTACAGCGGGGACCGTCACCACATTAGCCGCTTTAAAAGAAAATATTTTCCCTTATGATCCCGAAAAAATTCATGGCGCATTATTACCCCGGCAGGACATCGAAACCCTGATTCAAGACCTGAAAAAAAAGTCTCTCAACGAACGGTTGGCGTTAAAACCTCTTGAACGGGGCCGGGAAGATTTGATCATAGCGGGAACAGCAATCGTTCTGGAAACCATGCGGACGTTTCAATGCGATCCCTTGATAGTCAGCGAATACAGCCTGCGGGAAGGAATCATCCTGAAAGTCCTGGAAGCCGGGGCGCCCTGACACGGACCTCATATTTCCCATAAAACCCTGACTAAAAAGAGCTTGAGGGTTGATTGAATTTGACTTCAAGGTCCATTTCAGATATGGTTTTCCATCACCATGACTACTAAAAAGAATTCCGCAAAGAAGCTGGTTTCCATCAAGAGATCCCCGAAATCTTCAGGTCACCCCATGAAAGGTCGGGATATTCTGGTTAAAGCTCTTGAGAATGAGGGAGTCAAAGTTATTTTTGGCTATCCTGGCGGAGCTTCCATGGAAATCCATCAAGGACTGACCCTGACTAAGAAAATACGCATGGTTCTGCCCCGCCACGAACAAGGCGGTTCCTTCGCGGCAGGGGGCTATGCCCGCGCCACCGGAGAAGTTGGGGTTTGCCTTGCAACATCGGGTCCCGGAGCCACCAACCTGATCACCGGCATCATTGATGCCAAGATGGATTCCATTCCCCTTGTCGCCATCACCGGCCAGGTACCCAGTGCGGTTCTAGGCAGTGACGCGTTTCAGGAAACCGACATCATGGGGGCCACGTTCCCGCTGGTTAAGCACAGTTATATGATCCAGAATGTCGCGGAAATTCCACGGATCGTTAATGAGGCATTCCATATTGCCCGGACCGGCAGACCCGGACCGGTTCTGATCGATATTCCTAAAGATATTCAACAGCAGGAAGGCATCGCTGATTTTGACGTTTCGTTTGATGTTCCCAGCTATCGGCCCAACGTAAAGCCCTCGATACTGCAATGTAAAAAAGCGGCGCACGCTATTCAAACTGCAAAACGTCCACTGATATACGCGGGGGGCGGCATCATCAGCAGTGGCGCTTCGGAAGACTTGCGGGCCTTTATTAAAAAAACCGGCATCCCCGTCACCACTACGGTAATGGGCTTGGGGGCAATCCCCTCCAACGATCCACTTTCTTTACGCATGTTGGGAATGCACGGGGCGGTTTATGCCAATATCGCTATCAACCATGCCGATCTGGTTATAGCCATGGGTGTGCGTTTTGACGACCGGGTCACCGGCAAACTTGCAGAATTCTGCAAAAACGCACAGTTCATTCATATTGATATCGACCCAACGGAAATCAATAAAAATATCACGGTGGATATCCCCATTCAGGGAGACGTTAAGCAGGCGTTGAAAATTCTTCACGGCTATGTCGAACCCAAGAAAGATATCAAGCCATGGATCAAACAAATACAAGGCTGGAAAAAAGAATTCCCCCTGGAGTTTAAACTTAAGAAGGGTGAAATTGTTCCGGAATCTGTCGTCAGCGAAATCAACAAGCTTGCACCCAAGGACACTATTTTTTCCGTCGGTGTAGGCCAGCACCAGATGTGGGCGGCTCAGTTTCTCGATTTTGATGAACCCAATAACTGGTTGTGTTCATCCGGCTTGGGGGCAATGGGATATGGACTGCCCGCCGCCATGGGAGCTCAGGTTGCGTTTCCCGACCGACAGGTGATCAACATTGAAGGGGATGGAAGTTTTCTGATGAATATTCAGGAACTGCAAACCCTGAAAATAGAAAATATCGCGGTAAAAAATATTATTCTCAACAACGCTCATCTAGGAATGGTGGCCCAGTGGGAAGACCGTTTTTACAAATCCCTTCGCGGCCATACTTTCATCGGCGATGCCAACTTTGCCGAGGTCGCGCACGCTTTTGGAATCAAATCTGAAAGTATTACCGAGCAGAAAGATGTTGTTCCGGCTTTAAAGCGCATGCTCAAACACAAGGGCCCTTATGTTCTGGATGTTAAGTATCCTTACAACGACAAAGTCCATGGACATGTCATGCCGATGATTCCGGCGAACCATACTTATCTGGACACCTGTCTGGACGCTTCCACCTCGCTTCGGGATTACTGGAAAAAGAAAGGTGTGCTGGAAGAATGAAATCGCCCGGCTGGCTGAAAAAATTTCCTGAACAGAAAATTATTTTTGAGGTGGATGCGGCTTTCGAAGCCTGTCAACTCATAAGAAAACCCTGACTCTTTTGATCGGAACACTTTTTGCCGCTCACTGAAGCAACAAAACATAAGCTCGATACGTTGATCCGGTTTGTGATCTGGGTGGATATCACCATCCTGCTGTTGTATTTTTTGAGCCTCCAGTTTGGTGTTTCCTTCCCTTTTCCCCTTCCGGGGAAAAAGCTGAATAATCCACTGGCCCTGCTTTTACTGCTATTTTCCATACGACTAATGTTGAATGTCCCGTTTCGTAGCCGCCACCTTGGAACCTTGAACAGACTACTCACCGATATTCCTCATCGATTTTATTTTTTCGCTTTTTTGATCGTTGTGGAATTCGCACTTCAAATTATGTGGTTTACCTATCCCGATGACTTTCGCTGGAATTTAGACTTCGAACGGGGTTACGGCACCCATTTTTCTGCCATCCAGCTCTATATTCTGGGTCTGGTTGTAATGATGGCGGCTTGGGCCGATTACGGCAAGAAAGTCGGCTGGAAAGAAAAACTGCCATGGTATCATCTGGTCGCCAGTGTTTATTTTTATATCGGCCTGGATGATTGTATCGGCATCCACGACAATATTGCATGGAGCCGGAGCCTGTTCCCCAAATCAACAGTCTTTCACTTTATTTACGAATGGTTATGGCTCTATGGCCCGCCCATTTTAATTACCGTTGTTTTTCTCAGCTGGTTCTTTTTAAAAAAATTCCTCTATTCACCGGGAATCATAGCCACGATGTTCGTGGCCCTGGCACTCTGGGTCTCGGTGCTTCTGCTTGAAGGACTAGCCAAAAATATTGTGTACCCGATGGGATTAGATTACAAACGATTGTTAATCAGCATTGAGGAAGGGTCTGAAATGTTAGGGGCAACCCTCTTTATGCTGGGGTTCAGCAAGCATCTTAAAAATATCCAGGAAAGAAAAGTGGAAATCCCGCAATGAGGTTGTCTTGAGCACCAGCGTGACGCTGGCCTCACTCCCGTGGGAGGGAATGAATATAGGCTTGATTGGGCCGAGATGAACCGTTTACTCCTTCGGGGCACGAAAGCTAAGGAAGAATATCACGGCTACTGGCCCCCACGCCCAGTGGTGAGACTGTATTCATGATAGGCGCGTTCGATATTCGCGTCCAGCCAGTTCAGGTTTTTCCAGCCTTTATATTTTTCCATCAAAACCGGCCGGACCGCATCCTGAGTTTCCTTGAGCGACTTGCCTTCTCCCAACTGTTTGAGAACCATTCCTTTAAGATTAAACAGGTAGTGTTTCATCGCCAGGAACACCGGCTTGCCGCCCGGCTCACCGTGGCCCGGAATATAAATTTCCGCATCCAAATTACCCAACTTGTTCATGGCAGAAATCCAATCCTCTATATAAGCGTCTCCCATGTACGGAATTTTTCCGTTAAAAACCAGGTCGCTGGTGATCAGGGTCTTCAGTTCCTCAATATAAATGAACAGGTCCCCATCCGTGTGCCCCCGCACGTGAATCAGCTGTAAATTATACCCGCCGACAAAGATTTCCATCCTTTCCTTAAAAATCATATTGGGCGGAGTGATGACCGTCTCATCCATTCCGGGAATATTCATGGTCTTGAAAAAATCCAGATGCTCCTTGCCGGAAGAACCCATCAGGCTCCTGCGAACATTTTCATGGGCAATGATGGCTCGACTGTCTTTAAATATCTGGTTACCAAAAGTGTGGTCCCCGTGATAATGCGTGTTGATGGTATAAAGGATGGGGAGATCGGTTCGCTTACGAATTTCTGCCAGCACTTTTTCTGCTTCCTTCGGGGTCACCCGGGTATCCACCACAACGACACCGTCACGGGTGATGAGAAAGGTGGTGTTCGAGTCTATCCCCTCTCCATTCACAACTGTGAAAAGGTTCTTCCACACCTCAACGGTTTTAGAACCTTCCGCACTGCAAACCCCACCCAGAACGCTGACAAACAACGCTAAGCCGACCAACCACCTTAATCCCACCATATCAATCCCCTAAAAAACTGTTTAACATTTGTGTGTAGCACCTCTAACAATCAACTTTGCATCGAATAATTAGAGAGCCCTTAGCCTGCATATTGCATGAGCAAATGAATAAGAGATGGTTTTCATATATGCTACCCCCTCATCCTAACCTTCTCCCTCCAGGGGAGAAGGGACTTTTTGCTTCCTCTCCCTTGAGGGGAGAGGCAAGGCGTAGCCGCGGTGAGGGTGATTTAATAATACTTTCAGTCCTAATATTGAAATACTCATGCAATATGGGTTGGTTATGGAAACGAGGCGCATGGTAGCATTTCCCCCCTTGCCCGGCAACTACTAGGCGTAGGGCCAATGTTGTCATCCTGAATTAGACCGTCACCCTGAGGCCCTCGAAGGGTCATGCCCCGTAGGGGTCCATTGCATTCTGGGTCCAGCGACACGCTGGCCTTTAACCTCATTAATATTTATGTTAATTTAGCTGTATGAACGCCTTGAGCAAAAAGAAATATGATTTTCTTTTGTACTTGCTGGAAGAAGGCGACGCCATGGTTTGCCTCGACGCCCGGCTCCCGGAAGTGGATGTTCCAGCGAACCAAAAAGATAATTCATCGCTGAACCTGATATTCAACCTAAATTTCAGGCGCTCGCTTGAAATTACAGAAGAAGGGATTTTTGCCACGCTGGCCTTCGACGGCAGAGCCTATAAATGCTCCCTTCCCTATGACGCGGTTTGGGCCATATACGACCCCAAAATGAAGAACGGTCAGGTGTGGGAGGAAAGCATCCCGGAAGATATGAACCTGGCAGATCAGGTGATGGTGGACCAGCCGGAAAAACTGCAACCAAAGCTGAAACCCGTGAAATCAAGCGGCAAACCTGCCAAGGACGCCAAACCCGAAGGTAAACGCGACCGCAGCCACCTTCGAGTCATCAAATAATTGCACCCGACGGCTACCATATCCTTTACAAAGGTTTGGGGATAGATTACACTTTCCCACTGCTTGCGGAGAGCCTCCGCTGGCATAAGTAAAGGCTTTATTGGGTTGTAGAATTTAGTTTAAGTAAAAAATATCATGGTGGGCGTAGCTCAGTTGGTAGAGCTCTCGGTTGTGGTCCGAGCGGTCGCGGGTTCGAATCCCGTCGCTCACCCCATTTTTTCTGCTAGTGCTACTGGGCGTAGGGCCAATGTTGTCATCCTGAGGCTCTCGAAGGATCGTGCCCTGAAGGAATTAATATCACCACCGGTTGATAAATTCATAAAAATTGCGGAGGCCTGCAATTTAAGCCCCCAAGAACTTCTTCCTGAAGATTATCTTTAAATCTGAGGCGGGGTGGTTGATTTGGGACTACTTTGGGAGGCTCTCCTTTATTCCGAGTATATCTTCTTTCGAGAACCCAAACCAATTCATTAAAACCCATATTAGACAGATCAGCGTCACTACTTTGGCAATATGTCCGAAGACGTTGTTCTCGAATTTCCCAACATCAAACCCGGTGGCCTCAATTAAGATGAATGGGATTCTTAGTACGGAGAACAATACGTTTTTAAACCAGTGAAACGGGTTGATCATGGCGCGAAACTCTACCCTTTCACACTCATTACATGCACCAACAACTGCTTGTAATTTATCGTGAACAGTTTGGAAGTCGATACTGCCGTGCGAGTTATTCTCCAAAACTGAGTCAAAGATATTTATGGGGATGATAGGCCCCCCGACATTGGCAGGGGGGAAGCTCTGCAAATCTGCAGAGATTGAGTGTTTTCTGGCTATGCTTTTTAATCTTTCCATATTTTGCGAAAGATAGTCGCGCAGACCTGGATAATTTTCATCCATCTCACTGGCGTTCTTTCTAACGATTTTTTGAAGTGCTGAAGGTCCTCCGTACCCCATAGGGTTCCTAGGCAAGCTATCTTTGGCCTTGACTTCGATTGCGTGGAATTCTGTTAATTTCCCGCCGAATTCATCAATAAATATCTTGTCAGATTTTGCTTCAAAATACCCCATCGTTTCCCTTATGAAAATATGAAGAGCCGCTGCTCCTGCTACTTATTGGATTTCTCTGAATCCAAAGCATCAACATGGTTTTTTAGAGCATTTATGGCAGGTTTAATTGCTGGATAAATATTTTGCTCAATATATTCAATTTGTTGCTCGGATACCGATACCCTGCCTTCAGGGGTTGAGTGAGTAGCAATATTACCCATTTCATTGACTGCATCCACGTTTGAATAGACATCATACAATAAAATAATATCGTCACCGATGACAAGCCTGGACGCGTATGTTTTCCAAGCATCGACAGATAGCCGGATAGGTAAGTAGACAGGGTATGCGGCCCCGCCCTGTTGTCCCTTGATATTCTCTGTGAGCTTCCCCTGGACTTTAATCTTTATGGCCATCTGAGTAAGCTCATGCATCACTCCCTTTAGAGCATACAGATGTTTGAGTTTTACATCTTCCTCTTTGGATCGATTCTCTTTCCACCAATTAAGGAAGAATGCAATTAGAGCAATACCAAGAGAAAGAGCGGCCCCAAAGAGAATATCTAAATATTTTGGTTCGTAAGTTGACATAGAGTTATTCCCCTCTTTTGGGGAGCCTTATGAATGTTCTTCCTAGGCTCTCCAAAAATTTTATGGCCTATATTTACCATAGCAATATTACCAGAAAATGCTAAAATCAGACAATTCTCGTAAATGATAATTGAAGAACAAAAGGAAAAGTCAATGGAGTTTACACTTGTTTACCGGGGAGAATTAAAGGCCAATGCAGGCCCTAATGAAAAAATGGAAATTCGCCGTAAATTCCACCCGCAACTTAAAAAGCTTTGGGGATTTCCACCATTAAAAACCCTTAACAACAAAAAGATATTAAACGATTCACCATCTAATAAGGAAATTACAATTATTCAAAATGTTAAAGATTTTCGTTTTGCTCCTTTTAGTTAATAAAAAATATCACTTTCTTGCAAATTTAGAAATAATTCTTTTCAGGCCACAAGAACCGGGGTCAATTTTTCTGGAAGGCGGTGATATTGATAACAGTCTTAAAACTCTGTTTGACGCTCTTCAGATGCCAAGTCAAGCTCAAGAAATTCCAAAAAATGACAGTCCAAAGGACGATGAAGATCCTTTCTACTGTCTACTGGAGGATGACAAATTGATATCTTCCATAACAGTTAAAACTCATCAATTATTAAAAGATTATGATAGGGCGACTTCTGTTGAATTACTAATTGTAGTCGAAACCAAACAGGTTATTAATTCTTGGGTAAGTTATTAATGGTGGCCGCAGCACACCGCACTGCCTATTAGCACCAACACTGTTTTAGTAAAATAGTCTAAAGGTACTTGGAGAATTTGCCTGGCTGATCGAACCTGACTGACCTTCATAACTGTTCTTGTTATCGGCCTCTCACACCAGAAACAAAGTCACTCAAACCAGGCCCACTGGATCCCAACTTTTACTATTGATACCTGCTAATTAATAGTACTCTCACGATTAGAATTTTTAAAATAGCATGTGCTGAGACTTTGTGTACTGAGCGGGCTTAACCAAGGAAATAGGGAGAACACATATGATCGGCAGAATGAAAAGAGTACATTTGCGAGAAGTATGGAAAAACGAAGCCAAAAACTTTACGACATGGTTGTACGACAACCTTGAAGTATTGGCTGAGGAACTCAACATGGATTTAACTGCCGATGAAATGGAAAAGAGGGTCGGTCCTTTTTCTGCGGATATAACAGCCGAGGATGCCTCCGGTCAGAAGGTGTTGATTGAAAACCAACTTGAGAAAACTGACCATGTGCATTTAGGTCAGATACTTACTTATGTTTTAAATCTTGATGCAAAAATCGCAATCTGGATTTCAAGCGATCCACGTCCGGAACATGTAACCGCAATTGAATGGTTGAATGAATCTTCAGCCGGGGTTCGTTTTTATCTTATTAAAGTTGAAGCGTATCGAATAGGTCAATCAGAGCCAGCGGCAAAATTTACGGTTGTTACCGGCCCCAGTGAAAAGACGGATATTGTTGTGGGTGAAAAGAAGGACCTAGCTGAACGGCACAAGTTGTCTTTTGACTTCTGGAAGTCATTATTAGAGCGAAGCAAACAAAAAACGAGTCTGCTCGGGAATATTTCACCCGGAATAGCCAATTGGATTGGTACTGGTTCAGGCGTTCGGGGTTTAGGATTCAATTATGCGATTACGTTGAAATCTGGTCAGGCAGAGCTTTATATCGACCGTGGCAAGGATTGTGATGAAGAGAATAATCAAATTTTTGACAAGTTATTTTCACATAAAGATGAAATTGAACAGGAATTTGGAGACACGTTGCGTTGGGAGCGGTTAAATGATCGCCGAGCTGCTCGTATTAGCAAACGAATAGAGTTTGCCGGGCTCCGTGATAAAGAAAAGTGGCCAAAGTTGCAAGACGAAATGATTGACGCAATGATCCATCTCGAAAAAGTCCTAAAAAATCACATTAAGGCTTTGAAAATTTAAGCGTTGATAAAAATTAGCCTACATGGCATCAATATTTAAGGAGGTCGGATGGAAGACCACAACTTAAAAAAAACCGGTTACTGGATTTCCAGTATTTGGCTTCTTTTTGTCTTTATATATTCCATTCAAAGCGAGGATAAGTTTTGGGGATTAGAATTAAATGAGTTCGGGGACTTTCTAGCAGGCGGTATTGCTCCGATTGCCTTTCTTTGGTTTGTGTTGGCATTTTTTCAACAATCAAAAGAATTAAAGCAAAACACTAGTATTTTGGATTTACAAAGGGAAGAATTGAAATTAACCAGAGAAGAAATGGCTAAGCAAAGCGAGCAATTGACCCTGCAAACAAAATACATGGCTATTCAAGTGAATCGCGAGGAGTTTAAAGATTTGCCAAGATTGGCGCTTGAATAAAGGGGTCAAGTCCACTATTGACGGTAAGCTAACCCTTAAGTTTCAACAACCGTACACCCACTGGATCTACCCATGCTGGGCACGAAGTTAATGTTGGGGATATCGTATACCTCCGGGGCACGAAAGCTAATGAGTCGGATACCATACCCTATAAGGGCATGAAGTTATTAGGAGGGGATAACACACGCTCACGAGGGCTTTGGTATACCCGTGCCCCCCTGCGGGGCACAAAGTCTAAGGTAGAATATAATGCGCTCATGAAGTTTGAGGAGGAGATATAACAGAACATAACGCCAACTCCATGGGGTTTCTTGTGGAACCGAACCAACCTATTTTTAATATCGAAACTCAAGCCCTGCTCCAGCACCAAAATCTGAGTGGTATTGGCCAGTAAGCGCAATATTTTTTGAAAGAACATATTTTCCGCCAAGTAACCACTCTTCCTTGGATTCGGTGTCATATTCAATATCACCAAATACTTCAAAGCGACTGGTTAACTGTAATCCTTGTGCTAGTTCTACGCGGAACTCCCCCTCGCTATCAAACCGAAAAGTGCTATCAATATTAAATGGAAGGAGATATCGGATTCCAAAAATGCCACGCTCATAATCGTTTGTAAGGTTTATACCAGCAAAAATATTGAAAAATCGGTTGAAATAGCGGTCATAGGCCAGCTCTACGTCGTGATCTGTTTTTTCAACGTTTTGCCAACCGACCTGCCAGGTTGCACTCAGTATGTTTTTTGAATTGCTGAGAACTGCGACACCATCCGTCATGTGAGACTGGGCCGTTCCAATGATTGTAGGATTCCACGAGTCCTTATAGAGTTTATGGCGGATTTTCTTAAGGTCCACATCCAACTCTTTATCCACATAGCTGACCACACGAGCCATCCCAGATTTTGCATGGTAGAGGATATGGCAATGGAAGAACCAGTCATTGTATTCATCGGCCTCAAACTTGATGACTTGTGTAGCTAAAGGAGGAACGTCTACCGTGTGCTTGAGAGGCGAGTAATCGTCCTGTCCATTGATCAATCGAAAGAAATGCCCATGTAGGTGCATTGGGTGATGCATCATCGTCTTGTTAATGAGTACAAATCGCACATTCTCACCATGGCGAATTCGAATCATATTATCAGCTGAGATTATTTCCCCATTCATGGACCATATATAACGCTCCATATCTCCAGTGAGAGTGAGCACCACCTCTCGAGTGGGATTTTTCTTAGGCAGGGTGGATTTTCCTACAGAGCGCAGCTTTTTGTATGGGGACAGAGGACGTTCATTGTCAGCCTTCATTGAATCTATTCCCATCTTTTTATCCATACCATTGCTCATAGGCATCTTCATCTTTGATGACATGCCCTTCATTTTCATCCCACTGTGACCCATGGACATCTTCATCTTATAAAGATTTGGTTTTGGTACACTGGGAGCCAACATGCGTTTCCCACTTCCAATAAAAATAGATGAGTGGCCGGAACCATCCTGAGCTGTGGCTCGAAACTCATAGGAGCCATTCTCAGGTACCGTTACGATAAGATCATAGGTTTCAGCAATGGCCATGAGAAAGCGATCTACATTTACCGGCTCAACATCTATTCCGTCCGCTGAAACGATTTGAACCGGGCCTCCTGCAAATTGAAGATAGAAATAAGTGGCTGTGGCAGAATTGATAAAACGCAGACGCACTTTTTCTCCAGGCTTGGCTGGTATAGTGGTTTCCTTTTTTCCGTTGGCCAAAAATGCGTCATAGGCAACGTCAGAAACATCCATAGGAGGCATGCGCATCAGACTACGCTTGAACACATCTATAAAAGCACCATCTTTTACCGCACCAACCAAACTTTGCAGAGAGCCTTTTTTTAAACTGTAATAGTCGCTTCCGCTCTTTAAAGTTCGTAGGATTTCATCCGGGTTTTCATTGGTCCAATCGGATAAAACAATTACTTTATCCTGGTCTGAGGAAACCCGCTCTCCTTCCTTCGGGGTTATAACAATAGAACCGTATACACCACGCTGTTCTTGCAAACCGGTGTGAGAATGAAACCAATAGGTGCCTGCTTGTTTAATAGGGAACTCGAACTGTTTAGTTTCTCCCGGCTTAATCGGTGGATTGGTTACATAGGGGACCCCATCTTGGCGGTAAGGCAAAAGAATTCCATGCCAATGGACAGATGTAGGCACGTCCATACTGTTTTTCAATCGGATTCGAGCTATATCTCCTTCACGAAAGCGTAATGTAGGGCCAGGGATAGAATCATTTAAGGACATGGCTTTTATATCCTTACCAGTGATATTCAAGGTCTTATAGCTGATATTGAGGTCATATTCGACAATACCAGCAAAACCGGAAGGTGCTAGTACCCAGCTAAGCATAAGCAAAATGAATGAAATATATGCTGATTTTTTCATGACGCTATATCCTCTTTGCTCAAAAGCAAATAACTAATCTTTAATCTTTGGCAACTTATTGATCTCAAATATTGTTAAGTAACTCTGGATTTATTTTTTTCTTAAAACCCGCCTCAAAATTGAAAATTTTTCATCATAAACATTATATTGATGAGCTTCCGGATAGTTGGTGGAAAGAGGCTGGAATGGGAGGTTGAGAGTTTTCCATTTATATTTATTCCCAGATCAAACGCAAAGGTGATTTGTTGAAAAAATCTAAAAATGATTTGGTTTGCCTAATCCTATTTCACAACAAGGATAGTATCAAACAAGGGAGGGAATTTAAGAAAAAATCAGAGGTGGGATAACTTTAAAGTTTTCAATAGCCGTACTACCACTGGATCTACCCTTACAGGGCACGAATGTTAAGGTTGGGAATATAACGCCAACTCAAGAGGTTACGGCCTCCATCCCCACAGTTTTCCTTGATTTAAAATGGCTTATGTCTTTTAACTGGGCCTTTTCTTTTTGAAATTGTATTCTAATTGTACTGAAATAAACAAAAGCAACTTTAGGAGAAAATCACCTACCAAAAACAAGATAAAAAGGGAGCGCTATGAACAAATTAATAACTAAAGGATTGGTTTTGGTATTGGCGGTTTTATTCGCAGGACCTGCCTACGGCTCAAGCAATAAAGAATCTTCTGGAAACTACCCCACACTTCATAAAACGATTGAGGTGAATGGATTAAAAATTTTCTATCGTGAAGCAGGCCCAAAAAATGCTCCGACCCCCTTGTTGCTGCATGGATACCCGACCTCATCTCACATGTTTCGCAACCTCATAGAAAATTTATCCCACTGTTATCATTTACTGGCTCCTGATTATCCCGGATATGGTAGAAGCGAACAGCCGCCGATGGCCGACTTTGCTTATACCTTCGATAATATGTCAAAGGTTGTGGAAGGCTTTTTAGAAGCTTTGAAGGTAAAGAAATTCAGTATTTACCTGATGGACTACGGCGCTCCCATTGGGTATCGAATTGCAGCCAAGTATCCGGAACGGGTGCAGTCCCTGATCGTGCAGAATGGCGGTGCCTATGAAGAAGGGCTCCGAGAATTTTGGGACCCCATCAAGAAATATTGGAATGAATACACGATTGAAAATGGCAAAGCCCTGGAGGGATTTCATTCTCCTGATGGATTGAAATGGCAATATACCCATGGGGTGCAGAATGTTGAAAAAATCAGTCCTGATAATTGGCATGTTGATTTACAACACCTGACCCGGCCTGAAAATAATGCTATTCAGTTAGCTATGTTCTATGATTATCGCACCAATGTTGCTCTTTATCCTGAATGGCAGGCCTATCTGCGGAAACATCAGCCACCTACATTGATTGTCTGGGGAAAAAATGATCATATCTTTCCGGCAGATGGAGCACATGCTTACAAGAAGAATTTAAAGAATATTGATTTTCATTTGCTCAATACAGGCCATTTTGCTTTAGAGGAGGAAGGAGATGCCATTACAAAACACATTCTCAAGTTTCTTGAAAAGAACAATATCAAGTAGAAAAAATTAAGGGTACTATAACTCTTTATCCCAGCTCCAGTGGTCGTGGGTTGCAGGCCCCATCCTTTAGTTTCATTTTAATTTTTCCAAAAGGGAAATTTATGACCGAACATAATTTAGGGAAATGGCATCATGTTTTCGACGGCCATGGCAAAGCATTTACTATCAACGATAAGAAGGTAGCGATGTTCATGATTGAAGGTAAACTTTTTGCTTTTGAGGATGAATGTCCGCACGTGGGAGCTTCTTTGGCCACTGGTAAATTGGAAGGGAAACTAGTGACCTGCCCAGCCCACTATTGGCAATTTGATATCACCAACGGCGAATGTGTTTCCCTGGATTTATGTGATGATGGAGCCTATGTCGAAACTTATCCGGTAAAGATAGAAAACGACGAGATAATTTTAAGTTTACCCTAATAGGCAATTTTTGTGGCCCCTTGAAGATTTTCAAAAATCCACCGTGGATCGCATTGAAAGAGATTGGACGCGATATAACAAACTCCTACTCCACCAAATAAGAGTCCGCTTTTGGCCGCATAGCGACCTTCTAAAGGTCGCTAGCCTTGCCTTTGATCAAACTTCTGTTTGTTCCGCCATTTCTAAAGCATCGTCCACTTCGATACCAAGATAACGGACAGTGCTTTCTAATTTTGTATGCCCTAACAGTAACTGAACCGCTCGAAGATTTTTAGTTCTCCTGTAGATGAGAGTAGCTTTAGTTCTTCTCGATGAATGAGTGCCATACAGTGATGTATCTAGACCAATCATTCCAACCCACCTGTGAACTATTCGAGCATACTGTCGCGTTGAAATATGTTTTGAGCAATTAGCACGACTAGGAAAAAGATAGTCTTCTGGACATAAACCCTTGTGGCTTATCCAGTTCTTTAATGCATCTCTGGTTTGTTCTGTGATTTCGAATTGAACCGGCTGTTTTGTTTTCTGCTGGAGAACCATTGCTCTCGGTGCAATACCATTTCCATGATAGACATCTCTTACCTTGAGTTTAACTAGATCACAACTGCGCAATCTACTGTCTATCGCAAGGTTAAATATTGCCAGCTCTCTGATTTCTTTCTTTAGCTGAAGTCTGATTCGTATAGCCCTTATCTCACGTAATTTCAGCGGAGGTTTTTGACCAATGAGCTTACCTTTATTCCAAGGGATTGACGCTTTTACTATTTGAAGAAAATTAAACATGATATAACCCTCCTTTTTTGGTGGGTTGTAAGTATAATTTGGCTGTCTTGCAGTCCCTTAATGTTATAATCTTCGTCAAACTCAAAAACAATTTTTGGTCTCAAAGGGTAGATATTTTAATCCGTCAATTTTCTATGATTTTTAATGTCTCGGATTAAGTATTGATGGAAATATAAATGGTTAGTTTAGATTATGGCAAAGTCCAAGAGTTTTGGGAAAAGGCAGACCCATCATCCTTGAGTCCATACATGATGAGTGGATTTGGTTTCCCCGTCAGTTCTGCCAAATATCGGTTTAAAGCCGAATTGAAAATTATGAAACGGCTTCTCGAAAAAGCCAATTGTAATGGAACCGTTTTAGACCTGGGAAGTGGGGTAGGATTATGGACATCATTCTTTGCGGAGAACTTTTCCCGTGTCATTGCCGTTGAATCAAGCCTGAGTTTGTATCAAGCCTTAGTGGCAAGGTGTTCATCTTATTCCAATATTCAAATATTTGATGTAGACGTTCGTTTGTTTGAACCTAAAACTCCCATAAGTCTAATTTTTTCAGGAGGACTTCTGATGTATCTCAATGAAAATGACGTCAGAAACCTGCTCAATAGATTAAGGGGAAATTTAGAACCAGACGGAATTATCATTTGCAGGGAAACGACCGTTCGGAACGGTTCCACCATCCGCCAAGGAAACTATCAAGCAGTTTATCGTTCGGTTTCAGTATATAATAAAATATTCCAAGAAACGGGGTTCCAAGTCTTAAAAATAGAAAAAAATATTCCTTATATTCTTATGGAAATGGGTATTCAGTTTTTAGAGAATTGGAAGAAATTGATCCCGAATCCTGTTCAGATGATTTCTATTCTTGGACCATGGATTTATTACAGCTTGCGGTTGTTGAATCCTTTACTTTTTGGAATTCAAAAAATAGTTAGAATAGAATATCCGAAATTAGAAAACCATTTTTTTGTGCTTAAACCCATTTAATTAAATTGATGGATTGAGAAGTTGTTTAAAACAATTTGCCGAAATCGTTTAGGAGTTATGTGTGTTTAAACTCGTGGGAGCTTATATTTATAAAAATTGCGCTAATTTATTATCCCTTCTTGGGGTGGCTCCTCTATTCATTCTTTTCCAAGAAGGGGGTTTCCAATATATTATTCCCTTAATTATCTACAATAATATTATGGATGATTTAGATGGATTCATCGCCAAAAAACTAAAAATTAGAACCCAGTATGGTAGCAATTTGGATAATATCTGTGATGCAGTTGCTCATTCCATTATCGTTATTTCGGTAGGAATACATTTTGGAGAATATCTGACGTTATTTAGTGTCGTTGCCGTCTCCGCGATTATTTTGAGGGTAACGAATCGGTTCGAACTGGGTTCTAATTTTGAAGGTGGTACTCAAACAAACGAACTCATGCGGCATATCATGTTCATTCTTCTCATCAGTGAATTAGGAGAATTTAACCCATCCACTATTTTGGCATCGGTATTTGTACTGAATTCCATTTCAATGCTAATAACCATCCCCTTTCCATTTATGTTGGTTCATTTTGCTAATAATCCTACCTCCTTAACATTGTTTAACCTTTCCTTAATCCTCGCCTTTTTGGTGAAACCTCTTTCCTATATTTTTGGAGGGGCATTTTTCCTAACTTATATTTATTCTTTTACCAAAGTGATGCTGGAACAGGTAATGAATCAAATTACCAAATTAACGGGTGATCAGAGGATATAGTTAGATTTCCAAAAATCAGGTCCAACACTTTCCCCGCTGTATGGTAAATTGTATTCTATAGAGTCAAAAAGCTATTTCTAGCTCCCATGTCCGCTATTGGCCGATAGCAGACCTTTTTCGTACACCTGTTTAGAAGCTGTACCCTTACTGGATCTACCCCTCCGGGGCATGAATTTATGGAAGAAGATATCACAGGCTCACGAGAGCTTTGGTTGGGAATAGCACGCCAACTCCAGTGGTCGCGGGTTCCATATAGAACCCTGGGCGTATTATGGGTACAATTAATTAAAGCGGGTCAATATTCCCATTTTTTCTCGAGAAGAATATGCCTTGTAAAGTGACTTGGAAAGACAATGAGCTGTTGTGGAAATTATCTGGAGATATAAGTGCAGATGAGTTTCGTCAAATCAATAGCGATCATCAAGGCGACCCCATGCACGAAGTTAATGTTGAGAGCATTTAAAAAGTTTTCAGATACTCGTCGAATATGACATTAAAGCGCCGAACGTGGAGTTATGATTGGCCCGCCTCCTAACCCCTTCCACATTAAAACGAACAGAGTAATCACCAAAACTATAAAAACAGCCAAAATAACCTTGGCTGATTTACTCATGGCTGGTTCCTCTTTAACTTCATTTTGAGGCGACTCAACTTTTTTGTCTTGTTGCATATCGTTGCAGTCCATTTTTGAGAAGGCGATGGGAAACAAAATTGCTGGTGAGGACAAAGCTATAATTTATATTTTTACTCTGCACCCAACGCCCACGATACAATGTAGCACTATTCATGGTAGTGTGTCTGCAGTGAATGGGGGTGACACAAAAAGTTAAAAAATTAATTAGGAACTAGTCATGGTCGTTTTAAATTTAGTATTAAATTTTACGGCAAGAGAATACAGATGGTGAAGCCAACTGAGACGATGGCCGACCCTGCCCGCCCGCACTTCAACTTCGATAACAGCTTCGCCCGCAGCCTTGAAGGCTTTTTCAAGTTCTGCCAGGCAGAACCTGCGGCCGACCCGAAACTGCTGCAGTTCAACCATGCACTGGCCGAGGAGCTCGGCCTTGATCCCGTCGCGCTCGATTCGGAAGCTGGTTTGGCGATTTTCTCCGGCAATGTAACACCCGAGGGCTCGGAACCGCTTGCCCAGGCTTATGCCGGGCACCAGTTTGGCGGGTTCGCACCGCAGCTGGGGGATGGACGCGCGCTTCTCCTCGGTGAGGTGATCGACACCCGACAACGACGCCGCGATATCCAGCTAAAAGGATCGGGCCGCACCCCGTTCTCTCGCGGCGGAGATGGCAAGGCGGCTGTTGGCCCGGTGTTGCGCGAATACCTGATCGGGGAAAGCATGCATGCGCTCGGCATCCCGACGACACGCGCCCTGGCGGCCGTTTCCACCGGGGAGGCCGTCTATCGGGAATTCCCTCTGCCCGGTGCTATTCTCACCCGGGTTGCGTCTAGTCACATCCGCGTCGGAACTTTCGAGTTTGGCGCCGCGCGCGGTGACGTCGACAAAGTCCGTGCGCTTGCCGATTATGCCATTCAGCGACACTACACCGAAATAGCCGATGCGGAAAACCCATATCTGTCATTCTTCGCGGCCGTCACCGATGCCCAGGCCGCCCTGGTGGCGCGCTGGATGAATATCGGTTTCATCCACGGGGTGATGAACACCGACAACATGACGATCTCCGGCGAGACCATCGATTACGGGCCCTGCGCCTTTATGGACAGCTATGCGCCGGGCACGGTGTTCAGCTCGATCGACCACCATGGCCGCTATGCCTATGCTAACCAGCCGGTGATCCTGGCCTGGAACCTGACCCGATTGGCGGAAACGCTGGTCCGGTTTGTCGATCCCGACAAGGACCGGGCCATGGAATTGCTGACCGAAACGATCGAGCGTATTCAGCCACTCTATGAGACTTACTGGCTGGCCGGAATGCGGTCCAAGATCGGTTTGTCGACGGAAGATCCTCTCGACCTGGAACTGATCAACGACCTGCTATCGGTGATGGAAGAAGGACATGCAGATTTCACCCTCGTCTTCCGTCGTCTCTCCCAAGCCTTGCGCGGTAATAGCGACGCGGTACAAAACTTGTTCGAAGAGCCTGCTGCCTTCGACGTCTGGGCACAGCGTTGGCGAAAGCGCCTGGAGCAGGATGGAATTGCAGCGGAGACTTGCGCTGAGGCGATGGACCGGGTCAACCCGATCTATATCCCGCGGAACCATAAGGTCGAAGAAGCCCTTGCCGCCGCCAATCGGGATGACATGGTGCCCTTCTCGGAGCTGCTGGCTGTTCTGAGCCATCCCTTTGACGAGGTCACGGGCAACGAAGATTATGCCGCGCCGGCGCCGGTTACGGACAGACCCTACAAGACGTTCTGCGGAACCTGATGGTTGAAGAAAGTACCCAAAATTGGAAACAGATTCAAAAGCCTCATATTTCCAAAGCAAGGTCAAGAGCTCGTTTCTTAATTTTGGCATTCGAACCAAACCAAGCCTGCCGCAGGCGATAGTCTTTAGTAGATCCGAGTTGGTGGTCGATAATGTAGATAACCGCATTCAATAACCCCCAAGCGGTCATTTTAGCAGATTCAAGATCCTGTCCCGGTGCCTGGGAGAAAGCCTCAATCGCTAACTTTGTGTTTTTCTCCGCAAGTTCATCCAATTCTTTCTCACCGATTACAGCAACGCCTTCAAGGGTATCCGGCTGAAAAACTTCAAACAGATACCTCCAAGCTATTGGTTCATCCAACTTTTTATCTGACAGGTCCCGAGCAACATTTGCAAAAGCAGTGATCGCCTCGCGTCCTGGAACGATGATGTCATTTACTTTTTGCTTCATCTTATCATCAAATTTTTGTGGCTTCTCGTTCTTAAATGGAAAGGTAGGTTTAAACGTACTTCTGAAAATATTTTTCATGTGGGATTTGGCATTGGAAACAATCTTTAACATATTATGACAACTTTCCCGCACGGTGAGAAACTGAATTTCAATCCTTTCCCTACCATCATCCCGCGAGGCCAGCAAGACGTAACCCTTTACCTTGTCTCCTCCCCGCAAAGTGAAATCTTCATTCAAACAGGCAAGGCTCCAAAGTATTCTTCCATTATCAAGGCCGCCTACAGTTTCGATTTCGGCCTTGGCAACTTCAAAAAAGGCTTTGAAGAACCTGATCGTTTCCTGATTGCCGTAAGATATTGGCCGCTGAGAAGGAACTCTTTTAACCTCCCAATCGAGCTTAGCCTTGTACAACATTTCAGCAGCGGAATCGTTTTTGTCAACCTCCGCACCGATACTATGCCAGGGTTTTTGATTCGATACTTCCATATTTATAATCCACAGAGATAAGAAGGCAGCAATAGGACAAGCAGGAATAGAAAGAGAAGTTTCTTCACTAGCCACCTCGTTGTATTGGGAATATCTAATGCCATTTCAGCAGGAGAATATTGTCAATTTGGGGAGATTTTAGAACAAAATTAAGGGGATTAAAACTTCAAAAAATCAAATGGTCAGCCCCTTACTGGATTGTGGCTCCAGGGGTCGCGGGTTCTAGGCCCGCCGCTCAACACATTTTTTGGCAGAAATCCACAGGCTCAAACAAACTCAGGATGCGCTAGCGGAATTTGAAAAGAACGAGGTCTGCCAGGTGAATCCCCATTGCTTCCCGTTCCAAAATAAAGACTAGAACGATTCAAACCTGAATCACTATCTACTTTTTAAGCAGCAGCCCCTGTTATCTCTTGCAGTTGCTTTTTCCGAAACGGCCCATTTTGGCCGTGGTGATGCAGAACTGGCCCCCCTCTCCAGGCGCCTAATTTTTCTGTCGGGATCGAACCGACCAAACATAGGCTTTATAGATTGATGACCTGCTGGCATTTACAGTTGCCTTGGTTTCCATGCATAAAAATTATTCCTCGGTGGTTCACTTATCCTTCTTATCCTTGGGGGGTGGAAAATTTTTGGAGGAGCCGAGACGCTTGGCAACATTAAACAACAATCCCAACAGAAAGCAGATAAATAATAATCCATACAACATATAATTTTCATCAGTGAATTGCATTTATCTTGCCTCAATCAGAACAATATTATTTCTCGATCTTGAAATGAACGCATCTCTCGAAAGGTTCTCAACCGGATGAGCGACTTTTTCAATTCTACCCGCCTTCATGGCTTTTTCCAACAACAATGCCGGGATAGCAAAATGATGCGAAGCCTCCACTGGAAACGCGGCTTTGGCATGTGCCTCCAACAACACCATTCCTACCACCTCCTGTCGGGAGTTGAACAATGGACTCCCACTATGCACCGGGTCGAGGGCCATCTTTAATCCGATCAGCATCGATGAGGTATCGGCGGATCCTTCGATTAAAACATGCTGGTCTTCCAGCGTGTTGGTCCACGGGTATCCCAATGTGAATACCGACTCACTTCGCGGACCCAATCCTTTTGCACTCAGAACTAGAGGCAGGCGCTTTACTTTCGGCATTTTATTCAATCTCAATATCGCCAGGTTGCTGGCAGGATCGAGAAACATCACCTCCGCTTCAATATCATCTTCGTTGGGAAATTTGACATTCAGTGCTCCCGCTTCTTTCACCAGATCATGATAGGTGAATACATGCATCCCATCACCAACGAGGAACCCTGAGCCCAGCCGGGTCACAGGCGTGGTGAAGATCAGGAAGGCCAGCATAATTCCTATAAATATAAACGCACCCAATGCCTTGATCATTTTTTCCTCAATTTCCCTCTGACACAATAGTTGTGGAATCCACCCGGAATGCTATCCCGAAGCTCGTAGGATCCAAAAATTATTTAAAATTTTCTTGTTCCCTTCTTTTGCAATACCATATAGAATGTCTTTCTTTAGCAAAATATAAAGGGAACATCTACACGTTTTCATTACATAGAGCCTTATAATACATTGTCTTGGGCTCCCGTGATGGCGGGTTAAAAACCAGCCGATCACCCCAACTATTTATATGCGCCCGTAGCTCAGCTGGATAGAGTTCCGGACTTCGAATCCGTAGGTCGCAGGTTCGAATCCTGCCGGGCGTACCATTACCAAACGTAGGGCCAGTTGTGAAGCACGGCTTTACCGGCATTAAACTGGCGGCTGCCCTGTTGGGCTATCGGAAAAGGTTCAGGCCCAAAAATGCTGAGCCTTGGGCGACCCAAAAAGCTAAGGAAAGGAGATGATTATGTTTAATTTAAAAATAAGACTGGTCATTCTGACTGCAACCCTGTTCTTAAGTCAAAACGCTCTGGCGGCAACCGGAATGGACTCCATTGGCACCGGCAGTGCCGGCAGTTATAGTCATGGAGAGCAAAAAGGTGAGGGCAGTAAAACCAAAACAATGCCCCACCATATTTCCGGAAGCAAAGGCCATCATATATCCGGAAACAGTAGTCATCGTAAAGCGGAAGGAAGCGGCTCTAAAAAATCCTTTTCTTATCGTGGAAAGGAAGGGCACGACTATAGTCATAAAAAGTCAGAGGGCAGCGGCTCAAAATCCTATTCCCATCATAGAAAATCAAAGGGACATAGCTACAAAAAGTCCGAAGGAAATTCGCGCCATGCCCGATCCGGTCACGGTTATAAAAAAAGTTCACATGGAAGCCATAGCAAATGCCCGTTCACCCATTTACTACGCTTCAAGGGTAAACTGGGCCTGACCGAAGCCCAGGTGGCAGAAGTCAAGAGACTGCGATTTGAATACCGGAAGAAAAGCATTCGCAACAAGGCCGAGCACAAAATTGCGCATATGGAGTTTAACAGACTGGTCCATGCTGAGAAGGTAAATGCCCAAGCCATCCGATCAGCAGCAGGGAAAATTGCCGCGACCAAAACTCAAATGATAATGGCCACGGCAGAAGCAAAAATCGCTTTGCTCAACCTGTTGACTGAAGAACAGCGGAAAAAAACTCACACCATGCATTCGGCTCATTCCTCTCACTGAAAACTAGGAATGTATTAAAAGAATTTTTCGGGGCGTAGCGCAGCCTGGCTAGCGTACCTGCTTTGGGAGCAGGGGGTCGGAGGTTCAAATCCTCTCGCCCCGATCATTTAAATCAAGGACTTGCAGTTACTGCGAGTCCTTTTTTTTGCCCGCTATGATAAAACTGAGTATTAACATTTTCACCTCCCTTCTTTCTATTGCCTTTTTTACTAATTTAAGTAATCATAAATAATCTTAGTTATCTACGACAGCCCCTTATTTAAATGTGCTCGTCTTTTACTTATATATTTTCGCCTGGAAATCTTTTCTGAATCCACTCTAAAATTAGTGGATAGACTGCATCATCCGTTGATATTTCGTAGTTCAACTCATCACTTAAGAGAGTCAGTGACATGAGTGCCCTTTCTCTAAGCGGGACACCTATTATTGCCAATTTTGTATTTATTTTTTCCATTAAATCATGAAGCTTCTTCGGGTCATCTAGTTCTTCCAGTTCAGTCATCAAACTAATCTCCTCTATTTTCCACCCTACCTTACGGCAAACAATCGCCTGGACGAGATCGGCTGGCACGGCCACCAGCCTCTTTTCAATCTTTCCTCATATCTAACATGGCCATATTGATAAATGATGGCCTCATCATTTCCAAAATTGCCACTGCTTTTTCATCAAACCTTCCACAGCCATATTGATTCGCTTATGGAACAATTTTGATTTTCCTGCAACGTATTCAGCGCGAAAAACATAGACATCGCAAGGTTCACAATGCCAATAGCCTATATTGCTTTCAAGAGGTGAATTCACGGGCAACTCCACTCCATCCACCTGCGCATTCATCTGAAATTTGGAAACCATTGGCTTGCCGCACGATTTACAGATTTCACTTGGCATCAATTCATCTCCGTAGACAAAATCTCCGTTCTACACCCTGCAAAAACCCTTTTACTCCGCACAATATTCCCTTTAAATCGGTTAGCCTTTAAGCCGCCGCCAGAAATAGAAACCAGTCCCTCCCAAGAGAAAAAGAACATAGAATCCATATTCGATCATCAACTGGTAAATATACATCTTAATCCCCATTACAAGGATCGGCCACAAAAAATACAGTGCCACCGCCAGACCGCATAGTAGGAGAAGGATTTTAAGGTTCAAAATATTATTCTCATTCAAGTTATATTTTTAAGGTAAAACATGATAGGATTTTATTGTCTGAAACAGATGTTACCATCGAACGAAGCCTGAAACTATCTCCAAACTATGATAGAGCCGATTTACTTCAGCCTGTACGAACAGGTACCCGATTACAATGTGCGTGTCTTCCAAAGCACTCAATGGGTTCTCGACAATGGAGTGTCTCTTGAAGTCAGCATCATCGGGAAAAGCCATCGAGTGATAAGCCGCCTGGGGAAAAACTGTCTTACTGAATTCATTACTTGCTTTGACCCTAAATTACCCGAGAACGGCTTGGAGAAAGTGTGCATTCAACCGGATACCGTGCATGACCAGGAATATCGATCTGGCAAACTTTCATACCAGGTCAGCGTCGAACAGGTCGCCCACTTATATGATAACATGGATGAATTTTTAAATTCGTTAGACGGGATTTCCCCGTCACAGGTACTGACTCATGAATTCCCCGGCGTGCCGGGTTTCTCTGGAAAACCACTGCCTTTTACCGGTTTGGCATTGAATTCTGATACAAACACCTTTTATACTGTTCATACTTATCCCGAAAGTGACATTTCCACTATTAGCCGGACCACTATTAATTTACCGGTTTTATCGACGGCAACATGATTAAGCGTCTTTTCAATATTGCGCGAGCCGAATTGAGCGACTTTGCGCAGAAAAAAAAATGGGGCGAAAAAGATACTCCGTCAACGGAGCCTGAATTTTTCAATGACCGTGAGAAAGATACGAGTTCTTATTCGGCTCTTGATCCCTTAGCGAAATACTACGCCAACCTGGAAATACCTGTTGGCTCTGATCGGGTAACGATAAAAAATGCCTGGAAAACGCAGATGAAAAAATACCACCCAGACCTTCATTGCTCTGACCCGAAAAAAAAACAAATTGCCGAGGAACTCACCCGCCAATTGACTCAGGCGTATCGTACTCTGGATTCAGCATTTTTAAGAAAGTAAGAGGAGAAAATAATGTCCGATTTTGAGAAAGTGAAAGATTTTATACTTGATATGGGGTTCAACATAAGCCACGAGGACCCTAAGGAAGAGTTGGTGGTTATAGATGATGATGAACGAGGAATCAAAAATCTCGTGATTGATTGCGAAGCCCCTATCCTGATTCTTGAGCAAGTCGTCATCCCCATGCCCCAGGATTCTTCCGATTTCTGCAAACGTCTTCTCCAAATCAATCGCACTTTGGTTCACGGTGCTTTTGTTCTCGACGAAGAAGGCACAACGCTATTATTCCGGGATACCCTGCAATTAGAAAACCTGGATCGTAATGAATTGGAAGGAAGCATAGATGCATTGAGTCTAGCGCTGGCAGAATATGCAAATGAACTGGTTTCATTCGTGCGCGGGTAAACACAAATTCTGTAATGGAGAGATAAAAAATGACCGGATTATTTACAAGAATACTGCGGCTGGGCAAGGCCGAGGCGCATTCTGTGGTGGACAAGTTCGAAGACCCTATCAAAATGACTGAGCAGGGCATTCGTGAACTTAAAAAGGATTTGGAAGAATCCATGAAAAGCCTGGCACAAGTTAAAAGCATTGTGATCCGTATGAGAAACGATGCGGAAAACAAAAAGAAGCTTGCGGCAGATTACGAAAGTAAGGCTATGGCTTTGTTACAAAAAGCCGAGCAGGGTTCACTGGAAATGTCTGAAGCTGAGAGGCTGGCAACCGAGGTTCTCTCGCGCAAAGAAGATGCAGCAAAAGAAGCCTTGCGGCTCAGCAAGGAGGTGACCTCCCAGGAAAGCATGGTTCTTCAATTACAACGCAACGTGGATAAACTACGCACTACCGTTCAGCGTTACGAAAATGATCTGGTCACCCTGCGTGCCCGTTCCAAAACAGCCGCCGCTACGAAAAAGCTGAATGCGCAAATCGCCAGAGTCGGGTCCGACAGCACTATCGCCATGCTTGAAAAAATGCGCGACAAAGTCGAGGAGGATGAGTCTCTGTCCCAAGCCTACGGTGAGATGGCCGATTCGGGGCAGAGCGTTGATGATGAGATCAATAAAGCCCTGGGTGAAGGTTCGTCCATGCCGGGAGTCTCTGACAGCCTTGCCACCCTTAAAGCTAAAATGAAGCTCAAATAATCATGGTCTTTGACTTTTTTAAAAAGAAAAAAGCGGAGTTTCAAAAAGAAGAGTTTCGTATCGAAGATCTGGTGCTCAGCAAACTCAAAACAGGTTTCATGGTCGATTACGATATGCAAACCTACTGTGTCGCCGGATACAACAAATACCAGTGGAACGAAGGCGGTGTCACTGACGAATGGGAATTAAAGTCCGCCAACGAAACCTGGTTTTTGGAGCGCACCCAGGAAGATGGCGAAGTCGAATGGAGCCTGTGCCGTAAACTTCCCATCTCGGAGTTGGAAGGCGACATTGCAGGTGAAATCGAGCGCAACGAAGACCCGCCAGAGGTGATCGTGTTTCAGGGAAAACAATTCACTTTCGAGGAAGACGATATCGGCGAGTTTTTTCGCGGCGGATCGGGGGAAGCCCTGAGTTTTGTCTCCTGGGATTACGAAGACGGGGCGGAAGAACAATTCCTCACCATCGAACAATGGGGCGAGACCAAATTCGACATGCAAGTCGGATTCAAGGTCGAGGAGTATCAATTCACCAACATCCTGCCAGGTGAGTGATAGAGGCTCAATGTTTAAATTACATCCTCAATACACATCCCAATTGCCCTGCCTGTAATACTTCAAGATATTGTGATCAAATTGGGTGTTGGGTTCGATTTGGGCCTCCTTTTCAAACAACCCCTTGCCGAAATGCGCCATCGAGATCATAGCATCCCGGTTTAAAAAACGGGTCTCGATGTCCGCGAATCCCACCATCAAAAGTTCTTGTTTGAGGCGCTGTGCAGGCATCGTTTTCTGTCTGACTCCAAGGACCCATCCCCATTGGCCCATGCTGGGCACGGAATTCTGATAAGGTACGGTCGAAAAGCCGGCGGCCTCCATAGTTTTCTTAATGCAAAGAAACGCTTCGGGAGAATACAACGGGCTTGTACTTTGCGTGACCATGGCGCCGAAAGGTTTTAGATGTTTCTCAACCATCTTGTAAAACCCCAGTGAGTAAAGTAGCGACAACGAAACCGATTTCGGATCGGGAAGATCGACGATAATGGCATCGTACAGATCGCCTGAGTTTTTTATGAATTGATAGGCGTCTTGATTGACCACGCGGACGCGAGGATCGTTGAGCGAACCCTGATTGATACCGAGAAAAATCTTATCCTGCCGGGCCAACCGGGTCATGGCCGGATCAAGATCGACCAGAGTGAGATTTTCCATATCGGGATATTTGAGAATTTCCCTGGCGGCCAACCCATCTCCCCCTCCTAGTAGTAAGATATCCTTGCGTTCCTTGATAAGCCCCAGCACAGGGTGCACCAGGGGTTCATGATATCGTTCTTCGTCATAGGTACTGAATTGGGTGCTGCCATTTATAAAAAGCCAATAATCATCTTTCCATTGCGTGACTACAATTTTCTGATACCGGGTTTGTTCCTGGTAAACGATTTTATCCTTATACTTGTGCTGTTCGCCGTACAGGATAATGGGTTTGGCAACCGCAAAGGCCAGGACCGAAACCAATAACAGAGCGATAAATTGAGCGTTGAGGATGCGAGGCCGCGTCAAGCGATCGGGGAAATACCACAATATTAGTGAGGCCACAACCAGGTTAAAGCTACCGATTAGGACAGGCGTGTAAGTCAGCCCAAGAAAAGGAAGCAGGACGAAGGCAAACAAAGCTCCACCCAATAATCCGCCGTAGTAGTCAAATTCCATGACCGAGGATATATTCTCCCGCAACGATTCAAAGGACTGATTGATCCGCGTGATCAACGGAATCTCGAGCCCGGTCAGGAACCCAATCATGCAGGCAACCGCATAAATCACAAGCCCGAAATTCATCGTGTAGGCCGAAATCCAAAAACAGAACATGGCGGAAAACGTACACAAGAACGACAGGCCGAATTCGATCAGCACAAAGCGGTCCAGTAGTTGGGCCTCAAATTTACGGCTATACCGGCTTCCCAGTCCCATGGAAAACAACATGAGGGAGATCACTATTGTCCATTGCCGAATGGAATCGCCCAAAAGGTAGCTGGCCAGGGTGGCTAATGTGTATTCGGTCACCATCGCCGCGCATCCGGTAGCGAAGACGCAGATTTTCAAAATAAAACTCAAACGGCGGAGCTTGGATTTACCGGAGTTATCTATGGCGGGTGTCGACATGGATTAACAGTGACTAAAAAGGACCCAGCTTCAAATGCACCAAGTGATCAGGAAAGAGGCGCCGATGTAGGAGGAGGCTTCCAAGAAAGCCGCGCCTTGATTGGGTTTCACCTGGTTGACTAACTCGTCGGCCAAGCTACGTCCGGGTAAAAGAATGCGGTCTGTGAGAATGCGCGCAACGGGAAGCAGAATGAGCCCCACCACCATGTAGAGGCCAAAGGTCGTCAAGTTTTCCTCCCAGGAAACAAAATGTTCGGCGGAAGCCGCGCGCAACAAGTTGCCGATACCTATCAGGGCTCCGGCAAAGCCGATCCCCACGGCAACGTTATCTTTTTCAATCTGCTCGTGAATATTGTATTGCGTGATGAGGTTATAATATTTTCCGACGAGAACGAGAACAGTCTGGCCCAAAGCCCAAAAGGCGATGGCCGTGACAATAGACCCACCCTGACCGTACAGGGCTCCGAAGATATTGAGTCCGGTCGCCACAAAAACGGCAAACTCGACCACGCCTGTGCCGCAATTTTGGTCCTGCAAAATTTCCTTGCGGATATCGAACTCGGAAAGAATGAAACGGTCGTTGATCAAAGCTGAGAGGTTGAGCAATAAAATCGCCAAAGGCCCGTAAACCAGAATATCGATCAAGTCCTCTCCCATCCCGGCGGATGGCCCGGATATCACTCCGCCGATGGAGAACGTTAATCCCAGATAATAACCACACAGAACCAGGGCGAACGCCGCATTGTCTTTTTCCACCAGTTCATCTTTGATGTTATAGCTCCGCCGGAAAAGAATAAACACCAGATGTCCGGCTACAAAGACAACAAAACAAGCAGCCAAATAAACCAATGAAGAAAAAATGTGATCTAGATTCATAATCATTTACCGAAACTGAACCCGCGACTTCTAAAGGTATTTTTGCTCCGCCCCATGCGTTGACTAACTTTATTCTGGAAGCGGGATTGTGACCGGGCTTTTTTGGCCATTCTTCTTTTGAAAAAATCAGGTTTTTGTTTTTTCGTTACCGTCCCGGCGGTTCCATATTCCTGCCTCGGCCCATAATAGGGCCTACCTACGTTGTGAAAAGAGGAATAATTATTATAGTGGTTCCGGCTTAGCCCGAACCCGGCCCAGTTCATCATCTGCGACATCAACATGTATTTTCCGTAAAACTCCCACATACTTCCGCCGCTGCTGTTGTCCCGCCAGCGGCCATACTGGGAATTGCCAACGTATTGGTAGCCGTTTGGAAAGGGCGTGGTGGAGACGGCACCCTCGATGGTTTTGGAGGCCAAAACCATGCCGAGATACGGTTGATTTTTTTGATAATAAGATTTGTCGACTTCCACGAAGGGACGCACGGATTTTCGTTCTCCGACATCGACACGGTATTGGTGGTAGTAGGATGGGAAGAAGTTGCCCTGCTCGCGCATGTCATTCAAAATAATCGCGTATTCCTTCTCGCCTTTCAGTTCGCCCTGGATTTTCTTTACCGGATTCTGTGCGGCCCCGCAACCCTGGAAAAGAAGAGCAGTCAGTAAGAAAGGAAGAAGAGAAATCCTCCCCTTCTCTCTGAGCAATGGATTGAACTCGGTCAAAAGGTTGCCTCGATGCATTTTTAGAATATTAAACTAAAGGTACGTAACCTTCCGCTGACCACCCTATAAAAGATAACCCGCCGTGTCAACACTGGAAGGATAAAAACATACGTTTGTTGTATATGAGAGTTTTTCTTCTCTAGAGTAAACCGCTATAATAAGTTCTTTAATGAGCCTTTTTGGACGGAAATCTATAACATGTTTTTTTATCCATTTAAACGCATCCTGAGAAAACTCAGGCAACCGGAAATCCGGTTGCTTTTCGTCCTGGGCTTGATCTTTTTTTCAATGATTCTGATTTTTGCGTTCGTGCTGTCGACTTACGAAAAGGATATGACCTTTTCAGACGGCCTATGGACAGCATACATCACTTTAACAACGATCGGATACGGGGATATTTCAGCGGCGACCCCTGAAGGACGGTGGACCACGGTTGTGACCTCGATGCTAGGAATCGGTTGTTTCGGGGTTTTGACCGGGATCATTCTGGAACGGGCCATGCAAAGGAGGATGAAAAAAATGAAAGGCGAGGGCAATTATACAGGCAAAGGGCATTTGATCATTGTGAACGTTCCTTCTTATGCGGAGACAATAGAATTATTGAAAGAACTGGACTACAGTCCCGACTTCAAGGATATTCCTCGCGTGATCGTGACCACAAATTTACCCAACCGGGATAAAGAACTACCCGATTTTTTGGTTCGTAAAATAGACGCATTTATCATGGGCCTGCCATCGGCTTTGGAAACTTTGCAACGGGCCAACGCGGCCCAGTCCAAAGCTTGCGTCCTCACCTCTTCCGCCGCCGACCCGGCGATGGACGACACCAATACCCTGACAGCCGGCCTCATTGAAAAAAACTGGCCGCAAGTCGTCACAGTCATGACCTGTAGCCGCGCCGAAACCTTGAACAACCTCAGCACCTTCGGCATCGATGGTGGCATCAGCACCACCGATTTGCAAATGGGACTTTTGGTGCAGGAATTGGAAGATCCCGGCTTGTATCAAATTTATAGAGAATTGTCCTCCAACGCCGATGGCAACCAGATTTATATCAGCCATTCAGCCGTGGGGTTATGGGATGACCATGACCGGGAGTTCAGTATCGGAAGTTTAAAGATGGCCGCCATTCAGCTCAATCTCCCGGTTGAAGTATTGGGCATCCAAAGTAAAGAAGGAGGAAAGCTGAACCTCAATCCTGAAAACAGCCTGATTCTAACTGCCACCGACCATATCGTTTATATGTCCAGGAAGCGTTTCGACTGGTTGAAAAACAATGGTAAAATTCTGCAACATATCCAAAAGATGTCTTGATAAGCCGTTACATTAGAGTTTTTGAGTACACCAACATCAGATTTATTAATACGGTCGCACTCATAAACGAATCGAAAAATGAAAAAAGACGAATCATTTGCAGGTGCGTCCCCAAAATCGTTATCCTGTGCGATTTGAATTCGGCATGCAGTCAATTTCTACAAATATAGGAAACCACCTTTTTATAACATTTCCAACCTCAGTATAATTCTGACCTGCCCCAGAAACCTGAGCCAGTTATGTATGATAAAATTATGATAGAAATTGACTACTAAGGCGGAAGCCTTGGACTTACTAGAATCAATGGAAGAACTGGCAAGACTTTAAAATAAGGGGAATACGGAAACCAGCCTGGAATCAGTTCCTTATAAAATTGGTCAATAATCCATTCGTAATCAGTAGGTCGGCGGTTCAATTCCGCCCGCTGGCTCCACTGCTCGGCGCAGGGCCGATGAAAACCACGACTCGCCGTCGAGGCGGTGAAAAGCCGGGCGTCCGGTAGGGAATAGAGCCGAATTGGTTAGATCAAACTTTCGAGAGGCCATATTGACAGGAGCCAACCTCTCCGGCACAATCCTGCCAAAGACGGGTGAGAGCCCTAGCCTGGGAAACTAAGAAAGTGCTGCAGTCGCAAATATTTGTGTTAACGTTGAACTGCTTGATTCTTTGATGAATCTGGTCGGGGAAGTTGTTCTGGCCCGGAATCAGTTTTCCCGGCTCATCCATGACAATAACGATTCAACGATTCATGGAACCTCGCAAAGCCTCAACCGGGTGACCACCGACCTTCAGGAAACTGTGATGAAGGCTCGGATGCAACCTATTAAAAATGTCTGAGGCAAACTTCCTCGAATGATTCGCGATCTTTCCATGAACTGCGGCAACAAAGTCCGCCTTGAAATGGAAGGACAGGATTCCGATCTGGATAAATCCCTGATCACCGCTATCCAAGACCCTCTGATGAACATTATCCGAAATGCCATCGTGCATGGCATTGAGACCCCGGAGGAGCGCCGAAACCTGGGAAAACCCGAAGAAGGAGTCATCCGGCTACGTGCCTTCAATCAAAGCGGACAGATACATATCGAAGTTCAGGATGACGGTCGTGGTGTGAATTTTCAAGCTGTCAAAACCCAGGTCGTGAATGAAAGTTGTGAAAAAATTTTACAAACAGTACTCCGCCCATTCGGCGCCCCTAGCCGTGGAGTCAATGAGCCCGGCGGGCTAGTTAGCCCCACGCTGAGTGGTGACAGATTCGCAAAGCGGGATGCTTTGGGTAGGCTCGTTCAGAATCAAGGCAACGGTCGAGGTACGAAATAGTTCTTCTATCATGTCAATCGAATCATTGACCTGTTTATGCAGTCGGCAAAGATGGGTGCCATGGGTTTTCAGTTTCAAGGGACAACTCTTTATATGTTTGATGGGGTCCACCGCGTTGATAACATTCAGCAATGGCAGATCTTCAGGGTCGTGCGCCAGCACATAACCCCCATGCAGACCTTTCTTGGAAATAACCACCTCGTGCTTGGCCAGAGCCAGCAAAACCTTGGACAAATAATGTTCGGGAACCTTGGTCCACTTGGCAATTTCCGCTGTGGTGTGAGGCTTATCCGGATTCTGGGCCAGACAAACCACGGCCCGCAAAGCATATTCTGAAGTCTGAGAAATCATAGCGCCCCTTTAATAGATAAGTTTATCTTGACATCTACTTTAACATATCATACCTTGGTCTTAAATAAAAGATAAACATATCCTTTTATCTCATATATGGCTTTTTGTCCGGATCCGGTTCGTTTTCGAGTCTTGGGCCGACCACAGAAAATTTCGGGATACGAAGAGATTTTTTAATCCACACCAACCTATTTCAGCAACTGCATTTTCAATATTTTAGGAGGATTGCTAATGAAAAAACTAACAAGTGCTTTAGTCGCGTTTGCCCTGGTTGCCGGGTTCGGCGCCACTGCGGCTTTCGCCGAAGTCACGGCGATACTGACCCACGCCCCCAACGTTCCGCCTGCCACAAAGCGCGGAACCGATACCGTTGTGATCCATTTAGAAGCCAAAGAATATGTGGGTGATCTGGCGGATGGTGTGAAATATAATTTCTGGAGTTTTGGCGGAACCGTTCCGGGTCCTATGGCACGACTTCGCGTGGGTGACAGCATTGAGTTCCACTTGTCCAACGCCAAAGGTAACATGCAACCTCACAACATCGACATCCACGCTGTTAACGGACCCGGCGGTGGTGCCGCTTTTACTACGGTGGACCCCGGAGAAGAGAAAGTTTTTACCTTCAAGGCCAAGGCGGCCGGACTTTTTATTTACCATTGTGCAGCCGGTTCCATTGTCGACCATATCTCCAACGGTATGTATGGCTTGGTTCTGGTCGAGCCGGAAGGCGGGCTTTCAAAGGTTGACCGGGAATATTATGTTATGGAAAGTGAGTTTTTCACCGGAGAACCTGAAAATGGCATCGCTCCATTTGATATTCAAAAGGGACTTGACGAACACCCCACCCATGTCGTCTTTAACGGCAAAGAAGGCGGATTGCTCGGCGATAATGCTTTGAAAGCCAAAGTCGGTGAAACAGTGAGAATCTATTTTGGCAACATTGGTCCCAACGGCATTTCTTCTTTTCATATCATTGGGGAAATCTTCGATAAGGTTTACAACGAAGGGGGAATTGGCGGTGCCACCGGCAAGAACATTCAAACCACTCTGGTGCCTTCTGCCGGCGCAACGATTGTCGAGTTCAAAGTCGATGCACCGGGAACCTATGTTCTGGTTGACCACAGTATCTACCGGGTCGCTAAAGGCGCCATCGGGCATCTGGTGGTTGAGGGAGCTGAAAACCCGAAAGTCATCCGCCAGGGAAAATAAGCAAGCGTTACCTTCCTGAAAAAAAACCGGGGCGGAGGCATCGTGCTTCCGCCCTTCTGGTTTTCCCTCATCACGCATCATTTATAATTCCAATGCCTTCGCAAATTTCCTTTGTAAGGAAACCGTTGATCGATAGACATTGTACATGAGTGCGTTATGCAGTAAATTCTACCCTACGATTCTCATAAACCCTGATTCTGAAACTAGAGGTTTGTTCATGAAAGCATCTGATCTTTTTATCCGCTGCCTCGAACAAGAAGGTGTGGAATATATTTTTGGCATTCCCGGAGAAGAAAATCTTGATTTTCTCGAATCATTGAGATGTTCCAAAATCAAACTGATTCTTACCCGCCACGAGCAGGGGGCCGGGTTCATGGCCGCAACTTATGGAAGGCTGACCGGAAAAGTTGGAGTCTGTCTTTCTACATTGGGACCTGGGGTGACCAATTTTGTAACATCAGGCGCTTACGCACAATTGGGAGCCATGCCCATTCTCATGATATCCGGTCAGAAACCCATTAAAAAAAGCAAGCAGGGCCGTTTTCAAATCATTGACGTTGTTGAAATGATGCGACCTCTCACCAAATTCACCAAACAAATTGTGCATGGAAACAATATACCCGTGCTGGTCCATGAGGCCATGCGTCTTGCCCGGGAAGAAAGACCGGGCGCGGTGCATTTGGAATTACCCGAGGATATTGCCGCCGAAGAGTGTTCTGCTGTTCCTATGGATACAGTTTCCACCCGAAGGCCAACTTCTGATGACAAGGCTATTGATCAAGCAGTGGAAATGATTCATGCCTCGAAATTGCCGCTTATACTCATTGGTGCAGGGGCCAATAGAAACCGTATTTCTGAAGCCTTGACTAAACTCATCAACAAGACCGGGATGTATTGTTTCAATACCCAGATGGGAAAAGGCGTGGTAGATGAAGGGCAACCCTTATTTCTCGGTACTGCCGCGCTCTTGAGCAAGGACTACCTGCACTGCGCTGTCGATCGCTCAGACCTGATCATCAACGTCGGCCATGATGTCATCGAAAAACCTCCATTTTTCATGTCCGAAGGAGGAGCCAAAGTAATCCACATTAATTACTTCTCTTCAAGTGTGGATGAAGTTTATTTTCCACAACTGGATGTAGTCGGGGACATCGCAGGAACTATTGAAAAGCTCGCTAGCAAGGTAGATAAATGCGCACACTGGGGCTTCAGTTATTTCGAGCGAGTCAAACAGGATGTTGAGAAGCATCTAAGTGAGGGAAGTGAGGATGTTCGTTTCCCGGTGATCCCTCAGCATCTTGTCGCTCAGGTTCGGCAAGCCATGCCAGATGATGGCATCATTGCTCTCGATAATGGTGTTTACAAAATCTGGTTTGCCAGAAACTATAAAGCCTTCCGGCCTAATACCGTTTTGTTGGACAATGCGCTGGCTACTATGGGAGCAGGTCTTCCTTCAGCAATAGGTGCCAAAATTGTAAATCCTGATAAAAAAGTGATGGCAATTTGCGGCGACGGCGGTTTCATGATGAACTCCCAGGAAATGGAAACTGCTGTTCGGCTGGGTTTGGACCTGGTTGTGATGATTCTTCGCGACGATGCCTATGGAATGATCAAATGGAAGCAGGCAGGGATGGGTTTCCCCGATTTTGGTCTGGACTACGGCAACCCGGATTTTGTTAAATACGCGGAGTCTTATGGAGCTAAGGGGCATCGCCTGAAAGCCACCGCTGATCTTCCCGCACTTCTTGATGAATGCCTGAATGGCGAGGGAGTACATCTGGTAGAAATTTCGGTGGATTATTCGGAGAATAAAAAGGTATTGATAGACGAATTGAACTCAATAATCTGCGTCCAGTAACCAGTGTAGTCACCGATGGTATTGTGGCGGTGACGCTAACGCGACCGCCGGTAGTCTCGAACCATTAAATTCAAATAATGAGGAAAGTTCCATGACGAAACGATTAAAGGTAAACTCCCCTTACGACGGCCATTTGATTGCTGAAATTAATCTAGATGACGCAACTCAAGTCGAAAGCGCTCTGAAAACCGCTTATCGATTGGCACAGGACTCGGACAAAATCCTTCCCGCTTCCCGGCGCATCAAGATACTGGAAAAAACCGCAGATATTGTTCAGTCCAAAGCCGAGAAGTTTGCCCGCCAGTCGGCAGAAGAAGGCGGCAAACCATTGATCGATTCCCGCATCGAGCTTGACCGTGCGGTTCAGGGCATTCGTGAAGCGGCGCAGTCCATCAGTCAGTTGACCGGGCATGAAATCCCCATGAACCTGACCGCTTCATCCATGAACAGGATGGCCCTGACCACTAGGGAACCGATCGGTGTGGTTGCCGCCATCAGCGCGTTCAACCACCCTTTCAATTTAATTGTCCATCAGGTGATTCCGGCAGTAGCGGTGGGCTGCCCGGTCATCGTAAAACCTGCGCGCGCCACCCCTCTTTCCTGTCTCAACCTCGTTAAATGTTTGTATGAGGCGGGACTGCCCAAAGAATGGTGTCAGGCACTCGTTTGCGAAAGTTCTCTGGCAGAAAAACTCGTAACCGATCCTCGCGTGGCATTTTTTTCGTTCATCGGTTCGGGAGAGGTCGGGTGGAAGCTCCGGTCCAAGCTGGCCCCGGGCACTCGTTGTGCCTTGGAGCATGGTGGTGCCGCACCAGTCATCGTCGATCATGACGCGAACCTGAAGGACGCCTTGCCCTTGCTTGCCAAAGGGGGTTTTTACCATGCGGGGCAGGTTTGCGTTTCCGTGCAAAAAGTATTTGTGCATGAAAAGCTTGTCGATAAATTTTCAAAGGGGCTGGTCAAGCTGGCTAAAAAACTTGTGGTTGGCGACCCCACCGATGAAAAAACAGAAGTCGGTCCGTTGATTCAGGAAAAAGAAGTGGACCGTGTCGATCAATGGGTGAAAGAAGCGAAAAAGAATGGTGCAAAAATCCTGACCGGAGGAAAAAAAATTGGCACCACCTGTTACGCCCCCACAGTCATCCTTAATCCTTCCGACAAGGACAAGGTCTCTTCCCAGGAAATATTCGGGCCGGTCGTCATTATTTATTCCTTTAAAGACCGTTTGAAAGCGATCAAAAGAGCCAATCAAACACCCTTTTCTTTTCAAGCTGCGGTGTTCACCCAAAATATCGACACCGCTCTGGACACCGCCAAAAGGATTAACGCCGCCGCTGTCATGATCAACGACCATACCGCGTTCCGGGTCGATTGGATGCCGTTCTATGGCCGTAAAGCTTCCGGGTTAGGCGTTGGAGGAATTCTTCCCACCATGATGGAAATGACAGAAGAGAAGCTGTTAGTGTTCCGATCAAAACTGATTTAACAAAACAGGGCACTCATGTGTTTCACATTAATTGTCTTTATCGTCTCTACACTTTTCAGCTTTCCCCAGCAAAGTTGGAGCGCAGAGGCCATGATCCGCATTCCTGCGGGAAATTATAAAATTGGCTTCAAAACGGATAGGGCATTATCGGAATGCGTCAAGCATAATGACCCCTGCAAGAGAAAATGGTTTGAGGACGAAGAGCCTATTCATACTATTTATCTTGATTCTTTTTTAATCGATAAATTTGAAATCACCCAGGAAGAGTTCGCCGGGAAAATGGGGAATAACCCATCCGAGTTCAAAGGCAAGAGTTTGCCTGTGGAAAAGGTGACCTGGGAGGAAGCCCGGCAATATTGCAAGTCCGCAGACAAACGCCTGCCAACAGAAGCGGAGTGGGAAATCGCCGCCAAAGGGGGAGAAGAAAATATTTATTTCTGGGGAAATGAAGTTCAGTCAGGCAAAGCTAATTTTTGCGACCTTCATTGCGACAAAAGATGGAAAGCAAAACAGTTCAAGGATGGATTTGAAACCACCGCTCCGGTAGGGAGCTTTCCCTCGAATGGATATGGTTTGCATGACATGGGCGGCAATGTTTATGAATGGGTGTCCGATTGGTATGGAAAAGAATATTACGGATACTCGCCGACAAAAAACCCCAAAGGCCCTTTGAAAGGTAAGCGCAAGGTCATGCGTGGAGGCTCGTGGATCAATTACGCCGTCGGAACGCGGCCCTCTGACCGTACCGACGCCAAACCTGGCAAACGATTAAACTTCGCCGGATTTCGTTGCGCAAAATAATCAGGGCTTTATATCCCCGGCACACCTGAATCCATTTCCATCTGCCTTGAGCTGGAAGTGTGCGGCCTTGCGGTTGGCCGATCGCATAGCTGAAATACCCTGGTTCCACGCCCCACCCCTATAAATCTTATAGGTGATGGAAATTGACCCGACGCAATTCGCTCCGCTACAAGCGTATAGTTCTGGTCGTGACCCAGGAGGGTCTTTCTCCGGGCTCATCTTATAATAGTTCACATCGACAGGCATCCAGTCCTGCACCCACTCGCTGACATTTCCTGACATATCAAAAAGACCAAAAGCGTTGGGAGGAAAAGACCCCACCGGAGCAGAATTTTTAAAACCATCCGTCAAATTGAGAACCCGGTTATTGAGATCGCAGTTGCTATCACAGAAGTTCGCCTCCTTACCGGTAATAGTTTCCCCCCAATGAAATTCTCCCTGCGTTCCTGCTCGGGCCGCATACTCCCATTCCGCTTCTGTCGGCAGTCGCAGGCCCAGTTTTTCGCAATAGTCTCTGGAGCTCTCCCACGATACCGTGTCGACCGGAAGATCTCCGCCCACATACTGGGAAGGGTTATAGCCCATAACAGTTTGGAAAAATTTTTGCCTCACTTCATATTTCGCCATCCTTAAAGCAGAGATGCAAACCTTATGGACGGGTTGCTCATCCGGGTCACCCACCCGGCTCCCCATTTGAAAACATCCACCGGGGATATCAACCAGTTCTAACTCCGGTTTCGTATGGCTGGCTGAAATAGATTCTTTCATCACATAGGCCTTCAGAACCTCAATTTTTTCACGGGTGGCTGCAGGAATTCCGGAATACTGGATTCGGGTTCGACTTTTTCGAAAGAGTTTCATTTTCCCGGTTTTTTTGAGAAACACCCGGTAATGCGGGACGGGTCCCTCATGATCTTTTTTCAGAAACTGGCTGAATGCGTCATCACTTTCTCCGGACTCATCCACGGCCATCACAGTTTCATCCACCAGTTCGGCCTCAAGAGCGCCCTCTCCGGTATGCACCAGAACGTCCCGCCCAGTAGATACTGGCATGGCGAGAATTTTATCCAGCAGTTTTTTCGCTTCGGCAAATTTTTTCAGCTTTATCTTGGTGTTGGCCTGGCCTCTCAGCAAAATAAAATTATCCGGTTCTTTTTCCAGAAGGACGCTGAAAATATTTTCGGCTTTATCGTACTCCCCCAGCAAAAATGCCTTTTCACCATCTGCCATGGAACCGGGAGTTCCTTGGGCCAAGACAAGGCTTACGACCCCCACAGTCAGCAGGATAACCAGAGTTAGGACTCGGATAGGTTTAGACATGAGTCTCTTCGTTAATTTAAAATCAATCGTTCGTAATTATTCCAAATCTTGGAATGCTGAAAGAACATTATACAGACCTACCATTCTGGAATATAGATTTAGACTATTTAAATGATTTAATATTTTCACCCGCAGTGGTAACCTTTCTGTCACCTAGAATATTGATTTAATTAATCCTGCTGACAAATACCCATGAAAACCTGGATTTTCTTAATAACAATAATTTTGGGATTCTCCGGTTGCACCCAAAACCTGGAAGAATCTCCCCTGACGTTACTGCCGGGAGCGGAACCTTCGGCAAAATCACGCAACGACCTTGGCCTCGAACATTATAAGGCCGGAAGATATTTAGAGGCTTTACTGCAATTCAATCAGGCCAACTTTGCCGACCCGACCTCGGGTGAAATCCATTTCAACTTGGGACTCGCTTATCTTCAGGAAGGAAACAAAGAAAAAGCCATCAAAAATTTTTGCAAGGCCAGAAAGCTGGCCAAAGGCAATCCGGAAATTCTCGGGGCTCCTGTCTTGAACAAACTTTTGCGGAAAACCTACTAGGCGTAGGGCCCATGGGCAATGACTTTATCTTGCAGCAAACGATTTCTCGGCTCTGCAAACCATTTTCTGAATAAACATTTAGAGAAGAATCAGGGATAATGAGGCTTTCTCAACTGTAACTTTTTCATTCTGGACAGCAGGGTTGTGGGAGGGGCACCCAATAATTGCGCGGCACCGTCCTTGCCGAATATTTTCCACCCGGTTTCTGCAAGTGCTTTTAAAATATTTTCCTGATCCAGCATTCTGATTTCCGCAAAAGTTAAAATCTCTTGATCTTCCTTTTTGTCCCAGTCCGTATCAACAATCATATTTTTATCGGTACTGCTTTTTGGCAAATCAAATTTCAATTTACCTTTTTGAAAAATAATTACGGAACGCTCAATCACATTTTGCAACTCTCTCACATTTCCCGGCCAGTCATAGTTCATCAACTGTAGCACATTGGCTTGAGTCAACTGGGGTTCGTTTTTTTTGAATCTTTTTGCAGCAAGCCCCAAAAAATGTGCGGCCAACAATGGGATGTCCTCTTTTCTTTTCCTGAGCGGTGGCACCTCTATGGGAAAAACATTTAAACGGTAAAAAAGATCTTCCCGAAAATTTCCCCGTTCCACCTCGACCTTTAAATCGCGATTACTGGCAGCAATAATTCGCACATCCACGTTACGGGTTTTTTCATCCCCCACCTTCTCGAAAGTGCCTTCCTGCAGGACCCTGAGCAGTTTACTTTGGAGATCCAATGGGATTTCACCAATTTCATCAAGGAACAAGGTTCCCTGATTAGCCAGTTCAAACCGACCTATCCTGTCCCGAACCGCGCCGGTAAAAGCTCCTTTTATATGACCAAAGAACTCACTTTCATAAAGTTCTCGTGGAATGGACGCGCAATTGACCCGAACCATTGCATGCTTGTTTCGAGAACTCCGGCTATGAATCTCATGCGCAATCAACTCTTTTCCGGTTCCAGACTCCCCCGCAATGAGGGAGCTTGCATCCGTTGGAGCGACCATTTCAATTTGACTCAATATCGCCTGCAAAGCTGGACTCTTTCCGACAATATCCCCGAAAGCCTGAAGATCAACCACTTCCTCCTGCAAATATTCATTTTGCAGTTCCAATTCTCTCTTCAGTTTTTCGATTTCACGAAGAGCACAGGCTCTTTCCTCTTCGTTTCGCTTTCTTTCTGAGATATCCCTCGAAATGCCTACAGCAAATTCCTGACCCTTGAATTCAATAAAGTTGGCAGTAACCTCTGTGAGAATAGCTGTGCCATCTTTTTTCGTATGGGAATCTTCAAATTGCAGAACTTTTTCTTTTCGCAATCGCTTCCAGAACTTTGCCCATGATTTTTTATTGGAATCCGGGTTGATATCCTGAATGGTCCGTTCCAGTAACTCGTCCCTGGAATATCCTAGAAGTTTACAGGCTGCCCCATTGACCCGTTTGATATTTGCCGCACAATCGTGCCAGATGATCGAATCCGCAGATCGTTCGATGGTAAATTGCGCCAATTCCTGATCCGTTTCGATATCCATTTTTTTTTGCATAATGCCCCTGCTCCTTTGATTTGAGAACCTCACCCAACACTACTTAATATCGTCTTTATACTACTATAATTCATATAAAACGAAATCAAGTAGTTTTTATATAACACATAAACCCTTTAAAAATAAAGGGTTTTCTGAAATTTAGAAATGGCACGATCCCTGCTCTCTAGTGGGTATTAACAAATTTAGAGGTCCATTCAGATTAAGGAGAGCGACATGACACTGAAAACTAAAGTCACGGAAATTCAACTTGAAGGCCTGCACCATTTTGCCTTGAACGTAAAGAATATGAAACGATCAGAAAAATTTTATCACCAGGTACTGGGATTCCCTGTGATTAACAGAACCGAGACCCGTTCGGGCATTAAGCATTTTGAAATAGACGCCGGGAATGTTGTGCTGGCTTTATTCGAATCCCCTGATTTGGATTTCGACTCAGCACAAAAGGTTATGACTAATGATGGGTTCCTGCATTTTGCTTTTGCAGCCAAGCCGAAGCAATATGAAGGTATTATCCAAAACCTTAAAGATCATAATGTAGAAATGGATGGGGAACCCAGGAATCATCCGGGTGGAAAGTCCATCTACTTTTTTGATCCGGATGGTCACTATCTGGAGATTCATTTTGCAGATTAGCACCAAATAATTTCAAGATACAAAATCATGAATACGAACGCAGCAAAAATTGGATCCATCATGTATTTCATTTGGGGACTGCTCCATTTAAAAGCGGCTTACAGCATTTATCAGCTGGGGGTCTCTTTGGATGTGGGAATGGTTCAAGGCAGGGTTTTTCAAGATGCCTGGAGTTTGCTGTTCTTCGCAGTGGTGGGAATGGTGGTGGCGATAAGATTTAATTGGCAAAACAGCCGCCTTGGGTATTGGATCAATTTGATAACCATCAGCGTCACCGACATTGGATTCATTGCTTTTGTTTTGATGCCTGAATATCTTCCGATATTTCCTGGAATCTTAGGCCCCATATTTTGGATATTAGGTGTTGTGTTCAGCACAATAGGACTGCTTGGCTTTAAAAACTCAAAACCATAAATCCCTTTGATATTTAAGGAATATAACAATGAAAAAAACAAAAATTTTTGGTTCTAAATTTTCAGCTACTTTAATCGCTTTCACTTGTTTTGTGACTGTTTTCGGCTTTAGCCAGGCAGAAGAGAAAGCGAAAGAAAAAAAGGGAAACCTGATTTGGGATGCAGGAACCGTTCAACTTGAACTTGAAAAATTAGGGGCGGGTGTATATGCATTTTACCCCACTGACGCTAGAGAAAAAAATCCGAAAGGGCATCCGGTTGCCACATCCGGCGGTTTTGTTGTCGGGGATAATGAAGTACTCGTTGTCGAATCAATGATTAACAAGCGCCTGGCAGAACAAGTTATGGGCTTTGTCAAGAAGGTGACAGACAAGCCCATCCGTTATGTCGTCAACACTAGCTACCATGGAGATCATGCTTACGGGAACTACGCGTTCCCCAAAACAGCAAAAATCATCCAGCATAGCAAGACTAAAGCCTTTATGGACAACAAGGAGGCCTTTGAGGCAGATAAAAAGTTCATGATCCAATATTTTGGGGCAAACCGAGGGATTGAGGATGTTGTGTCCCGCACGGCTGACATAATTGTCGATGACAAAAAAATCATCGATCTTGGAAATAAAGTAGTGGAAATCATGCACCTTGGTTTTGCTCAAACAGATGGAGATTTGTTTGTATGGTCGCCTGATAATAAAGTTTTCTGGGCAGGGAATCCTGTGGTTGCGCAACCCCCTGCCCTGCCCTGGTTACTGAATAGCAGGCATGAAGAAGTTCTGACTACAATGAAAAAAGTTCGTTCTTTTCTTCCTGACGACGCGATTGTTGTTCCGGGCCACGGCATTCCGATTAAGCCTCAAGCCATTGACTTCACCATTGGATATCTGGAAATCCTGCATAAAGACGTTAAGGGAGCGGTAGAAAAAGGCATGACTTTGGAACAGGCCCAAAAGAGCATCACCATGAAAGAGTTCCAAGGTTATGCCTTGTGGGATTGGGTTCATTCAGGAGTCAATCTAACAAACACATACAAGGAACTTTCTAAATGACAAACTCAACTATTCAATTCATTTTTCAAACTAAAATCAAACAATCAAAAGAAAGGTTTTTATCATGTCCAATAAACTGTCTGTACTCATCATGGGAGCGACGGGAAACCAGGGTGGTGCCGTTGCCCGACACCTTTTACCCAAAGGACATCGTATTCGCACTTTCACACGCAACGTCGATTCCGCCAAAGCAAAGCAACTTAAAGAAAAGGGAGTAGAGGTGGTGAAAGGTGACTTCACCGATCCTGCTTCCCTGGCCCAAGCCATGCAGGGTATGGACACCGTGTTTGCCATGACCACACCGTTCGAAGCAGGGGTCGAGGCGGAAACCCGGCAGGGAATCGCTTTAGCCGACGCAGCCAAGCAAGCCGGAGTGGGGCATTTTGTTTTCAGCTCGGTGGCAAGTGCCAATAAAGACACAAATATCCCCCATTTTGATAGCAAGTACAAGGTCGAGGAGCACCTTGTGAAACTTGGTATGCCATACTCGATCAGTGCGCCGGTTTACTTCATGGATAACCTGTTTACGCCCTGGTTTCTGCCTTCGGTGAAAGAGGGGACGTTGAAATTCGGGATGCCAACAGACCGCATTCTGCAACAGATTTCGACAGACAACATCGGGGCCTTCGGAGCCGCCCTCATCGAGCGGCGGGAAAGCGTATTTGGCAAACGTTTCGACATCGCCGGGGACGAATTAACCGGCGCCGAAGCTATGAAGATCGTTTCCCAGGCCAGCGGCCGCGACATCGGTTACGAAAGCTTCGATCCGGAATTTATGCGTGCAGACAACCCCGATTTCGCCGAGATGTTCGGGTGGTTTGACCGCGTCGGATATTCGACGGATATATCAGGATTACATCGGGATTTTCCAGAGGTTGAATGGGAGAATTACGAGGAATGGGCCAAGCGACAGGATTGGAAGGTAATCAGTAATTAAGGCTGCGTTGAAGTTTCTTTCAAAGAAGCTGGAAATTCATTTTGCAGATTAAACCTAAATTTTTTCAAGGTATAAAGTCATGATTAAAAATAAAACCGAATTGGATATTAAAATTTATCCTCCGGAATCACAGGGGGTGGGCCAGTTTGACGGCGGCCGTATCACCGAAATCAAGCCCATCGGGTTTCCCCATGAAGGGCTAGAGATAAAAAACCTAGGACCCCTGTTTTACTGGGCCTGGGCCACGGCAAAGGGGTATGGCAAAATCGCCCTGCATCCGCACCAGGCGTTTGAGATCATGAGTTACGCCCTGGAAGGAGAAATTGGACATTACGACACATTAGGAAACCGCAGTCGTGTCCAGTCGGGTGGGGCACAAGTGATGCAAACCGGATCGGGGGTTTCTCATGAAGAAGAGACAGTGGGCGACCATACCGATTTTTTTCAAATCTGGTTTGATCCCGATATCAAGAAAACCATTTATAATGAACCCACTTATAATGAGTATAAGAATGAGGACTTCCCAACTGAATCGAAGGACGGCGTTACTCTCAAAACCGTTATTGGAAAGGGCTCACCGGTCACTCTGGTTGCGGATGTGACCATGAAAGATATCTCCATTGAGCAAGACCGGCAATTTCAATACCTGATCGACCAGGGGAAAACCCTGGCGCTGGTGGTTATCTCCGGCGAAGGGTTATTGTTCGACATGCAGACCGGGACAAAGCACCATGTCAATAGGCAGGACTTCGCCTTGATTCATGCCCAGGAGCGCGGGGATATTTCAATGCATGCTGACTCCAATTCTCTTTTGCGCGTGGCAACGATTGAAGTTCCTGCACAGGTGGGCTATCCCCTGTATCGAAATCGATAGAAAGGAAAATCAAATGAAGGCTTTTTTTCAAACCGATGAAAGTATCAATAATCTTATTATTCGCGTGATGCTGGGAATCGTCATGTTCCCCCACGGCGCCCAGAAACTTCTTGGGTGATTCGGGGGATATGGACTTGAAGGTACTCTGGGGTTTTTTACCAATCAAATGGGAATTCCAATGGTCGTTGCCATATTGGTGATACTGGGAGAATCCCTGGGTGCGCTGAGTTTAATGGCCGGGTTCCTGACCCGTTTTTGCGCGGCAGGAATATTACTCACCATGTCAGGCGCTATATTAATGGTGCATGCAGGAAATGGCTTTTTTATGAACTGGTCTGGCAAGCAGGGTGGAGAAGGTTTTGAATATCATCTTCTGGCCATTGCCTTATGTCTTCCACTTCTGATCAGTGGCGGAGGCTTGTTCTCTGCTGATGGTTTTATCGTAAAACGCTTTCCCCTTTTACTAAGTGGGAAAACTATTAATTAAAAAAATAATTTCTTTAAGGATTCATCATGGAATTTTCAGAAACTGTTCAACAACGCCGGTCTATTAAGTCCTACCAGCCCGGCAGAGAAATCAGCGACGCCGAGTTAAAAGAGTTAATGCAAGAAGTGGTGTTGAGTCCGAGTTCCTTCAACCTGCAACACTGGACATTTATCGCCGCCAAGGACGCTACCCTTAAAGAGAAAATCAAGGACGCCGCCTGGGGACAGGAACAGGTGGAAACCTGCTCGGCATTGCTGGTCATTTGCGGCAAATTGAATGCCCATGAGGACGCTCCCGAAATCTACCAGGGTGCCGCCCAGGGAATACAGGATAAAGTTCTTCCTATGATAAAAAATTTCTACGACGGTAAGGACCAGTTGCAAAGGGATGAAGCCATCCGCAGTGCCTCGCTGGCCGCCATGGTGTTAATGCTGGCGGCTCACAATCGGGGCTGGGCCACCGCGCCGATGATCGGCTTTGATCCTGAAGTGGTTTCTAAACTGGTAAACCTCAAGCCTAATTATATCCCCGTCATGTTAATGGCCGTGGGATTTAAGAAAGAGGAGCCCCGGCCCAGGGATTATCGCCGGCCCATCGAGGAAGTGGTCAAAATAAACACGCTGGATGGCCCCGGTTTGATGGGATAGAGCAGTTCATAAATTTTTTTGATATACTGGTTTTTCATAACATCTTAAGAAAGGTGTGCAATGATCATCGTCATGGTCCCGGATGCAACCCCGGAACAGGTAGAAAAGGTAGAAGACACCATCCGGGAACTCGGTTACACCCCGCATGAAATTGTCGGTGTGGAACGTAAAGTGATAGGGGCCGTGGGTGATGAGCGCGGCAAAGACCGCCTGCAATCTATAGAAACCATGGGTGGAGTCGAAAGCGTATTCCCCATTCTCAAACCCTACAAGCTTGCCAGCCGGGAAGTGAAATCCACTCCATCTGTAATTCGGGTCGGTGAGGTTGATATCGGCGGGCCTGCGATCGCCATTATCGCGGGACCCTGTTCGGTGGAAAGCAAAGAACAGATATGCACCACCGCGAATCTGGTTAAAGATGCCGGAGCCAATTTTCTTCGAGGAGGAGCTTACAAACCTCGAACCTCCCCTTACAGTTTTCAGGGATTGGAAGAGGACGGACTCAAACTGCTGGCCTCTGCCAAAGAGGCTTCCGGCTTGCCCATTGTCACCGAAGTGATGAATCCGCGCGAGATTGATCTGGTTGCAAAATATGCCGACGTGATTCAAGTCGGAGCCCGGAATATGCAGAATTTTTCATTATTGAAAGAACTGGGAAAGATCGACAAACCCATTCTTTTGAAACGAGGCATGATGAACACCATTAAAGAGTTCTTGATGTCCGCCGAATATATTCTTTCAGAAGGCAACCACCGGGTGATTCTTTGTGAGCGAGGCATCCGAACTTTCGAAACCGCAACCCGAAACACTCTTGATATAAGCTGTATACCGGTCTTGAAAAAGGAAACCCACCTTCCCATCATTATTGACCCCAGCCATGCGACTGGACATTGGGATATGGTTGAATCCATGTCGCGCGCGTCCATTGCTGCCGGTGCCGATGGCCTGATCATTGAGGTTCACCCCGATCCCGTCAAAGCCTTTTCAGACGGACCCCAGTCCCTGAAACCTGCAAAATTTGCCAGGCTCATGGAAAACCTGCGGCCCTTCGCCGAATTAATGGGCCGCACTCTCTAACCGGCGACACCAGTGGCAAATGGCAAGGGCTTTTCAAGCCGTCTATATCTTTTGCTGGCAAATTAAAGTTATTGTCCATTGAATCCAGCATCACGCTGACTCCGGCCAGCTGTCGGCCAGGCAAAGCCCGGAGGTAATTGGGCAATAGCCCGTCAAGCCGGGACAACTCTTTGCTCGCCAGATAAAGTTATTGCTCATTGGCCCTCCGCCGAGGAGCCGCTGGCCGGTAAACTCTTGAATTTCTAGGATTTTAGGTTTATCCTGAATCAGCTTTTATAGCTATGAATAACCTGTTCATGATCTCTTGATCAGGTTCAATAACTTTTTAGTTTAGCGCTCCCTAATGAGTGATTTATATCAATCAAACCGTAAATATGCGGAAACATACCGGCACAAACTTCAACAAAAAGTAGTTTCTCTCCATCAAGCAGGACAATCGTCCGACAACGGTGAAATCGATCCGCAGAAATTTTATTTAGACTTTAAGGACCGGGCTATTGATCTGGTCCATAAAGAAACCAACCTGCTTCAAAAAGAGTGTACCAAATCCGACAACTGCCACCTGCTATTGCTCAAGCAAACCGCGTTGGTGGACACGCTCGTTCAAGCCAGCTTTTATTCAGCAGTCTGGTATTTCAATCACCAGAATAACCGGGAGTGGACCACACAGTCCGTCCCCATAGCCATAGTGGCCCGGGGTGGCTATGGTAGGGAGGAAATGTATTTCCGGTCGGACGTGGATATCCAAATCGTTTCACAATCATCTCTTAGCGAGAACGACAAAAAAACCACTGAGGAAATCATCCGGCATTTCGAGTACCTGTTTGTTTTTCAGGATATCTTCCCTTCTTCCAGCAATGCCTGCTACACCGAAAACGAAACGTTTGAGCGGGATCTTGACCCTTCCAAGGTTCCCGAGTTTTTAGCACTTTTGGAACATCGCTTTGTAGCCGGAAACTCTCTGGTTTATAACGAATTTAAAAGTTCCATTAAAACGGTCAGCCTGCTTTATCACGACGAAATTCAAAAGCACTGCCTGAGCCATGAAGGATGCTATCAAGTCCAGAATACCGTCTTTCAACAGGAACCGAACATTAAGGAAGAAATGCGCCGCCTCTACTGGGCATTGGTTTCTGTACGTTTCCTGCAAAACCTGAAAACCACCAACCAGTTTGAACTGCTCAACGAATTGTTTTCCAAGAACTTGCTGAGCCCACTGGCTTATAAAAGCATGCAAAACGGGCTTCACCTTTTATCCCGGGTCCGTTTATTCCTGCACGCTTTCCAGAAAGGGACCCACCGGGATACCATGAGCTATGAAGTCCGGGAAAAGATTGCCCAGTCTATGGGATTTGATGTTAAGACCTTTTTCCAAAAATATTTTTTCGATGCTGTTTATCCCCTTAAGCGGTTTAGCCGGAACCTTTACTGGGAGAGCATGGCGGCAGACACCAAAAAGAAGAAAGGCCTTTCAGAGTTCTTCTCCCTCAATACGCAGAATCAAATTTACTTTGAGAAAAACCCCGAGAGCTTGTACATCCAAGAACCTTTATGGCTCTTCAAGGTTTTCATCTGGGTCGCTGAAAGGAATTATTATTTGTCCTACGAAGTGACCCGTGCCATTGAACAACATGTTGATCGGGCCTATCCCATTTTCATGGATGAAGAATCCAAACTGGAAATCCAGAACTGCTTCAAACGGTATATCCGGGGAAAATATTTTTCGAAAGCCATCCGCCTGTTGCACGAGTTCGGAATACTAGGGGATTATTTCATTCCTGCATTTAACAATCTCAAAGGCATGCTGCAGGATATTTATGTGCATAAATTCCCAACAGACATCCATATTCTTTCTGCTCTTGATGTTTTAAACGGACTGGAGTTCCGTGACACGGCCGACCCCTTCCTTTCAGAACTTTATCACTCGCAAAGGGATAAAACAGCTCTTAAGCTGGCCGTTTTACTGCATGACATCGGCAAAGGTGCAAAGGTCGGCGATCAGAACGAAGAGTTGGTCGGCGCAAGAATGATTCCGCAGATTTTAAACAACCTGGGTTACAACGACAAACCCAAACGGGTGGATGATGTTTCTTTTTTAGTAGAAAAACATTTGACCATGTATGATCTGATGCTTCTCGACCCGGAAGCCGACGATACTTACGACATGGTGCTCGACCTCGTCAACCATGACAAGGAAAGGCTCAAGATGCTGATCCTGCTTACCCACTCGGACCGTGGCGGAACCAAAATGAATATGTCCACTTCGCAGATCGATCAATTAAAACTTTTTTACCAATACACCCTTCACCACAAGAAACGAAAAAGCGTTCCCAATCACATTAAACTGGAGTTCCTGAAGATGGTTCGCCTGCCCCGGGAACTGCAATCACAACTGGAAATCTATTATAAATTTATCCAGTCACAGGAGCCTTTTTTGGCAGAAATGCTTTTTAAACCGGGACAGCCTTCTGAATTGATCGTCTGCACCCAGGATGCCCGTGGATTTCTTCACAAAATTTCAGCAGTACTGGCGTTTAACCAGATGGATATTGTCGAAGCCAATATCCAGACCTTCCGCAATAAGGTTTTTGATGTCTTCAAAATTATCGATTCTACCGGCAAACCCATTGACTACGGTGATTTCTTTTTTATTCAGCAACGTATCCAGGAAGACCTGCGCCGAATTTTTATTGACCAGGAGCCGCTGGCATCTATATTCAAAGGACGGTCGGTGGCTAATGTTTCAGAGAAACCGCATTTCCAGGAAGTAAAATTGAAAATGAAAACCATTGGGCGATCCGTTAAATTATCCACTCACAACCTGCCGGGAACATTCATGATGGAAACCAAAGTATTCTCAGACGCCCACATGGAATGTCAGAAAGCCGTCCTCCACACCAATCAGGGTTCTGCTTCCAATGTTTTTTACCTGCGCCCCGAAGATGTGGAAAAAATCATGAACAATGAAGAACACTTTATTCAAACCATTAAAAAATCCTTACGGCCTCTGGTTACCGGAGAACCGTTATTTTTGCAGGAAGAGTTGACACCCAGCTCATAAATATCCGCCATGAAGTCTCATCCTCTTCGATTTATAAAAATCGCCTTGTGTCTCTTCCTGTTGCCTTCCCTGGCTTTTGCTGGGGAACCCTACAAAGGCTCTCTGGAAAAAGCACGGAGTCTGGATAAAGAAGAGTTTTTTGAAGATGCCGCCAGATACTGGCAAAAAACCCTTGACGAGAATCCTCCACCAAACATCCTCCTTTACGCCAAGCTCAAACTCACCAACACCTACTCACGTCTGGGGCAATTGGACAAAGCCGTCGAGACATCCAGATCGCTTACCAAGTCCAATCCCAGCCACTACGACTCCTGGTTTCATTTTGCCAATTCCCTTGCGGCCTTAAAACAATATTCCCCGGCCGCCGAAGCCTTCAAGAAAACAACCACGTTAAATCCCGAAGAAGGACTGGGCATGGTGGGACTGGCCTTTGCATATTTTGGGGACCAGAAACCGGATTCCGCCATCGAAGAGTTAAAAAAAGCCATGAAAATTTTCAAGGCTAATAGAAATATTTCCTGGTACCGGGACTGCCGTCTCGCCATCAATCAAATAAAGGGGTTCGCCCGCTTCCCTCCCAAATTTGCCGATCTCTGGCTGGGAAAAAACCTCAAAAGAGTTCAGGACACTTATATGAACGCAGTTCTCGATCTGGACAGCCTGCTAAACTAGTGCCCGCCGTTATCGAACCATCCACTAATCTTTTATCCCTCCCGCGCCAAACCTATATAAAATCCATTCCTATAACATTAAAAATTTTTAATGCCGGATTAATACTTTTTTAATACTAATTTTATAGAATACAGGCAGTACTTTTCTCCTCCTTTCGGGGGGAGCGGATTCGGTTCCATGACCAAGTCTTTCCCCCGTCTCCTCCACACGAGGGCAACAGGCGGTTCTCCAAACCCGCCTGTTGCCCTCGTGTTTTTTTTAGTTCCCATGACATTGAAACCCAAGCTGACAGGAAAAGCATCTAAGTAGATACAAGATATTCTTGTTCGGAGGTGAGTAATGAACTCCCAATTTCTCATGTGCCCCCCGGATTATTTTGGGGTGGAGTACAGTATCAATCCCTGGATGACCCATAATTTGGGATGCGTTGACACTGACAATGCCAAAAAACAGTGGCACAGTCTATTTGAAACCCTGTCAAAATTCGCTAACATTGAATTGCTGAAACCCCGGCCACATGTCCCCGACATGGTTTTTACCGCCAATGCCGGTCTGGTTAGAAAGGAACTATTCATTCCCAGCCATTTTCAACATTTGGAACGGCGCCAGGAGGAAACCCATTTCAGAAAATGGTTTCTCAGGATGGGTTACCGTCTTAAAGATTTGGCTGACTCTGTCCGTTTTGAAGGGGAGGGGGATGCCCTGTTTCAACCCGGGAGTAACCTGTTGTGGATGGGATACGGGTTTCGAACCGATCCGCAGTCACAGGACCTGCTCAAAAAATTATTTTCTCTGCGTATCATAACGTTACAACTTGTTGACCCACGGTTTTATCATTTGGACACCTGCTTTTGTCCGCTTTCAGGAGGCCGGGTCATGTATTATCCAAAAGCGTTCAGCGTCGACTCCCTCCAATCAATCAAAGAAAATATTCCCGCCCAAAACCGAATCGAAATAAGCGAAGAGGATGCCATTCATTTCGCATGCAATGCCATCACAATAGAAAACAACCTGATTTTGAATCATGCCAGCCCCACCCTGATAGACAGACTGCAGTCATTGGGCTATCGGGTTATCCTCAAACCCGTGGGCGAATTTTTAAAAGCCGGCGGTGGCAATAAATGCCTCGCGCTCTCTTTAACCAGCAATTAAAATAAACTCAATAAAGTCCAATATATTCATATGTTTGCCTATTGAAGGGTTCATATTTTCATGAATTTAAGATACAATGCGCTCTAAATTCGCATAATTAGAGCGGAAGAGACCTTCTCAAAAGATGGGAGCGCAATTTCTGCACCATAGCAAAGTTATTTTGGCCAAAACAGGTCTGACATTGATTTAAACCAGAAAGTTTTCCCACCTCGGCAAAACTTCCAGGAAAAAACAGAACCGAATATTATGGCTCGAAAATCTAAATACAATCTGGTGTGGATGGATCTGGAAATGACTGGCTTGGACGCGGAAAAAGAAGTCGTCATTGAAATCGCCACCCTGATTACTGACAGCGAATTGAATATTCTTGAGGAAGGGCCTTGCATCGCCATTCATCAACGAGACGAGATTTTGGACCAAATGGATGAATGGAACACCAAACACCACAATGCATCAGGACTGGTCAAGCGGGTTCGCGAATCCTTGATAGATCAAGAGGAGACCGAAAAAAGGACTTTGGGGTTTATCAAAAAATACTGCCCAAAAGGCACGTCTCCTTTATGTGGAAACTCCATCAGTCAAGACCGAAAATTCCTTGCGAAATATATGAGTGAGTTGCATGATTTTTTACATTATAGAAGTATTGACGTGACCTCCGTCAAAGAACTGGTGAACCGCTGGTACCCGGACGGTCCTAAATTCCCCAAAAAAAGCAACGAGCATATGGCCCTCACGGATATCCGGGAATCTCTTAAAGAACTTGTCTTTTATCGACAACATTATTTCATCGGCAAAGAAGCCAACATAGCCCAGCCTGTAACCTGAAGACCAACAACCCTCTCAGCTATGAATAAAGGCGCGATCATCACCCTGGTATTTCTCGCTTTCGTTGCCAGCGTCTCCATTGACCTTCTGTGGACCGGCAATAAATATCAATGCGAAGTCTGTATCAAATACAAAGACCAGATTGTGTGTCAGGAGGTAAAAGGCATGGCCAAGGACGACACCATCATGACGGGTATGAGCACAGCTTGCGCCAAAGTGGCCAACGGTATGACAGAGTCCATAGAATGCCAGGCCCAGCCGCTTGAAAAAATGGAGTGCAAGGAAATTTAAGCCCCTTGGCAGGGGCAGGCAGTGGGCAATAGCTTTACCCCTTCTACCCCTTCGGGGCATGAAAGCTAATGAAAAGGGCATAACAGGGGCACGAAGGTTTAGGTAGAATATCACGTACTGCTAACAACGATACTCTCGGCCCACCAAATGAAGCGATGGCACTTTGGCACCACGCCTAGTGGCAAATCAGGTCATACACTTCCTGATATTTTTCTTCCACATTGCCCAGATTAAAACGGAACCGGTCCTTATCCATTTTTTCATTGGTGTCCCAATGCCACAGACGGCATCCATCCGGGCTGATCTCATCCCCCAGAAGAACCTCGCCCTTGTGCCGGCCAAACTCCAGCTTGAAATCAACTAACCGAATCTTCCGTTCTTTAAAAAACTCGATCATCAGGGTATTGATTTTGAGCCCTTCTGACTTCAAGGTCTCCACTTCTTGCTTGGTCGCCCAACCAAAAACATCTACATGACACTCATTGATCATGGGGTCCCCCAATGGGTCGCTCTTGTAAAAAAACTCAAGAATGGGCTTTTCCAATACCCGCCCCTCTTCAATCCCCAGCCTTTTGCATAAACTACCTGCCGCAACATTGCGCAGCACCACTTCTACAGGGATGATATCCAGCTTTTTTACCAGCATTTCCCGGTCGTTGAGGCATTCAACAAAGTGGGTCTTGATGCCCTCCCCTTCCAGAAACTGAAAAATCCGGCTTGAGACATGGTTATTCATCACACCCTTGTCAATGATGGTTCCCTTTTTCACTCCATTGAAAGCCGAAGCATCATCCTTGAAATATTGAATCACCAAATCAGGGTCAGAGGTGGTGTAAAGGATTTTGGCCTTGCCTTCATAAAGTTTTTCTAAACGTTCCATGATTTATCTCTTAATTTTTAAGTATATTTCTAATATTTTTGTGATTTTTTTTCAGGCAATTCGCTGGCCCTTATATATAAGGGCCGCTCATGACCACACAATATTTTTACGACGTGCTCTTAAAGACCCGCTTGAAAATCTGGTCTATGTTTTTAAATTGGGTTTTTAATTTAAAAGTCTGTTCAATCTCTACGGCGGATAAAAGTTTCCGGATGTCCTTATCTTTTTTCAATAGTGTTAAAAAATCTTTTCCGTTAGTCCAGCTTTGCATGGCGTTTTTTTGCACCCGTTTATAAGCTTCTTCCCGGGTGATGCCCTTTCTCACCAGGGCGAGCAAAACGCTTTGCGAATAAATCAGGCCGCCTGTTTTTTCCAGGTTACGCATCATGTTCTCAGGGTAAACCATCAGCCGATCCATCATCGACGTCATTTTCTTCAACATGTAATGAATCAAAATCGTACTGTCCGGCCCGATCACCCGCTCCACGGAAGAATGGCTGATGTCCCGTTCGTGCCAGAGCGGCATATTCTCCATAGCCGCAAAAGCGTTTGCCCGAACCACCCGGGCCAGACCACACATTTGCTCGGTAACCACTGGATTCCGCTTGTGCGGCATCGCCGATGATCCTTTCTGTCCGCTGGAAAAATACTCCTCCGCCTCCAACACTTCCGTTCTATGCAAATGGCGAATTTCCGTAGCAATTTTGTCTATGGTCCCAGCAATAATAGCAAGGGTTGAAAAAAACTCTGCATGGCGGTCGCGCTGAATAATCTGACTGGAAACCGGGGCAGGCTTCAATCCCAACTTGGAGCAGACGTATTCTTCAACATCTGGGTCGATGCAGGCAAAGGTTCCTACCGCGCCTGAAATCTGCCCATAGGCAATGGTTTGCCGTGCCCGTTTGAGGCGGTCGATATTTCGTTTGATTTCTTCATACCAGTTGGCAATTTTTAATCCAAAGGTCAAAGGCTCGGCGTGAATACCATGCGACCGACCAATGATGGGAGTGAGCTTGTATTTCTTCGCCTGCCTTTCCAACACATCCTTAAACGCCGAGAGCTCTTTCAAAATCAGGGTTGCAGATTGCTTCATCTGCACCGCCAAAGCAGTGTCCAGAACATCGGAAGAAGTCATTCCCATATGCATATACCTGGCCGATTCCCCGACATGCTCCGCCACGCAGGTTAAAAATGCGATCACATCATGTTTAACTTCCCGTTCAATTTCATCAATGCGCTCCACATTGAAACGGGATTTTGTTTGGATGTCTTTCAAGGCTGATTTTGGGATTTCCCCTCTTTTGGCCAGAGCCTCACAAGCCAGAACTTCTATTTTCAGCCAGATTTTAAATTTGTTTTCCGGCTCCCAAATGACCGCCATTTCAGGCAATGAGTATCGTGGTATCAAAAGTCAAGTTCCTTGAATAATAGGTCGGGAATAAAAGTTGCGGTTGAATAAATGCAGAAAAATTCTTTAATTATGGTAAAAATATTTTGTGCATATCTTAAACGCAATTGTCCGGTAAATCAATAAATGAACTCAACGGTTGAAGTCTGTTTTGTATGTCTTGGAAATATTTGCCGTTCCCCGCTTGCCCAAGGCGTTTTTGAGGCCCTCGTCAAAAAAGAAGGCCTGCAGGATCGCATCATTATCAGCTCCGCCGGGGTCGGCCACTGGCATGTGGGGAATCCTCCAGACTCCCGAATGCAACAAACCGCACGTGAACACGGCATTCACCTCAATAGCCGGGCGCGCCAGTTCCAGGATTCCGATTTCAAGAAGATGGATCTGGTGCTTGCCATGGACCATAGCAATCTGAGCGCTCTTGAACAAATGCGGCCCGCACCGGAACTGAATGACAAGCTTTTCCTGTTTCGCTCTTTCGACCCTGAACACAACGATAACCTCGAAGTGCCCGACCCTTATTACGGCGGCGACAAAGGGTTTGAAACGGTGTACCAGATCGTTGAGCGAACCTGCCCAAAAGTTCTGGATCATCTGAAAACCAAGCTTGCAAAAAAAGCATGAATGAAGAAATTTGCGAACTCCTGGAACCTGTTTTTGGCCAGGAGGTGAAAGTGCAGTCCTCCTCCCCAACTGGCGGAGGATGCATCAACCAGACCTCCGTTCTGCAATTGAACAATGGTGAGCGGGTTTTCCTGAAATATAATTCCCACCCTGCTCCGGATTTCTTCGCCGCCGAATCCAAAGGCCTTAAACTTCTCGCCCAAGCAGAGAACGGACCACGAATCCCAAAGCCACTGGCTTTACAGAATTCCCAAAGACCCTCCTTTCTCATCCTGGAATATATTGAGGAGTCTTCTCCCGGGTCCGATTTCCCAGTCCGCTTCGCCCGGTCTCTGGCCGAACTTCATCGTGTCACTCATGACAACTTCGGTCTGGACCATGACAATTATATTGGCAGTACCCCGCAGAAAAATACCCATGAAACCAATGGCACCCATTTCTTCCGCAACCACAGGTTGCGATATCAGCAGGAACTTGCCAGAAAGTCCGGAAAGCTCCCCAGTGCTACCGATAAAAATCTCAGCAAGCTATGCGATCGGCTTGAAAACTACTTCGATATTTCAGGGGAAAAACCAGCCTTGCTGCATGGAGACCTGTGGTCAGGAAATTATTTTCCTGACCGGGACCACATCCCCTGTATTTTTGATCCGGCAGTTTATTTTGGTTTGCGTGAGGCCGATCTGGCCATGACCGAACTTTTTGGCAGACTGCCGCAAAGGTTTTATGATGCTTATCACGAAGCTTTTCCGCTGAACTCGGGATATGAAGAGAGAAAGAACCTGTACAACCTGTACCACCTTTTGAACCACCTGAACCTTTTTGGCGGTTCCTACCTTGGGTCTGTGGAACAGGTGCTGAAACGCTACAACTAGGCGCCACTCGGCGTGGCGCCCGACTCACAATAACATGAATGGGCAGCAACAAGTTATCTCGGCCTAAGATGCCATTACACACTGGTACCAAGCTTTTGGCGGTCGCGCTAGCGTCACCGCCCTATTGCCGCCAGCCGCTGGCTGGCTAGAAGCCGCCGCCAATTTTAGCTATGAAGGTATTCAGTTCTCTTTCGATGGGACCATCCCAGTTTTTAATTTCTGTGGCCAGTGTGGCAAGGACGGCTTTGCCTTCACTTATTTCCATTGCGCTGGCAATGCTGACCAGGATTCTTGAACCATAACGGTCAACCAGGCCATGTTCTTCCGCAGCACGAAAAGCCATATCCGGCCCTAGAATCATCGCCCAGGCCTGGATGACAGAGACTTGGGTCGACTCCCTGAACCGGAGGGAATCCAAACCTTCCATATAGGTTTCCGCGTCCATCTCGCCCAACTCGAATTTCTCAATCAACTGCTTCAGATTTTCTTCTTTCGATTCCACCTTTTGGAATATATATTCGAAAAACTTGGCTTCCGATTTTTTCAATTCCGCCATGTTCCAGGGACAAGTAAAATCTACGTCCTGATCCCTGGACTTATTGGCCCGCCGGGCTTCCCTCTCGATCTTGTAGAGGCATTTGGGGCATCGCTTACCTGCGTCATGATTGAACTCGCCTCCGCAGGAACAGGGAGCCAGAACACTTTGAAAAGCCAGGGCCAGGGCCTCCCCTTTTAACCCCAACACATCTCGGAAGGCAACCCGCACCGGGTTAGTGCCAGCCACCGATATACATCGAACGCATGAGGAGCAATGAATCAGATAGGTGTTGTCCCCTTCCTCAGGTTCAATGACAGGCTCAAAAATCTCCGGGCAGAGAGTACACTGCACTTCTTTCTGAAATGTATCAACCATCCGTTTGTTCCTCAGATTGCATTAAAATTAATAGCTTGATTGTTTAGATGAGGGAAATTAGCCCCGGTTCTAAAAATATCACGTCTCAAACAGGCAAAAAAAAACCCATGACCCGGGGGCCATGGGTCCAATACAGTTTCAGGGTTTTAGCCGGAGTAGGCTTGGCCTAAAGCAGCCGATTCAGCTTCTTGACCACCCATAATAACCTTACCCGTTATCACGTCCACAGGAAACATGGTGATCGCATTATGGGTGCTACAAACCACCTTACAAAGGTCACAACCCTTACAACGAGGTTCAATCACTATAGCCTTTGTCGTGGCCTCATCCAGCATAATGGTATCTGCTTCTGGACAGTACATGATGCACAGTCGGCAACCCTTTTCAGCGATACATTTATCATTATCTACCCAAGCAATGTTATACACTTCAAAACTCTCCTCAATTAAAAAAGGTTAAAACCAAATACCGACTGATTTCACTAAAAACGATTAAACTTCTACCAGCTGCAAGTCCTGCGTCTTGGCCCATTCTTCGCTTAACCTATAGGACTCAATGATGGTGTCCATATTGGCCTTTAGAAGCTGTTCTTTTTTGGCATATTTTTTCTTAATGGCTTCGTCAAGTGTTGCGGTACCCCCGGAAGCCACGTACTTTTTACCAAAACGCTCCTGCAAAGCACCATCTAAAGCATCAATAGTTACAATTTTGGTAATGCCTGCGCAGGCCCCGATCATTGCCATGTTGGTGGAAAGCTCGGTTTTCCCGATTTCCAGAGCCAACTTGGTCGCATCATGATTGAGCACCTTCACATTGAGGTCTTCCAGCCTTTTATGATCTTCATCGGATAGGAGATCGGCCGGGGTATTAATAATGACCAAGCCATTTTCCCTGATTCCAGAATAAAAAGGAGCCGTATAACTTTTCTGCATGGTAATAACCTGGGCGTGAAACACCATGATGATATCTGGGAATACCAGCTCGCCCCGGTCATAGATACGCTCAGTTCCTATTCTGCAATAACTTTCGGCGGGTGCCATGCGTTTTTCAGCGCCAAAAAAGGGATTCGAAATAGAAAATTTTCCATCTCGATTGGCAGCCATGGCCAATAGATGCGCGGCTGTAACTGCCCCCTGCCCTCCCAAACCGGAAATCCGGATATTCATCCTTGCCATTGTATTAAAACTCCTATTTCTTAAGCGTTGACCGGCTTTTTAGCTGCTTTAGCCGCTTTTTTTCTTTCCTTGGTTTCTTCTTTAATAACATCCAGAAGCTTCTGGGCTTCATCGGTTATGTACTCTTTCTGAACAAACCGACCACCAATGGTTTCGGAATCTTTCATTTCATCCAAACCTTCCATGCTCTGCTTGCCAATCTCAAGAATACAAGGAGTATAAAGCTGAACAAACGTGGGGCCTATTTCCCGCGCCACATAAATAGCATTTTTAATGACCTGCTCCACCCGGTTGGGTTTGCTGACTGTCAAGACAGCTACATAAGCACAACCTGCTTCCCGGGCAATTTCCGCCAAACGCACCTTTTCAAAGTTCTTGCCTTTCGGAGCCATCTTGGCGACAAAGCCTTTCTGCATCAGGCCGCTTTCCTGACCGCCCGTGTTGGCATAAAGTTCATTATCAAAACAAATGGTGGTGAACTTTTCCAGACGGAACCAGGACTGCATGGTCATGTCCAAGCCGATATCAACGGTTGCCCCGTCTCCGGCCAGAACCACGACATCCTTTTCTCGATCCGGAAATCGGCTAGCCAAAGTCCGTTTCAAACCGGAGGCAATGGCATTCTGATTGCCAAACAAAGAATGGATGTTATGCACCGCAACATGTGGGAACACCAAGCTGGTACAACCGGTGGAACCGACAAATACCGTATCTTCTGGAGCCGGCAAACTGGCCAGAATATAACGGAAAGCGATGGACTCCGGACAACCCGCACACAAAGAATGTTGCTCGATCAATTCTTTGGAGGAACCGATGTCCTTCCAACCGCGATCCTGATTGCCGAAAGTGGCTGTTGCAACCAGTTCCTGATACTCTGGCGGCATGATATCTGCCAGATCTTCACTTATTTGGATTTTTTCCTTGCTCATAAATTCCCCTTAAATTAATTTCCCGATTTGGGAAAGGTAACTTTATAAAATTAGCTCGGGCAAACTACCGTTACATCCTGAGTTTCTCGGTTTCCATGCCCAAATGAATTTTGATCTGTTCCACAATAACCTCGCAAGGCAAGGTCATGCCACCGCAAACATGCGGCCCCTCATAAACTCTTTCGTTATCCGGGATGATGGACTTGATTTCACGAGCCAGCCAACCGGTCACATTAAATTCTGGAACAAAAATATGTTTCGCGTTTTTGGTAACCCGCTTGATCTCTTCAGTGGGGAACGGACGAATGGTTTTGATTTTAACCAGTCCCACCTTAACACCGTCTTCTTCAAGAAGGCGGATGGCTTCCCGGCTCTGCGATACTGCAGTTCCAGAGGCCACAATCAGAATCTCCCGGTCCGTGTTCTGTTCGTCAATCAAACCATCCAGAAGAGGAATGGTGTGCTTGCGGGAACGCTCAACCGCTGACCTGATTTCCTGTTGCCATGAAGCATGGGTGGCATAACTGATGTAATTGGATTTCATGACAAACGGATCGCGCATCATGCGGAACGGAGAGGTTTCCATATCCATAACCGGTTGCGGATTTCTGTACGGATCATAAGGAGTCAGTGTCAGGTCCAACGGAGGAAGCTCTACCGTATCCTTGGTGTGGGTCACGAAAAAACCGTCACAGCATACCGCAATCGGGACATGCACATCCGGTTGTTCAGCAACGATAAAACCTTTCAATATAAAATCAAAAAGGTCTTGCGCCGTTTCAGCATGCCAGACCAGCATTCCCGTCTCAAGCAGGTAATACATTTCCAACGTATCAGGCTGAATGCTCAGAGGAGAATTCACTCCCCGGCAAGTCACACAAACCTGAATCGGCAATCGTGCCCCGGCCCACATGGGAAAATTTTCCATGGCCCGCAGAGTACCCGGACCCGCAGTGGTAGTAAAAACCCGGTGTCCACCAAAGGCAGCACCTGCACATTGCCCCATAACTGCAAACTCACTCTCACCACGAAAGTATTCGTCCAGGTAACCTTCCGCATAAATTTCGCCGATCAAAGCCGCCGCTTCACTCTGAGGAGTGATGGGATAAGCCACGGAAGTTCCCACACTGGCTCGTTTGATGGCTTCGCGAATGACTTCACTACCGGTCAGGAAACTGGCTGTTTGCTCAGCCTTATAAAAGATGTCATTAACATCCGTATAAGTCTGATTCATTCTGTTTTTCTGACCGAGTTTTTCATGGGTCGAAGCTATGATCCTTTTATTCTTAAGGTCCACTGTTTTATTCATAAAATTTACTCCCGTATAAAGAGTGCTTTAAGATGATTAAAAAATTACTATCTACAGGTTTTCAACCTGGTTATATATTAAGCCGGTTGTTCGATGATGCCGGTCCGGCCCATTTTAAATTGCTGAAACGGAATGGCCTGAGATTCCACACCCTCCGATTTCAATTTTTTAATAGCTTCCCTAAGTTTGGTAATCATTGCCAGATCCGCATCACGAAAAGAGAGACACGCGTCTTCATGCCCGGCCATGGCACACATTGCTATTGTATAACAATTCGTCCCCCCGCGGATAATCTTTAGAGACAAATTAGCCATATGGCAATGAACCCCAATAAAAATACAGACATCGATCTTGTTATGCCAGATGGTCAAATTCGGATGGTTGGGGTTGATCTCAAACTCCGCTTCAATCTTGGGATATTTGGGCCGATAGTCCGCCATGGGGATCAACCGCATCGGAACCTCATTAGCCAACTCCCGAAGGGCTGTAGCTTTCTCCGCCACATGATCGTTCCATTTCCACAGCACCAAAGGTCCCGGAAAAATAGTTGGGACTTTGGCCCCTAAAATCTTTCTGGCGGCAACTTCATAAGCCTCATCCACGGGCACAATCTCACCTTCTATATGCGCTTCCCCAGGATCAGGCAAGACGTTTCCCATTGATGCTGCAGCGGGAGGTAAAAATGCCTCCGGCCCAGGTAAGACCTTATATTGGCTCATTCTGATAATCCTTAGTGTAAGTTAAATTTGAAGAAAAAGAACCTAATAATAAACCAGGCCAAAAAAGTTGTCAAACCTTAATAACTGAAATAGCTTAGGTCATTCTTAAATTCGTGTTTACCCAGTATATCCCGGCTCCTGCCTGCACCTAATATAATCCCAAAATCCAGCCGAGCCCGCAGGCTCCTCGGAGCAAGGATTAAAGTCCTTAAACCTTTATTTAGTAGGAGGTTTGAAAGAAAAAAGGTCCTAAATCCCTACAAACATTTGACAATTCCTGCAACTCCGCTTACATCGACAAGGGCTCAAAAAAATCCCATTCCTGGCTTATCGACAATTTGACGGGTCCTATAAGCTGGCGTTACCGTTTTATTCGCCCTTCGCCTCCACTCCGAGTGGCGCCGGTTAGAGTTTCGTTTTCAAATCCTGCAACATGGAGAGGTGTTTTTTCTCCTCGACCAGCAAATGTGAAAAGATGACCCTCACATCCAGCTTCTTCTCTTTCTCCAACAAACTCTGAAGCATTTCAATTGATCTTCTTTCCGATTCAATGCCCAAGTCGAGAGCCTGCTTGTCGCTATCAATATTTTGCGTGGAAGAAACACTCAAAGCAGGAAAAATTTTTCCCTCCAGTTCTTCACTAATAAAACGCGACAAATGCTCTTTGGGCCTGCTCCGACTCGCTATGGCTGGTTGCAAGTAGCGGGACTTTTCCTGCAGGGTCTGGATATGTTCTCTCTCCTCATCGGCCAAACGGGAAAACATCTCCCGGACCTTGGGATTCTGAACTTTCTTGCCCGCCGACTCATAAAAAAACAGGCCTTCCTTTTCAATGAATAGACTGATCTCAATCGCATCCATACATTGAAACGAAGCCCTGCCCGTATCTGCACTCTCTGTTTTTCTTTTTTCCATTTACATCCCTGAAATCTTAAGGGCACTTTAAAGGTTTACGTTTGCGCCGCCCTGGGTCACAAAAAACAATTTATCACAGCTTTTCGTCCACTTCTTTTGAAGAATCGATAAAAAATCGCAGGAATCAAATTTCTTCAATAAAAAGAATGTGTTATAGTTGAGGCAGAAAATCTGGAACGCGTGACCATGTCTAAAAACAGGACTCCAATCCCGGTCAACACCATCCATTTTTATTCAAGATCAGAATCATGAAAAAAGTCGAAATATTTACCGACGGGGGATGCAAGGGCAATCCGGGTCCCGGCGGTTACGGATGCATCATTCAACAAAATGGTGACATTCAGGAAATCAAGGGGGGACACCCACAAACCACCAACAACATCATGGAAATGACCGCCGCCATCGTCGCCCTGAAACAGCTCCAGGAACCCTGCGAGATTAAATTAACGACCGATTCGCAATATGTCGTAAAGGGAATAACAGAATGGATGAAAGGCTGGATCCGCAACGGCTGGAAAACGGCATCGCGCCAACCCGTGAAAAACCGGGAACTCTGGCAGGAACTGGATAAGGTGAGCCAGCCCCATACCATCCAATGGATTTGGGTAAAAGGCCACAGTGGCCATCCGCAAAACGAACGCTGTGACCAACTGGCTAATGAAGCCATTGCAGAACTTTAGAATACCCACTAAAGACACGGGTAAAAGAACCGATCATAAACTATAGATTTTTAATCGGACGATAGAATGATGATCCCGCAACGGTCTCTTTTCAAAAAAAATTCAACTCTTCTCTACATCTTTATTCTGAGCCTTTTCTTTTTAGTCGCATCCTGCTCCACCAAAGGACCGGACTCCCGCACAGGCTCTTACCCCGACCATACCGAAAAACTTGGAAGTCTTAAGGACTATGATTTCGACTACCGGAGAGACAGACTCCGGAAATTAGATAAGGAAAGCGAAAAAAGTCTGGAACAGGAGTTGAAATCGCTCAGCGGTCCGGCAACTCTTGACGATTTGGTAGGGTTCGCCGACGATTTGGGCCGCGCCTCACTGGAAAAAGCCATCACCAACCAACTCCAGGCCATGTTTGAACAAGAGACTTCTACTCCAGTCAGGCTGGGGTCGTTCACCTTGACGCGCGGGCGTCTTGTGGAAACCCTGGAAGCTTTTCTAGATATTCTAAAGCGCGATCTGCCTTTTGAGGAATTCAACAGAAAGATTTCAGAAGAATTCGTTCTCTACCGGGTTGGCAAGGGGAAAAATAAAAAAATGCTGTTCACCGGTTATTACCGGCCCGTCATGCAGGCCAGCCCGGTTCGAACCCCCCTCTACCGCTACCCGATCTACCGGATGCCCGAGCATGGCCTGCCACAGGTGAAGTATAAAAACGGAATTCAACTGGTCGGCACCCATACCGGGATTAAAAAAATCCGCGAATCTTATTTGAAAAAAAAGGCGTGGCAGCGTTTCACCCGCGAGGAAATTGACCGCAAAGGTGTCTTAAGAGGACAGGGACTGGAAGTCGCTTGGCTCAAGGACGATCTTGATCGGTTCTTCCTGCATATTCAAGGTTCCGGCATGTTGGAGTTTCCCGATGGAAGTCGGCAGGGTGTGGGCTATCAAGGCTCCAACCAATATTCTTACACCGGCATCGGGAAACTGATGATTCAAGATGGGGTCATCGATATCTCGCAAGGTTCCATGCAAGGCATCAAAAAATATTTCGCCGATCATCCGCAGGATATCGCCAAGTACCTCTATCAGAATAAACGCTATATCTTTTTCACCCTCAGCGATGATGGACCGCGTGGGTCAGGTGGAGGAGAGCTCGTGGGCGGACGTTCCATCGCCACCGACAAATCCATTTACCCGGCTGGAGGACTGGCCTTCATAAAAGTCCGGCAACCCGTGCTCGACAAGAACAACAAGATCGTCCGCTGGAAACCTATTTCAAGATTTGTGGTGGATCAGGATACCGGAAGCGCTATTCGTGGACCGGGACGGGGGGATCTGTTTTTTGGAACCGGGCAAGAAGCTGGAGCTAAAGCGGGTCACTACCATGAACGGGGAATCGTCTATTACCTGATCAAAAAAAGCTGATCAATCTTCACTGTACAACGCCACCAGACGCTTATCGATAAAATCCATCCTCTCATCTGAAACCATTAACTGCTCTTTTTCCGGATCACCCTGTACCGCGGAATAGTCCAGGTTTGCGGGATTCCGTTTGACCATGCAGGCAAAGGTAATGGTCTCGGGCTTTTCTTCCACCTCCAGATAATCCACTGCACGGATGAAGGAATGCCCGGTGGTGACAATGTCATCGACAATCAACCAATGCGTCTCTGGAGGATACGTTGAAGCGGCGACCTGGACGTAGTCCAACCGCTTTTTCGGCATGATATAAAATGGCAGGTTCATCAGCTTGGAGAGTTGGTGACCGATGCGAATGCCCTGGGTTTCACAACCCACTACCACGCTGAACTTTCCGTGTTGCTTTTGCCAAGCTAAAAGTTTTTTCAGAAGAACCTCGCAATAAGCCTCGTTCATGGCATCCGACAGGTCTCCATACTCATAGGTATAAGTCGATTTAACTCCTGAACTGAGAACAAAATCACCTTTTTTTATAATTCTGGAAAACACCGCGCACCCTCCTAATAAAAATTACCCTCTGGCTGAATGAACCGTTATCCATTGGGTCAAGCATCACGCTTGCCAACCGTATTTTCCAATCAGCGGGACAAATTTGCAATCGCCTAAATCGCGACGGCTGACACGGTTTCCTGTTTTGGTCAGCACCACCAGTTTCTGATTATCCGCCTCTCCGATGGGCGCCACCAGCCGACCGCCGTCACCCAACTGCTTGACCAGCGATTCAGGGATTTCCTTGGCCGAAGCAGTGATCAGGATCGCGTCAAACGGAGCCTGGTCGGGCCAGCCATAAGTTCCATCGAACATCTTAAAAACAATGTTCATATAATTCAGCCCTTCCAGAATCTTTTGGGCTTTTCTGGAAAGGTTGTTCAAACGTTCGATGGTGAAAACCTGCCGGGCCAGTTCTGCAATAATAGCGGTTTGATAACCAGAACCGGTACCAATTTCCAGAACCCTTTCTTCGCCTTTCAGGCCAAGCGCTGCTGTCATAGCTCCCACGATATAAGGTTGGGAAAGTGTCTGGCTTTCTCCAATCGGCAGGGGGGTGTCGCCATAGGCCTGGTGTTGCAAGGACTCCTGAGCGAACAGGTGACGGGGCACCCGGCTCATCACTTCCATCAAGCGCAGATCCTTGATCCCCCGCTCGACCAATTGTTCTTCAACCATTTTGCGGCGTTGCCCGGCGTGGGACTGGATCAATTCCGGAGACAAGCGGTTCATAACCTCTCCATTGAGAACGAAGTTTTATTTGTTAGAAAGCGGGTTTGTTCAGGAGAGAAACCGATTGTCCGGGTCCATTTCCTCCCACCTGGCTTTACGAAACGGATTCATTCCAGAGAGTGAATAAGGCAGGGCATTCATCTTGCTGGGGTTCTGGTAAAAAACCCATTCCCAGTGGTTGGATCGCTTATCGTATTTGAGAAGGTAGATATTGTCATCATCCGCTTTGACTTTAAAGTAAGTCGAGCCTTCTCCATACCAGCGGTCAATAACCTCCTCCACCTTGTAACGGCTGTCTCTCAGTACGAAGGCCACCGGATTTTCTTGTGATTTTGAACCTGTATAACATTCCACCTTAAGCATGCGGTCATGTTATGACTTTCAATAATATTTGTAAAGAGTTAAAGTCCACTTGGCCCGGCGAGCCGCCGAAGGCTGGGAACCTATTCCCTCCCACGGGGGTGGAAAAAAAGTACTACCCGGAGAAAAACCGCCGCTATGAATGAACCGGAACCGGAAAAAATTCGCCAGCACCTCGAAAATCTGGTGGGAGAAAGAAACCCCTTCACCCGGCCCCAGCACCTTGAAAAAGCAGCGCAATATATATCCGGCCAGTTTGAAGCGATGGGTCTTAAAGTCAGTCGAGAGACGGTGGAGTTTGAGGGAATCCGGTCGCAAAATATTCTGGCACAGATGCCCGGCGAAACAGACGACCTTTTCGTTCTGGCGGCGCATTACGACTCAGTTCCCGATTCGCCCGGAGCCGACGACAACGCCAGCGCCGTCACAGCACTTTTAGAAATTGCTCGCGATCTTTGCCGAGGCCCTTTATTGAAACCCCTCATTTTTGCGGCCTTCACTTTGGAAGAATATGGGTTCATCGGCGCCAAACATTTTATCAACCACGATGCTGAACGAAAAAATCGGATTTCTGGAATGATCTCTCTGGAGATGGTGGGATTCAAAAACACACAACCCGGCTCCCAGTCCTATCCTCCTTATATGGACCCCGACCAGTATCCGGATACCGGCGACTTTATCGCCGTTGTGGGAAATGAACCTTCGGCCGACCTGGCACAAAGTTTAGCCAGAGGGATGGCCCGCTCTGTCCCCTCTCTTAAAGTGGAGACTCTGGTAGTTCCGGGACAGGGAGAAAATTTCTCAGAAGTGCGGCTGAGCGACCATTCCCCATTTTGGGACGCGGGACTCCCCGCAGTCATGGTCACCGACACGGCTTTTTTCAGGAACCCGAATTACCACCAACCAAGTGACACACTGGAAACGCTGGATTTGGAATTCATTCGGGATAACGCGCAGGCAGTGGCCGGATTCCTGAAACAATTCCTCAATCAATCAGGTTGAGGTGTAGGAAATAGTTTTGCGCTATCTTCGATCTCTTTTCCCCTGGCCACCACCGCCCCGATTAGAACGACCTTTGCCGCCGCCTCGTTGACCACCACGTTGTTGGCTCATACCCTGCCCGCCTCGCTCACCACCTTGGCGTTGACCAAACTCGGAACGGCCTCGCCCCTGGGAATTACTTCCTCGATCCTGCCGCCTGTCCTGCCGAACATCTTGTCTCCCTTGCCGTCGGTCCTGCCGGGCATCTTGACGTCCTTGACGATTTTCCTGACGAGCATCTTGTCTCCCTTGCCGTGTCTGTCCGGCCTTGCATCTTGGCGCCCCTGGCGGTTTTCCTGTCTCGCGTCTCTTCGTTCCTGACGATTCTCTTGACGTTCTTCACGCCTTTGCTGAAACTCATCGCGTCTTTGTTGAACCCCACCTTCCTCAGTCTGGCTCCACGCGTTGGCAGGAATTAGCCCAAAGATCAAAAGAAATCCCAGCCCTGTCACCATCGCTTTCATACACTCCTCCATTTTTATAAAAAGAAGAAACCGCGTCCACTATTTAAAACCGGGCAAAAAAAAGACCGCGCTTATGGCGCGGTCTGGTCGAATCATTTTTCATTCCATGAAGAATACAAAGTAATAGTCCTCCTGAAACCAATCGGGCCGTCTATTTTTGGGAAGATTTGCTGAGTTCATTCATGACCGACTCGGCTTCTTCCTCCACTTCCTCGCGTTTCCTCCACTCCCAGACTTTCAAATGGGAGCCCATATAATAGGAATGGTCTAAAAGGGATTCTCCATCCATGACTCCCCACCTTCCATCTTCGACCTCGGTCAATGCTTCATAAATAGGATTTTCTACCGAAGTATAAAAAAGTTCCATGTCCTCGGCACCGGCAGGTTTCCCCAGCAGAACTTTGATGGTTGTATCATCTATTTCATAATCGTCTTTAATGGACTTCAACGCATCTTCCCGGGAACTGCCCGCCTGCATTCTTTTTTCAATCTCATCCTCAATGGCTTTATTGCGCTTGGCAAATGGATAATGCGTGTAGCCAAGGTCATGACCGATATGAAAATCCAGATCGGGAAAATATAAATAAACCCAGTCGTCAAAATCGATCTGAACGCCCTCGGAGGTACCATACTCCTTGGCCTTATCGGGGGAATCCAAAATCAGCTGATTGTAAATTTTCACAAACCGTTTCATGCTGTCATGAACCAACGCATGATAATAGGCATTCATGCGGTACCAGTTGTTGCTGGCGTTTTGACCATTGCTCAGTTTCCTGAGCATGAGCATGATCTTTTCCGCATCGCCAAACTGGTGAGAAATGAGGAAGGCCTTCTGAAGATATTTGCCCAGCTGCTCCTCATTGCCATCTGCCTTCTGAATATTGAGTTGCAGATGGTTTTTGGCGTAATCCAGCGCATGATGAACCAATCGCTCGTGGTTCAGCTTGCGCTGATACTCCATATACTGCTTCAAATCATCGTCCTCAGACTCTTTCGAGTTTTTGGGCTGGTTCTGGGTGATATCTTTGGCAAAAGCTAACATTTCTCTCTCTATAAATGGGTTGGGAAAGTCTCATTCTGACGCTTTAGGGGAGTGATTTCAAGATAATTTAAGCCCTTCTCTTTTGAAACCTATTAAGAGGTCAGGCTGGACCCTATTTATCTCTACAATTTATAGGTAATTTCTGACATAATTCATACATCGTTTAACTGCAGGGAAATCAACTTTTTTAAAATCCCCCTGATATTGTCGGGCCATGCCCATACGGGTGCCCGGGGCAATCACAGGTTTTATCTCGGCAGAGTTTTGTTTGCTCCAACCGGGTAGCAAGAATTAGCATATGAACATTATTCTAAATAGCTATTGTAATCTAAAATGTAATTACTGCTTTGCCGATGAGTATATGGAGGAAAATGTCAAAACTCCTGACAAATCCATGGATTATGGCTTTTTCCTGAACGAGCTTTTACCCCGGGTAAAAAACGCTTCACTCATCAATTTCATGGGCGGGGAACCCACCCTGCATCCTGATTTCAACGATATTCTGTCTCGGACCCTGGAAGGCATGCAACCCTTTTCCTTTCTGGGAGTTTTCACTAATGGCTTAATGCCGGATAAAGTCCTCGACCTTCTTTTGCATACTGTCGGCCGGGGAGGAAGTATCGAGCGCCAGATTCAATTCTCTATTCTTCTTAACTGGCAGACCATGGAAAATATCTCGGAAAAAAATCATGCCCGTTGCCGGGAAGTCGCAAAGGCCATTCTCAGCAAAAACGGATTCGGACTCATGTTCAGCCTCAACCTGTATTCCATCAACCAGGATTTATCCACTCAATGCTGGGAGATTGATGAAATCTATCAGGACCTGGGGTTGCCGCCGGGACAAAAATATAAAATTCGTGTCAGCCCAGCTTTCCCTATAGTCGGAGATGATAACCACGTGTCCTTGCCCATCAGAGATTATCCCAAAATGGGAAGGATGATGATGGACATGGTTAAAGAGTTTCCACAAATGTGTTTTCGTTTTGACTGTTCGTTCCCGCCCTGCCTTCTCGACGAAATTGAAGAAGAGGAATATCCGCTGGTTGAGCGGTTCTTCTATCATGGCAGTCAATCCGTTCCCAATATCACGGAATGGAAAGACCATGATTATTATTTTGGTTGTGCGGATGACAGCCCTATGGACATCGATCCGAAAGGCGATTGCTTCAACTGTTTCCCGTTTCACAACAAGAAACTGGGAAACATCCAGGACTTCAAACAGATCAACGAACTTTCAATCACCAAGATGCATACCAAGTTTCTCGGCCATGTGTTTGAAGCACAGCCCAACGAACCCTGCAAAAGTTGCCCTCACTATATGGTGCGTTGTTCCAGCGGATGCTTTGCCTACAATTTCACCTGACCAGCGTACCGCCGGTGGTTGTGATAACCCCATCATTAATTTCATGAGCCTGTGATATTTCTCCACTGACTTCATGCCCGGAACGGGTAGAAGGGGTAAATTTGAAATAGACTCATCTTCCTGGCATTAAAAACTACAGCGGAGATTCTCCGCCTTGTGATTGACAAGACTTGAGCAGTCTGATAGCGTAACCCGATTAATAATTGTCTAACTTTTTTGTGATTTAAAATATGCCCTGGGACGATTTACACGAGCCGAAAGGCCCCGAAGACCGATTTAAAGGAAGCGGTGGACAAGGTGGAGGGTCGGGAAAACCGCCTTTCGACATTCCACAAATCAAAATTCCACAATTCAAACCATCTATGGTATTGGGGGTCATCCTGCTCCTGCTTGTAGTATGGATTGTGCCTGGAACCTTTTATTTTGTCGAACCGGATGAAGAAGGCGTGGTCACCACATTCGGGAAATTCAGCCGCACCACTTCTCCAGGATTGCACTTCAAGTGGCCCTCTCCTATAGAGCATGCCGCGACCCCGGCAATTCGCCAAGTACGAAGGGCAGAAATCGGATTCAGAACTTCGCAAGGAAGGCCTCTGCAAAGGGTTCCCGCCGAATCCCTGATGCTGACGGGTGACCAGAATATTATCGATATCAATCTCGTTGTTCAGTACCGGATTATGGATTCGGTGAAATTCCTGTTCAATGTGAGACGGCCTCACAAACTGATTCGCGATGCCGCCGAGACGGTCATCCGCGGAATCATCGGTAGCAAAAATATCGATGAGGCGTTGACCACCGGCAAAGCGGAAATTCAGCTTCTCGCCAAAGAGCAGATTCAGGTGTTGCTTGATAGATACGAGTCCGGCCTGCAAGTCGTGACCATTCAGCTTCAAGATGTGCATCCTCCGGAACAGGTCGAAGCTGCGTTCAAGGATGTTGTCAGTGCCCGGGAAGACAAAGAACGGATGATCAACGAAGCCCAGGGTTACCGTAACGCGGTTATCCCGGAAGCGCGTGGACAGGCCGCGAAAATTGTCCGGGAGGCAGAAGGGTACCGGGAGAAAGTCATCAAAACAGCCGAGGGTGACGCCAAGCGTTTTCTGCAACAATACGCAGCGTACATAAAAGCCCCCGACATCACCCGCAAAAGGATTTATCTTGAAACGATGGAAGAGATTCTTCCTAACATCAAAAAATTTATTCTGGATAACAAAAAGGGTAGCGGTGTTCTGCCGATCCTCCCTCTGGGCGGTAACTTGATGGGAGGCAATAGATAATTATGAAACAAAACTATCTGATTATAGGCGGCGTTCTTGCCATCATTTTAATATCGTCCTCCATGTTCACAGTTCATATGACCCAGAGTGCGGTAGTGCTGGAACTGCAAAAACCTAAAGAGATCATCACAGAACCCGGGCTTTATTTCAAGATTCCCTTCTTTCAGCAGGTTCGATACTTTTCCCGGCAATTGCTGGACAACGATTCTAACCCGGCTGAAGTTATCACCAAAGACAAGAAAAATATGTTGATTGATAACTTCACCATGTTCCGCATCGTGGACCCTTTGAAATTTCTGGAAACCGTTCGCGGGGAACAGGGCGCACGGGCTCGGTTGGATGACATCATCTACTCCGAGTTGCGGGTTGAAATCGGTACTCATGGCTTGCACGATATCGTCACGGAAACCCGGGATACGATCATGTCCAAGGTCACCAAAGAAGCCAACATCAAAGCCGCCGAATATGGCATTCAGGTTGTCGAAGTGCGCATCAAGCGGACCGATCTGCCACCAGAAATCGCCAACTCCATTTTTAACCGCATGCGCACAGAGCGTGAGCGCATCGCCATGGAATACCGCTCTGAAGGAAAAGAAGAAGCCACCAAAATCCGCGCTGAAACGGATAAGGAAAAAACCATTCTGGTCGCCGAAGCCTACAAACAGGAGCAGATCGTTCGAGGTGAAGGCGATGCAATCGCAACCAAAGTTTATGCGGCGGCTTACAACAAAGACCCAAAATTTTATTCTTTCATGCGGTCCATGGAAGCTTATAAGAACTCTTTAAAAACCGACACCACTCTCCTTATGTCTGAAGATTCCGATTTCCTGGGATTCCTGAACAAATCCAAATAAACCTTTTTCCATGACCGGAGTGGCAAAAATCATGGAATATCATTATTATATAGAGTGAGAACCGTTCTCTTTACTTATCAGGTGGCATGAGAATACTCATTGTGGGTGCCGGCATAGTCGGATACAACCTCGCTCAGGAGCTTTCCCAGGAAGGCCATGATATTGCTATCGTGGATCAGGACCCGGAAAGAATCCGGCGCATCACTGACACGTTGGACGTTTTGGCGGTGGAAGGCAATGCCTGTTTCCCCAGTGTGCTCATGAAGGCGGGGATTAAATCCTCCGAAATGCTGATCGCGGTCACCGAAAAAGATGAGATCAATTTACTCGCCTGCTTTCTGGCCTCCCGGTTTAATGTCCCTAAGCGCTTTGCCAGACTCCGCAACATGGAGTTCACCGAGAACGAAAGTGTTTTCACTCCGGAAGAATTATGCATCAACCAGGCCATCAACCCCGGCCAGATCATTGTCGAAACCATTCTGAAAATTCTCGAGACTCCCGGCGTGGTCAGCGTCGCGGAATTTGCTGACGGCGAAGTTCTTCTGCGCGAGTTTGACGTACCGGAAGACGCCCCCATTGCAGGCAAGACGATTCAAGACATTCGCAGTATCACGCAAATGGATTCCTTTCTGATCGTCGCCATTGTCCGCGACGGCGAACTGGTCATCCCAAAAGATCAGGATATCCTGCAGGCTGGCGACCGGTTTTACACTCTGGTCGACAAAGAATTTTTGCCTTTCCTTTTACCCATGCTGAACCGAACCCTCGACCCGGTGGAAAAAATTATCATTTATGGCGCCACATCCACATCCACACAGTTGGCCAAGGCCTTGGAAGAAGACATGCGTGACGTCTGCATCATCGAACCTTCCATGGAAAAAGCGCACCGGGCCGCCGACAAGCTTAAGCGCACCGTTGTTCAACATGGTAGTGGCACCGACATGGATTTGTTTAACGAGATCAACATGAAGGATGCCGATTTTTTTCTGGCTCTTTCCCACGATGATGAAAACAATATTCTTTCTGCTCTGTTAGCAAAAAAGTATGGCGCCAAACGCGCGCTGGTCATCACCCACGATCCGGAATACCTGCCCATTCTGGATTCCATCGGGATGGACATCACTATCAACCCGAGACTCATCACAGTCAGCGCCATCCTGAAACATTTGCGGAAGGGCCGGGTCATGTCAGTCTTTAAACTGATTGAAGACGCCGAGGTGATGGAGATCGGGGTGGAAGAAGACTCTTCCATCGCCAACAAACAAATCGGCAAAATCAATTTCCCTAAAGGTGCGATCATCGGGGCTCTCCTCAGGCAAGGGGAAATGATACTCCCCAATGACGATGTCACCATCGAAGCGGGTGATTCGGTCATCGTGGTCGCCCTGCCCGGAACCATCGAAAAAATCGAGAAACTGTTCGGCCGTAAAAGATCTTTCCTTCCCTTCAGATGAATATCCAATCCATCTTCAATGTCGTAGGAGTTCTGCTGGTCCTTCTTTCCGGTTTGACTCTGGCCCCCATAGGCATCTCGCTGTATTACGGCCACGCTCCTATTGAAGGTTTTATGTCCGAGACCTCGGCGTTTGGCTGGACGTTTGGACTCAGCCTGGCATCCGGCCTGATATTGTGGAAACTGTTTCCTTCCGGATTAGCAAAACTCCGGGATCGTGAAGGATTTGCCATTGTCACTCTTTCCTGGCTATCCATGTCCGCGTTCGGCGCACTGCCATTTTATTTGAGCGGTGCCTGTCCGGAGTTCATTGACGCATTTTTTGAAAGCACCAGTGGTTTCACCACCACTGGTGCTTCTGTCCTTCAAAATATCGACGTGGTGCCGCACGGCATCCTGTTCTGGAGAAACCTGATGCAGTGGATCGGGGGAATGGGAATCATTCTGCTTTCGCTGGCCATCTTTCCCATGCTGGGGATCGGCAGCTTCCATCTGTTCAAGGCAGAAATTCCCGGCGGGTCGACCGTGGAACAAACACAACCACGGCTGGTCGAGACCGCAAAAATCCTTTGGAAAACATATCTTGCTCTGACCCTCATCGAAATCTTTGCACTGCATGTTGCCGGCTTAGATTGGTTCGACTCGATTTGCCACACTTTTTCCACGGTGGCGACAGGTGGATTTTCGCCCCATAACGGCAGCATTGGCGCTTTGAATAATGTTTATATCGAGAGCATCATTATTCTTTTCATGTTTCTGGGAGGAATCAACTTCGCCCTACATTTCCAACTGGTGCGAAGAAATTTTTCCGTCATCTTCAAGAACCCGGAGTTCCAGGCCTATTGCGCATTGATTCTTGTAGGTATTCTGTTTGTCACCTGGGGCCTCACCCGTGTTTCCCCTACTGGTGATGCGGGCCAGGCATTTCGCAGTGCGGCTTTCACCGTGGTTTCTATTAATACCACCACCGGTTTTGTCACGGATGATTTCAATGTATGGCCGGAATATTTGAAACTTTTTCTTGTCGCCATCATGATGGTGGGTGGGTGCTCCGGCTCCACCAGCGGGTCGTTCAAAGTCATTCGGTTTATCATCCTGCTGAAAATCATAATGCGGGAACTTAAAAACCTGGTGTATCCGCGCGCCATTTTCCACGTCAAAGTGGGAGATAAAAGCATTGACGCAGATGATCTTTCCAATGTTGCCGCCCTGACCTTCCTGTTCATGGGCTTTACAGCTTTGGGCGGGGTGCTTCTCTCAGCAATGGGGGTAGACCTCACCACAGCATTGTCGGCGACTGTGGCTTCCCTTTTCAATATAGGTCCAGGTCTGGGCGATGTCGGCGCCATGGGGAGTTATGCAGGAATCCCGGCTATGGGAAAGGGCATTCTCATCTTTTTCATGCTGTTAGGAAGGCTTGAAATTTACGGTGTTATGCTGCTTTTCCTGCCCATGACCTGGCGCAAATAAGATTTGATTTTGACCCCACAATAAATTAAAATTTCGGTTTCCCAGCCTGAACTTTGCCCCTGGCAACAATAAAAACTCACAGGAAAAGACCTGGCTGGCTTGCAAGAAAAAATCAGAGGAGAAACCGGGTCAAAATGAGTTTCGGGATGCTGGTCAGACATTGGTTTGTTGAACTTAATTTTCGGGTGCCCAGGGTCTCCCCGGCCCATAAAGGAATTTAAATAGCATGGAAACCAATCCACTCAAAATTACCGAACTTGTCTTGCGGGATGCACATCAATCCCTTCTTGCAACCCGAATGCGAACCGAGGACATGCTCCCCATCGCCGAAAAACTCGACCAGGTGGGTTTTTTCTCCTTGGAAATGTGGGGTGGAGCAACCTTTGACACCTGCATCCGGTTTCTCAATGAAGATCCCTGGGAGCGTGCCCGGGCTCTCAAGAAAAAAATGCCCAACACTCCCCTTCAAATGCTGCTGAGAGGGCAGAACGCCGTCGGTTACCGGCATTATGCCGATGATATCGTCGAGCGGTTTGTCAAGCAATCGGTGGATGTTGGAATCAATATATTCAGGATATTCGACGCCCTCAATGATTTTCGCAATATTAAAACCGCTATTAAAACCGTAAAAAAATGCGGTGAAACGGTCGAAGGGTGCATCAGCTATACCGTCAGCCCGGTTCATAATGTCGAGCTCTACCTGGAAATGGGGAAAAAGCTGGAGGAAATGGGTTCCGACATCCTCTGCATTAAAGATATGGCGGGCCTCCTGACTCCCGATGTGACCAAGACCCTGATCACCGAACTCAAAAAAATCATCAAGATTCCGATCCATTTGCACACCCATGCAACGACCGGACTGGTAGGCATGAACATGCAATGCGCCATAGAGGCAGGAGTGGATATGGTGGACACAGCAATCTCATCCTTATCTATGGGGACATCCCATTACGCCACGGAATGTCTGGTGGCAGGCCTGAAAGGCACCCCCAGAGACACCGGTCTCGATCTTGACCTCCTTGAAGAAATCAATGATCACTTCACTGAAGTGAAGAAAAATTATGCGGAGTTTGAAAGCGATTTTAAGGGTGTGGATATCAATATCCTCAAATCGCAAATTCCCGGCGGTATGATTTCCAATATGGAAAACCAATTAAAGGAACAAAACGCGCTCGACAAACTCGATGAAGTGCTCAAAGAGGTTCCCCGTGTACGCAAAGACATGGGCTACCCTCCGCTGGTCACACCGACCAGCCAGATCGTCGGCTCCCAGGCAACCTTGAACGTATTGACAGGAGAGCGCTATAAAATCATCACCAAAGAAACCCGGCAATGCGTCCTGGGCAACTACGGAAAACTTCCCGCCGCGATCGATGAAGAACTGATGAGTAAAGTTTCTGCAGATGGAAAGGTCACCAGCTGCCGTCCCGCTGATTTGCTCGAGCCTGAATGGGATACGGTTTGCAAGGAATTAGGTGATAAATACACCAGTGAAGAAGACCGGTTGACGTATGCCCTGTTTCCAAAAGTGGCGCTTAAGTTTTTTGAGACTCGAGGAAAACCTCAACCAAAACCCGCAGCCGCTCCAGCCACTGCTCCGGCCACTGCTCCGGCCACCGCAGCCGCTCCAACCACTGCAGCATTAACTCCCGCAGGTTCGGCAGTTTATAGGGTTCGGGTTAATGGAAAAGATTATACCGTTGAAGTTTCAACCGGAGGGGCGGTTGGCACATCCCCGTCAATAACTGTGGCGGCACCGGTTGCCGCTCCCGCAGCCAGCACTGCAAATGGTTCTGCGTTGGTGGCGCCCCTTCCAGGGTCCATCTTCTCCATGAAATGTAAAGAAGGCGATGCGGTGAATGAGGGCGATACCGTTCTTGTTATGGAATCCATGAAAATGGAATCCGAAATCGCAGCCCATCAATCCGGAACCATTCAATCTATCCTGGTTAAAGAAGGGGATAGTGTGCAAACCGGCGATGAACTGGTCATTATAGGATAATGGAATTCAGTTTTGGCGCATCCGCTACTAAAATATTAACCACCACCGGCTTTTCCAGTCTGGAAGGTGGCGATATAATCATGCTGGTGGTCGCTTGCCTTCTGCTCTATCTGGCTATCTGGAAAAAGTTTGAACCGCTTCTACTCCTTCCCATTGGTTTCGGGTGCCTGCTTGCCAACATTCCTATGAGCATGATGGCAAGCACCGATGCCGGGGGACTCCTCAACTTTTTTTATCAGGGCATCAAACATGAAATCCTTCCTCCGCTGATTTTTCTGGGAGTGGGCGCGTTGACAGACTTTGGTCCGCTTTTGGCCAATCCCGCCACGCTTCTTCTCGGTGCTGCCGCCCAGGTGGGTGTCTATGTCACCCTCATTGGCGCCGTACTGCTCGGGTTCAACATGCATGAAGCCAGTGCTATCGGCATCATCGGCGGTGCAGATGGACCCACATCTATTTTTATAGCCAGCAAGCTGGCCCCGCATCTGCTTGCTCCGATTGCCGTGGCGGCTTATTCCTATATGTCCCTGGTTCCGCTTATCCAACCTCCGATCATGAGACTTTTAACGACGGAGAAGGAGCGGAAAATTAAAATGGCACAATTAAAACCGATATCCCAAACGGTGAAGATTCTTTTCCCCGTGGTGGTGACCATCGTCTGTTGTTTGATGTTACCCGGTGTCACCCCGCTTTTGGGAATGCTGATGCTGGGCAACTTGTTCCGCGAATCCGGGGTCACCGCTCGCTTGCACGAAACTTCGGAAACTCATTTGATCAATATCGTCACCATTCTTTTAGCGTTGGCCGTTGGTTCTTCCATGACTGCCGACTCTTTTTTGCGACTCGAAACCCTTAAAATTATTGTACTGGGCTTATTGGCTTTCTGTATTGCCACGGCGGGAGGGGTGCTTTTTGGCAAACTCATGTGCAAAATGACCGGAGGCCGGGTGAATCCACTCATTGGTTCGGCAGGGGTCTCGGCGGTTCCTATGGCAGCAAGGGTTTCCCAGAAAGTTGGCGCGGAAGCAGACTCTTCAAATTTTTTATTGATGCACGCAATGGGCCCGAATGTCGCGGGTGTTATTGGTAGCGCCGTGGCCGCAGGTGTGTTCATCTCCCTGTTCGGGGATATCCCGGCAGTCACAGAACCGCATGCCGCCATCGCTGATGTGATTGGCACTGTAGAACCCGGCATCAAAGCCGCGATTGCCCAAGTGGCCGACGTAGCCGCCGGGGTAAACTAGCAAAAGAGAACTTTATGGAAGCTTCATTTCTAGCAGCCGTCTACGTTTCGATCCTGGCCATTACGGTGATTTTCATCGTTCTGGTTATTTTGATCTTCACCATTCAGGCGTTGGTGAAACTGATTCCCTATAAAGCCCCGCCTCCCGCACCCGCTCGCCCTCAAACCGCGTCTTCTGCAAGCGGTGACCAAGACGATCATGTCGCCGCCATCACTGCAACCCTGGCCATGCATATGGGGAAATCCCCCAGCGAATTTAGAATCGTCAATATTTCTCAACCGTAAACGGAGTACCTCCGCCCACTAGTTATATTTTTCATTTGCTTTCTTGCCCGGGAGGGGCAAAGGCGTGGAGCTAATTATTTGCAGGGGCTGGGGATGGCGCCGCATCGAGCAGGTTGTCTGTGATAGGAGTCAGGATGTCCTGTGGAGCCTGGAAAATACCTTGAAAAATTCCCACGACCCTTTTCCCCAGGGACGTGAAAGGAATCGCGCTAACCTCAGGATCATTAAAATCCCCTTTCACCGTATAATAAGTTTTTAGCAGACTTTTTTCATCGCCGCCGGTTAAGATTTTCCCCACCAGGGGAATTTTCGTCAGAAATCGGTCGAGCCCAGCTAGAGGGGAAACCCCGATCACCGTATCCATCTGGTTGTTCACCAGATCAAAACTTCCGACTATGGAGGTTCTCCGGTTGCTGGTTTCGACCACAAAGTTCTCCGTTTTAAGGACCCCGCCTTTAGAAACAAACTCCCCGGAAATTTGTTTGAAGGAAGACGACTCATCTTTTTCCAAAGGATGGCTTTGAGGAATCGAACTGAATAATCTGCGAACTCCCCTTTTTAGCTTCTCCTTGTTTATGCTTCCGGATCGGATATCCAGAAATATTCTACCGGACAGAGATCTGGCAATTTCCTTCCAGTCTTTTCCACTGCCTATGAGCCGGGCATCCATCGTTTTCACTTTTCCACTTAAACCGTTTTTAAAAACATCACCAAAAAAACCAAACAGGTTGTTTGTTTCCATGTTCTGAGCTTGAACGCCTGCCTCAATATGCCCAATACCTTGAGGATCGATCAATATCCGTACGCTACTTTTGACAGAGTTATTAGAAGCAAATGTCAGGTTCTTCATTTCTATTTGCTTGTTTTCAAGCACAATGCTTCCTGCAACCTGATTCAGGTTTAAAAGTTTGTAACCCAGTTGATCCAGACTAAACGTGATCTGTCCTTTGCCTTTGGCGAAAAACTCAGACTGGTTCAGCCGGTCAATGAGAGACATCTCTTTGTCTTGCGGTTCGGGGAAAATTTCATCTATATCCAGTCTCTTTCCGGCAAGATTCAGATCCAGGCTAGGGGAGTCGCCTCTTTGGTAAACGCCGGAAAATCTGAGCCCACTTTGATCTGCCTTGATATTTCCGGAACGAATGTCCAGGCGGTCTTCCTTGAACTTCAGGCTGGCATCCACCGTCAATGACGATGAAAAGTTTTTTGGCCGGATTTTTAGTTCCTTCAACTCCATCTCACCTTCAAATTTTGCATCCTGGAGATTATTCAAGTTACCGGAACCGGTAATTTTAAAATCGGTGCTTCCATCCATCTCCGCATCAAAGAATCGAAAAAACTGCTGGAAAGGATATGCCTGAAAATTATTGGCCGCCAGGCTGATGGTGAATTCAGGGTTATCAAGATCAGGAATTCGAACGGTTCCTGAAACCTGATTACCGCCCAATTCATAAGACCAACGGTCGATGGTTAAGCCCCTATTTTTTAAAACACTGCCTTTGGCCTTGAATTTACTCAAGGCGTTGGGCCGTTTTTCCATAAAACCTGGGATTTGATATCCCACCCGTGCCAAATCGGCCTGATGTTCGAACTTGAAGGCGTCCAGATTTCCATTCAGGCTCAGGGAAACGTGGGCAGGGCCTGAAAATTTCAAGTCCTTGAAAACGGGGATGTCCTTCAAGTCGGACTGCACAAGTCCCGGGAAATTCAAGCGCAGGGCATACTCCAGCTTCTTGATATTCCTGCGGTCGATTTCTCCTTCCAACTGAACTGGTGAATCGCCATACCAACCATTCAAGTTTTCCAGTCTTATTCTTCCATCGCCATAGGAAATATTGCCGTTCAGGTTTATCATAGGCTGCAACCGGTCCGGATATCTCATTGAGAAGTTTTTCAACTCAATTTTCCCCCACTCCTTTTCAGTTTCCGGCTTAGTGGGGTTAACCTGCGACCGGTAATTCATAATCAGTTCACCGGAAGTAAAGTCCAAGCCTTCCCTCAAACCCACCAGAGCATCTTCGGAATTATCAGACAGGACATAGAGCAAATCGCTGGACGCGATTTTGTAGGTCGCCGACATTTTCTCCAGTGGCTCTCCATTACGAAAACCCATCTCCCCGTTCATCTCTGAAAAAGAGCTTTTGGAAAAATTTCCGGAAAGGTTGTCATACCTGATGACCGGAATCCAGGAAGCGTCTTTGCGCTTATCCGCCTCTGGAGTGTGGGTGTAAATAATTTCCCCATTGATGTTTTGCAGTCGTGGCTCAAACCCTTTCTCGTTAAGGGAAACGTTCTGCATGCCTATCTTCCCCGAGATCGCCAACCTGTCGAAATCATCCAGCGGACCCTTCACGTCCAGAAGGACTTTCGCAGTCCCTTCAAATTCATCGTAAATCGCAATGGAATCGAACAAGGGGTGCCCCTTAAAAATCTTCTTGAGGGTTCCATGAAACTGACTCATCTCCACTTGGTTTTCGACTTTAAGATCCACTAAAGGCCGTGTCATGAAGTTATTGATGGTTCCACGAACATTGGTGATAGGCTGATTTTCATATCTGGCTTTTGCAATATGCAAAGTGGCGTTTCCCTTGCTCACACTGAAAGTTCCCGTCACATTCTGTAACGCCGGCAAGGGGGACTGCCAGTCCACATGCTTCATTTCAAGTTCTGAAGAAATCAAACCCCGGTTTTTTTCTTGCGCCAGTTCCCGAAGCTGATCCGGGCTTCCTTCGAATTTAAGTGACTTTATTTTTATCGAACCGTTTTTAAACCGGGATTGCACTAACGTGTGGAACTCCTCCGGAAAAAACTTTAACGGCAAGTAATCAACACTTTTATTAACCTGAAAAAAATCGGAAACCAGATCAATGGAGATTGAAGGATCTTTGGAAAGAAAATTTGTGAGGGACGCCTTGGCTGTGAATTTAAAGGGCTCTGATTCCGATTTCAACTCTTCAATATAAAGGGAGTCCTTTTCGAGGGAAATCTTGTATTCCAAGCCACCACGGTGAGGCACACTGGCATCTCTCAATGTTGCCTGCTTTTTATTTGAGTCGGAAGAATATTTCAGCGTGCCTTCCGTTTTCAGGGAACCACCGAGATTCCCAGAAAAGCTGGAGTCCAAAGATAATAAGCTGTCTTCAGGGGCTTTAGCCAGCACCTTTTTCAAGTAGGGTTGAAAGTTTGAAACATTCAGCTCATCGACCCGGACCTTGCCATTAATGGAAATGCCGGTAAAACCCTGGCCTTCAGAAAAATTGTCGAACGCTCCGGAAACCTGGAAAGCGGTAGGTGAACTCCCGCTCAAGATTTCCCCCTTCAAATTGAATTTAAAAGTGGAGTCGAGAAGATTTTTTCGCACGGAAAAATGAATATGCTCCAAGTCCAGTGGCAAAGGGCTTTCAGGAGGACGGTTTAAATAGTCCTGAAAATGTATGGACCCATCTTCCACCATGAGCTGGTTCATGAGACTGACTTTTAAAACTTTGAACAATCCGCTTTCAGCGGGCTGGGTGATCCACTTCTTCACATCGCCTAAACTGAACCGCCCCTCTGCATCCCGAACCACACGGAGGGATGCCCCCTGAACAATGATTTTCTTGACCTCAACCTGTTAACCAGTAACGGCAATAACCGGACCACCACCCACACGCTGCGTGCCGTCAGTTCCGGTTCCTCGGCAAACCGAGACTTGACCGAGACATCTTTCAGGCGAACACTGAGGCCGCGAAAAATATCCATCCCCGCATCGCCGATTTTCACTTCCCGCTGAGTCAATTCCTCCAGCTTCTCTATAGCAAACGTCTTGATCTCTTCAAAATTACGCAACTGGTAATAGGCCAGAGAACAGACAGAGACCACCCCGAGCACTAAGGTAAACAGGGAATAAAAAATGATCCTTTTGCGATAAAGCGGCATATGAGGTTTACGGATTGCAGAAAAAGGTTAAAATAGCCTTCGCGGTTTTTTCGCGGGAAAGAAAAAAAATTCGAGGAAAAGAGCAAAACCGGTTCGTAACCGCTCAGCAATCACCGATGGATTCTAGCTGGCTAAATCCATTTTTTTCATAATGTTATAGTTCATTTGGGGCTTTTCGTCCAGCAAAAAGCCCGGCACCCTTTTAGACCTTATTTCATTTCACCGCTGATGAAACCTACAGAACAATCTTTAATTGTTGGAATCAATCCCGTACGGGAAGCGCTTTTAGCCTCTAAGCGGCGTTGTTACAGGCTCATTGTGGAGCAGGGCAAAACCCCTGCAAGGATCCAGGCTGTGATCGAACTGGCCAAGGAAAAACGAATTCCCATTGAGCCCTTACCCAAGACTGCCTTCAATAATAAATTCAAAAACCAGGTGCATCAGGGGATCGCGGGATACTTTTCCATCATCGCAACTCTGGAACTGGAAAGCCTGATCGAATCCGCGTTTGAAAAAACTTCCCTGCCGACGCTCGTCATTCTGGATGGAATTCAGGACCCGCAAAACCTGGGAGCGATCATCCGATCAGCGGAAACTCTGGGAATTCAGGGGATGATTCTACCTAAACACGGAACATCGGCCCTGAACGAAACAGTGGCTAAATGTTCCTCGGGAGCCATCGAACATTTGCCCATCGCCTGGGTCACCAATTTGGCTCGCTGTATTGAACAACTCAAAGAAGCCGGATTCTGGGTCGTAGGTGTTATGCCTGATGGAGAGATGCCATGCTACCAATACGAGTTCAATACCCCGGTGGCTTTAGTCATTGGAGGAGAGGAAAAAGGCATTCGACCTTTGCTGAAAAAATCCTGCGATGTCACGCTCGCGATCCCCATGAAAGGACAATTGGAATCCTTGAACGCAGCGTCAGCCAGCGCGGTGGTCTTCTACGAAAATTTGCGTCAGAAAAAAATGCGGGATGATGCCAAAGGGTGAAACACGTCCTTCATGATTTGAAGGCGGATGAAGCTTAAAGCCGGTTGTAGGATCGCATGCGACGCATGGCGGCTTTTCTTTTCTTCTTGGCTTCTTTTTGCTTGCGCTTTTTCTTTACGGAAGGCTTCTCATAAAACCTGCGGCGCTTAAGCTCTTTCAGCAGGCCTTCCTTGGTCATTTGACGTTTCAAGACTTTTAAGGCTTTTTCAACCTGATTTTGGTAAACTGTTACTTTCAAAAACCTCTACCTCCTACCCTGAGTTTTTAACCAGGTTGAACACCATTCTTGATGACACAAAACAATGATTCGAACCCCCAATGCTTCTGCGCCCTGCGAAGAAGCCATCTTAATGTGAAGTTTGGAATTATCGACAATAATTCACATAAAGTCAAGACCCTAAAATAATGAGCCTATATCCGCTCACCCAAAGCACCCGTATCGTCCTGGTAACTTTGTTTTTATTCTGGTTATTGCTTTTATCCCGCGAGGGTTATTCCGAAGAATTTGCGGTGCCACATGCTGGGTCTCCTTACAAGAATCTGGCAGATCTGGACGCGGGCCAAATCCTCCATCTTCCGACCGGATTGGTGATCAGCCGGGAACAGATGACGGACTCCATTTCAGCCTCCCGGGTCATCTACATCGGCGAAACCCACGATAATATCGAAGCCCATAAAGTTCAGTTGCAAATCATTCAACTTCTGGCAGAAAAATATCCGGTGGCAATCGGACTGGAAATGTTCCGTCGCTCGGCCCAGGGGAAACTCGATCTCTTTAATCAAGGTCAGCTTTCTGACCGGGAATTTAAAAACCTCTTCCACGCCAATTGGGGCAGCGGGTTTGGCCTCTACCAACCGATATTCGAATTTGCCAAATCCAAAAACCTGCCGTTGATAGGACTCAAACCCACCCGCGAGGTGGAAAACCATTTTCGCTCGGGTGACACGGCCCCAGGCGACACGCTGTATCCGGAAATAGACGACACCGACCCTTATCACCGGGCTTTCTCAATGTCCGCATTCGGTGGACACGAAGCGAAAGCTCTGGAAAAACCTTATCGCATGTTATTGCTGTGGGAAGAAACCATGGCCCAGACCGTGGCAGAATTTTTACGCCATCCCGCTAACAAGGATAAAAAGCTGGTGGTGCTGACGGGTGGATTTCATGTTCAATATGGATTCGGCATTCCAAAACGTGCTTACCGAAGAATGCCACATCAGTATTCCATCGTTTTGCCCAGCATCACCCATATTCCCGAATCATTGAAAGACCGGGAAATGAAGGTGGAAAAAGTCTCTATCCCGCTTTACGCCTCAGACTATGCATGGAAAGTGGAATACCGCGTGCCCGGTCAGAATAAGGTAAAACTGGGGGTGCGCCTCGCTCAAGAAAAGGGCGGTGAGGTGCGCATTAAGTTCGTGGGCGAAAACTCCAACGCCCAAACCGCTGGCATGAAACCTGGGGACCAGTTGCTCAGCATGGACGACAAAACTCTAACGGGGGTCGACGATGTATTGGAACTCCTGCAAAGCAAAAACTTCGATGACCGCTCCACCTTCCAAATTCGCCGCGATGATAAAACCCTAACAGTTGAAGTGGTGTTCAAACAGAGAAAATAATAAACCCACCCCGCACATCTACAAAGTGATTTGCAAAAACAAAATTCAGCCCGTCCCGCATCATTGATACCGCACTTTAGCATCATCTTAGGACGTGAACATGGGCACCTTATGTGATAAAAAGACTTTGGCTCAGTTTGCATTTACCCAAACTACGAGGCAGGCTTATCTATGACAGACATTCTTCTCCTGGCCGAACCTTTCTTCATCGTTATTTCCACCATAACATTGAGTTTTATTTCCGGATGGGGAGTTGCTTGCCGCTTAAACCTTGAGCCTCTGGAGCGACTGGCCGTCTCAGTTCTGGCCGGGTTTACGCTGATTTATTTTTTCGAGTTTGGGGCATACCTGCTTTCTCTTCCTTCGCGGATACCTTTCCTCTTACTTATTCTCACTTCTTTACTCACCACTCTGACATTTTATTTTCAGTCCAAACCTAAAATAGTTCCCTCGATACGTTTACCCTGGGCTGGGATCATTGCCTGGCTGGTTATCTCCTTATGGGGAATGGCAATACAGTTTCAAGTTGTAGTCTATGGTACTCAAATGGGATGGGCCGGGGATTGGTTGGAACATTACGAACGAGCCCTGTTTTTTCTTAAACAGTTACCGCCTGAAACATTATTCCTGAATAACCTGTGGACACTTCCCGCCCGAGGCCCTCTTTTCAACTCCGTGGCAGGTCTGTTGATGGGTGGGCTGGGAGAAAGCTTCTGGGTATACCAGATTTTAGCAACAGTGCTGAACAGCTTTTGTGTTTTGCCTATGGCGCTTTTGCTTAAAAAAATATCCAAACTCAATACTGCATGGTCTTTGATAATAAGTGTGGGGGTGTTTGCCCTGGCCCCCTTTGCTTTGCAACAAATAATTTACACGTGGACAAAAATGTTTTCGGCGGGATTCATCCTTACTGGCATTTACTTCTACATTGTCGGATTGGAAAAAGGAAAAGACTCCTTTTTCGCCGGGTCATTTCTATTTTTTTCGCTGGGTATTCTGGCGCACTATATGACCATCCTTTTTGTAATATTTTTTATAATTCACTATATTTTTCTCCAGTTCAAACAACAACGACTATTAAGAGGATTGACACCTCCACTCCTGATTAGTTTTTTTGTTCTATCCACATGGTTTTTTTATTTGTTTGCAACTTTTGGCATTAAAGAAACCTTGTTCGCAAATAATACACTAGGCAACACATATACAAACCTAGTCAATAAAAATTCAGAGCCTCAGCTAGATCACTATCAAATTGTTTGGGCGAACACGGTGAGCACATTTATCCCCTTCAGCTTTCGTCATGATTGGCTAGGATATGGGCCAGCACCTGATCTAATAAAGCGAGGGTGGTCGTACCAAGCAAAAGACCTGACGAGCGAGGAAAGGATGTTAAACGCCCGCATCGCCTGGAAACTTGATCTAATAAATGATCAAAGTTCCTTCACAGGCAATATCGGGTATACGGCTGCATTCATGGGGCTTATGGCTTTGTTGTATTTAATGATGTCTAAAGATTATCATTTAAAAACCGTCCAACCTGGTTGGAAGTTTTGGAGCGTATTTTTTATTCTAGGAATTTATTTACATTTATGGGCCTACAGACACTACGCAGTTCAAGGAGTGTCCTATTCAAGTTTTCAGCCTTATCTTTGCCTGTTGGTTATTTTCATGATCAATGGATTAAGAATATTGCCAAAGAAAATTCAAATTGTTTTAGCAGGCTTATATTTTCTTGAATCCGCCTTTAAATCCTGGATATGGATTCAAATGCACCAACGGCCTGTTCTACTGGAAAAAATATTGCCATCGGGTTTTGTGATAAGAGGGCCTGAGCTGAATCAACAATATGTAATGAATTATTTAGGGAAAATTAGAGAAGGCCCCGTGTTTCTTTCAGACCGGTTCGGCGAATTTTCCGATTTCCTTTCCTTAATGAGCATAGGAATTATTCTGGTAATTCTTTCCTCGTTTTTGGCCATCTGGGTTTTTAACTTTAAGAGAAAAAATAATAATGTTGTTAGATAGTTTAGAATCATTGCTCGTCGGGTCCAGCCGCACGCTGGGTCAACTTTAGAAAAACATCTTCCAGGTCGCCGTGCTGGTGTTCGGCCTGGGAGCGCAACTGGTCCACCGTTCCTATTGCTATCATTTTTCCTTTCTGGATGATGCCCACTCTATGGCACATGGTCTCGGCCACCCCCAAAGAATGAGTGGACATGAAAATCGTCGTGCCGTTTTCGCATAAATCCTGAAACAATTGTTTCCCCTGGCGCACCCTTGGGGTCGAGCCCGACCAGAGGCTCGTCAACAATGACCACCTTGGGATCGTGGATCAACGCCCCGGCAATGACAAGCTTCTGCCGCATGCCATGCGAATAGCCTTCGATCAGCTCATCGGTGAAATCTTTCAAATCAAACAGCGTGAAAAACTTTTCTGCCTTGTCACGCGCCACGTCCTCATCCATAGAATATAGACCGGCAACAAACTCCAGATATTCCCACCCTGTCAGTTTGTGATAGAGGAAGGGTCGGTCAGGGATGTAGCCGATGATTTTTTTACCTGAATGGCGTCTTGTTTCAGATCTATCCCATCGATATGGATGGTTCCGGAAGAAGGTTTGAGCGGTCCAACTAAAAGTTTGATGGTGGTGGTTTTGCCGGCGCCATTGGGCCCGATGAAACCGAACAGCTCCCCGGCGGGAATCTCCAGGTTGAGTCCATCGACCGCCAGGAGCGTGTCGTATTTTTTAACCAGCCCGTTGATGGATATCACTAGTGAATAATCTCAAAAGAGTTTAGGCCCTTAGGGTCGACCCACTCAATATCCAGAGCAGAGACCTCGGCCGAGGGCGTACCCTTTCTACACCAGTTAATAAACTGTTCAAGGGTTTCTTTTTCTCCTTCAGCATGGATTTCTACTGTACCGTCCGGGCAATTTTTTGCCCAACCGCATAAACCCAGTTGCAAAGCCTGCTCGCGCGTGCCGGCCCTGAACCAAACTCCCTGCACCCGGCCGCGTGCAATAAGATGAACACTCATCAACATGGCCCTTTTCTATCCGATCACTTGTTTTTGCGAAACGCGTCATCAAAAAGATGCTGGATTTCCCGGTAGACCTGGAACTTGCTCCCGTCTCCGATTTTTTCTCCGAACTTGCCGAGGTCGCGCATGATGCGCTGGAACTCCTGGGTCTGTCCCTTGAAGTTTTCAATGAGTGGACGAAAATAGAGTTGCTCGTCCTCATCCAGCCGATCACAGATAACCCGAAGCCGGGTTTTTAACGGTTCAAAATCTCGTTCCATGCCTTAATACTAGCCTTCAATGTATGGGATTGCAATTGGGTAAAAACTGGAGGACAAAACTTTTTGGAATCTGCACGGAAAACCGGTGAACTATCTTTTATCTTTAAGACGTTCTTTCATAATCTTCTGCAACCGAACCACAGCGGGGCTGTTGTCCGGCAGGGTGAGAAATTTTTCGCGGGTGAGAACAGCCACCTCACAATCTTCCAGAGCTATCACCGTCGCGGTACGCTCGCCGGCTGAAATCATCGCCATTTCCCCAAACAGGTCGTTCTCTTTTAGCTGGGCGAGCACTAGTTTGTTGGCCTCGGCATCTTCCCGATACACTTCCACCGTTCCCTTTTTAATCGGGAACGCACTGGTACCGTGAGTGCCCTGGCGAACAATCTTTTTCCCCTTGCGATATTCTTTAGTGACAAACATGACGTTCTTTCGTCTCGAAGTGAAAGATGATGATATATCGCCTGTACTATAAAAAATTCCGCTTCAATTTTTAATCCCCATCCGCGAGGGGAGTTGATTAATCATCGAAAAATCAACCCTTATAAAGGATAAATCATTTTTACAATGCCAGTTTCCATTTACAACACTCTGTTAATTCAGGCTTTCCGGTATCATCGTTTATTTGCCGGGGTATTTTAAATGCAGGCGTTTCAACTGGCGTTGCACATTTCTTACTCGGACATGGTTCCTTTTTTCAGAATACAAGTCCAGAGCAAGGAGCATGTGCTTGGTAGCATTGGGGCCATCTTTTAGTAAATCGTAAGCCAGACTCAGGTTATAATGCGCCGCAATGTATTTGGGATTGAGTTGGATCGCCTCCTGATAGGCTTGCACCTCTTCTTCATGCCTCCCCAGAGCGAGGTAGGCCCTGCCCAGTTCAAAATAGGAGACCGCGTCCAGAGGGTTTTCGCGAATGATTTCCTTGTGCCGCGAAATTTCCGCCTGAGCTCCCTCAAGATAAGTTTTAAAGTCTACTGCCGATACCGCCTGTGACCCGCAAATTCCGCTGAACACAAAAAGTATGAAAATTCCTTTTGCTGTAGGCATAAAAATGCTATGACCGACCGAACAAAACAAGCGGTTAAGTGAAAAAGGGTTCATCTCCTCAATTTATCATTTTTTAGCGAGGCAGGCATGAAATACCGGACATTTGGCAATACCAAAGTTTCAGAAATTGGGCTGGGCACCTGACAACTTGGCGCCGATTGGGGGGATGTGGATGATTCCACCGCCGAAAAAGTACTCGCAACTGCGGTGGAAAATGGGGTGACTTTTTTTGATACCGCCGACTGCTATGGCGAGGGCCTTTCAGAAACCCGGCTCGGCAGGTTTGTTAAAACATTATCTTCAAAAGTGGTGATCGCCACCAAGATTGGTAGGTTCCCTCGGCCCGGCTGGCCGGATAATTTTTCTTTAGAACAGTTTCGCATACATACCGAAAATTCTTTGAAACGACTGGGAATGGAAACCTTGGATCTGACCCAGGTGCATTGTCCCCCTACCGACCTGCTTAAGAAAGGGGAGGTGTTTGGTTGGCTGAGAACCTTGAAGCAAGAAGGTAAAATCAAACAATTCGGATTCACAGCGTAGAGTCGATGGAAGAGGCTCAGATCTGCCTACAGGAAGAGGGGGTGGCTTCCTTACAAATCATTTTCAATATTTTTCGGCAAAAACCCATTGCCTCCATTTTCAAGGAGGCACAGGAAAAACAGGTGGCTCTCATTGTCCGCCTGCCGCTCGCATCAGGACTGCTCTCCGGAAAATTGAAAAAAGATTCGAACTTTGCCGATAATGATCATCGCAACTACAACCGTGACGGGCAGGAGTTTAACGTCGGAGAAACCTTTGCGGGGCTTCCCTTTGAAAAAGGACTCGAACTCGTTGACAGTCTGAAAAAATTCGCGCCGGAAAACCTGTCACAGTTCGCATTGCGATGGGTTCTCGATTTTGAGGCGGTGCGTGTGGTGATTCCAGGCTCAAAAAATCCTCTACAGGTGGCCAATAATTGCGCAGCAAGTGAACTACATCCTTTAACCCCTGCCACGCATGAGGCCTTGAGCAAATTCTATAGCAATGAAGTCGCCCCCCATATCCGCAGCCCAGCCTAAGGCTGGTTTCAGCAAGCAATAGCTTGTTACTGCTAGCAATCCAATGCTCGGCTTTACGGGCTATTGCTAGTTGGCCCCACGCCGAGTGGCGGGAAACAATAAATTATTTTCTTTATGACTATGAAGGTGCGTGTCTTCTTCCAGTTTTTTGAGCTCTGTATACAAAAGTTGAAAGGACTGGCAACCATCGTCCGGCGTAACATAGCCGTTAGCCAATATTCTCATTTGCTTTAACAACTCCCCTACCCTGTCGTGCTCCTGACGCATGACCCGGACAGGACCCTCTGCGGCCTTCATTTTCAAACCTAAAGAATCGCGCTCCAGTTTGCGTATCAGCGGGAACAGCACTCGTTCTTCCTTGAGCAGATGTGGTTCAAGGTCTGCGCGCAAATTTTCAAACACGGCCTGCAGCGGTTTTAATTCGGGATGACGGGATGAATGCGCCTGACACACTTTTTCCATCAATGCCGTCAAACGCGGTAGCGCCTCCTTCAAATAAATATGGTGCGTGGACTCGATATGAGTGGTCAGCTCTGTCGGCGTTAAAGCCGAAATATCCTTTTCATCGCTGGTGGGGGATTCCATCAGACGTTGATAGACCTCGTCAGTTTTAAGACCCTGTTCCAAACAGGCAGTTTGAAGAGATACATCGCCTCCACAACAGAAATCGATATTCAATTCTTCAAAAACTGCGGCACAACCAGAATCATTCTTCACAAAACTCTTTACGAGGTCAGTCATCTTCATTTTTTAATCCTTTCGGCATAAAAATTTGGTTTTAGGGCAATGAACCTATAAAAAGGATAAACATATCTATTTATATTTAATATAAAACCTGTATAATCCTTTGTCAAGGCTGGAAACCCTGAACGGCCAAAAAATTTGAACCCGATTTGCCGGGAATCCATCTTACCTTAGGAAAGAAAGACTAACCTTTTAAGGAAGAGCCATGCAGGAAACCCAAACTTTTTCCGTTGAGAAAATCGAACTGACTCCCAACCCTCGTTCGGTGAAATTTATTCTGGACCAGACAGTGCTCGATTCCGGCTCCAAAACCATTCAAGAGGGCGGCTTTCTTGAAGCTGATGCCTTTGCCCACAATATGTTCGCCCTTGATATCGTTGATATGGTCTATTTGCGCGAGAATTTTGTTTCTGTCACTCTTACCTCCGCCGACCTTTGGGTGGTTTTTAAGGATAAGATTAAAAATATTATTGAAGCGGATTTGGGGAAATATGCGGAAGGGGATAATGAAATTTCTGCATCCATGCTTGATGATTTTGACATGGAAAAATACCCCCAACTTTCCGATGAAGAAAAAGTCATCATTGTTGAGGCTGTTCTTGACTCATCCATCCGCCCTGCTCTGGCAAACGATGGTGGGGGCCTGGAAGTGATCGAAGTGGAAGGACCCATTGTCCGGATTCGTTATCAAGGGGCTTGCGGGGGATGCCCAAGTGCTACAGGTGGCACCCTGCGGGTCATCGAAAACCATCTCCGGGCTCAACTAGACCCCGCCATCAAGGTCCACACCTACACTTAGAATCCCTCGATCACTGATCACCAAAACTATTTAAAAAATTGCCCGGTCGATGTGTTCAGCAACAGTTCCAGCGATATATCCTCCTGCTTTAAAAATCCCTGACACGGCAGGCTTCCTTGTGAAACCAGTTCAATGACCGCGCAGACCGACGCGGCGGTGGTCCAGGAAATGGCTTTCCAGGATCTTGCTTTTATCTCCCTGGGGAAATAACTGCGCACAAATTCATCCCGGGCCAGCTTGCCTTCCTTCCACCCCTCCACCGCAACATGGACGTAAACAACATCATCCTTGACCGGCGGCTTGGCGTGAACCAGGATTTCTCCCGCCTCTTTTCTGCGGTCTCTCATATATAGCTCGTTAAAGAAAAACCGCATCAACTCGCCATGCCCGGGATAGCGAATGGTTTTATAGTTTAAATGGCTCACCTTGCCATCATAGGTTTCGCACAAAGTGCCCAACCCTCCTGAGGTGGTGAAGGCTTCGAGTTGTACGCCATCAATCACGATGGTTTCCAACCCTTCCATCGCAGGCACGCTGACCCTTTGCCCATCCTGAATGACTTCGCAGTCATTGAGGTATTCGTTGACCACCCCTTCGGCAGACCAGTTGAAAGCATAGCCGAGAAGTCCGCGCGGATGCTGTGGCAAAGCCCCGACCCGAAGCTCCATACTACGCAGGCGTTCGAATCCTTTTGCAAGATGGGCACCGCAAATTCCGACAAACCCAGGCGCCAGTCCACATTGCGGAGCCATGAGCCCCTTTGCCGATTTTGACATTTCCCGGATGGCGGTTGTGGTAGGGATATCTTCGGTCAGGTCAAAATAATGCTTCCCCGACTGGTGCACTTTCCTGGCCACGGCCAGATTCAAATGAAACGGCAGGCAGGTCAGCACGGCATCGTGTCCTGCTATCGCCTGCTCCAACGCGGGTTCATCTGCAACCGACGCCGAAATCACCTCGAACGGGAAATCCTCATCCGGGCTGGTATCAAAACCCGTGACCTGAACTCCGTTCGACTGCAATAAGATCGCGGCCAGACTTCCTACGCGCCCAAGACCGATCACTAAAACAGATTTGATGTTCTTTGCCATTCAAAGCCCTTCAATAATTCATCAACCACTCTATAATACAATATAGCCCCAATCAGGAAGAAACAGATCATGAATCATGAGGATTTACAAGCAAGGCCGGACACCCGTTTTGTGCTGGTGCATTTTACCGGAGAAGATGCGTCCACCTATGACAACATCAAGCAATCACACCTTGCTAAAGGTGAGCCTGAAATTGGTTTCCATTTCATCGTTACAGCAGAAGGCAAAACTTTGATGGGACGACACGTTTCCAGAATAGGATCGCATCACCCGGAACTGAATGACACCAGTATAGGAGTTTGCGTCATAGGAAAGCGCGACGAAATGAGCGACGAGCAATCCATCGCCCTCACCTTGTTACTCGAAAAATTGAAATCTGATTATCCGTCTCTGGAAACTGTCAAATACCTCTACAAAAACCACTAAGCGTGGGGCTGTGATAACCTCTTCCATAAATTTCATGCCCCGAAGGGGTATGTGATATCTCCATCATTAGCTTCATGCCCCGAAGGGGTACAAAGTGCAATAGGTTATTTTGGCAGAAAAGAGTTCTCCTGGCCTTGGTGAGTATTGACCGTTATCTCTCCCGTCAGGGAATGCCGAGGGCCGGAATCGAACCGGCACGGGGTTTCCCCCGAGGGATTTTAAGTCCCTTGCGTCTACCAATTCCGCCACCCCGGCTTTAGGTGTTCATGCGTCTTAAAAATGCTCCGGCAGAAAAGGGGGCCGCCGGAACTTGGCGAGACGAATGTTAGCAGTTTCCATTAAAAATTCCAACCGCCAACGACGTTTAAATCTTATAATCATTCTTTATACGATACGGGTAATATCCTGACAGACCGAGAAGAAATTTGTCAGCCAATCCAGGCTATTGCTCGCTGACCCCACGCCGAGTGGGTGGAGGGAGATTTTTTTGCGGGACCCTAAACGAATTTTAAAAAAACTACTGGGACCGGAAGCTGAAGTCGAACCCTTCGCGGGGACGGGTGAACCTCTGGAACAAACGGTGGAAACCTTTCGCGATGTAGTCAGATGCCGGAAAATCCGCGACTACGTACGCGATCAATTCGGTCTCGACCTGGCCCTTTCCCCAAAGGCTTTCCACGACCTGCTGGATATCCCGCAAATCAATTATATTGAAACTACAAAAAGGGACCTGGAAGTGAAAACGGTTTCTTTAAAAGAAAACCGTGCCTCTGACGACCCCGTCAGCATCGCTAATTTGAATTCTGTGCTACGTGAACTTTATGCCAACCTTTTCCTGATCAAAGAACGCGCCAGCAAAGATTTCCCCAACGCAGTTTTGATCAACGAAATGCGGGCAGAACATATTGATCGGGTCCAGCAAATGGTTCAATCCATCTCGGTATTACACGGCAACCTGACCGGCTATCTGCTCACCAGTTGGAAAGCAGGCAAAATCGAAAAAGAGTTCCTGTCCCTTTTTCCTAACTCGACCAAGGCACACCCTCTTCGAAGCACCTTCCCGCTCATTGAGTATGAACTGGAACTGTACCGCGAAGTTCTTAAAACTCAGAATAAGTGGAAACCTGTAGAACTCGACCTGTTCGCCCTGCTCCAGAATCCCCAAGGCCTCAACCCACTGCTCGAAAATATTCAGGAAATGGGTAACCGGTTATGGCAGATCATTTATCAAAGTTCCGAGATAAGGCAATGCGTGGATCTTGCGGGAATTGACTTCGGGGATATCCAACCACTGTTCGACAACGATAAAGTAACCCTGAATCCCTTAGGTTAGCGGCGAACCGCCGCCACTCGGCGTAGGGCCGACTACAATATCTTTATTGAACGGAAAAGTAGTTACCTCGGCTTGAAGCGCGATTGCGCATTGGGTCCAGCATCACGTGTGGTGTGCCCCTTCATTTTTCTTCATGCCCCGCGCAGGGGTACTGGCGCCGAGTGACTAGCCTTTGACTTGGAAACCTTCTACTTTGTCCAGTAGCAGGTGTTTGACAGTAGACACTTTTTGCGCTTCTTTAAGGGCGTCTTTTCCCTCATCCCTAAGCCGGTTGAGGCGCAAATCTAGACGCACCAGATTGGTGAAAAGAGGCATGAATTTCGCTAAAATTAAAGCCCCCTCATCGGAGATTTCATTATCCGTGAGGACCAGGTTCTGCAAACTCAAAAGATTATCGGATACCGCGAGATATTTAATTCCCTCGTTGCCAAGCCGGTTGTAAAACATATTTAACGAAGTCAGGTTAACCAGCACTTCAGACTGGGCAATATACTTCGCCCCCTTGGGACCACATAAATTCGTGCCAAATGCCAGGTTGGTTAAAGGCCGCAAAAACTCCATGCGGGCTATGTCCTTAGCGCCATACTCCTTCAAATAAGTGGCAGTAAGATCAAGGGTTTTACCATCTTTGCTCAAATTCATCCGAACGATTGATTCGGTCTCAGCCATGACCCTTTCCTGACCCATGGCGGTCTTATTACCACTGTAATCCATAATTCCCTTTCTCAATCAATTGACAACTACTAGCCGTAGAGGCAACTGAAAACCCACCCAACCCGGATTTCCCGGTGTAGGTGTAAGGCCTATGCCAGCTTTTGACGATGACCCGATTATACACCGGTTTAGGTCTTACAGGAAGGACTCATTGGGCCCAACATCACGCTGACGCGACCACCGAAGACTGGGAGCCTACTCCCTCCCACGGATGTGGGTGGATTTTTTGCCGAAAATATTTTAGAATATAGTATAAATTCCAATTAGGGAGTGGATAGCATGGCTGGACTATACAGAACCGAGACCGAGATGAGTCTGGGTAATAACGTGATCGTAACGCAAATGACCCAGGCCATTAACTGGGCACGAAAATATTCCTTTTTTATCTATCCCTTCATCACCGCATGTTGCGGAATGGAGTTCATGTCCGTGGCAGGTCCGAAATACGACCTTGACCGATTTGGTGCTGCATTTCCCCGGTTTTCACCGAGGCAGGCCGACCTGCTCATGGTCGTCGGAACCATCAGCCACAAACAGGCTCCTATTCTCACCAAGGTCTATAACCAAATGACCGAACCCAAGTGGGTGGTCGCTTATGGAGTGTGCACGGTATCAGGCGGGTTCTACGACAACTACTCCACCGTGATGGGAATTGATACCCTCATCCCAGTCGATGTCTATATTCCGGGATGCCCGCCAAGACCCGAAATGGTGATCGATGCTCTGATGAAATTGCAGGACAAGGTGCAAGCAGAAACCCTGGAAGACCACGTCAAAGGTCCTGCTCTCGTCACCCCCGCCAGCAAACTCTAGCCACTCGGCGTGTGGGGCCAACTACAATAGCTTCGTTTTGTAGAGATAGGAGCATTTAAATTTGCCTGGAAATTCATCATTTACCAGATGTTTGAATCTACTGAACACCAATTCCAATAAAATTTTCAAGGAAGGTTTCTATGGACATAATGCTTTACTTCATTTTCCCGGCTTGACGGGGAATCTTCCCGGGTGGAATCACATTTTTTACATACTTGCTGTTCGATAGGATGAATATAATTATTTTCACATTCGCAATCCCAGTAATCTAAATTCAACACAATATCACCAACACATTGCATTTTTTCGTTATATTCATTTAAAGAATCATGGAAATTCTCTGAATTCATATTGACCTCACCGCCACTTTAATGAGCTTGTATGATAGTTGATTTGTTTTGAATTAATGGTTTGCATTGTAAAGTTTATTTTATTCGTGGGATTGAAGACAATGTTCATCCTCGGAACCCCATCCAAATTAGTCACAACCACTAATGCGTAATCATTTTCATATTCCTTGGCTGTTTTAAATTCTTTTTGAGTCATTCTGATGCTGCCATAATCAGTCCTCAGGCCTTTTATTTCGGCAAGGAAAAAGTGTCTTCGGACATCTATTTGAAAATCATACCCATCGCCAAACATTCTTGCGTCTTCCAAAACACCATTTTGAAAAAAATCAATTCCGTTGAAATTATTCATAAAAAACAGCTCTGCTTCCCGACCGGTGATTTGCAATTGCTTGAATTTTGTTTTTGCTAGCGGACTGATTTCTTCATCTGTTTTAGCAGGTATGCTGGATTTTCCCTGAAGATAGGACCTTGCTATTTTTGTAAAATCATCAACATCAAGAAGGCCGAAGAGCGAGTCGATATGAATTTTTCGATGAATATAAGCATCTCCTTTTTGCCACCAACCCTTTCTGCCATTATTATCAAAAAACGGATCGAATAGATCCTGCCGGTTTTTGACTGTGCCGATTGTATCGGCAATCCCTCTCTGTACTATATTTTCATAAAAAGATGTTTTTGTTTTGAAGCCAAAACATTTTACAAAGCGCATGTCGAACTTAGCAAGACCATATCCAATCAAGTTAAGGATTTCATAATTTTCGTGTTTGCTTTGATTTTTCATAACACAACCATATTGCTTCTGCTGCACGTTGAAAATGTTTCTCCCTTGAGAACAACTTGAGCTTTTTTCGCAGCAAGAGCAAGGCCGCCTGGCCCGCAAAACAACTCTCCAAGGTTAAATCGCATGACTTTTAATCCCTGTTACTCCAGCAACTTATGGAAGAAGAATTTAAAACAACTTAATGTATGGGCACAATAATTTGGCCAAGTCGTGTCCTGCCTGACCTTAACCCAAAATTCCCATGGGTCAAAGCCAAAACGCCAACTTTAACTTGAATCTATGTCCGTTTTTTTCAAGGCAGCTCACTAAGAATATTTTCCAGCATTCTTAAGGCCCCCGCTTTCTCAACCGGAGTGAGTTTTGGCGAGTCCGCCATCTTGGCGATTTCGCGGCGTTTCTCTTCAACATACAACTTAAAATCTTCCTCATCCGGCACCACCAGTTTTACTTCTCCATCCTCTCCGATGAACCGTTGCTTTAAAAACCTAAAATAAATTCCCAGCCGGGTTGCGGAATCCTTCAAGTGCAAATGATAGGTCATGGTCAACAGGGCCTCGCGTTTGCGGTCGATGCGGTAGCCCAACCGGGTGTTATCGAGTTTACTGAGTTGAATTTCCAAAATTTCAAACGCTTCTTTGAGTGCCAAGGGAGTCAACTCCAACGGAGGGAGAGGCAGAGTTTTTACCGCCGCGATGTCGAGCAATAACGAAAACGCACGCGTCTGCTCACCCAGATAAGCCGACTTAAAAGGATAGGTCCGGTTCAGACGCGACACTTCTTTTAACACCGGGTCCAGTTTTTTTATGGCGATTTCTAACTTGCCCAGCGTATCGTCTTCAAAAGGCATTAAAAACCACTGCACCTCTTTAGGAACGGTCACCTCCTCTTTCACCTCGCGGGCAAAAAACCGGTTGAGGATATCTGGAAATTCAGGAATAAAAAATGCCGTAATCGTGTCGGAAAAATAAGGAAAATTTAAAATCAGAAATTTGGGATCGGAGCGAATATTCAATCCATACGCTTCCAGTTCATTGGCAATCCCCAAAAACGGCTGGGTCAAATGCAGGGACTCATGCAGGTGCGTGGCATTTCCGTACACACGGCTGTCTACCAGAATCGCGGCAGGAAAAATTCGGATCGTGTCAAAAGTGGTGTGGGCAAACTGACCGGGACGCAACCATTCATCCGACCCGGACTGGATGATAAACTGTTTTAACGATGGCGGGGGAAGATCGGGAAAAATAGAGTTCAGACGATCCAGCGATTGCCGCATCCGGTCAATCGACTTGTCCAGCAGCTCGTCCGACTTATGGCACTCCCCGCAGCCATAAGCTTCGAATCCCGGGATAGTAAAAACGGTTGCTTCGCTTTGCGGCAGGAGCTTTACTTTTTTGGAGGGGCCAATACCTTCTTGAAATTTTTTTGGCAGGTGAAGCTGAATCAAGCGATCCAGTTCGCCCAGGCCCACCACTGCCCGTGGGGGGGACTTGCTAATTTCGGACAGAAGCTTCTGGTCTGAGTTCGATACTTTTCCTCGAACCTCCACCTGTTCTTCTGCCTTTAACGGCGACGTTACGAAAACAACGATAATGGCAATGCAGAATCCTTTTATCAAGGTTTCGGCTTCTTAACGTTGAAGCGTTGCCAGACGCTGATCACCTTGCGTCCGTTCCTGTCTTCCTTAACCCCATCCCAGACCGCGAAGGCTACCAGGGCCGGGTCAATGCGTTGGGCAAAGTCCACATCCCATTTACCGGTTTTTAGCATATCGCGGAGAAAAACCACGGTCCAGACACCGTCCTTCCATTCGCCAGCACCTTCCACATTCTGGTTTTCAGGAGGTTGCGGCGTGACCGTGCCAAACCCTTCGGCGTTCAGCTCTTCAACTGGATTATCTCCTGTCGTATTAACACGAGAGAAAGTCTCAGCAATAATATCGCCAAAAATCAACGCGTCCATATCCACTCCGCCGCCAGCATATTCCAGATCATCTTCGGCTTCGAGCGCTTCTTCCAGTCCGGCTTTCCAATGCCAGATATTTACCGGTTTGTTGCGGTTACCCATGCCAAAAAACGGTTCATTATGCCCATGAGTGTGAAGCGTCACCGCCCCCAACGCAAATTGCACCGCCACTCCATCGCGGAAGTTATCCGAACGCAGTTCGGAAAACGCGTCATGAGTCGGGTCGTTCCACTGCAAACGCACTGCCAGCTGTTCGCCGTTATTCACTGAAGACACATTGATAAATTCCACGGCATCACGCCTCGCCGCTAACGGACGCAATACCAGGTTTGTTGTGGCAACCCCTTCCCACACCGGACTATAAGGATCGGTGCTCAGTTCCACTCCTACAGGAAGTGAATAAAGATCCGTTTCAAATTCTGCTTCTTTAAATTCCTTCACCAAATTTGAACCAATATAATGCACCAAAGCCCAACGGTCTTTTTCGGGAACGTGGAGGTAGGAACCCATAGGCGTTCCATCCAGTCCAGCCGTGATGGTTCTGAATAGGTCTTCCGGCTTGTGCCCACTCTTGAAATAATGGGGGTTGGTGATGTCATGCACAAACACTGCATGCTTCCAGGCGTCTATGAGCGATTCGGCCAGCTCACCATCCCCCTTTAAAGACTCACCGTGACAGCGGAAGCATTTTAATTCCTTAAAAAGTTTTTTGCCTCGGGCCACCAGCTCCGGCGAAGATTCAAGGGGTTTGGCAACCACTATTTTTTCACCCTGCGGTTCGTTTTTGAATCGCGGGGAAAAGTTTTTAATGTGATTGATCAAAGCCCATGTGTCTTGGGGGCTTAACGCATCTCCCCAGGCGGGCATGGATGTGCCGGGAACACCGCTTATGATGGTGCGGTATAAATCTTCATCGCGAGGAAGAGTACCCGTCGGGGTGGAGCGGAATTTAAAAATTCCTTCTCTAAAATCTCTCGGCCAGGGATATAAATATTCAACCGCTATGCCGCCCCCATTGCCATCTTTTCCATGGCAGAACACACACATATGCATATAAATGTTGCGGCCGCGAGCCAGAAGGCTTTTGGAGTCCATATCTTCAGGCTTGGACAGGTCTGGCTGATCATGAGATCCCCGGGTGCGGAATAAACTGTCACCTTCTCCATGTTGCATGGCACCGTGATCGCCGTGGTCCATAGGTTCATCAGTCCGGTATTCCCCTCCGGGCGCGGAGTGATCCATCGCTCCATGGTCCATTGCGCCGTCACCGTGATCCATTTTGTGTTCCTGCGCAATCGCCAACGAAGCGTACAAACCCGCCAACACCAGTAAGGCTAATCCTGATTGGAAAAATTGTTTCATATTCATTGTCTCCTAATCCACTCGCCTCCTGGTAGGGGAGGCAGAAAGCAAAAATCCTTAAAGCCCAGCAACTACTGCCCACCAGAAAAAGCCATTGCACGCTGGCCTCGCGCCTAGTGGTGGACCATTTTGACGCCTTGTTCCAGATCTGCCAGATCTTTCAGGTTAAAATAGTTTTCTTTATGGCCCAGGCCAAAATACCAGGCATGGTCCAGTCCACGCTCGTCCCCGGTCCAAATATAATAACTGCCTCCGCTTTCAAACTCAGGGGGAAGCCCAAGGGTTTCCTCATCCTTGCTTTTAATCTTTCCTGAAGATACCCATAAACCGTTCAGTTCTTTCAGGGTGGGCAGCCGCCAACCATCGTTTCCCGCAAACTTTTCCAAATTTTTTCTGGAGATATACTCCAACGCCTCATACCAGTTGAGTCCCTTTTTCAACTCATGAAAAGAATCGTCTTTTTGCCAGACCAGACCGGTATTCGAATCCGTTATGGTGCCATTCTGGTTGTCGACAAAACCCGCAACCGGAGCAACGTTGAGAAAAAAAACAAGGGAGATTGCTGAAACAACATTTGAAATAGCTGACATGTGTTCGTCCCTTTTTGCGATTGAGCGATTACCCATAGATTATACCGGAGAAAAAAAACGGAGTGAACCCCTAACCAGCAATTTCTGGGGAGCAAAATGTTTTCAAAGAGTTCCACCACTAACCGTGGAGGTAACTAGCAATAGCCCCTAAAGCGAAGGAACCATTGGGCGCAGGAAAAATCCCTTGTTTATGCCAGCGGAGGCACTCCGCCCACTCGGCGTGGAGCCAATATGCAAAACTTTTTACTGTCACCAACAATATTTTCAGATAAATTGGCTAATACTTGCTAACAAAAGCTATTGTGGTTTCTGCCGCTTGGGGTAAAATCTTAAATCCATTTTTAATCTTCAGGGTATTTCATTGGACACTCTCATTGATAGTATTAAAAACTTTATCATTGCCCTACCGCCCCTATTGCAACTGTTGGTCGGTATATTCGCCACGATCGGAGTCATCCGACTGTTCATGTTCGTGGTGGACTTTATCGAAAACCGAAGAGAAGGAAAAAGTTAAGCCCACTCGGCGCCAGTACCCCTGAGGGGCATGAAGAAAAATGAAGGGTCACCACACATGGCGCTGAGGCTGTGATATCTCTTTCAATAAACTCATGCCCCGCAGGGGTACAATGAGTAATAGCGTTATCTGGCAAACAAAAAGTTTTCTCGACCGAACACGCTGTCACCACCTGCCTCCACGGCTAGTGGCCACGGGAGTAGGACCATCACAATTCAAACTGCATGAGATCATGGGCCAGAACCAGTTCACCGGCATAGAGGGCGGATACGGTTTCGCGCATGGCATCCAAATCGCAGGGTGGATAAAAATGAGTGAGGCAAAGCGTTTTGCAGTCGGCTTCTTTCGCCAGCTTTCCTGCCAGCGAAGGAACCAGATGTCCCGCCACTTTATCTTCGTCGGGAAAGGCGCATTCCAAAATCATGAGATCCGCCCTCCTACCCAGTTCGATCATGCCCTGGCAATAATCGGTATCTCCCGATAACGCCACCGACTTTCCCGCCAGGCTCTCAAACCGGTAGCCCCGGCTCATCTCGATATGCTGGACTTTTTTGAAGGTGACCTGATGACAGCCAAACTTTTTCGATCCCTCATCAATTTCCGTGATGCTGAGTTGGTATTCAGTGGGGGCAAGCCAATGTTTGAACGCCGACATGAGCTTGTCGAGGAACTCTTGAAACCCAGGCCCGGCAACGATTTCCAAATCTTTTTTTCTTGGTGAGGGACGGTAACGGGCCCCGAATAAGAAAGGGATCAAATCACACATATGGTCCGGGTGGTTATGGGTGAAAAAAATCCGGTCAATATCGTGGTAGGTGATTCCCAAGTGTAAAAGTTGTTTCAGGGTTCCATAGCCAAAATCAACCAAGGTATTGATGCCTCGTTCTTGAATGAGCACACCGGACGAATTGCGCTCCAAAGAGGGCACTGCGGTACCGGAACCCAGTATTGTAACCTTCATGAATTCACCTTCCACTCGGCGTGGGGCCAATTAGCAATAACGTTATCTGGCAAACTAAAAGTTACCTCGGCCCAAAACGCCTTTGCCAATTGCCCCTGCGGCAAGCAGCCACTCGGCAAGTATGTTATAAGTTAAACACTTTTTTCCACTCTAATGACTCTGGACTTTTAAAATGATTCTTGTTACCGGTTCGGCCGGATTTATCGGATACCACCTGTCAAAACATCTTCTGGAGCGGGGAGATTCCGTAATCGGGCTGGACAACATCAATGATTATTACAATGTCCAATTAAAACAGGACCGGCTGAAACAGATTGAAGATCACCCCAATTTTATCTTCCAGAAACTCGACCTCTGCGACCAGGAAGGTTTGAACAACCTTTTCGCCAAAAACAAGATAACCCGAATCTGCCATCTTGCCGCGCAGGTGGGTGTGAGGTATTCCCTCGAAAACCCTTATCAGTATCAGAAATCCAATCTGGAAGGGTTCTTGAATATTATAGAACTGGCTCGCCAATACAAAGCCGAAAATTTTGTTTACGCTTCTTCTTCCTCCGTGTATGGCGGGAATAAAAAAATCCCTTTTTCTACGGAAGACCCGACGGACAATCCGCTCTCATTTTATGGAGCCACCAAGAAGGCCAACGAACTGACCGCCAGCGCTTATCATCATATTTATGGTCTACCGGTAACAGGCTTGAGGTTCTTCACCGTTTATGGCCCTTGGGGCAGGCCCGACATGGCCCCTTTCATTTTCACTCGCAAAATAATTGACGGGGAAACCATCGACGTGTTCGGACACGGAAAAATGAAACGCAATTTCACCTACATTGATGACATCATCCAAGGGGTGATGCTCTGCCTGGACAAACCCCAACCTTGTGCCCTGTATAACATCGGCAACGACCGCACAGAAGAACTCGAAACATTCATCGGCACCATTGAGACCTTGACCGGGAATAATGCGGTAAAAAATTATACGGACAAACATTCCGTGGAAATGACCGAAACCTGGGCCGATATTGAACCGATCAAAAACGATCTGGGCTATCGCCCCTCCACCAATATCAATTCAGGAATGAAACAGTTTATCGACTGGTACCGGGAATACTTTTCAAAATAGGCAAGAGCCTTTTCAGCCGAGCAACCCGATTGCTAGCCCCTTAGCAGGGGAGGCAGCTAGCAATGGCTCCTTCAGCCGAGACACAACTCTTTGCTCGCCAGCAAAAGCGATTGCTCGCTGGCCCCACGCCTAGTGGGAGCGGGCTTTTCGGAAGATGCCGAACGAACTGGTGTAGCCATGTACAAACGTAGTTTTTCCCACCGGCCCAATCTCGCCGTTGCAGAAAAATCCTCCCAGAGGAATTTCCCCCAGTTTGCCACGAAACATATCAGTATCGTGATTGGCTTTGCCGTACAGGTATTGACCGCGCCCCAGACAAGAAAATAACAGGGCTCCTTTGGCGTTTTCGGCGTTGCCCTGATTCAGATAGCGGGTCAACATCACATCCAGGTCTTCTGCCGACATCTTTTTATCGCGTAGATGAAACTGCACCAATTGTCCGTTTCTTAACAGAGCGCCGATAGCCACGGCCCCGCTCTCCCGGTCGATCCCCATTAAATTACGGATGAGGAAATCTCCCTGTTTGGGATTGTCTTTCATAGGGTCCATTTCTATTCCCAGAAACAGAGAGGTCTGAATCAGTTTTTTGTCAGCGTCTGATAAAGATTCTTGCAGTTCCTGCAGCACTTCCAACGGCGGCTTTCCCCCCAGTTCCTTCAGTAGATTGTGCTCACACTGGGTGATTTGCAGGGGTTCGCCAATGGGGCGGCACCCCTGCGCGACAATGGTATCGACCTCGATATCACCGCTCAGCGCAATGCCGATCAGCCCACTATTATAAATTTTGTCCTCAAGATACAGGGCATTTCCCCCTTGGGCCTGGGCGCCGCTGGCGAGGCCGCCGATTTTTTTACTATTGGGGTAGGCAAAATCTACCCCTGCCAGAAACTCTTCACCGCGGAATGAAAAGGGGTCTGCCAGAAAAACAAAATGGGGATTGTCCTCCACATTCACCTTCAACCATTCGCGCCAGACGGAAGGCGAGGTGTCCTGATCCGGCAGATCGGTAGTCTCGAACTGGATGGGCTGAATTTTCACGCCAGGCAGTTCGGCACACGTGATACTGATCGCCGCCTGTTGCTCTGCCTCTTCACCATTGCCGATGATTCCTCCTCCTGAACAACCAAAGAGCAGACCGGGTTTGAAATAGCGACTGATTAACTCGGGAACCTTGTCATAGAATTCCCTAAACTGGGGAGAAACAAACACAACGGTCAAATCGGCATGGCTTTTGCCAAGTTGCTGGATGGCAGATTCGGCCGCTTCTTGCACAGCGCTGTCGATATCGGTTTGCCGGGAAAGGGTGGAAACCCACTTCATGAGGAACTCCTTTTTTTAATAGTTACGGACGTTAGATGCTAAGTTTCCGTTTTGGATTTCCCAACCAGAAACTGGATCGCTGACTCGGCTGACTGGGTTCCGTTCTGGATGCAATCGGGTATGCCAATGCCGCGGTAGGCGCTTCCTGCCAGGAAAAGTCCTTCCTCCAACTCTTGCATGATGGCATCAATACGCTCGGAATGGTTCACCTGATACTGTACGTTGGATTTTTGGTTGTGAAAAACTTTGCAGAATACCGGCTCTTCCTGGATTCCCATTATTTCTCTAAGGTCCTGCTTGACCAGAGTGGCCATGGTCTTTTCGTCTTTTTCCGCGATATCTTCCTGCAAGGCTCCTCCCAGATAACAGCGGAGCATGACATAGCCTTCCGGAGTCCGGTGGGGGAACTTCGATGAAGTCCAGGTGCAGGCAAGAATACTGCGGCCTTCACATTTGGGCACAACAAATCCAAATCCATCCAGGGCGTGGGAAAATCCTTCCTTTTTATACGCAATGGTCACGGTGGCGGTGGAAACATATTTGATCTGCTTCAAAAGCTCAGCGGCTTTGGGGGTGACCGATTGCAGGAATCGGGCAGTGATATGGCCGGGGGTGGCTAGTATGAGCGCCTCGGCTTTGTGTTCGCCACCGCCTTCTAAACGTATGGACCAGTCACCTGCTTTCCCGGCAATGGATTCCACTCTTGCCCCGGACTGAAACTGGATATCGGGAGATTTTTCAATCACCGCTTCGACCATTTCCCCCAAACCGTTTTTCAAAGTCATGAACAAACTGAAGTTACTTTTAGGACGTTTGTCGGCGTTCAGAAGCATGGCTTTTTTTCTTGCCAGCATTCCCAGAATGAGGGATCGGTATTTGCGTTCGGTCTCGACAAACATGGGGAAGGTGCTACCAATGCTCATGGTTTCGGGATCACTGGCATAAATACCGGCTAGCATGGGCTCGGCCATTTTTCTCAAGGCTTCCTCCCCCATCCTCCTACGGACAAATGAAGCCAGACTTTCATCACTTTCATCGGCTTTTTTCGGGATCAAAAGATCGAACGCCATGCGGATTTTTCCAGACAAGCTGAACAGAGGTGTCAGGGCAAATGGCAAAAACTTGGTGGGAATCATCAGGCTCAACCCATCCGGCATGGTAACCAATTTACCTCCGGTATACACATAGGTGTTGGGGGTTTCTGGATTGGTTGAGACCAAATGGTCTCCAATGCCCAGTTGTTGGCAAAGTTGAATGGCGGCGGGTTTTTGCGAAATAAATGAGTCTGGACCCCGTTCGATGACGAATCCCTCAGACCTTTCTGTGGCGATTTTTCCGCCAAAATGGTCTCCACCCTCAAGCAAGGTGCACTCCAGCTGGGCTCCTTCTGATATCTCCTTCTGGATACGGTAAGCCGCCGCTAACCCGGCGATTCCGCCTCCTATAACGATGATTTTTTTCATGGGCGCATTATGTCAGGTTTCCCCTATTCCCGCAATATGATGCGGATCCGCCATCCGGCGGATAAGTTTATTGCTATTTGAGGAAAGAATTTGGTATATTTTTGATTTTCCATTAAAATACTATGATACAAGCCCATTAATTTTGTCAGGAGATCCGACAATGTCTAATTCTGCCGTGGCGTTGAAAGAAGCCGTCGAGTTTGAGAAAAAAGCCTTGGAAAAATACAAGGAGGCCGCCGCTATGGTGAAGCATCCTGAAACCAAAGAATCCCTTGAAAAAATAACTGCCGAAAAAGCACAGACCATTGAGTCCATGCATTGGATCATCATGGCGGAAGCAGGAGAAATTGAAACTGAAAAACCCGCAGCTGCTGCCGAAGGCGAAGAAGCCAAGAGCGGGGCCAGCAAATGTCCTTTCTCTGGGGCCTTAGCAGATATGGGCATTGATATTACTAAAATGTCTAAAGAAGAGGCCATGGAAAAAATGGGCGATATGTCAAAAATGTTCCCCGACAGCTCAAGCTCATAACCCCGCCATGAATCTGGAAACTCCTTTTGTCCTGTTGATGGAATGCGGAGGTTGTGGCCTTGAAAACCTGATCTCCGCATTCACACCAGGCACCCCTGCCATCTGCAACCAATGCCGAGAAAACATGATGGATTACGATTTGACCCGTACCCATCAGGGCCATAGATGCGACTCATGCCAACGGACTTTGTTGCTAAAAAAAGAGACGGAGTTTGTAAATGGTGAATCGGAGTGCCAATGCGAGGGTCGGGATTTCACGGAATTAAACATGAAGGATTTCGTAGATAGTGTGACCCAAGCCGAAAAAAAGGGTTTGGACGATGCCGATGACAACCCCGATTTCGACTGGTGCCGCCCCGCACAGGACCATGTGCCTGACGAAAGGTATGACGAAATTTTTGATGACGACCCCGGGTTTACCTGAACCCTTGTTTTAAAATTTGCATAAATACTTGGAATTATTAATCGTCCCTCCCTTGGGCATACTTTTTCCTTTACACCGAAACTGTAAATTTAATTGTCAAGCCCTCAGACACCCTTTATACTATTTGCTTAAGTTTTAAAAAATAATCTTTGTAAAGGTCTTAATGAAAGAGAAAAAACCCATCGACGGACCAACTTGGGAAACAAACCTGAGCCAAGCCATTGATTTAATTAATTCCAGCAGCAGTTTTTTGTTCAGCGGAGATATTGATCCCGATTCGGTGGGGTCCATGTTATCCCTTTCCCTTTATTTGAACCAGTTGGATAAAAAAGTTTTTATTATCATTCCCGAACCGCTTGGGGATAATCTGGATTTTTTTGAAAAAATCATCCAATACAATTCTATTGGCCTTCTCAGAAACCCAAAAGAGATTGCAGCTGTTAAGGATGAAATTGAAGCTGTTATTTTTTGTGACACCGCCAACACAAAACTGGTTCCATATTACTCCTACATTGCTGAAGACATACTTTCGAAAAAACCCAACGTCATAGAAATTGACCATCACTTCGGAGCGGACAGCGAGGAATTAACCGAATATGGCACCAAGCTATTCCGCAATGCCAATGCCAATACCGAGATCATTGGGGATATTCTGGAAACGCTTTACAATGAAAACCCGGAAAGACCCAACCCCTTCAGCCAACGCAATATCATTCTAGGATTGATAACAGGAATGCTCGGTGACACCGTCGGCGGCAAGGTAATCCATTACAAGGAAGACTACGACCGCTGGATGGAAAAACTAGGGAAACAGTTGAAAATTATTACGCGATGGCGGGATTCTGCTGATAATAAAAGGGCAGAGGATTGTAAAGATTCAAAGTTTGGTGACCCCAAACAAATTCTGGATTATTTAAACAAACTGACAGAAGACCAGGAAAGCTGTTTGAATTTATTGAACTCCCGTATTGAGAGTAAAGGAAATATGGGGTTTTTAAACCTCCTGCCCTCAACTTATGAAGAAGTACATGGAACTTGTCAGCCGTTTGAATCAGACTGGTTTGTCGATATCATGGGTTTGCTTCTGAACTCGGTACCGGAAAAATCCGGACACGCCGGAGTGATTATTTTTGAAGGCAAAAATGCCGAGGGAGAAGACTGCGTTTTTATCAAGATCCGAAGGGCTGTGGAGTTTTCTGGCGTGGATTTACGCACCGCTGAAGGCAAGATCAAGGAATTGTTTGGCGATCTTTATATGGGCGGAGGGGGTCATTCCGGAGCAGTGTCCTTCCGGATTCACCGGCTTGAGGAAAAAGAACTCCTGGAAAAACTGGAAAATCTCTTAGTTTTTTTTAACAGCGCCATTGAATCGGGGTGACAGGAAGCCAGCATATTGTTCCCCGCGAAAACCCTCCCAACGCTTCATCAATAGGCCCCCATCCCTTAAGGACATTGATATTAAAATCTCAGGGTTTCCAGATCATTGAATTTTGGAAAATCCGCCAGGAAGATAAGATCCGCTTCCTTAAGTTTATTGCGGCGAAGATCCAGCTTTTTTAACTGGGGTAACTTGGCAGAGTTTGCTAAAGAATCCAGACTTTCCCGGGTGATGGTGTTGCCCATGGCTTCCAACTCTTCAAGGTGACTTAAAGTATCGGACTGAACCAGGGCCTGAAATCCGGAATCGCCCATCGGAATCCCGGAGGCTCTTAGTTTAATCAGGTTTTTGAAGTTCACGGAATCCGCTAAAATACGCAGCCCTTTTTCTCCCAGATTATTGCCACTCACATTAAGCTCTTTCAATCGACTAAGATGTGGAGATTGCGAGAGAGCAAGGATTCCCAACGATGTGATCCCCGTATATTCCAGATTCAAAGTTTCCAATTGCGAAAGGTTGGGTGATTCTGCCAGCAAGAGAAGACCTTTGTCCCCCACTGCATTGCTCATCAAGTTCAAAGATGTCAGGTTTTTGAGAAACTGGGAATTGGCAAGGTCCTGAACCCCGTGGTAATCAAAATGGTTGTTCCTCAGTGAAAGAGAAACAACCCCATCCAGTTTTTCGTATTGCGCCAATGAAGCAAGGTCTTTATTGTCCAATCTCTGCTCATTAAGGTTGAGTGTATTTTCGATTCTTTTCTTCTCAACCAAAATCCGCGACCGCATGACCCTAAGAGCGGTCTCTCCGGCCCGACCATAATTATTATCCTGCATATAAAGCTGAACAAGATTATTCAAGTGCTTGGACCCGGCAATATCCAAAGCGCCGGGATCACCAATATGATTGGAATCGAGAACCAGAATTTCCAGCCGGGTTAACGTGGGGGAATGCGCAAGAATGCGGGCACCTTGATTGGTGATTTGATTCCAGCCCAGATTCAGATGTACCAGTTTTTCAAAAGCGCCGGCCTGCGCCCAGTCGGCAAGACTTTCATCCCCAACAAGATTGCGACGAAGGTTGAGAACACGAAGTTTGGAAACCACCGCGCCGTCTGGAAACTGGGTCAATTTTCTCTGTCCCACCTTATTCATTTCCAAATCAATGAATCCAAGGTTCAACAATGACTGAGACTTCACAAGGCTCAGAGCACCAAAATCGGAAATCTTATTATTGACCAGCTCAAGTGTTTCAAGGTTGGGAAGATTTTTTGAAAGTGCGAGACTTCGGGCTCCCTCATCGCCAATCTGGTTGGCATTGAGAACGAGATGCTTGAGCTCGGCCAGCGAACCCATGCCAGCAAGAACAGCCAATCCTTCATCGGTGATTTCATTCCAGCTCAAATCCAGTTTTTGAACGTGAGATAAATCTTTATTCCGGGACAAAAAAACGATCCCCGCATCTCCCATTCGGTCATAGGAGAGATCCAGAACCGGGTCCTTGCGGATCAATCTATCATTAAGAGTCTGGATAAAATTCAGGTCTTTTATTTCAGGCCGCATCAATCAACCACCAATATGGGGATAGTCCGTTTTCACTGCATTCATTTCCCGTAAACGTTTGGACTCATTCAAAAGTTCCAGTCCCTGGGGATTGATCAGGTTATAAGACAGGTTTAAAGTCTGGAGGTTTTGCAATCCAGAGAGTTCAGCCAAAGCCTGCATCCCCCTGAGACCAATTCGGTTGGCATCAAGATGCAATTCCTTTAAATTTTTAAGATGGGTCGAATTTGCCAGGGCTTCCGCTCCAACGTCTCCAATCCGATTAAACGAAAGGTCAAGCTTTTCGAGCCTGGAAAGACTTTTAGAGTTTGCCAAAGCCACGGCTCCTTCATCCCCAACTTTATTGGTATACAAACTAAGGTACCGCAACCGGGTCAATACTTCAGACTCAGCCAAAGCCCTGGCTCCGTCATCGCCGATCAGGTTTTCATACATCCAGAGTTCTTTAAGCGGCTCAAAAAATTCTGACGGGGCCAATTCCTCCACACCCAGATCCTTGATTTTATTGGTATGAATATAAAGGATTTCAATATCAGGAAGCGCCACGTTTTCAGCCAGGTCCATGGCGGTCTCGTTATCAATGCCTCTGTTGGAAAAATCCAGGGTCTTCTTATCCTTACTCAAGCCGCGCTTGATCCACTTTCTAATATAGGAAATATCTTCTGCCATGACCGTCCCGGAACTAGGTAAAAAGCTCCATTCTATAAAGGTGCGGGGAAAAGTAAAGAATTAAATGATAAATCAGTGAAATTCCGTTAAAAAAAGCTTACCCTAACTAAATTCGACTAATGGTGGCTATAATAGGAAAATTTGAGTGCTTTCAATGCAAATATCAGGGAAATTCAATAGATGAAATCTGAAAATATGCGAAAATTTTCTATCTCTCTTTGTATTCCGATATTTGCATATTTAATTTGGCCTTATCTGGCCTTACTAAAGTTATATGTGGGCTTGGAATCTGCTGATAAGGAAATAGTAATGGAGGAAATTCATTGGCCTCCCTTCAGGAAAGAGATTGAGAAAGATCTTAACCGTTATGTCAAAGAAGTTATAAACAAAAATCTGAAACAGGAAAATATACAGTTAAGTTTTAGTTCCAACTCACTGACTCGGCAAATCGCAGAGCAAATAGCTACGCCTGAGGGAATGATCTATTTTTACCACTACCCAGATAAATATGTGGACCAAATCAGGAAAATATTTGAGAAAGCTGCCAAGCCAAAACAATTGAGCCCACCCACAAAAGAAAAACCGCTAAAACTTGAAGGCCCAAATTTCCCCAACCTTTGGGAACGAATCAATTACCTTTTCTTTACAGATATTTCTCATTTCAAAGCAAGCTTCAATATTAAAAACAAACCTTTTACTATTATATGGAAACGGCGAGGATTTGATTGGAAAGTGGAAACCCTGCATTTGCCATTAATATAAAATGCGACACAAAACCACCAATGGCTTTTAAATGAAATTGCAAAATACCGTATTTTCTTTCTGGTTGCCGGTTATAATCTTTTCATGGGTTCTCACCGGTTGCAGTCCGTCTTCCCCAACGGACGAATCTGTTTTCCGCATGTCTATTAAAAATGAGCCTCCTACCCTTGACTGGACCCTTGCGACAGACAGTGTTTCTTTCACGATTCTCACCAATATCATGGAAGGACTCACCCAGTACGATTCGGAATTGAATGCCCAACCCGCCATTGCCAAAAAATGGGAATATTCGGAGGACGGCCGAACCATCACTTTTTTTCTGCGCGACGATGTTACCTGGAGTGACGGCAAGCCAGTCACCGCAGAGGACTTTGAGTATTCCTGGAAACGATTGCTGGCGCCGGAGACGGCGGCCCAATATGCTTACTTCCTCTTCGACATCGAAAATGCCTCGCAATATAATTCGGGGGAAATTACAGACCCGAATCTGGTCGGGGTCCGGGCACTGGCGCCGGATGTTCTTGAAGTCCGCTTAAAAAAACCCGTGGTCTATTTTCCCAGCATCACCACGTTCATGGTTACGTTCCCAGTGCGAAAAGATATTGTCCTTAAACATGGAGACTCCTGGACGGAGCCTGAAAATATAGTCACCAATGGTCCTTACACGCTTAAAGAATGGCAGCATGAATACAAAATGGTGTTGCAAGCCAACCCTCGCCACTACGAAGGCAAACCCGCTGTCGACGCCATCCGCATTTTTGTGGTGCAGGAACCCACCACTGCCCTGACCCTTTACGAAACCGGGGAGTTGGACTATCTCGAACTGCCGCCAGTTGCGATTCCGCATTATAAATCCAGTCCCGAATACCGGAACAAACCTCAACTGCGAGGTTATTATTACGGTTTTAATGTGCAAAAGCCGCCCTTTGATGATGTGCTGATCCGTCGGGCATTTGCCCATGCCATCGACCGGTCCCGCATTCCCAAATTTCTCAAAGGCGGGGAACTGCCTGCTTCATCATGGATTCCTAAAGGCATGTTCGGTTATAACGAAAACATAGGATCAAAGTTTGACCCTGAAAAGGCCAGAGCCCTGTTGGCTGAAGCGGGCTATTCCGACGGCAAAGGGTTTCCAAAAGTGACCGCAGTCTTCAACACCGGCGATCTCAACCACTTCATCGCGGAATTCATTCAGGCGCAATGGAAAGAACATCTGAATGTGCAAATTGATTTTGAAAGCCAGGAATGGAAAGTTTTTCTCAGCCGGTTGGATCTCGACCCACCGCAGATTTTTCGGCTGGGATGGGGAGCGGATTTCCCCGACCCCGACAACTTCATGAACCTGTTCATTACAACCAGCGGCAATAACCGGCTTAATTGGTCTCACCCCCGTTACGACGAACTAATCGCGCTGGGGTCCGCATTAAAAAAACCGGAAGAACGGCAAGCAGTCTATGATGAAGCCCAAACCCTGCTCACCGAAAAAGAAGTTCCAATGATTCCGCTTTTTGTTTCGGCCCAGAACCTGCTGGTCAAACCTTATGTGCAAGGATTAAAGAACAACGCCATGGAACTTTTATATTTGAAACGGATTCGGTTGCAGAAAACAACAATGCCAGATTCTTCACTTCGTTCAGAATGACAAGAAAACACTATTTTCCCAATCTTAGGCAGATAGCGTGGCATTCTTCCCAAGCTTTCGTGCCCTGAAAGGGTACAATGGTTCGTTGGGCCGAGAAAACATTTGTCAACAAATAAGGATATTGCAGGTCGCCAGCGGAGGCTCTCCGCATAAAAAAAGCCTGCCGACAAATGCCGACAGGCTTTTATAAAAATAAATTTTATTCGATAGCCAGGAATGCGCAGGCCTGGTAACAAGCATTGCAATTGATGCACAAGTCCATATCAATGTGCGCGGCGACTTTGCGGGTTCCCCCGGTGATGGCTCCTGTGGGACACGGTTTGATACACGCGCCGCAGGCCACACAATCCTCTTCCTTGACGTAATAGCGATACAAACCAACACACCGTGCCGCGTCACAGGTTTGATCGACAATATGCCGTTCATATACTTTTCGAAAATATTTCAATCCGGTAAGAACCGCCTTCGGTGCCGTTTCTCCCAGCCCACATAATGAAGTTTGGCTGATTTCTTCACACAAGGCCTGAAGCTTGTCCAGATCTTCTATTTTTCCCCGGCCTTCGGCGATATCCACCAATTTGTTTTTAACAAGGGTCAGCCCAATCCGGCAGGGGGTACATTTGCCGCAGGTTTCGCCTTCGTTAAACCCGATAGAAAAAAGCGCGAGATCAATCACACAAGCCGAATCATCATAAGCCGAAAAACTGGCCTGGCCCATCAATACACCCTCTTCTAGAAGGCTTTCATAGTCCATCGGGGTATCGGCTTTTTCAGGCGGCAGAAATCCACCGGTTACGCCACCTACATGAATCACCTTGAGTTCTTTTTTCTTTTGAATACCGCCGCAATAATCATCAATGGCTTCCCGGAGGGTGGTTTTCATGTCCAGTTCCATCAACCCGTTGTACTTGATGTTTCCGGCAATCGCCCAAACCTTGCAACCCTGGGCATTTTCATTGCCCATCGCCGCATACCAGTCCGCGCCTTTCTTGATAATCTTGGGAACCGTGGCCCAGGTTTCAGCATTGTTCAATACGGTCGGCTTGCCCCATAATCCGGAATCGCAGGAATGCGGCGGTTGCGCTTTCGGGAAGGGACGTTTGCCTTCAACCGCTTCCATCAATGCCGTGGATTCACCACCAATAAACGCGTCGAGCCCTTCATGCACCCGGAAGTTGATACTGAAATCTGACCCCATAATTTTGTCGCCGAGAAAACCTCGCTCTTTGGCCTGTTTGATAGCCATGTTCAAGCGCTTCACCGCAATGGAATAATCCGAACGGGTGTAGATGATCCCCTCCGTCGCGCCAATGGCATAAGCCCCGATCAACAGACCTTCAATCACCTGATGCGGGTTGCCTTCCATGACACTTCGATCCATATAGGAAGCGGGGTTGCCCTCGTCCCCATTGACCATGATGTAGCGGGTCCCCTTTTCGTCGGTCGGGGCCTTGGCCGCCTTCTCCCACTTGTTAGCCGTGACAAACCCGCCGCCGCCTTTGCCGCGCAATCCGGATTTTTTTATCTCGGCGATCACCTCATCCGGCTTCATGTTAGTCAAAACTTTTTTCAAGGACTCATAACCACCCACCCTGATGTATTCATCAATGTTTTCCGGATCAATAGCACCGCCATGCTCCATCACAACACGGGTCTGCATTTTCAAGGTATCGTAATAATTATCTTTGGAAGCGGCCTTTTTAAACACTTTGCCGCCGACAATATGGTCGTTCAAAATGCTTTTGACCATCGCCGGTTTGACTTTTTCATAAGTCACACGATCTTCACCGGGAACATAAACGTCTACCAGAACATCGCGGCTGCAATAGCCCCGGCACCCGACCTGGCCCATTTCGCATTTTCGCTCACCGAGGGTGGCATCGGCTTCCATTTCAGAAATCTGCTTCTGAAATTCTTTATAGACCTCTTCGCCTCCCTCAGCGATTCCACTCAGGCTCAAACACACGGTTATTTTTATTTGGCCTTGTTTTTGAGCAACGGCCTGGCCTTTTTCTGCAACGGCTTCCATGGACGATCTCCCGTCGTTATTCGAAAATTTATTATTATCTGAAAATTTACTATCCGGCTGGTGAAAATGGCTCCTGCCAGATTATCCAATGTCTCATAAAACCCAGGAAAATTCCAGCCATTCTAGTGACCCCCACACGGATTGTCAATCCTTGCTTTCCACCTGATTTTGCAAGGCTTTGGGGAATTTTTTAATGCCCCTGTTTACAATCTGGCAGCCGGTCACACTAAGGGCCTCAAAACATGGCCTCAAACCCGGTTTCAAGCGTTAATCCTCTAATAATCAAGTTGTAAAACCAGTTGTGAGCTGAAACGACAGCCCCATTTCCAGAGAAAACTCACCTGACAATCCCTGCAAACGAACTCACCCCCCTCTGGTACCCAAAATTCAAGGCACCAATTTGCCTATTTTATTCTGGTGCCTTCCCCGGAAATACATTCCCATTTCCGTGAACCAGACATTGCCTTCCTTGTCCAGCACCAGGTTGCTGGGGTGCGCACCCTTGGTCGGCAGAGGAAACAGTTTAATGCCTTTGGAAGTTCCCGGTTCGGCTTCATTTACATCAAGCCTGCCGATGCTGTCTTTATGGTTGGCCACAAACCAGACCCACCGCTTGTCGTAATCCACAACGAGATCGTGCGCTCCAGTTCTTTTTCCCGGAACTTGATAATCAATCACTTTGGGTGGGAAATCTTCTGAAAAATCCAGCCGCGAAATTTTGTTGGCGAAAAACTGGGTGAACCAGATGGTGCCATCCGAAGCGAGAAACATCCCGTGCGGAACCGATTTTGCCGGAGGTATCACAATTTCCCCGACTTTGCCCGTTTCAATCTCCAGATACCCAATCTTGTTGGCAAACACCTTGGCCCAGAACTTGCCCCCCTGCGTGTACCAGACGTATTCATCGTCGACCACCAGATCATGCGGGTGGCCTTCATGGACCGGGAATTCTTTGATCTCTCCCGTTATCGGATTGAGCCTGCCAATTTTGTTGGCTTCAAACTCGGTGAACCAGATCTTCCCGTCCTCCGACTCAAATAATTGATGCGGTTCACTCTTAGGGGTGGGAATAACGTATTCCCTTATTACCCCGGTGGCAGGGTCCAGCCGCCCAATGCGGTTACCCCCCATTTCGCTGAACCAGATGATATCGTCGCGAGAAACTATAAGATATTGCGGCTTACTGTTGGCATGAGGCAGCTCATACTCAATGACTCCGTCAGAGGTCCCCTCCTTCGCCTTCCCCGGTGTTAGTTTGCCGACCTTGTTGCCGTTGATCTCCACAAACCAGAGGTTGCCTTTGGAATCGAAATCCAATCCCGCCGGACTGCTCGCGGCAGTCGGGGTCAAATACTCTATGATAGTTTCTGCCTGCGCCATGCCGGTGAGCCCCATCACCAGAGCGATAGCCATAAACCTTGAAAGAAAACAACTCTTCAATATGTTCATACGGCCCCCCATTTATAAAATTGAGGTTGATTGCGGTAGATCATAAATATAAACTCTAATCTAATTAGCGCAAGCCCTGCTTCAGGGCGAGCCCTAATTTAGGGCGAGCCTCACTTTGGCGCAAACCCCACTAACAGCCTCTACCTTAATAAAAGGCGACTATGATAAAAATAAACCAGAAATCCGATAGCCCCCTTAACCATAAAACCGAATGCCTCATTCTGCCCTGCCCGGAAGAAAAAAAACCGGGCGGAACCTTGAAGGACGTTGACACCGCCCTCAACGGTACCATCACCACGGCATTTGAAAACAAACGCTTCGAGGGAAAATCCAACCAGACGCTTTTGCTGAGTTGTAACGGCAACCTGAAAGCCGACAACCTACTGCTCGTTGGAATCGGAAAAACCAAAGACCTCACCGCCGAAAAAATCTGCAAAGCATCGGGGACCGCAGCCAAGCTGGCAGAAAAATCAAACTTCAAATCGGCGTCGGCTTATTTAGGCTGTTTTGAGAAAATCGCCAAAGGTCCGCGCTATGGCGAGTTTGCCGGAGCCGTGGCTGAAGGGGCAGGACTCGCCCTCTACCATTTCGACGAATACAAAAGCCAGGATGAAAAAGATGCTCCGCCCAGCCGACTGCAAAAGCTGACCCTGGTTGCGGAATCAAAAACAAAAACCGCCATCTTGACAAAGTCCATCGACCGGGCCGAAAAAATCGTCAGTGCCGTGCATGCGGCAAGAAATTTAATCTCGCATCCCGGTAACACGGCCACCCCGACTTATCTGGCGGACCACGCAAAAAAAATCGCCCGCAAAAGCAAAATCACCTGCAAGGTGCTGGGTAAAAGGGAAATGGAAAAACTTGGCATGGGTGCCCTGCTCGGCGTTTCGCGCGGCAGTCATGAACCGCCCGCACTGATCGTGCTGGAATATTTTGGCACCGCTAAAAAGAAAGCCCCGACCGTCATAGTGGGTAAAGGCGTCACCTTCGACACCGGCGGCATTTCGCTCAAACCGGGAGCCGGCATGGACGAGATGAAGATGGATATGTCCGGCGCCGCCACAACGCTTTCGACCCTGCAAGCCATCGCCGACCTGAAACTGCCGGTCAACGTCATCGGCATCGTGGCCGCAGCAGAAAATATGCCCGGTGGATCAGCCATCAAACCCGGCGATATTTTGAAAAGCATGTCCGGCAAAACTATAGAAGTGCTCAACACCGATGCCGAAGGCCGACTGGTCCTCGCAGACGCGTTGACCTACGCGCAACGCTATAAACCGAAAGAAGTGATCGACCTCGCCACTTTGACCGGTGCGGTGATCATGGCATTGGGACACCAGGCCGCCGCCGTCATCGGCACCAACCCTGCCATGATTAAACGTCTGAAAGAATCTGGCGACGCCACCGGTGAGAGAGTGTGGGAACTGCCGCTGTGGGAAGAATTTGATAAAGCCACCAAAAGCGATATCGCCGATCTCAAAAATATCGCGTCACCGGGAGTCGGCGCAGGCAGCAGCATGGGTGCCGCGTTCCTCAAAGCGTTCGCGGGCGACCAACCCTGGACCCATATCGATATCGCCGGCACCGCATGGGGAGAAGCAACCGCCTACACCCCCAAAGGCGCATCCGGCTACGGCGTGCGCCTGCTCATCCACTATCTGGAACACCGCCGAACTAAATGACCAACGTCATCATTATTTTCATTCACCTGCTGGCAGCAGGGGTCGCGCTCGGCAGTAGCATCTATTGCCTGAAGGTCTACCTGCCCGTGGTCGAGAAAAACCCGGGTGACCGCGATGAAAATTCGCCGTCCTATAAAATCCTCGACCTGCTGGCACCAACCGTGTTCGCCAGCCTGCTCATGCTCATAGGATCAGGGGTCTACTACCTGCTGGAAAACTATTCGGCACAGGTCGGACTCAAACCCGGCTACTACAACCTGTTCGGAATCAAAATGCTGTTCGTGGCAGGAGCATTTTTCACCAGCATGTATGTCACCTTCTCACTGAGAATCCAGATCTCGGACCTCGACCTGAATCCGGCTAACAAAGATCTGGTGTCGCCGAACCTCAAAAAGATGATCGGCCTGAGCAAAATGGCCATGTGGATGGTCGCCATAGCCCTGTTCCTCGGAATATGGCTGGCAAGGTTCTGAAAAACCACCTTACTTTAGTATTGATGGGTTTAACGATTTTGAGTAGTATGCAGAACAGAACGGAGACCTGAGCATGAACGAAGAACAAACCCCACCCACCCAAGAACCGGAAGCAATCGTCAACGAAGAAGAGCAAATGCCTGTTCCGCCGCAAAGCACGTTGCCGTTCCCGGAAACAGTGGACCTGAACCAAGTGTTCCCCGAAGAAGAAAGCAACCTCAACGACCTGTTCCCGGATGAAGAAACCAAAATCCTGCTGAAAAAAATCCAACGCAACAAAAAAGACCTGCACACCATGACCGACCGCTTCGCCGAAGAGGATTGGTCCGGCACCAGCAATGACACCGGTGAGCCCTCTAGCGAGGGAGGCAATGAGCCACAAGAAACCACCGACACCCCACCCGCTTAAGAGCTTTATCTATTAGGCCTTTCGCAGAGAGACCTTTGCGTAAGTCGAGCAAACGAAGAAGCAAGATGCTTCGAGATACCCCTACGGGGCAAGAATTCAAAGGTCAAATATCGCTAGCTCAGCATGACAAGAAAAAGCCTTTTTGCCATTCTGAGGAACAAAGTGACGAAGACGTGATATTTTTCCTTAAACTTCGTGCCCCGCAGGGGTAATGGGGTTATGTAAAGCTCTCCCTCGAAGAGGGTGCTTCTTATTCTCCACTTCCAGTCAGGTAGGGTGCGTAAGGGATCTCTGATTTTTCAAGATTAGCTTGAATTAAAAGGGGGTCCATAGCGGTGAACTGCTTGATATCCTCAGTAAGCGTTTTACATTCTTCAACAATTCCATCGACATTTGGAGGAGGTACCAGCAAGCCGGAAGATTTTATGCGTGATTCTTCATCATTGACCGAGTCTATGTGTTGGGCCAGTGTCGAATAGCGCTCAACAATTTTCTGCGCCTTGTCAAGGGTGGTCTTCGTCTGGTTGAAATCCAATTTGCGTTGGTGGTTCGCTTCAAAATATTCAGCATACTTTGCCCATTCTTCAATCACCTCAATGGAATGGAAAAAGGCTAAATAATGTTTGATAAAACCCTCTCGTCCCATTTTCCTCATCATGGGGATGAGTTGATGAGTCACCTCGCGCACAGGCAGTCCATTCTGGTTTTCGCACAGGTAGTCAACGGTGTCTATGACGGAGGTTATTTTAGCGTCGACATGAAGCCCCGCAATGGAATGTTTTCGTAAAGCCGCTCCAGTCTCGAATAATTCCCATATCCCACCACGGTCTTTAATCTTTTGAACCTGCTTTTCAAGGGGACGAAGCAGGTCATAGCATATTTTTGAGTTGTCAGCCTGTGCAGGGCTCAACAGCCAAGGCGCAACCATCACCATCTGTACGATCAGGAAAATTTTGAGGAATTTCATATAATCAAAACCCCAGAATGATTTTTAAAAGAATCAGTATACCCGACCGATTATAACAAGTAAAATTCAAGGAAAAGAGAGGGTCTCCATTTCACTTGCAGGAACAGTTTCAAACTCTTTGATTAACTTTATGCAAAATAGCAAAAACCGAACTGAAAACGCGTGCCTGTTTGGTTCCTGTCTTGTTGCGTTGCTCTGCACTTTAACAGCCGTATCGGCCTGGGCGGATGCTGACCTGATTGACAAAGGCAAATCGGACAGCACCATCAAGATGCTGGTGTTCCCTCAATCCCTGCGTGTGATCGAAAACCGCGCGAGCCAAATTAGTGAACGGGACGCAAATCCGCCTGACCCCAAACAGATCCGTAAAACCCTGTTGAAGGTAGACCCCGCCCGCATTGCGCCCGCCAAAGCAGGGGAAGCTTTTACCGGACCGGTCACGCGTGATCGACTGCGGCAACTGGCTCAACAATATAGTGAGGATGTGATCTTCATCTTCCGGCGAAACCTGAAGACCGGGATCATCCGTTACGAAGGTCTGCTGTATCTGGCAAAGCAGAAAAAGGTACTGGCGTTAAAGAGCAACGAGAATGCAGATGAATTTTCCGGACTCAAAACCCTGGCCCAGGAAGCGCGGAAACTTTTACACTCGCATAAATTTGAAAAACGCCAATCGGCCTACTGACCCTCAGGCGAGGGTAGCGACTAACCCTCTCTTGCCATCCTGAGCCTAGCCGAAGGAAAGTCAGGCACATCATCTATGGTGGTTCTACGCCTTCGGCGGTCGCGTCAGCGTCTCCGCCCCACTGGCTCCACGCCTAGTGGCGGGGTTTGAAGACTGCTTTGATACGTTGCCAAACTTCTTTACCCAATAAAGCAATAGCTGCAAAGAATGCCACCTCCGCTGCAATGATTAAAATTGTAGTCGCACCGGCTATCTGCCCTGTTGACAAATCCATGAATGTAAGGAGAGGAATGAGTGCCCACGGAACGAAGGATAGAACCAATAATACATAGCCAATAGTTTTCTTCAATTTAGGATTCCACATTTTTATTTTTTAAATATCCGTAAGGTTTTAAGGGAAACCAGAAAAAGGAGGACATCACCAGAAAAAAGAAACCCACACTCAGGTAAGGCATGAATGAGGCATCAAAATCTTCCAGATAGATAATCCGGTTGAACCAGCTTGTTGTGAAAGAGCCTTCATAGATTGGACTCTGTCTCAACGTTTCTTCCCAGATGGTTAGGGGACAGGGGACTTTCAGAACCATCAGCAGGCTGACCCCAGCCAGAGTGCTGGCATGGATGATGCGGAACAGCCGGGAGTTGTAAACCAACCCGATCGGGAACCCGAAAATGATGAATAAAATAATGACAAAATGAATGATAAGAAGAAATTCGACCATAAGCCCAGATTATACGGTAATCGTGATAAGAAGAGTAAAGTGGCAACTCTTAATCAATAGGTCCTTGGTTCGATCTCCATCAAGTCCATCATATATAAAGGGGTTAACTCGAAAAGGTTGACCCTTTTTTTAGTGGGTTGTATTGTATCGTGGGGATTGAAAACCCCAAATGAGTTAAAATTTTTAAAATTATTGAAAATCAAGTTTAGACGGGGGTGGCAGGATGCAGAATATTGAAGATCAATTGCTACTGTGGTTGCCAAAGCTGGGCATGGCAATAGCGGTCTTTTTTTGTTTTTGGGTTATCTCAAAAACAACCCAGACCATGTTAGGAAAATTAGGAGGCCGATGGGGCCTGCAAGAACCTATAAGTTCTCTTGTTTCCGGAGTCGCAAAGGTAAGTATTCTGGTATTTGGTACTATTACCGCTTTGGGAACTTTGGGAATAAATGTTTCTGCGCTGGTAGCCGGCTTGGGGCTTTCGGGCTTTGCGTTGGGCTTTGCTCTCAAAGATACGATTTCAAATTTTGTGTCGGGGGTTTTGATTTTAGTCTATCACCCCTTTGATATCGGAGATTTTATTGTTGTGTCAGGAGAGGAGGGGAAAGTGAGCCATATCGATTTTCGCTACACCACCCTCGAAAATAATGAAAAAATTATTTTGATTCCCAATTCCCTGGTTTTTTCCAAAACAGTAAGCATCTTAAAAAAAAATGAATGATCCAGGATGAGCGCCAACTTGATAGATCGATTTCGCCAGGACCCTAGATTTAGATGGGAAATGATCGTCTTAGGATGCATGTACATAGGTTACGCGGCACTTTATATGTGCCGCAAGACCGTTATGATTTCGGGCCCTGCAATGCTCGATGATCCTATGCTGGGCCTGACTAAAACCGCTTGGGGTGCAATTCTTGGCTGGGGTTCAGCCGGTACGGTGGCTGGAAAACTCATTAATGGAGTTTTGGCCGACAGATTCGGCGGGCGACGAGTTTTCATTTTTTCCTTGTCCCTTTGCATGCTGGCCACGTCTGTTTTCAGCACGATGTCAGGCGTGCTCTTTTTTTCAATCGCCTACTTTGTGGCGTTGTTTGGAAAATCTGCTGGCTGGCCTGCAATGGCCAACCTCATTCGTATTTGGTATCCGCAGAATTGGCGGGGTCGAATATGGGGTATCATTTCGTCCAGCTCAAGGTTTAGTTCAGTGGTCACGACACTGGGCCTGGGAAGCCTTTTTCTGGTGATATCCTGGCAAGGTGTGATCGCTACGGCAGTGGCGATAGCCGGTGTCGTTCTTTTGCTCATCATTTTCATTCTGAAACAATCTCCAAAAGATGCAGGGCTGGCGGCCACGGCTGAAGAAAAAGAGGCCGAGAAAAAGCCCCATCCTGTGGATGGTTTGACTTTGTCCCGGGCCTTGCTCTATTTTTCTAAAAGCCCTCGGGTTTGGCTGATCTGTTTAAGCATTACCTGCCTCACGGTTCTTTTTGAGATCCAGGGTTTTATTCCAATCTATCTGAAAGAAACATTTGGATTGACCGCAGGGATCGCAGTGATGACATCTTCTGCTTTTCCCATTGGTTGTTTGATTTCTGCGCTGTTAGGAGGATTTGTTTTCGACGTCATCAGCAAGAGAACCCGCATTTTTGTTCTCGGCAGCATGATGGTGTTTTCTGTATTTTGTCTGGCGGCACTGCTACTGATTCCTTCATTGGGATTGACCCATACCCTGGCACTCTGGACCACTTTGGCAGCCATCATGCTTTTTGGTGTGGCTATATCACCGTGCTATTACATCCCGATGAGCGTTTTCTCCGTTGAGTTTGGTGGCGTTCGCTGTGGCGTTTTGGTTGGAATTATAGATGCTGTGGGTTATTCATTCGCCATGGTTTTTGATTTCATCGGCGGCGCCGTGGCAGACCGAGCCGATGGCTGGAGCCAGTTTTTAACTATCTTACTGGCTGTTTCGGCTGTCGGGGCAGTGGCACTATCGTTGTTTCTCATTCTCGAACATCGCGCTGATACACCGGAGTTAGAGATGGGCACCAAATGAAACAGAGAGCAACAGGCGGGAGTTGTAAACCAACCCGATCGGGAACCCGAGAATAAAATAAATACTAACGATAACCGGGCCCCGCCCGGGGGAAAGGACGTCTACTTGTCATCCTGAGGCTCTCGAAGGATACTCCTCACCCTCCACCAGTTGCACTACCCTCGCCAAACAGTTACAATCCGAATGCGGAACTGGAATGGCCGCTTTAGTCAAGAATGGAATTGAACACTTACCTTATTAAATTAACTGATCAGTCGACAAGAGCAAATGACAAGCAACACTCCAAACAGAACTGAAGAATTCGCTCAGGAGCTTCTTGACAAGCAAGATACAGGCAAAGAGGCCAAAACTGTTATTGCTACTAGTGACCGCGTTCTTGCACGAATAACAGATGGCATATATCGACAACCATCATCTGCTTTAAGAGAACTTATATCGAACGCATATGATGCTGATGCCACCAAGGTGGAAATTCAGACAGATGCTCCTAGGTTTGGAAAGATAACAGTTAGGGATGACGGCAATGGCATGAGCCCAGAGGCCTTATCAAACCTAATTCACAATATTGGAGGTAGCATAAAAAGAACGGTAGTCAATGATGGTTATGGTATTGTTGATGCCGAAGACCCCACACTTAGTCCTGTTAAAAAGAGAAAACTTATTGGGAAAATTGGCATAGGACTTTTTGCTGTTTCTCAACTCACACATCATTTTCAAATTATCACCAAAAGAAAAGGAGATAATTTTAGACTATTTGCAGACGTAATTTTGAAGACATATACGGAAGATGAACTTACAAATTTAACTAAAAAAAAGGACAAAGAGCCTAGAAAATTTGAAACGGGAACCGCTGTTGTTAAAACAATAAAAGACCCCAACATAAAGGCACATGGAACAGATATAATCTTATTAAAACTTAAAAAGCATTCTCAAGATTTACTCAGAAGTCGAGAGCGGTGGGAAAAAGTTTTAGCCCCAGAAAATGCTCATGAAGAGGAGCCTGCAGAACCACCAGCTTATCACATAGGCAAACTAGACCTTAAAGATGATAAAACAATTCGACGTGCTTCAGCTCTGCCATGGAACAAAAATGATACTCCTGGACAAAAATTCAGCAAACTGACAAGGGTTGTTATAGAACAAGTTGGTGTTCAGTACTCAAATCCTAAACTTGAAAACATTTTCGACAACTATCTTAAGACAATCTGGACGCTGAGTCTTTCCGCTCCCCTTCCTTATGCAGAAAAGCATCCTTTTGATTTAGATTTTAAAGATGGGATTCGAGCCTTTCATCTTTCAAATGAACAAACAGGGCAAGCGAAAGAAATCCATTTGAGTGGTGCGAAGAAAATTCGCGATGTTGCCGGATTAGAAGTCCCGCTCAAAAACCCCAAGGATCGGTTTGAAGTTTACCTTGATGAAATATCCTTAAAGCGGCCGATTATGTTTAAAGGATTGCCCCAGACAAGTCATGCAATAAAAACTCCTTTAATTTTTGTTGGCAAGTGTTCCCCTGACCTAAGAAAAATTCCTGAAGATATAAGAGGCGGCGAGTTATCATTTGAGGCTTACCTCTTTTGGAGCCCTAAAATTGTACCCGTTGAACATAGAGGAGTGCTTCTAAGGATTCATGACGCGTCAGGTGCAATGTTTGATGAAACATTTTTAAAGTATCAAGTCTCAGAACAAACTAGGCTCCGCCAGATAACAGCAGAAATTTTTGTAAAAGAGGGATTAGATGCTGCTCTCAATATTGACAGGGAATCATTTAACTATGCCCATCCTCACTATCAATTTATAACAAAATGGTTACATCGTTCTATTAGACAATTTACTAATAAGCACAAGAAAATAGGTGCGGAAGTCCGGGGTGAGAAAAAGTCAGAAGAGTTAGCGAAACAAAGAACAAGGGTAAAAGATATCGCAGAAAAACAATGGCGACGAGAGAAAAAGTCAGAAGAAGAAGCCCCTAAGGTTACGTTTGTTCCAGATAAAAAAGAAAAAGAAGAAAGAGCTAGAGGGAAGCGGGTATTTAGTGAGACAAAAATACTCCCCTCAAATATTTTGGCTTTAAATAGTCCTGCTAGAAGCGCTCACGAACAAAAAATAGAAGCCCTTGTTACTGTTCTGGATGCATATGGAATATTGGAAGACATGCCATTTAAAAAGCAAGAAATTCTTATAAAAGCTATCGCTGATATATTTCTCGGAGTTGACTGAATAATGGGTTCGGAAGATGCTCCTCAGGAGTCAAATGATCTATTAGAAGAAATTTATGATGATGCCGCACCGGGACACTCAATTATTCCGCGCAAGGAGTTTAAACCTTGGCACCATCCTCGAAAACATTGGGTTAGAATTAATCAATTATGTCAGTTGGCACAAAAGCTAATAGCAGAAACTCACTTTTCAGATGAAACCTTACGTTATTTAACTTTACCCGGTGAAGAGTTACTAGACATACAAGCCTTAGAGGGTGTTCTAGATAAGGTTAGGGCTAAACATTTAAAGTATACAGGTTTCAATGAAATTGGCGAAGACACTGAGAGGCGGGGCCTACAAAACTATGCAGAACGTATCATAGCCGATAAAGATACAGTCTTAATGGGGCCGGGAATTTTAAATGGTAGAATCCAAGATATAGCCAGCCGAAGCTCTCTTGCATATAAAACGGTTAAAGAAAATGGACCATTCAATTTAATTAACTTAGATTTGTGCAATTCTATTGCCAACACTTCGCCCGATCACGAAGATGATACCTATTTTGATGCTATAGCTAGAATTCTAGAGCTACAGCGCAAGCATATGGCCGAACCCTTTATTATTTTTATTTCAACTAGGACGGGGATAAGGGATATAAACTCTAAATCTCTTGAGAGAATTATAGGTGTTCATAATGAGAATATTGATCGCAGCGACGAATTTAAGAATGTTTTTGAAGGCATAGTCGAGCAAGAAGCAAATTCTTTGCTGAGTGAGTTATTGCAGGGAAGTGATGTTTCGCAAGATATATTGAACCGAGTATTTGGTGTTGGGCTGGGGAAATGGTTATTACAATTAATGAGAAGTTCTACACCCTATTGGGATGTCACATTAGAGCATCTTTGTTGCTATAGTGTCTACGAGGAAAAACCAAACATGCTAACCATGGCCTTTAAATTTAAAAAAGTTGATGGAGGCATGATCGACAAGCTTGGCCTTACAAAGATATTAGCAGGCCAAAAAAAAGTGGCTCAGGAGTCAGAACTGGCAATCTCCATGTTAGAAAAATCGAAACAAATCATTAATGTAGATACATTACTTGAAAATAATCTGGCTGAGCGTGAAAAAATAATTAAGCAAGCAGCAAAACTATTAACTGGCGTAGGGTACTCAGAGGAAGGCTATCTAAATTGGGCTAATTCTTTTTTTCCTGATTCTGCACAAACCGCAACTGCTTAATAACGGATTGGGCTATGACTTTTGCTAGTGGGGGTGGAACAGCTTCACTAACTTGAGTGATCTGTTGTGACAAATTGCCCAAAAGCTCATAATCTTTTGGAAAACCCTGTAGAAGCATAGCCTCATAGATACTGAGTCTTCTTCTCCCAGAAGGATGAACATGAACTTCCCTGTTTCCATACGCAACAGTAGGACTTGGCTTATCCCAACATAGTGTCCTGAAACTCCTCCCATAAGATACCCCTTCTGTTAATAGGCCATCAGTATGAAATTTTTTGGATTTCGGCATCATGCACCAATGATTGGGGTGGTAAGGAATATCTTCTTTTCTTAAGCCATGAGAAAAGTAAATAGGGGAGGGTAGGTTTTCAATCGTTTCCCTAACAGTCATTGGTGTCGACTTGTAACCATTAACTGCTTTGGGTGTCTCCCATTGAATTTTTGGATACAATTTTTTGTTTAGGCCTATAATTATTAATCGCTCTCTATTTTGAGGTGTTCCATAATGCGCTGCGTTGATAGTAGAAATAAAGATATTAAAACCACATTTTCCCAAAGTTTCTTTTATTTCCTGATATGTCTTTCTGTGTTTTATACCCAATAGCCCTTTTACATTCTCAAACACAAAAAAATGTACAGGTCTTCTACGGTTTAATTTTTTAAGAAGTTTTCCAAATGCAAAAGATAAATTGTTGCGCTCATCTGATTTTTTCTGGTTAACGTTTGAAACGCTAAAACCTTGACATGGAGGCCCACCAACAACGCCTATTGGCTTAAACTCTTTACCATAAAGCTTGTCTAGCTCTTTTAAACCAAGGTCTTTTATATCCCGCACATGAGCACATTTATTGGCCCTGTTTTTATTGTAAGAATCCACACTATCTTGGCGGATATCAAAAGCAAGCCCAACACTAAATCCTTGTTTCTCAAAGCCAATATCCAACCCGCCTGCACCACAAAACAGGCTAAGCAAAAGTGATTTATTTTTTCGAATTGAATTTGACAAGGCTAATTTGCAACCAAACTTAAAGTATCGTTAAATACATTTTGCCTTTTATTTGCAAAATTATCTAGTAAGATCGCCCTATTGAGGAAAATTAACCAAATACCGCCCCCTTTCAAGGCATAGATCTTTACATGGAAAATTTCACGCACACAATCATGATCTGGTCGGCGGTGGCGTGTTATGTCCTCTTCCTTAGCCTTCATGCCCCGGAGGGGTAAACACCGTCATCACCACGCTCGCGTTCTTTTTCTTTGTGGGTAAGGGGGCCGGTGGTGCTATGAACGAGATCATGGTGTCCATATGGAACCTTATCGGTGCCGGCATTTACTGGTGCGTGGGTATCGGTGCTGTGTTTCACACGGTGCTTGGGTATTAGCAATTGGTTCGCCATCCCCCACTGCCACTGGCGGTTCGCCAGCTAACCTGTGCTACACTCGTTAAAAATACCACCCTGCTACCGAAAGACCCAAAGATGGATAACATGTTTTTGTCACGCAACCAGCTGATCGGATTGATCGTAATTTTTATTCTGACCGAAAACTTTGCCCAGGCGATGAGCCCCTCTACAAAACTGGGCGCCGTCTTGTTCCCCACTTCTGGCGTCGGGCAGGCGCAACAGCATTTCCTGCGTGGCTTTGATATATATATGACTGCAATTAGGAAAAAGAAACCAGTAAAAGCATGGAGTATCGTCAATGCCATTATTTAAGAGAAACGATTTAAAATTAAAAAGCCTCAAAGCAGTCAATTTTAAGACAGAAAAAGAGTTGCAAACTTTAATTGAGAAAAACTTAGATACGGTATTTGACTGCCGATTTGTAGCCACAGAATTTTCCACTGGGAAAGAGCACTCAGGCCGAATTGATTCCTTCGCTCTCTCTGAAGATGGAAACCCTGTGATTATCGAGTACAAAAAAGTTAAATCTAGTGAACTTATTACGCAAAGTCTTTATTATTTATCTTGGTTAAACGACCATCAAGCAGACTTTAGAGTTGCGGTAGATAATCAATTAGGTCACAAAACAGAAATTAACTGGGATGCTATTCGTGTAATTTGTATTGCTCCTTCATATTCAAAATTTGATTTACACGCTGTCAAATCTTTACACGCTGTCAAATCCATGAGAGCAAATATTGAGCTTTGGCAGTACAAACTTTTTGAAGATGGTTCAATCTATTTTGAGGATATATTCAGAAGGGGGTCGAATCTATTAAATAATTTTGGAGATACAGATTTAGGCAAGAATCCGGTTATGATTGCGGCTGGGAAAAAGGCGGCCATTACTAGAGCGACTGGCAAATATGAATTTGAACAGCATCTTAATAAGGCTGATGGAAAAATAAAACCTATCTTGGAAAGCCTTCGGGACTTTACTCTAACCTTAGATGAGTCAATAGAAGAATTGCCCAAAAAAATGTATGTTGCCTATAAAGTTGCTCAGAATTTTGTTTGTATTGAAGTTCAAAAAAAGAAAATATCACTGTTTTTAAAATTGGACCCAAAGAAAATCAAGCCGTTGCCAAAGGGTGCAAGGGACGTCACCAAGATCGGTCATTTGGGAACTGGGAACTTAGAATTCACAGTCAATTCTGAAGAGGATATAACCCAAGCCACGCAATTAATACGGACGGCTTTTGAGGCAGTTGGTGGCTAAAGTGTAATGTCGAAAATACCACTTTCAAAATCTCAATTCATCAGAGGGCTTCAATGTCATAAATCCCTATAACCTAAGTGTCCGCTTTTGGCCAAAAACAAACATTAATACCGCCTGGGTTAACTGGAGCTTTCCACAGAAAAATCCCAAACTAAAGCGCACGTTATAGGAGGGGTGTGGCTTTTATAACGCCGGGTTTGCGTTCGATGAGTAAAGGTTCGTTGTTATAATGGAAATAATGAACATAAGAATTGCAAAACCCAGGGACTTGGAAGCGATTGTCGAAATATACAATCAGTCAATAGCCATGGGTCAAAAAACAGCAGACATCACGCCCGTCACAACAGATGATCGAAAGAAATGGTTTGCAGACCACTTGCCTGAAAAATACCCCATCTTGGTTGCTGAAGAAAGTGAATCGATTGTTGGCTATTTAACTATCAGCCCATATCGTCCTGGTCGTATGGCCCTTCGTCATACAGCTGAAGTGAGCTTCTTCATTCAATTTGAATATCATCGTCAAGGAATTGCTTCGCGTCTTCTGCAGTATGCTATCGATCTTTGTCCTTCACTTCAGATAAAAACATTATTTGGTATCCTTATCGATAACAATCAGGGCAGCATCAGGCTTTTGGAAAAGTTTGGTTTCAAGAAATGGGGACATTTGCCACGAGTAGCAGAGTTTGAGGGTGTCGAGGTAGGTCACTTATATTTCGGATTGCGAATTGACAGATGCTAACAAAGATGAATAAAAGGCCCTCTAGAAAAAAGTATATTTGCCGCATTAACCGGGGAATTACTCTCTTTACTGAAAGGGAATAACATGCCGCTTGCAGATAGTTTTTTCGGTTGGTTCGTAATTTTAATGCTTTATGTAATTATTGGGATATTGGCGGGGGCTGGTTCGGTTTTTATTTCCCAAAAGATATTTAAGGGGGCCAACGAGCGCAGGTTCTACGCTTTTTTTCTTTTCGTAATAGCGGGGTTCTACGCGGCTTTCGTTGCCCACTTTGGCGACAGCGATGCTTGGAGGACTGAACTGACCGCGGTCGCGCTCTTTTCACTACTCAGTTTCCTTGGCACTTTTTATTCGTCCGTGCTGGCAATGGGATACCTGATACATGGGGCGTGGGATATTGTTCACGAACTCAATCAAACTTTTGGCATCGGTGCGCTAAACGAGTTAGAACTAACCACCGTTCCAATGCTCTATGGTGTGTTTTGTCTGACGTATGATTTAATTATTGCAGGGTACTGCGTTTATCGCCGAAAAATTTGGGCGATTTGATGCTCTGGCAGATTGCGAAAGCTAAGAAGCTCGCGAGGAAGTGGCAAATGTCCGCTATTGGCCGATAGCAGACCTTAAAAAAATGAGGATGAAACAAAGCCTATGGAAAACCTAACGCACACAATCATGATCTGGTCGGCGGTGGCGAACACCGTCATCACCACCCTCGCCTTCTTTTTCTTTGTGGTGAAGGAGATGGTGCAATGACCTTCCAAGAAATCACAGTCTCAATTTGGAACCTCATTGGCGCTGGCATTTACTGGTGCGTTGGAATTGGTGCTGTGTTTCACACCGTCCTCGGATACTGAGAGGATGCTCCTCCCGCAATGACTCGCCCCCCTATTGGCACTGGCGGCTCACCAGCTAACCTGTGTTACCCCTGCGGGGCACGGGTACTTCACAGGGGGAGCTTTACGTAACCCGAGATTCTTCACTTCGTTCAGAATGACAAGAGAGTCCTGCTAGATCGCCGCGCTCCTTGCGGTCACTCGCGATGACGAAAATCCTCCCGCCCCATTGCCACGGCGGCTCGCCAGCTAACCTGTGGTAAACTCAGTGCATAGTCTAAGTTACAACTGAAAGAGGGATAACATGTTTTTGTCACGCAACCAGCTGATCGGATTGATCGTAATTTTTATTCTGACCGCAAGCTTTGCCCAGGCGATGAGCCCCTCTACAAAACTGGGCACCGTCTCGTTCCCCACCTCGGGCATCGGGCAAGCGCAACAGCATTTCCTGCGTGGCGTTGCTGCCCTGCACTCTTTCTGGTACGCCGAAGCGCTTGCTGCGTTCCAGCGGTCTACCAAAGCCGATCCGCAATTCGCAATGGGTTACTGGGGACAAGCCATGGCCCACAACCATCCACTCTGGGAAGAACAGGATGCCGAATCTGCACAGGCCGCGCTGGCTAAGATCCCAAAAAATGCAAAGCTGACTCAGCGGGAACAAGATTATATTCATGCTGTCCGGCTGCTTTATGGGGACGGTAAAAAACGGAACGTAAAAAAACCCATGCGCGATAAAGCTTATTCCAAAGCCATGGAAAAAATTTATGGCACCTATTCGGATGACCTGGAAGCCGCCTGTTTTTACAGTCTGTCGCTTTTAGGCCTGGCACGAAACGCGGAAAATAAATTGCCCTTGCAGGTCGAGTCGGGTGCTATTGCTCTGGAGGTTTTTCAGAGGAGTCCAGATCACCCCTGCGCGGCGCATTACGCCATCCACGCCCTCGACACTCCGGATCTGGCGCGGCTGGCCTTGCCTTCCGCCAGACGGTTCGCCAAAATCGCTCCGGCATCGGCTCACGCCCAGCACATGCCGGCGCATATTTTTGTGCAGCTTGGCATGTGGCAAGAAGCGGCAACATCCAATAAAAACGGGTGGACCACTTCCGTCGATTGGGTGGAAAGAAAAAACCTGCCGAAAAGCGAACGCGGTTACCACAGCCTGCAATGGCTGCACTACACCACTTTGCAACAGGGACTCTTGCAGGAGTCCGCTGCGGTTTTTGCCATCCAGCAAAAAGATATGCGGGAGGGGATCCCGTCCGAATCCAATTTAAGGGCCGGAAAATATTATCCCCGCATGTTCGCCGCTGCCATTATTGAGACCGAGCAATGGGCAGATCAACTCGCTCCGCCAGAGGGATGGAACCCTAAAAGTTATTCCCGGGCCGAATATAGTTTCGTCCGTGGATTCGCCGCCGCCATGCAGGGGAATCTTGAAGAAGCCCATAAATATCTCGTGGAGTTAAAAACCATCCGTGAAAAAGGGTTTCGCGAAAACTATTTCAAACGCCCCGAAAGCCTGCAAGTGTGGGAACTGGAAATCCGGGTGGCGATTAAACTTCAGCAGAAAGAATACGACACCGCCATCCAACTCGCCAAACAGGCCACGTTGATTGAAGAAAAACTTCCGGCGCCATCCGGACCGCCGCGCATACTGAAACCCACTTACGAATTACTGGGTGAAGTTTATCTGCAAGCCGGCAAACCGGTTCTGGCGCAAGAGCAATTCGCCATCTCCCTGCTTAGGCACCGCAATCGACTCCGTTCTCTGGTGGGGGCGGCTCGCGCCGCCAGAGCAAGTGGTGACAAATCCGCAGCAAAAGAAACCTATGAACGGTTGCTCAGCCAGTTAAAAAATGCCGACCCGGGTTTTCCTGAACTTACAGAGGCAAAGGAATATTTGAATGACTTTTGATGAGTGGAAACCGTTAGCGGAACAAGGAGAAGCCGAAGCCCAATATAACCTTGGCTTTTACTACAGTAGAGGCCAGGACGTTGAGCAGGACTTTAAGGAGGCCGTCCGGTGGTATCGGCAGGCGGCGGAACAGGGATTCGCCGAGGCTCAAACCAACCTGGGGCTGATGTATGGGAAAGGCGCAGGCATCGAACAGAATTTTAGCGAAGCGGTTAAATGGTACAGGCTCGCTGCCGATCAAGGATTAGCCCAGGCCCAGCACAATCTTGGAGTCTTGCATGCAAGAGGCCAGGGAGTTGTGCGGGATTATATGGAAGCGATCAAATGGTTCAAGCTATCGGCCGATCAGGGGTATGGTCAGGCCCAATACAATCTTGGGTTGATGCATATGAGGGGCGAGGGAGTCCCTCTGAATGATAAAGAAGCGGTCAAATGGTATAGGCTTTCAGCCGAGCAGAGGATTAGCGGTGCCCAGTCCAACCTTGGCCTGATGTATGAAAAAGGCCAGGGGGTTGATCAGGATTATGTAGAAGCTCACAAGTGGTTCAACATTGCCGGGGTGAATGGCAATGAAGTGGGAAGCAGAAATGCGGACATTATAGAAAAGAAAATGACCCCGGGGCAGATCATCACTGCGGTGGGGCTCGCCAGAGAGTGGCTGGAGAAGCTTTAAAGAGGCTAGCAGGTCCCACCCGCGTCGCCCCTGCGAGCAGGCCCTTATGCCAATACGACCAGAATATCGCAGTACTGGTCTCGGATATCCTGTTCAAACTTCTCAACCGGCAATTCATTGAATCCCAGTTTTTGCAAGTACTCAGACTTAACAGGGTTTGCAGCAGCTTCCCCGCTGGTCCCCCAGTTTCAACTCATCCACAATACTGTCAGCCACATGGACAATTTGGGTTATAAGGGGAAAATCCTTTGCTTGTTCAGGCCGGTGATGAAAAAACACAGGTTCACAGAGACTCATGGGAAGCCCCCAGCCTTTAAGTAACTGGCTCCCAAAAAGAATCCATTGTGACACCAAGTGCTTGGGAATATCAGTGAATTGGTCCATAACGGATGTCGCCAGTACCAATTCCGTCAATGACTCCGTTCCAACTATTGCAAGAGTATGGGTGATTGTCTCGATTTCGGTTTCGAAGGAGTAGAATAGACTGTTTACAATTGCCAGGGATGTGGTTTTAATTTTGAGGGAAGTTATGGGGAAATGGGCAAAGACTTTATCGGAGCTCACCATCTGGTGCCCATTTCTTTGTTCAAGGGCCAAGTGGTGCAACTAGACCCGAAGCTGGATTTTGTCGGCTTATGCTCCAACTGCCATCAGATGATTCATCGCACCGAAAATCCCGATGATGTGAAAGCCTTCCAGAGCATCATCAAATCGGCGGAGAACCTCCGCAGGTAATAGCAATATCTTTATCATGCGCTCATCAGCCTCTCGGCTTGATGGGCTATTACTCATTGGCCCCACGCTTGCGGGCGGAGAACACTCGCAGATAACAGGCCACAACTTCCAGAGACTCGTCATGCCCTCAATAATTGCCCCCCCTCGTTCGATTGTGCTGGCTGAATCTAAGTCTATCTGTGTCTAATCCCTGTAAGCGACTCCATGGGTTTCACCATCGGTATCGACTTTCATCGTGAGGCTGAGGTCACTGGCGGAGACGATGGCCAGTTTATTTTCATCGCGAATGGCGACGTAGAGTGTTTTCCCATCTGAGCTAATGGCTATCATATCCGGACGTTGGCCCAGTGACGTGGTTTTTGTGATCTTGCGACTGGCTGTGTCGATCATGGCAATCTGGCCCAGTTTTCGTTGCCCAACGTAGACGGTTTTCCCGTCCGGACTGTGGACCAGCCCATGCGGTTCCCCCGGCACATCGATGGAAGCTTCTAACGCGCCAGTGCGTGAGTTCAACAATAATAATTTATTATCCGCCGGAGCGGTGAGCCAGAACTGCCCCCAGTTTTTAGTCGGTTTGATGGCCATAGCACCTTTGGCACCTTGCCGGGTTCCGGTGACTTTTTTGGATTTTACATCTACCACCGAAATATTCCCCGCCCCGGCGTTGACCACATACAACGTGTTTCCATCGGGAGAAAATACAGCAGTGATGGCTTTCTTATCCGTCGCCATGGTGTGAACGGCTTTCTTTGAGGCAACATCGATGAAGGTAATGTTGCCCGCCCCCACGTTGCAGGAGACGGCAATCTTGCCATCGGGGGAAACGGCGACATCGTGGGCTTTGGTGTCTGTCACGATATCGGCCAAAATCTCTTTCGACATTGCGTCTATGACAGTGATGCTGTTGGTACCCAGGTTAGCGATGTAGGCCAGCTTGCCATCCGGACTGAAGGTAACATTATGTGCCCCGGCACCCGTGGCTATAGTCTTGACGACTTTGTTGGAACTGGTATCTATGATCTGAACATTAGCGCCTTTCATATTGGCGACCCACACTTCACCCGCCATGCTCGGCACCGCTACCGAAAGGAACATAACCGTAAAAATGGCAACCCCTAACCACGACTGCCGTCTTTGCTGAAACGTGCTTTTAAATTTCCTGCCGATGGGATGGATCTTTTTATCTCCGCACATATTTGCCTCCAGAGAAAATAGATGGTGGATGAATTGCGTAACGTTTCTGCCGCACTTTAAACCATATTGAACACTTTAATAGTTAGAGTTGCAAGGCAAGGAATAGGATTCAAACTCTCTGATAAAGATAGGGGGTATAAGCGTACCCTTATTGAATTTATTGGAGAAAAAGGTTCTTCATGGCTCAAACCGTGTGGGTGGCTTGACGGGCAATTACCCACTACCACAGCCACTTTGGCCGTCGGCGACTTGTCGGCTAGTGCGTGTTCAGATTCTGGCCGCCTCTTAATTTGTTGAGGACAGCGGTCATATGGTCGTAACCCATCTGGTTTTCGAGGGCGGAGAAGGTATCGCGGGCGCGTGTATACCAAAGGATGGCTTCGGGAATATTTTCTTCTTTCTTCCAGTAGATGCGCCCCATATTCTCGAACAGGACCGCCTGAATCTGATGCGGGGGAACATCTTGCACCAGTTCCACGCCTTTTTTATACCAGTCCCCTGCTGGAGCATGCTCGCCGCGCTCCATGAACAAGTCGCCGACGCGGTTCATGGCCCGGGCCTCACCCAATGGATTTTTGATTTTGTGGTGATAGTTCATGGCGAGGATGTATTGTGCCTCGGCTTCCTGAATTCTTGTGCGAAACTTATACAGGTCGCCTAAGGACTCATAAATCTTCGCGGCTTTTTTCAGTCGGTTTTCTTTTTCATAGGCGGTGATGGCCTTGCCATAGTTCTCGATGGCGTGGTCAAACTCGTGGTAGAAAAAATCTTCCGATGCCTGTTGCAGGTACCGCCCGGCCTCGTCTTTGGCATCTATCGGAGTGGTGATGGACGCGGACTCATCTCTTTGCTTTTTCCCATGCGGCAGGAGCCAAACGGCAAACCCCATTGCCAACGTCACCACAATAATGAGGAAATATTTCAGCGCTGGTTTGAGGAAAGAGTCCATTAAAGATACCTGATGATAATGAGGAAGCAGATTTCATCAGGCTAACATGAAATAGGGCCATCCACTAGGCGTGCGGCTGTGATGTCCCCTTCAATAACTTTCATGCCCTGTAAGGGTACAATGAGCAATGGCTTGGAGCTGATATTTAGTTGAAAAATATGGGGAAATCTCATCACAACCGCTTTAAAACACAAGGAAAATATTGGTAATACGATATCCCCAGGGGGTTAACAGGCGATTTATCAGTGTTTTACATACATTTTTTTATTGTTTTTTTGGACTACTTTAGCGATCTATTTTGGCTATTGGAGATTGCACCGGTTGAGTATAGAATACATCCGCCTTTCATCCGGAGTGTTGTTCCGCGCAATGCCTGGAAACCTCCAGCTTATTTGGAGGGTCATCGCAACCAAAACAATCGACTCGCTTTCCTGAAAAATGTCCCGTCCCGAGATAAACTTCATCAGAGGGGAATTAAATTCGTGTTGAGTTTATTTGCCAACGTCTACAGGAAATGGGTGATTGAAAAACCCCTCGCCAGCCTGATATTGGTTTTGCTGATTGTGGGTTATTTTTCTTATCATATCCCAAACTTCAAGCTTGATGCCTCCGCTGAATCCCTGGTGCTGGAAAACGATGACTCCCTGCAATATTACCGGAAGATCAGCAAATCTTACGGCTCTGATGATTTCCTAATCATCACTTATGCTCCGTTCAAGGATTTGATGTCCGATGCAGTACTGGCAGATTTAAAATCGCTAAGCGATGAGCTTGCCAAACTGGACCGGGTTCACTCTACAGACAGCATCCTCAACGTTCCCCTTCTGAACAGCCCGCGTGTTGAAATATCCAAACTGGCTACCGATATCCGCACTTTGGAAACTGCCGGTGTAGACCGGGAAATGGCCCGCAAAGAATTTCTCGAAAGTCCTATTTATAAAAGTCTGTTGTTGAGTTCGGATGGAAAGATCACGATCATCCGTGTCAATTTCGAACGCGACGAAAAATACTTTTCCCTGATGTATCGGCGCAATGACCTGCGCGACAAAAAAAAGGAGTTTGGCCTCGACGAAAAAGAAGAGGCGCTATTTGTCAAAGCCCGTCAAGAGTTCCGCGATTATCACGCCCAGGTGCTGGACAGTGAAGACCGGCTCATAAGATCCGTTCGGGACATCATGGACAGGCACCGCGATCAGGCAGAGATGTTTCTTGGCGGGATCCCTATGATCACTACGGATATGATCGGCTTCATCGAACACGATCTGAAAACTTTCGGTCTGGGTGTCATAGCCTTCCTTATCCTGATGCTCAGCCTGTTTTTTAAGAAAAAACGATGGGTTGTATTGCCTATGAGTTGTTGCGTCATCACCGTCCTGGTGATGGTGGGCTTTTTAGGATTAATGGATTGGCGGGTGACGGTGATCTCATCTAATTTCGTTTCGATTCTGCTTATCATCACCATGTCCCTGACCGTACACTTGATCGTGAGGTATCAGGGTTTAAACGATAACAACCCGGGCCAAAGCCAGAAGGAGCTGGTCTGGCAGACGGTCTGCCTCATGGCTCAGCCCTGTTTTTATACTGCCATCACCACAATCGTCGCTTTTAGTTCCCTCCTGGTGAGCGGCATTCGCCCGGTGATCGATTTCGGCTGGATCATGACCAGCGGAATTTCCCTGGCCTTTATCTTAATTTTTATATTTTTTCCGGCGGCGCTGGTTCTTTTAAATCCCGAGGCTCCCGGGTCCGGCAAGGACAGAACAAAAAGTTTCACTCTGTCCATTGCGGCATTTTCAAATCGCAACCGCAATGCAATTCTTTTTGGATCGTTGTTACTGGCAATGGTTAGCGCTATCGGGATTTCCAAACTGGAAGTGGAAAACCGTTTCATCGATCACTTCAAAAGCAACACTGAAATCTATCGGGGAATGGAAGTGATCGACCAGCAGTTGGGAGGCACCACGCCGCTCGATATTATTATGAATCCGGACCAGAAGTATTTTGATTATCTCAAAGAAGCCAATGAGAAGAATATCGAAGAAGACATTTTTGATGATGATCCCTTCGCTGAGGAATCGGAAGAAGTGGAAAACAATTATTGGTTCAATTCCAATATGCTCGACCGGGTAGAAAAAATACATGACTACCTGGAAGGCCTGCCGGAGGTGGGCAAAGTCCAGTCCATATCCACCCTGATAAAGGTCTTCACCCAACTGGATAAAGGTCGAAAACCGGACGATTATGATCTGGCACTCATCCGCAAACTCATGCCCGAGAAGGTCAAGGATTCCCTGGTCAACCCTTACCTGTCTCCAGATGCAAACCAGATTCATATCAATATAAGGTTGATCGAATCTAACCCCACCCTGAGACGCTCTCAACTGATAGAAAAAATCCGCTCCCATCTTGTTGAAGAATTAAAGTTCGATCCCAAGACCATCCATTTCACAGGAATGGTAGTGCTTTATAACAATATGCTGCAGAGCCTGTATCGGTCACAGATTCTCACCATCGGCGTGGTTTTTTTCGCCATCATGTTCATGTTCATGATTTTGTTCAGAAGTGTGTCGTTGGCGTTGATCGGCATCGTTCCCAACCTTCTTGCCGCGGGAACGGTATTGAGCCTTATGGGCTGGCTGGGCATTCCCCTGGACATGATGACGATTACTATCGCGGCCATCACGTTAGGAATAGCAGTAGACAATACTATCCATTACATCCACCGGTTTCAAAGGGAATTTAAGGTTGACCAGAATTATCTATCCGCGATGGACCGGTGCCACGGGAGCATTGGCAAAGCCATGTACTACACATCCGTGACCATTACCCTTGGTTTTTCTATCCTGGCGCTTTCGGAATTCATGCCGACTATCTATTTCGGCCTGCTGACCGGCGCAGCAATGGTGATTGCCCTGATCGGCGCTCTCACCCTGCTGCCACTTTTGATTGTTGTCTTCCGCCCCCTTAGCAGGGGAGGCAACTAGCGATACCCTATCTGCTAGCCAATGACGCACCTCCTTAAGCCGAGACCACTCTTTGCTAGCGGTAAAGAACTATTGCGTTATGTACCCATCCGGGGCACGAGAGCTTTGGAAGTACCCGTACCGGGCATGAAAGCTAATGAAGAGGACATCACAAATATCACGGCCGCTCAGCATGACAATCCAAACCCCCCTCAGTCCCCCCTTATCATGGGGGAGGCTTTTTTCACCGAGTCCAGCGTCACACGCTGGCCACGCGGAGTGGGCGGGAGACGAAACGGAAGGGAAGCACCTGGTCTCCCCTTGAGGTGAGTGCTTCTATTATGGATTGTTTTTTAGCTGGCGGCACGATGAAGGCTATACACCCGCCGCCGCCCGCACCGCATACTTTGCCCGCCAACGCTCCCTTTTTCAGGGCAAATCGAATCAACCGGTCCATCTCGGGAGTGCTGATGTTGGGGGCCAACTGTTTTCGGGCTTTCCATTCTTTCGCAAAAATCGGCGCCAGACTTTTAAGTTGTCCCCGGCTCAATACCCGTTCCATTTCCACAGCACAATCGCGAATGGATTTCAGGTGACGGATCACTGCCCGGTTTCCATCCACCGCTTTTTTTGTGACCTCCCAATTATTGATCCCCGAGTTTCGCGGTTTGCCGGTATAACACAGCACAAAATGCCGGGTCAGTTCAGCAGGGCTGATGGCAAACTTTTCGGTCTCGGTGCCTTGGACTCCGGGAACAACTTTTCGCACCCCTCCATACATTGCCGGAAAATAATCCTGGTATCCTGCGGGAACCTTAATGACCTGGGTTTCGATATTTTTGGCGATTTCAATCATCTCGGCCTTACGGTAACGTCGACCGGTAAAACGGTTGAGCGCCCCGTGCAGAGCAATGTTCAAAGCTGAAGAACCACCAATGCCCGAGCCCTGCGGAGCCTGACAGTCTGTCGATATTTCCAGTCCCGACTTTGGCGCGTAGAACTTCAACGTGCGCACAATAAGTTCCAAAGGGTGATTATCAGGAAGCGCATCCAGCGAGGAAAAGTTGTCGCTCAAACCCAAGTCGCGTGAGTTCAGGAAAATCCGTTTGTCTTTTCGGGGAATGATTTCAACCGTGGCATAAAGGTCGATCGCCGCGTTGAGGGTGGGGGGATTATCAAAAAGCAGGTGCAAAGGCCAGATATCCAGCGTGCCCCCGGCCAGATCAATGCGGGTGGGGGCAGAGCTTTTAATGTGGAGCACCTGATCCAGGTCTCTCAGAGGTCTTCTGAATCTTTAATTGCTCTGGCTTCAAGTTCGTCGATTTTTTTGCTCAGTTTGCTGACCAGAGCCGCGTAGGATTCGGTACTGATTATTTTGGAGAACTGGGACCTATAATTACGAACCAGGCTAACCCCTTCTATCACGAAGTCATAGACCAGCCATTCACCATTACTCTTGAGCATTTTGTAATCAACATCAATCACCCCATCCTTGCGGACAATCTGGGTTCTGACCAAGGCATATTTCCCCTTAACCTGTTCGTCCACATAATTAATAGTCTCATTCCGATAATTCTCAATTTTGTTGGCGTAGGAGTTTTCAAGTAATTTTTTAAAAAGTCCGGTGAACTCTTTGCGCTCCGCATCGCTCCGGTCGTTGTAATTCTTGGCCAGAGAGCGCATCACCATCTGCTTATAATTGAAACGCACGCCAATCACCTGGCGCAGTTTTTTCCTTCTTAAGACAGGATCTTTCTTGAGGTTTTCGTCAGAAAGAATCTCCAAGACCTGATCAATGGTTCCCTTCACGTCCGCAGTGATTTGTGACCCCGCAAACACCTGCCCGGAACCCAAAAGCAAAAAAACCGCAATCAACGAATAAACCCAAGTATATTTTCTGTTCATCAAAGAATCCTCACAGTTAGTTTCACCCCCGCCTTTTTGAGCAACTCTAACAAATATGGTATTTCGAATCAAGCATCCAGCCACCTCCCATCAAGATAATTCCTCACTTAACTCATAATTCAACCCAAGAAAATGCCGATAAATTATAGGGGACTCAGGCCCATTTTCACCCGTCGAAATACTAGCGGGAGGAGGAAAACTTCCCGGATCATAATTTATTTAAATTTAAACAAATTCTTTAAAATATTGACAAATTTCACAGGATTTCATATAGTAGATAAATCTCTAAACGATCAAATAATCAATAATTTAGACGGGTATCACATCGTGGGCCATTACCGTATTCCCCCATTCCTGAAACTATCCCTCGCACTTTTGGGACTTCTCTTTGCCGGGTGTGGCACCATTGACCTGGAAATTCGCCACGGTAGCGCAAATACGGGCATGCAACCCCGATCGGTGGCAATTTTGCCCTTCACCCTTGAGGAACCGGCTCATGAAAAAGTTGCTCCTCACGAGCTGTTCCGAGACTGTTTTTACAATTATTTCAGTTTTCTCGGTTATGTGGACCTGCCCCTGGAAACCATTGACCAAAAATTACAGCAGGCGGGCCTGACCGACAATAAAAAGATTTTAGAGTTGAGCCCTGAAAAGCTTCGGGAAATCCTGGGCGTTGACGCGGTGATTCGTGGCCGTGTTCTATCCGCCAGCAATTTCACCGGAGGCATTCACGCGGAAACTTCCCTCAAAGCAAAAATTGACATGCTTGATCTGAGAACAGGAGATGTTCTCTGGGAAACTGAACATAAGGAAATGACCTATTCAGGAATCCTTTCCCCAACGATTATTGAGATCATCCAGAGTCAAATGGACAACGTCAAAGTAAACCAAGCCTATTATAAAATGGCGGAGATGTTTTCGATCAACATGATGAAGGAAATCCCCGACCCTGCTGACAGCTGGAAAGAGGAAATTCGTCTGCCAAAGATCATCAGCATTGAAACCAACTTGAAGCCGAGCCTGAAACTGAAACCCAATGACCGGATTTATGTGAACCTGAAAGGCGACCCGGGACTGACCGGGTACTTCGGTATTGGAAGCTGGAAATCAGACATACCTTTAAAAGAAATCGTGCCCGGACTCTACACCGGAAGCTACACCATCAAAGCTTCTGATGATGTGAGCAGTTCTTTGATAATCGGCACTCTGAAAAACAAAAACGGCCTCACTGGAAAAAAGTTCTACAAAGACGGCATGGCCCAGTTTGATCGTTCATCTACGCACTAACTATGATTTTGGCTAAACACATTTCTAGTCTTCGTCGGTCTTTTGCGATGTTGCTTTTGGCAACCCTGGTTTCTGCCTGCGCTTCAGACCTACAAACCAAGGTGTCCGGACATCTTAATGGACTGTCCAAGCATCAAACCGTGGCCATCCTGCCCGTTGAAGCAAGCAATAAGGGGCAAAAAGAAATGGCAAAATTGTTCCGGCAAGGTTTATATGCCAACCTCAAGCAATCCAAATTCAATTTACTGGAAAAATATATTGTAGACGGTCTGCTGAAGCAAAACAACTTGAACGATCCCGCAAGCTTTCTCGCTATCAATCCCATGCAGTTTGGTGAAATCCTGGGCGCAGATGCTATTGTGTTCAGCCGAATCAACAAAGTGGAACGCAGTTACTTTATTGTGCATTCCTCCATCGAACTCAGCGTCTCCGTGCAAATGGTGGACACACGCACCGGAGAGATTCTCTGGCGAGCCGAACAAACGGAACATGATTTTTCCGGTATCGGCAAAATTCCAACCGGAATCTTCACCGCCCTGCTCGCTCCCATTCAGTTTGTGACCAATAAATTCAACCTAAGCAAGATGACCTCTAAAATGGTCAATAAGCTGACCGCCTTGGTGAAGAAACCCGAAGACGCGGAAAAAGAAACTCAATTCGAAAAAACGGTGATCGCAAAAAAAGCCACCACCGACCTGAATAAAATTGAAGAACTCCAGCAACTCAAAGCTGAATGGAACCAGGTGCTGGCTCTGGATGAGGAAGTTTTATCAAGTGAAATCCAAAAAGAAGCGATGGTTCCGATAAAAAGTTCCCCATCTTACGTACCGGTAGGAAAAATTCAAAACGAGGGGCCACTGAAAGCCGTGGTTCGAAAAATTGGGGCCACGGATGCAGAAAGGACCCAGCATCCAACTGCTCCTGAAACAAAAAAACAAAAAATCGCAACATCCATTCCCTTGAGCGCGTATAAAGCAACCCCGGCTATATCTCCCCGCATCGATGACCGACTGTCTCGCGTAAAAGCTAAATCCGGCAAAAACATAAATAAAAGTCTAACACCGACGTTATATACCGTGCAGGTGGGGGCTTATAAAACCAAAGCCTATGCTCAAAATCTTTTGAAGAAACTGGTAAAAAAAGGCTACAACGCTTTCGTGATTCACAACAAGATTTACAAAGTGCAGGTGGATAAATTTAAAAATAAGCAGGACGCCCTCAAACTCGCCCAACTCATCCGGAAAAACGAAAACCTGAAAAACTTTGTGACCACCATCCAAACGGGTTAAACCTATGGTCAACGAAATTTTTCCTATTAAAGATATCGGCTACTGGTCAGAAATTAAATTAGACATAATAAAAAAATATGCCCACGCCTACTCCACGATACTTACTCAACAAAGAGGCCTAAAGCCAATTTACATAGATGCTTTTGCCGGCACAGGGATCCACCGAAAAAAAGGCTCAGGAGAGCTAATTCCAGGATCCCCTCTTAATGCAATAAATGTCGACCCACCGTTTTTTGAATACCACTTTGTTGACATTGACAAAGACAAAGTTGATTTCCTGAAAAATATTGTATTAAAAAGGGTAAATGTCAACGCCTCTGTCTATGAGGGCGATTGCAATGACATCTTAATAAACGATCTTCTTCCTAAAGTTAGATATCAAGACTTTAAAAGAGCGCTATGCTTTTTAGATCCTTATGGACTACACTTAGATTGGAATGTTATTAAAAAGGCGGGAGAAATGGGAACATGTGATATTTTTTTAAATTTCCCGATTCTTGACATGAACAGGAATGTGCTTCTATGCGACCCCGATAAAGTTGCACAAAAAGAAATTGAACGAATGAACCGATTTTGGGGAGACGAGAGTTGGAAGGAAGAAATTTACAATACCCAACAAGGTTTATTTGGAGAAGACCAGAAAATTAAGGGAGATATTTTAGGGCTAATAAAAGCTTTCCGAAAAAGGTTAAAGGAAGTGGCTGGTTTTTCTGAAGTAACCGAGCCTATTCCCATGAAGAACGAACAAGGGGGAACATTATATTTTTTGTATTTTGCCTCCCAAAAACGGGTAGCAGCAAAAATTGCTCGGGATCTTTTTAAAAAATACCGAGTTGCAGGTTTATAGTTTATGGCCTCTCAATCTACAATTGAATGGACGGAATCAACCTGGAACCCGGTAACGGGGTGCACCAAAATCAGTCCCGGTTGTAAGCTTTGCTACGCAGAGCGGATGGCTCACCGCCTTGAAGCCATGGGTTCGCCTAATTATCGCAACGGCTTTGAAACCACCCTTCATCTCCATGCCCTGGGAATTCCTCTAAAATGGAAAAAACCACAAATCGTTTTTGTCAATTCTATGAGCGATTTGTTTCACGATGATGTACCTTTAGAATTTATTCAGCGTGTTTTTGAGGTTATGGCTCAAGCCTCACAACATCAATTCCAAGTCTTGACTAAACGCGCAGAAAGGCTGGAAAAAATAAGTAAAGACCTTATTTGGTCAGAAAATGTCTGGATGGGAGTAAGCATCGAACGTGCGGATTATTTATACCGGATTAAACGTCTTCGAAAGACAGGCGCCAAAATCAAATTCTTATCCCTCGAACCATTATTAGGCCCTTTAAGTAAAATAAATTTAAAGGGAATGGATTGGGTGATTGTTGGGGGAGAATCAGGGCCCGGAGCAAGGCCTATGAAACCACAATGGGTTACAGGGATTCGAGAACAATGCCATCAAGCCAATGTTCCTTTTTTCTTTAAACAATGGGGTGGCACCAATAAGAAGAAAGCAGGTAGAACTCTGGAGGGAAAAACCTACGACGAAATGCCGGAACTCGCCACCATATAAACTCAAGTCTAGACAAATCAGTTTATTACCCTAAAATAGCCGACGAGCAGAGCCGAGATTTTATTAAGCGAATGCAAAAATCCGCATATGGAATGAAAAAATTTATCGATGACTTGCTTCGTTTTTCAAAGGTTTCAACCGAAAATATTCCTTTCAAAAAAAGTTGACTTGGAACATAACAGCAAAAACAGTTGCGGCTTGGCTTTCTGGCGTTGAAGGTTTTGGTTACTGTTTTGATGCCACAAATTTATCCAGCAGATCGAAGAAACGGCTGACCTCATCTTCACTATTATAAAAATGTGGTGAGAGACGGACCAGACCGTCACGGACGGTGAGCTTGACCTTGTTCTCCAACATCCATTCATAGAGCTGGCTGATATCCTGATTCATGACGAAAGCAATATTTCCAGAACGTTCTTCCGGGCGGGTGGAGCTATAAACTTTCAGTCCGCGCCGGTTGAGTTGTTCGAGAATCCTATCGCCCAGAGTCATCACCCGTTTCTCGATATTTTCGATCCCTGTTTCCAGTAGCAGGTCCAGTGCCGCACCAAATGCGTGAATGCTCATCGTGTTGGGCGAACCTTCTTCAAAACGTTGCGCACCCGGCCTGAAGGCAAACTCATAATTCATGAAGTCTGCGGCATTGACCATGTTTCCCCATCCTACCGTTACCGGATAGACCTTTTCTAGAGCATCCCTGGAAATATAGAATCCGCCAAGCCCCTCGACACTGAGCATCCACTTATGCCCATCTGCAGAGAGAAAATCAATATGATCGCGTTTCACATCCATCGGCAGGAGTCCCAGGCTTTGAATAGCATCGACGCAAAACAGGATGCCCTTTTCTTTGCAGAACGCGCCGATGCGGTTGAGGTCACAACGGAAGCCACTATTGCATTCCACCGAACTGATGGAAATGAGTCTGGTCCGGGCATCCACATGCTTGACCAGATCGTCAAACAACACCCGCCCCTCAACAGCAGGAACCATGCGGGTTTCAACACCCAAACGTTTCAGGTTCCACCAAGGGTAAACATTGGCAGGAAACTCAATGTCAGGGATGACCACATTGTCGCCCGACTTCCAATCCAGTCCATTGGCAACGATGGAAAGTCCTTCGGAGGTATTTTTGACAAATGCCACCTCATCTGTCCCGGCGTTGATGAGCCGGGCAAAACTTTTTCGGGACTGTTCGATGCCCACCATCCAGGTTTCGTAATGGACCGTGCCGTAGCGGGTGGCGTCATCCACAAATGCAGTCACTACTTTACGCACCCGCTCGGGCAAGGGTGCCACCCGGGCATGGTCGAAAAAGATCAACTCCTCCGTGACGGGAAACTCTTCTTTGATATTTTCAAAATTCATTTTAGCCTTACGCCGAGTAGCGGCTCGTCCCTCGTAATATGGATTTAAAACCATATTTATGACGGATGCGGTCGATACCCTGATACAGACCATCCCAGCATTGACCTCCTTTATCATCAAACAATTCTTCCTGCCGATAAGGGTGTGCGGTCAACGAAGTGAACGCGATACCGATGAGACGCACCTGCATCTGGCGCGTAAACAGCTTGCGGAATAATCCCGCACAGGTTTTAAATAACATATGGTCTTCCGCTGTTGGCATCTCCAGTGTTTTTGATCGGGTCACTGTCTTAAAATCGGAGTAACGCAGTTTCAACGTCACCGTACGAGCAAACAACTTGTTTTCCCTGAGCTGGCCCGCTGCTTTTTCGGTCAGGTAACTGAGTGCGGACTCCAGAAATAACGGGTCTGTTGAATCCGTCTCCAATGTCGTTTCACGGCTGATCGAGCGTGGGTCTTCAGTTTCGCTGATGACCGGACTGTCACTGATCCCCCTGGCCTTGCGGTAAAGAGACACACCCCATTTGCCATAAACCTCTTCAAGAAGTTCAAGCGGCAGGCGGGCCAGGTCGCCCACAGATTTAACGCCCATGCGTTGTAGTTCAGCACCGCCTTTTGGTCCGATACCTGGAACGCGGCGGATGGGGAGCGGAGCCAGGAACCTTTGTTCCATCCCCGGTGCGATCCACAACATTCCATTGGGCTTGCAATAAGCCGAGGCAATCTTGGCCAGTAGTTTGTTGGAAGCAATGCCAATGGAAGCGTTCAAACCCAGCACCTCACGAATCTCGTTGCAAATTTTTTCCGCCGACACCAGAACCGGACCGTGCAGCCTTTCGCATCCGGTCAAATCGACAAACGCTTCATCGAGCGAAATCGGTTCGACCAGAGGAGAATAGCGTTTTAAAATTTCAAACACCTTAACCGAGTATTCGCTGTACCGTCGGTGCGAACCACTGAGAAAAATTGCGTGCGGACACAACCTCTTCGCTTTCGCAATCGGCATTGCGGAATGAACACCATACCGCCTCACCGCATAGGAGGCGGCCGCAACCACCCCTCTTCCTTCAGGGCTACCACCGACTATTACAGGTTTGCCCTTCAGGGATGGGTCGAGCACCTCTTCCACCGACACGAAAAACGCGTCCATATCCACATGCAATATATTTCGCAAACCCAACCCCTTATTAAGCCGAGACAACTTTTTGCCTGCCAGATAAAATTTTGCTTGCCCCCGGTGGCTCACCGGTTATCAAACTTGCGCAACACACCTATGACCACACCCTGAATGGCAAAGTCGCCTTCACGGACGATGATTGGTTTCATATCCGGGTGGGCGGGTTGCAGGCGCACCCGGTCCTTTTCCCGGTAAAACCGTTTCAAGGTAGCCCGGTCGTTGTCGATCAATGCCACCACCGTTTCCCCGTTTTCGGCCACATCGCGCCGCTCCACGATCACATAATCTCCGTCCTGAATATGGTCTTCGATCATCGAATTGCCTTTGACCTTGAGAACAAAGATATCTTTCTCTCCGGCATCGGGCAACAGAGCCATCACTTCACGGTGGTCCATCACCTCAATCGGCTCACCCGCAGCGATATAGCCCAGCACCGGGTATTCCCGCGCGGGCTCTTCCACCACTTCAATGGCGCGGCTCAAATTATGTTGCTTCTTGATCAGCCCCTTCTTTTCCAAATGGGTCAGGTGCTTGTGCACCGTCGCCGGAGAACTGAGCTGGAAATGTTTGCCAATTTCCACAATGCTCGGCGCATACCCCTTGGAATGGATATGCTCCTTGAGGTACTCATAAATCTCCCGCTGACGTTTGGTGAGATACATGGTGTAGACTCCTTCGACTTTCTCTAAAGAAAACGGGCCTCACCCGGAGGAATGTTGCAATATTTCATTAAGCCGAGAACAAGCTTGCTCGCCTAAAGCAGTCGCTGCCATTTGCCTCCCTCGTAGAGGGTGGAGGCACTCCACAGAATAAGCGAAAAAAAAACGAAAATCAAGCCCGCAACACGGGCTGGAAACGGGGCAATTTGCCTCCAGTCGCTGGCCCCACGCCGAGTGGGGTGGTATCCTGAACCCTATGGCAACGAAACTGAAGCTTCTATTTTTGTGTACCGGCAACTCGTGCCGAAGCCAGATGGCCGAGGGCTGGGCGCGGCACTTGAAGAGCGACTCCATCCAGGCGTTTTCAGCCGGACTCGAGGCGCATGGCCTGAATCCCAGCGCAGTTAAAGTCATGCAGGAGGTCGGAGTGGACATCACCGATCAGAAGTCGCAGAAAGTGGAGGAAGTGGAAACCATCCCTTTCGATTTTGTGATCACCGTGTGCAGTCACGCCGATGAGAACTGCCCGGTTTTCACCTGCACCTCCACCGTCGTGCATTTCGGATTTGATGATCCACCCAAGCTTGCGCAAAACGCAAACACAGAAGAAGAAGCCCTCGATCATTATCGCAGGGTGCGGGACGAGATCCGCATCTTCGTCGAAACCCTGCCGGAAGTGTTGTGGTAGTCGGCAAGAAAAACAAATCACCCCAGCCCCTCTTTGTAAAAGAGGGGTCCATTGAAGCTCCCCCTTCTGCGAAGGGGGTTGGGAGGATTTAAAGCTTCTCATGCAATATGCACACTAAACAAATTTAGGACATCTCTATGAAATGGTTCGCGGTGAAAATTATTTTTCTCCTGGCTCTCGCCCTGTTTGTGAGCTATTCCCTCAGCGAAGGCGCGCCACGTAAAAAAACGGGAGTCCAGAAGGTCATGGCCCCGTTTCCCCAAAGCACCACCACGCGCATCGCCATCGTCGGTGATACCGGCACCGGAGAGCGGGCTTACGCACCGGGATTCTCCGCCGTGCAAAAAGCCATGCGCGATACCAAGCCGGACGCGTTACTGCATCTCGGCGATTTCGTTTACCAGCCGGAACCGTTCCCCGACTCCTGCCTGGATCGATACATAGAAGAAATCAAAAAAACATTGGTCGATCCCTATCCCCTGCGTCTTTTTGTTGCGGGCGATAACGATTTGCCTGCGCATAAATACAAACCCAAGGCTTCGGGTTGCTGGGATAAAATCGATCCGCTCGATTCCGGTTTTGACAACGCTGCTAAAAGTGCCGCGCGGGATTTCGAAGGCACCCGAGTGGTGGGCAACGCCTTGATCGGCATCATCCATAACTATCCCTGGCAGGACCCCACCGAATGGCTGAAGCCGCGCATTAAAGAGGCAAGAGAAAAAGGGCTCTGGGTCATCCTTGCCGTCCACGAACCGGCGCTCACCACCGCCTGGTATCTGGACAAACGCAACACGGTTCTCAAACAGTTGAATGCCTTAAAACCCGATCTGGTGTTCGCTGGCAACCAGCACTCCTACGAACGGTTTCATCCCATGAGTCCGGTAAAAGATGGCACATTCAAAGTGATCAAATCTGAATCCGGGAAATACCAAAGCGGGGATGGAACAATGCACATAGTTTCAGGCGGCGGCGGGGCCACATTCAAACCTTTTGCCGACACGCAAGGAAATGAAAAACGCACTGCGCCGAAAGAAGTGTTTGATGCGCTGGCAAAAAGGGCGCTGATGAATCATTTTGTCACACTGGATATTTCGCGGGATGTTTTGAAAGGAACGGTCTGGCGAGTATGTGTGAACGATGATCCTGATGACCAACAAAACCCGCGCTGGAAATCGCGAAAGAAATTCTGGGACAACATCCCCCTGGAATGCGACGACAAGCCGGAAGGGGTAACGGTTTATGAGCAGTTTGAAATTAGCCACTAGCCGCCAGCGTGATGCTGGCCTCAATGTGCAATAACCCCCGTTTAACCACCGATGCACACAGATCGACACGGATAAAACATTCCTCTCCTCTCATGAGGGGAGGCTAGGTGGGGTGTGGATTTTCCTTTCGTCATCCTGAGGCTCTCAAAGGATCATGCCTGTCATCCTGTTATCCCTCTCCCCTCCGAGGGAGAGGCAAGGTGAGGGGGGGCATTTTGTTTACCCCCTCTTTCTTAAAGTACCCCTTCGGGGCATGAAAGTTAATGAGGGGATATCACAAGGGCGGAGGTGATTGACCTCAAGAGGGTTTTTGTCTGTCATCCTGAGCCACTTGCCGTGGGGGCGATACTGTCATCCTTGAGGAGCCGCAGGCAACGAAGGATCTCGTCATTGCGAACGACTAAAAGGAGTGTGGCAATCCAGAGAGAATTTTTAGCGTTTTTCTCGTCATCCTGAGGCTTGATACCCCCTCCTTAAAACATCATGCCCTGCAAGGGTGGCCCCTTGATCTTTGACAATATAGTTTTGGATGTCAGAAACTTTTAATTTATTGCCGTTTTGAACCTTTAATCGGGATGCCCCTCGGCTCTGAAACCCACATCTATCATAATCCCCGGCGCGATGAGGCGGTTCAACGGAATTTCGTCTATGCGCCAGCGTCCTTTGGCAAAATGGGCCAGAGTGTCTATGTGAGTGCCACCGTGCTCGGCTCCGCTGAAATTGTTAGCTTCGTACCAAAATCCGGATTCCGTTTTCCCTTTATAAACCTCATCCAATTGAAAAGGTCGGCTGGTCGGCCAGTAAATAGTGGATTGGTCAAAAGGATGGGTCAAGTCGATGTAGCGTGTTTCTGCCCAGGCAAGAGTAGGGAATGTGAAATGGGATGCCCAGACTCCCAAAAAAAGGAACAGAACAAATGGAATTGACTGAAATTTTTTCATTATATTAAGTGCTATCAGTTTTCAGAAGTAGGACCATCATTGCGCTTTACAACAATAATAGCGTAAACCCCATAGCCCAAAGCCAATACACCCGCGAGTGAATGCAAAGAACCGACAATCCAGAATCCGACCTACGGCCAAAATATATTCACCAGAAAGGCAATGAGGAGAAAAAAATTGGCATGAACATTATGCCGGGCATTATAGAAACCCCACCCCAATCTTTTTTTCCTTGCTTGACGACATCCACCGCTTTTTCTGCAAGCTCCGCCAGGGTTGATAAATATCCAGGCTGTCAGCAAACCCAGATAGAGCCATAAATAATCCATATGGACCTCACTCACTCTCCCCCTAATAGAATTAGAATACAATTTCAAAAAGAAAAGGCCCAGGCCAAAAAACCCAGGCCATTTCAAATCAAAGAAGAACTGAGGGGGGTTGTCGTCATTGCGAACGACCGGAGGGAGTGCGGCAATCCAGAGAGAATTTTTAGCGTTTTTCTCGTCATCCTGAGCTGCCGTGATATCCCCTCATTAACTTTCATGCCCCGCAGGGGTAGAAGGATCATGCCCCGCAGGTACACGTGATATCCCCATCAGTAACTGTGATGTCCTCTTCCTCAGCCTTCATGCCCGGTACGGGTAGAACGGGTAGACCCCTTCATTTAGTCAAGAAAAGACTTGACCCCCTCATGATCCCCCCCTCATTAACCCCTGTAATAAAGTTGTTATAATGGGCCATGGAGAAGCACATGGAAAAATTTATAGAACTCATAATGATGCTCCTTGTTTTTTGGTTGGCTACGAATTTTTTAATGAAGTTTTTGCCCGGTTTAGCCACTCAACTCCCGCTTCCTATTTATGAGTTTTTATATGCATTTACGGGGGCTGGTGAAGACATACCCCAAGACCCTACCGGATTTTTTTCACCTGAACCTAGCCCTGACTCTTGATAGATGAAAATCTAATTTTTACTATTACTTTACTGGGATCGAGAAAACAGCTGATCATTTTTTCTTTGAAATTAGGGTTTTAAGGCGGGCTTTGATATTTTCATACTTCAAACGAAGATGGGCTTTACCATTTTTGGTTAATAAGCCTGTGTGACCAACAACATTTCTTACTGGTGCATAAGCAATCGCGTCGTCCCGCAATGACTGCTTGCCCCCTCCGTCCTTAGAGCCTTCTGCGGTGATAGCAAGATCGTCCATGCTCAAATAACTTATATCGCTATTATCTTTTCTTATATCGAAACTGAGATTAGCTTTACCCTTCTTAACTGATTCACGTTGTCGCCATTTTTCAGCTTCTTGTTTGGTTTTTTTCTCGAGCTTTATCGTATTCGAATCAATATATTTACGGACTAAATTTTCAGATAAAAAGCAGTCGGCGTAAGAGGATAAATTAAACTCAGCATCGTCGCGCAATGCATTCAGCCATTCTTCAACTTGATCTCTCTGTGGTGAATCATCATCGGGCTCATATTCTTCTTTCGTGGCAGAATATAAATCCCTCGCCTTTCTTTCCTTCTTTGTTTTTCGCGTATTTTCTTGATCTCCCTCTTCACCTCTGTCTAGACGCAGTTTATCCCAAGAATCGAATATTGCTGGCAGCGCCTCACGCTTTAAATAATCGAGTAAAGATTGAAAATTTTCGTCATCCTCGACTATGCCTTCTCGGCTGCTGGTAAAAGGGTCTTTGCCTAAAACATCCATTGAATCGAAATGGATCTGTCCATATATATAACTTTCTATAATTCGCTGAGTAGGAATATGGCTAATTATGTTCTTTTCTCTTAGTCTACCGTTTACGAACAAATCAATAGTTGCGCGCTCTTCAGTGCCTGTTATCTTTAGGTTTCTTGGCTTTTTTACAGATGCTATAAATCCCCCAACATCTAACGCAGTAGTAAGCTTTATTTTTTTATGCTTTAAGCTCTTTAACTTTTTAACGAAATCATCATCAAGATTGTTTATTACCCATACGAATTCGGTAGCGTCTACCAGGTCTTTTATGTCATCAAAAGAGACTTTTTCGTTATTAACGTGAATAGAAAAATTTTCGTCTATCAAAGAAAAATGAAAATTGAGTGCGATGAGCTTCTTTATGTGTGCAATAGAGTTCTTTATTTGATCTTTAGTTTCTTCAAAGCAGATAATTGTTCCCCGTTTATGTTTCTTGGTTAAGTCATGTATTGATTTAACATCAAAAGCTTCTAATGGATACTTATCTGGAGTTAAGTCACTTTTAATAGCTTGGTCTAAACTAGTATTGTCAATTACCCCGCCGACATAGTCGCCCCCTGTTTTTTTTGTAAAAACAGAGATACGTTTTGCGCATGATAGAAGTGCTAGTTTTCCAATTCCTTTGGCTCCTATAAATGGTCGTTCGGACTTCGTATTCATCTTGCCAGATGCCCGTTTGCTATATCCGATTTTTAAAAATTTCGATTGAAAATCATTGGCGTCCATCCCAATACCATCATCTTTGATGCTAAATACTTGCTTATCCTTGTCAATTTCTATCCACACGTTTTCAGCATCAGCATCCCAAGCATTAGATATCGCTTCGCCCAAAACTGTAATAAAGTTGCGATATAAATTCCGCCCAAGGTGATTTAATACACTCAGAGAAATTTCGAAGTTAAAATTATTATTTAATTTCTTATTCACTAAGGGAATCCTTTTAGCAAGCTTTAATAATGGTTTTTCCTATCGCTTTTGCCAGCTTAACGGGGACTGCATTTCCAATCCATCTGCCTACTTCAGTAAAAGAAATTTTTTCATTAACGGGTAAAAATTCGTATCTGCGAGGAAAAGACTGGAAAATCGCAGCTTCTCTCAGGGAAATTGCTCGATTTTGCTCTGGGTGGCCAAATCGACCATTACCATAACCATAGCACTGTGTTGTCATTGTGGGTGATGGGTCATCCCATGTCATACGTGCATAGACGCCCGAATATGTTTTTCCAGTGACGCGACGGTGGCATGGTGAGCGTAACCCTTTAGGCCAATCGCGCCAAGTTCCTCCTGGGGTAGATGCCTTAATTCGTTTTAGATTTAAATTTGATAGAAATGCAGCAATATGGAGAGGGTCTTTACTGCTGGACTCACCGGCCTCTAGCTGGGGCAATTTGCCAATTGCCTTACATACAGAAACAAAATTTTTATGTGAGGGTCGCAATGGTTTAAGGTTTCCAGCTTTGGAAGCTATAACTACTAGTCTTCTTCTCTTTTGCGGTATCCCGAACTCTTCACATTTTGCTACAGTCCATTCCACTTGATAGCCAGCCTTCCGAAGAGAGTTACAAAATTGCTTAAATACGATGCCATTTTTGTATTTCATGAGTGCTGGAACATTTTCCATTGTTACAAAATCCGGATTTGCTTTTACTGCCAGTTTTGCAAATTTTGCAACTAAGTCCCAACTTGGGTCTTCGTCATACCTTTGTTTATATGTTGAAAATGGTTGGCAGGGAGCACATCCCGCAAGGATGGAAGGTGCATTTCCACTAAAGTGATTCTTGATTTCTTTAGCGGTAAGCTTTGCTACATCTCTCGTATAAAACGTAGCGTCATTATTTTTTTCAAATGCATACCTACACCTTGCATCTGTGTCATATCCAGCAACAATTTTTAGCCCTGCGCATTTTAGCCCATGACTTAAAGCGCCGACGCCGCAAAACAAATCAACCACTTCGCCAAAATTTGAATGTTTCCCTTTTTTTCTCCTTTGTATAGCCATATTTTTAAAAATTTCCCCATTCAGTATGATGCAACATTTTGTGTTTAAACTAGTTTAGCCTTTAAAGTCATTACATCTTGGAAAAATTTGATAATAAGCTAGTGGAATTTTAAGTAAAATTATTCGGATAACCTTAAACTTTTGCCAATTTAGGTCAATTTGCTTTAGAAGTCAAATTGCCAGTTTTTATGTAATGGCAAAAAAGATGGAATAAGGAGTAGAAAATGAATTTTGTGAATATTTATTACTTAAAAAAAATCTAAAAAGGATTTACCCTTGCAGGGCACGAGAGCTCTGGAAGAAGATATCACGGAAGCTCAGGATGACGGCAAATCCCCCCGACCCCCTTCACTTCGGTTTACCTTTGGACAAAAGCCTTGTCTAATTGTTTATATAGGTCTAGAGATTTTTCTAATTCATTTTTTGTATTTTCATACAGAGAATTGGCAATTACCCGGATGGCGTGACTTTCTTCTTTTGATAAATTTGGATATTTTTCAATTTTAATATGTTTTCTTATTTTATTTCTCCTTTGCTCAAACTTGTGTTCTTCTCCCTGATCTTTGCAAATACGTTCTAATTGTTCTTCCCAGTTCACATATTCCCCTTTTGGTCCTCTGATTCTTTTATTGCACTTTGAACAAATAGGAACAATATTTCCAGGATGATGCAATCCACATTCTTTGCGATTAAACATAATTAAATGCTCAATTTGTAATTTAGCGCTGTCCTCATCACAATATGCACATTTCTTTTGAAACACCTTATTTTTAACTCTTTCCCAATCCGATTTTCCCTGGCCGCTTGAGGTATTAAAGCTCCGACCTAAATAAAATTCACCCACTTTTGTAAGAAATGCTCTTACCGATGTATTAGCACTATCTGCGGCAGTGTTATATACAGTCATTTTTATTCATTATGTTTGTTTAGAATTTTTTTAGCATCATGTGAGGAATCAAGGATAAGTGATAAAGCTAATCCCTGAGGATAGTGAAACTATTTCTAGCCTCCTTCATTTCTAAAGTCTTTAATGTTTCTCAATTTCTTTTATTATTGAGATTGGAGAAGCTCCCATTGATCGTGCGACTTTTATAAATTCGACGATATCCAATCGCCGTTCTCCGTTTTCATATTTCGACACAAATGATTGGGGCTTCTTAAGAATGTCAGCTACATTCTGCTGGGTCATTTTTGCGGATCTCCGCTTTCGTATGAGTAACTTCAGAAAATTTTTATATTCACGACTGAATACAGATTTCAATTCCTAATTCTCCAAATAAAGAACAACTTGAAAATAAATAAACCTATTTCCAAATAAACCCAAGTTGGGATATTTTTATTGACAACAAACCACCATGGGAATAGATTGAAACTGTCAAAACGTTAGAAATGGTCCCTAGTGTCCACACACACCACAGGACTTTTTTTGTGTAAATCGGTAGGAGAAGGTGATGAAAAACACAGGGAGAAAGATCAAGTTCGCAGGAATGGGAATGCGGATTCGCAGTTGGCGAGAAAGCCAGGGCATGAAGGCCAAAGAACTGGCTCGGAGGCTCAAAATTTCCGGAGGAAGTTTGTCGGAGATTGAAAACGGAAAAACCCTTCCATCGGCCTTGACTCTGGCGTCTATTCATCAGAACACCGGCCTGAATGTGGGTTATGTTTTAACTGGCGAAATTGCGGGCGGGACATCGGGTGATAAACGGGTTCTCATAGTGGAGGTCGATCTTATGATTTTGAAAACAAAAACCAATTCTTGAACAAATTCCATAAATTTCAAGGCAGAGGATAAGACATAACCCTGCAAGGCATAAAGGCTAAGGCGACCCTTCGAGGACCTCAGGGTGACAGAATCCCCCCCCCTCACCGCGGCCACGCCTTGCCTCTCCCTCGGAGGAGACCTTTGCATAACCCCGAGATTCTTCGTCACGTTGTTCCTCAGAATGACAAAATGGCCCAGTGTTGTCATGCTGAGCTTGTCGAAGCATCGCGCTTTTCTGCTTTATCGACTTACGCAAAGGTCTCTCGGAGGGGAGAGGAATAATTGGATTACCCCTCAAGGCATGGATCTGGATTGCCGCGTTTCACTCGCAACGACGAGATGCTTCGAGGTCCTCAGCATGACAGGAAAACCCGAGATGCTTCGACAAGCTCAGCATGACAACATTGGCGCCACGGCGAGGTGTTTTGAACGTTGCCCCTCTGGCGAAGAGTTACGATCCGTTTTTCAGGATCGCGTCTATTTCATCGCAGGTTTTCTTCACATCCCGTGCCGACGCATCGAGAGCGGCTTGTTCTTCATCGGTCATTTTAAGCTCAATGACTTTTTCGATGCCGTGGATGCCCATCATGACGGGAACGCCGAAGAAAATTTCGCTCCAGCCATATTCGCCTTCCAAATAAGCGGTGCAGGGGAGGATGCGGCGTTTGTCCTGCAAGATCGCTTCAATCATTTTCACCACCGAAGCACCAGGCGCGTAAAAGGCGCTACCGGTTTTAAGCAGTGCGACAATTTCCGCCCCGCCTTTTCGGGTGCGTTCCACCACCCGGTCGATCTGTTCCTGGGTCATCAGTTCGGTGATCGAGATGCCCGACACAGAAGTGTAACGGGGCAATGGGACCATGGAGTCGCCATGCCCGCCAAGGACCATCGCATCCACATCCACCAGTGAGCAGCCCAGCTCCAGCGAAACGAAGGTTCGCAACCGGGCCGAGTCGAGCACGCCGGCCATGCCGATGATTTTGTTCTTGGGCAGGTTGCCGGTTTTCTTGGCCATGTACACCATCGCGTCAAGCGGGTTCGACACCACGATGACAATCGGGTCGCGCGAATGCTCCATGATCTGCTCGGTCACCGATTGCACAATTTTCGCATTGGTGGCGAGAAGGTCTTCGCGGCTCATGCCCGGCTTGCGCGGCAGCCCTGCTGTGATCACCACGATATCGGAATTGGCCGTGTCTTTATAGTCGTTGGTTCCTGTCACCAGACTATCGAAAACCTGCAGACAACTTGACTCCTGCAAATCCAGAGCTTTTCCCTGCGGGATTCCCTCAACAATATCGATGATCACCACATCGCCGAGGTTTTTATAAGCGGTTAACTGGGCAACAGTGGACCCAACCTGACCCGCCCCAACGACCGTGATTTTTTTTCTTGCGCTTGACATAGCAGTTCCTCTACATGAAGGCAAACCTGAACCCGGTTTGACCTGTTATTAGCCAGCGGAAGCTCTTAATTTAAGCTGTCCAATATTTTATTGAAGGTTGCGCTCGGGCGCATCGCCGCCTCGACCTTTGCAGGATCAGGCAGATAATAACCGCCGAGATCTTTCGGCTTCCCTTGAGCGCCGTCCAACTCTTTAATAATGGTATCCAGTTTTGCTTCAAGCTCCTTAGCGAGCGGAGCAAAACGCGCTTTAAGGTCGGCATCGTCATCTTGCTTCGCCAACTCCTGCGCCCAGTAAAGTGTTTCATAAACATGGGTGCCGGCATTGTCCAACTGCCCGACTTCGCGTCCCGGCGACTTTTTATTATCCATCAGCGTTTCGGTAGCCCGATTCAGCGTATCTGCCAGAATTTGAGCTTTGGCATTTCCCTTTGCCCGGGCCAGATGCGCCAGAGACTCAGAGAGAGCCAGAAATTCGCCGAGAGATTCCCAACGCAAATGCCCTTCTTTGACAAACTGTTGAACATGTTTCGGCGCGGACCCGCCTGCGCCGGTCTCAAAAAGCCCACCGCCTTTAATAAGCGGAACGATGGACAACATTTTTGCGCTGGTGCCCAGTTCGAGGATCGGGAACAAGTCGGTCAGATAATCGCGCAGAACGTTACCGGTTGCAGAAATAGTATCCTTACCGTCTTTGGCACGTTTGAGGGAGTGGTTCATCGCCTCCACCGGTGCCATGGTTTGGATGTCCAGACCGTTGGTGTCGTGATCCTTTAAATAGAGCTCAACTTTTGCGATGATCTCGGCATCGTGCGCCCGGTTCTTATCCAACCAGAAAACAACAGGCGTTTCGGAGAGCCGAGCCCGATTGACCGCCAGCTTGACCCAGTCTTCGATCGCGATGTCTTTGACCTGGCAACCGCGGAAGATATCCCCCTCTTCCACATCAAACTCATGCAGAACGTTACCGGCACCATCCAACATGCGGATGGTGCCTTTCCCGGTTGCCTCAAAAGTTTTATCGTGAGAGCCGTATTCCTCTGCCTTCTTGGCCATCAGGCCAACATTGGGAACCGTGCCCATCGTGGTGGGATCAAACTGACCATTGTCTCTACAAAAATCGATGGCCGACTGATAAATACCGGCATAACTGCTGTCCGGCACCATGGCCAGCGTATCGTGTTCCTTTCCATCGGGCCCCCACATTTTTCCGGAAGTGCGGATCGCCGCCGCCAAGGAAGCATCAATAATGATGTCACTGGGAACATGAAAGTTCGTGATGCCTTTATCGGAGTCCACCATTGCCAGGTCCGGCCCATTCTTGATACAGGCTTGAATGTCGGCTTCGATTTCTTTCTGCTGGTCGGCGGGCAGGTCTTTAATTTTGGCATAAACATCGCCCAGACCATTATTGGCATTGACGCCGAGTTTTTTAAACGTGTCCGCATGTTTTTCAAACACGTCGGCAAAAACAACCGTGACCCCGTGACCGAAAATTATGGGATCGGAGACTTTCATCATCGTAGCTTTCATGTGCAGGGACAATAAAACGCCCTCTTTTTTCGCCTGCGCAGTAGCATCTTTAATAAATGATCGCAGAGCCTGGCAACTCATTTTGGTTGCATCGACGACATCACCCGTCTCAAAGGCAATTTTATCTTTCAACACCTTGGTGTTTCCATCTGCACCGGTAAACTCAATCTTACCGTTTCCGGCCATGGCGTCGGTGATGGTCACAGATTTTTCGTTGGCACAAAAATCCCCGCTCTTCATGTTCGCGATATTGGTTTTAGAGTCCTTCGACCATTGGCCCATTTTGTGCGGATTACTCTTTGCATAATTTTTGACCGCAACGGCGGCTCTTCGGTCCGAGTTCCCCTGTCTTAAAACAGGGTTGACCGCGCTTCCCTTGACCTTGTCAAATTTGGCCTTGATGGCCTTTTCTTCGTCATTTTTCGGGTCTTCGGGGCAATCCGGAAGATCATAGCCTTTGGACCGCAATTCTTCGAGAGCGGCCGCTATTTGGGGATTGGAGGCACTGATATTGGGAAGCTTGATAACATTGGCATCGGGGTCAAGCACCAACTCACCCAGCAAAGCCAGGTCATCCGGTTGTTGTTGTTCCGGTTTGAGTCTCTCGGGAAATTGGGCAATAATCCTGCCCGCGAGCGAAATATCCATGGTGCCCACATTAACGCCGGCCGCACCGGTAAAGGCTTGTATGATCGGAAGAAACGATCCACTCGCAAGTTGAGGTGCTTCATCCACTTTTGTATAGATAATATCTGGCTGTTCTGACATCGTTTTCACCCCAAAAAAAATTACTTAATTATGTTTAGTTAATGAATAACAAAAATTATTAAATCTCGAATGACAGAGATAACAGGTAAGCGCAACATAAAATGTCTGTTAGAAGAACGGTTTAAGCTAAATTATTACCCCCTTCTTGTCAAGCAATTTTGGTCGGACAATTTCCCACAAAAACACTGAAAAAAGGCACACAAGGCAGCACAAGCAAAACGGTCCAGGAAGCCTTTATATTTAATAGGACCAAAAACAACAATGCTTAAAATTTGATATAATTGTCTTATTCTTCAAATCATCTTCCTGCTGATTTTCCCTCTATGGACAATTCTGAAAAACACTATCGACTGGCGATTGATTTCAGCCCGGTGCAGAATATCCCTGCCGATCCCAAGCAGCGACTGCCCTATTTTCAGACCTTTAAACAATTATTGAAGGATGAGAAGGCCAAGATCAAAAACTGGCATCGCTCGGGAACCGGCGGACGCGAAATCATCCAGGCCCACACCAGCCTGGTCGATGAGGTCATCCGGCACGTCCTTCTTTCCATGACACAGCTTGAGGTTTATGCCGACGCCCGGGTTCTGGAAGGGTTCTCCCTCATCGCGGTGGGGGGCTATGGACGGGGAGAACTCAATCCGCTTTCGGATATTGATTTATTGTTTCTTCTTTCCAAAAAAACCAAGCCTCTCACAAAAACATTTATTCAGGACGCGCTGTCGGTTATTTGGGGATTCGACATGGAAATCAGTCACAGCTCCCGCACCATTAAAGACTGTATAAAACTTTCCCGGGAGGATGTGACCATCAAAACCTCCATGATCGAAACCCGGTTCCTCATTGGCAACCGAACCACTTATGATAAGTTTTACAACTCCATCCATAAAAATGTTTTGCAAAAACATGTGAAACAGTTTTTGAACTCCAAATTGAAAGAAACATACACCCGCTACGGACAGGAGGACGGCGTGGTGTGCCACCCGGAGCCGGATATAAAAAACGGGCCGGGAGGATTGCGCGACTACCATAGCGCCCTGTGGGCCACCGCCGTGCGCTATGGATGTCATTCGCTTCGCGAAATTAATGAGACCCACGTGCTTTCCCGGGAAGAAATTGAGTCGCTCTACCATTCTGTCGATTTTTCACTGCGCGTCCGGAATGAACTGCATTACCTGACCGAAAGAAAAACCAATGTCCTGACTTTCGACGTCCAGAAACAACTGGCCGCCAATCTTGGATACAGGTCTTCCACCCACGGGCAACCCGTTGAAGAGTTCATGCGCGACTATTATCTGCACGCCACCAATATCTATAATTTTTCGCAAAACCTTTTTGAGCATTGCCGACAAACCAAAAGATCGCTCAAAAAAGTAATCTCTTCATTAACTAAAAAATCCGTAGGGAGTGGATTCCATATTTCAGATTCCTCCCTGATTTATGACGGCGATGCGAAAGAGGATTTTAAAAAAGATAAATCGCTTTTATTGATTGCGTTAGAGCTTTGCAGAAAACATCAAGTCGCGCCGGATTACAAGCTTCAGCGGCAAATGCGGCTGAGCAAAAATCTCATTAGCCCGCAATTCATGAAGGGAGAAGAGACTCGGGATTTCCTGTTTTCCATTCTGAAAGACAAAGGCGCTGAAAAAATCCTGCGGCTGATGCATGAAACACACATTCTGGAACAGATTCTTCCGGAATTCGGGCTGGCACACTGCAAGGTGAATCATGATTTCTATCATCATTACACTGCCGATGAACATTCCCTGCGCATCATCCGCTTTCTCGATGAACTGGCCATTACCGGCATCACCAATCCCACCGACCTGTCCGCCTTGTATCAGGATTACTTTCGGAAGGGGGTTCTCAAGTTATCAGCCCTTCTGCAATCGGTAGGAGAAATGCGCGAGGGTGAACAGGGCGAATTTTTAAAATCCATGACCGAAAGACTGAACCTGGAAGAGGCGGATGTGCAAATCCTGCTTTTTCTTCTCGCTAATCCTTACACCATGATCGAAACGGCCTTGCATCAGGATATCCACCAGCCAGGGGTGATCCGGAAATTCGCCAAAACCTTGGTGAACGCAGAGAGGTTAAAGGGACTCTACCTCCTCAGTTATGCCGAGTTGCGGGCGGTGGCACCGGGAACCCTGACCGCCTGGAAAAAAATATTGCTCTCGGAGTTATATGAAAGAACCTTGAAGTATCTGGAAGACCCAGGTTCTCTGGAACAACAGCCCCGGGCCACCCGAGTGGGGGTATTCAAAGCCCTGCATCGGGAACTGCCCGTGAACGATATCGAAAAGCACCTTCGCCAGATGCCGGAAGATTATTTGATGACAGTATCCTCTGAAGAGGTGGCGCTTCATATCCGCCTCATCCGATCTTTTAAGGATAAACTGTTTGTTCTGCATCACCAGTTCCATGAAGCAGGCAACTACCATAACTTAACCCTGTGTTGCCCTACCGGCATTGAATCGTTCAAAAAACTGGTGGGAACCGTCACCGCCAAAAGCCTGAACATTCTCGGTGCACAAATCTATCTCAAACAGGATGGCATCGTGATTGTCACCATACAGGTCGAAGCAGGTGCCAACGCCACAGCCGATGACCTCGAAATCTGGAAAGATATTAAAAATACTCTGGGCCAGTTGTTTGCAGGGGAAACCAGTTTGCAGAAAATGTTGAAATACCGAACCCGTTACGCCGACGAGCAGAAAAAGGTGGCGATGGTCCCGAGAGTGCATGTTGAAAAAACGGTGGATAATCCGTTCACAGTAATCCGGATTGAAGCCCGAGACCATATCGGCATGCTCTACAAAGTTGCCACCATCTTTGCCGATTTTGGCATTCGCATTCACCGGGCCAAAATTTCCACCCAGGGCGATCGGGCCATCGATGTTTTTTACGTGTCTCTGAAAAGTCCGAATTTTGACCTCAATAAGGTGATCCTCCGGTTCAAGGAACATATGGTCCAGACCTTGATGATCGAAAAACTGGAAAACATCCGCTAGGCGCGGGGCCAGTAGCCGTGATATTTCTCCTTAGTTTTCGTGCCCCGAAGGGGTAAATGGCTTTATCTGCTAGCAAAGAATTATCTCGGCTTAAAAAGGTTTTGCGATTTCCATCCCTCCCTATGAGAGACCTTTGCGTAAGTCGATAAAGCAGAAAAGCGAGATGCTTCGACAAGCTCAGCATGACAATAAAGGGCTGTTTTGTCATTCTGAGGAACAACGTGACGAAGAATCTCGGGGTTATGCAAAGGTCTCTCCCTATGAAGGGAGGGTTGGTTTATTTCAAAGAAGGCTGAGGCGATTTACATTTTAAGCAAGCGAAAAAAGCCGGGCTTGATTTTTCTTTTATGTGTCCTCATTGTGGGGTTTTTCCTGCCCAGCGCCTTCGCAGAGCCTGTCGACTCAGAAACCGGCCGGGATATTTTCTACAAACATTGCAAAGCCTGCCACGGCGGTAAAGGTGACGGCAAAACTTTCGCCGCGAATGTGTTGAATCCAACGCCCAAAAATTTCACCCATGAAGAATCGAAAAAAGAACTGACCGAAAAACGGATGATTGAATCCGTCACAAAAGGAAGGAAAGGCACCGCCATGATGCCGTGGGAATCGAACCTCACGAAAGATGAAATCAGCGCCGTTGTAAGTTACATCAGAAAAGTTCTGATGTGAGAAAACTTCCTACAGACAAAAAGTGATTTTCATCACTTAAAGTTCCATAATTAATTTTACAGTTATTGTCCCTTGCAATACGCCAATCATGCCTAATATTCCAATTTAGTTGAGATTTTGAGTAACGGTAGCCCGCCTTATTTGATTCTAAAAGAACGAGATAATAATTATTCAGTGAACCATTTAATCTATCTAAAATATTCATGTCCACCCCCAAAAACGGTTTTTTTGATCGACTAATTTTAATTATCAGGAATTTCCAATCATCATCTTTTTCTAAGACAAAATAATTTTCTCTCCTAAAAATACGCAGAGGAAGCAAATTTGTTCCAACCGCATCGTTAAACTGTATTTGCGTTAGCTTGCGAACAGAAGTTGCATTTATCTTACTTGTGAAAGTTTCTATTTCAGGTTCCATAGGGATTCCAAGTTTTTGGGAATAATCCGTATTAACTCAGTAGGTGATAAAAGGATTAAACCATGTTTTGCGGCAGGGGGCGGATATTTTTCTCCAGCGTGGGCCAATCATCTCGCCTGGCAAGCTTGAGGTCGTAGCGAGACTGCAAATTCATCCAGAATTCGGCAGTGGTTTTAAAGTATTTTCCCAGTCGCAAAGCACTATTGGCCGTGATACCGCGTCGAGCATGAACGATATCGTTGATACGCGCTACAGGGACATCAATATCCCTTGCGAGTTTGTTCTGGCTGATCCCAAACGGCAACATAAACTCTTCCAGTAGAATTTCTCCCGGCGTGACTGGCTCCAATTTTTTTCTCATAATTCCGTTGCTCTATTTAATGATAATCAATGATTTCCACATCATAGGCATGTTTGTCCTTCCATTTGAAACAAACCCGCCATCTATCGTTGATGCGGATACTATACTGGCCTTTTCGGTTTCCCTTTAAAGCTTCTAATCTGTTACCCGGCGGTTGCCGCAAATCATCAAGTTCTGTAGCAGCTTCAAGCATTTCCAGTTTTCTCCGGGCAACCCTTTCAATACTTCTAAAACGGGAAACCAGTTCGTCCTGAAACAGATTTTCCGTGTCTTTACAGCGAAAACCTTTAATCATCCCCTATAGTATTCTGAAATAAGGAATACGTCAACAGGAATTCTTTAACCAGTACATCCTTCTATAGCATTTACCAGCCTACGGACTCCTTGGAGAGTCTACTTCTTCATCTCTTTTCCCAGTTTGTTTTCGATGGAAGCGATTTTGGATTCCAGCCTGCCCGATTTACCCTCCCTATAGTCAATCTTGATGCCGCAGGTGATGCGTTTGCAATCCTTCTTCATCATCTCGTAACATTGTTTGACAACATCCATAACGTCATCGAACTCGCCTTCCAGCACCGTTCCCATCGGATTCAACCGATACGGCACACCGCTATCGTCAATAATTTTAAGGGAACGGCTAACCTGTTCGCTGACGCTCTCTCCTTTATCCATGGGGCTCATGCTGAACTCAAGTAGTACCATATTTATGTCCTCAAAATTCACTAGGCGGAGTACCTCCGCTGGTAATTTGCAATTTCTTTATTTCGCGGGCAAACGTTCTCTCGGCCCAACGAGTCATTGCGAGTTGGCCCCACGCCGAGTGGGAATTTATTACTTGCATTTTAGGGCTGAAATGTGAAATGATCAACCATCCCGCTCAGGCAATTTCGGGAAATCCAAGTAAAGGCGGTATTTGTTTTTTGTCCCAGTTAGATGATCTGCGCCAGCAGATTGACAGAATTGACGACCAGCTGGTAAAGCTGATCAGTCGCCGTGGCCAATTGGCCCGGAAAATCGGCGATGAGAAGTCCCGTCAGGGGAAGACGAACCACTTCCACGTCCCCCAACGCGAACGGGCGATCCTTGAACGGTTGAGGGAGCTGAACAAGGGCCCTTTCCCCAACTCTTCCATCGAATCCATTTTTCGCGAACTGTTCTCCGCCACGCTCGCTTTAGAAAAGCCTTTGAAGATTGCTTTTCTCGGGCCAGAAACCACCTTCAGCCATCAGGCAGCAGTACGGCATTTTGGCCATTCCTGCACCTTCAATCCTTGCGGAAATATTGAAACTGTTTTTTCGGAAATCGAGCTGGGCAACTCCGATTACGGAGTCGTGCCGATAGAAAATTCCATTGAAGGGGTTATCAACCTGACCCTCGACTGCTTTGTCGATTCTCCTCTTTATATTTGCAGTGAGACCCGACTGCCCATCGGGCTTTTTCTTTTATCCACAGTCGCCGACCGAAAAAAGATCAAGAAAATCTATTCACATCCCCAGCCTTTTGCGCAGTGCAGAAACTGGCTGAACAGTAACCTGCCTGGTGTTGAGCAGGTTCCCGCTTCCAGCACGGCCCAGGCGGCGCAACTGGCCAAACAAAATAAAAACACGGCCGCCATCGCCGGGGAACTTGCCGCCGAGGTCTATGGATTAAAAACTGTCGCGAAAAATATTCAGGATCGGGCCGAAAACCACACCCGGTTTCTGGTCATCTCCAAAGACAAGGCTAAAAGAACCAAGAAGAATAAAACATCGCTCATGTTTTCCATCGCCGACGAATCCGGGTCTTTGCTCAAAACCTTGCAGTTGTTTGCCAAAAACAAAATCAGTCTATCGAAAATACAATCGCGGCCTCTGCGCAATCGGCCTTGGGAATACTTGTTCTATGTCGATTTCATCGGCCACGTTGAAGATAAAACGGTCGAACGCGTTTTAAAAACATTGGGCAAACAGACTCTGTTTTTGCGGGTACTGGGCTCTTATCCCGAACAGGGGCAACCGTGAAGCTTTTTGGAAAAATGACGGTGATCGGTGTTGGCCTGCTTGGGGCCTCTTTGGCCAAGGCCTGCAAAGAGCGCGGCCTTGTGGAAGAGATTTCGGGATATGGCAGGAACCGTGAGAACCTGGAAAAAGCTAAGGATTTAAAAATCATCGATCACTGCCCCGCTGATTTGGGTGCGGCGGTCAGCGGTGCCGACCTGATCGTGTTGTGCACACCGGTTTCAACCCTCGTTCCCTTGATGCAAAACCTGGCCTCCGAGGTTCGGCCTGGCACGCTGATCACTGATGTCGGCTCGGTGAAAGAGCCCATCGTCAAGGGCATAGACAAACTGGTTCCTAAAGGCGTTTTTTTTGTCGGGTCGCACCCGATCGCCGGAGGGGAAAACTCCGGACTGGAAGCTTCCACCGCAGATTTATACCAAGACGCAAAATGCATCGTGACCCCAACAGACACCACCGATAAAAAAGCTGTGGAAAAAATCAGCGCCCTCTGGCAAGCGGTCGGCATGAAGGTCGTCAGCTTATCAGCAGAAGAACATGATTTTATTTTTGGCGCGGTGAGCCATTTGCCTCACATCGTGGCTTACGCCCTGATGAACACTCTTGGCGCCTTGAGAACCCCCAATGGTTGTGAAGTCACCGCCTATTCAGGGGCTGGACTAAGAGACATCACCCGAATTGCTTCCAGCGACCCGGTTATGTGGCGGGATATCTGTCTTTCCAATCGCAACCATTCGCTGGATCTGATCGACCGGTTCCAGAACAAACTGGAAGAAATTCGCAGTACCATCGAAAGAGGCGACGGACAGGAATTAAAAAAAGAATTTATAGCCGCGAACAAATACCGGCTGAATGTGATTTGATCGAATGATTATCGCAATAGACGGGCCCGCCGGCAGTGGCAAAAGCACGGTCGCCAAGTTGGTCGCTAAACGGCTGAACTACCGGTACATCGACACCGGTGCCATGTATCGGGCCGTGGCTTGGACCGCCCAGAAAAAAGGCCTGGATCTTACCGATGAATCAGTTATGACCAAGATCGCCTTGAGCCTGAATATTGAATTCGTTCCTGGCGCTGAAGGGCAATCAGTATTGGTGGAGGGTGAAAATGTCACCACCCTTTTGAAAAATGAAACGGTGGGACGGGGAGCCGCAACAGTTGCGGCGCAAAAGTTTGTTCGCGAAGTCCTGGTAGCCCGGCAACGTCAGATCGGGGAGACCGGCAATGTTGTCATGGATGGACGCGACATTGGAACGGTCGTATTCCCCCAGGCCGATAAAAAATTTTTTTTCGTTGCCGACGCGGAAGAACGCGGACGACGGAGGTATGAAGAACTGAAATCTAAAAACCCGGGTTTGGATTTGAAAACCATTATTGAAGAAATTCGGCAACGTGACCATGAAGACCGCAACCGAAAAATTTCTCCACTGGTCAAAGCAGACGATGCCCTGGAAGTTGATACTACTCGATTAAGTATTGAAGAAGTCACCGATCATATTTTTAAAAATATAAATAACCTTTAAACATCCCAGGAGAAAGTGAGAATCAGGAGGTCATGAAAATATCCAAGGAATTGCTAGAGCAAATGGAAAATGATGATAAAGAGGAACAGGAGGAGCTAACCGCAACCCAGATCGCCGCCTATGAAGAGATGGAAGGCTATTTTAACGAGAGTCTTGGCCGCTTTAAAGCGTCGCAGATCATCATGGGAAAGGTGATCGCCATTTCCAACGGACTAGCCACCATCGATGTCGGCTTTAAATCAGAAGGCATGGTCTCGCTTTCCGAATTCCCTGAAAACGGCAAGAACCTACAGCTTGATGAAGAGGTTGAGGTCTATCTTGAGAAGGTTGAGGACAACAATGGCAATGTAGTCCTGTCCAAAGAAAAAGCCAATAAAATTAAAATCTGGGATGACCTGGTTCAAACTTATGAAGCGGATAAAACCATTCAGGGTACTGTTGTGGCCAAAGCCAAGGGCGGACTGACCGTCGATATCGGCCTGAAAGCCTTCCTGCCTGGTTCCCAGATCGACCTTCGCCCGATTCGCAATCTGGAAAAACTACTGGGCGAAAAATTCGACATGAAAATCATTAAGATGAATAAAAAACGCGGCAATATTGTCCTGTCGCGAAGAATTCTCCTTGAAGAACAACGCAAACAGATTCGCGAAGGCACTCTGGAGAAAATGAGTGAAGGCAGCCTCATTGAAGGTATCGTTAAAAATATCACCGAGTACGGAGTGTTCATCGACCTGGGCGGAATTGATGGTCTGCTTCATATCACCGACATGTCATGGGGCCGGGTCAACCATCCCTCCGAAATGTTTTCCATTGGTGACAAAGTCACGGTCATGGTTCTCAAGTACGATAAAGAAAAAGAGCGCGTCTCGCTCGGTCTCAAACAAACCAGTGCCGACCCATGGGTGGATGTCGATTCCAAATACCCGGTCAGCACCCAAATTAAGGGACGGGTGGTCAGCATCACCGACTATGGCGTGTTTGTAGAACTTGAAAAAGGCATTGAAGGGCTGGTCCACATTTCCGAAATGAGCTGGAGCCGTCACGTCAAACACCCGAGCAAAATGGTTTCGATCGGAGATGAAGTGGAAGCCATTGTGCTGACCCTCGATAAAGAGAAAAAACGGATTTCTCTCGGCATGAAACAAATCGAGCCCAACCCGTGGGAAAAAATTGAAGACAAATATCCCATTGGTTCTGAAGTTGAGGGCACGGTTCGTAACCTGACCGACTTTGGCGCCTTTGTGGAACTGGAAGACGGCGTGGATGGGCTGATCCATATTTCCGATTTGAGTTGGAAAAAAATCAAACATCCTTCTGAAGTCCTGAAGAAAAAGGACAGAGTCACATCAGCCGTGCTCAGCATCGACAAGGAAAACTGCCGCATCTCTCTTGGGGTTAAACAATTGCAACCCGACCCCTGGGATGATATCGCAGCCAACTATCCTATCGGCACCGAAGTCACCGGCAAGATCATCAAAGTGACAGGATTCGGAGCGTTCGCAGAATTTGGCGACGGATTAGAAGGCCTGATCCATGTTTCGCAACTCAGTTCTGAAAAAATTACAGATCCTGAATCTGCGGTGAAGGTGGACGATGACATCAAAGCAAAAGTGATCAAAGTGGATACCTCTAACAAAAAGATCGCTTTAAGCATTAAAGCCCATATGGAAAAACTCGACATTTCGCAGATCGAAAAAGAACAGGTAGATCTGGAAGGCTTTAAAGAAGAAGAGTAAAACCTGAAAAATTCTGGACCCGAAAGGGTCCAGAATCTTGAAAATGGAACCTACGACTCAACCTAAACGATCTTTCTTCAAATCTTTTATGCGGTTTGCGGCAGGGCTTTTTGTCTTGATGATATTGATAAGCATCGGCTCTGCCCTGTTGCCGGATCGTTGGAAATCCCCTTCCGGCGAAATCGCCCTGATCCACGTTCAGGGAGTGCTGATGAATTCCCGGGACATTGTCCGCCAGCTCTCCGACTATCGCCACAATCCGAAAGTGCGGGGCATCATCCTGCGCATTAATTCTCCAGGCGGAGCGGTTGCACCGGCACAGGAGATTTACAGCGAAATCATGAAACTCCGGGCCGATCATAAAACGGTTTATGCCTCCATGGGAACGGTGGCGGCCTCGGGTGGATATTATATTGCCTGCGCGGCCGATTACGTACTGGCTAATCCCGGTACCCTAACGGGGAGCATATCTGCCGTGATGGCTTTTAATAACATTGAGGAACTGACAAAGAAAATTGGCGTTAAACCCAATATCATTAAGAGCGGTAAATTCAAAGACATGGGTTCCCCCCTGCGAGCCATGAGCCCAGAGGAACAAAAACTTTTGCAAGATGTCGTGGACGATGTGCACCAACAATTTGTGCAGGCTATCGCGAAAGGCCGAAACCTGCCCGTTGCCCAGGTTCATAAGATTGCTGATGGAAGGATCATGACCGGCCAGCAGGCTCTTGAGCTCAAACTGATTGATGAGGTGGGCGGGCTCGAAAAAACCATCGAACTGCTGGCAAAAAAGCTCGGTATCAAAGGAAGGCCTGAAGTCATTGAACAAAAAGAAAAAATTCCTTTCCTCGACTGGCTTCTGCAAAGTTCGCTCGCCAGTGAACTGGCAGAAACCTTAATGCCATCCTCCTACCCCCGCTTGCAATATCTTTGGTTTCCATGAAAAAACAATGAGCTATGGCACTTGCGCCGCACAGAAAAACTAAAATACCCTCCCCCAGTCAGGTCATGCGACCGCGTTAATCCAGACTCCTGAAGGGGGACTTTTCAAGCGCAAAACCGGGGCCTTAAAACCGGGTAAACCCATTAAAATATTGGGCTTGACTTAATTCCACCTAATGCTATACTTCTGCGATTCTTATTTCAGAAGCAGTTAAAATGTTTACCGGTGGGGGGAGATTTTTTAATGACTAAAGCGGAGCTTGTTGAAAGAGTGGCCAACCAGATCAACCTGACGAAGAAACAGACCGAGGTCGTGGTGAATACTGTTTTTTCTAGCATTACTGAATCGTTGGCAGAAGGAAAAAAAGTCGAATTGAGAGGGTTTGGAAGTTTCCGAATCCGGCAAAGAAATGCCAGGGTTGGACGCAATCCCAAGTCTGGGCAAAAAGTGGAGGTTCCCTCTAAAAAAGTGCCTTTTTTCAAGGCCGGAAAAGAGTTGAGGGAACTGGTGGACAAGCACGAAAAAGCTCAAGAGGTAGAGTCCTAAAAGGGATTTTAAAGTTAAAATCCCCCACCTCATTCGTATAAAACCGGGGCCACTGCGTCCTCTGGCGCCCACACCGCACCCCTTCCCCACCCAAAAACAATTAGTCTTTAGTTTTCAATAACTTCATCCCAGGAATACGCGAGTGAACGTTCTGTTACCCAGTCGGGCCTTAACAGAAAGAGTTACATTCAGCCTATAATTTATGTCTGGAAGCACGTTCGGAAAACATTTTAAAATTACCACCTGGGGCGAGTCTCATGGTGATGGCGTCGGGGTTGTCGTGGAAGGTTGCCCGGCCGGATTGCCCCTCAAAGAATCTGATATCCAAAAAGATCTGGACCGGCGACGAACCGGCCAAAGCAAAGTCACTACCACCCGCAAGGAAGGCGACAAAATCCAAATCATGTCCGGTGTCTTTAAGGGCAAGACCACCGGTACGCCTATTTCCATGCGCGTCGATAACAAAGATGCCGATTCCTCAAAATATGAATTGATCAAACACCTGTACCGTCCCGGTCACGCGGACTACACCTATGATGCGAAATACGGCTTTCGCGATTACCGGGGTGGAGGACGGTCCAGCGCACGGGAAACTGTAGGCCGAGTGGCCGCAGGGGCCATCGCTAAAAAACTTTTAGCCCGCGATAAAATCACCATCACCGGGTTCACCCGGCAGATCGGGCACCACACAGCAACAACCGTAAACTTCAAGGAAATAGAAAAAAATATTGTGCGTTGTCCGGATGCGAAAACCGCCGAAAAAATGGTGGCCGCCATCATGCAGGCACGTAAAAACGGCGACTCGCTGGGAGGTATCGTCGAAGTGATTGCCAAAGGAGTGCCTGCCGGATTGGGAGAACCCGTCTTCGACAGACTGGATGCCGACCTGGCCAAGGCGGTCATGAGCATCCCTGCGGTAAAAGGAATGGAAATTGGCGCAGGGTTCCAAACCGCCACCATGACCGGCTCGGAGTGTAATGATGTCTTTGTCACAAAAAACAAAAAGGTGATGACCACAACCAATAACGCCGGGGGGATTCTCGGTGGCATTTCCAATGGCATGGATATCGTTGTCAAATTGGTGGTGAAACCAACTTCATCGATCAACAAGACGCAAGAAACCATCACCCAAGAAGGAAAAAAATCTGAAATCCGCGTTGAGGGCCGACACGATCCCTGCGTCGCCCCAAGAGCCGTTCCTATTGCCGAGGCCATGGTCGCCCTGACCCTGATTGACCATCTGCTGAGAAACAAAACTTCCCGGCTGACCTGACCCGAACCCACTATGAGAGTTGGATTCGTTCAAAACAAACCCATTTTTGCAGGCGTTCAGGATAACCTTGACCGGATTGAAGAACTTCTTAAAGGTCAGAGTGCTGACCTGTTTGTCCTGCCCGAACTTTTTGCCACCGGCTATCAGTTCAAAGATATGGAAGAGTCGCGTAGCCTGGCGGAACCAGTTCCAGGAGGACTCACCACCAGCGCGCTGACCGCCATCGCCAAGAAAACCAATGCCACTATCATCGCCGGTCTTGCCGAGATCGAAGACGATCAGGTCTACAATTCCGCCGTTATCACGGGACCGAATGGATATATCGGAAAGTATCGCAAGCTCCATCTCTTTGATACGGAAAAGGACTGCTTCCAACAAGGCAACTTGCCGCTCAAGCTTTTTGATATCGCCGGCGCAAAAGTAGGAGTCATGATTTGTTTCGACTGGCGCTTTCCCGAAACCGCCCGATCCCTTGCGCTGATGGGAGCGGATCTGATCGCTCATCCCTCCAACCTGGTCCTGACCCACTGTCCGCAGGCCATGATCACCCGTTGCCTGGAAAACCGTGTCTTCGCTGTCACCGCCGACCGGGTGGGAATGGAAGATCGTTTAGAGGAAGAACCTCTTAACTTCATGGGCCAGAGTCAGGTGATAGACCCCAACGGTAATATTTTGGTCCGGGCCTCGATGACCGATGAAGAAGTACATGTGGTCCAGTTAGACCTCAGTCTAGCCCGCGACAAATTCCTCAACCCCCGCAACCACATTTTCAATGACCGCCGCACAGACCTCTACCCCCCCCCCTCTTAATAGATAACAATGGCCCCACTTTGAAATAACCTCACCATAGGTTAAAATAGGGCTACAGTTTAATCGAAAAATATTACATATCATCCATCAGCATTCACTGCTTGCTGATTATTTGAGAGGAATAGAATGGGTAACGAAAAGTCACGGTTTTTAAAAAGAGACGATGGAACTATTTACGATTCTCTGACCAGCGTCACTTGGATGGCGAACGACTCACGGTTGGATCTGGATAAAGAAGTCTCTTATTCGGAAACGGAAGAATACGTAAAATCAATGAACGAAAAGAAAGTGGGCGGATATGCGGACTGGCGTCTCCCTTCCATCCATGAGGCATCCTCCATTTATGATAAGGAAAAGCTGAATAAAGATTTCAAGGGTGCCGACATTCATCTCGACTCTGTGTTTCCTCCCGGTGCGGGCAACTGCACATGGACTTCAGCCACTCGCGGCAAGGAAGCACAAATCCTTTTCTACATGAATGGCTGCGCCTACTGGTACGGTAAGGAGGACAAAACCATTTCCCACGGTGCACGCCTCGTCCGCCGCGATAACTAGGCGTTAGGCCAATGAACAATGAGTCGTTGGGCTGTTTTTCATCTCTTGCCAGAGCTGAGTCCAGCGTCACGCTGGACAGCGGAGGTTCTCCGCCAATTAGCCATTGAGACATTGAGACAATGTGCAATTTCCCGTTGAGCCGAAATAACTATTGCCAGCTGTGAAAAACTTTAAAAGGTACCAGCGGAGGTTCTCCGCCAACTAGGCGTTAGGCCAACTAGCAATAAGGTGTTTGACCGACAAACTTCTTCTCGGCTTGAATAGGTTTTACCCAATTCTTCCCTCCCTTCATAGGGAGGGACTGAGGGAGGGTTGGCTTTTTATGACTTATAACAAGAAAAGAAAATTTAAATTCTTTCTATGTTTCGTTTTGATATTTTTAATCTGCACCCCTCGCACTAGCCTGGCGAAATGCCCCACAAGAATGGGTTCCATTTTTACCCCGGACCATTTTTCAGTGATCACGCGCAGGGGCTCGGTCACCAAATTCCCAGAAAATACTATTCCAGCTTTCCAGGAGGCGTTGAACGTGGATGGCGCCAACTCTCTCGAAGTCGACCTGTCTATGACCAAGGATAGAAAAATTGTTCTCTGGCACGATTGGGATCCGAACAGTCCAATGGCACTGATCAGGCAGGAGAAGGGTGGGCCGGTTGAAAAATTCAAGCCCTCCGGCCCCTCGTTAGGGGAGTCAAGATGGAGAAAAAAAGTAAGCAAACTCACTTTGGCCGAATTTATAGAACACTACGGATATGAGGATAAAATCACTAACACCAAATCGGATGTTAAGATCCCAACCCTGCAGGATTTAATGGAATGGGCCACACAGCAGGATAAACTCAAGCTGGTGTTATTGAAGTTAAAGATTCCAGCGAATGAAAGCCACTTAGCCCCGATTATGCTCAAAAAAATAAGGCTGGTTATTGGCAGCATTGATCCAGCCCCCCGATTTCAATTCATACTGTCAACACCGCATAAAGAAGTTTTAAATCTGATCAGAAATCGATTTGATGAATTTTCATTTTCTTATGACCGGGAAATCCCCCCTGTTGGAATCATAAATTATCACGGCTTTACATCTGTTCCCGCTGCCATGGACTTTAAAAACAGCTTTGCGGGTATCGGGCTCCTCACTCATGCTGGCCTTCCTGACTCCTCAACCCCGGACCCATGGCTGACCTACAAATATGTCTTAACGCTCGACTTTAAAATTCGTGATGGCTACAAAAAAAGCACTTCCAATTATATTAAAATTATCAGCCGGACCTTTAATGACGAGAAAAAAATGAGATGCCTGATTAATCTGGGGGTCGATGGAATTGTGACGGACAAGCCTAAAATGCTACGCAGAATCGCATTGGATATGGGGAAAATTTTAGATTAAGAGGGCGAATTTTTATTTGTGCTATCTGCCTGCCCTGTCAAGGGCTCATGTACTTTGGGTTGTCAAGCATCAGGCCGAAAGTAGGAGCTTTTTTTGGGCTGGCGGGTCAGGTTTGCGGTATATCTCGTGAAATGATTCAGTATCCAACGAATCATCCCTCAACCCGGCCAGTTGCTGCGGGGTGATGGCATTCATCGAATTTTCCGAAAACAGCGAAGTTCCGATTCCGGACCAATGCGAAGAACCAAAACCCTGGTGCACCAGATGGGTAGTGCCGAGTGAGTATTCCCCGGCTTTGGCAAGGAACGGGGTACGGCTAGTGGGCGGTTTTGACATTAGGCACCTTCAATCCAAAGTAGGGAACCAGTTCATTGGGCACCGACAATTTTCGGTACAGAACATGAAATTCCTCATCGGAAATATCCTGTTTCAGCAGTTGTTGAACCTGCTCGGCAGAAACGATCTGTTGCGAAGGTTCATCAAACATGGTGACGCCAACACCCACCCAATGGGTATGGACAAACTGCTGCTGCACCAGACTCTCGACACCGGTGCTGTATTCCATGGATTTTTTGATGATATGCTGGGCGATATAGGCTGGAACGCATCGCCCCACCGCAATCACTTTTGAGGTCTCGCCCATGGGGTACACCCTCAAGGCCACGCGTGTGGAACCGATCTCAGCAAATTCCTTGAAGACCTGTTTTCTTTGTTTGCGATAAGATTTGGAAATATAGCCCTCAATTTTGATACGTTTTTTATCGACAGGTTCACATTTTTCTTCGGCAAACACCGGAGCCACCATCCCTAAAACTATCAAAACAGGTAAACCCTGCATTCGGAACCGCTGCCATAACTTACTGAATTGCTGCTTTTTAAATTGCATCATGAAATTTCCTGTTTCTCCGGTTTGAGACAAATCCTCTGTTATAATAGTTCGACCCCGATTGACCTTGCTCTACCTATGGGGTCTTGTTAATGAATTCTTCAGCGCTTTGTTCGCTTGAAAAATAATATTCCTTGCCGTTGATGGTTTTTTTGATCGCCTCAGATTTCGGGATATACACCCCATTATTGGGGTCCATGACCATTTCTGTAGGTTCCTGTTCCGCGGATGGGCTTTTTGATGGGAAAATCGCGCGCGCGATAAAAATCAGCAGAACTACGGCAATTCCAAATAGTGCTAAACGGACCATAGGGTTATTTTAAAGTTTTGCCGCACAAAATACAACCCGGCAGAAATTGGCAGGAACAGGCAATTTATTAAATCATACCTCAAACTATGAACGACGAAACAACCACAGACAAGCCGGATAAATCACGGTTGCCAGCGGTTCGGACCAAAGGTTCACTGGTCCCGCTCGACCCTTATTCTGCTTATCTTCAGGAAGTCCGTAAATACCCACTTCTGACGGAAGAGGAGGAGAAAGAGCTGGCCATCCGTTACAAAGAAACCGGTGATCTTGAGGCTGCCTATAAACTGACCACCGCCAACCTGATGCTGGTCATAAAAATTGCCATGACGTTCAAGCGCGAATGGCAGAACCTGATGGATTTGATTCAGGAAGGCAATGTTGGCCTGATGAAAGCGGTTAAAAATTTTGACCCCTTTCGCGGAGTACGTCTTTCTGCCTATGCCACCTGGTGGATCAAGTCATATATTCTGAAACATATTCTCGATAACTGGCGGCTGGTGCGTGTGGGCACCACCAACGCGCGGCGAAAACTATTGTTCAACCTGAAAAGGGAAAAGGAAAAGCTCGAGCAAGAGGGGTTTGACCCCACCACCAAACTGCTGGCCGAACGGTTTGGGGTTGATGAAGGAGAAATCATCGATGTCTCTGCCAGCATCGGTGCGATGGATGTTTCCATCGACACCCCCACCCACCCCGACAGCACCATGACTCCAGCGCAAACTCTTACGGACGGGAAATCTGTTGAAGCCAATGCGGAGCTTAACCAGTTCCGGGAAATTCTCAATAAAAATATTGAAAGCTTTAAAACCGATTTGAACGCCAATGAAATAGAAATTCTCAACCAGCGCGTTCTTTCCGAGGATCCTTTATCGCTGCAGGAAATTGGCGACCAGAGAGGAGTCACGCGAGAAGCTGTGCGCCAGGCCGAGCAAAGATTATTAAAAAAATTTAAAACTTTTATCGAAGAAAAAATGCCGGAAGCGGCAGACTATTTTAAAACCTGAGGAGGAGCATTATGAGTACCCGGACCGAAACCGACAGCATGGGAGAGATCGATGTCCCGGCCAGCAGTTACTATGGAGCCCAAACCGCGCGATCATTGATCCATTTTGATATTGGCACCGAAACCATGCCACGCGAAATCATCCGGGGAATGGGCATCCTGAAAAAGGCTTCGGCCATGGTCAATGCCGAGTTAGGGCTCTTGCCTGAAAATGTTAAAGACCTGATCTGCCGGGCCGCCGATGAAGTGATCGAGGGGACACTGGATGAACATTTTCCTTTAAGAGTCTGGCAAACCGGTAGTGGAACGCAGTCCAACATGAACACCAACGAAGTCATCGCCAACCGGGCTATTGAAATAGCGGGCGGGACCATCGGCTCCAAGGACCCGGTGCACCCCAACGATCATGTTAATATGGGCCAGTCTTCCAACGATACCTTTCCCACCGCCATGCATATTGCAGCAGTGGAACGGATTCGTGACACGCTCATCCCTTCTATATCGACTTTAGCCGGATCATTCAGCAAAAAAACCGACGAGTTTCAAGACATCATAAAAATCGGCCGCACTCATCTGATGGATGCCACCCCGCTCACCCTGGGCCAGGAGTTCAGCGGATACACGACTCAGTTGGAATACGCACTCGACCGCATTAACAATTGCATGCCCAGAATGTATCAAATCGCGCTGGGTGGAACCGCAGTAGGAACCGGCCTCAACTCGCACAAGGATTTCGCCGTGAAAGTTGCCAAACAAATTTCCGACCTCACCGGCTGCCCCTTTGTAACTGCGCCCAATAAATTTGAGTCTCTCGCGGCACATGATGCTATTGTAGAGACCAGCGGCGTTTTAAAAACCATCGCCTGTTCACTCATGAAAATCGCCAACGATATTCGCTGGCTCGGGTCAGGTCCGCGATGCGGAATCGGAGAAATCATTTTACCGGCCAATGAACCGGGAAGCTCGATCATGCCGGGCAAAGTCAACCCGACCCAGTCTGAAGCAATGACCATGGTCGCAGCACAGGTGATCGGCAATGACACCACCATCAATGTTGGGGGATCCTCCGGGAATTTCGAACTCAATGTTTTCAAACCGGTGATGATTTATAATCTTCTACAGTCCATTCGCCTGCTTGCCGATTCCTGTCGGTCTTTCAACGACCATTGCGTGGTGGGCATTGAGCCTAATAAAGTACAGATCGAAAAACATCTTAATGGCTCGCTCATGCTGGTCACGGCCCTCAATCCGCATATCGGCTATGACAACGCGGCGAAGGTTGCCAAGAAGGCCTATCAGGATAACAGCACTTTGAAAGAAGCGGCGGCGGCTTTGAACCTGCTCACGCCGGAGGAATTTGACGAAAAAGTGCGACCTGAAAAAATGACCGGCCCAAAGGGATAAAAGGTTGCTTGAAGTTTATAAATTTTGAGATCCTAAAATGAAAAATGTCCTCAGTCCATCCCGAAGAAATTTTCTAAAAAGTTCCGTGGCACTGGGAAGCCTGCTCGGTGCTGAATTCCTGAACCCGCTTCCCGCCTTTCCGGCTTGCATCCCAACCCCATGGGAAACTTCGGGGCCCTTTTATCCCAGGACATTTCCACTGGACGACGATAATGATCTTACTTTTTTGAAAAGTAAATCAGACAAAGCTCAGGGAGATATTATTTTTATCGAAGGAGTGGTTCAGAATGAAAAATGCCAGCCTGTTCCCGGAGCATCGGTAGAAATCTGGCAGGCATGTGCTACGGGAAAATATAATCACCCGGAAGATCGAAACTCCGCAGAACTCGACCCGCATTTCCAATATTGGGGGAAAGCCATTTCCAATGATAAAGGTGAATATGGCTTTAAAACTATAAAGCCTGGTTCTTATCCTGTCAGTTGGTTCTGGACGCGCCCACCGCATATTCACTTTGCGGTTCACTCCCGCAATTTTCATCCTTTTACCACCCAAATGTACTTTTTGGGAGAACCGTTAAATAAAAAGGACCGCCTTCTAGGGGACCACCCAAAGGAAGAACAGAAGCGATACATTGTTCCCTTTCAGGCAATCAACGACATTCGATTGGGGAAATTGGACCTGACCCTGAAAAAATAACCGGCCCAAAGGAGGAAAATATGTTTCAAAACTGGGAAAATTTTATAGGAATTGTGATCGTACTGGCCATCCTGCTTCCCATCATTCTAAAGAAAATGTATTAAAAGGGATTCCTCACAGAGAGGAAGGCTGGCTGTTTAAATTGTTCAAAGAAACTACTCCGAGAAGCACCCCATTCTGATTGGTCACCGCAATAAAATTCACATCATGTTCCGCCATGATTTCTGCCGCTCGAGCCTCAGGCTCATTGCTCTTAATCATCAGCAGAGGCTCCATATATTCGCGGATTGTAGAACCCAACATATCCTCCGACTTGTAATTTTCCAGTAACTGACTCGTAGCAACAATGCCTGCCATTTTATCTTCATGCTGGACAAAGGCATGATCGCAATCATTGAGAATCATATATTCGATGGCGTCAAAAATGGTGGTTTTTGAATCCAGAGTCGGTGTGGGCGAAGCAAACTCTCCTATTAAAGACATGGCCTCCTCCATTGCAGCTATCCTAATAAAGTTATGAAAATGACAAAATCCTTAAAATACAACTAAAATATATAGACACAGGAGAAATTTTTCAATCCCGCAAATGAGGGGGCACTCGAAATCTATTGAAAAACAGGTGTTTTTATCCATGATCCCGGGGATTCCAACTATCTCCCCAGCATATATAGGATCGGAGAACTTGTTTATTTACTTACGGTTATAGTATTATATAAATATATTTACACTATTAAATTAACATTTACATATTTTGGTGAAGCAGTCGCCCATCTGTTGCGCTTTTCAGGAAGAGGAATTAAGGCACATTTATAGTGTCGGCAACAAGATGCGCCTGAAAAAGGATCAGGTGCTTTTTTCAGAAAATGCCGTGCAGGATACCCTGTACATCATCCTTTCTGGAAGAATGGAAGTGTATAAAAAACAAATTGCCATTCGGGAAGCCAGTGATTTTTTGGGTGAAATGGCCGTACTGGAATCCAAACCCCGTTCAGCCAGCGTCCGGGCTCTTACTGATACAGAAGTGCTGGAAATTAATAAAGAAACCTTCTTCGATTATTTTGTTTCGAACCCGAAAATAGTTTGGGAGATTTTAAGGTCCATCTCTTCAAGAAATAGGGAGGACCTGAATGTCATCGTCGCCAGCTACCAGGAAATCAGAAACAGCCGGGAAAAATACCGTAGGGTGGTCGATGCAACCTCCGATATCATTATCCAGACCAATCCAGAGGGTAAAATCATTTTTGCCAATAAAGCGATCAGTTTTTTAGGGTTTGATGTGTTTGACCTGATCGGAAAGGACTTTGAGAGTTTTTGCGAGGAAAAGCTTAGTGATACCAGCAGAGCCTATATTTTAACCCAGCGTGTCGGCCCCAGAACCACAACCGATCTGGAAATTTCCTTGAAAGTGAACGAACAGTCCAACCTGTACGATGTCTGTCGCAGCATGAGCTTTATGATGACCGCTACCGGGATATGGGATGTGCCGCAGGAAATGGTAATAAAAAAGGGCGTCAAAAAAGAATTTCAAGGCACCCTGCTGATCCTCCGAAAAGAAAAATTGGGAAGCTACCGACTGGTTTAATCAAACCCCAAAAGGCGCCTCCCCTCCTATTTTCAGAACGAAGAAAAATTTCCTGAATTTTTAGATAGTGGTTATAGAATTCAAGATTTGGGATTCAGAACTCTCACCATAATTTGTCAGAATCGCCTGAACTCTGGATTCGATCAAAGCATCCAGGTTTGTGCTGGATCGCAGGAGCGAGTTTAAATCTTTTTGCCGGTTTACCCCATCACTCAAGAATTCGACGATACTGCTGGTAGAAATCCCCGATCGGTTAAAAATGGTTTGCAGTTGGGTCAAGAGTTCGTCCTGCCCCTCTCCGGCCCTGGCCCGGTCCGCAATCAATTCCGTAGCTGAGAGTTCTCCGTTTTTGTCAGAGTCGATGGAGTCAAAATTGTCCAGCAGGTTCTGACCGCTGCTGGTCGCGTCTATTTTTTTCTGGATTTCGTCGACATCTAATCCGCCTGAGTGGTTGCTGTCATCTTTGGGGAACTGCTGAAAAATCCGCTGGGTGAAACTGTTAAGAATGGTTGAACCGAGTCCTCCACTGCCTCCGATCATTGGTCGCCCTCCACCAAAAGGATGTTTAAAATTGGGCCATTCCATGCCCTATACATCCTTAACGGCATCCGTGAAAAAGGCCATAAGCTTTTATTTGAAAAGGGTTATAGCAATCGCAAAATCAAGGGTTTTCCCACCCCCTATAGCAGGGGCAGGCAGATTGCCATAGCTTAATCTCGGGCCCAATCGGCCTTCGGCTTAGTGAGCCGAGTACTCAAACATGCGTTCTACGCATTGGAGGGAGCGCTGCTGGGTTTCCGGGTCGAGGGTGATGGTGTTTTCGGGACCGGGGTTTTCGAGGACGTTGAGTATATCTTCCAAAGAATTGGACTTCATATATTTGCAGAGTGTACAACTTCCGGCAAAGGTTTTTTGCGGGAACTCGGATTGCAGAACACCGGTCAACCCGCACTCTGTCACCAGAAAAAAGGAGTCGCCGTTGGATTCCCTGACATGGTTGAGCATCTGGCTAGTGCTTCCCACATAATCGGCCTTGCCCACCACTGAAGAACTGCATTCGGGGTGAACGAGAATTTCCACACCCTCAAAGTTTCTCCGCACCTGGTCTATACTTTCCGGCTGATATTCTTCATGAACGTAGCAGGTGCCATCCCAGAGTTGGATATCCTTATTCAGGCCCTTGGATTTGAAATGGTTGATCACATTTTCACCCATGAGCCGGTCGGGCAGGAAATAAATCTTGTTATTGGGAATTTTTTCAATGATAGCGTAAACATTCGAAGAGGTGACGCACACATCACACTGGGCTTTCACCTCGGCGGTCGTGTTGATGTAGCAGACGAATGTGTGATCGGGAAACTCTTTGCGGAGCCTTATAACATCTTCCGCCGTTATGCCATCGGCCAGGGAGCAACCGCCATTGGGATTGGGATCAAGCACAGTTTTTTGAGGATTGAGAATCTTGGCGGTCTCTGCCATAAAACGAACCGCTGCGAACACAATAACATCGGCATTGGATTCCTTAGCTTTTTTCGACAGGCCATAAGAGTCGCCGGTAAAATCGGCGACACTGTAATAAATTTGCGGCGCGACATAATTATGCACGAGGATGATGGCATTTTTTTCGCGCTTGAGCTCTTCAATCTTTCTGATGGTGGGGAGCAACAGCTCGCAATTTTCCTGAGTGAACCGGCAAATCGGATTGCCCACCTGAATATCTTTAAGCTTTTCGTATAACTGTTCTGCGGTAACCATTTTTCTAACCCGGCGGCCAGTTCAAGGCGCGACCGCCTAAAAGATGATAATGAATATGATACACCGACTGCCCGGCCCCGGCACCACAATTGACCACCAGCCGAAACCCTGATTTATCGAGTCCCCTCTCCTTCGCCAGTTGGTTTGCCACACTGATCACCGAACCCATCAACGTATGATCCTTCTCCTCGACATCCAGCAAGGTAGCCTGATGGATTCGGGGGATGATCAGGATATGCGTAGGAGCTTGCGGGTTGATATCATTAATCGCGAACAAGGTGTCCGATTCATAAACCTTATCTGAAGGGGTAGTCCCCTCGCTGATTTTGCAGAACAGGCAATCACTCATAAGATTTTTTTCCGTGTCGCTCCGGGTTTCCCATATCCTGTTTATTTTCCTGGTGGGGGAGAGAATCAAACTGCTCAAGATGCTCTATGATTTCTTCTTTATAGGAGATGAATGGATCGAGCATCAGAAACGGTTCGTCAGTTTTGCTCAGGCGAAATCCGATCCAGTCTATGAGATAACCCATGTGAGAATGCTGGTTCATGAGCCTTTTAACAAGCTCTCCCCGGCCATGCGCCCGGGTTCCTCTTGGAGGATTGACTTTTGAGAAGTCGACGGCCTCATCGGTGGTTTTGCGGTAACCATCGCCACTGGCTTCCAATCCCCAGAACAGACCGGTTTCCTTATTCAGGTTATGGTATTCCAGATCCAGGCTTTTGAGCCAGGGGTCGTGCCATTCCAGGTTTTCTTCGTTTCTAAACTCGTTGAGCATCCAATACTTGCTGGCCCAGTCCACTCGGCCGATCACCGCTTCCGGTCCTTTAGGTAAATCGGTCAAGACCGATTCCCAGCCCTCCAGAATCCAGTCGGTCTCCCGGTTTGTCCCAGCCAGATGTTCCTTACAGGTATTTAAAATATCCCATTGTAGTTCCAAAGCGGTGGAATATTTTCCCGAAGCCAGTTTCACCTCCCATTTAAAATCCGGATCGCGAGAAATAGAACGCATGGCAAAAACCGAGTCCGCAAGAATCCATTCCCGTTTGGCGACCCCCAACTGCATGATTTCCAACATGAGGGTTGTGGTTCCCATCTTCATGGCGGTGGCAAACTCACTCATCGTCGAGTCACCGACCAAAAGATGAATGCGCCGGTATTTGCTCGGGTCCGACAACGGCTCGTCGCGGGTGTTGACAATCGCCCGGTTATATTGCACCCACCGGTAAAATTCATTGGGAATGTGGTCAGCCCTTTGTGACAGCTGAAAGTTCACCTCATCGTCCTGATTTTCATAAGGTGTGATGCCATCCCAATCCTGAAACGGGTGGGGATCGCAGGAACCGATGCGGCCCGCACCGCAATAAATCAGTCGAGTAGTTAAAAAGGAAGAAAGCAGTTTCAGGTTGTCGCGCTCATCGAAAGGGAATCCTCTACCGACCAGATAATTCTCGTGGCAGCCGAACGTCGCGCTGGTTTCAAGATCCACATTGTTCTTGATGAACGAAACATGATCGGCCCAGCCCAACTCCTCCACCGCTTCCTGAATCAGCGTGTCGCCGGCGCGGTCAAAAGTCACCAGGTCAACAAGATTGGAACATTCCGGAGAGGCGTATTCTAAATGCCCCATGTCGAGATACAAGCGCCCACCGTTAAGCAGAAACCCGCCGTTACCGGGGGGCTCATCGTTAGCGCGGTAGTGAAGGTCCAGCACACCATGATTTTTTGAGAAAATATGGTTCTTGACCTTGTTGGCCACTTCCATCGAGTCGAGAGGGAACTCCGCATCATTTTTGATCAGCAGGCCGTATTCCGTTTCGATGCCGTAGATTCGTTTTTTCATTTCAGAGCGTCTTGTTCGTCAGAGAGAATCATTGCTAGTTTACCCCTTTACCCCTTCGGGGCATGAGACAAATGAAGAAATATCACAGGCTCACGAAGGCTGAGGAAAAATATCACGACCACCGGTTGCTCACTGGCACCACGCCTAGTGGCCGCGTTTTAAAGAGGACTTGCATAGTTTCGCCAGATCCTTATCGTTCAAAAACTGGTACCCCGCCTCGGTGACCAATGCCACGGTAGGAAATATTTCATCTTCCGGACGGGCTTTGCCGGTTGCAGAATCAAACTGCGCCGCAGTCTGCAAAAGCCGAATGGCCAAGGTGACCGCATCGCTTTCCGATCTTTCTACCAGGGGCTTATCTCCCCAGAGATCTTCATGTTCCAGAATTCCCCGAATGGTCGGCGAACCAGAGCCGGTCGCGGTATGGGTACTGATCCTGAAATCGGCTCCCAACATATCGTAAAAATGTATCGCCGCCTTTTTACATTTCAAGTCGTAAGTAGCAAATATTGGACTCACCGCTCCCAGCCCCTGCACCGCCATCCCGACATTCTCTTTCAGCAGTTTTGATAAGGCGCGGATTTTCCCTTCCACACTCATGGTTTGCATCTGTGACCGTCGGTAGTATTCAAAATTATGCGTGAGAACCCGTGCCATCTCGAAAGCCGTAGCAGGAACCCCGGCAATCGCCATGAGCGTATAATCGTCGATGGGAATGACCTTGTCGCAACGTTCATACATGATACTGTTGCCCGCCGTGGCCCGTCGGTCACCGGCAACAATCACGCCATCCTTAAAGTGGAAGGCGAGAACCGTAGTGCCCTGGGTTACTGTAATGCCGCTTGGCGCCTGCGAAGAATCGATGCGAGCATGCCAGCGATAGCCGGATTTTTCCAGTAGCTCGAAAAAATCTCCGGGCGAAGTATGAGGATCTGTTTGAAAACTCATTGACCGGTTCTCTGTTTGTATTTTTCAGATTGTTTCGGGTCCACCTTTTTCATCCGCTTCAAAAGATTATCCTTTCCCGGCCGTGAAGGTTCCGGGCTGGAAGGGCCGGAATCATCGCGATCTGGACTGGTTTCTTTTTTTTCTTCCCGTCTCAGGGGATCATTCATTTCCATGGGATCAACTCCTTTTGTTGCCAGGCCGTTTCTGCCTTATCACCCGGGCATTAACCGACCGATGATTTTAACTTACCTATCTCTTCTTTCGTAAGCGCTCTGTAAATGGCTCTTCGCTCCACCTTTCCAGATAAAACAGCAGCCTCAAGATACCATTGATCAAAAGCCTCTTTCAAAGTCTTGGGTATATTTTCATCGTCTTCTTCCTGCTTTCTACTTTCATCCCAAAGGCGGCAGGTTTCCTTTAAAGCTTTATTCAGAGGAAACGTCGCAAAGGGCGTGTCCTGAATTTTCTTCTGCACCTCCTCCATAACTTTTTCATTACCGGCGATAACGGTTCCATTTTTAAATGTTTCCCAATGCCCATCATAGTTCACACGGAAAAAGTGGGGATGGCCATCACCGTCCAGTTCAGCAAGAAGAAGGCGGATGATATAAGGAGCCCGTTGGATTTCCTCAAAATTCTGTTTGAGTGCGGGAGCGATGCCAAACTGTAGCAGCCTTGCCAATGTCACATCTTGAGCCGAACGGTTGAATCCTTCCAGATGCGCCATATCCAAAAGCGTCATGCGCAACCGCTCCACATCAGCAGGGTGGCCCACGCCGCCCAGGGCGATGCGGTCATAGACTTCGAATATCTTGCCCGGCTGGGGGGCAAACCCCATAATCAGCACCCCTTCATTGAAAGGAACCGACAACACCGGCTGGCCCATTTTCAGCTTTTCCTGAACATAACTGTGGCGGGTGGAAACCGCTTCCATCCAGCGATACGGCTCTTCAAACATTTCCCCCTCTTCCTTTTACGTTTTGAACCAATTTGTGGAAGCCGAGAAACTTTTAAATCTCTTCACTCTTCCTCTGTTGTTCTAAACCAAGTTATCCCTTAAAGCTGGGGATATTTTTAAATCCTTCAAATTTCCTATTTTGTCTTCAAACCAATTGTTTGCTGGAGTTAAGAACCTCTTCAACCTCTTCGGAGCTAATGACTCCGGTCAAATCAAGAATCTCTCCGTTCATAAACTCAACTCCGGTCCAATGAATACTTTTTATTTTTTCCGCTCCTTGAGCCACCGCCTGCCCTCTTATCTGAGCGCGGGTTCCTACCGGGGGCGACTCAACAGCCCGGGCGATTTCTTCTTCACTGAGCAGGGAAAAAACATCTCCCTCCTGCTGCAATCCCCGATACAATCCGCGATCAGGGTCCAGATTATGGTATTCCAAATCCAGGCTCTTGAGCAAGGGGTCATCCCAGCCAATGCCCTCGGACTGCATGAACCCGGCAAATAGTTTTTCCTTGATCGCCCAGTCAATGCGATCCGAAAGTTTTTCCGGACTGTGCCGAAGTTCATCCAGTGTCTTTTTCCATTCCGCAAGAATCCAGTCCCACTCGCGATCCTTTCCGGCAAAGGCTTTTTCCACCACTTCCAGATACGCTTCCTGAATCTCAAGAGCCGTGATAGTACCACCAGTCTTGCGACGTAAAACTGCAGTTTTGTCGAGAGACACTCTCAACACATCGGCCACTGGGTCCGCCAATTCCAAATGGAGAAGTTTCTCCCCACGGGCGATCAGATTGAGAACCAGCGATGTACTCCCCACCTTCAGGGCCGTGGCATAAGCGGACATATTGGCATCGCCGAGAATTAAATGCAAACGCCGATACCGACTGCTCACCGCATGCGGTTCGTCCCGGGTATTGATGAGGGGACGTTTCGTCATGGTCTCAATGCTTAAAACTGTCTCGATAAAGTCGGACCGCTGGGCCAACTGCAATCCTTGAAAATCACTAGCGCTTTCCGATCCCACTTTTCCTGCCCCGGCATACAACTGGCGCGTCACCAGAAAAGGAGCCAGCCCTTTTACCACATCTTCAAAGGGAGTTGCTCTGGGGATGAGATAGTTATCATGAGTTCCATAACTATGGCCGCTGTAATCAGTATTATTTTTGAACACCTGAAGGGGTTTGCCCTCCAGCTCGCGGTTGCGAATGGCCGCGCATTCGGCGACAATCCGCTCGCCCGCCACATCATGTGCCACCAGAGATAACACCGACCGGCATTCCGGGGTGCTGTATTCCGGATGAGTATGATCATTATAAAATCGGGCACCATTTGTCAAAACCCGGTCGCACTTCATATCTAAATAAGAATAAGGCCTTTTACGATCTTCGGCGCAAAAGGCATCTTCTTCCTCATCCTGAGCCAAAGACCCCACCCGAAACCCACGCATATCCAGATGCGAGTTCTCCTGCGAGTAGGCCCATTTGCCAAAAACACTTTTGCGCTCGCAGGCCTTTAAAAGTTTCATGGACTCTTCAACCGGGTCGGAATTTTCCATATCTTCCCGGACTATCCCATACTCGGTCTCCATACCCAGGAGAGAAACACTCATATGATAGACCTGCGAATCGTATTTTCGGTTGCCTTATCCGATTCGCTGGGCTTTCTTACCCGCACAACATTTTTTGATTCCATATCCAAAAGCTGAAGCCAGTCTTCCATATTGGATTCGGCGGGAAGCAGGTTGCCTTCCTCAAATTCAGCCTCCAGTGAAACAATAAGATCGTCCACCGTCATACACAGCGTTTCACCCTGAATCGCCCGTTCAATGGCTCTCTCTTTAGCGCGTTTCATGATTCCCTCAATGACCGCGCCGGAAATGAAATCGTTCCAATACAGTTTCTTCGTGCCACCGCTTCTTAAAGTCAACACCAGCACTTCCTGTTTCGAACTGCGGTCAAACAGACGATCCAGAAAGGGTTCAGCCATGGCGTCAAAATCTTCATGTTCGCGGGGAAGCCCTTCTTTCAGATAAACACGCAGGATGGCTTTAGACTCTTCGCGGTTGGGACGCGACACTTTGATCTTCCTGTCAATTCTTCCGGGCCGGATGACAGCCGGGTCGATCAGGTCGGGCCGGTTGGTCGCCAGAATCACCACCGTTTCGCGAAGGGACTGGATGCCATCCATCTCCGCGCAAAACATGGGGACCACCGTGTTGCTGATGTTCGATCCGCGCCACGCCTGCCGGATTCCCAAAATTGACTCCGCTTCATCTATAAAAATGAAAGGGATCTGACCTTTTTCTTTATAGTCCCGGGCTTTCTTAAAAATTTCACGGATTTTACGTTCCGATTCCCCCAGCCACATATTGAGGATCTCCGGTCCTTTGACATGAATGAACCGGCCCTGAAGTTCGGAATCTTCCTGCTCGGAAAGTTTGCGGATCACTTCGGTGAGAATCGCTTTTCCTATGAGAGTTTTTCCGCAACCCGGAGGACCATAAAACAAAAATCCTTTGGGCACCTGATATTCCATCTGGCTCAGAATTTCTTTGTGCAGGAGCGGATATTCGAGGACTTTGCGCACCTCTTCTTTTACTTTTTCTTGTCCGCCCACTTGTGACCATTCCACATGTTCATAATCGTCTTCAACCAGAGTGCGAGACTCGCGTTTAGAAAGTTTGCCTAAAATAACTCTTTGGTTACTGTCGAGAAAAATTTCTTCCCCCTCTTTCAGCCCATCTTCATCCAGACCATCTCGGACCAAAACAATCGTCTCGGTATTGCCAGTCGCCGCCTGCACCAGCCATTGCCCGCCAGCAAGCTTTCCGGAAATTTTTGCAAGTGGCCCCTGAGTGGGAAAAGGTAGCAGTGCAATCACCACAAATCCTTCATTCAGCGCCACCTGATCACCGGTTTTCAATCCCTCATTTTCCGTAAGTTCCGGGACGACCGCAGCCTGGTATTCCGTGCCTCCGGAAACCAGACGCACCAGACCGTCCTCCCCCTGGCCCAGAATCGTGCCGATCCGATGGGCGGGAGACTTTAACTTTTCAATGGCTTCCTCCAAGGTCTTGATTTTCAATGCATACTGCTGGGCAGACTGCTGGGCCTGGAACAGAGCATCCCTAAGATCAAGAATCTTTTCCTGCAATTGGGGTCGATCCTGGGTTTCATTTAAAACCTGGTCGATCAACTCTACGATATGGGTCTGGTCTCCCATGAATAAGTCCTTTATTTTGGTTGTGAACTCAATTGTATGAACAAAAAATTTTATAAATCAAGTCAATTTTCTCAAAGGTTTAGTAGAGAAAACCTTGTCATTATATTAGGATGAAGGCTTCTATTGATTATTATCCTGAAAAGCTTTTCGCTCAACTTTTTTGTATTCCTACAGAGCCCGGCAAAACCCCAGGTGGCGCAAGACCACCTTTAACACGAAAGTGATTCCTGACAACAAGTTTTTGATTCTATGACCTTTGCGAACAACAAAACCCCTATCGAAAAATGCATCATCAGTTTCAGCCATAACAAATATTCCACCCGTAAAGAAGCTGATACAGTGAGCCTTGCCAAGGCAGAGCGTGAAATTGCCGCCAGGAAAAATGGCATCAGCCATCTTCTTCTAAGAGCTGAGGATGATGACATCGATCGACTGAAATTTCTTTTTTTGATCCGGGGAATTCCTATCATGTGTTACGCGCTGGGGAACCTGCTGAACTCCAGCTTGCGCGAAATCGTGGTCGTCGGCTCTGAGGAAGTCAAAAAAGTTATGGATCGCTTCCTCGACATTGTTGGCACCTGCGGAAAAACCATTCGGTTTGTCCGGGAAGATGCTCAACACCTCAACCTGGTTCACACCATGAATCTGGGCCGGGAGTTGCTTTCCCCTTCACCCGACGAACTGGTTCTGTTCCAACCCGGTGACCTGCCTTTCCTATACGACCTGGAAAAAGTCTTGCACTTTCCAGACAACAAAAAATATAACCTGGTGCTCTGGCTGAACTCCCGGCAAACGATGTTCCCGGATTTTGCAAAGAATCCGGAGAGCGAGTTCGTCAAGCGCAATTACCATTACCGCTCTTTTAGCGAAAATGAAGATAGCCTGCTGGATCTCAAAGAACCCAATTTATATCCCATTAATTTTGCAATGATGGATTCGGATATCATTGACCACCTGCACTCTTCCCGCAAAGATGGACAAATAATTCACGCGGGCATCCAAGTTGCCTTGCAAAAACCTTTACGCTTACTCAAGGTTCTGCCTTATGTCATGGACCATCTGTTGACGTTCCGGACGAATGTAAACCGCATCAGGCCCGGCGACCGGTATGATTTCGGCATGTCCCGAAAAAATTTCCATAAAGGCATCTCCCGCTTGCTCAATACTCCTTTGACCACCACATTGCATGACGACCCGGCTTTCGTTTCCGATGTCGATGCACTAGAAGATTGGGAAGATTTTGAGTCTCTCACCCATCATGCGGAAACAACCCATGGCCGGGAGGGACTGGAGACCATCCACCCGTTTGGAAAATCCCTGACCCAATTTCGTGAAGAGGGCATGCCTCAGTTGAAAACAGAGATTCCCATGTACCGGGATTTCCCTTCATACCTCAACTCTATTTATGAAACGCTCGAGATGGGTTATGTACCCTTTGACAGGGACAACCAATACATCTCGCCCAATGCGAACTTGAAAGAAGTGGAAATCGCATACCGCTGGTATAAACAAAAATGTGCCCTATTGAAACAACCTCATGAAAACCGGCAACAGGTCTGACCGGAAAAACCACTGGCGTTATCCCGAGACCCGCTTTCTGTAAACCAAAAATAACGCTATAATAGTAACTGTTATTTTACAGGCTAAAATTTAAGCACGCGGACAAACGAGCCAAAAATGCCAAAATCATGGCAGGGAAATAGTTTATTAAACCGAACCCGATTATCCGGGTTTATCCTTTTATCGCTGGGCATTCACATAACATCGGTGATCGCACACATGGCGATCCCCACCGCGAAAGAAGAAGTAAAGGGACCTCCCCCTATCCGAATAAAATATATCGAACCGGAGAAACCCCTGGCCTCCAAAGGCGGCCGAATCATCGATACGCCAACGCCACCCAAAAAAATCGAGAAACCCAAAAATAAAGATTTGCTGACAAAATTTGACAGCCGAGCCCACTCCAATATCAAAAAGAAAACTGCAAAAACCTATCAGCGCAAAAAAACCGTGGTACCGAAATCGAAAGGGTCGGTGGGCAAGACAGGTACCGCTCCTGTTCGAGAAAAGAAAGTCGCACGAAAACCTCAAAAACGGGCCGCGATTGTGCCGAGAAAAAGGCTCCTCCCGGAATCAGATATTGGAAAATATAAATCCGTTTTCAGAAAAAAACCCAAACCCACGACGTCCCCCGCCAACCCCAAAGCAGGAACAGGTAGCGCTTTGGCTCTTCTGGACAGGTTTGACCCCGAACCCTTCGCATCGCTCAGCACAGAGGATCTCGAAAACATCGATGATGACGAACCGGTTTCCCTCGATACAACAGAAGTCAAATACGCTTCCTATTTTGCGAGAATTAAGCACCAGATTGAACGGGTTTGGATTTATCCCACCGAGGCGGCGCAACGCGGCATCAGCGGCAATCTCACTTTGACGTTCAGGATTTCCAAGGACGGCACCCTTCTGGGAGTGCAGCTGTTGGATCAGTCAGGCTATGAAATTCTGGATGTGGCTGCGCTCAAAGCCGTGAAGGAAGCGGCCCCCTTTTATCCCTTCCCGGCAACCATTGACAGGGAGAAATTCTCCATCCAGGCCAACTTCGTTTACACCCCTCAATTCGAACCTGCCCGCTAGCCAGCGTGACGCTGGACTCAATGAGGGGAAATCACAGCCCCGCGCCTAGCGGAAGAAGTCTCGGACTTCATCCAAGTGGGTCGTGACCGGACAAGGTGGTAATGATGCGATGAACTGTTTGCCATACCCACGCCGCCTCATGCGGGAATCAAGAATTGAAACCACACCGGTGTCGGTCTTCTTGCGGATCAACCTGCCGAACCCCTGCTTCAACTGAAGGATCGCCCGGGGAATCTGGTAATGCCTGAACGGGTCGATATGTTGCCGACGCAATTCTTCAATACGGGCTTCTGTCAAAGGTTCTTTGGGAACGTCAAAGGGAAGTTTGGTGATGATGACACTTTGCAACGCGTCACCGGGTATGTCCACTCCCTGCCAGAAGGAGTTGGTTCCGAAAATCACTGAGGGTTCCTGCTTGAACTTTTTGATCATCTGGACGGTGGGCATTTCTCCCTGGCGAATGAGCGGGAACTGGAACTGAAGCTCGTCCAGTCTTTCATAAACCTGATTGAGAAGCGCATAACTTGTAAACAGGATAAATGTTTTACCGCCGGAAGCCTCCACTAGTTCCCGGCACCGGTTAGCAATACCCTCTACATAAACTCCTGCTTCATCCCCCGGTTCGGGGAGATCATCAGGAACATAGAGCAGGGCTTGGCGGGGGTAATCGAAAGGTGCCTCTAAAGACAACTCATCATCCGGCTGATAACCAATACGCTCTTTAATAAAATCGAATCCTTTGGCAGTGGTTAATGTCGCCGAGGTCATGACCACCCGGTCAATTTTATCGAACACCTGTGCGTGCAGTTCTTCCGCAACATGAATGGGAACCCCGCGCAAGACCACACGGGCAAAATGTTTTCTTGGCGTGATTTCCAACCAATAAACATATCCGCACATGTGCTGGTTGAGAATGGCAGATAGAGCGTTATTGAACTCAAAACAACGCTCGGCAGCGGATGAAACATCAACCCGGTCTTCCTCCGAATGCAGACCTCCTTCCAAAGATTTCAATGCCTCCCGCAGGGCTTCGAGCGGAACATACACACCGTTATCCAACACGGGCGGTTTGTAGAACCGTAAGACCCGGTCGTTTTTTCCATACTGTTCCAGAAGTTGATTGAAAAAAACATCGGCCGCTTGACGTGCGGACATCACCAACTTGCGAATATGCGGCACCGAGTCGTGATTGATGCGAGTCAACAACCCCCGTTTGGTGCGCGGATTATGCAACCGGTCGAGAAAATAGATCAAACTGGAATTGGAAATTTCCAGCCCCAAAAACTGGGTGGCCGCTTCTTCCAGATTCTGAGCCTCGTCAAAAACCACCGCGTCGAAAGCCGGTAGTACCGCTCCGGCGTTGGCAACGTTGGCAAAAAATAAATGGTGGTTGACGATCAAAAGATGGGCGCCGAACCATTTCTTGCGGGCTTTGAAATAAAAACAAGACGAATGTGTTTCACAGTTTTTTCCCAGACACAGGTCTTTCTGCCGCCCCACCTCTTCCCACACCTGAGGAAGCACCTCAAAAGACAGATCACTGCGATAGCCGGTCTCAGTCTCTCCAGCCCAGTTGAAAATTCCTTCCCATTGCTTTTCCTCATCGGGTTGGGTGAACAACCCCGCCTGCGCCGACCGTTTCAACCGCCTGAGCGATAGGTAGTTTTCGTTACCCATGCACAAGGCATAGCGAAAGGCTATTCCCAATTTGTCGCGGAGCAGAGGAATATCGTGATTGATAATCTGATGCTGAAGCGTCTTGGTATAAGTGGAGATGACCACCTTCTTGTTATTTTCCACGGCCCATAAAATGGCCGGGATGAGGTAGGCCAAACTTTTGCCCGTTCCGGTGCCCGCTTCGACAATCAGATGCCGGGCATTGCCAAACGCCTCCTCCACCGCCTCGGCCATATCCATTTGCTGACGACGGAATTCGAATCCCTCCAACCGCGAAGACAGAATGCCCTCTTTACCGAGATAGTTTTCCACCCTATTTGCTGTCATGACCGTGCATGGTACGGGGACAACTTAAAAAGCGCAAAATTAAATTTGCATGCCAGCAATAAAGACGTCGATTATCTCTGGTTCAACGAGGTTGAATTGTGTGGCGGACTTCCTTTATAGTAGATACAGGTAATTTAACTGGAGCCAGCATGAAAACCCTCAGCATCATCCTCACCCTGTTTTTCGCATCCCCTCTCTGGGCTCAAGGGTCCGATGGAGCCCAGCAGCGAAAACTACTACGAACCGGACAACTGGTTCTGGAAGAAATTCAGAATTCCCCCGACCATAAAATTCCCGCCGGGTTGATCGCTAAAGCCAAGGCCATCATTGTCTTTCCCACTATGGTAAAAGTGGGATTTTTTGTCGGCGCACGATACGGCAAAGGGTTTGCCTCGGTACGCGCCAAGGAATCTGGTGAATGGGGCGCTCCGGCTTTTCTTTATACCGCCGGCGGCAGTTTCGGCTTTCAATTTGGTGCAGAAGCGGTGGACCTGATCTTGCTCGTTATGACGCAAAGGGGACTGGAAGGACTGCTCAGCGAAAAGTTCACGTTGGGCGGAGATATTGCTTTGGCGGTGGGACCCGTTGGCCGTCATGCGGAAGCAGCGGCAGATGTCTTCATGCAGGGAGAAATTTACTCCTATTCCAGAGCCAAGGGAATTTTTGGCGGAATTTCCGTGAAAGGCACCGTCATCACTTCCGATGTCGATGCCAATCAGGCTTATTATGGAAAACCCCTAACAGCAGAGAACATCCTGCTTTCCAATCAGGCCGGGGAAGTTCCTGAATCCGGAAAACAATTCATAAAAATATTCAACCACCTGGCTCCCTACAAAAAAGGGAAGTAGCAGTGCTACACTCCATCTGATTCCGGCGAACCAAAACTACAGAAGTTTTTTGAACTCGGCCAAGGTCAGTCCCGCTTGGCGAACGATTGCCCTCAGGGTGCCTTTTGCCATTTCTTTATGATTAGGGATGGTTAACCTTCGGTGAGGCGGATCGGATTTTCTCAGGATAAGATGGGTGATCCAGCACATAACCCAGTTTCTGGAAAGCCTTACAGGCTTCTTTTCCGGAAAGAACGGGAAATTGACTCAAATGGGAATCTCAACAATTTCTTCTTCAATAGACGGGGGAATCGGTTCATCGTGTTGCTTTAAACTTTCCAGATAACCCTTGATGGCATCCTGAATGTTTTCCAAGGCCTTGGAACGGGTCACTCCCTGCGAAACACAACCCGGCAAAGACGGGCATTCCGCTACAAACACACCCTCTTCATCTTTTTCGATTAGAATTCTGAACTTCATGACGACCAATATTTAAAAAGGGATCGCTAAACTATAGGTAAATTCTAACCAACCAGTCCTTTAAAATCAACTGCAACCTTTGTCGCTATCTCCCGAAACACGGTCGACTGCATCATCGCCGCCATTATGTATCGAAAACAAACAGACGCTTCTGCACAACGATAGCGATTTCGACCGGATAGAACCCTGCACCACCCTGAAATGTTTTGAGGTGTAATCTTGGATAGGAAGTTAATTACTCCTTGTTTAGCAGGTTGCTCGCTCCGTGTTTGCAAACAAAATCCAGTAGTAGTTTTCGCTCCTGAAACCGAATGAACCAAGGTTCTAATTTCTCACTAATATCTTTAACTGGGAAGGCACTTACATAAAGGTCTTCTCCTGAATCTCCATACTTTTTCTTATACGACTTTCCCCCACTATGGTTCCCACTATAACTATAACCGAGCTTTTGCTGAAAAGCCGCACGGTCAAATTGCCTCCATCTTGTCTTTAGAGACCTGCCAGTTTCTCCAAAATAAATGATGTTTTTATCAAGCGGGTCAGCCGTGCCGTTTGGCACAGTTCTGAATTTAGCCAACATATAAACTCCGGGACAGTTAATATCCGGAAGCACATCTCTATTCTTCCATTGAACCCATTTTGAAAAAACCACTTCCGGTAGTTTTGTTTTCATAGAGCCCCTTTATAAGTGTATTAATGCATTATCTCTTTAATTATCGGATAAGCCAAATTCTACTTAGTCGTCTTTGCGAGCGACTGGAAGGAGCGCAGCAACCCAGCCTTGCAATATTAATTCAATGCCCAATGAAAAAACCTGGATCGCCACGCCGCGTCGCGATTCGCGATGACAAAACTCCGGGCGGTCAATCCAACCCTCCCTAAGTCCCTCCCTATGAAGAGAGCTTTGCATAACCCTAGATTCTTCGTCGCTAACGCTCCTCCAGAATGACAAACCTGCGTTTCTTGTCATTCTGAACGGAGTGAAGAATCTCGCCTTTACGCTTTTTCGACTTACGCAAAGGTCTCTATGAAGGGAGGGAATCTTTTATCTCTGTTCATCGGTGTTTGTGATATCCCCAACACTAACATCATGCCCCGAAGGGGTACATCTGTGGCTAATTGTTTTTATTATTGCACCCGGGCGCGGATTTTTGCGCTCAGGGTGTCGAGCGTAATCACCACAATGGCGATGGCGAGTAACGCCGTCCCCGCTTCGTTGTATTTGAGAAGATTGATCCATTGCTGCAGCAAAAATCCAATCCCTCCTCCCCCGACAAACCCGATAATGGTCGACATACGCACATTAATATCCCAGCGATAAAAACTGAGTGCCAGAAACGGCAGAATCACCTGCGGCAACACACCAAAAAAAACCACCTGCAACGGTCTGGCACCCACAGCGGTGATCGCCTCCACCGGCCCCGGATCAATACACTCTATCTGTTCCGAAAATAATTTCCCTAAAGCCGCGACAGAATGCAGCCCCAATGCCAGCACCCCGGCAAAAGGACCAATGCCCACCCAGACCACAAACAGGATCGCCATGATCAACGGCTCGATGGATCGCAAAACATTCAAACCGGTTCGCACACCATAATAGACAAAGGTACCCATCCGGTTCCGGGTCATGAGGTTGCGGGCCCCGAGAAAACCTAAAGGTAGCGCCACCAGCACGCCAAAAGTAGTCGCCATCAACGCCAGAAAAACCGTTTCCATCATCTTCTCAATGGTCAGGCTCAAAGTTTCGCTGACCTGCCAGCCGCCCTCCTCCCGACTCAACACGGCCTTCACGGTCTGGCGCGACCGCGCGCGCTGGGCGGCACAATGATCTCTTTCTGGAACGCGCCGGACACATCGGTGGTAAACGTTCCTAGCGGGAACTCCTGCTCAATTGTTAGTCGGGTCCAGCGTCACGCTGGTCAGCCAGAGCAACCAGAGTCCGGCAAAAAGAACCGCCGCGTTCAGCTTGACTGACAAAGAATGCAGGGTCTTGAAGCGGGCTTCAAGGTCAGGCTTTTCCGTTTCGGTGGCATCTTTCAATTGTTCTTTAAGAACTTTTGCCCTGGGGTTAACTCCGAGGCCTGCACTGGCTGTTCCTAACATCATGATGCCCCAGGCACACCATTTAAGACCGGCTGACCCGTTCAGCAGAAGCACCAGCAATATCAGAACGCCGCACACATAACCGATCATGTAGTACCGGGGAAAAATGATACCAACCACTTCCCCGGCTTTTTCCCGCTCGAGAGTTTTAAAAACCACAGGAGCGACAAAGAAGGAGAAAAAGATAATGCTGCCTATCCAGCAAACCAGACTTAACAGGTAAATAAAATTTATTAACGTGGAGTTGATTGTATTTCCTCAATGATTTTTTGCGCCGCTTCTCTTGGGTCTTGGGCATCGCGAATAGGCCTGCCGACCACAATCATATCCGCCCCATCCTCTATCGCCCGGGAGGGAGTTGCGATGCGGTTCTGGTCGTCACCCGAAACCTCAGCCCACTGCGGACGGATTCCCGGAACGACAATTTTGAATCCTTCACCACATTTTTGTTTGACCAGACTTGCTTCCTCTCCCGAACAAATAACCCCGGCACATCCGGAATTTTGTGCCCGCACCGCGCGGTCCAGGACAAGAACGACCACATTAATATCTTCACGAATCCCCAGACTCGCCAGAGAAGACGCACTCGTACTAGTGAGCACCGTCACCGCCAGAACTTCCAGTCCTGAGCCTTTCACTTCCTCAGCCGTCTCAAGAATCGTCTCACCCTCTGTAGAGTGGATCGTGATGTACCGCACTCCCAATTTCTCGGCGGATCGCAACGCGCCCCGGACCGTAACGGGAATATCGTGCAACTTGAGATCAAGAAAAATATTTGCCGCAGAATGATCCTGAATCATTTTAACCACATCAGGGCCTTCACTGATAAACAGTTCCAAACCGATCTTGAAACAACCGACCACCCCTTCCAGCAATTGGACGTAACGCTTTGCCTCCTTTTTTCCTGGAACATCCAGAGCAAAGATCAACTGGTCTTGTGGATTCATTGTATTCATAAAGTAACCACGAAAAATTTAGGAAAGTATATCAGGACTCACAATTAATGATGAAAAAAACTCTCGGGATATCGAGTCATGACTGAATGATTCTGGATGTCCGGCCTTTTGGAGTCCAACTCCTGCCCGGACAACTCCTTATACATCATTGAAGGCGCATTGCCGCCAGCAGAAATTGTGTGCACAAAACCACTGCCGAAACGCAGATTCACATCGGTCAAATGAAACTTGCCATCCCGTATACCCTGGATGGTACAAGGGCCCGTCAAACCCAGCTTGGTTCCCAGCATTTCCACCGTAGCGATGATGGCAGAATCCATATTGATACGGCTGACCATGACCTCTCCACCGCGAACCGCTAACCGTTCACGCGGAACAATCAGGCGGGGCGAGCCGTGCTGGTCGAAAAACGCGTCGACACTGAACTCTTGCCCATCGATCTGCTTTTGAAATATATGGTGGGGATATTTTTTCATGTAAAAATCCAGGTCACCGTAGTCCTCCATGACAAACTGGTTCTTACTGCCTTCGCCCCGACGCGGTTTGGCAATGAAGGGGAACGAGAACGAGGTTTCTAATTTTCCCGGCAAAAATGTTTGTGGGGTGTCGAAACCCTCATCTTTTAAGAACTCAAACAGTTTCCACTTATCGTGACAAATCTCGATAGCACGGTTTTCAGGTATCTACAAACGTCGGCCAATCGCTGACGATGTTCTGCGATGAACTCAATAGCTTTATTGGTTAAAGGGATCAGGGCAGAAACCTTTTCGGTTTCGCAAAATTCGAGAACAGAGTGCAGGCATTGAGAATCTGAAAAAAGCGGCAACACCTTTGAAAGGTCAGCTTCTTTAAAGGAAGGCGCGAGTGCATCACTATCGGCGCAGATCAACTCAATGGACTGCTGGAGTTTAGCGTCTTGGAACGCCTGGATCAGGGAAACCCTCCAATGCGAAGCCAGAAATAGAATTTTTAAAGTTTCCATTTAAAGATGTTCTCTTTCCCGAATTTCAATACATCGCCAGATGTCCTATCTGGTTGAGAATCTTTGCCGACGCACCCCAGATTCTATGATGCTGAAACCAGTACATCACCCCTTGTTCATCAGGCTTGCTCCCGACATCCCGTTGTTGCATGGCAAGCAAGGATGTGAAAGGAATTTCTAAAACTTCATCCACCTCATCCTCTGCAAGTTCATATTCGGGCGCAGAAGACAGAACGGAAACAAAAGGGGTGATTTCAAATCCCAACCGCGTACTGACCAAAGGAAGTCGGCCTAGTACATCTTCAGGTTCAATTTCAATAGCAACCTCCTCCTCGGTTTCTCTTAAAGCCGTAGCCAGCAGGTCGTCATCCTCATCTTCTTCAAACACCCCGCCGGGAAAACCCACTTCCCCCGCATGATACTTGAGGTGCATGGCTCGTTTGGTCATCAACACATAGGTTTTATTATGCCTCGGATAAAGCATCACCATCACTGCGGCCCGCATGGGATGCGCGGGGGTCACTTCCCGCACCAGAGGGAAATCATGCTGAAGTTTGTGTTTGATTAAAAACAGGTCCATAGATCCCTACCAAACCTTTTTGTATTCATCGATATCGAACCCGACAGTGATTTTATTTTTATCCACTGCAATCGGGCGTTTGACCAACCTTCCGTTAGAGGCCAGCAAGTCTATCGCCTGGCTTTCGGTCATGGTCGCCAGTTTATCTTTGATCTTCAACTCGCGATACTGAACTCCACTGGTATTGAACAACTTTTTCATTCCCTTGGCTTTCATCGCAGCTTTAAGGATCTGCTTGGTCGGCGGCGTCTCGGTAATATCGAACAACTCAAACTTAACCTCTCTGTCTTCCAGAAACCGGATCGCCTTACGGCAGGTTCCACATTTATTATAAGAATATAACTTCATCTATACACCTCCTCCGCGACCGGCGTAGCCGCCGGGGGCTAATTGCAATATCTTTATTTTGTCCTCAACAGACCTTCTCGGCTCAAAGGGGTAAATTGGCAATTACTTTTTAAGCCGAGACAACTCTTAGTTCACCAAAAAGAGTTATTGCCCATTACTCCCGGGCGTGGCCTGGGCACAATATGTTGTGAGCCATGATTTAAAGTATACCAAACATGGTATAATTTCACTTTACAATATCCCAGGATTGGGATAATCTTCCTTCCAGAATATATTACTCAAAAGATCCGATAATCCCCGGGGCCCTACCAAATATGTACCTGAAAAACTTAGAATTAGAGGGTTTCAAATCGTTTGTCGATTCCACCAACCTGGAGTTTGGAAACGGTTTTACAGCCATTGTCGGTCCCAATGGTTGCGGAAAGAGCAATGTCTCCGACGCGATTCGCTGGGTCATTGGCGAGCAAAGGTCCAAAACTCTGCGTAGCACCCGTATCACGGATCTCATATTCAATGGCAGTAGCAGCCGAAAACCGGTGAACCGGGCAGAAATCTCCCTGACCTTATCCAATGTGCCAGCGGGAATCCGGATCGCTGGGATTTCCAATACGGCCGAAGATGTCAAAGTCACCCGTTGCTACCATCGTTCCGGCGAAAGCGAATTTTATATCAACCAGATTCCATGCCGCTTGAAGGATATTACGGATTTCCTTTTGGATGCGGGGATCAGCCCAAAAGTCCTGACCATTATTGAGCAGGGCCATATTCAGGACATCATCACTTCCAAACCGGAAGAAAGGCGTATCCTGATTGAAGAAGCTGCGGGAATCCTGAAATTCAAGCACCGCAAAAACGAAGCCATCCGCAAGCTCGACAGCTCGCGCCAGAATTTGGAACGCGTGGCGGATATTGTTCAGGAACTGTCCCGACAGGTCGAATCGTTAAAGCGCCAGGCCGCCAAGGCGGAACGCTATAAAAAATACAAAGCCGAGGTCAAGGAACTTTCCCTCAAGCTTTTCTCCATCAAAATCCGCCGCTACCAATCGCAACTACTGACGATAGAAGCGGAGTTAGAGGAACAAACAGAAAAGAAAACCGAGTGGAACGCCCGTCTCTCCACCTTCGAAAATCAAATCGCCCAACTCAATGTGGAAATCGAAGAATCGTTGAGCCGGTTGAATGAAGCGCGCGAAACCATTCACCAGTTGAACTCTCAAATCGGAAACAGCGAACAAAGCATTGCTTTCAAAAAAGAGCAGAAATCTGAAGCAGAAACGGACATCGAATCCGCCACAGGAGAAATTTCCCAGATGGAAGGGGAAATTAGCGGCCTGACAAACCAGATCGAAAACGAAAGGCAAAACCTTTCTGCCACCTCACAGGAGATCAACGAGCAGGAAATTGTGCTGGATCAACGCAAAACCGAAAACGAGCAGAAACGGGATGCGTTGCAGGAAATTCAGGAGCAAGTTCTCAGTGGCGAAAAAAATGTTCACAACTTATTCCAGCAAACAGCCCATTCAAAAAACCAGATGACCGCTCTGGATACCCGTATCCAGGGATTGGAAACCGGACAGAAAAAAATGGTGACAGAAAAAGAAGAAGTCCATCGCCAAATTCAGGAAAACCAGTCGGGCATGGAGCAAAGAGAATCAGAACACCAGCAGAAAACCGAGGAGCTTGCGCGTTTCAAAGAACAGCAAGAGACATTGCGGCAGGAAACCACCTCTTACTCGCAACAACTCCAAGCTGAAACAGACCGTCATAGCTCCAAAAAAGAGGACTATTTTCATAAAGCCTCCCTTCTCGGCACATTGGAGAAACTGAGAAGCCAGTTTGAGGGATTTCATGAGGGTGTTAAATCTCTTATGAACAAACAAAACGGCGAACGTATTCCGGGAATCCGGGAAGTGCTGGTCGATGTGTTACAAACGCCAGCGGAATATGAAGTGGCCATCGAAACAGCCCTGGGTGAAAAACTGCAAAGCGTTATTGTCAATTCCTATTCCGATTCGCTGGAGGCCATCGGCTATCTTAAGAATCATCAGTCAGGTCGGGGCCTGTTCGCTCCTCTCAATCCGAAAGCAACTCCTTCCGCTCCTCTTTATATGAATGGCACGCAGGGAATCGTGGGCAAAGCCCTCAACTTTGTCGAATGTCAGGAAGAGTATCGACCTGTTATCGAATTGCTACTGAAAAGCGTTGTCATTGTTCAGGATATGGATGTCGCCATGGAGCTGCATCAGGAACCGGAGTTTCATGGAACCGTTGTCACCTTGAACGGAGAAATGATTGATGCTAACGGATTCGTCACCGGAGGATCTCTGGAAAATGATTCCTCAAGTCTGCTGGCCAGGAACCGGGAAATAGAAACCCTCACCCATAGTGTCGGTAGTATTAAAGAAGAATTGGATGCCTCGCAGGAAAATATCGAAAATAAAAAGCAGGGCCTTTCCCAACTCGAGGCCAACCTGAGGCAACTGGGCCAGCAGACCCATACCGCCGAGATCGCAACGAATAACAAACTCCGCGATCTGGAACAATCGCGTCAGGAAGCAGAACGTCTTGGCAGCAAAAGCTCCTCCATTGACAAGGAAATTTCAGCCATAGACCTGGAAAGAGAAACACTGGTCACAGAGAAATCTTCACTGAACCAGCAATTGGAGTCGGCCGAGCAAAAAAGAGTTGAGGAAGAAGCGCTTTTAACCGGCTATCGGGAAGAACTGGAACAGAGCCGGTCCGGCCTTGAGGAAATTTCATCCGAGATCAGCCGACTCAAAGTTTTGATCGCATCGCTGATCGGCCGGCGGGAAAACACACTCACAGAAATCAAACGACTGGAACTTCAGCAACAAAACCTGAAACAGCAAATTGAAAGGCGTGAGTCGGACCGCGTTTTCAACCAGAACAGAATTACTGAAATTGATGGCGAAATTTCAACCCTGGAAAGCACAGTCCTCAAACTTTCCCGGGAAAAAGATCAGCTGACCGAAACAGCCGCTCAGGAAGAAGAGTCCCTGCGGCAAAAGGAAGAGGATCAAAAGGGTATGGAGCAGGACACCCGTGAACTTTCCCGAAAAATTCAGGAAATCACCGAGACCCTTTCTCAAATTGAAATCAAACGATCTGAAAACCGCCTGCAAATCGCCCACCTGGAAGAACGCGCTTACGAAGACTTTAACGCAACACGGGAGGAGTTACAGTCGGCCTACGACGAGACCATTGATGAGAGCGAAACGGACGAGCAGGTTAAAGAACTCAAGGAAAAGGTGGCAAAATTAGGTGAGGTCAATCTGGCCGCGCTTTCGGATTTTGAAAAAACCAACGAGCGTTACACCTTCCTGAAAAAACAGCAGGACGATCTGGCCGAGTCCATCGAACTCCTCCATTCAACCATTGAAAAAATAAACCGCACCACCAAACAACGGTTTCTCGATACCTTCGAATTGGTGAACGTAAATTTCAAGGAAATTTTTGCGCGTCTCTTTCAAGGTGGAAAAGCAAACCTGACCCTGGTTGACAAGGCCAACCCTCTCGATTCGGGAATTGAAATCACCGCAAATCCTTTAGGAAAAAGCCTGCAAAGCCTGGCTCTGATGTCCGGAGGAGAAAAAGCCATGACCGCCATCGCCCTGATGTTTGCGGTATTCAAAGTCCGGCCCAGCCCCTTCTGCCTGCTGGATGAAGTGGATGCCCCGCTGGATGAAGCCAATGTGGTCCGTTTCCAGGAAATGCTCAAGGAAATGGCTGTTAACACACAATTCATTATCATCACCCACAACCAAAAAACCATGTCTTTTGCCAATGCCCTCTACGGCATCACCATGGAAGAACAGGGTGTCTCCAAAGCAGTCTCCGTCCACTTCAACTAGCGGCGTAACCACCGCTGGCAATAAGGCGGTAACACTACGCGACCGCCCAAGACATAAATTCATTGCACATTGCTAACCGGCGGCCACTTAGCGTGGGGCCAATGAGCAATGGCCATCGGGCCGAGCTAATCTGCTGCTAGCTTTTAACGTCATTGTTCATTGGCCCCACAGGGGTATCACTGCCCTATTGCTACCGGCGGCTACGCCGGGGTATAATCCGCTTCATATTAACTAATTGTATCTTGTTATGGCGGAAGCGAAAGACATTGACAACAGCTTGGAGTTCCTCCGGTATTTTGAAAAAAACACCGAGAACTCCGACCTCGGTACTCTCATCCGGGAGAAGTTGAGTCTCGACAAAAAATTTCTGAATCTTTTAGGTTGTCAGCTTAAAGAAGAGGATTTCAAAATCATCGCCGGAGCCAGCCCTCTTAAATCTCTTTCTTCCCTGAATCTTGAACAAACAGGTTTGAATTCTAGCGGACTGCAATCGCTCAGCGCTTCCGCCTGTTTTCGCAATCTGGAAAACCTTTCGCTGGCCAACAATAATCTCGACGACGAAGCCTTATTCTTCCTTTCCAAGTGCCGGGCACTGACGCTCCTGAAAGACTTGAGTTTATCCAGCAACGAAATTGGCGTGCTAGGGGCCAAGGTTCTTTCTTTGGCAGAGGGCATGAACAATCTGGAGCGGTTGAACATTTCCTACAACCGTTTAGAACCACTTGGCATTAAATCGCTTGCCGACTCAAAACTTGGCCGCCAATTGACCGATATCAATCTTCGCGACACGGGGATTGGTGATGAGGGTTTAAAATTTTTAATGCAGACACCCCCTCTTGAAAAGATCCTCACGGTTGATCTTTCCGATAATAGTTTGACCCATGAAGGAATGGAGGCTCTGGCGCGGTCGCAGGTGTTTCCAAACCTCAAAGTTTTGATTCTGAACAACAACCATCTTGAAGATGATGGAGTCTATGCCATGGCCGAGTCTCCCATGTTTGCAAAACTCGAAACCCTGATCATGCACAATAACGGATTGACCACCGATAGCGCCATTTCCCTTTCCACCTCTAAATCGATCACTCAACTTAAAACACTGGACCTGAATAACAACGATCTTCGTGCCGAGGGAGTGAAGGCGCTGGCGGAATCCGCAAATATGAAAAATATAGAAACGCTGGATCTCGGCGAGAATAAAATCGGCCACAAGGGTGCAGAGGCCTTGGCGCAATCCCCTCATTGCGCCAGCTTGAAATCTTTGCGACTGAACAACAATAATATTGCCGATCAGGGGGCCACGGCGTTGGCCTGTTCTACCACCCTGACTCAATTGGAATCTTTATACCTGGAAAACGAAAACTGGATTCATGCACAAGGTGCCAAGGCAATTGCCGAGTCCAAAAATTTGTCCAGCCTTCGCCGGTTGGTACTCGCCTTGAATGCCATTGGCGATGAAGGCGCAATTTATCTGGCCAATTCCCACCCACTCTCCGGCCTGCATTTTTTAAACGTAGCGGGCAGCAAGCTGAGCCCCAGAGGGGAAGATGCCCTGCAAAAATCCACGGCACTGGCTAATCTTCAAGTTCTTGAAATTGTTTGATAAACCGGTTTGGCTCATCGCGTTGCGCCGGGTCGGCGAAGAGGAACATTGTCGAGGTTGCCGGCATAGGTCAAAGCGTTAAGAATCATCCAGGTAGAGTGCCTCTACAGGCTATAGCAATGGCTTTTTTTACCCCTCCGTGGCCACCACGCGAAGTACCCGTGCCGGGCATGAAGTTTAAGGAAGAGGACATCACAGCTACGGAAGAATATCACGTCCGCTTGCACAGCAGGTTGTTTCTCGGCACAAAGGGGTAAAATGACCCCTCTTTGTCAAAGAGGGGCTGGGGCGATTGACCTTCCGGGGTGTTATCTTTTCAATAAATTAAGGAGTCATTTCAACTAACTTTTTGATGGTTTTTTCAATGCCTTCAGCCACTTCCGAGATGCTCTGGCCTGTCATATAGGCCGGGGTCGAGACGATTTTGTTCTCCGCATCCAGCACAAAATCAGTGGTGGCGCATTCCTGATGTTTGCTGCCCATCATTTCGATCTTGCCGCTGGTTTCCTTGTCGTTGCCAATGGTCAAGACCGGTTTGGCCGGTTCACTTTCATAGATTTTTGCCATCATGGCAGGAGCAATGCACAACACCGCCTGCGGTTTTTGTTTGGCGGCAAACTCCTTCACCAGCCGCATCACTTCCGGGTGGACCTCGCAGTTTTCGCCTTTGACCGCGAAGCTGGAGAGATTTTTTGCCGCGCCGAATCCACCGGGGAACACTAAAGCGTCAATATCATCCGCTTTGACTGTAGCGATATCTTTGATCTCGCCCCGGGCAATGCGTGCCGCTTCGACGAGGACATTACGTTTTTCTCCGGCAGTCTCTTCGCCAGTAAGATGGTTGACCACATGCATCTGATCGACATTGGGGGCCATGCACACCGCCTGGGCTCCAGCCCGGTCGATCGCTAAAAGAGTGATGACCGACTCGTGGATCTCCGCACCGTCATACACCCCACACCCCGAAAGCACCACACCAATCTTTTTCATAATATAACCTCTCTAGAAAAAATGGATCTTAGGCCATGACGACATCTTGAAAGGATTCCCCTTTTCTTCGTCGTGTGACCTGCACCGTTATCTTTCGATCCAGATTATTTAAAAACCCGAACAGCCGTTCCTGGGAAAACAGCGTATAGCGCCCGTTCATCAGGTTCGATACTTCCGGCTGTTTAATATTCAGAAGCTTGCCAATCTCGCGTTGCTTGAGCTTTTTCTTTTCAAGGATCATCCGCACAGAATGGCCGAGTTTGGCGCGTGTTAAAAGTTCTTCCGATTCATCAAGTCCCAAATCGGCAAACACATTGCCCGAACTTTCTGCAAAAGTTATTTTTTCATTTTTCTTCATAAATCTTTCTCCCTTTCTATGGCAACAGCTTCCTTGTAACGCCGTTCAATCATCTCCATATCAAGTTTGGCTGTTTTTCGGCCTTGCGGTGCTTTCTTCTGGAGGGCATGGAGAACATAAACACGTTTGCCAATCTGCACCGCATAAACCGTTCGGTAGGTATCGGTATCAAAGCGGGTGACGATTTCCAGAACCCCGCTGGCCACACCCTTAAGCGGTTTGGCTTGTGGTGGTTTGATCCCTTTTTGCACATCAAAAAGTGCCGCTCCAATATCCTGCCTCACTTTCGGTGGAAACAATTGCACCCGCTTGCGCACATCTCCAACCCACACCACCGGCTTTACGCTATCCTCGTCCATACCACTTGTCATGATATAAGTAGTTACTTATAAACGCAAGAGATTTATTTTGCTTTTACGGGAAGGCTGGCAGAGGTATATCGAAGGGTGAGAAGTTGGTGACCGACTCGTGGATCTCCGCACCGTCATACACCCCGCAACCCGAAAGCACCACACCAATCTTTTTCATGATTATTTCCCCCAGAAAAATAAAAACAGAGATTAGTTTTTGATTAAATTTTCACCTGATTTTACCACCCCTGCAATACAGTGGGGAAATGTTTTAACCACAGATGGACACAGGTAAACACAGATTTTAGAGAAAAAAGGTTTTAGCCCCCCTCTTTTTAAAGAGGGTTGGGGTGATTGACCACCAGTTAGGCTCAATTGTCGAAGGGCAAAACCGTGATTCATTATCCTTTCATTCCCTAAGCCAATCCAGTAAAATCCGAATTCGGAAGCAGAATTCATGGTGTGATTAAAAGAGACTTATTGGCGGAAAAATTATGGCTGTCCCAAAATATGATGATTTGTTCAACCCTCTTCTAAGAGCAATGCACAGTCTAGGTGGTTCCGCTTCGATCTCAGAGCAAGAAGACAATGTAGCATCAATATTAAACCTGTCCGAAAAAGAAATAGCGGAAATACATAAAGGTAATCGCACAAAATTGAGTTACCGGTTGGCATGGGCAAGAAACTACCTCAAACGATTTGGAGTCCTTTACAATTCTCAAAGGGGAGTTTGGGCACTTACATCAAAAGGTCAAAAAAAGGTCAAAAAACCAAAAAAGTTAATAAGACTGATAATAAGACTGAAGTGAACCAATTTGTGAACAGCTTCGACAAAAAAGAGGAGAAAAAGAAAAAAGAAATACTAAAAGACGAGGAAAGTTCAGCCTGGGAAAATGAATTGCTTGACCTGATAAAAACTCTAACGCCAGATGCATTTGAGCGGTTATGTCAAAGAATCCTCAGGGAGTCTGGGTTTACACGCATGTTGAGGTCACAGGACGTTCTGGAGATGGCGGAATAGACGGAAAGGGTGTAGTCCGAATTGGTGGCCTTCTTTCTTTTCATATGATTTTTCAATGCAAACGCTGGCAAGGAAGTGTCCAATCTTCCGTAATTCGCGATTTTCGTGGGGCTATGGTTGGACGGACGGATAAAGGCTTATTAATTACAACGGGGACATTCACCAAAGGTGCCCGAGCAGAAGCCCAACGGGACGGTGCCCCACCCATAGACCTGGTAGATGGCGAAACGCTGGTCAATAAATTAAAGGATTTAAGCTTAGGAGTGGAAATAAAAGAAAAAGTCGTCCAAGAAATTATACTAGATAAAGAATTTTTTAATGGGATATAAAAATCAACCGCGCACCTAACCGTCGTCGCGAGCCGCTGGAAGCGGCGTGGCGATCCAGACTTTATAATTAATTTCCTTCCTGGGTTTACCCTTTCTGGGCACGAAGGCAAATGAGAAAATATCACAGCTTCGCCATCTCTTTTCTGGATTGCTTCGCTCCGCTCGCAACGACGATCAGAGGATGTCATCATGAAGATCGTTCCAGTTCGGATTCATGTTTTCTATCAACGCGATTTTTTTCTTTCTTGAACCCGCCTTAATTTGTTTTTCACGACTGATAGCACTGTCCATGTTTTCATGAGTTTCGTAATAGACTAATTGATTACAACCATATTTCCTTGCAAAACCTGCTACGACTCCATTTCTGTGCTCATGAACCCGTTTCACCAAATTGCTGGTCACTCCGGTATAAAGGGTTCCATTCCGTTTATTCGTCATTATGTAGATCACGGGTCGTTTCATTTTCTTCTGGATTTACCCTTTCAGGGCATGAAGTTTAAGGAAGAGGACATCACAAATATCACGGCTTCGTCACCTCTTTTCTGGATTGCTTCGCTCCGCTCGCAACGACGGCTACTGGTGCCCTTCGGCGGTCGCGACAGCATCACCGCCCCACTGGCCCCGCGCCTAGCGGCGGGTAATGGGGAGGCGCCGGTCTTTGCCAAAGGCTTTGGGGGTGATCTTCACGCCCGGGGGACCCTGCCGGCGTTTGTATTCATTAAGGTCTACCAATCGGGCGATGCGCTGGATTTCGGCCTTGGAAAGTCCATTAACTTTTATTTCCTCGACCGACAAATCTTCTTCGATATAACGCAACAAAACCGGGTCGAGCAGGTCGTAAGGCGGTAACGAGTCGGTGTCTTTTTGATCGGGTCGAAGTTCCGCCGAAGGTTCTTTGGTGAGAACATTGCTGGGGATGATTTCTGTTTCTTCGTTGAGCCAATGAGAAAGTTTATAGACGAGGGTTTTGGGCACGTCTTTGATCACAGCGAATCCACCTGCCATATCGCCATAGAGCGTGCAGTAACCAACACTGACTTCCGATTTGTTGCCGGTGGTCAACACCATCCAGCCGAATTTGTTGGAAAGCGCCATCAATATATTGCCGCGAATGCGGGCTTGCAGGTTCTCTTCCGCCAGACCGGATTCCGTATCTTTGAATAATTTTTTCAGCGTGTATTCGTAAGCCTTCATGGCCCCGACGATGGGAAAGATGTATTTTTTTATCCCCAGGTTTTTCACCAGCGCTTTGGAATCGTCGATACTGCCTTGGGAGGAATGCAGAGACGGCATCAGCACACCAATTACGTTTTCGGCACCCAATGCCCCTACCGCTATGGCGGCAGTGAGCGATGAGTCGATGCCACCGCTCAAACCCAGAACCACTTTGGAGAATCCGTTTTTGTGAATATAGTCGCAGGTGCCCAGTGCCAGAGCGGAATAGACTTCTTCCTCTTCCGACTTCTCCAGGTATGCACCTGGGGGCAGTGTCGAAACCTTTTTATCATTAGTCCTGGACAAACGTGCTTTATAACTCTTGATTCCTTTCGCGCTCGGTTTTCCATTTTTGGGCGACAAGGTCACGTCGGCAAAAATGATTTCTTCTTCAAAGGAGTTTCCCTGCGTGATGATTTTTCCTTTAGCGTCCACCACCAGACTCTCGCCGTCGAACACCAGTTCGTCCTGCCCGCCGACCAGGTTGACATAGGCGATCGGGCATTTATAACTTTTGGCGCGTTTGATGATCATCTGCCGTCGGGCTTTGCCCTTGCCTTTATGGTAGGGGGATGAAGAGATATTGAGCAGAAGGTCGATATGTTTGCTTAAAGTTTTACCCGGCCCCGATTCTTCCCAGATGTCTTCGCAGATGGTCAGTCCAATCTGCACTCCTTTTAAAGAAAAGCGCAGGGGTTCGTCGCCTTCGGTGAAGTAGCGTTTCTCATCGAACACGCCGTAATTAGGCAAGAGCATTTTGCGCGCCGTTGCCACATGTTTGCCATCGCACATCAGGGCGGCGGAGTTATAAAGATGTTTGCCTTGTTTTTCGGCGAATCCGATCACGGCTGTCAGACCACGTGTGCAGGGAGCGATTTTTTTTAAAGTTTGTTGGCAATCTTTGATGAAACTTTTTTTCAGCAGTAAATCTTCCGGCGGGTAACCGGTGACCATCAGTTCCGGGAACAGCACCACATCGGCGCCCATTTTCAGGGCTGTGGCGCAGGCCGATTCCACCTTCCTGGCGTTGGCCTCGAATCCCCCGACCAGTCCGTTAACCTGGGCCAGGGCAAGGCGAAGCGAAGTTCCCGGATCGGGAACGGCCTTCCCGGACTTCGCAGTTTTTTTTGTGGCTTTAGCCATAACATAGAATGGGTGTTTTGGGCACCAATAGATTATACTATGCTTCTGAACAAACCCAATTCAATATTGAGGCATCATAAGAACGATCATGAGCGAAACTGAATCTAATCCTGCTGAAGAGAGCATCAAGCACTCCATTCGCAAGAATGGGTTTCCGGAGAAGATTGTCCGCCTGCCTTTCAAGCCGGTTTATGACGCCTGTAAAAAACACGGGACCTCGTTGTCGGATGTTTTGGACAAACTTCAGGGTGAACAGATTTTCGGCAAAATCACTGGCAACCATCTTGAGTTCCGCTCGCGGGAGAAAATCGATTTAAAGGTGCCAGACGAAAATGCTCCGGCCTCCGACGAGTTTTCATGGATCAAGGGTGCCGCCAACCTGAAAGGGTTTCAGGAAGCCGCCAGGAACGCCATGGGAGAAATGACAGCGGAAAAATTAGCCGAAGCCCGCAAAATGATTGATGGTATGAGCGATGAAGAAAAAATGAATATGCTGAAAATGTTCGCCCAGCGCTTTGATCCCGGAAAAAAATAACCAAAGGATATATTCAAACTATGTTGATCTTCGCTAAAGATATCAGTCAACGCGACCACCGGCACGCGCTGGAAGACAAGCTGCCTGAATTGAAACAGTATATGGAATACCAGCGCAAACTGTTTCCCTACACGGTAGTGCGGGCGGGACTGGACCTGGCATACAAGGAACTCGACGATATTATGAATTTTGTCGACAACGATTATCGACCGCCGGCAGACTCTTCGAGGCAGGAATACCCCTCCGATGTCGATCAATGGTATAAAAGCCGGTTTCCCTGGTCATCGGCCTTTCTGAAAATGGAGGACATGCATTTCGCCCTGGTCGTTCTCGTCAAGGCGATGGATTCATTTCGCACCCACGAATCGGCCAACACCTATCACTGGGCCGTGCTCTATGATTCCGTCCATAACATCGTTCAGGTTTACAACGACCTGATTCGGAACGACCCTGGTAATTCCCGTGATATTCATTTGAGCAATGCAGTGGAAGTCAACTTCGATGACTTCATCAACAACTACTGGCATGATTTGGATTTCATGATTTTTTCCCAGGCCGATTATCCTCACGCCCGGCATCAGGAAAGAAAAGTTTCTATAGAAGAAGAAATCAAGGACATCATGTCGGAAGGTGTGGAACCCCTGACCACCCTGGAAAAACTGGACACCCCGCTCGACGCGTCCACTTTAAAGCTTCTCCGGCGCGACCCGGTCGAAACCCGGTCCCTGGAATTAAAAAGCGTTCCGGATACCGGCAAAGAGTTCGACAAAATCTATAAAGAATATCTGGAAGACCCTCAACACGGCAGGTTGAGTGTTATTGATGCGGAATATATTGTTAGTTGCCCACTCGCCGTGGAGGCAGATAGCAATAGCCCGTCAAGCCAATAGCATCGTTGCTGGCGGTAAAAGGCCATTGCAATCGTTTAGCATGACAGCGCAAAGCCGGTTTGTCATTCTGAGGAACAACGTGACGAAGAATCCCTCTCCTGAAACCAGTCTAAAGTTATGGATTCAAAACAGAGATTCTTCACGGAGCCTGTGCTGAGCGAAGTCGAAGTATTCAGAATGACAATACAATCGTTTAGCATGACAGCGCAAAGCCGGTCTGTCATTCTGAGGAACAACGTGACGAAGAATCCCTCTCCTGAAACCAGTCTAAAGTTATGGATTCAAAACAGAGATTCTTCACTACGTTCAGAATGACAATACAATCGTTTAGCATGACAGCGCAAAGCCGGTTTGTCATTCTGAGGAACAACGTGACGAAGAATCTCGCCTTGCATAGACCCGGGATTCTTCACTTTGACAACGGGCGGGACCAGTCCGTGCGGACTATTTGTTTGATGGTTTCCAGTCTCTTGCCATTTCCTGCGCCTTTTTTATTTGGGTTCGAGACATTAGCTTTTCCACCGTGTTTCTCCTCTTTATGGCGTCTTTGTCCCCATTAGAACCCGCGAGATTGAACCACATATGCGCTGACACGTAGTCTTGTGGAACTCCTGCTCCGTTGTCATACATCGAACCCAGGATGAATTGCCCTTTAGCAACTCCCTGTTCCGCTGCAAGACGAAACCATTTAAGCGCTTCTTTGTAGTCTTGTGGAACACCTTTTCCCTTATAATACATCATGCCTAGGTTGTTTTGCGCTAAAGCATTTCCCTGTTCCGCTGCAAGACGAAACCATTTAAGCGCTTCTTTGTAGTCTTGTGGAACACCTTTTCCCTTATAATACATCATGCCCAGGTTGTTTTGCGCTAAAGCATTTCCCTGTTCCGCTGCAAGACGAAACCATTTAACCGCTTCCTGGTCGTCTTGTGGAACTCCTCGCCCTTCGGCATACATCAAACCCAGGATGGATTGCGCTAAAGCCAATCCCTGTTCTGCTAATATTTTCCACTGCTCAGGGGAATCTTTAAAATTGGAAGGAATATTAAAATCATTAGCGAATTTTATTGGTCTGGAATCTTCAGCGGATAGAGGGTCTTTTCTATTTTTAGAAAAATATTCTTTTTCTCTAGCTAAATCTGATTTTTCTTGCTGGCTAGGATGTGATAAATTAAACCTTTCTTCTTTTGGCATAATGGCTGTTTTGTAATCCCCTTTTTCGTCTGCTGTTTCTGCGGCCTGCGCATTACCCATTTTTTTTGCACATGAAACAGTGATAAATACAGTTGCGCAAAACAGAAACAAAAAAGTTAGCGAGAGTAAGAATGTAAGTGGTTTTTTCATAAGCAGTAGTTCCCCAATGAAATTATGGTCCAAGGTTCGGACATCTGTAGTGTAAGATGACCAACCCAAAAAAATGGGCAAAGTCCGATTGTCAGTTGAAACGGAACAATGCGTCATGCCACTTTATGGTGTTTTCTTTAAAATTCAAGTTTTTCATAGCCTCTCCGGGTTCCTTGAGATGGCGGTATCCACGTGCGATTCTTGACTCCGGCCCGATTTCCTGTAGAGCCGTTCCGACCTGTCGTTGCCGCTGATTACGGTTCTTCCAGTAACTCACTCGATCCGTGTGAATTCCCCCCCTGACGCATGATATTCCCGATACAGTTGCGGGTCTTGAAACGGATACCGGGTTTGGGGAGCACCCCCAAACGGTGCAGGGTTAATGTTTCTTCCATACCTTCTTCCAGGCTGCGAACGGCGGACGAAGCCAAAACCCTGGACCTGGAAAAATTGAAAAACGAGTTTCTAGAAGCCGAGGCCAACTCGGCCCATGAAGAAATGCAACTGAGTCGGTTTGTCATTCTGAGGAACAACGTGACGAAGAATCTCGCCTTGCATAGACTCGGGATTCTTCACTGCGTTCAGAATGACAATACAATCGTTTAGAATGACAGCGCAAAGGGTGATGTTCTGCTTGTTGACAGCCAAAAACTCCGACTTAAACAAAACATGATGCTATTTCGGCCAACTTGAACGCCCTTCTTGCTTTAAGGTGACTGACCCCTATGTTACAATCGCCGGGCCACGAGAAGCCTCCGTATTTCAAAATATTTTTCCCCCTTCTGGCCCGCAATTTCGCATGAAAACGAAAACGATTTTAAGGCAAAACCCTGTTCGCCTCCAGGGCACCGATGGAATGCGCCGGGAAATCCAACCGGCAAAGGATTCCGCATGCAGCGGGTGGACTCCGCAACAGGTGTTTCTGGAAAAGGGCTGGATCACAGAAGAGTTCATGGAGCTTTACGCCTATTGCTACGTCAAAAACCAGCCCAGGAAAAAACCAGCTTCCTCTAAAAAGATCGTCATCGGCTGGGACCCCAGAGACCCTTCCGGTATCTTTACCGAAGCCGTGGTTCGGGGTATCCGCAAAGCGGGAGGCAGAGCCATGGTTCTGGGTGTCGTGCCGACTCCATTAATACCCTTGTTCATGCTCCATGAAGAGGCTGATGGAGGCATTATGGTCACTGCTTCCCACAACCCCAAAGACCAGAATGGCATCAAAATTTTTCTGCCTTTTCATGGCGTAAAGCCGTTGCCCGCTGATGATGCCGACCTGACCCGGCACCTGCTCAAACAAAACTTCGGCCGCATTAAAAAAACTCCCTTAAAGGGAACAAGAACTGACTGTCGGCAGAAAGCTCTGGAACTGTTCCAGCGTTTTTCCCTGCACCCTGAAAACTCATGGATCAAGGCTCGCAATACTTTAAAAAACCTAATTCTGGTGGTTGACCCTGCTTGCGGGGCGTTGACAGGAATCGCCGCGAAAATTTTCCGGCTTGCCGGAATCGGCAAAGTCTATGAAGTCAACAAAAATGGCGCGGTCAATCACCGCTCCGGAGTCGCTGATCTGGAAGGGTGCCCACGCATCACCGCAGACATGATCTTAAAACCCCGTTTCCATCACCACAAAGCCATCGTCAAACTATTTGAAATCGGCCGAGCCAACCAGAAATTGGCAAAGTCCGGAAAAAAAAGAATTGCCGCCGCCGTCTTCGATGCAGATGGAGACCGCTTCTTCCGCCTCGAGTACGATCCATTTCAGGATACATTATGGGTCTTGGGCGGAGACGAGACTGCCATCCTGCAGGCACGGCATCTGGTTTCCCAAGGCAAATACAATGGGTCACTCTACATCAATACGGTGGAAAGCGACCTCAATGCTTCTGCCTCTGCCAAGTCGATGGGACTAAGCCCACTTCTCACCGCCGTCGGCGATAAATGGATTCTGCTTAAAATCCGTCTCGCCCTATTAGAGCAAAAACTTCTCACGGCAAAACTTGCGCCGAAAAAGCAAAAAGAACTTAAAAATAAAATTAAATCGTTGCAAAAAAAAGGAGTGACGAGTGTAAACACCCTGCTGAACCTCGACACATCAATCCCCGAAAGTCCTGACGCAATAAAAAATAATTCAGAAGTTCTGGCGGTAGGCAGTGAGGAAACAGGTCACAACATCACCACCGGTACTTTAACGTTGCCCGGCAAAAAAAAGGTGTCGGTGTATTCCGGCAATGGATTAAAAAGCGCTCTCAACACCTTTGCCGCCACCGAACAGTTGGCAAAAACCTTGTCGCCGCAAAGGTATATCCAGTCTATCCGTCAACCTTTTTCGCCGGGTTTCAAGTCCACTCTTTACACGTACTATATCCGGCAGGACCTGTTTTATAGAAACTCGGAAGTGTGGAAAAAAGTAAAACGGCTTTTATTGCAGACCGCAAAACGAAACGGATACTCCGGCAAAACCCGAAATTTCCCTGACGATCCGGACATGTTATATATTTCCCTTGCAGAGGGGAAAGCCGGTATCTTTGTGAGAAACTCCGGCACTGAAAATAAAATCAGCGTTAACCTGCGTGGCAGAAAATCAGATGCGGGCAAACTGAAAAAAATCGGGCTGGAAATTCTGCGGCTTTTGTTCTCCCTGCTCAAAGACCGTGACAACACTTTTTATAAAATGGAACTGTACGCCCTCAGCCAAATCGTGTCCCAACCGGTGACCGATAACAAGCTGGAAATAAAAAACCAATACAGGTCGCGACTGATTGATGAAATGAGAAAGCAGGACCTGATTCAATCAAGCCCCGAGGGAAACCGCCTGACCCCTCTCGGCAAATGGTATATAATCCACTAGCCCCGGCGAACCGCCGGTGGCAGATAGCCGGGCAACGCCCGGTGGCAATGGAGAGCTTTGCACAAGTCGAAAAACCAGAAAAGCGAGATGCTTCGACATGCCCCGAAGGGGGTATTTACAACTTCTCATGCAATATTTGGTTACGCCGAAATGAACCTTTTAACCGCTATAACCGTTGAGCAAGTTACCAACGGAGGTACTCCGTGAAGGATTTAAACCTGTTTTTTTCAAATTTGAGTGAGCCAGAGATTTTTGCCGGATGCGAACAGGTGTGGGATCCTTTAAAAACACTGGGTCCCCGACTGGAAAAGCTGATCCATAAAAAAGCTGGGAGCGGGTCTTTTGCCACCCATTTGCAGGGGATAAAGACCACTCTCGATTCATCCGGTTATCACCGTGGCGGAAAAGGATTTTATGTTGAGGACTGGATCAATCTGGCCGAACCGGTTTATTTGAAAGAGCTGGATATCTTCATCGGCAAGGGAACACAGTTGGAACCTTCAGCCATAATAAAGGGCCCTGCCATGATTGGTGAGTCCTGTGATATCCGGCAAGGGGCCTATATCCGTGGCAACACCCTGATTGGAGATCACAGTGTGATCGGCCATGCCACCGAAGTGAAAAACAGCATTCTCATGGATCATACCGAAGCAGGCCATTTCAATTATATCGGTGACAGTATTATAGGGAGCCATGTCAACCTGGGAGCAGGATCGAAACTGGCCAACCTGCAATTTAGAACCATCGATGAAAAAATAAAAGACTATATCAAACCTATCCAGGTCCCCCTTGATTCTGGAATCTTGAGTACCGAAATGGAAAAACTGGGTGCAGTGATCGGTGACAATGTTGAACTCGGTTGCAACGTCATCGTCTGCCCCGGCGCACTGATCGGAAAAGATGTCTGGGTCTACCCCAACCTAACCGTCCCAAAAGGCTACTACCCTGGCGGAACTCTGCTCGTCCCAAAAGAGCGCAAACCTAAGTCTATCCAGAAATAATGAAGCACGACAAATCCAAAGACAAAACCCGGCTCGATGTTTTTTTTGATATGTTCGACGCGGTCGAAGATGATATTTCCCAGTTGGTTTTTGATGATAATGAAGAGGCCACGGAGATCGGTGGGTATGAGTGCTTGTTCATTGGCTTCAGCAATCTGCGCCTGTATTGCGAAAATTCCGGGGTCCGTTTAGAACAGATAGAAGAACAATATCAGGCGCTCAAAGAATCGCCCGCTAACGAAGAATTCGGCACCCTTACAGTTCATGAAGACCTGGATGAAAACAACGAGGTCGTCAATTTCTGCAAACTGCTGGAACAGATTGAAAACAGTTTTTCCGCTTTTGAACAACGCTCAGAAAAGAGCGGAGAAGTTTTTGACGAATGGACCGGTGTCTTCATCATGTACTCCTATCTCAGGAATTATTGCGCGAAAGAAGAAGTCGATTTTGAAAAACTCCAACAGGCAATCTCGCGCCTCCACGCAGAAATGAAAAAAGATGAAAATTCCTAAGAAACCCAGATATTTGCAGAATCCGCTCCTATTAAATGATATATTGAATTTGGAAGTTTTCTGCGGGCACAACCCCACAAAATAGCTGAAAAATCCGGGGTAAAAACCATACTAAGCCATTGAATTATAAATGCGGATGTGGCGGAACTGGCAGACGCGCTGGATTTAGGATCCAGTGGGCAACCGTGGGGGTTCGACTCCCTCCATCCGCACCACCCTCTGGCGAGGGAGGCCGATAGTACAAGCTTGTCGAGCCGAGAAACCAACTGTCGGAAAAATAAAGACATTGCCAACTGGGTCCAGCGTCACGCTGGTCAATCTTTAAATATTTGGAAAGTTATGAAAATCGAAATCGAAGACGTTGATTCCTGTAACAAAAAAATCAAGTTTGAAATCCCTCACCAAGAATACGACAAAAAGCTGAAGCAGTATTATCAGAAACTTGGGCGAGAGGTTAAGGTTCCCGGATTCCGCAAAGGAAAAGTGCCCATCGCCCTGCTGGAAAAACAGTTTGGTCCGGATGTTAAAAAAGAAGTCCTGAGCAACCTGATCAGCGATGAACTCAATAACGCCATTGTGGAAAAAGACCTGAGAGCGGTCGGCCAACCCCATCTTTTAGAGGTCAATGCCGAAGAAGGAACCGATATCTCTGTTTCCGCATCTATCGAAGTGCTCCCCACTGTAGAACTCAAGGACTACTCCAGCATTGAACTGAATATGAAAACACCGCGCATCACGGATGACGATGTCAACCAAACTATCGAAGTGATGCGCCAGCGTAAAGCAAAAAACGTCGATGTGACCGACCGCACCGCGCGAGATAAAGACTTACTAAAGATAGATTTTACCAGCAAGCTCGGCGATGAGCCCTTTGAAGGAGGGTCTGCCACGAACCAGATCATCCAGGCAGGGGGAGGGCAATTGATTGAAGGGCTGGACAAGGGCCTGATCGGCATGGAAATCGGCGAAACCCGCGACATTACGGTGCCGATTCCCGAGGATTACCACAATAAGGAGATCGCCGGCAAGGATGTCGATTTCCAAATTGTGCTGAAAAGTATTCAAGAGCAACAACTGCCGGACCTGGACGATGCGTTTGCCAAAAGTGTGGAGGACAAGAATTTTGCGAGCCTGGATGATATGAAACAAAAAGTTCGCTCCGAACTGGAAGATTTCGAACGTAAGGAAGCCCGCAAATCGGTGAAAAAGAAACTGACAGAAAAAATCACCGAACAGAACCAGTTTGATGTTCCGGAAGGGCTGTTGAAAGAGCAGGTCAAGTTCATGGTCGAACAGGCCAGAAAAAAACAGGGTAGAGAAAGCCAACATGACCATAGCCACGATCACGATCATGACCACGATCATGACCACGAACACGGTGTCGAGGTGACTCCTGAGTTGCTCGATCAGTATCGCGAACCGGCCATGAAAGCCTTGCAGGAAGAATTGATTCTCGACCAGTTGTCTCGCGACCTGGATGCACAAGTCAGCGAAGAGGAGTTGGAGCAGGAGGTCAAAAACATGTCCCAATTGCTGGGCGGGGGCAACCTGCAACAGATAAAACGGGAATGGGAAAAAAATGGGGTCCTGGCCCGCCTTCACAGTCGCATGAAACGGGATAAAACCCTTGACGCCGCGCTGGAAAAAATAACCATAAAAGAAGAAATAGTTGACAGAAAAGATATAATTGCTGATAATTAATACTCAACCACTATAAAGATATCTAATTATTTTTTAATAACTTACACGCAAAAAACGCTTTCGGAATTGCAGCCGGATTCAGAAAGAAGTTTTTCCTTGCCGAATTCCTAATCTCGAGAAAACAATGACAGAAACTTACAACCAGTTGGTACCTATCGTAGTTGAACAAACCAGTCGGGGCGAGAGGTCTTATGACATTTATTCACGCCTTCTCAAAGACCGAATCATTTTCATAGGAAGTGCCGTTGATGATCATTTGGCTAACTTGATCATCGCCCAGCTGCTGTTTTTGGAGTCGGATGAACCCGATCAGGATATCTATCTCTATATCAATAGTCCGGGCGGCCAGGTCAGTTCCGGAATGGCCATCTATGACACCATGCAATATATCAAGCCGGATGTACAAACCATCTGCATCGGCCAGGCGGCTAGCATGGGAGCCCTGCTTCTTACGGCTGGCGCTCCAAAAAAACGGTTTGCTCTGCCGCATGCACGCATCATGATCCACCAGCCGAGCGGAGGATTTCAGGGGCAATCCACCGATATTGAAATTCAGGCTAAAGAAATCACCAGAATCCGGGCCATCCTCGATAGCATCATGGCCAAGCACTCAGGGAAAAGTGTTTCCCAAGTCAATAAGGATACCGAAAGGGATCACTACATGACGGGCGACGAGGCCAAGGCTTATGGCCTCATCGACAACGTGATCAGCGAGCGGAAAGAAGTCAAGAAGGACGACAAGAGCAAAAAGAAAAGCTGATTAGAATCGAATAAGCATTCTATTCCAACCCCTTTGGAGAGGGCTTTATGGCAAAGAAGAGTACCACCGGAAATTACCGCTGTTCTTTCTGCGGGAAAAGTCAGGAAGAAGTCAAAAAACTGATTGCCGGACCCAGCGTCTACATTTGTGACGAGTGTATTGAGCTTTGCAATGAAATCATGGTGGAAGAGTGGGCCCAGGAAAAGGGCGAAGACTTCCAGCATCTTCTCAAACCCCATGATTTATACAAGCACCTCGACCAATATATCATCGGGCAGGACCGCTGCAAGAAAATCCTTTCTGTTGCCGTCCACAACCATTTCAAAAGAGTCGACTCCAATTTGGACATGGACGATGTGGAACTGCAAAAGAGTAATGTGCTTTTGATAGGCCCCACCGGGTCCGGGAAAACCCTCATGGCACAGACTCTGGCGCGAATCCTCGATGTTCCTTTCACCATTGTGGATGCGACCACTCTGACCGAGGCCGGTTATGTCGGCGAAGATGTTGAAAACATCATTTTAAAACTCCTGCAAAACGCCGACTACGATGTTGAAAAAGCCGAGCGCGGAATCATCTATATCGATGAAATCGATAAGATTTCCAGGAAATCAGAAAATCCCTCAATCACCCGTGATGTTTCCGGTGAAGGGGTGCAGCAGGCGCTTTTGAAAATCATTGAGGGCACGACAGCCAGCGTTCCCCCGCAGGGAGGCCGAAAGCACCCGCATCAGGAATTTCTTCAGGTCAACACCACCAATATTCTTTTCATCTGCGGCGGGGCATTCGTCGGACTGGGCTCATTGATTCGCGGCCGTATCGGCAAAAAAAGCCTCGGTTTCGGACATGACATCGTCTCCAAAAAAGAAATTGAGGAGGAGGATATTTTTGAAAAAACACAGCCGGAAGACCTGCTCAAATATGGTCTCATTCCGGAATTTGTCGGGCGTTTTTCAGCCGTCGCCACGTTGAAAGAGTTGACCGTTGAAGCGATGGTGCAAGTTTTGACCGAGCCTAAGAACGCTCTGATTAAACAATATAAAAAATTGTTTGAGTTTGAAAATACAAAACTTAAATTCACCGATGCGGCTATCCGCGCCATCGCCGAAAAAGCGACCGAACGCAAAACCGGGGCAAGAGGGCTCCGCGCCGTTCTGGAAGAGACCATGCTGGAAATCATGTTTGACCTCCCTTCCAAGCCAGAGGTGGAAGAAGTGGTCATTAATGAAGAAGTAGTCCTCAAAGGCGAAAAACCCATGTTGGTTTACGAAAACAAAAAACAGGCAAGCTAAAGTCATGGGTTCAGAAAAAATCGCGTTACCGCTCCTCCCCTTACGGGATATCATTGTCTTCCCGTTCATGGTGCTTCCTTTGTTTGTAGGCAGGGAGAAATCCATTCTGGCCCTGGAAAAATCCATGGCCGAGCAAAAAAGCATCTTCCTTTCCGCCCAGCGCAATCCCAACAACAACGACCCGAAACCCGCAGATATCTACGAGACGGGAACGGTGGCAAATATTCTGCAGATTCTCAAGCTGACCGATGGAACCATGAAAGTTCTGGTCGAAGGCCTGCAAAGAGGGCGCATTGAAAAGTTCGTCAAAAACCCCGACTATTTTGAGGTAGAAGTCAGCCGCATCCATGAAAACGACCAACTCACAGCAGATGTCAAAGCGCTGATGCGCAGTGTGGGAACAGTGTTCGAACAATACGTAAAACTGAATCAAAAAATTCCTCTGGAAGCCGTGGCCGCCAGTTCCAATATCCTGGAGCCACACCGCTATGCCGACACCATTGCCGCCTATATGGTTTTTCAAACCCAGGAAAAACAGGAGTTGCTCGAAACCCTGAATCCGTCAGACCGATTGAACAAGCTTCTCGGCATTCTCAAATCGGAGATGGAAGTCCTTAAAATTGAAAAACGCGTTCATGGCAGAGTGCGAAAATCAATGGAACGCAGTCAGAAAGAGTTTTATCTCAACGAGCAGATCAAAGCTATCCAGAAAGAGTTGGGCAAACGCGATGAGTTCAAAACCGATATGGATGAACTCAAGCAAAAAATCAAGAAAGCCAAAATGCCCAAGGATATCCATGAAAAAGCCGTCAAAGAATTAAAAAGGCTGGAACTCATGCAACCCATGTCCGCAGAAGCCACGGTTGCCAGAACTTATATCGAATGGCTCACCGACCTGCCTTGGAAAAAAGGCGCCGGAGCCGAAAAAATAAAAATCCCCGAAGCCCAGAAAATTCTCGATAGAGACCATTACGGGCTAGAGAAAGTCAAAGAACGCATCACCGAACACCTTGCGGTGATGAAGCTGGTCAAAAAAATTAGAGGCCCCATCCTCTGCCTGGTCGGTCCACCGGGTGTCGGCAAAACTTCATTAGGGCAATCCATCGGCAAAGCCATGGGCCGGAAATTTGTCCGCGTCTCCCTGGGCGGCATACGGGATGAAGCAGAAATCCGCGGGCACCGCAGAACTTATATTGGCGCTCTGCCGGGGAAAATTATTCAAGGCATTAAAAAATCCGGTGTCCATAACCCTGTTTTCATGCTCGATGAGGTCGACAAAATGAACGCCGATTTCAGGGGCGACCCCTCCTCCGCTTTGCTGGAAGTTCTCGATCCGGAACAAAACTCTAATTTCAACGACCATTATCTGGAAGTCGATTACGACCTTTCCAATGTCCTTTTTATCTGTACCGCCAATGTCCTGCACTCCATTCCACAACCATTGCTTGATCGGATGGAAGTGCTCCGCCTGCCCGGTTATACCGATCAGGAAAAAATGGGCATCGCCAAAAGTTTTCTCGTACCTAAAAAAATACCCGAACACGGCCTGACCAAAAAGAATATAGAAATCACCGACAAGGCTCTCGACAGGATCATCCACGACTTCACTCGCGAAGCAGGAGTGCGAAACCTGGAACGGGAAATCGCCACACTCTGTAGAAAGGTGGTTAAAACCGTCGTAGAAAAAGGTAAGAAAACCAGCATCAAAATCACCCCGGCTGTTTTGGAAAAGTATCTCGGCATCCCAAAATTCAAAAAAGCTGAATTCGAAGGCCCGCTGGAAATAGGTAGCGCCACCGGCCTGGCATGGACAGAGTTTGGCGGCGAAACCCTCACCATAGAAGTCACCGTGCTTCCCGGTACCGGCAAACTTGTGCCCACCGGGCAACTCGGGGATGTGATGAAAGAATCGGCGCAAGCGGCCATGACCTATGTGCGCTCACGCGCCGGGGATTTAGGACTGCCAAAAAACTTCTACCAGAAAAACGATTTCCACATTCATATTCCAGAAGGTGCCGTTCCTAAAGACGGCCCCTCAGCCGGAATCACCATGGCCGTAGCCCTGGTCTCGGCACTGACTAAAACTCCCCTGCGTCCTGGCCTTGCCATGACCGGGGAACTGACCCTGACCGGAAAAGTCCTGCCCATCGGTGGGCTCAAAGAAAAAGTTCTAGCGGCTCACAGGTTCCGCATCACCCATCTCATTATCCCTGTGGAAAACGAAAAAGATATTCCCGATATCCCTGAAAATGTCCGAAAGGGGTTACAGTTTTATCCCGCCACCACCATGGATGATGTGATCAAACACTCGTTCGACAAAAAAATCAAACTCAAGAAAAAACCCGCCCCGAAAAAAACCAAACCAGTTCCAAAAACGTCCAGCAAACAACCCGGCCTGCGTTTAAATTAACCAGCGGTGACGCTGGACCCAGTGAAAAAGCCTCCCACCTGATAAGGAGGGGGTTGCCTTAGCCGTCATTGCGAGCCGCTGAAGGCGGCGCGGCAATCCAAGCAGGTGTAGCGAGAGTGGGTTGGCCCTTTCTACAAATTATTTAAAGAGTGCTGCAAAGACTTCTTTTCCCTGCTGAGTTCTAATTATCGTGGAGCTATTTGATCCTTTTAATACTAAGGTAGAATACTTTGACGGCTCTGCTTAAATATTGTTGGGGATGATTCAACTTTTTTATGGTTCATCTCAAAATAAAGGCTATTGGAATTTTTAATAAAGCCTCTACCACCTGTTAGAAGCGGTGCGTCAATCTGGCAAAATAGTAGCCACCATTGAATCCGAAGGGGGCGGAACGCCGGGAAAATTCGAATACCCCGCTGGAACTGACAATCGTGTTGCCGTCCCCATCAATGATGGTGCCATTCCTGGATTGTCCGATTCGGTTTTTCTCGGGAACAACGTCAAACAGGTTGTTTGCGCCCAGACTGAGGATGATATTACGAGGAAAGTTGTACCGCAACAACAGATCGGTCAGCACTTTCGCGCCATAGGTCTGGCTTTTATCACCGTCAAGCACCGTGTATTCACCAAAACGATTGAGCGCCAGAGTCATGCTGAAATCGCCCAAGGCATAATCCGCCGATAGATTGATACGGGATTTGGGTTGCCAGGACTCAATAATAGAGCGGTCCTGGGCACTGAACACCGTGTTAAGCCCAACGCCTTGGAGACTATCAGGAGAAAATATCCCGGTGATTTCGGTATCGGTATAACTGGCACCCAGTGAAAGTTCAAGCCGCCCCTTCGGAGGGTGTATCTTCCATGTTGCGACAATATCAACCCCATTGGTTTCCGTATCAGCCGCATTAAGGAAAAACTGTGCGCTCTGAACGCCATTGGCCATAAGCGCGGCATCCAATGCCGCGTTCGCGCCGCTCTCAAGGCGTCCGCTGAGGACGATACGGTCATCGATAGTGATGCGGTAATAGTCAACCGTCAGGGTGAAGTTTTTAACGGGATGAAAAACCACGCCAACCCCAAGATTATAGGATGTTTCTTCCTTCAGTTCGGAAATCCCGATGGCCTTGGCCAGAGCCGAGCCATTACGGAAGGTTCCGACCTCCATGGGAATCCCATTGTCGTTGAACTGGGTGCTGACATTATTAAAGAACTGTTGTTGCATGGAAGGGGCGCGAAACCCGCTGCCGCCGGAAGCTCGAAGTATCAGCCAGTCGGTGAACGCGTAGCGGGTGGCCAGTTTAAAATTAAGGGTACCGCCAAAATCGCTGTAGTGATCGAAACGCAACGCGCTGTTTACCTGCCAGTCGGAGTTAACGTCATATCCGACATCGGCGTAAAGAGAGGCGATATTGCGTGATTCATCCACTTCGTTACTGGGTTGAAATCCAGGAAATACCTGGATGCCAGCAACAGCGGTATCGTCATTGATATCGAAGTCGGCGAAGGAGACCTCATCTCCAGCTTTTATGCTATAAGTATCGTGCCGGTATTCGGCACCGCCGGTGAGCGTAAGGTCGCCAAGGCGTTTGACCAAGTCGACGTTGACGGTGGTCAGCCCAATGCCCAGTTCACCGGCATCGGCAGAGGTTGGCAGGCTGGCGCGTATCTCGTCCGAAGTGAGGATGCCGTCAGTTACTGCTTTCCGCGCCTGCGAGGCATTTACGGAGTTACTTATATTAAAGGCAAAATCATTGAAACCGTGGGTGATAGAAAAATCGGCATCAATCCCCCAGTCAAGCTTACGGCGGAACCCCGCGTTGATGGAAAAATCTTCGACATCCGTGTTGATCAAGGGCAAAAAACCGTTGGGGAAGAATGCTTCTCCATCACCAAGGACCGGATTGCGCTCTGTCTGATTGGCTCTGCGAAAGAACCCGGCGGACGTATTTTCACGGTCCGACCGGGTTAAAAAACCATAAAGCTCCCCGCCGCCTAGCTCAAGCTCAGCATTCAACACGCCGGAAAACTGCTCAGACTCCGCATCGCCGATGCGGAAGTTCTTCCGATTAAAATTGATTTCCCGCGGATCTGTGGTCCGCAGGATTTTTCCATTTGAGTTAGTCTCTTTCGTGTCCGTGCAAGCGTACTGGCATTCGCCGGTCAAACCAGCGCGATTAGTGCTTTTCCGGTTGCGGTATTCCAGGCTGGCGTGGATAAAACCCTTCCCACCATTGAGCTGGAACCCCTGGCCCGCATTGAACAGGAAATTTTCACCATCACCGTCCAAATATTGGCCGTACGAACCGTTGGCAAAACCTTCTTGCACGCCGTCCTTCAGCACGATGTTGATCACGCCGGCTATAGCGTCCGATCCATACTGGGCGGCAGCGCCATCGCGCAACACCTCAATACGCTTAATGGCGGACGCAGGAATGGCGTTCATGTCCACCCCCGCCGTACCACGCCCGACCGATGTATTGACGTGTATCAAGGCACTGTTGTGACGGCGTTTACCGTTGATAAGGACCAATACCTGATCGGGACTCAAGCCACGCAACGTTGCAGGGCGCAGGGCATCGGTCCCGTCACTTATACTGGAACTGGAAAAATTAAAGGAGGGTATCAGGCGTTGTAACATCCGGCCCACTTCGGTCTGACCCGTGTCACGCATATCTTCGGCAGTAACGATGTCAACAGGAACCGGCAGGTCAAGAACACTGCGCTCAGGGGCGCGGCTGCCTACGACATGAATACTTTCTAACTCGATAGGACGCGAGACTTCTGCTTCATCGTTGACACTAATGATGGATCCGGAAAAATTAAAGGGAGGCAACAAGAGTTGCAAAATACGGCCTTCCTCAATCTGACCATTATCGTGTACCTCTTCGGCACTGACACTAAGGACACTACGCACGGGACTGCTGCCATTTACTCCAACAATATTCTCATCGGGATTGTCATTCGATTCCGCAACCGCCTCATCCACAAAACCGGCTGCGATCATCAGACTCAAAGAAACGACCATCCCGATAATCAGGGACCCGCTACTCTTTTTTTTGAGACAAAAGCTTTGAAGCATAGCTACCCCCATAACATTGCAAATAATGGTTTCACGCCAAGACGGGCACAATCCGCCTAACAAGCCGACTTACTCAGAAGCTGTTTCAACCTCAATAGGCGAGGACTTACTTTACGTCCACAACACCGAACCGTTTTATCCGACTCTACAGAGCACTTCTATAGGACAACTATTAACATAATTAACATTAAGAAGGCAAAAAATAAAAACAGGGCTATGAACGGAATCTTCATCGGTAAACGGTTCGCCTGCGGGCGAACAACGGGTCATTGCTATTTCCCCCTGCGACGATTCAGGCAAAGGCTTGTCGGGCCAACCCGACACACCGGGGGCAGAATAACATAGCTTTATTGAGCCTTATACATAAGTTTTCCTGGCTTAAAATGACTCCCTCCTCTTTATAAAAGAGGGTCAGGGTGATTGACCATCAGAAGGTTTGACTTGTTATCCAGAACCAGGCGAAGGGTCTGCTTCCCTCCCTATGAGAGAGCTTTGCATAACCCGAGATTACCCCTTCGGAGCACGAAAGCTTAAGTGGAACATCACGTCTTCGTCACCTTGTTCCTCAGAATGACAAAATGGCCCAGTATTGTCATGCTGAACAAAAGGATGACAAAATAGCCTTGTGTCGTCATTCTGAATACTTCGACTTCGCTCAGCACAGGCTCCGTGAAGAATCCCCAGGTTAGTGCAAGGCGAGATCCTTCGTCGCCTTCGGCTTCTCAAGGATGACAAACCGGCGTTTCTTGTCATGCTGAGCAAAAGGATGACAAACTGGCGTTTCTTGTCATTCTGAATACTTCGACTTCGCTCAGCACAGGCTCCGTGAAGAATCTCTGTTTCAGTGTATTGTCATGCTGAACGTGGCGTCTCTTGTCATTCTGAACGCAGTGAAGAATCCCCAGGTTAGTGCAAGGCGAGATCCTTCGTCGCCTTCGGCTCCTCAAGGATGACAAACTGGCGTTTCTTGTTATTCTGAATACTTCGACTTCGCTCAGCACAGGCTCCGTGAAGAATCTCGCTTTTCTTGTCATGCTGAACGAGATCGCATTGTCATTCTGAACGCAGTGAAGAATCCCCAGGTTAGTGCAAGGCGAGATCCTTCGTTGCCTTCGGCTCCTTCCAGTCGTTCGCGATGACGCAGAGGAAAGAGTCACGCGGTCATCGGCCCTGAAAAAATTGACTTGTGAGTATTAAATTGATATATAAGCGACAATGGTTGTCCTTGGGGGCATTATCCTCACCGGAAGAAGAGCAGTATATA
>LFLA01000016.1 GCA_001542995.1 Nitrospina sp. LS_NOB
GGCTCTGCCAAAAGTTACCGCCTGGGGATGAGATGGGAGCTTGATGCGTTGTTTGACCTGAACCTGACCGGTGAGCGTAGAGAGAGTAACAGCAGCACCACTGACCACGCCATCATGCTGAAAGGCGATATCCGGTTTTAAACCGCTGGTCATTGAAGTGGTGCGGCTAAGGGATGCTTCGACAGGCTCAGCATGACAAACCGGCGTTTCCTGTCATTCTGAATACTTCGACTTCGCTCAGCACAGGCTCCGTGAAGAATCTCGCTTTTCTGTTTTATCAACTTATGCGAAGCTCTTTCTCAAAGAGAGACCTTTGCATAACCTGAGATCCTTCGTCGCCTTCGGCTCCTCAAGGATGACAAAATGGCCCGGTATTGCCATAGTGAAGAATCCCCAGGTTAGTGCAAGGCGAGATTACCCCTTCGGGGCAAGAAGGCAAAGGTCGAGTATCACTAGCTCAGCATGACCCCGAGAGAAAAACCAAAACCTGGATTGCCGCGTCGGCTAAAGCCTCCTCGCAAAGACGGCAACCCCAAATCTCCCAAGCCTGTGCAACGGTCTTGCGCGGCTAAAGCCGCGCTTCCGGCAACCCTGTCCACTTCTGGGGGTAGGTTCATTCCTCATGCGCACTTAGCGGATGACCTTGCAGGCAATGTGTCCCGCTCTTGTCAACCATCCCTCTCCACTATCACAAGCCCCTGTTTTTCAGCCTCGTTAGCCCTTTTAATTAAAGGTTTTGCGGATTTTATTGCGGCCCGGATAATGCCGGTATCCCCCGGTAAATCAATTATTGACAGGGTAGGGCAGACTGATATAATCCCGGCTCCAGTGGTTTGCTTCCCCAATCTTTAAGGGCAGTGCTAACATATTATTGTTAAACGGGATTTCTGTTTTCCCGGCAAGTGTTCCAGTTCACCATTAATAGAGGAACGGCCCTGGTTTTTTGGTCGGGGCCAATATTGAGGTACTTAATGACCGAGTATTTCTACATTTCGTTATTCGCGGTGGTCGCCATTGTAGTGGTGGGAGCCTTGCTGGCATTGTCTACGGTGCTGGGTCCGCGCAATCCCAGCCCGCAAAAAATGCTTCCCTATGAGTGTGGTATAATCCCGACCGAAGAGGCCAAAGGCCGTTATCCAGTGCGGTTTGCCACCATCGCCATGTTTTTCATCATCTTTGATGTGGAAGTGGTGTTTATGTATCCATGGGCGGTAGCTCTGGGCGAACTCAAACTGTTCGGATTGGTGGAAATGGCCATTTTCATAATCATTCTAGGAATCGCATACGTCTATATTTGGGGACGAGGAGGTTTGGAATGGGATTGATCGAAGATGCGGCCGAAACAGTTGGGACCGAAATCAATAATCTTAAATTAAATGTTCAAGATGCCGTTGCGGCGTTGGAAAATGAATACGCCGGGTCCCTGTACGACGCGGTATTGACCACCAAGCTCGGCAAGGTCGTTGGCTGGGCGCAGAAAAATGCCTTGTGGCCCGCGACTTTCGGGCTGGCCTGTTGCGCCATTGAGATGATGGCGATGGCCAATTCGCGTTGGGATGCGGCGCGTTTCGGGGCTGAGGTTTTCCGCGCTTCTCCGCGTCAGGCAGATTTGATGATCGTGTCGGGGCGGGTGTCGCAGAAGATGGCTCCGATCCTGAAACAGATTTTTGACCAGATGCCCGAGCCGAAGTGGGTGATCTCTATGGGAGCCTGTGCTTCCTGTGGTGGGATTTTCAATAATTATTCCATAGTTCAAGGGGTGGACCGTGTGGTGCCAGTGGATGTTTATGTTCCCGGATGCCCTCCCGGTCCCGAAGCTCTGCTTTATGGCGTGATCAAACTTCAGGAAAAGATCATGGCGGAAGCGGGCACCGATAAGGCCAAAAAGAGGGCGGCATGACGAGTGAGGAAATCGTCGAGAAAGTGAAAGCCGGCCTTGCCGATGCCATCCAGGATGCTGTCCTGCCTCAGGGCGATGCGGTGATATTTGTGGCTCCCGACTGCCTGCAAAAGGTGGCGGCTTTCCTCAAGGACGACCCGTCCCTGAAATTCGATTACCTTTCTGACATTCGCGGGGTGGATTATCTCAATGAAGAACGTGATCCTCGCTTCGAAGCGGTTTACCAACTTTATTCCATCGACCATCAGCATTCCATTCGTGTCCGTGTTGGCATAGATGAAGAGAACCCTTCTGTGCCCACCGTTTCAGAATTGTGGAAGGGAGCGTTATACCCAGAGCAGGAACTGTTCGATATGTTTGGAATCCACATCGAAGGGCATCCTAAAAATGAACGGCTGATCATGCCGAAAGAGTGGGTCGGCCACCCGCTTAGAAAAGATTATCCGTTGACCACAGAGACCGTCACTTTCTCGTATAACCGGGATTTTAAAAGTGAACTGGTCAAATCGAAACCACCGACTCGTTAGGACGACCCGTGAGCGTAACTGAACAAGGACTGCTGGAGCGCGATAAAGATACAATGACCCTGAACATGGGTCCCCAGCACCCGAGCACCCACGGGGTCTTCCGCGTCATCCTTGAAATGGATGGTGAGGTGGTAAAGACTGCCGAGCCGGAAATCGGTTATCTGCACACGGGCATCGAAAAAAACTGCGAAAATAAAAGATACGTTCACGTCATCCCAATGACCGACCGATTGGACTACCTCAATCCGCCGGGAAACAATCTGGCCTTCTGCTTGTCGACGGAAAAACTATTGGGCATTGAGATCCCCGAACGGGCCAACGCACTAAGGGTCATCATGTGCGAGTTGTCCCGCATCGCCAGCCATCTGGTTTGGCTGGGTACGCATGCTCTGGATATTGGCGCCATGACAGTTTTCCTCTATTGCTGGCGCGAGCGCGAGATGATCCTCGATCTGAATGAAGAGGTTTCCGGCGTACGCATGATGACCAGTTATATTCGTGTTGGTGGTGTGGCGAAAGATGCGACCCGACCCTGGCTGGACGGCATCCGCGATTTCCTCGATTATTTCCCCGCCAAGGTGGATGAGTATGAAAGGTTGCTGACGAGAAACCCGATCTGGCTGGATCGAACCGAGGGTATCGGTGTGTTCACCCGGGAAGAAGCGATCAACTGGAGTTTAAGCGGGCCGGCATTGAGGGCCTCCGGAGTGAACTGGGATATTCGCAAATCCCAACCCTACAGCGGTTACGATAATTATAGTTTCGATGTCCCCATACAGACCAACGGGGATATTTATGATCGCTACCGCGTGCGGGTTGAAGAAATGCGGCAGAGCCGGGCCATCATCAAGCAAGCTATGGAAAGACTGCCGGGCGGTGATTATAAAACGCCGGACAACAAAGTTTCTCTACCTGCCCGGGAAACCTTGCACACCAGTATGGAAGCATTGATCCATCATTTTAAGCTGGTGTCCGAGGGAATCAGCGTCCCGAAAGGCGAAACCTATGTGCCCATCGAAGGAGCAAGAGGTGAGGTGGGGTTTTATATCGTCAGTGACGGTACCAATGTTCCTTACCGGGTCAAGCTGCGGGCGCCTTCGTTCATGGCCATACCCGGCATGTGCAAAGCGATGGAAGGTTGTTATATCGCCGATGTGGTGGGCATCATTGGCAGCATCGATATTGTTATGGGTGAAGTTGACCGCTAGCCACTAGGCGTGGGGCCAGCATGCGATAGCTTTATCGGGCTGGAAAAAGTTTATCTCGGCTTAAAAAATGCTTTGCTCATTGCTTCCCCTGTTAAGGGGCACTAGGCGTGGGGCCAGCATGCAATAGTTTTATTGGGCTGGCAAAAGTTTATCTCAGCTTTAAAAGGCTTTGCTCATTCAATGGCTCATTGAGCCGAGAGAATGTTTGTTCGCAGGGTAAGGATATTGCACTTGCCAGCGGAGGTTCTCCGTAGAATTTTATAGGGAAACTTTTTTAATGTCTGGATTCACGTTTTCTGAAAAGCAGGAAAAGGAAATTACGGGTATTTTATCCAAATATCCTTTTAAGAAGTCGGCGATGTTGCCTTTGCTGACTCTGGTCCAGCGGGCTGAGAGAGCGATCTCGCCGGAGGCCATGGTGGCGATCAGTGAAAAGCTGGATTGCTCGCCGGCCTATGTGCAGTCGGTCATGTCGTTTTACACGATGTATCACGCCGAGAAGGTCGGGAAATACATGATTCTTTTCTGCATCAACATCAGTTGCCAGTTGAACGGTTGCGACAAACTGCTTGAGCACACGGCCAAGAAACTTAATATCAAGGTGGGCGAAACCACATCGGATGAAAAGTTCACCCTGCATCGAGAAGAATGCCTGGCAGATTGTACGAACGCGCCGATGATGCGGATCAACGACACTTATTATGGGGATTTGACCGAGCAGCGCATCGACCAAATTCTCGATTCTTTGGACTGACGATGACACAGATTCTTTTTAAAAATATAAATATGAAAGACCTTCATACTATGAAGGTCTACGAAGAGCAGGGTGGTTACCAGGCCTTAAAGAAAGCCTTCGCCCAGAAACCGGAAGAGATTGTTGAGGCGGTCAAAGCTTCTGGGTTGCGTGGGCGCGGCGGTGCGGGTTTCCCGACAGGATTAAAATGGAGTTTTCTCGCCAAGGATGTGTTTCCCCGTTATCTCTGTTGCAACGCCGATGAGTCGGAACCGGGAACCTGTAAAGACCGGGAACTCATGCTTAAAAATCCGCATAGTTTAATTGAGGGCATGATCCTCTGCTCCTATGCCTGCCGGGTCGAAATTGGATACATTTATATGCGTGGGGAATTCCATGATTTGATCTTCAACATGGGAAAAGCCATAGAAGACGCTTACGCCAAAGGGTATTTGGGTAAAAATATTCAAGGAACCGGGTTCAATTTAGATATTTATACCCATCTTGGTGCCGGGGCCTATATCTGTGGTGAGGAATCGGCCCTCCTGAATTCCCTTGAAGGAGAGCGCGGTGAACCGAGAATGAAACCTCCTTTTCCAGCTGTAGAAGGTTTGTATGCCAAGCCAACAGTTATCAACAATGTCGAAACCCTGTGCGTGATTCCTTATATTGTCAACGAAGGCGCTGAAAAATATGCCTCAATGGGAACTGAAAAAAGCAAGGGCACCAAGTTGGTCAGTGTTTCCGGACATGTGAAAAAACCCGGAAACTATGAAGTGGTGCTGGGCACTCCGATCAGGGAAATCATTTATGATCTTGCTGGCGGAATCCGCGATGATAACAATCTGAAAGCATTTATACCCGGCGGCTCATCGGTCCCCATGCTTCCTGCCGACCAGGTAGACGTCTTATACGATTATGAATCATTGGCGGCGGCAGGCACCATGCTGGGTTCAGGTGCTATGATCGTTATTGATGATACCGTCAATATTGTCGAATCCACGTTGCGGTTGATCAGTTTTTATATGCATGAGTCGTGTGGCAAATGTACCCCATGTCGGGAAGGCACCCGCTGGCTCTACCAGATCGTTGAAAAGATCATGCAGAACAAAGGACAACTGGATTACATCGAAAAGATGGAAGATATTTGCGACAACATGAACATGAAAGCGTTTTGTCCGCTTGCCGATGCTTGTGTCTCTCCTGTTGTGAGTAGCATCAAATATTTCCGCTCTGATTATGAAGCATATTTTAAGAACACACCGGTAGGTTCGGTTTGAGGCAATTATGTCTGACAATGAAGTAACATTAACGATTGATGGGAAATCGGTGACGGTTCCCAAGGGCACCAAGGTGGTGGATGCGGCCAGAGAGGTTGATGTAGACATCCCTGTTTTCTGCTATCACGAGAAGATCGGCGCGCTCGGCTGTTGTCGGATGTGTCTGGTGGAAGTCGAGAAGATGCCAAAACTGATGACCGCCTGTACGATGGATGTCATGCCTGATATGGTGGTCAAGACCACCACCGACAAGGTGGAAAAAGCACAGAAAGGCGTTCTGGAGTTTACGTTGCTCAACCATCCCCTCGATTGCCCGGTTTGTGATAAGGGCGGCGAGTGTCCTTTGCAGGACAACACCTTCAAGTACGGTCCGCCGGATACCCGCATGGAGTTTCACCGGGCTAACAACGCCAAGGCGACTCCGCTTAGCCCGGTTATTACTATCGACCGGGAGCGTTGTATTGCCTGCCAGCGGTGCACCGCTTATAGCGAGCGAATTGAACAAGACCAGGGACTGGTCATGCTGAACCGTGGTTTTTATAACGAGGTCGGCACATTTAATAATGAACCTTACAACAACCGCTTCTCTGGGAATGTCATAGATATTTGCCCGGTCGGTGCATTGACCAATACGGACTTTCGTTTTAAAGCCAGGACTTGGGATTTGACCAACACGGAAACGCTTTGTGCACATTGTGGCTGTAACTGCAATATCACGATGGGCACCAGGCTGAATGAACTCATGCGTATTGAGGCGCGTCCCAATGACGCAGTGGATGATGGCTGGATTTGCGATAAGGGCCGATGGGGTCACCAGTTTGTGCACAGTAAAAATAAAATCATCACTGCCAGGGAAAACAGTGTGGGCGGTGGCAAGCCGACTTCCTTTCCGGTTTTTCCTCATGATTGTACCATTCAGGATGCGGCGGGAAAGGTGGCCGAAGCATTTAAAAAGATCGCCGAAGAACACGGACCCGAAAGCGTTGGGTTCATCGGGTCTCCTTACACCACCAATGAGGAAAATTATCTTTACCAGAAATTATTCCGCCAGAGCCTGGGGTCAAACAATATAGATCATAAGTCTTATCAGGATACACCGGGTCTTCCGGTCGACCATTACGGGGTCGAGCAGATTGAAACCGCCAACGTGGTGTTGTTGATCGCCAGCGACCCGACGGAAGAATTGCCTGTTCTCGATTTGCGCATCAAAAAAGCAGTGACCAATTGTGGTACGCGGCTGGTGAGTTTGAATGATCAAACAATTGCGTTGGATAAATACTCTTCTCAGTCGGTGCAATACAGGGTGGGTTCTGAAGCTTTGGCCATCGATGCTTTGGCCAATGGCCTGGCTCGGGAGTTGGGAGAACCTGCGCCAGCTAAAGATGCTGGCCAAACTGGAATTTCTGCGGAAGACATGAATACCTTGGTCGAGACGGTGCGCTCCAGCATGAAAATCTGCGTGGTGTACAATCCATCGGCTCTTTCCGGAGACGCGGTTTCGCGGGTCAAGCGTTTACTGAAATTGATTGCCAAAGTCCCGACCATGGAATGTGGTGCCATTCCTGCGGCTCCAATGACCAATGCAGTAGGGGCCATGGATATGGGACTGCTTCCCGATTTTTATCCAGGCGGAGTGCCAGTGACCAACCAGGACGAAATAAAAAAACAATGGGGAGAAAATGCCCCGACAACGAAGGGCCTTTCCGCATTGGAAATGATTGCTCGTGCCGAGGCGGGAGAATTGAAAGCTCTGTTGGTTCACCGTTCTAATCCAGTGATTGATTTTCCCGGAGGGTCACGGGTTGCGGATGCCTTGAGAAAGTTGGATCTTCTGGTGGTGCATGACATGCTGGAAACCGAAACGACTGAACTTGCGCATCTCGTTCTGCCTTCAAACGGTCCTGGTTATGATGAAGGCACCACCACTAATATTGGCGGCCGGGTACAAGCTAGAAAAAAAGCGTTGGAAACGGCCCAAGCTCCGGACTGGAAAATCATCAACCTGATGCTCAATGCTCTGGGAGATGAAACCGACTACCAAAAGGTTTTGGATGTGACCGATGAGATTGCCCAAAAAGTTCCGGGCTATCAGGAGATCAGCAGAAAGTCGTTGGGCAAAGCCGGGTGTGACCGGGCGCCTGTCACTTCGGTCGATGAAACGGTTGCTGAACAGTCGGCTGGTTCAGGAAAAAACGGAAACCTCCGGCTTCGTGTGGCCACGTCCCTCTTTTCGCATGACAAAATTCTTGATGCCTCCTCAAGACTGGCGCATCACTTTTTGCCTTCCACCGCGCATTTGAATGAGAAAGACGCTAAGAAACTCGGTATTCGGGATGGCGACACGGTTCTGCTTTCCGCCCAAGATGTCACGCTGGAAGCCACTGCGAGTGTCAACAATCGTTGCCAATCCGGCGGTGTGGTGGTGCCCAGGGCTTCAGATTGGCAGGGAGTGAATGGCTTGACCGGCGCAGATGGCGGCCCGACATGGGTGGAAGTTAGAAAAGTTTAAATTTATTGTAAAACGGTAATTATTTTTGGAGCGGTTGGAGTTTGGACTGGATCACTGAAATATTAAATGTGACCTGGAATTTCATTGTTCTGTTTCTGAACGAGAATATTCCCTTGGTCGTGGGCAGTGTCAAGGCCGTGATCATTGCGGTAGCTATTATGTCTGTAGTCCCTGCATTAGTTTGGCTGGAACGACGTTTGATGGGCCGGTTTCAGGTGCGCCTGGGTCCGAATCGGGTCGGGCCTTTTGGCCTTGGCCAGCCGATGGCGGATACGGTGAAGTTGTTGTTCAAGGAATCCATCATTCAATCTTCGGCGGATAAGTTTTTGTTTCACCTCGCTCCGGCTGTGGTTGTGATCACTGCGATTGCTGCGTTTGCGGTGATTCCTTTTGGTGAGCCTTTCGAGGTGTTCGGCCAGACCATCGAAATGTGGGGAGCCAATGTGAACAGCGGAATTTTGTTCGTGTTCGCGATTTCAGGCATGGGTATTTATGGAATGGTTCTTGCCGGATTGTCATCGAATAATAAATATTCGCTGATGGGCGGCCTGCGTTCTTCTGCCCAGATGATCAGTTATGAGTTGACGCTGGGGCTTTCGGCGTTGAGTATCATCCTGCTCACCGGTTCTCTGAGTCTGGTGGATATGGTCCGGGCTCAGGAAACTTATCCATTTATTCTTGTTCAGCCGTTGGCGTTTTTATTGTTTTTTATTGCCGGTATTGCGGAGACCAACCGGGCTCCTTTTGACTTGCCTGAAGCCGAGCAGGAACTGGTGGCCGGTTTTCATACGGAATATACAGGCATGAAGTTTGCCATGTTCTTCATGGGCGAGTACATCAATATGGTGACCATGAGCGCGTTGGTGACGCTTTTGTTTCTCGGTGGATGGAACGCTTATGGTCTGCCTGTTTGGCCGATTGTGTCGTTTGCCGTTAAAGTATTTTTTCTGCTGTGTGTGTTCATCTGGTTGCGGTCGACGTTTCCCCGTATTCGTTATGACCGGTTGATGACGTTTGGTTGGAAAATTTTACTGCCATTATGTTTGTTGAATCTTATGGTCACCAGCACGGTGAAGGTGATCTGGTTTCCCTGAGGGGATGAGCTATGTTGCAAGCAACTTTTGATGGGATAAAACATCTTTTGATCGGAATGGGGGTCACATTCCGGAATATGCTGACCACGCCGGTCACCATACAGTATCCCGAAATCAAGCGAACCATGCCCAAGCGTTTTCGGGGGAGACATTTCCTGAGCCGCGATGAAGACGGGCTGGAAAAGTGTATAGGATGCTCTTTGTGCTCTATCAATTGCCCGGTGGGGTGTATTCATGTAGTTTCGGCGGAGAACGACCCGGATAATCCGGTTTCCAAGGGCGAGCGCTATGCAGAGGTTTATGAGATCAATCTTCTGCGTTGTATCTACTGCGGGTATTGTGAGGAGGCCTGTCCGGTAGATGCTGTGGTTTTGCGTGAGCATTATGAGCTGGCGGATTATGACCGCGATAATTATATTGCGGAGAAACAGGATCTATTGGTGTATCCGGAGCCGAACCAGTTCCGTGTCAACATTCTTGGCAATACGGAGCGTATCAAAAAATAACCGCCGCCACTGGGCGTGGGGCCAGCTTGCACTAGCTATTGTCGGCGAATGAAGAGTGTCTCAGCTAGCGGAAGAAGTATTTTTGTTTTTGAGGAGAGAGTGAGTGTTGGAAATCGCTACGGTATTTGACTTCACGCATGATGCGGTAATTTTCGTGGTCGGGGTGACGGCTGTTCTTGCCAGCCTGGGGGTCATTCTATGCTCCTCACCGATCTACAGCGCCTTGTACCTGATTGGCCACATGATTTGTCTGGCCCTTTTGTTCCTCCTTTATAATGCAGAGTTTCTGGCTGTAGTCCAGATCATTGTTTACGCCGGAGCAGTGATGATCCTGTTTTTGTTTATCATTGCGCTTCTCGGCGGGAAAAAAGAAATTCAGGAAAACTCGTTGCACCGGTCGATGGCGTTCGCTTTCGTGTTCACCCTGCTGGGGGAATTGTATTTGTCAGCCACTGTGGGGCCGACTAAGCAGGTTCAAGGTGAAATTCCTGCTGAAATGTTTGGGTCTGCGAAAGCCATTGGTCTCGAATTATTTTCAAAACATATTGTGGCGTTTGAGCTGGCTTCGTGCCTCCTTTTAGTCGCGGCGGTGGGTGTGATTTGTCTGGCAAAATTTTCTTTTGCTCCTTTGAGGAGGCGCGTGAGGTAATTATGGGTGAACAATTTGTTTTACTTATCAGCGCTTCTATTTTCTGTGTAGGGACAGCGGGGTTCGTCATTCGCAAGAATCCTCTCATCATGTTCATGTCTGTCGAATTGATGCTCAATTCGGTTAACTTTCTTCTGGTCTCTTATTCCAGTTTCCTGAACTCGTTGGATGGTCAGATATTTGCCTTGATGATTATGACCGTTGCGGCAGCGGAAGTGGTGGTGGGGCTGGCGATCATTCTGACCATTTTCCGCACTCGGCACGATATGGATGTGGACCATATTGATGTATTGAAAGGATAATCTTTTGTTCGCAAGTAGCTGGCTCATACTTTTGTTTCCTCTTCTTGGGTTTATTGGCCTGAGCTGGTTCGGGAGCCGCATTTCCGAGAAACTGGCTGGACTCGTTGGCTGCGGAACCGTGGGCGCGTCTTTTTTCATGACGCTGGTGACGTTGAGCAATCTTTTGTTTTTGCCGCCTGAAGAACGGGTCGGGCATGTTCAGACTCTTTACCAATGGGTGTCAGCGGGATCGCTCAAGTTGGATCTGGCGATTCTTGTGGACCCGCTATCGGTGTTCATGTTTCTAATCGTTACTGGTGTTGGGTTTGTGATTCATGTTTACTCTGTTGGTTATATGCATGATGATCCGGAGTACTCGCGGTTTTTCGCATATTTAAACCTGTTTATTTTTTCCATGTTGGTGCTTGTCGCGGCGGCTGACTTCTTTTTCCTGATCGTCGGCTGGGCGCTGGTCGGTCTTGCGTCTTATTTGCTGATCGGGTTCTGGCGCGAAAAAACCAGTGCTGTGCTTGCCGCCCGCAAAGCCTTTGTCATGAACGTGATTGGCGATGTGGGAATGGTCATCGCCGCTTTTGTTATTTTTGAGTCGTTTGGAACGCTGAGTTTTATAGATGTGTTTGCGGCCGCGCCGGGCATGTTCCGCCCCAATGATGACACCATGCTTTTGATCACCTTGTTGCTGCTGGTGGGTGCTTTTGCGAAATCCGCACAACTACCGCTACACACCTGGTTGCCGGACGCGATGGAAGGTCCGACCCCCGTCAGCGCCTTGATTCACGCCGCGACGATGGTTACGGCAGGAGTTTATTTAATCGCTCGTTGCCATGTGCTGTATGAGTTGGCTCCCTATACTATGTATTTTATTGCCGGTGTAGGAATTATTACAGCAGTCTTTGCCGGGTCGATGGCATTGGTTCAATATGATATTAAACGCGTGATTGCTTATTCCACTATGAGCCAGTTGGGTTATATGTTCATGGCTGTTGGCATCGGCGTTTACAGCATGGGCATGTTTCATTTGATGACGCATGCTTTTTTCAAGGCCCTGCTCTTTCTCGCGGCGGGAAGCGTGATTCATTCGCTGGACGGCGAACAGGATATCCGCAAAATGGGAGGCCTGCAAAATGTCATGCCGTTGACCCATGCGACTTTTTTAATCGGAGCCCTGGCGTTGGCCGGGTTTCCGTTGACCAGCGGTTATTTCAGTAAAGAAGCGATTATCCTAAGTTCTTACCATGCCGAGATGGGGAACATTGTTTTCTGGGCGATCGCGGTGCTGACGGCGGGCATGACGGCATTTTATATCTTCCGGGTTTATTTTTACACTTTTGTGGGCGGGCTCCGCAGTCCGGGGGCGCACCCACATGAATCGCCTGGGATTATGGTCATCCCTTTGGTAGTTCTAGCTGGTTTGGCCTTGCTGGGCGGATTGTTGGGGCCTTGGGTTGACAGTTTTCTGGCGCCGGTGTTTGGTCGTGTTGTCGAGCACCATCATAATAGCGTGTTGGAGGCCATAGCTCTAACAGCAGGTATTGGCGGGATTGCGGCTGCAGGCTTGCTGTATATGGTGAGCAAGGATCGTATGGACCTTCTTAAGGAAGCGATGGCTCCACTATATGACCTCTTGTTCCACAAATATTATGTGGATGAGATTTATGATTTTTTGATCGTGCGCCCGACAAAAGCCATAGGCGTTTTTATGGAACAAAAAGGGGAACGCGAGGGCATAGACTTCACTGTTGATCAGGTTGGCCTTAAGGTTAAAGAGGTGAGCCATGGCATCAGTCTCTGGCAATCGGGGAAAGTGCGCGCCTATGCTTTAAATATGGTTGTCGGCATGGTGACCATTCTATTGTTTGTCGTATTCATGTAACCGGAAAAACTATGCTATCTCTCATTATATTCATACCCCTTGTTGCGGCATTCGGACTTCTCATGGTCTCCAGAGAAAATGTTGCTGCAATTAAGGTGGTTGCGGTGGGTGCAGCAGGGGCAAGCTTTGCCCTTTCTTTGTGGTTACTGTTTTCGTTTGATACCGCCAATGCTGAGATGCAGTTTGTTCAGATGTTCCACTGGGTGCCTGCCTTGCATATCAATTATTTGGTGGGGGTAGATGGCATTAGCCTGTGGATGGTGGTGCTGACTGCGTTTTTAGGATTCATTGCCATTTTGTTTTCCTTCACCCAGAAGGAAGGACTCAGAAACTTTGTCGCCCTGATGCTGGCTCTTGAGGCGGGAACGCTTGGAGTCTTTCTGGCGCTCGATACTATTTTATTTTATGTATTCTGGGAACTGATGCTGGTGCCGACTTATTTTCTCATTGGCATCTGGGGAGAGGGCCGACGGGTCTATGCCACGATGAAGTTCGTGATCTATACCCTGGTGGGAAGTCTGCTGATGCTGGTCGCGATTCTTTCCCTGACAATGATACATTATGGCGCCACGCATGACGTGACATTTGATTTGCGCGTGCTGACTCATACGCATATTGACCCGGCCACGCAGATGTGGATGTTTTTCTTCTTTTTTCTGGCTTTTGCCATCAAGATTCCGGTTTTCCCCCTGCACAGTTGGTTGCCCCACGCTTATGTGGCGTGTCCCATTCCGGCTTTAATTCTGTTGACGGGAGCCATGTCCAAAACCGGTGCTTATGGTTTTCTACGTTTTTGCCTGCCGTTATTTCCCGAAGCGGTGGAGAGTTTTGCCGTGGTGATCGGGGTTCTGGCAGCCACTGGTATGGTTTATGGAGCCTGGATTGCTATCGCGCAAAAAGATTTGAAAGCCCTGGTGGCTTATTCCAGTATCAGTCACTTGGGATTTATTGTTATTGGTATCTTTGCTCATAATGAAACAGGCATCGAAGGCAGTGTGCTCCAGATGGTCAATCACGGCATCATCGCATCGGCGTTGTTTTTGATCGTCGCATTTATTGAGATGCGAATGGGAACCCGCAACTTGAACGAACTGCGCGGCTTGAGCAAGGCCATGCCTGTTTTGTATGGAAGTTTCATGCTGATCATGCTGGCCGCCCTGGGACTCCCGGGGTTGAACGGCTTTGTCGGCGAATTTCTGATTCTGGCGGGAGTCTGGACATCCAGCATGTTTTCAGGATTATCAGGTATTCTGGTTTTGATGGGTGGATTGTCGATTGTCTTCGCTTCCATATATATGCTGTATATGTTTCAGGGTTCGATGCAGGAAACGTCGGAAAACCTGCCCGACGGATTGACTGATATTGATCAGCGTGAGTTCAGACTTATTTTGCCCGCCTGCCTGCTCATTATATTTATCGGCCTTTATCCCAAACCTTTCATTGACCGGATTACCCCATCGGTAGACTCATTACTGCATCTGGAAAAAACGGTCAACCTCCATGCCGGAGAAGAAACCTCCCACTAGCTCACTAGGCGTGGTGCCAACGGGCAATACCCGCTGAGCCAAGAGATGGATTGTCCGTAGGATAAAGGTATTGCAAATTGCCAGCGGAGGTTCTCCGTTCACTAGGCGTGGGGGCCAGTGTGCACGTGATATTCTTCCTCAGCTTTCGTGAGCCTGTGATATCCCCACCCACAATCTCATGCCCCGCAGGGGTAGAAGGGGTAAACTGTAATAGCTTTTTATTGCTAGCAACGTTCTCTCGGCTTGACGAGTTCATGCTATCCGCTTTCCCGAGGCATTCTCTGCAAATTTTGAAAGGCTCAGGTTTTGAGATTCGGCGAGAACATTGTTGATGGTATTTTTCTGGAGCGGCCGAATCGATATTTGGCGCGTGTCGAAGTGGAGGGGAAGGAGGTTCTGGCCCATGTTCCCGATCCCGGTCGGCTGCCTGGGTTATTGCTGGCTGGCAGAAAAGTGCGGCTGGTCCACCAACCCGGACCAAAACGTAAAACGGAATACACGCTGGTTTTGGTGCGGCACGGTTCCATATGGGTGTCGACATTCCCGGTGTTTGCCAATGCCCTCATCAAAGATGCATTGATGAAACGGACGCTTCCTTTTCTCAAGGGTTATTCCGACTTTGCCAGCGAAGTGAAAGTGAAAAACAGCCGCTTCGATTTTCGGTTGACGTTTCCGCTAAACCTCGCTTATGTTGAGGTGAAATCGGTGAGTCTGGTTGAAAAAGGACTGGGCCAGTTTCCCGATGCACCGACAGAGAGAGGGGTCAAACATGTTAAGGAGTTGATAGAGCTTTGCGCAAAAGGCTGCCGAGCCGCAGTGGTGTTTGTTTCGCAACGGTCTGACACGCGGTCCATCACCAGTAATGATGACATTGACCCGGTGTTTGGGGAGTGGTTGCGAAAGGCGCGTGATAAAGGGGTGGAACTTTATGGGATGAATTGCAAGGTCACCCCGACCACGATTTCTTTGTATAAAGCCGTTGAGGTGACCACTGGGCGCCGGCGAGTCGCCGGAGGCAATGAGCAATAGCCCGTTGAGCCGCGAGACGAATTGTCCACAGGATAAAGGTATTGCAAGTTGCCAGCAGAGGTTCTCCGCCCACCGGGCGTGGCCCGGCGGCGAGTGGGTTATCCAAGAAACGCTTTCAGGTCGGGGATGATAACCCATTGCCCCTGATAGAGCAGCCATTCCTGCTCAATGAGCAGAGTTTGTAGTTTGGTGCGGGGCAATATTGCCATTTGATAGCGGATGACGACAATGGCTCGGTTAAAATCTTTTTCGGATAAACCGGCGAGCGGTACCCCGTCATTAAAAAGTTTGATGTCTAAAACGGCCGCTTCAAAAATAGTGATGCGCTTGACCATTTCCGGAGATTTAGCCATATATTCCGAGCGGTAAGTCGGGTGGACGAACCGGGCACTCATGTCGATCGCTTTGCTTTCAAACTCAAGGTTATACACCTTAATGCTTAAGTCCAAGTCTTCCTGCATTTTATGGTAGCGGTCCAGCGTTTTACAGGAGACGGAAGCAAGAAGAAGCAAAAGAATTGCTGTGACTGATCGGAAATGGTTTGGTTTCAGCATAAGGTTGGATGTGTTGGTGAAATAACTTGAGGGGTGAATAATCGCTTGCCTATTAATTATAGATGAAAACGAAACGGATTAATACCGGTGAAAATTAAAAAATACTCCCGAGACAGGAATAGAAAATTAAAAGTAAAGTCTTCGGGAAAGAAATCGACAAAGAAAATAGCAAAGAAAGAGCTGACGCTTTGGGATCAGGCGTCGCGGTGGTATGACTCACTGGTCGGCGGTCAGGGTACCGATTTTCAAAAAGACATTATCATGCCCGGCGTTTTCCGTTTACTGGCAGTCACTAAAAAAGACCGCGTTCTCGATCTGGCTTGTGGTCAGGGAGTTTTTTCCCGCTATTTGTCGCGCAAGGGTATTCAAGTCGAAGGGCTGGATTCTTCGGAGGAATTGTTGAGGTTCGCCCGGACGCGTTCGGGTTCATCTGTTCGCTATCATGTGGGAGACGCCGGCGATGCCAAAAACTTTGAAGAAGACCGCTTCGATGGTATCGCCTGCCTGATGGCGATACAAAATATCGAAAGGATGGACCTGCTTTTTAAAAGCGCAGCCCACTGGTTGAAACCGGACAAATGTTTTGTGGTGGTGATGACGCACCCGTGTTTTCGTATTCCCCGCCAAACTCATTGGGGGTGGGATGAAGAAAAGAAACTGGAATACCGGCGGGTGGATCATTATATGACGGAGACCAACGTTCCTATTCTGACCCCGCCCTTTGCCGATTTCAAATCGTTCACGCTCACCTACCATCGTCCGATGCAGAGTTATGTTTCTGCGTTGGTCAAAGCCGGGTTCTGTGTCGATGCGATGGAGGAATGGATTTCCAACAAGAACAGTCTTCCGGGCAAGCGGTCCAAGGCCGAAAACCGAGCCCGAAAAGAAATTCCATTATTTCTGGCTTTAAGAGCCCGGCTGATCGCGGAGAACTCTTAATAAAATGCCTAGCTATAGCTACGAACTTCCTGAACAGGGGCGGCTCTTGTCACTCATCCGCGAGAACCTGAGCAAGGTCGGGGAGGAGTGGAAAAGGATGGCGGATTTAATGTTGGAAGGCCATGTCGAATACAAACCGCTACGGGCGAATCCGATGCGGTCAGGCACTCAGTTTGTTTACCAGAGGGCGAAACTCAACCTGACACTTTATTTTCCCGAACGCATTTTCGAACACTTCATCAATGAGTTAGATTCTCAAAAATTGGAACTGCTCAAGGCGGTTGTGCAATCCTCCCTTCCTAAGCGATCCGGATACGATATTCATGAATTCAAGATTCTTGGAATCATTGACAGAGTCTGACTCTGTGGCGTTTATTCGGGCTGGTCAGACCAGTCCAAATCGAACGGGATATCGTCTGCAATGGCTTTGCGGATGCTTGCTATCCACTGTTGATAGAAGGTGGAGTTGTGCAGGGTGAGCAGGCGCATGGCCAGAATTTCCCCTGCCATGATCAGGTGCCGGAGATAGGCTCTGGAAAAATTCTGGCAGGTGTAACAGGGGCAGTCCGGTTCGATAGGGTCAGGGTCAGATTTGTATTGCGCATTTTTAATATTTATTTTTCCTCCCTTCACAAACAGGGACCCATTTCTGGCATTGCGGGTAGGCATAACGCAGTCGAACATGTCCATTCCGGCAGAACTGCATTGCAGGAGATCTTCGGGAGCGCCCACTCCCATCAGATAGCGAGGCTTGTCTTCCGGCAGAAGCGGGGCGGTGTAGGCAGTGGTGTCATGCATCAGGGTTTTTTCCTCCCCCACACTCAATCCGCCTATGGCGTAACCGGGAAAATCAATTTCGATAATTTGCTCCGCGCTCTTTTTGCGCAGCTCGGGGTGCATCCCGCCTTGGACAATTCCAAACAAGACTTGAGTGTCGTCGCAAGTAAATGCCTCTTTGCATCGTCGAGCCCAAAGCGTGGTCAACTTTAAGGACTTTTCTGTCTGGCCGATGTCAGAAGGGTAGGAGGTCGGTTCATCGAAAGCCATGATGATGTCTGCACCCAATGCCTGCTGGATCTCTATCGACCGTTCCGGTGAGATAAAGTGAGAGGATCCGTCGAGATGAGATTGAAAGGTCACCCCCTCTTCGGTGATTTTGGCAAGCTCGTTAAGGCTGAAAACCTGATACCCCCCGCTGTCGGTGAGGATAGGGTGGGGCCAGTTCATGAATTTATGCAGTCCGCCCAGAGAACGAATTAACTCGTGTCCCGGTCGAAGATAGAGATGGTAGGTGTTGCCAAGGATGATCTGTGCGCCGAAAGACTCCAGGTCTTCCGGGGTCAATGCCTTTACCGTGGCCTGGGTGCCGACAGGCATGAAGCAGGGAGTGTTGATTTCTCCCCGCGGTGTGGTCAAAACTCCAAGCCGGGCCGAAGAGTGACTATGCTTTTTTAAGACTTCGAACTTAATCACTTTTCCTCGATGAACCGGGGAGTGTTGAACCTTGATCCGCCATGTTGATGGTGAGTTGGCTGAAGGGGATGGTCAGGTTGTTGTCGTTGCAGATTTGAACCAGGGCAGTTTGAATCTCCCGACGGTTCTCCTCGTGGCGGTCGGCAGATTTTCCATCTGCATGAATGATGACCATTAGATTCAGGGAGCTTGGACCCGGATTGTCAAAACGGACCTCTAAAAAATTAAAATCAGGTGACGCCTCTTCAAAAAATTTAGAGAGAAGATTTTTTAATCCATTTTCAATCAACGTTGGAATTTCCTCGCAAATCCGGCTTTGCACTTCATAGTCCAGACCAAATTCAATGCAGTAACGAAAACCTGTGGAAATATTCAAGGGGGACTGGCTCAAGAAATCAGCTGTTGAATAATATTTCAGTGATTCCCCTTTCAAATTCAGCACAACCTGTTCTAGGGTCTGGTGTTTTACCCAGCCGTAGGAACCATCGTTGAGGATAACCCAGTCCTTAGGTTTTGTGGGAAACCAGGGTTCCCCTTCCACGATAGGGCGTGAGTGCTTATCGATCAAGTCTCTCACCGGTAGTCTGATTTCTCCGCCTTCCAGATTGGTATTGACCAGTGTTGCGTTTAAGCCTATGTCTTGTACTAGCCATGGAACCCCGTTCCAGATGAGCCGTTCTCCTTCGCGAACCGTTCCCAGGTTGACGATAAGTTTAATTTCCTGAAGGAAGATGGGAAGATATTGCCGCGAAGTCCAGGCAAGGAGGACGAGTACCATGACGAGGAGACTGATCAAAAGCCAGTCGTTGAAAAAGTAAAGGCAGGCCATGCCTACCAGCAGACAGATAACGAGGATAAAAATATTGTAAGCGGCGCTGAATAATTTTCCGAATGCGGGGCTCAACTGGGCAAACAGATTGAAACGCAATATCCATTTTCTGAGCCGATTTAACAACCACCACAATCCGCAGAACATAGCAAGAGTTATCAGTAAATTTTCGCCTCTGTTCTTGAAGAAATTTTTGATCTGATTTTTTGCTGAGTCTATGAGGGATTCATCTGAGGAGAGAATTTGTTCCAGGCTTTTCCTGGATTCTTTCACATTTAATTCAGGTAATTCCGGGTCATATTTATTCTGCAACAGAGTCAGCCTTGAAAGGTAACGTTCATCTTCCGGTCTGGCGGAATTTCCTACTTCACCTCGGGTGGCTTCCAGTTTTTTCAGGTGATGGGACGCTTCTTTATGAAGAGCTAAAGTGTTTTCCAACTTGGTGATGCGTTTTTTCAGGGAATCCACTTTGCGCGGTTTTTCGGTCAGGTCACGTATTGCCTGGAGTAGCGGCATTGTGATTTCTTCCAGCTGCTTGGTCCATGGGGATTTTTCTTTTTTCTTCAGGGAGCTGTCTTCTAATGACAGATTGGTTGCCAGTGAGTCGAAATTTAGACTTAACCTGCCAATTTGCGTTTGCAGGTCGATTATTTTTTGAAGGTTCTCTTTGGTTTCAGATTTTTTTCTGAGAGCTTCAATTTCTTTTTCAAGGACGATAGTTTTTTTGGTGATTAAAATCAGGTGCCGCTGAAGCTCTAAACTCTCAACAGTTTTCTCTGCAAAAGAGGAGGTTGGCAGGGAGGTGGAAAGCGCCAGAATAAAAAAGAAAATGAGTGTCGAGTAAATATTGTAGAAAGATGCGTCTGGTTTCCCAAGGCTCATTGCAGTCTTTGGTTGGTTAGAATTTTATTTTTTGAAACCTATTTTGATGATCACAACTGTATCATTGATTGGGTTTCTATAACAATGTTTCAAGGATAGCTTTTTGAACATGGAGCCGGTTCTCAGCCTGGTCGAAAACAATGGAATGTTTGCCGTCCAGGACTTCCGATGTGATTTCTAATTCCCGGTGTGCGGGAAGGCAGTGCATCACCATAGAATCCTTTTTCGCGGCATCGACCAGCTTCTGGTTTATCTGGTAGGGGAGAAGAAGTTTCTTTTTATTTTCTGTGTCTTCCTCCTTTCCCATGCTGATCCAGACATCGGTGTAAATGATATCCGCATTCTTGACAGCTTCAAAGGGGTCCTCAATAATTTCGACGTTCCCATTTCCGCTCAGTTTGGGAGACGGATTGGGTTGGCAGCTCTTAGGACAGGCAATCACTAGATGCATCCCCATTAATGAAGCCCCCATCATCCATGAATAGGCGACATTATTCCCGTCGCCAACATAAGCCACTTTCACCCCTTCGATGCCACCGAGTTTTTCCTTGATGGTAAAAATATCTGAAAGAATCTGCACGGGATGATTGAGATCGGTAAGTCCGTTGATCACCGGTATCGTAGCATGCTCGGCAAGAGCGATGACTTCATCGTGATCGTAGGTCCTTATCAGAATACCATTCAGGTAGCGGGAGAGGACCTGGGCTGAATCCCTAAGAGTTTCACCGCGTTTCAACTGAAGTTGGTCGCCGGTCATAAACAGCGCATGACCGCCAAGTTCAAACATGCCCACTTCAAACGATATGCGGGTTCGGGTGGAATGTTTGTTGAATATCATCCCCAGGGTCTTGCCTTTTAAAGGTAAATGCTCGATTCCTTTTTGATGCTTTTCCTTGAGGTCGACGGACATTTCAAACAGGTCAAGAATTTCTTCCCGGTTAAAGTCGCTGATGGTTAGTAGATCTTTATTCATTTTCAGGTTTTGTTGAAACTTAAAGGTTTGTTATTTATCAATCAGTTTAGTGAGGCTGTCAGATAGCACAGGAATCAGACTGTCGATGTCTTTTCGGGAAATATTTAGCGGCGGGATAAACCGCAATACGTTTAACCGGATGCAGTTGATCAAAAAACCACGGTCCATGCAGTCGATGACCACGTCGCCACCTGGTTTGTGTAGCTCCAGTGCGAGAAACATTCCCATGCCACGGGCTTCTTTGACGATGGGATTGTTTTTGGCGATTTCTTTCAGGCGCTTTAAAAAATAAGTTCCGGTGGCGTTGGCTTTGTCCAAAAAGTTTTTTCCGGTCAGCACTTTCAAGGATGCCAAAGCGGCGGCACAGGCCAAGGGGTTGCCGCCAAAGGTTGCGGCATGGGTGCCAGGAACAAAAGATTTCATGACCCGGTTGGTGGCTGCCAGAGCTCCTATCGCAACGCCGCCTCCCAAAGCTTTTGCCAGCGTCATGATATCCGGTTTTGTTTTATAGAGTTCATAGGCGAACAGTTTCCCCGTGCGTCCGAAACCTGTTTGCACCTCATCAAAAATTAGAAGAATGCCATGTTTCTGACAGAGCTTTTTCAGTCCTTTCAGGTAGGAAGAATCGGGGATGTTCACTCCGCCTTCTCCCTGCAGGGGCTCCACCAGAATGGCGCAGGTTTTTTGCGTTATTGCTTTCCGGGCCGATGGCAAATCATTAAATGGAATATATTTGAAGCCTGGAAGAAGCGGTTTGAACCCGGTATGAAACTTCGTCTGCGCTGTTGCCGAGAGTGAACCCAGGGTGCGGCCATGAAACGAGTTGTGCATGGTGATGATTTCGGTTCGCTTGGACTGCCCCTGATCGAAAAAATACTTGCGGGCGAGTTTGATCGCGCCTTCATTGGCTTCTGTTCCGCTATTGCAGAAAAATACTTTGTCGGCAAAACTCAAGGACGTTAGTTTTTCAGCTAATTGGGATTGCGGTTCGATATGATATAAGTTGGAAACGTGGATCAGTGTTTCGGCCTGATTTTTTATGGCCGAGACCACCGAGGGATGACAATGTCCGAGGTTATCAACGGCAAGTCCGCTGACAAAGTCGATGTATTGTTTTCCCGACTTGTCCCAGACCTTGGAACCTTTTCCTTTGACCAGGGCAATCGGGTAACGTCCGTAAGTCCCGGCGACGTGTTTTTCCGTAAGCTGGATGATGCTCTTGTTCATCAGATTTTTTGTGAGAGTGATTGAGGAAGGAACTTTAGCATAAAAGTTTCCAGAAAAATATAAAAACCTTGGTATTTAACGCCTTGTTTTTCAGGTTGATAGGTCTAAAAAAGCAAGGGTGTTCGTGAAAGTTTGATAAACATATTTGAGGGCATGGCCGCCCACGGTTTTTTTAAGAAGACCAGTGAGGAATTATGCAGGTTGGATCGGAAAAAATTGTCGCTGGGGTTTTGCGCGGGTTCAGAAAGGTTTTGGATTTTGTGTTTCCGCAGAACTGTATTTCCTGTGATGGCAAAATCCAGGAGTATTTCCTCTGTGCCAGCTGTAGGGATGATATCGGGTTTATTCGACAGCCGTATTGTTTTCAGTGCGGGGTGCCGGCGGACCTGTCTTATGCTTATCCGCATGAAGAGTTTGTGTGCGGGGTTTGCCGACAAAGCCCTTATCAATTTGATCAGGCCAGAAGCATGGGATTTTATGACACGGTTTTGCGGACCACCATTCACCATTTCAAATACCGCAGGCAGATGGGGGTGCTCCCGGAGATGGACCGCCTTCTGGAAAAATATTTTGAGGAGAACCCGGGTTTTTGTCAGGATTTTACCGTTTCTCCGGTGCCGTTACATTTCAATAAAATGAAGGAGAGAGGGTTTGACCAGGCCTTTCTTATTGCCCGGCAAGTTGCGAGGATTTTAAAATTACCTCTTGAAGGTGGATTGTTGCGGCGGGTCAAGGCCACCAACCCGCAAGCGACCATGACCCGTGTAGAAAGAGCTCGTAACATTAAAGGAGCCTTTGAGATCAATCGTCCCGAACTGGTCGTGGAAAAAAATATTCTACTGGTGGACGACGTGTTCACAACCGGAGCAACGGTTAATGAGGCCGCAAAGATATTAAAGAAAAATGGGGCCGGGAAGGTTTATGTGTTCACCCTGGGAAGAGTGGTGGTGGGAAAAGGGGCCACTCCGCGTGGGGCGAACTAAATAGCTTTATCATGTGAACAAAGGGTTATCTCGGTTCAATGAAGTCGTTGCTAGTTCTCCCCTCCCTCCGGCGGCTCGCCGGGCGCCGAGTGGGCTAGTGCGGTGTTACAAAGTACCAGCAAACAATGCTGGCTATATAACCCAGCGCGATGACGGGAGCCCATTTCAAATGCGACATGAACGTATAATATTTTCGGTCGACCCCCATTACCGCAACCCCTGCCGCAGACCCCACGGAGAGTAGACTGCCCCCAACCCCGCAGGTCAGGGTGATCAATAGCCATTGATCAAGACCCATTTCCGGGCTCATTTTTAGAACCGCGTACATGACAGGGATGTTGTCAACAATAGCGGAAAGGACACCAATAATTATATTGGAGGTTGTTGGCCCCAGGGTTCCATACATGTTTTCACTGACCAGTGCCAGATAGCCAATGTACTGCAACGCCCCTACGGCGGTGAGAACTCCGAAAAAGAAAAGCAGGGTGTCAAACTCCACCCCTTCCACTTTGGTGAAAATATCAAAGCGGCGGGGTTGGTCCCTTCGATCGTCAGTAATGCCTATTTCCTCAAGATATTTTTTCTCTCCCCAGCGTTTTAAATACCATCCTTTTACCATCAATAAGCCTAGCCCGAACATCATTCCCAGGAAAGGGGGAAGGTGGAGGAATTGATGAAAAGATACTGCAGTGGCAACAGTGAATATGCCCAGTCCAATGATGCCCTTGGCTCCCGGTTTGAGCTTTACTTTCTCTTCTCCCACTTCAGGATACTCATCGGGAACGGCGAAATACATGATGCTCGCAGGAACGATCCAGTTGACGATGGAAGGCAGTAACAGATAGGAGAAATCCATGGTAGCAACTTTTCCCGAAGTCCAGACCATCAGGGTGGTGATATCTCCGAAGGGACTCCATGCTCCTCCTGCGTTGGCCGCGACCACAATATTGACGAATGCAGGAACAATGAAACGCCCATTGCCATTACTGACTGCTAGCGCTACGGTGGACATCAATAGGGCGCTGGTCAGGTTGTCTGCAATGGGTGAAAGCAGGAACGTGATTCCTCCTGTCGCCCAGAATAATTTTTTAAACCCCAGGCCCTTTTTGAGCAACCAGGACCTTAACGCTTTAAAGACATTCCTTTCATCAAGGGTATTGATGTAGGTCATTGCTACCAGGAGAAAGAAAAATAGCTCGCCGATTTCGCCGATCAACTCTTTGACGAAGTGATGCGCCTTTCCATCGCCCCCCTGCATGGCTTCGTAGAGGCCAATGAGAGCCCACATAAAACAACCGATCAAAATGACCGGCTTGGATTTCCGCATATGGATCTGTTCTTCGAATATGACCAGAGTATAGGCCATACAAAAACAGATGATAGAGGCATAACCGACCCAGGTTTCAGTGAGACTATGCATTCTTCGATTCTATAGAGAAAGGTGAAAAGCTGGCCGGAGCGGAATAGTTGGAATCGCTTTGGCCTCGTGACGAACTCAACAATCTGATTTATTTAAAGATACTGATTTATCATGATAAATCAACATTCTGAGAAAAACAAGCGTTTGTCAACTTTGACACATATTTGAGACATAAGTGAAAAATGAGCTCGGTTTGTCAGATCGGCGCCGGTGGGTTGGAATAAAATTAGGTCGTCCCGTTAACCTATCTTCGCCGGGTTGCCAGTCCAGGATTTTAGCGCCAACAACTTATAAATTAAGGATTTCCAAAGGGTGGGAAGCCCAACAATAAAGTTGACTGTGCGGGATTATGTGTTAAGATTTTGGACGATAGGTGGTTAAGTTTTACCCTCGATAATAATTATCAATTGATTGATTTATTGAACGGTTTGTCTGCATCTCAGTACCTTTCTGAAGGTAAAAAGTTAATTGATGAAGGGATACTGAATCTTTTGCCGGAGGAGAAGGCCTATCCTGAAATCATCCATAAAGCGATGCATTACAGTCTTCTCGCCGGAGGGAAGAGGTTACGTCCCGTTTTGGTTATTGCCGCTTCGGAAGCGGTAGGGGGAGACCGGAAAGCGGTTCTGCCATTTGCGGTGGCCGCCGAGTTGATACATACGTATACCCTGATTCACGACGATCTCCCTGCTTTGGATAACGATGACCTGCGACGGGGGAAACCTACAAACCATAAAGTTTTTGGAGAAGCTGTCGCTATTTTAGCGGGCGACGCTCTGCTGACTCAGGCGTTTATCCTGATGACCCGGTCAGCAGGGATGGAAACTATTCCACCTGAGTGCATTCTCAATGCCACTCATGAGATGGCAACGGCACTGGGGTCTACAGGTATGATTGGCGGTCAAGTGGTTGACCTCGAGTCAGAGGGTAAACCGATTGATGCGGAAACTCTGGAATATATTCACATTTACAAAACAGGGTTTCTGATTCGAGCTTGTATCCGGTGTGGCGGCATACTTAGCCAAGCCACTCCCCGTCAGTTGAATTCATTGTCCCGGTTTGGGGCCCATATTGGGCTTGCCTTTCAGATTATCGATGACATTCTCGATATCACGGGTGATGAAAAACAGCTGGGTAAGGATATTGGCAGTGACCGGACTAAAGATAAGGCGACTTATCCGGCCCTTTATGGGTTGGAAAAATCTCGCCGGAAAGCTGAAGAGTTGGTCGAAGAAAGTTTGGCTTGTCTTGAAGAATTTGATAATCGGGCAGATCCTCTCCGAGAGATTGCCCGGTTCTTTGTGCAACGAACATTTTAATTGACTGGGACCTCTATGAGTAAGTTCTTAAGTGGAATCGATAGTCCCGAAGATTTAAAAAAACTTTCAGTCGAAGAGTTACCGCTTCTTGCCCGGGAAATTCGCGACAAGCTTCTGGAAACCATTTCCGAAACCGGTGGGCATCTGTCCTCCAACCTGGGTGTCGTGGAATTAACCATGGCGATGCATTATGTCTTCGATAGCCCGAAGGATAAGTTTGTCTGGGATGTGGGCCATCAGTCTTACGTCCATAAATTGCTGACAGGAAGGAAAGACCGGTTCGGTACTCTTCGCCAGCATGAAGGGTTATGCGGTTTCACCAAACGCGAAGAAAGCGAACACGATCATTGGAACTGTGGGCACGGCGGCACTTCCATTTCCGCTGCACTGGCTTTTGCCATAGCGCGGGACCTGAAAAAAGCAGACAATGATGTCATTGCGATCATTGGGGATGGTTCACTGACTGCAGGAATGGCTTTTGAAGGGCTCAACCATACCGGACATATTCAGAATGACATGATTGTTGTGCTCAACGATAATGAATGGTCTATTTCTGCCAATGTAGGCGGCATGTCCGCACATCTCAGTAAGATCATGACCGGGCAGGTGATGTTGAAAATCAAACAGGAAATCGGTCAGCTTTTGATGTCTGTTCCCGGTATCGGTAAGGAAATCACCCGATATGCACATAAGATAGACGAGGCTATAAAGGGAGTGTTTATTCCCGGACGTTTATTCGAAGACCTGGGGTTTCGTTATGTGGGGCCGATAGATGGCCATAATGTCCAGGAGTTGATCGATTCGTTTAACAGTGTGAAAGATCTTGAAGGTCCGACCTTGATGCATGTCATCACCCGCAAGGGAAAAGGTTATGAACAGGCAGAAGAGAAAGCCGATGTCTGGCACGGTGCCAAGCCCTTCAATATTTCTACTGGCGAATTTCATAAGAAGAAAGCCAACCCGGCTTATACCGCTGTGTTTGCGGATGCCCTGATTCAACTGGCTAGAGAGGATGAAAAAGTTATTGGCATTACCGCGGCGATGCCGGATGGGACGGGAATCAGTAAGTTTGGTAAGGAGTTTCCCGACCGAACCTTTGATGTGGGCATGGCTGAGCAACACGGAGTTGCATTTGCCGGGGCGCTATCGATAGAAGGTTTTCGTCCGGTTGCTGCCATTTATTCCACCTTTCTGCAAAGGGCGTATGATCAGGTTGTTCATGACATCTGTTTGATGAACTTGTCGGTGACGTTTGCCATGGATCGGGCGGGAATAGTTGGGGAAGATGGCGCGACGCATCAGGGTTTGTATGATATTGCGTTTCTTCGCACCTTGCCGAACATGGTGGTCATGGCTCCGAAAGATGAAAATGAATTGCGGCATATGTTGAAAACGGCGGTTTACCATCCTGGCCCGGCGGCTCTTCGTTATCCCAGAGGTTCTGGATTGGGAGTACCGCTCGATCCTGAAATGAAGGAACTTGAGATCGGCAAGGGAGAAGTGATTCGGGATGGAACGGATATCGCCATATTTGCCTATGGGCATACGGTGGAATGGGCGGAAAAGGTTGCTGACAAGTTTGAGAAAGAAGGCGTGAGCGTTGCCGTTATCAATGCTCGTTTTGCCAAACCGGTGGATAAGAAATTGATTGTCAAATACGCCCATAAAGCACGGTGTCTGGTCACCACGGAAGAACATTCTCTCAAAGGTGGTTTTGGATCTGCTATTCTGGAAGCCCTGCAGGAAGAGCAGATAGTGCATATTCCGGTTAAATGTATCGGGCTCGGTGACATTGTTCTGGAGCACGGTTCGCCCACTATACAGCGTAAAATTCTTAAGCTGGACCCGGATGGCATTTTTGAAACCATCATGACTTTTTATGGGACGGTTGCCGAAATGGCGGCCTCCGGCAACGGCAAAGAATGGGCGGCCGGTAACGGCAAAAATTCTCACTCTGCCAATGGAAAAAAAGCTGCCTATTCCAGTAATGGCAAAAAAGAAGAGACCAAAGTTAAACAACCTCTGAATGGCTAGAACTTCCCACGTAAAGCGCTCCACCAGCGAGACACAAATTGAGATCAGCTTGAATCTGGATGGAACCGGGGTCCAGGATATAAAGACCCCTGTCCCATTTTTGGATCATATGCTGTCACAATTGTCTAAGCATGGTTATTTCGACCTCACTGTTAAAGCCCAGGGGGACACCCATATAGACTTTCACCACACGGTGGAAGATGTTGGTATAGCTGTTGGGCAGGCTTTCAAGGAGGCGTTAGGGGATAAAAAGGGCATTCGCCGGTTCGCGGAAGCCAGCGTACCTCTTAATGAGGCTTTGGCCCAATGTATTATTGATATCAGCGGTCGGGCTTTCTTTGTATTCAACCTGGAACTTCCCAAGGCCAAACTTGGCGAGTTCGATGTCGAACTTGTGCCGGAATTTTTCCAGGCCTTTGCTGCTAACAGTGGCCTGACCCTGCATTTCAATTCTCCTTACTGGAATAATCTTCACCACATAACCGAAGCGTTGTTCAAATCTTTTGCCCGCGCTTTAGACTCTGCCTGTACGTTGGACTCCCGCTCTGGAACCATTCCTTCGACCAAAGGGACCCTATAGTTGATCGCTATCATTGACTACGGAATGGGTAATCTCCGTTCCGTGCAAAAAGGTTTCGAAGCGGTGGGTGCCGAGGCGATTGTTACCAGCGACTCCAAAAAAATCCTTTCAGCCAAATCTGTGGTGCTTCCCGGTGTCGGGGCATTCAAGGATTGTATGGCGAATCTGGAGAAGCTGGATCTTATTGGTACTGTGCACCAGTCGGTCAAAAGCGGCAAACCTTTTTTGGGGATCTGTCTTGGGCTGCAACTTCTCTTCAACCAAAGTGAAGAATTCGGTCAGGTGGACGGGCTGGGTATCCTGCCCGGAAAAGTAGTGGGATTCAAAGATGCCAAGTCCGACTCTGGTGAGCCGCTAAAAATCCCCCATATGGGATGGAACACGGTGCGGGTGGTTCCGGGTAATCCATTGTTTGACTCGGTGGCCGATGAGTCCTACTTTTATTTTGTGCATTCTTATTATATTGTGCCGCAGGATCCGGCGATCGTCGCCACCACCACCTGTTATGGAATCGATTTTGCCTCAGGAATCCATCACGAAAATATCCATGCGTTCCAGTTTCATCCGGAAAAAAGCCAGCGCTTGGGACTCACCATGCTGAAAAATTTTTCCAACCTTCACCACTAGGCGTGGGGCTGTGATATTCTCTTTCCGCAAACTTCATGCCCTGAAGGGGTACAATGAGCAATAAATTTCTTTGGCGAGTAACAGTTTTTATCGGCTGGATAAGTCCTTGCCCAGTTGCCCTTGCGGAGATTCTTCCTTCAGGAGTAGGGGGAGCTTCAATGGACCCCTCTTTTTCAAAGTACCCGTGTCGGGCACGAGGGCTTTGGAACAATATCACGAGGGGCTGGGGTGATTTACAACTTCTCACGCAATATGTAGGCTAGTGGCTCCTACCCATTACTTTCGTGGCATTTTGTTATCCCTTGCCACCGCTCTGCTTTGGGGCGTATTACCAATTTTTTTGAAGATTGCCCTGCAGGGTTTTCATGCCGGAACGATTTCATGGTTCCGTTTCCTGTTTGCATTTTTGATCCTGATCGTCATCCTGCAATTGAAAGCGCATCAACCTCTGAATATTCTTCGCAAACCCCCGTGGATGGGAATTCTGGGAGGGGCCTGTCTTTCAGCAAATTATTATTGGGTGACGGTGGGGGTGGATTTGAGCGGACCCTCCAATATGGCGGTTCTGATACAGACCGCTTCGGTGTTTCTGGTGCTGGCTGGAGTTTTTGTTTTTCATGAGCGCCTGGCTCTCAGGCAGGTTCTGGGAATGGTCATTGCGGGAAGTGGCTTGTTTCTGTTTTTTCATGACCAGCAAAGCCGCATTCAGGAACCGGGAGACTATTACTACGCAGACTTTTTAATTGTTCTTGCCGGTCTGGTGTGGGTGGGATATATGGTCTCACAAAAATTTCTCAGTCGGCAATATGGGGCTCAGTCTTTAAACCTGCTGGTCTACGCAGTTGCCACATTTACGTTGATAGGTGGAGTGGAGTGGGCCGACTTTGCTCGGGCAGGACTCACGGCCTGGTTGTCGCTGATCTTTTGCGGGTTCAACACGCTACTCGCTTATGGCACTCTTGCCGAAGCTGTGAAATATATTCCCCTGGCCCTAATCAGCGTCATCATTTCCTTGAATCCACTGATAACCCTTTGGGGCATGAAGATTCTTCCTGAAATCGGTTTTGCCGGACTGCAAGCCGACCCGGTCGGGTCACTGGGATATTTTGGCGGTGTGGTCGCCGTCAGTGGAGTGATCCTGGTAGTCTATTGCCCCATTAGGCGCTAGCGTGACGCTGGACCCAAAGTGTAATAATGTTATCTGGTGGATAAAGGCTTGTCTCGGTCTGAGAAAAAGTCTGCTTCTCCCATGCATATAGCAAGAGCTTATTAAGCCGCCAACACGGTTTGATTGCAGTAAATGTTATTGCTAGTTGGCTCCACGCCTAGTGGCGGTTACGACTCCGGTGGGGATGGCATCTATACGGAAATGGCGAATATCGGAAACTCCAGTTCCTTTAAGCCAGTCGATTTTTTCCTGAACAGGATGTGCTCGTCCGCCTTCGGTCAGCATGCCAATATTGAGGCTGAACAGTGTGTCACCCAGAGGGCCGGTCTGGTTTTCATTGGTGCAGAAACCGTGGATGATGATGCGGCCACCCGGTTTCACGGCTTTCACAGCTTTGGTGACCAGGGCTCGACTCATATCCGCGTCGTACATATGCAGGATATTGGCCATGAGTACCAGATCGTATTGGCTGTCTCCTAAATCATCTTTATGGAAATCACCCGGTTTGGTATCAACCTGATCCTGCAACCCATAGGATTCGATATAATTTTTTGCAACTTCCAGAACCGGTGCAATATCGAAAACCGTGGCTTTAAGATGGTTGTGCAGTTTGCACCATTCCAGCGAATAGGTTCCTGGTCCGCCTCCGACATCCAGCATGGTTTTTGCGTCCCCAACAGGAATTTCGCGGGCGATCAGCCAGGTGGCTTTGAGAGCCTTGTCGTGCATGGCATCGGTAAACGCCCTCATTTTATGCGGATCACCGCCTAGCATCTCCATGATACTTTTAATAAGAATACCGGATTTTATAAAAGAGGAGAGCTGGCCCCAAACCGGATAAAGGTCGGCCGAGAGCTGAATCCATTGCTGAAGAGAATGGCTCCCGCCTGTTATGAGATATTCGTGAGCGGCTTCTGGCAGGTGGTAGGTCTGGTTTTCCTTGGTAACAATTTCCAGTGAAGTGAGGGCGTTGAGCAGGCGTTCGGTGGCTTCTGGGTCCAGGTTCAAGGTCTTTGCGACTTGTGCTGCTGTTGTCGGTTGTTTGAGCTGGTCGAACAGTTTTAACTCATTCGCCGTCATGATAACGCATGCCGGTTGATAACCCTCCAGTATTTTACCGATCACCTTGTCCAGTTCCATTCCGTACACCTTTTTATTTAATAGGACAAGCAGGATAAAACAAATAAGCGCTGTTATTCAATTTCTTTTATTGGGTCAGCGGTTTCTGGATTTCATAGCTCGGTCGATTTCGCGCTCAGACTCGCGTTTCTTAAGTGCAGCGCGTTTGTCGTAGAGTTTTTTCGCTTTGGCAATGCCGAGATCGACTTTTGCCACCCCGTTCTTGAAATAAACTTTTAAGGGAATCAGAGTGCAGCCTTTTTCCTGCGTTTTCCCGATGAGTTTACTGATTTCTTTTTTATGTAAAAGCAGTTTGCGCTTTCGCATGGGGTGATGGTTGAACTGTGTGGCCGGGGTGTAGGCATCAATATGGAAATGGTTGAGCCATGCTTCCTCGCCGTCGATAGTGGCGTAGCTGTCGACCAGGTTGGCTTTTCCATTTCTCAAGGATTTGACTTCTGTGCCTTTCAGCACCAGTCCGGCCTCGATAGTGTCTTCGATGGAATATTCGTGCCGCGCCTTTTTATTCTGGCAGACAATTTTGATGTCGCTCACGATTAATAACCGGATACAGGGGGGCAGACGGGCTCTTTTTTAATAGCCCATCCATAGATAGTCTAGTTGGCTTTCAGGGTCACGGATTGTCCGATTCTGGCTTTCAGTTTTTTTTTGGCGCTATCTTCACGGTAGAAAATTTCCAGATAGTTCCAGCTATTGATGACGGCTCCGGGCTGACCGGATTTCATCTGGTAATAACCGCTTACCAGTCCATTGATTCGATGCCTTCCAATCTGCACCTTTATTGTATCTGAAGAAATAAAGGTTTCGTGGATTAATTCTGCAGAAATATTAGTGGTGAGGTTGCCGAAGTGGTCGATATGAATGATTTCCCCGTGCAAGGTTGCTCCTTTCAACTGGGGCTGGGAAAAGTCCTGGCGGACAGGTTTCAACACCCTCGGCCCCATTTTGGAATGTTGAACGCCGCTGGCAATCCACCCTGCGCAGGGAGCGAATACATCGCGCCCGTGAAAGGTGTTGGAGACGTTTTTAAGAAAATATTTTTTATTGGTGATCTCGTAAACCCGGCTATCGCTGTGGAGGGCAGGGGCAAGCACCCCGTTGTCGGGTCCGACAAAGGTCTGGAATTTGGACTGCACTACCATGGCCCTTCGGATTACCGGGCCAGGGCCTCCTGCATTTTTTGAGGGAGCTTTGCCGGTGCTTTTTTCTCCACCCCCGACACCGGGATCAACCACCACCACATGAATAGTTTTTCTGGGAAACCAGGGATAGGTAGCGTTGAGGATCAATGCGGCCTGGGTGATATTTTGTGGTTCGATATTGTGGGTGATGTCAACGATCTGGGCATCTGGCACAATATTAAGAATGACTCCTTTCATGATGCCGACAAAAGGATCATCAAGGCCGAAGTCTGTAGTGAGGGTGATTACTGGACGCATCCTGTGACCTGATGTTCGGAAACCTTCTGCAAGGTGACGGGAACCAGGCTGTTTTTCAATGCGTCAGCGCCTTCCAGAATAACTGGAATATAGTTGCCGGTATGGCCTTTGAGCCATCCTGATTTTGTGTCCCGTTGGTTTTCAAGCAGAACAGTTTCCTGTTGCCCTAAAAATTTCTCGCGATATTTCAAGGCCTTTTGACTGGCCAATTGGGTCAGGTTCTTATTTCTTTGTTTCTTTATATTTCCGGGAACATCGTCTTTGAACTGGTGGGCCTCGGTGCCTCGGCGCGGTGAGTAGGAAAACACATGCAGATAGGAGAAAGGCAATTGTTCTATCAGTTTGCGGGTGTTTTCAAACTCTTCTTCAGTTTCTCCCGGAAAGCCGACGATAACATCCGCCCCCAGTCCCAGTCCGGGAATAGCGGTGACTGCGCGTTGAACGACTTCGAGATATTGATGACGGGTATAATTTCTACGCATGGATTTCAAGATTATCTCATCACCACTTTGTAAAGGAATATGCAGGTGCGAACAGAGCTTTTCGGTTTCTGCAATGAGTCGTATGAGGTCGTTGTCGATTTCCATGGGATTGATCGAACTCAACCGAACTCGAAAATCTCCCGAAAGCTTAATGATATCGCGAACCAGGGAAGAAAAGGTTTCGTTTCGATCCATGCCCCAAGTGCCAAGGTTAATGCCGGTGAGAGTGATTTCCTTAAACCCGGATGCGACGGCCTGTTGCACATTATAGATAATATTTTCCCGCGCATCGCTGACTGACTTGCCTCGTGCTTTAACAACGGTGCAGAATGAGCACCTCTCATCACAGCCGGTTTGGACTTTGATGAAGGCTTTGGTCATGCCCTGAAAATTTCGCACCGGGATGGTTCTGAATATCCGTTTTTTATGGATGTCGGACATGATGATCTCGGAGTCAGAGCTTTTTTTCCATGACAGGCCGGGATTTAAAAGTTTCTTTTTTAAAATGTTAGCGATTTCCAGCTTGTCGGCATTGCCCAGAACGATGTCGAGGCCGTGTATTTTGGAAGCTTCTTCCGAATTCAACTGTGCGTAGCATCCGGTGAACACGACCAGAGCTTCAGGGTTGATCGCCAGAGATTTTTTAACCGCAAGACGGGAACTGTAATCGCTCCGTTGCGTCACTGTACAAGTATTGATGACATAGGCATCGGCCTTTTCTTTACCATTGACGATAGAGAAACCTTCCTGCTCAAGCAGGGTCTGCATTTCTGCAGTGTCGTGCTGGTTGGTTCTGCATCCCAATGTAACGCAGGCGATTTTCATGGAGTTAAAGCGTGTTAAAAAGTTTTCAGATAATTTTCACTTCATCTTAGACCATGCGTTGGAGAGGAATCAACTTGTAATTGCAGGGTTTTAAAAAGTCTGCAAGTCCATGCTTGACCGCATGGGGTGAGTCTGCTACTATCCCCGCATTCAAGCCATCTGTGACCCTGGGGAGGACGTCAATGTTTTATGATCCGGGGCTTTAATGAATCCTCCTGCTATGAAAAAAACCCAAAAAGAAGTTACCACTTTTCTTGAAAAATGGCTGGACAAATCCATCCGGAAATATGTCGGCGCGATGGATGAAAAAAACAATGGGCATCTGCATGAGTTGATCATGGGAGGCATTGAAAAACCGCTGGTTGAAATCGTTCTGAAGGAAACCAGCGGCAATCAGACTAAGGCCGCGAATATTTTGGGAATCAACCGCAACACGTTAAGAAAAAAAATCGCCGAATATAAGATTAAATGCAGCAGCAGGACCTAGCGGTCATCATTTTAGCGGCGGGTAAAGGCACCCGCATGCGATCTTCTCTTGCCAAAGTTCTTCTTCCCGTTGCTGGTCATCCTCTTCTTCACTATGTACTTGATCTTTCTTCTCGATTGAATCCCGCTCGGACAATAGTAGTGGTGGGACATCAGGCTGATCAGGTGCGAGAAGCCTTTGCTGACCGGGAGGTTGAGTTCGTGGTCCAAGAAGAACAGTTGGGTACGGGCCATGCCGCGCAACAAGCCAAGGCGAAATTGGAGAACTTTGACGGGCTGGTTTTAGTGTTATGTGGGGACATGCCTTTGATCCGGCCTAATACCCTGTTGCAAATGGTTCAAGGGCATAAAAGGAGCGAAGCCAAGTGCACGGTGCTGATCCTTAAAAGTAGTGGGTGCCATGATTTTGGCCGGATCATTCGTGATGGAAAGGGTTCAATATTAAAGATCGTGGAGCTCAAGGACGCTTCGGAAATTGAGAAAAAAGTTGACGAATTCAATTCCGGAGTATATTGTTTTGACAATAGGTTGTTTTTCAAGGTCTTAGAGCAAGTTAGCCCCAAAAATATTCAGAAAGAATACTATTTGACCGATACAATAGAATATCTGGTACGAAAGGGGTATCCCGTTCAGGCGATTCAGACCCAGGATGCGAACGAGGTACTGGGAATTAATTCTCCAGATGATTTAAACCGGGCGGAACGACTGTTGGTCGATCATCGTCAGCCTTCGTAACTAACTTTATCCTTCCCAATCAGGATTTTTTCAAATGAAAGCCATAATCCTAGCTGCGGGTGAAGGCACCCATCTCAGCCCATTTTCAGAAACCCGGCCCATCTCCATGATTGGAGTTGCGGGGCGCACTCTGCTGGATAATACCATCGGTTTGCTTAAAAGCGCAGGAATCAACGACATCTTTGTGGTGGCTGGACACAAGAAAGAAAAGTTAATCGAACGGATTCAGCAGCAGGACCACAATGGATTGAATCTGCATCACGTGGAGCAAAAACGCAAGCTGGGAATCGGTCATGCGGTGATGCAGGTCAAAAATAAAATTCTTCCGGGTGAATATTTCCTGCTTGCGTATGGAGATATCCTGACGGCGAATAATATCTTCAGCAAAATTCAGCAATCCTTTCATTCCTTCAAATGTCCGGTGGCCTCCATATGCCTGCCGCCTTCCAATCAGATGTTTGGAAACGTTTTCCTGAATGCGCGTATGGAAATCACAAAAATCATCGAGAAACCCAAAGGCCACAAGCTCGGCAATTATGTCCTGGCCGGAGTGTTTATATTGCCAGCCTCTTTTTTTCAGTTGCTGGAATCTTCAGGGAATTCCATGGAGAAGGCGTTGAAGAAAGTGGTGGCCGGAGAAGGGCTACGTGCCTCCATGTGGGAAGATGAATGGCTGGATGTGGTTTATCCCTGGGAAATTCTGACGGCGAACAAGATAATCATGGATTCGTGGCAGGAGACTTCTGTCGCCAAAGACGCAACACTGGAAGCCAATGTGACCCTGCAGGGAGTCGTCCGCGTCGAGGCGGGAGCGGTCATTAAATCTGGCGCCGTACTGGAAGGGCCTTGTTGTATTGGGGAGGGAAGCTATATCGGTAATAACTCTCTTGTCAGAAGCTACACCTCTGTTGGAAAAAATTGTTCGGTAGGTAGCGGTGTGGAATTAAAAAACTGCGTGGTGATGGAAAATTCCCAGATAGGTCGGCTTTCTTTTGTCGGAGACAGTGTGCTGGGTGAAAATGTGGATATGGGGGCAGGGTGCATGACCGTGAACCGGGACATAGACTGGAAACCGATTTTTGTGAAAAACGGCAAGCGGCCTATGTCGACGGGAATGAAAAAATTGGGTGCTTTTCTCGGTGATGGAGTTGTTGTTGGGGCCGGAAACACCCTGCAACCCGGAACGATTGTTGCCCCCGGGAAAACCCTTCCCGCATGCTACTCCGTAAAACATAAATAACAGGTCGAAAATAAGTATGTGTGGAATTAGTGGTGCGGTCGGATTAAAAAATATATCCGAACTTCTTTTTGAAGGGATCAGGAACCTGGAGTACAGGGGCTATGACTCTTGCGGCGTTGCTTTAATGAACAAAACACGCCTCATCATTAAAAAAGACATTGGAGGTGTGGAAGAGTTTTATCGCAAACACAATGTCCTTGATCAGAAAAGCAAGATAGGCATTGCCCATACCCGCTGGGCCACACACGGAAAAGTGACGCAGAACAACACCCACCCGTTCACCTCCCGCGATGGTAATTTTGCAGTGGTTCACAATGGAATCATTTCCAATTACCGCACTTTGAGAGACCAATTAAAAAAAGAAGGCTTCAAGTTTTCTTCGGAAACCGATACCGAAATTCTCGCCCACCTTTTAGAGAAGTTTTACAAGCGCAGCCGAAACGTGGAAAAGGCTTTTTTGAAGATGCTGGGCCTCATTGAGGGAACCTATGCGATAGCATTTATTTCCTCCTATCTTCCCGATCAGATTTTTTGCGCGAAAAAGGAATCACCACTGATGCTGGGTATCGGTGATGAGATTAAATTTATTGGTTCCGATTTCAACGCTTTCATCGACCATACCAAGAATGCCGTGATTCTGGATGATGGAGAATATGCCATTCTTTCCCGGGATACCTATGTCGTGAAAAGCCTTTTGAGCAAGGACGAAGTCACGAAGCCCATCACTAAAATTGAATGGGACAGTGAGACTTCCAAAAGGGGGGGCTATCCTCATTATATGCTCAAGGAAATTTATGAACAGCCTCAAACCATTTCCAATGCGTTGGATCTGGAGGCCTCAGGGCTGGATGAGGTTGTTGATTTGTTCGCAAAATCCAAGAACTCTTATTTACTGGGTGTGGGGACCACTTTTTATGTTGTTAAATATGCAAAATATATTTTTTCGCAGTTAGCGCAGGAGTTTTTTCCTTCCATCAGTTCCGATGAGTTCATGGCATTAGCCAATGTGAACAAGCAGTCTCTGGTTTTTTCCGCTTCGCAATCCGGTGAAACCTTTGACACCTTGTCGGCGTTGAAGTACGCCAAATCCAAGGGGGCCCGGACAGCGGCGGTTGTCAATGTCATGGGTTCCTCCATTGCCAGGCTTGTTGATAAAGTCGTTCTCCAGGGATCGGGACCTGAAATTTGTGTGATCAGTACTAAGGCCGCGTTATCGCAAATGGTGATACTTACGGTGATGGCTATGAAGCTCGCTTTAAAAAAGAAAGTGATCACCCGAAAAACCTATAACCAGCACTTGCAGGCTTTACAGGATCTCCCTGAAATTATTCAGGGAATTTTGAACGAGCGATCTGGTTTTATTCATCGCCTTGCCCATAAATATTCCGGGAGCCGCAACTGGCTCTATTTAGGGCGGGGAGTTTATTATCCTATTGCCTTGGAAGCAGCTTTAAAAATGAAAGAGGTTGCCTACGTTCATGCAGAAGGAATGCCCGGTGGATTTTTAAAGCACGGAACGTTGGCTATGATTGATGACGATGTGTTTTCAATCGTGTTCGTTCCGCCTCCTGAAGATAAAGTACTCTATGAATCCACGATGCATTGCATAGAGGAAATTCGTGCCCGGTCAGGTTTTGTTCTGGGAATTCATTTCAGCGAGCAGGGGAAAAACCAGGATTTATACAGTGAAGAATTGATCCTTCCCAAAGTGCCTCCTTTGACTGCGCCCCTTATTCAGTTGGTCATTGGCCAGTTGTTTGCATATTTTACCGCCACCTCTCTGAAGCGCAATATCGACAAACCCCGATCTCTTGCCAAATCCGTTACCGTTGCCTGAATAAAATCCCAATATTTTATTACCAGCTTTCAAGACGGTCTGTTACATTAGACCCTCCTTGTTTTCCTACATTGAAGAGATTGATTTATGTCTGACAAAACTGTAGTAGCTTTGACGATAGCCGGGTCGGATTCCGGAGGGGGCGCTGGCATTCAAGCCGATCTTAAAACATTTTCTGCTCTTGGGGTATTTGGCAAAACAGTGATCACCTCCATCACTTCCCAGAATACTCTGGGGGTCCAGGCTGTGAATGATTTGCCAGTTGGTGTTGTGGAAAGCCAGCTTAAATCCATTTTTGAGGATGATAAATGCCAGGCCGTAAAAACAGGCATGCTGGGCAATGAGCAGATTGTCGATCGGGTTGCCTCCCTGCTCAAACGTTATCGGGTTAAAAACCTGGTTATCGATCCTGTCATTTTTTCTTCTTCAGGAAAAAAACTGCTCACCCCATCCGGGGTGGAGATGATAAAGAAACGCTTGTTCCCTCTGGCGCGTCTTGTGACCCCAAATATCAGGGAAGCTGAAATATTATCCGGAATAAAAATCCGCCGACCTGCGGACAGAAAGCGTGCGGCACGCAAAATTCTTAAATCGGGAGTGCGAGCGGTGGTGCTCACGGGTGGGCACTTGAAAGGAAAACCGGAGGATCTGTTTCTGGATAACAATGGTATGGAGATTTTAAGTTCAGAGCGATTGTCGGAATCGGATCCTCATGGAACAGGTTGTGTTTTTTCGTCAGCAATTACCGCTGGACTGGCTTTGGGCAGACAAATCTTGCCGGCGGTAATAGAAGCCAAGGATTTTATTGGACGGGCTATTCTTGGAGAAGTGATTTCTGGAAGCGGCAAGGCGAGTGTGGAGCCGCTATCCTCGCTGTACAGGGAAAATGAAAAAGCCCAGGCTTTAGAAGGAATGAATCGGGCCATCCGGGTATTCCGGGAAGAAAGAATTGGGTCATTGGTTCCTGAGGTTCAAACCAATATCGGGTTGGCGCTAAAAAATGCTAAAAATCATGAGGATGTTCTCGCCATCCCAGGACGCATTATCAAAAATGGGGAGGATATTTTCACCGGTGCCGAACCTGAGTTTGGAGGTTCCCGGCATGTCGCCAATATTGTTTTGACGGTCATGCGTTTTGATCCAGAAAAATGCGCTGTCATGAATATCAAATATACGGACGCGCTGTTAAAAATATGTCAACGCCTGCGGTTTAAGATTGCTTCGTTTGACAGGGCGGAGGAACCTAAAAATATAAGAGTTCGGGAAGGGTCTTCACTGGAATGGGGCACCCAAAAGGCGCTTATGGATTTCGGCTCGGTGCCGGATATCATTTATGATCTGGGGGGGATAAGAAAGGAAGAGATGATTCGGGTTATTGCTGAGGACATCGAATCATTGACAAACAAAATTCTAAAAATTCACCGACTGTATAAAAAGACGGTCTAAACCCAAAATTAAATCAAGACTTTGCAAATTCACCGGGCTATAAAAATCACATCAAGGTTTTGTCGATCATAATTTCCGCTCGGGCTTTCAGGTTTTCCACCCACTCCTGAAACATTTGGCGACTTTTTTCCTGTTTGATGCGTTGGATTATTTTTTTGGTTTGTTCTTTGTCGGGTTCTCCGGCGGCTTCTTTATCCACCCGTTTAAACAGGTAAAAACGGTTTCTCACTTTCGCGGAGGAAGTATCTCCCACCGCCATTGCCAAAGTTTTTTCCTTGATTTCTTTGATATTGCCAATCCCCGGAATGGAGTCTGCCATGCTGAAGAACGGCGTGTGTCGGACGCTCAAATCCAGCCCTTTGATGACTTTTTCAAGATCCTTATCCTGCGCCAGCTTTTGTTCCAGTTCCTTGAACTTGGAGGAGGTCTGCTCTTCATTGATGCGTTCGGTTAAAGCTTGTTCAACAGGTTTTCTGACTTCCTTCAACTCTGGGATATAGGATTCTTTGTTGCCGGCGAGTTTTAAAACGAAAGACGCTTCCTGGGTGTGCACAGGTTGGCTGACCCTGTTTTCCCCTAAGATGAAGGCTGTGTTGTAGAACTGGGGATTGTTGCCTATCTCAATGAGATTATGATTTTCTCTGGAAAAAAAATCGGTGGTGGTTGTCTGAGCCTGATTCTTTTCAGCGGCTGATTTCAGGTTGCCATCCTTTTCCGCTTCCCGATGGATATGTTTTGCCGTTCTTCTGACCCTTTGCCGGGCCTTGATATTCTTCAGGGATTGAATGACTTCTTCGCGAACCTCCTTCAGCGGTTTGAACCGTTCCTCCTCTAAGCCTTCCAGTTTGATAATGTGGTAACCAAAAGGGGTTAGAACAGGTTCACTAATTTCTCCAACCTTCAACTTTTCCAAAGCCGACTCAAAAGCGGAGACCATGGTTCCTTTGGGAAATTCTCCCAGGCTTCCCCCCTCGGATCCTGAGCCGGGATCATCGGAATGTTTTTTTGCAATTTCTCCGAAGTCGGCACCGGTTTTAACTTTTTCCAGAAGTTCAGTGGCACGTGCTTTCGCTTTATCTTCCGCCTGTTTCTGTTTTTCTTCAGGAGAAGCATCTCCTTCAATTTCCGATGATTTTATATGGACAAGTATATGGCTGGCCCGGTACATTTTCTTAACGCGAAAATCAGCAATCTTGGTCTGGTAATAGTCTTCAATGTCTTCATCCCGAGGTTTGATTTCTGCAAGATAGGTCTGGGGCTCAATTTTTACATATTCAACCTTGATTTGCGGCGGTACCTCAAACTGCTTTTTGTTAGCTTGAAAAAAATCATTGAGTTCCTGATCGGTAAAAGTTTTTGCAACCTGAAAGTGATCGTCGTTAAATCGCACGTAGTCCAGTTTGGCTTTTTCTTCCTCGTTGATGAAGGCTTCACGGATTTCACTTTGTGAAACTTTGGAGCTGGTTCCGAACAGTTTCTCCAGCTTGTTTAAAACCAGGTTCTCGCGCTGGTTGTCTTCAAACTCGCCGGGAGTGACCCGTTGAAACTGAAGATAATTTCGATAAGATATTTCGCTGAAATTTTTATCACTTTGGAATACCTGCAAGCCTTGAATATGGGAAATCAGTTCTGCATTGCTGACTCGCAAGTTTTGTTTCTCGGCTTCTTGCAGTAATAATTTTTTCTGGATTAAAGCCTCCAGAGCCTGGGTTTTCAGATCGAGCGTTTTGATCATCTCGTCAGAAAACTGGTTCCTGAATTGTTGTCGGTAAAAATCCACAAGGTTATTAAAGGTGCGATCATATTCGCCTTGATAAATATTTTCTCCTTCAACGGTCGCTATGATCCCGCCCCCGGAGTTGGAAGCGCCCCCCATTCCCCATGAATAGAAAATAGTTCCTACAAAAGCCAGAATGATCATCCATAGAATGGATTTAATCAGCCAGGAATCAGCATGTTCTCGAATTGTACTCAGCATAGATGTTACTCTCGGTTCTCGGTTAAAGAAGGAACCTATACTATAAAACACGCAAGAGAATCGCAAGCCATTATTAATGAGTGAGTAACGAGGTTTGGTGAGGAGCGCTGATTATCTGTTGCTGCATTTGGTCCAAACGGTAGTGGTATGGCGAACGCGCGCCGGGATTTGTCTTGCATTTTATACGGCCCCTTGCTATAAAGAAACCTGAGGAAAAACAAGAAGTTACGTAAATTCATGAAACCCGCAAGAGGGGATAGTAGTGTTCAATTTTTTCTGGGATTTATTCTCCAACGATTTGGCGATTGACTTGGGAACGGCGAATACCCTGGTACACGTGAAGGGTCAGGGAATTGTATTGCGCGAACCCTCGGTTGTGGCCATAAACAGTCATACCAAAGAGGTGCAAGCGGTCGGTGAAGAGGCCAAGCAAATGCTGGGTCGTGCTCCTGATAGCATCATTGCCATTCGCCCGATGAAGGATGGGGTGATCGCTCATTTTGAAGTTACGGAAAAGATGATCAGCAATTTTATCCGCAGGGTACACAATAATCGCAAAACATTGGTGCGCCCTCGGGTTGTCATAGCTGTTCCCTCCGGAATTACCCAGGTAGAAAAACGAGCTGTGAGGGATTCTGCGGAATCGGCAGGTGCGCGTGAAGTATTCCTGATAGAAGAGCCGATGGCAGCGGCTATTGGAGTGGGCCTCCCGGTTCAGGAGCCTACTGGTAACATGATCATTGATATTGGTGGTGGGACTACAGAGGTGGCGATCATTTCCATGTCCGGTATTGTCTTCAGTAAATCGGTTCGTATTGCCGGGGATGAAATGGATGAGGCCATCGTTAACTATGTCAAAAAGAAATATAATCTTCTGATCGGTGAACGGACTGCCGAAGAAGTGAAAATTCAAATTGGATCCGCCTATCCCTTGAAAAAAAGAATAACCATGGAAGTCAAGGGTAGAGATCTTGTTGCGGGTATACCCAAAACCCTGCTCATCTCGGATGAGGAAGTCCGGGAAGCACTAACCGAAACCTTTGGTACAATTGTCGAAGCAGTAAAGATTGCTCTGGAACGCACGCCTCCCGAACTTGCGGCGGATATCGTGGATAAGGGGGTGGTGGTGGCCGGTGGTGGTTCGCTGATTAAAGGATTGGATACTCTTTTAAAGGAAGCAACAGGCCTGCCGATAACCCTTGCTGTCGATCCTCTTTCCGCAGTTGCTTTGGGTGCGGGAAAGGTGTTGAGCGATCCTAAACTGCTGAGAAAGATTGCTCTCTAGCGGTGCCCAGAAAAGGAAATAAAAGCAAAAAAAATATTGTTCTTGTTTCTGCTATTCTCCTGTTTTCTCTGGCGTTGATGACTTTGAACGCCAAGCAGGAAAAAGGCACCGGTTTTCTCGATTCCGTAGCGGGTTTCATCCTTTCCCCATTCCAGAATTTTTTTACCCAAACCATTCAGTCTGTCTCCGATAGCATCAATCATCATTTTCTCCTTGTCGATGTGGCGAGGGAAAATGACCAGCTAAAGCTGGAAATTCAGCGCCTCATAAGCGAAAAAAACCAACTCATTGAACGTCTCGCCAGCCAAAAGCGTCTTGCTAAACTCATGGCTTATGAAGACGATTGGGATAAGAAAATTGTGGTGGCCTCGGTCATTGGCAGGGATGCCACCCAGTGGTCAAAGGTGGTGGTTATTAATAAGGGAACGCAAAACGGGATAAGGGATCACTTGGCCGTGGTTACCGATGCTGGAGTGATCGGGCAGGTGATTCATGCCGGTGTCAACACTTCGAAGGTGCTTTTGATTATTGACGGCCGTAGCGCGGTGGATGCCTTGTTTCAGGATAACCGAGTATCGGGAGTCGTTGTTGGCATGGGGGAAGATGAGTGTAAATTAAAATTTGTTCCAAACACTGCAGATGTCAAAGTGGGAGACACGATGCTTTCCTCGGGGCTGGGTGGAATTTTCCCGAAGGGCTTGGTCATTGGAAAAGTCTCCCAGGTATCCAGGAAGAAACAAGGGTTGTTTCAGGAGATTACCTTGACTCCTAGTTCAGATTTCTCGCGCCTGGAAGAGGTGCTTGTCCTTTTGCCTTAGGTTTTTATGTATTATTTTTCGCAGGCACTGATTGCCGTTTTTTTGTTTTCTGCCCAGACGACCTGGTTGGAAATTTTTTCCTTTGGCGGTGTTACCCCGGACTTGATTCTGGTGTGGGTGGTCTATTGTGGAGTTCGATATTCCCGGTCGAGCGGGATTGGAGCCGGGATTGCTTTGGGGCTTGCCCAGGACAGCCTTTCAGGGGGACTGTTGGGAGTGAACACGCTCTCGAAAAGTCTGATCGCTTATTTTTTTTCCACGCTTAAGAATAAGTTTTATGTTGAAGGCATGATACCGATAGGGATATTTCTTATTGTTTCTTCAATTTTTGATGGCCTGGTGTTTTATTTTTCCATGGGCACGATTCTGAAGGGAGAGGTCGCTTCCAGCTTTTTGTATCAGTCGTTGCCCATTTACAGTATTTATAATGCATTAATAGGCCCCTTTATGTTTGTGGTATTGGATAAAATTGATGATTGGTTGCAGCCGAAAATGTCTAATCCTTATATGGGGATGAGAAGATGAGTCTGTTTCGTTATGGCACCGAAACCAATGATGTGATTAAAAAGAAGATACATGTCTTCGCCATCCTTGTTGTGGTTTCATTTCTGTGCTTGTGGATGCGTGTCTGGTATTTGCAGATTTTAAAATGGCAATACCTGACAGGGCTTTCAGAGAACAACCGGGTTCGAATGGTGACCCTGCCTGCAAACCGGGGAATGATTAAAGATCGAAACGGTGAGACTTTAGTCAGCATTCGCCCTGCTTTCAATTTGTATTTAACTCCTGAAGATGCCGGGGACCTGGGTCCCTCTCTGGACAAACTATCCCCAAAAATTTCCTTTGACCGGAAAAAATTGAAAAAGGCAATGGCTCGGAGCAAATCCTTCAAAGAAGTTTTAATAAAGGGAGATATTTCTCGGGAGGAAGTGGCTTTTGTAGAAGAGAACAATATGAACCTTTCTGGAATACACATCAGGGCTGAACCTTTAAGGAATTATGTGTTCAATAACCTGGCATCCCACACGCTGGGCTATCTTGGAGAGATTTCCAAAGCAAGCTTGGAAAGCCTTAAAGACCCCAAGTATAAGCAGGGGGATTTTGTCGGGAAAAACGGCCTGGAAAATATATATGAGTCTATTTTACGAGGCGAAAAGGGCTACAAAGAAGTTGAGGTGGATGTTTCTGGTAGGGAGTTGAAATTATTACGCAAACTACCTCCAGAAAGCGGGAATAATCTGATTCTTACCTTGGATGTAAGGATACAACAGGAATTAGAAAAATTAATGGTTGGAACTGTGGATCAGAATATGAATGGTTCCGTGGTGGTGATGAAGGCGCAGACGGGTGAGATCATTGCAATGACCAGCAGCCCATCCTTCGATCCCAATAAGTTTGCGGCGGGGATCAGTCCTCAAAACTGGAATGCGTTAGTGACTGACGAGTGGCACCCGTTACAGAACAGGTCTATTCATGGCCAATATCCCCCTGCTTCTACCTACAAAATTGTGATAGCGCTTGCAGGCCTTGAAGAGGGCGTGATTAAACCGGATACATCTATCTTTTGTCCTGGGCATTTCAGGTTGGGCAGGGGTCGGTATCGGTGCTGGAAAAAATCCGGGCATGGTCCGATGAATTTGCATGACGCGCTGGTGCAATCTTGTGATGTTTATTTTTATACCATCGGTCATCGTTTGGGCATCAATACAATTGCGAAATATGCTAAACGTTTTGGGCTGGGCAGTTCTACCCGTCTGGGCTTGAGCCAGGAAAAAAGGGGATTGGTTCCTACTACCCAGTGGAAATTGTTAAACAAGAAGGAGCCCTGGCTGTTGGGCGAAACCATTTCCGCGTCCATTGGTCAGGGTTATAATCTGGTGACTCCCATACAACAGGCAAGTATGATGGCCTCCGTGGCTAATGGAGGCATTCTGCTCAAACCTTATCTGGTGAAGCGTATCGAAGGACCCGAGGGAAAAACTAAGAAAGAATTTTTCCCGAATATAGTCGGCCAATTAGGGGTGGATCCCGACCATTTAGAACAGATCAGGAAGGCCCTACGCGATGTGGTGAACGGCACACGAGGGACAGGAAAAAGATCCCGCTTGAAAAACATAATTGTTTCTGGAAAAACCGGAACGGCCCAGGTTGTACGGATGAAATCAAATGAGGAGTTGGAGAAGGGTGAGGTCATACCTGTCAGGTATCGGGATCATGCATGGTTCGTAGCTTTTGCGCCCTATGAAAAACCCGAGATCGCTGTGGCCATTATCATTGAACATGGAGGCCATGGCGGGGCCACCGCTGCACCGATTGCCAGAAAAATCTTCAAGGAGTACTTCAAGCTCTATCCTCCCGGGCCTTCCGCCCAATCCTCATAACCTTTGAGAAAACGCCACATTGAGCCTGTATTTAATGTAAATGTTTTTTTTCCTTGTATATCTGTATGAGGTTGTTTAATTTGTTTTCTTGCCGATACAAATAAGGTGCGGTTGCTATGATTCTGGCGAGTTGTGATTCATTAGAGGTTATTGATCAATGCCTATAAAAAGCGATGAAATCCCTTTTGTGATGGGACAGAAAGTGACCGCGACCATTCGCGGTGAGGTCTTTTCCGTTTGTATCAGGGGATGGATGAAGGGGCAATATGTGATCACCGATTTGCCCAGGGTGGGGGCTGAAGCCTATCGGGTTGCTCCTCAAACCGGAGTGCAAATTCATTTCATTAAAGAGGGGTTGTTTGTCAACTTCAAGACTTCTTCCAGTTATGCTCTGGCTCAGGCGATAAAAAATATGAAGATTCTGGAATTATAAGAGATATCAGTTCGGGAGGGGCATTGATCAGTCATAGCAGCCAAGTGACCAAAAAAAACATGCTATATGTCACTGCAGAGATGCCTACTGGCGGGAGTTTCAATCTACAAAAGGCGGATGTTAAAAACTTAAGAAAGAATCAGAAAAGTGACTCTGCTCCTTATGTAACTGGAGTTAAATGGCAAGAGCTTCTCCCAGAGTCGGAAGCGGGGATTGCCAGACTCATTGCTCAAAGAACGAAGGACCACAGGGAAACCCCAAGATAGTATTTTATAGAATAATTTCCAGATCCTTTTCCCGAAGGCGTTTGATTCGGTCCCGGAGTTCAGCGGCTTTTTCAAACTCCAGATCTTTTGCCACAGAGAGCATTTGCTTTTCCAGTTCCGCGATCAACTGCAGAACCGGCTTTCCTGATTCATAGGTTTCCTCTTCCTCCATGACCTCGAACGCAGGTTCCGGATTCTCCGAATATTCCATGGAGACTTCAATGGCTCTTTGAATGGAGCGCGGGGTTATATGGTGTTCCCTGTTATAAGCAAGCTGGATTTCCCTTCTGCGACTCATTTCATCGATTGCGGCTTGCATGGATCGGGTCACCCGATCGGCATAAAAGATAACTTTTCCTGAAATGTTTCTTGCGGCCCTGCCCGAGGTTTGGATCAGAGACGTGGTGGACCGCAGAAAACCTTCTTTGTCTGCATCCAGAATAGCGACTAATGAGACCTCAGGAATATCAAGTCCTTCCCGAAGTAAATTGATACCTATTAGCGCGTCGAATTCGCCCAGTCGGAGTTCCCGGATGATCTGGGTTCGTTCCAGAGTTACGATGTCGGAATGCAGGTATTTGACCTTCAATCCGAGTTCAGAAAAATGCTCTGCCAGGTCCTCAGAAAATCTTTTGGTCAGCGTCGTGATCAAACAGCGCTGGTTTTTTTCCGCCCGTGAACGGATTTGGTTATATAAATCGTCCACCTGACTGGACACGGGTTTGATTTCAATCTCCGGATCCACCAATCCCGTGGGTCTCGCGATCAGTTCCACCGGAGGATTTCCGGATTTTTCCAATTCATAGGAGCTGGGGGTGGCAGAAACATAAATAATATTGCGGACATGCTGGTCAAATTCCTCAAACTTTAGAGGCCGGTTGTCAAAGGCTGAGGGAAGCCTGAAACCATACCGGATCAGGGTCTCCTTGCGAGAGCGGTCGCCCTTGTACATGCCTTGCAGCTGCGGAAGGGTCACGTGGCTCTCATCAATAATAAAAAGCGAATCATTGGGAAAATAATCCAGCAAAGTCGGTGGCGGCTCGCCTGCAGGTCTGGCCATGAGGTGGCGTGAATAGTTTTCGATGCCTTGGCAGTAACCGACTTCCTTGATCATCTCCAGATCAAACAGGGTTCTCTGATCAATTCTCTGGGCTTCGATAAGAAGATTCTGGCTTTCAAAATAAGCCACCCGTTCAATCAGTTCTTCTCGGATGTCTTCCATGGCCTTTTCCATGAGTTCTTTCGGGGTGGCATAATGACTGGCCGGGTAAATGGCGATGCGGTCCAACTCTCGGATTGATTGGCGGGTGAGTGGATCAAAAGCGGAAATCCGGTCTATCTGGTCGCCGAAAAATTCGATCCTGAGGGCTTCGTTTCTTTCGTAAACCGGTAGGACTTCCAAGACATCTCCCCGCACCCGGAAGGTGCCGCGTTGAAAATCCACATCGTTTCTTTTGTATTGGATTTCCACGAGTTTCTGCAGGGCTTGATCTCTCTCAAGAGTTTTGCCTCTTTCCAAAAACAACAGCATGCCGTGGTAGGCTTCCGGCGAACCCAGGCCATAAATGCAGGAAACGCTGGCGACGATGATGACATCCCGGCGTTCAAATAGAGCATGGGTGGCCGAATGGCGCATTTTATCAATCTCGTCATTGATGGAGGCGTCCTTTTCAATATAGGTATCGGTTTGGGCCAGGTAAGCTTCGGGCTGGTAGTAATCGTAATAGCTGACAAAATAGCCCACCGCGTTATTCGGGAAAAAAGTTTTAAACTCATTGTAAAGTTGAGCCGCCAGGGTTTTATTGTGGGCGAGCACCAAGGTCGGTTTTTGCACCCGTTCGATGACATTGGCAATGGTGTAGGTTTTTCCGGATCCTGTTACCCCGAGAAGGGTCTGCGAACTTGGGTTGGAATCCAGACCCTGCACCAGTTTTTCTATGGCCTGGGGCTGGTCCCCGGCGGGTTTGTAGTCGGCTTGAAGCTTAAACGGTTGCATGGAAAAGACCGATTCAATACTAAAGGGGTTTATGTTAAATTAGGGGTCTCATGATTTAAAGGGTAATCCTGTTTACCGATGCAGTCTCCCTCATTTTAACCCAATTAATTTTTTGTTGCTTGTTTGGCAAGTTTGGTTGTTCTCTACTATTCAGGAAAGGATACTGTGGAAAAGCAAGAAGATGTTATTAAAACTGTTCATCTCGGTGAATCAGAAGTGACCTTGATGGGAACGGCCCATGTCTCCAAATTGAGCGTGCAAATGGTCGAGGAACATATTCAAAACGGCGACTACGACTGTGTTGCGGTGGAATTGTGTCCTCCGCGCCTGGAAAACCTCACCAACCAGACCTGGTGGAAGAATCTCGACATCTATCAGGTTTTCCGCAAAAAGAAAGCCGGGCTTCTGCTGATCAACCTTGCTTTGACCGCCTATCAAAAACGCCTGGCTGAACGAATTGGCGTTGAGGCCGGACAGGAAATGATTCGAGCCGTTGAACTGGCGCATGAAAAAAATATCAGGCTGGAAGTCATTGACCGGAATATATCGACCACCCTGCACCGGCTGGTCACCGAAGTGTCGTTCTGGCAAAAACTTAAAATTGTCGGGGGCATGATTGCTGGAGTGTTTGTTGGCGAAGAGATCAGCCAAGAGCAAATTGAAGAACTTAAGCAAGGAGACTTATTGCATTCAGTGGTGAGTGAGTTTGGTGAGGAGTTGCCGGAAATCAAAAGAGTTCTGATCGATGAGAGGGATCAGTACATGGTGGGGCGTTTGGCGCAGATTGCCCATGAACCAGATGCTCCAAAAAGAATTTTGGCAGTGGTCGGCGCCGGACATTTAATCGGCATGCTCCCAGCCATGGAGTCTCCTCCTGATTCGGATCATCTTAAAATGCTGGATCAAAAACCGCCTCCAAGCCGGGTTGGCTACTTCATAGGTTGGGGCATTTGCGTATTTATTCTGGCCATGTTTGTGGTTGGTTTTCGCCAGTCTCCCGAACTGGGAGAGCAGTTGGTGATAACCTGGATTTTATTCAACGGGGGTTTCTGCGCGCTAGGAACTTTGATTGCCTTTGGGCACCCTGTCTCTATCATCACCGCTTTTTTCGCTGCCCCTTTGACATCTTTAAATCCCACAATTGGGGCGGGAATGGTTGTGGGTTTGGTGGAATCTTATATGCGTAAACCTAAAGTGAGTGACTTTGAAACCCTGCGCGAAGATATTGCTGTCTATTCCATGTGGTGGAAAAACCGTGTTGCCCGGTTGTTTCTAATTTTCTTTTTTTCCAGTATGGGTTCCATGATTGGCACCTATACTGCCGGTGCTTCCATTGTGACCCAGATTTTGGACTGAACAATGGATGCTCCAAGAGTGGCGGTTACCCCTCCGGCTTTCTGCAAATCATCCTCACTGCGAACTGAATTATTGCGTCACTTTCCTAGCGCGATATTCAACGAAAATGACAGATACCTTTCAGTCACCGAACTGGTCGATTTTCTGGCGGATGCCGATGCCGCTTTGATAGGAAGAGATACTGTCGATGCCGAACTGATTCGTTCCTTGCCTAAACTGAGGATGATTGCAAAATATGGAGTGGGACTGGACAATCTGGATCAGGAAGCGTTAAGCCATGCCAACATTGAACTGCGAGTGACCTCGGGCACTAACAGAAGGTCTGTGGCCGAACTGACACTGGGGTTCATGATTGGGCTCTGCCATAATATGTTATCCGAAGAATTAAAAAGAGGGGGCTGGCAACGCGATGGGGGACAGGAACTCAGCGGAAAAACCGTGGGCATCATTGGTTGCGGTAATGTCGGGCAGGAACTGGTGCGCCTGCTGCAACCGTTTCAATGCCGGATCCAGGTGCGGGATATTGCAGACCGTAGCGAATTTTGCCATCAGTTCGGCGCAGTGGAAGTAGGATTCGATGAACTCATTAGAGAGTCAGATATTGTGACCCTTCATGTGCCCTTGACCGAAGATACCGAAGTCCTTATCGACAAAGCGGTGTTCGCGAAAATGAATGCGTCGGCGTTTCTTGTTAATACCAGCAGAGGTCAGGTGGTTCATCAGGGAGACCTTCATCAGGCCTTAATATCGGGAGAAATTGCCGGTGCGGGATTGGATGTGTTCTGGGAGGAACCCCCAACAGATACCGAATTTCTTCAGCTTCCCAATTTGATGGTGACTCCGCATATTGGAGGCAACGCCCGCGAAGCGGTTGAGGCGATGGGTCAGGCGGCTATTCAGAACCTTGTTGAGTATTTTGCTTTGTCATGAATCAGAAATCAAAAGAATACAGCCAAGAAGACTGGCAAGGCCATTATGAATCCAATGACCTGGGTTGGGACCTGGGCCAGGTGGCTCCCCCCTTTGTCAAGTTGTGGCAAGAGGAAAAACTGCCTGTGGGCAAAGTGCTGGTCCCTGGATGCGGAAGAGGGCACGAAGTGGTATTCCTGGCGGAAAATGGGTTTGAGGTTACGGCCATTGATTTTTCTGAAGGAGCCGTCACTTATTTAGAAAACGCTTTGAACAAACGTAACCTTAAAGGCCGGGTTTTGCATCAGGACTTTTTCAGTCTTGATGACTCCCACGATGGCGTTTATGACCTGGTGCTCGAGCAGACATTTTTTTGCGCCATCTCCCCCCGGCAAAGAATGGACTATGTCCTGAACGTTGCAAGAATTTTGCGGTCGGGGGGAATACTGGTGGGATTGTTTTATCACACGGATAAGGAGGGTGGGCCTCCCTACAACACCACCCGTGAAGATATTGAAACAAACTTTTCAAAGAAATTTGAAATTCAGGAGCTCGATAAAACGTCCTTGTCTGCTGAGCAGAGAAAAGACAAAGAATGGCTGGGTATTTTTAAAAAGAAAGGTTAGTTGGCGGTGTGGCGATCCAGGTTTTTTGGATTGCTTCGTCGCTATTGACTCCTCGCAATGACGATCAAGGATAGTTGTCAGTAAAAAACCATTTCAAGTCACCTGCGGAGGTACTCCGCTAGAACTTCCGGGTGGTTGTTTTTCGGTGAATTGACTTCTTTGGATACCGGATGAAAGTCGAATTCCTCTGAGGGAAAGGCCGTTATAAGACGGGTATCAAAACCTGAATCCGGCGCAAGCCAGGTTTCGTATTGCTCTGCAGGTAAAATGACCGGCATTCGTGCGTGGATCGGCGTCAGCTTTTCGTTGGCTTCGGTCGTTAGAATGGTATAGGTGCTCAAACTCTTTCCACCGGGGCTGTTCCAAATGGACCAAAGTCCGGCAAAGGCGAAGAGAGAATGGGTCTTTAAAAATATATGGTAAGGCTGTTTTTCAGTTCCTCGCCATTCCAAAAAACCATCCGCAGGAATCAGGCAACGTTGGTTTTTCAATGAGTTTTTAAAGCTGGGTTTTTCGTGCGCGGTTTCTGACCGGGCGTTGATGAGTTTCATTTTTTCATCCTTTGCCCAGGACGGCACCAGCCCCCATTTCATTTCTATCAATTCCCTTTGTCCGGAACGGTTGATGACGACCGGAGACCATTGGCTGGAAGCAATGTTGTAGCTCGGTCGATATTCCAGATCGATACGGATGGGGCCGAAATGAGACTCGATGGTCTTTAAAGGTTTTGCCAGGGTATATCGTCCGCACATAAAGGGAGAATTCGTTCTTTAATAAACCGGGGTTGGGCCACGTTTCCGATTAGTGTACTATTAAACCCTGTGAACAAAAATATGATTTAGGGAAGTTTTAAAAAAATTATGAAGATATCGAAAAAAGTTCATACAGGAATATTCCGGGATGGCGATGCGGGGGCTTTTGCAAAACGAAGGTTTCGTGAAAGAAGAAAAAAGTTGATGGTGAAGGAAGGCCAGCTTATGGTCATTGCCGGTGTCCCTTATGGTCCGGGCGGAAAGACAACCTGGTCCTATGCCCATTGCCCCACTTATCAGGAGCCAGCAATGATGTATTTAACCGGTATTAACCAGAATAACGTCATCCTGTTGCTGGACCCGGGTTCAAAAGTATCGGATGAAATTTTGTTTGTGGATAACAAGGATCGAATCCTTGAGTTTTGGGAGGGGGTCCGTTTTGGGGTCGGGGATGAACAAAGCTTGAAGGAAGTGCGGTCGGTTACGGGGATCCAGGATGTTCGCGATATTCGTGAATTTAAGGATGTCCTGAAAGAGCGGTTCATGAAGCAGAAGAAAAAAACGCTGGGAACGCTCTGGCTGGAAGGCACCCGAAAGGGCAAAGTCGCCAGCATCACCACGGATCATAATTATGATTTTAAAAAGAAACTTGAGGGGTGGTTGCGGTCCTGGAAAGCTCCAAAAGTGGCTTTAAAAAATATCATGAAGAATCATTTTGAACTGCGCCTGCCGCTGGATAAATATGATGTTGCGAATGCCCGGAAAGCTCAAGATATAACTAACGGCGGATATAAGGTGATGCTCAAAAACTTCAGGAACTTTAAAAATGAGTGTCAGGTGCAGGGGTTTCTCGAAGGCCAGATGCTGATGAATACGCCTTTTGGCCTCAGCTATCCTTCCATCGTGGCATCAGGAGCTAACGCAACCATTCTCCACTATACAAAGAATGATGATAATTTTTCAAAAAACGAAATGATGCTGATTGACTTTGGAGTACGCTGGATGACAATGCATGCCGATATTACTAGGACTTTTCCTGTGTCCGGGCGGTTCAACCCCATGCAGAAAATACTTTATGAAATCGTTCTTAAAGCCCAGGTTGCGGTAGAGAAAAAGGCGCGGGCTGGATTGACGATTGAAGAGTTGAACACCGTATGCTGGGATAAGGTCAATGAGGGACTCGAGTGCGACTTCAAGGCAATCGGGGGAAAGCTTAAGTTGCAATATGAAGGAAGGCCGCACGGGGTGAGCCACTTGATGGGGGAACAGGAGCATGATGGGGATCCCTTCCGTAATTACGTCAAGCAACCCATGAAGCCGGGCTGGATGATCAGCAATGAACCCGGGTTGTATGGGGAGTTTCGTCTGCGCCTGAATGGAAAAAACTATGATGAAAAGATAGGTATTCGCATCGAAGACAATTTAGTGATGACCGCGACCGGTTGTCTGAATCTTTCCAGCAAGATTTCCAGAACTGTAAAACAGATTGAGAAATTAATGGCCCGGCGAGCCGCCGGGGGCAGATAGTACGGTTCATCAAGCCGAGTTAATCTATTGTTTGCCAGCGAAAGTTATTGCTCATTGGCCCCACGCCGAGTGGCAAGGCTACGCCTTGTAGATTTCCTTCAATGCGGAAAGGACTTCTTCGATGTGGATTTTTACTTTGACCTTGGGGAATATTTTTTGGATCGTACCTGTCTTATCGATGATGAAGGTTGTTCGAACAATTCCCATAAAGGTTTTCCCATAGAGCTTCTTTTCCTGCCAGACTCCGTATTTTTGCACCACTTTTTTATCGGTGTCAGCAAGGAGAGTAAAAGGAAGGTCGTATTTTTCAATAAACTTCTGGTGCCTTTCGGTTGAATCGATGCTAACGCCGAGGACGACAGTATTTTTAAATTTTTTGTGCTGGTCGCGGAAGTCGCAGGCTTGCGTGGTGCATCCGGGAGTCATGTCTTTAGGGTAAAAATAGAGCACGACATGCTTCTTACCTTTAAAAGAACTGAGTTTGATTTTTTTTCCGTTCTGATCAATCGCCGTAAAGTCCGGCGCCTTTTTTCCTTCTTTCAATTCAGCCATGGTTGCTTAACTGGGCAGTTGGGCCAGCAGTTCATCAATGTTTTTGTTTAGACCGTTCAATTTTTCCAACACCTTTTCTTTGGGTTGCCGATCAGCAGCTCTATTGAAAATCATTCTGGCATCACCAATCAGGTTTAAAATTAAATTATAAAGCTTTTGGGTAGGGGTTTTGCCTTCTTGACAAAGGTTTTCAAATGAAACGATCAGGCGTTGCAGTTTGCCGTCAATTTGCAGTCCTAATATGGATTTGTTTTTCAGAGCGGAAGATTGTTCAAGGTACCCCCAAATCCCTCCTTTAGTCTGAATAATTCCCTGACTATTTTGTAATTCCTTCAGTCCATCCCTACAAATATCTTCGGCAAAGGTTGTTGGAGTTTGAATCAGAAGAAAAACTAATGAGAAAAAAGTTGCGAAAACTACAAAAATTTTCCGATTCTTAGTTGGATATTGGAATGTGGTCATTGTTGGGCTCCCCGTACCTTGGGTTCATGGGGTCTTTACGGAAAAAATAAAGCAGCAACATTGTGCTGCATTAGACAGGAACGTAAAATTAAAGTCAAACTTAACTTTTTGTTAAGACATGTGGATTACTGAACTAAAGTTCTGAAAGATTCGAGAGCCCTTAACTTCTCAAAAGTCGGGTCTGAGGTGATGACTTTTTTCATGTTTGGGTTCAGTTTCATAACTATTTCAAGATTTTTGATCCCGTCTCCAAGGTCCCCGTTCATGACGTAAGACCGGGCCAGTAGCAATCGGTGGGCGATGATATGTTCGTGGTTGGGATGAATCACAAACAATCTTTCCAGAATAGAGATAGCTCGGGTGTATTTTTCGTTTTTATAATTGGTGGCGGCGGTATTGAGTAGAGTGGTGAGGTTGGTGGGGTCCATTCTCAAAACCATGGAATAGATTCCCAGGGCTCGTTGATACATTCCAAAATGAGCAAAAATCTCTCCCTTCCTGTTCAACGCCTCGGTAGGATTGATGAACAAATTATTCGGGTTCAGAGGTTGCCGCTCTGTCGAATCAAATTTCTTTGGGAATTCATCCAGAGAGGCCTTGGCGATTCCATTAGGATCTCCCAGACCCTTGGCCTTTTCATAGAGGTCTTTGGCTTTACTCAAGTGTCCTCGAAGAACCTCTATGTCTGCTAATTCCTGGTATCCCCGGCTCTTAAGTTTGTCATCGTCTTTGGTGTATTTTATAAATTGCTCGACAGATTTTTCCGCCATGTCCAACCGCAAAAACATACTGTGGAGTCCAACAAGGATCTCCTGGATTGTCATGTCATCGGGGCTTAGTCGTGCGGCAGTTTCCGCCTCAATGAGGCATAAACCGAATTGTTTGGACTGGTAAAGGGATTTGGACCGGCTCAAATGATACTGTCCCGGGACAACTTTCAAGGGCAATTTGTCTGTTTCATTTTTATAAATATATTCTTTGAGCAGTTTAGCCGACTCCGCCTTGGGTTGATCCCGATGGTTGTCCAGAATGTGGTTGATATAGGATTCCGCCTGTTCTTTGTCGCTCCGTGTGGCATAAAGATAAGCGAGCTGATAAGCCGCTTCAACATTGCTCTTGTCGAGTGAAAACGCACGCTTGAAAGATATTTCGGCCTCATTGTTCTGATTCAGATAATTAAAAATCATCCCCCTTTCGTAAGGGTAGGTTGAATTTTTCGGGTCTAGCCTGGCGCTTTCCGCCAACTCCTTATTAGCTTCTTTTGCCTTGCCTCGAGCCATCAAAGTTAAAGCAAATTCATAATGTGCCAGAGGATCTTGATGGTGTTGCTGGGCGGCGATGATACAGGCCTTTTCTGAGATCAGGCCGTTGCCCAGTTTGCGGTGGATCTGGCAGAAAGTAAAATGCAGGGCAGGGTGCTGGCGTTCCTTTTTAAATCCGGTCAGCAGAACTTCCAGAGCTTTCTTGGGTTCATCCTTTTCATTTAAAATCACTGCTTTCAGAATTTCAGGAGTTGCTTCTTTAGGTTGCTGGATGATTTTCCTGTCAAGAATTGCAAGTGCTTCGTCAAATTGTTTTTGCGAAACCAGATCCCGGACCTTCTGGTAGTCTGGATCATTTTTTTCATTGGAGACCGAAAGATCCCAGTGCGCAACATCCGGCAAAGGGTAGGTCGCGTTTGCGGGAGCAACGGTTGCAAGGAACAGAACGGTAACTAATATTGCCTTTTTAAGAGATGTCATTTTTTGTTTTCTGCCTTAAGAAAGTAGCTGTGTCAGTCCGTATTGATTCGAACGGCCCGAGTGGCCTTTCGAGATCGGGATCTTTTATTGCTGTTAAACACCGCGCCGGTATTGAAGACCACTCCAAATGCGTTGTAGCGCCCATTTTCCTCTGCCGACCACAGGGAGCCGCTCCCATTTTTTTCAAATATTGGGTCCGCGTGGATTTTCATTTCTTTTCCTGCCTGGGAACTGTTGACCTTTTCCGGTTCGTAAAGGGTTTTCAGTTCTTCAGTGGAAGGCAACTGCCAGTCGATGTATTGGGCAAATCCCTCATCATTGAGTTTCCGGATATATTCGTGAGCCTCAAGCCAGTTGAGCCAGTGGCCGGAATGAAGATAGGAATCTTCTTTCATCCACATCAGTCCGGTTTTTGTGTCGGTAATCGTGCCGTCGCCATGATCCAGATAACGCTTGTCATCGGATTCTACAGAGCCCGCAAGAGCGCTCGAACTTAGAATTCCCAATAAAAGAAATAACGCCACAAAGGAAATGGGTTTCAAATAAAAAATTTTGGATGGGTAGAAGATTGATTGTGCCATCACCCTATTTTTTCTTTCAGTAATTTATTGACCATGCCCGGGTTGGCTTTGCCCTTGCTCGCCTTCATGATTTGACCGACCAGAAAACCGAGCACTTTTTCTTTGCCACCCTTGAACTCCTCCACTTGGCTGGGGTTGGCTTGAATTATTTCATCGACAATTTTTTCTATGGCAGAACTATCGGTGATTTGTTTCAGTCCCTTTTCCTCAACGATACGGTCGGCCGGTTTTTGCGTTTGATACATTTCTTCAAAAACCCCTTTGGCGATATTACCGCTGATCGTTCCAGAATCGATCAGTTTAAGCAGGTTCACCAGTGCGGAGGGCGAAACTGGGCACTCTTTAATGCTCCTGCCATCCTTTTTCAATTCCCGCAACAAGTCTCCCATCACCCAGTTGCTGATGATTTTAGCTTGCGGAAACTGGGCTGCACACTGCTCGAAATAATCTGCCAGAGGCTTCGAGGAGGTCAAAACTCCGGCGTCGTATTCGGGGATTTTGTAACTGCTGGCAAAACGCTCGCGTTTCTGTTCGGGGAGTTCGGGAATTGTTTTGCGAATTTCTTCCACCCATGCGTCATCGATCACTATGGGAACCAGGTCCGGGTCGGGAAAATAACGATAATCGTGAGCTTCTTCTTTGCTTCGCATGGAGAAGGTCTCGCCCCGATCCGAATCATAAAGCCGGGTTTCCTGTTTTACACTCTCTCCCTGATCCAAAATTTTCGTTTGCCGTTCCACTTCATACTCAATAGCCTTCTGAACGAATTTGAAGGAGTTGAGATTTTTCAACTCTGCACGGGTTCCTAACTCTTTTTGCCCAACGGGACGAATGGAAACGTTGGCGTCACAGCGCAGGCTTCCTTCTTCCATATTACAATCGCTGACTTCGGTGTATTCCAGAATGGCTTTCAACTCGGTGAGGTAGGCTCGGGCTTCTTCCGGCGAGCGCATGTCGGGCTCGCTGACCACTTCACATAGTGGGACTCCGGTTCGATTAAAGTCGACATAGCTTTTTCCCGGACTTCCCAGGTTTTCCCCGTGGATCAGTTTTCCCGCATCTTCTTCCATATGAATGCGGGTCAATCCGATCCTTTTCTTCGTGCCGTCTACATTGATGTTGATGAATCCGTTCGTTCCCAAAGGGAGTTCAAATTGGGAGATCTGGTAGCCTTTGGGAAGGTCGGGATAAAAATAGTTTTTCCTTGCGAAACGGTTCATCGGTTCAATTGTGCAATGAGTCGCCAGGCAGGCCTTCATGGCGGCATCTAGAAAACGTTTATTCAAAACGGGAAGAACTCCGGGCATTCCCAGACAAATCGGACAGGTATTCGCATTCGGGGGTTTGCCGAATTCGGTGGAGCAGGAGCAGAATATTTTCGTTTTGGTTTTAATTTGGACGTGAACTTCCAGCCCAATGACAGTCTCGTACTTCATAAATGAATCCGTATCCTCAAGCCTTTCGAGTGACAAGGTCGGTGTATGTTGAGATTTTTCAAGTGGCTCTGATTTTAATCATCTGCGGGGGTTCCGTCAAGCACTGTCCTCAATGGGCGGAGAACCTCCGCCGGTGACTTGCAATGGCTGTTTACTGCTAAATTATGCTCCCGGCTCTATGCGTCATGGCTATTTGCCCCTGCGGCGAGTGGGTGCGAACCGCCACAGGTAATGACTAATGGTTTTATTGGGCCGAGAAAGATTTTTGCTTGCTCATACATGCTATTTGCTAGTCGCCTCCCCTGCGAAGGGGCTAGTGGGCTGTGAAACCGCCATCCACTGGAAGAACCGTGCCTGTGATAAAAGATGACTCATCGCTGGCTAAAAAAAGGCAGGCGCCGGCCACATCCTCAGGTTTTCCGAACCGGCCTATCGGATAATCCTTGCTCCATTCCTGCATCAGCGCCTCGTCCTTCATGAGGTCGGCGGTCATGTCGGTTTCTATCAGGCCCGGACAAATGGAGTTGGAGCGGATGCCATAACTGCCGTATTCCACAGCGATGGACCGGCTCAGTTGAATCAGGGCTCCTTTGGAAATATTATAAGCCGCCACCTGAGGCACTGCGATGATGCCAAGGATGGAACTGATATGGATGATGCTTCCGCCTTTTTGTTCCATCATCACTGGGAGTACCTTGCGGGTCAACTGGAACACCGATCTCATATTGATGTCCATCATTTCATCGTACTGTTCATCAGAAATTTCGTGCAGAGGAGCGCCTTTAAAAAGGCCGGCATTGTTGACCAGTATGTCGATGCGATGGAACTTGCTTTGGGTTTCCTGGACCAGCCGGTCGAGGTCTTTGCTTTGGGTCATGTCTCCCTGGACCGTCATGGCCCGGGAACCCAGTTCCTGGGCTGTTTCTTTTAGTTTGTCTTCTCTTCGACCAAATAAAACCACATTGGCGCCTTCCTGGTAGAAAGCCCATGCACAGGCTTGTCCTATTCCCGATCCACCGCCGGTGATGATCGCCGTTTTGTTTGCGAGCCGCATTTCATTTCCTAATGATTATAAAATGGAACTAAGGTATGTATAATATGGCATAGTGTTTTTAACATCATAATCCAAGTCTTGCAGATTTTTCCAGTTGAATCGATGCGTTCCATCGGTGGACATCAATAATGAAATACGCATATTATGGTTTTGGGGCTTTTATCGGGTTTGTCTGCGGGATGGGTATCAACCTTATTTTTTACTGGCTGGATCAGTCCGGGGTGAAGTTTGCCCATTACCTTATCGAGAACTTTGGGTTTATGGGGGAATATCTGCTTGAATTGATCAACGCCCTGCCTGTTATAGGAGCGGCGTTGGGGATCATTTTAGTCAAGCTCCTCTTCGAGCGGGAACTGACTGATCGCTAGGCACCGGGCAACGCCCGGTGGTAATGAGCAATAGCTGTTTATTGCCAATAAACGTTTTCTCGGCTTAAGAGGAATGGAGTAAGACCCCATCAAGCAGAGACAACTCTTTGCTCACTCCTAAAAGTCATTTCACATTGTACCCCTGCGAGGCATGAAATACCCGTGCCGGGCATAAGTAATAATGAAAAGGTTATCACAGCACGGAAGAATACCACGGCCCCACGCCTAGTGGGATTAGCCCTTTAACAGCAGAGAATTAATGATAGAATGGGGATCGGAATAATTAAGGGTCGAAAATGAGTAAAAAGTTCAACGACAATATTTTAAAAGCCTTGGAAGCCTCCCATGAGGCGGTGAAAATATGCAAGCAGGCCATGATTGATGCTAATGATGAAAGTTGCCGGGCCATGTATTCCGCGATCCAAAAAGATTGTGAAAAGCATGTTGAAATGTTGAAAGGAGAGATAGAGCTTCATAAAGTGCAAAAAAAATGGGATGGCTAAATGCGTATATTGATTGTAGAAGATGAGAAAAAAGTTTCCGGTTTCATTAAAAAAGGCCTTGAAGAGGAAACATATGCTGTAGATGTTGCGCCCGATGGGGAAGAGGGCCTGTTTCTTGGGGAGCAGAATCAGTATGACCTGATTATTCTGGACCTCATGCTCCCAAAAATTGACGGGCTGGAAGTTTTATCCACCCTGAGAGACCGAAAGATCGAAACCCCCATTCTTCTTCTCACCGCTAAGGATTCCGTAGAAGACAAGGTGACCGGCCTTAACAAAGGCGCCGATGATTATCTGACCAAGCCTTTCGCATTTTCGGAACTTTTGGCCAGGATACGCGTCCTGCTCCGAAGAGGGAAAGCCGAAGCTCGGACGACACTGGAGATTGCCGACCTGACACTGGACTTGGTCAGTCACAAAGTGAAGCGTGAAGAGCAGGAAATTGAACTTACCGGGAAAGAATACAGCTTGCTTGAATATTTCTTGCGGAACCAGGGCAAGGTACTGACGAGAACAATGATCGCCGAGCATGTCTGGGATTATAATTTTGATACCTTCACCAACGTGATCGATGTTTACGTCAACCATTTAAGAAAAAAAATTGATAAAAACTATTCCCAAAAGCTTTTGCATACCCTCCGGGGCGTTGGATACATTATGAAAGAATAGCTATGGCTTTCAAATCCATTCGGTCCAGGTTGACGGTCTGGTACATCCTGTTACTGGCTATCATCCTCATCCTATTCAGTGTTTTTCTTAATTATTTTCTTTCCAAACGACTTTATGAAAGTGTCGACAACTCCTTGACGGTTTCGGCCACCGTTGTTGCTACCTCGGCAGTGATGAAATTCAACCGTTCACCCTTGCCCGGACTCGACCAGCTTTTCGAGCAGTTCATGGGAACCAGTAATCTCAACAAGTTTTACAGAATCTATGATGGCTCCGGCAATGTTGGGTCGCGATCTAACAATATTGATGCCTCCAAGTTCCCATTATCACAAACTGCCTATGCCGATGCCCTTGAGGGTAAAAATTCCTACGAAACATTTCTTGTGGATGGCAAGCACCCCATTCGAGTGATCACCATGCCTATCATTCGGGAAAAAAAACTGGTCAACCTGGTTCAAGTAGGGACTTCATTGGAGGCGGTGCGGGAGACTCTGAAGAACCTGAGAATATTCTTGTTCACTGCCGTTCCCTTGGTGCTCGTTCTGGCTACACTGTTCGCGCGATTTCTGGCCCGGCGCGCTTTGAAACCTATATCCAAAATCATTCAAACCGCCCGGGATATCGGGCAGGGACAGGAGTTGAGCCAGCGCATTCCCGTGCTAAAAGTCAAGGATGAGTTGGGCCAGCTGGCCCTGACCTTTAATGAAATGATGGATCGGCTGGAAAACTCTTTCGCCCAGATGCGGCAATTCAGCAGTGATGCTTCGCATGAGTTGAGGACTCCGTTGACGGTTTTACAGGGGCAAAATGAATTGGTGCTGAGTAAACCTCGTGAACCGAAAGAGTATCAGGAGGTGATCGCCAGTAACCTCGAAGAGATCAACTATATGTCCAAAGTGCTGGAAGACTTGTTTGTCCTCTCCAAGTCCGACGAAAACCAGATTCTCCTCAACTGCAAGCCAATGGACTTGAGAGATCTGGTGGAGGAAGTGTGCAAACATGCCGAAGTGTTGGCCGGTGAAAAAGATATCTCTATCGTCATTGCGTTTCTGGAGCCGGTGAAAATCAACGGAGACGAGGTGCGGCTCCGGCAAATGGTTTGGAATGTTCTGCACAATGGGATTAAATACACGCAACCGGGCGGCGAGTTGAAAGTTTCTCTGCAGGAGGAAGCAGGGTTAGCCTTATTGTCGATACAAGATACTGGCATAGGAATACCAGAAAAAGACCTGCCATCCATCTTTGACAGGTTCTACCGGGTAGATAAAGCCCGGTCACGCGATGAAGGGGGCAGTGGCTTGGGACTCAGCATCTGCAAGCATATTGTCGAAGCCCATAAAGGAAAAATCGAAGTCGAGAGCAAACTGGGTGTGGGCACCCGCTTCAAAATCCGCATCCCTGTCTCTAGCCAGCGTGACGCTGGACTCAATAAGCAGTAGCTTTTTACTGTAGGCAAACCTTCTCTCGGCTTAATGGGGGTATTGCCAGTTTGGGGACGAAGGCGGAGGAAGAATATTACGCCCACTGGTTGGCTGGGCTTAGTGGTGCAGTTGGAGGATGACGTTTTTGACCTGCGTGTAGTTTTCCAGAGCGTGAATACCCATTTCTCTGCCGAACCCACTTTTCAGACTTGGGATTCAATAAAAAGGCAAACCCCAACTTACATTTTAGTTTTAGCCTGATTATTATATTGATCGGCAATGAAATAAAGCTTTTTTTGCAGTTATTATATAGAAGGGCGTGGGAAATCTGATTTTAATGGGGGTGGAAAGGGAAAATGGAGGGTTACTGAATCCACACAAGAGGACGATAAATCCATGCCTTATCGCCTGAAGCGTCTTTCACGTGCACCCAGTTGTTCTCGATTTTGAGGACTTTCATGGAAAAATATTTGTCCACAGGTGCCCATTTCACTTTTGGATGTTCGGTCCCGGGCCCTTTTCTGAGGTTGGTCTGGTTATTTTTGATGGCGGCGCACTTATATTTCTGGGTGGTGAGTGGAGCATGGACCCAGTAGGTGTCTCCGTCCAAATCTTCTACCTGTTTCCAGTTACCTTTGGTCGATAAAAGTTTGAAGGGCATGTATTGGTACACCTGCCAGAGTTTTTCGTGCCTGGTGCCGGGTCCCTTTCTTAAATTGGCTTTCTCGTTTTTGATGCAAAGAGCCATCGCGGAGCTTGCCCCAACGAAAAAAAAGATCAAGCTAAATAGAAAAATAGATATGCGAGTTTTAATCATGGTGTTCGGAGTTACTAGTGAGTGGAGCAACGAGCAATATGTTAAGCTTTGTTGGTCTTCTCTGCGGCTATCTTTCTGAAGCATAACAAATTATTCAGCCCTGATCAGCTTTTTCTTTTTTCTCAACGGGAAACTTTCTTGCTACAAATAGTAACATTTCTGCAGTTGATATTAATTGTGGCGGTGATTGTTTACCTGACGGTGAACATGATTCACCTGGTTCGCCTTGAACCGATTTTATATCCGCCGGATGACCCGCCTATGGTTTCAGTCTGTGTTCCTGCCAGAGATGAAGAGCGGGGAATCCGGGCTTGCCTGGAGTCCCTCTTAAAACAAGACTACCCTCAGTTTGAAGTGATCGTGGTCAACGACCATTCCACAGATCGCACCGGCGAGTTGATTCATGAACTGGCGCGAAACAATTCCCGTTTGATCGCATTGGACGGAGAAGATCTGCCCAAAGGCTGGCTGGGAAAACCCTTTGCCCTGCATCAGGCTTTTCAAAAGGCCAAAGGAGAAATTCTTTTGTTCACCGATGCGGACCCCGTTTTTGAGCCCAGTGCGTTACGCACCGCTGTTTTCACCCTACGGGAACGCAACCTGGATGCTCTGACTTTGATGCCCCGGGCAGAGTTTGGTTCGTTCTGGGAAAGGGCGGTGCAACCGACCATCTTTGGTTTCATCGCATCCCTCACACGCTTTAGAAAAGTGAACAGTCCGGATCACAAAAGCGCGATGGGATTCGGAGTATTCCTGATGTTCAAACGTTCCGCCTACGAAGCCATCGGAGGACACGAGGGCGGCAAGGCCGATGTGCTGGAAGATGTGTTGATTGCCAAACGGTTGAAGAAGGCCGGATTCAATTTTTTCGTTGCCGATGCCAAGCGCCTGTTTTCCATTCGTATGTATTACGGGTTCCGTGAAATCTGGACTGGCTGGCGAAAGAATATGTTCCTGGCCATGAAACGCTCAGTTTTTCGTGCGTTTTATTATGTTTTCATGGTCGAGGCATTTTTGCTGACGCCCTACCTGGTACTGGGGTGGAATGTGCTAGCAGGGACCGGAGGGTTCTGGATAGGGCTCTCTCTGTTCGGAGTCAGCATGGTTTCCGCCGCAACGATAAAAACCTGTGATGAGTTGGGATTGAAACGTATAAATGCCTGCCTGTTCCCGATAGGCGCTGTGGTGATGGCGGCCATCATGATGAACTCCATGATTCAGGTTCTGGTCTTTTCCCGTACTGAATGGCGGGGCAGGGTTTACCCTTCATAATTGAAAAACTATTATGAAGTTCCCGCCGAGATCCTCGCTGTCCACCACAGCCTCCAAACTTCCGCCCGAAAAGTCACTGCTTCATTCAAGCGACAACCGATGAGACATTTACTTTGAAAAATATTTATAAACCCAGTATCTTTACTAGGCCAGTTTGTAAATATAATTTTCTAGCCATGAAAAAAGAAAAACAAAGGATAATAGAAAAACTTATCGAGGTTATACCTGCCTTGACGGAAGGCCAGCTCTTTTGGTTGGACAAAGTAATTAGGGTTTTTAAAAGTCCCCATAAATTTAATATTGTTGAATCCGATATTTTTAATAAAACCTCCCTTGACAACTTTGGCGATGCTCTGAGAATTCATCATAGTTTTTCAATAGAACCTTTTTCCAAAGATAAATTTGAATGTGTCCTTGAGAGAGTTCTGAATATTAGTGGTAGTCAGGCTACATTAGCTCTAAAGGGAAATAGAGGCCATGATATTTCTATAGAGGTATAAGTGTTTCCTATGTTTAGCCAAAATGTACCGTCTGGACGGAGAACACGCCGGACCTCAGAAAAGATAGAAACAAGGTTTAAAATGTAATCATTAAGGTCGGTTTCTGCGCCGATTTGTTTTTCTATGCCATAGTCCCGAACCCCCCAATATGGCGGAGAGGTTATAGCGCATTGGATAGTATTATCTGGAATCTCTTTTATGAGATTTCGGGTATCTCCATTCAAAACCAATAATGGATTTTTATTTGTTGGCTCATTAAAAGAGTTTTTGGTCATGGATCTTATTATTTAGGTTAGCATTCTCTACAAAAGAATATATATTAATCCTAACGCATACGCAAGTTATTTCCATGGTTTTTTTGGCCTACCTCTCTTTTTCTTGCCACTCTTTGAAAAAACTTCTAAATCCGATTTCTTAATTAAATGATCTCGACCAAATTTTTTAGATTTTAATCGGTTTTCAAGAATAAACTGGCGAATTCTTGAAGGTGTGACACCAAGGTATTCAGCCGCATACTCTGTTGTTAAATAGTCATCCATTTAGAGCATAATAAATCAAAATTCCAAGAATACCCTGGAATATGAATAAAATTAGCGAAATTTTCCAAGAAATTCATAAGCAAACTAAACTATGTACGTTCCTTTGTTTGCCAGAAGCTTGAGTTCCTCAAACATGGACTCCGGAATTCTTAGGGAAATGGTTTTGACCGATGGTTTGAGGTTTTGCAGTGTGATTTTCTTCGCCCTGCCCCAATTCAAAAATTCAGTCGAGTCGTTGGACGACCAGAATTCTCTCTCTTTATCTGCGCTTTTAAATTTGGGTAATTTCTTACCCATGTGAAAAACAAACCTTCTTTTCTGGATTGCCGCATTTTGCTTGCAATGATGGGTTATGCAAAGGTCTCTTTGTCAAGGAGAAGTATACACGGACTAGAGTAAAAGGGGCAACAACACTTGTTCGTTTGACGGGCATCGACCTATTCGCTACGCGGCCTTCCGCGTTTTGCTTCCTGCCAGTATTGTTCCAGTTCTTCGAGAGGCGTGTCTTTCAGTTCTTTGCCGCGTTTGGCGACTTGTTGCTCAATGTACTGGAAGCGTCGGATGAATTTGTTGTTGGTGGTGCGCAGGGCTTCTTCCGCATCGATCTTTTTGAATTTGGCGATATTGACCAGCACGAACAGTATATCCCCCAGTTCTCCAGAGATGTCGGCCTCCTTTCCTGAGAGTACGGCCTCTTTAAACTCGGCAATTTCTTCATCGAGTTTGTCGAAGACGGCGGTGATTTCATCCCAGTCAAATCCATGCCTGGCGGCTTTCTTTTGCAGTTTTTGCGCGCGCAGGAGTCCGGGCAAATGTTTGGGAATTCCATCCAGCACCGATTCACGGTGCGCGTTGTTTTTTTCCTGTTTTTTGATTTCTTCCCATTGCGTGACGACTTCATCCGGGGTTTCCAGGTTTCCTTCCTGAAAGACATGTGGGTGGCGGCGCACCATTTTTTCGCTGATGCATTGCACCACGTCCTTTATATTGAACTCCCCCCTGTTTTCAGAAATTTTTGCGTGAAAGAGAATCTGGTAGAGCAGGTCTCCCAGTTCGTCCTTGATCTCATCCGGATTATTGCCGTCCAGAGCTTCCAGTGTTTCGTAGACCTCTTCGACGAGATAGGGTTTCAGGCTTTCCCGGGTCTGGACCTTATCCCAGGGGCAGCCGTTTTCACTCATCAGGGTATCGACAATTTCAGTTAGTTTTTTGAAATCGGTCATATTTATCAGGCCATGAATTTTAAGATGACCGAGTCGGCGAGGTTGAGTCCTTTACGCGACAGGGCCATATGGTTTTGGTTGAGGGTGATCAACCCTTCGTTGAGCAATGGATCGATCACTTTGCCGTAAACATTTTTAAAGGAAATCTGGAAGCGGTTTTCAAAATCTTCAATGGCGATGCCATTGAGACGGCGAAGGCCGAGCATAATGGTTTCGCCCATAGCGTTAAGGGGGGCGAGTGTTTCGGTGGACTCCACCGCTGACCCCTGGGTCTGCACTTCGCGGATATAGCGGGAAGGCAGAAGGGTATTCTTGAAACGCTCTCCGTTTAAATAGGAGGAGGCACCGGCACCGAGGCCGAGGTATTCGCCGTTGTCCCAATAATTGAGGTTGTGTCGGCTTTCGAATCCCGGTTGGGCATAATTGGAAATTTCATATTGCTGGCAACCTGCGGATTGCAGAATTTCAATAGTGTCCTGAAACATTTCCAGTTGGATTTCTTCAGGGGGCAGCTGAAGGAGTCCGCGCTCCTGCAATTTGAAGAAGGAGGTCGCGGGCTCTATTGTTAAGCTGTAGGCAGAAATATGGTCGGGTTTCTTTTCCAGTGCCTGTCGTAAATGAGATTTCCATTTTACCGGGGACTGCCCAGGTAGGCCGAACATTAAATCGAGAGAGAGGTTGTCGAATCCGGCTAAACGCGCGCGACCGATAGTGGTGTGGATTTCTTCCTCATTATGGACACGTTCCAGAAGTTTCAGTTCTTCCGCATCAAAGGATTGCACCCCTATGCTGATGCGGTTGAAACCTGAAGAACGGATTTGTTCCAGTGTCTCCCGTTCCACTGTTGCCGGGTTGGCCTCGATGGTGATTTCGCAATCTGAGCTGAGATTGAAATGGTTTTTTACACTGCCGAGAATTATATCTAGGCTGGCTGGTGGTAGAAGGGTGGGGGTGCCACCGCCGAAAAAAACAGTGGAGACCATTTTGCCAGCCAGTCGTGGCGCATAGTAGTCGATCTCTGATAACAGGGCTGGAACATAGACCTCCGATTCCTCCCGGTTTTCAGGATGGGAATTGAAATCGCAGTAGCCGCATTTGTGCAGGCAGTAAGGAATGTGAAGGTAGATTCCTAGAGTGGGCATGGTATGATTAAAGCCGAAAAGGGTTCAAAATTATCTTTAACCGATTTTAGCTTACAGCGTGTATTTTTTGCGAACTTTATTGATAGCCAACCCCAGATCAATCGACAGATAGCCATGGCAGATCCTTTCAAGTCAGGTTATGCCAGCATCATCGGCCGGCCCAATGTGGGTAAGTCTACACTTTTGAACCGTTTGCTGACTCAAAAGGTGGCGGTGACTTCTAACCGGCCCCAGACCACGCGGAACAAAATCACAGGAGTTTTGCATCTTCCCAACGCGCAGATCATCTTAGTGGACACGCCGGGAATTCATCAGTCTGACCGGGTTTTGAACGAAATGATGGTGCGGGCCAGTGTCAGCACATTTTCTGATGTGGACCTGATTCTGGTAATGTTGTCAGCCGAAGCGGGGTTTTGTAATGAAGATGAATTTGTTTTGAATTCCATGAAGGGGGTTAAAACTAAAAAAGTTCTTGTGATTAATAAGATTGACCTGGTTGAAAAGTCCGTTCTTCTCACGTTGATGGATGAGATGAATCAGAAGTCGTTGTTTGAGGAGATCATTCCCATATCGGCACTGAAGGAAGATGGGCTGGATCAGCTAAAAAGCCTGATTTTGAATTACCTGCCCGAAGGGCCGGAATACTTTCCCAAGGGGATGGTGACGGATTGTCCGGAAACTTTCCTTTTTGGTGAGATCATTCGCGAAAAAATTTTGAAGCTCACCCGGTACGAAGTGCCGCATTCGGTAGCAGTGGTGGTGGAAGATATGTATGAGCAGGATAACGGTGTGGTGCAGATCGATGCCACGATTTATGCTGAGAAAGACTCCCAGAAAAAAATATTGATCGGTGAGAGGGGAAGCATGCTAAAAAATATCGGACGGCAGGCACGTCAGGAGCTGGAAAAACGCCTGGGTGCCAAAGTATTTTTAAAGCTGTTTGTTAAAGTTAAAGCCAACTGGAGAGACCAGAAGCGGGCCATAAAGGAGTTCGGTTATTCCCAATGATTCATTTTAAAACCGATGAAGAAATAAACACCATGAAGGAAAGCTGTCAGCTTGCGGCAGAAGTCCTTATTATGATCGAACCCTATGTAAAACCCGGAGTGACTACCGATAGGCTGGACCAGATTTGCCACGATTATATTGTATCCCACGGGGCGGTTCCCTCACCGCTGAACTACCGCGGGTTTCCCAAAAGCATTTGCTCTTCGGTCAATGAAGAGATTTGTCACGGCATTCCGTCCAGCAGGAAACTGCGTAATGGGGACATTGTCAATCTGGATATCACCACTTACATGAAAGGCTTTCATGGGGATACCAGTCGCACTTTTTTCGTCGGCTCACCTCGCAAACAAGCGGCAAAACTGGTAGGGGTCTGTAAGGAAGCTCTGCAGAAAGGTATTGAATGCGTCAAGCCCGGCGCCCGGCTGGGTGATATTGGTGCGACGATCCAGCAATTTGCCGAGGGTCACGGTTATTCAGTGGTGCGCGAGTTTTGCGGACATGGAATCGGAAATAATTTTCATGAGGAACCGCAGATTCTGCATTACGGAAATTTTGGTGAAGGCCTGGAAATTAAAAAGGGCATGGTGTTCACCATCGAACCCATGATCAACCTTGGCAAACCTGATTTAAAAATCCTTTCAGATAAATGGACCGCTGTGACTCAAGACGGCAACCTCTCAGCGCAGTTTGAGCATACGCTTTGTGTCACCGATTCCGGTGTGGAGGTCATGACCCGTCTCGACGGCCGAACCCGGTTCTGACTTGCTTTCTTCCTTCCTTAAATTGGCAGCGTTTCGACATATGATTTTATATCAGCGTTTGTTGTTTCCCGATAGCGGTAAGGTGGATATTCATTACCAGTTGGGAATGCTTTACTGGAAAAAAGAAAATCGCCTTTCTCCCGCGACGCATCATTTGGAAAAAGCCTGGAATCTGGGAAGGCAATCTCCCGATTGGCGTCCCACGCCCGGGAAGAATCCATGGGAGAAATGAAACACGCGGATAAAATGATTGAGTGAATCCTTTTTCTCGATGGGGTTCCGGATATGCAGAAATACGATACGGTTCTTGTGGGGGGATAAGGTTGAAGATCAATTGAAGAACCAATATACAATCAAACTCGCCCATGTGACGCGTCTTCGCGGGCATATCAAAATATGTCTGGATAAAAACGATTACGGCACCAAAGAAATACTGGATGGTATTCTCGAAGATACGGAAGAAAGTGTGGACTGGCTGGAAACCCAGTTCAATCGTATTAAGGATATTGGTATCCAGAATTATTTGTCTGAGAATATGGGTTAAGTATGATAATTAAAAGATAACTGATTGTTGTAAGGCAAGCGAACCCTGTTCTGATCTGTAAGTAAATTGGAGCAGGGTTTTTTTTGTTGGAGATATCAGGCGGAGTTTTTAATTTTTTTGCAATTCTTGCAAACACCGAACAATTCCATTTTGTGGCTCTTCAAAGTAAAGCCGTAGGCTTCGCAAATTTCGATTTGATACTTCCTCGATAAGAGGGTGCTCGAATTCGATGGTTTCTTCGCAGCGTGTGCAGATTAAATGGTCATGATGGCGGACACGAAACATGCGTTCGTAAGTCTTCTTTCCGTTCCGAAAGGAATGCGCTTCCACCAGCCTGCAGTCGATCAATAGCTTTAAGGTGCGGTATAAGGTCGCGATCCCGAGAGAGGGACCCTGTGCTTGAATTTTTTCAAACAGTGGCTCGATTTGAATATGTCCATCAAAGGATAAAAAATATCCAGGATCATTTTTCTTTGTGGAGTCCAGCGAAGCTCTCGCTGATGCAGGAAATCTCTGAAGATGTCAAATTCGTTCAACATTTTTATTATTGATAAGGGTTATCAAAATCATAAAATTATGAAAAACCTATAATAAAAGCAAAGAATATTCAACCCTGTTATGCAAATTTTAGATCG
>LFLA01000007.1 GCA_001542995.1 Nitrospina sp. LS_NOB
GGGGCACGAGGGCTTTGGAACAATATCACGTCTTCACGGAGCCTGTGCTGAGCGAAGTCGAAGTATTCAGAATGACAGGAAACTCCAGTTTGTCATCCTTGTAACAGTCAAAACCCTGTTCCACTTAGAAGCTGGTTTCGGGTTTATAGTCAGTTGATTCAAGTTCTTCAATACAAAGCAAGACATCCTGAAAAGTGCATCCAAATATCCCAAAAAGGTTGGGGATGGGATTCGCTGGAATAAACGGCATTCCATCGTTAATCCGGGTAAGATTGTATATAGTTCCCCTTTAAAAAGTGGGAGTTTTTAAAGTATTGTCAGCCGGCTGCTACGCTTTTGTCGCCTACATGCCGACTTTTTCGCGGACTTCGTCCATCAGTTTGGCATCAATGGTGGTGGCACCTTTTTCCATAGCGAAGTTGATAACCGTTTTCTTGGCCATGCCGCGCACAAAAAATGGAACCCGCTGGATTCTTTTCAGAGCCTCTTCGGTCCAGATCAGATCATCTTCCGGGTTTGCCTTTTGCAGTTCTTCTTTGGCTTGAGCCAGAGAAGAACCAACTGTCGCCATGGGTGCTGTGCTGACACCCGTGGCACCGCCCAACTCGACACCCAGTTTGCTGACAAACTCGGTTTCAAATTTATTGGTGAGCATGGCGATGCTGTGTCCGCATTTTTTACATTTAAATTTCATGACAAGATTGGTCTTTTCCTCCGGCATGATGCCTTCGGTCTGCACTTCCATCTTGACGTCGCAAGGGATACAAAGGAATTTCATTGGGTCTCCTGTTTGAACTATTTGGTGATAAAGTTTTGAATATTGTCTACGGCCTCAGCAATGGCTTTGCCCGTAACAGAATCTCTAAATGTGGAATAAAAAAGGCTTCCCGATTGGCTGGTCTGCGACACACGGGTGTCAAACGGGATCTTGCCGATATAGGGAATCTCTTTTCTTTCGGTTAGTTTGTGCACGTCCTCCCCTTCAAACAATTTGCCTTCTTTATCGCAATGCGGGCAGACATAGGTGGCCATGTTCTCGATCAATCCAATGATGGGCACTCCCATCATATTGTTCTTGGTGATCGATTTGGTCACAATGTGTTGGGAAAGCGGGGAAGGGATAGTGATCTCCACAACTCCGGCCAGTTCAGGAATCAAGGAACGGATGTTGTCAATGCGGTCACTCCCCGGTGGCATGTCGATGAGAAGGTAGTCCAGTTCGCCCCAGTTGGTATCTGCCATTAGTTCGCGGGTGGCGGTGGACTCCATGATGCTGACCCAGGACGCCGTGGCGTCGTCTGCATCGGTCCACATTACTGGAGTGTCGGCACTTTTCAAAAGCATATCCATCGACATGATGCGGATTCCCTGATATCCGATACCCGGTTCCAAGCCATCGTCTTTCATATCTAGTTGAACGTCATTGCCGACTCCCAAAAGGTGGCCGATGCTGGGTCCGTTCAGGTCAGCATCGAGGATTCCAACCTTATTGCCTCGATCAGCAAGACAGGAGGCAATATTGGCCGTGATGGAACTTTTGCCGACACCGCCTTTACCGCTCATCAGCGCGACTTTATATTTGATTTTATCGAGTCGGGATCGCAATTTTTCGCCTAATTGAACGACCTGCCCGACTATATTGGATCCGCCATCTCCTTCCAGATCCTCATATGTTTTCATGAAACGCTCCTTAAATATTTCGGCTTTAATGTCTATTGGAATTGAATGTTCCATCTTAAATTAAAAACCTCATGTTTTAAAGGTTTTCTTGGGTCTCCAGTCAGAAAATATTTATGCGTGAATATTTCTTTCCCCATTTGGTGGTTTTTGGTTGACCGTTGGCGTTTGTCTCATTTATCTTAGCAAGTTTAGCCCTTGCAAACGGTAAGGGTTTTTAAACTGGGGAAAGTAAAGCATGGCTTTGACGGAAGAAGACAGGCGGTTGATTGAAGAGGAAGAGAAGCTGCTTGAGGACACTTTGCAGTCGTTGTGTCAGCAGCTTCCCCTTGTTCAGGAATCGAAAATCAGTGCCAACCTGGCGGCCCGTGAATTGACCAGGCAGGTGGTCAATGAATGGAATCATGAAGAAAGGCAACCTCTAGTCTCGGATGAGGCTGTGGCCCACCGCGTTTTGGATATCCGCAAGAATAGTGACAAGGCCCTGTTCGCTCTGATCCAGGAACCTTATTTTGGCAGAGTTTGCACGAAGGAGGAAGATGGCAGTGAAGTGTCTTTCCTGATCGGGAAAAAAAGCAATATCGAGGCGGGCATCGTGGACTGGCGCAACGGTCCCATCGCAGGGTTATATTTCAACTACAAGCAGGAAGAAGAGTTTTATGAGGTCATCAACCAGAGGGAGCGGAGAGGTCACATTCAGTTGCGGCGCTCCTACCGGGTTGAGAATGGCCAGCTGGTGCAGATAGATACTTCCGAAGGAGTATTCCGCAGAAACGAAGTGGGTTGGGAGAAACTCGATGTCGAAGATGAAATTGCCGCGCACCGATCAAGGGCTGTCCGATCGACAGAAAAACGCCTGCCGAGTATTCTTTCTTTAATCACCAAGGATCAATTTGAACTGATTACCAGCGACCCGGAACGACCTGTCATCATTCAGGGGTCAGCGGGTTCAGGTAAAACCACCGTTGCTTTACATCGACTGGCCTGGCTTCTGCATGAAGAAAATTCGTTTGCCAAGCCGAAGAGCACCCGGGTGCTGGTTATGAACAAGTCATTGCAGATTTATGTCAGTGCCACCTTGCCGTCAATGGGTATTGAGGGCGTGCAAACCTCAACCTTCAATAGTTGGGCGTTGTCCATCATTAGCAAAGCGGTTCGCGGACGGCCTTTTTTCAAATTTCTCAATGTTCCGTCATTTGTTGAGGAAATAAAGTTTTCTGAAGAAATCCTCAAGGCTCTTGAAGGGTGGGTGGACAAGCAATATAGATCCTTAAATGGAGAGATCGAGCGGACTTTTAAGCCATGGCCCGGACTTTTAAAATCCTGGAAGAAGGCAGAGGATACTTCCTTATTGCCTCGGCTTAAGGATTTTACCCATGAGGTTAAAGAGTCCAGCCTCCCAAAATATGACAAGGACAAATGCCTGGAGTTTCTGGAGCGTAAAAGCTTCGACCTGAGCGATTATGTTCAGGATGTTTACAACCTCATGGCGGATGCCGGGCATTTGAAAGACTATCTGTCTCCTCACCCTAAGCTGGATTCTAACCTTGAGTATCTGCAAAGGTTGACGGATAAAAACAAGGCCAGGAATAACCTGGATTATTTCGACATGGCTCTGGTTTTGCGTCTCATTCAGCTTAAAAATGGGGGGCTGCCGGATGGATCGGGTGGCGTGGTTTCCCTGGACCATCTGGTGATTGATGAGGCTCAGGATTTTGGCCCGGTTGAGTTTGCCATCATGATGTCTGCAGTCAACGATAAGCGCCAGATAACCATTGTCGGCGATGTGGCCCAGAAGATTCTGTCGGCGAGAAAATTCATCGGCTGGAACAAGGTGGTGGAAAATCTCGGAATGGAAGAGGATTCCATTATCCGCCTTGAAGTTTCTTTCCGCTGTACGGTACCGATCATGACTTTGGCGCATAAGGTGGCAGGCGATCCGAAAAAAGTTGAGGGCAGGGCAGGCCCTGATCCGGAATGGCACAAGGCTGACGACAGGGAGAGTCTGCTGGAACATTTGGTGAATTGGAGTAACCGTCTGGTCCAGGCCGACCCCTATAAACTCATCGCTATCATTTGCCGCTATCCAAAACAGGCCATGGAATTAAAAGAGGAACTGGAAGAGTTTTTATCCGGAGAAGTTCGTCTGGGGCACCGCGACCAATTTTCTTTTGAGCCCGGTATCCTGGTGACAAATATTCATCAGGTCAAAGGTCTGGAGTTCGATTCTGTCGCCATGATAGAACCCGATGAAGAAAATTATCCTGTTAGGAGGGAAGAAAGCAGGAACATGGTTTATGTGGGAATCACCCGAACTCAGGATGACCTGCTCTTGACAACCGTTAAACCTTTTTCAAGGGTATTTTTTTATAACCAGTAGTAATACAAGGAAAATTTAAAAGTTTTATGATATGTTGCGAAACCCGGTGGAGGGGTTATATTACCCAGTAAGGGATTTGAGACCAACCTTTAACCAGGAGGTTTTTATAGGAGCTGAGAATCCACCTAAAGAATTGAGTAGAACAAACACGAAAGTTCGCATATAAATGTGAACGGACCCGCGTTGTCCAGAAAGCGGGCCAATAAAAAGAGGAAAATACGCGTTGACGAGCTCAACGCGTTTTTCATTTTTAGGCATAGGGTGGAATGAAAAAAAAATATCTTCTCATCGTGGAGTACGAAGGCACCGCCTACCACGGCTGGCAGGTGCAAAAAAACGGTATCTCCATCCAGGAAGTGCTGGAAAAAGCCCTGAGTAAAATCACCAATACTCCGACAACTGTATTAAGTTCCGGTCGAACAGATGCGGGAGTGCATGCCGAAGGGATGCCTGCCCATTTTGTGACCGAATCTAAAATGAAACCTTCCGAATTTCAGTTGGCCTTGAACAGTTTACTGCCACACGACATCACAATTAGGGAAGTGCGCAGGGTCAAGATGGCCTTCAATGCCCGCAGCTCTGCCAGGCGCAAACTTTACCGTTACACGATTTTAAATCGGGATTACCCTTCTGCCCTCAACTTCCGCCGCTCCTGGTTCATCCCCCATGAACTGGATGTCCCTGCCATGCGCCGAGCCGCTAAATATCTGCAAGGGATGCACGACTTCACTTCGTTTCAGGCCGGGAACTGCAATGTGAAATCCCCGGTGCGGTGCATGGACCGTGTTGAAATTATCAAGCAGGACGGTTTTTTGATCCTTGAATTTGAAGGCAAGGGGTTTCTCAAGCATATGGTGCGCAACTTTGTAGGAACTCTGGTGTATGTAGGACGAAAAAAATTCCCTGCAAGACAAGTGAAAAGCATCCTTGAAGCCCGCAACCGAAAAGTAGCGGGTCCCACCGCTCCGTCCCACGGCCTTTGTCTTATAAAGGTGGAGTATTAGATTCTTTTATTGCCCCCAGCGGTTCGCTGGACAGTTTTTTTAGGTCTCTAATCTTTTACCGTTGGGATTGAAGATTTTGAAATGTCCCATGCCGCGTTTGGCCATGGCATATTTCACAGCGGTTTGCATCACTCCCATACCATAGGTCACGCTGCGACGAAAGCTGATGGATGAGGCATCGTCAAAATAAAGCGCCGGGCAGGATACTTCCCCCACATCAAAACCAAAATACAGGGTCTGGCAAAGCATCTGGTTGTCGAATACGAAATCATCGGAGTTTTCCAGCAAGGGTATGGTCTCCAGCACTTTTCGGCTGAAGGCTCGGTATCCGGTGTGATATTCGGAAAGTTTTTGCTGGATGAGCAGGTTCTCGGCCAGAGTTAAAACACGGTTTGAAACATATTTATAAACAGGCATTCCGCCCATCATGGCTTTGTTGCCCAAAATTCTTGAGCCGATCATGGCGTCAAAAATTCCTTCGGCTATCATAGATGCCATGGGAGTAATGAGCCTGGGTATATATTGGTAGTCGGGGTGCAACATGATAACAATGTCGGCGCCACTATCCAGCGCCGCCTGGTAACAGGTTTTCTGGTTGGCCCCGTATCCCCTGTTTCTGGTGTGTACAAGGGTTTTGATCCCCACTTCCCGGGATAGCCTGACCGTTTCATCCTGGCTGGCGTCATCCGCGAGAATGACACCATCGACAATATCTTTGGGGATTTCGTCGTAAGTTTTTTTGAGAGTTTTTTCGGCGTTGTAAGCCGACATGATTACGCAGATGCGTTTGCCATTTAGCATAGGCTTGCTGGGTATGATCGGTTGATTCAGAGTTTCGTCAAGCGTGTATGATAATGTAAAAATAAATATTTACAACGAAATTTATGCCCGTATACTTGCGAAAATTCATATTACGAATCTGGGCAGATTTTAATTAGTCTAAGGAAGTTTTAAATTTATTATGAAAACTGAATTCAATATTACAGTATTTCCCGGTGATGGAATTGGTCCGGAAGTGATACAGGAAGCGTTGAAAACTCTGAAGATCATCGAGTCCAAACTGGGTTTAAAGATGAATATCAATGAGGCGCCGGTAGGAGGCGCGGGTTATGAAGCTACCGGTCACCCTTTGCCGGAAGCATCCCTGAAAGCGGCGCAAAATGCCGATGCAATATTGTTAGGTGCGGTCGGCGGCCCTAAGTGGGAGAATATTGACTTTTCCCTCAGACCAGAACGTGCCTTGTTGGGACTTCGGTCCAGCTTGGGGCTTTATGCCAATCTTCGTCCGGCGCGTATCTTTCCGGCTTTGGTTGATGCGTCCACGCTGAAGCGTGAAGTGATCGAAGGTTTGGATCTTCTTGTAGTGCGTGAGTTGACCGGCGGGATTTATTTTGGCCAGCCGCGCGGGGTCGATACGCTTGCAGATGGTACCCGTCGTGGATTCAACACCCTGGTTTATACCGAGCCGGAAATTGAGCGCATCGCCCGTATCGCCTTTGATGTGGCCCGCAAGCGTAACAAATCTGTTTGCTCGGTGGATAAGGCTAACGTGTTGGAGTCGACCGGTTTCTGGCGCGAGGTGGTGACCAACCTGCATTCCGATTATTCAGATGTGAACCTTTCGCATATGTATGTGGATAACTGCGCCATGCAATTGGTGAGAAACCCCAAACAATTTGATGTCATCCTGACGACCAATATGTTCGGTGATATTTTAAGTGATGAGGCATCCATGCTCACCGGATCAATAGGTATGTTGCCATCTGCAAGTCTTGGTGAAAAATATGCCATGTATGAACCTATACATGGCAGTGCGCCGGATATTGCAGGTCAGGAGTTAGCCAATCCGCTGGCTACAATTTTATCCGTAGGCATGATGTTCAAGTATTCTCTGGAGAATGAGGAGCCGAATATTTGGATAGAACAAGCGGTTGAAGCGGTGTTGGCCAAAGGGGTCCGCACCCGAGACATCATGTCTACGGGCATGAAAGAGGTGGGAACCCAGGCAATGGGTGATCTGATTGCTGAAGAGCTGGAGAAAAAGAATGCTGGCTAAGAAGAAACTATACAATGTCGCGGTAGCTGGCGCTACCGGTGCGGTAGGAAGAAAAATGCTCGAAATTCTTGCAGAGCGGGACTTCCCTGTCGCTGACCTGAAGGTTCTGGCATCGGCCAAATCGGCGGGGCAAACCCTTACCTTCAAAGGAAACCCTGTCACCGTTGAAGAGTTGAGCGAAAATTCGTTTGCAGGGGTAGATATCGCCCTGTTTTCGGCAGGAGCCAGTGTGAGCCGTCAGTTTGCCCCTTTTGCCGTGAAGTCCGGTTGCATCGTGATTGATAACAGCAGTGCGTTTCGTATGGAACCAGGTATCCCGCTGGTGGTGCCGGAGGTGAATCCGGAAGCAATTGGCTCTGACCCTGGTATCATTGCCAATCCCAATTGTTCGACCATTCAAATGGTGGTGGTGTTAAAGCCGATCCATGACAAATTTAAAATTAAACGGGTTGTGGTTTCCACTTATCAGTCTGTTTCCGGTTCCGGTCAAAAGGCTATAGAAGAACTGCGAACCCAGACTAAAAACCTGCTGGACGGCAAACCATCTAAACCTGATGTATATCCACATCAAATAGCATTTAACTGTTTGCCACACATAGATGTTTTTTTAGATAATGGCTACACCAAGGAAGAGATGAAGATGGTGGATGAGACTCGAAAGATTCTCGGTGATGCATCGATTCAGGTCTCACCCACCACGGTTCGAGTGCCGGTATTTTATAGTCATTCTGAATCCGTGAATGTGGAAACCGAGGAACCTATCAGTGCTGTGGATGTTAAGAAAATATTGTCAGGACAACCTGGCATTCGAGTGGTTGATAATCCTGAGACCAACGAATACCCGTTGGCGATTGATGGGACTGGCAGGGATGAGGTGTTTGTGGGCCGAATTCGCGATGATATTTCCTGCAAGAATGCCATCAACTTCTGGGTGGTGTCCGACAACTTGCGCAAGGGGGCGGCGCTCAATGCTGTTCAAATTGCAGAATGGCTGATTCAAAAAGCCTAGCGGCTTAGGTCGAGGCAACTCTTTGCCAGCAAACAGGACTTTTTCCTGGTGGCCACTTTGGAGTCCAGCGTCACGATGGCGCCGAGTGGCTTGACATTTATTGCCCATAAGTATATAAAACATAGTACCTTATGGTATTTGGCTCTTTGCCAAAAAACATTCCTCTTTGATACAGGACTTTTGTTATGGCTGAAGATTTCAAACCTGAGACTCCGCAGATGCAGAATCAAAAATTGATCTGCTGAACAGTAAAATCAACACACTTGGTGAGGTGGAAAAACGATTGAGCTCACTGAACTTGTTGGCGGAGGATGTGAATATCAAGGTTCAAAACCTCAAGAAAGAGGAAGCTGTAATCAGCAAGGCTGGAGAACATATCTCGGAGTTGAAATTTTTGTTGGGCGAAGTAGAAAGAAAAAGAGAGGACTCGGCTTAGCCGGGTTGAACCAACGGGTCAGAAACCAATGATCTCTCCCTTATAGTGGAGAGTGGGTTATAATTTTTTCAATCGGATAGGCTTTCTGCTTGTCCAGTATTTTTTCCTTACTTAAACTCAACGGTCTTTGAGCTAAATCCCTTTCAAATAATTAGTGGAGTGAATTTCCATGGCGGAGAAATTGCTGGGTGTGATCGGCGGAAGCGGATTATACCAGATGAAAGGCCTTGAGGTGATCGAGAAGGCAGCGGTAGATACTCCGTTTGGTGCGCCTTCGGATAGCATCGTTATCGGGAAACTGGATGGGGTTAAATTGGCTTTTCTTCCCCGTCACGGGGTAGGGCATGTCATTCCACCCTCTGAGATAAATTTCAGGGCGAACATTTTTGCCATGAAAAAAATTGGCGTTGAGCGGATTATTTCCGTAAGCGCTGTGGGAGGCATGAAGGAAAATATGCCCCCTGGCCATTTTGTGGTGCCGCATCAATTTATTGACCGCACGTATAAGCGCATCAGTACATTTTTTACCCAAGGGATGGTTGGTCATGTCAGTCTGGCTGATCCGATTTGCCTTTCTACTGCGGGAACACTCTTTAAGGCCGCCCAAAAGGCTGGCGCAGAGGTTCATGAAGGGGGAACTTATATTTGTATTGAAGGCCCCCAGTTTTCCACCCGAGCAGAGTCGCTGTTATACCGCCAGTGGGATGTCGATGTTATAGGAATGACCAATGTCACCGAGGCTAAACTGGCCCGTGAAGCGGGATTATGTTATTCAACTCTGGCTTTGGTGACAGACTTCGATTGTTGGCATGTGGAAGAAGAGCCTGTCACTCTTGAGGCGGTATTGGAAATCATGCATAAAAATGTGGAACAGGCGCAGAAAGTTTTAAGAGAGTTATTGCCCATGCTGGAAGGCATTGAACCTTGCTCCTGTTGTGATGCTGCCAAATTCGCTGTGGTCACCGATCCTGAAAAAATTCCGCCAACTCTAAAGGATGAACTTTCAATTTTATTCGGTTAATGTCCATGAATAGAAAAAATTCCAGTCGTCTTTTTCCCATAGCCAAGAGGGTGATGCCGGGAGGTGTGAATAGTCCGGTCAGAGCTTTTAATGCGGTAGGGGGAGATCCCTTGTTTGTTAAGAGTGCTAAGGGATCACGGATGACGGATGTCGATGGCAACGAGTTTATCGATTATGTGGCATCGTGGGGGCCGCTTATTTTTGGTCATGCTCATCCTGAAATCGTGTCTGCGATAACCCAGCAGGCTCAGTTGGGTACCAGTTATGGCGCGTCTACCGAATTGGAAATCCAGTTGGCGGAAAAAGTTGTCGAGGCCGTGCCTTCTCTTGAGATGGTGCGGATGGTGAATTCGGGTACCGAAGCGGTGATGAGCGCGTTGCGGTTGGCTCGAGGAATCACCGGGCGTGACAAGATCGTAAAATTCGAGGGTTGTTATCACGGGCATGGAGACAGTCTTTTGGTTAAGGCCGGGTCGGGGCTTGCATCCTTGGGAATTCCGGACTGTCCTGGTATTGTTTCCAGTCTTGCCGAGAAAACCCTGAACCTTCCCTACAACAATATCAATCAGGTTCGTGAGCTTTTTGAAAATGAGGGCAAAGAAATTGCTGCGTTGATTGTAGAACCCATCGGCGGCAATATGGGTGTAGTTCCACCAAAACCGGGTTTTCTTGAGGCCTTGCGTGAAGTGACCCAAAAGGCCGGGGCGCTTTTGATTTTTGATGAGGTCATTACCGGGTTCCGAGTCTCATTGGGAGGGGCGCAAAAACTGTATGGAGTTAAACCGGATATCACCTGCATGGGAAAAATAATCGGTGGGGGACTGCCCGTAGGTGCCTATGGCGGATCGCGCCAGGTGATGGATCATATCTCTCCGGTTGGGTCTATCTATCAGGCGGGCACTTTATCCGGCAACCCTCTGGCTATGGCGGCGGGAAACGTAATGCTGGACTTGCTCTCTAAAGCTGGAGTTTATGAAAGCCTGGAGCAGAAGTCCGCAAAACTTTGTCAAGGTTTGAAGGACAATGTCGAAGCCCTCGGTATTGAGGCACAATTTACCCGGGTGGGTTCGATGTTCTCCATGTTCTTTACCGCTCAGGAAATTGTTGATTTTGAAACGGTCAAATCTTGTGATACGGATTTCTTTAAACGCTATTTCAATGGATTGTTGGAGGAGGGGGTCTATATCGCGCCCTCTCAATTTGAGGCCGGTTTCATGTCCGCAGTTCATACGGATGAGGACATCGACCTGACCATAGAAGCCAGCCGCAAGGCGTTGACTGCGGCCCGAGGATAACTGAGATTATGAGTGAAATCATTGGGGTGCAAAGTAGACAGATTTTGGATTCAAGGGGCAACCCTACTCTGGAAGTGGACATAACTTTAGAGAGTGGAGCGATGGGCAGAGCGGCTGTTCCATCTGGAGCATCCACCGGTTCCAGAGAGGCTGTTGAACTTCGTGATGGGGACGCCAAGGTTTTTCAGGGGAAGGGGGTTTCCAAAGCGATCAAAAACGTGAATACAAAAATTGCTCTGGAAATTATTGGGATTGAAGTTACAGAACAGATCTTGATAGATCGGTTGATGATAGAAATGGACGGAACTGCTAATAAAAGCAAGCTGGGCGCCAATGCCATACTGGGGGTTTCCCTGGCAGTGGCTCAGGCGGCGGCCAGCGATCTTGACCTGCCTTTGTTTCAGTATTTAGGCGGCACAAACGCTAAAGAGCTTCCTGTGCCCATGATGAACGTGCTGAACGGTGGTGCGCATGCAGATAATAATGTGGATATCCAGGAGTTTATGATTGTGCCGGTTGGTGCAAAGTCTTTTTCGGCAGCGTTGAGAATGGGCGTCGAAGTGTTTCACCATTTAAAGGTAGTTTTAAAAAAAGGCGGTTTCAACACCGCAGTCGGAGATGAAGGTGGTTTTGCTCCTGACCTGCAATCGAATGAGCAAGCGATCGAAGTTTTGATTAAAGCTGTCAAAAGTGCTGGCTATAAAATCGGCAAAGATATTTTGATTGCTCTGGATGTGGCCGCCAGCGAATTGTTCTCCAACAAAAAATATACCTTGGCAGCAGAAGGAAATAGTAAATGGACTTCTAGTGAGATGGTGGATTATCTGGCCCGTTTGGCGGGAAAATATCCCATCATCAGTATTGAAGATGGTCTGGCGGAAAATGATTGGCTGGGCTGGAAAAAGTTGACGGATAAAATTGGTGACTCTGTTCAAATTGTCGGTGACGATCTGTTTGTTACCAATACGAAAATTCTGTCCAAGGGAATTCAGCAAGGGGTGGGAAATTCGATCCTGATAAAAGTCAACCAGATAGGAACCCTTACTGAAACGTTGGATGCGGTGGAGATGGCCAAAAGGGCCGGATACACTGCGGTCATATCGCATCGTTCCGGCGAAACAGAAGACACCAGTATTGCCGATATTTCTGTGGCGGTGAACGCCGGTCAAATTAAAACCGGGTCTTTGTGCCGAACCGATCGTACTGCCAAATACAACCAGCTCCTGCGCATTGAGGAAATCCTGGGAGACACCGCAATTTATCGGGGAAGAGATGTTTTTTACAACCTGACCTGACTGCGGTGACTTTCGAGTTGTTATCTGAAAATAGATGCAGTTTTATGACTGAAAACTCACGATACCAGAAAATATTTTTGTTGAGCCTCGGTTTTTTCTTGCTGTTGGGCATGATGGCGGTCTTTCATGAGAATGGAATTTTGAATGCTTACAGGTTGGAGCAGGAACAACTTAAAATGAAAAAGGAGAATGAAAGTTTGCGGGCTGGGAATGAAAAAACTCGCTTGGAAATCACCGCTTTGAAGTCCGATCCTTACGAAATTGAAAAAATTGCCCGCGAAAAATTGAATCTGATCAAACCCGGCGACCAGATTTATCACATCGTCCAAACGCATAAATCCTCACCTCTGTCCCCATAATTATTTTTCCTGTTGATTTCTGATTGCTAATGCCCGTTAATTTGGCATTTCCATAACCCTTTTTAAAGAAAGGGTTATCCGGGCCTCCTATTTTGGTCTTTTTGGAACTTTGTCAAGTGTGAAATTTGAAAAACTTCAATGACAGGAAAATACTGCTAAATTCTTGAATTAATTATTGATATTTTTAATTTAAGTGATAAAGTAATGCCACCGATGCAAGTATTAGGAGGTTATTCTATAGCCGTGGAGATTCCCGGTTTTACCTTGGTGATGTTACAGGCGAAATACGGATTTTTATCAAGGTGTGAATATAGAAATTACTATTTTGGCCAATTCAATTTTTAAAAATATCATTAGTTTGTTTTGAGGAGGGAGTATGACCAAACAAGATATCATAAACCAAGTCTCATCTCGTGCTAGTTTATCAAGAGCTAAGGCTGAAGAGGCTGTGGAAACAGTGATCGAATTGATTAAAGAATCTCTCGGTCATGGAGAACCGGTTATCTTGCGTCGGTTTGGAACATTCCAGGTCCGTGCAAAAACCAAGCGTATTGGCAGAAACCCCAAAACCGGGGAGGAAGCTGAAATTTCTGCGCGGAAGGTGGTTCGTTTTAAATCGGGTAAATTTTTTAAGCAAGTGGTGGATGAGGGTAAGGCTTGATCAAATCTTGGCCAAGGGCCTTATTTTCAAAGTATTAGCATGGCATCACCGTAACTGAAAAAGCGGTATTTTCGCTTAATAGCCTCGCTATAGGTGGATTTCGCCATTTTATCACCCATGAAAGCGCATACCAGTAAAAACAGCGTTGATTTGGGCAGATGGAAATTGGTGAGTAGATGGTCCACATTCCTGAATTTCCATCCCGGATAAATAAAGCAATTGCTCCAACCGGATAACGTTTTTTGGATAGTTTTCTCAAATCCCTGGGTTTCCAGGACCCGGGTTGATGTTGTTCCCACCGCCAAAATGGCTTGTCCCTTCCTCTTTGCTTGAGTGATCTTGTTCCAGTTTCCAGGCGAAATTTGAAAATATTCTTCCTGCATTTTGTGGTCAATAAAATTTTCATCACGAATGGGAACGAAAGTTCCTGGTCCCACATGCAGGGTCAGGCGGGCGGTGTTAACAGTTTTTTCCCGCAGACTTGCTAAGTGTGACTGAGTGAAGTGTAGTCCTGCTGTCGGGGCGGCTATGGCCCCGGTATGCGAGGCAAAAACAGTTTGGTACCGCTTTCGGTCCAACTCCAGGGTTTGTGAACTCGTGTCAAGGGGTCTACGAATATATGGAGGCAGGGGCATTCGCCCGTTTTTATTTAAATGGGCTGAAAGCTTTCTTGCGGAGGAGAACCTTATAACAGCCCGATCATCCTGTCGCCTGAGGAATTGGGCGCTTAGACCACTATCTTCAAATTTGAGCAAGGTTCCCGGTTTTAACCGGCCCAATCCCTTCATCATGACTTCCCACACCTCAGATTCCAATTCACGAATGAGCAAAATTTCTACTTGTTTAGATTCCAGCTGGGCTAGAAGTTTTGCTGGAATGACACGGGTATCATTAAAAATCATCAGAGGATGATTTTTAAGATGGTTTTTTAGATTGGCAAAGGTGTCGTGCGTCAGGGTTTGTTTTTCCCGGTTCACCACCAGCAAACGTGATTGGCCTCTGCGTTGGGTTGGTTTTTGGGCAATCAGGTCGGCTGGTAAAGCAAAATCGTAATGGGAAAGCTTATGGTTCAAGGGGGTATGCCGGGATAGATTTGATATTGTCAGTCTATAAATAAAGGAGAGCAGGATTTACGCAAGAAATTTACCCACTCCCGTGGGAGGATGTGATATCCCCAACATTGATTTCATGCCCAAGGGTAAATATAGCAAGAGCCTATTAAGCCGTCTATACTTCTTTGTTTGGGAAGCAAGTAGTTTTGGAGGCTCAACGGGCTCTTACTTGTTGGCTCCAGCCAAATGGGCGGAGGTACTCCGCTATTGACCCGGTAAAGGATTTATATTATCCTTCCCCTGTCGTGCGAGGGGCATTGAATCAATGGTTTCCCTCGATCAGGATTGTTGTGTAAACATAGCCTCAAATACACGGAGGGTTTGTGGAAAACAGGGAGTGGAAAATGGGACGATTTGTGAAAGTTCTGAGTTTGGTTTTGGTTTCCTTGGTTCTGGTCTTTGGTACAGGTATTGAGGCGGACGCTAAAAAGAAGAAGAAAAAGAAAATTGAATTGACCGCAGAAGAAACGGCTATGTTTGACAAATGGGAAGTCAAACCCAAAAAACGGGCCAAGACGGTCAAGAAAATGAGGAAAAAACCAAAATTTGTTGGCGCCGTTAAATGTAACGGAAGTTGTCATGATGCATACTATCAGGCTTGGATAAAATCACCTCATGGCAACACCTTTAATTTGTTAAAGGCAGGTATTCGTAAGGAAGCGAAAGAACGGGTAAAACTGGACCCGGAAAAAGATTACACCACGACACCCCTTTGCTTGCGATGCCATACCACTGGTTATCGTCAAAAAGGCGGATTCAAACCGGCTGGCAGCAAGAGTAAAAAAGGCAAAGACACGGCTAGTAAGATAGATCCTGAGGAGCCGAATAAGGAGCAGGTCGGTTGTGAAATGTGCCACTCGGTGGCTGGGGGTTCCCAATTCCGTGCGGTGATGAAAGCCTCCAAGGGTAATTTCACTAAAGCGGAGACGGAGCAATACGGACAGCGCTGGGATTATGCCAATGTCTGCACCCGGTGTCATACGCATAAGAACACTCCTTTTAAACCTGAGGTCCACGATAAGTACAAGTTCAACTTTGAAGAGCGGAAGTTGAAAGTCCACAAATTCGAGGATTACTGGAACGAGGACAATGCGGACCAGAAACTGGAAAAAAAGGACGAGCGTGCTAAACAAGTCGGCCAGACGGAGAAAACTCCCCTGTCGATCGAAGACTTTAGGATCAATGATAAAGGTAAGCTAAAATTTATAAAGGGCACTAAGCCTTATAACAGCAAGAAAAAAACCTTCAATTATAAAAAGTGATTTTCCCTGATTCCTAAATAAAAAGGTCTGGTCCCTCCAGGGCCAGGCCTTTTTTTCTTCAAGCCTTACTTCGCATTTACCGAAAAGTTCCTAATGGCATCAAAAAACTTCAAAAAAAATATTCTGTGTATCGGAGCGGGTTATGTCGGAGGACCGACCATGACCATCATCGCTAACAAATGCCCCGATTATAAGGTGACGGTTGTCGATATTTCCGAGGAAAGGATCAATGCCTGGAACTCAGACAAACTGCCCATTTTTGAGCCAGGATTGCAGGAACGGGTGCTGAGTGCTCGTGGGAAAAACCTGTTTTTCTCTACGGAAATTGACCGCTGTATTGATGAGGCAGATATCATTTTTGTCAGCGTCAACACTCCCACGAAGACGTTTGGGGAGGGGGCAGGAAAAGCTGTTGACCTACAATTTATTGAGCAAACTGCGAGACGTATAAAAGAAAACTCCAAATCCAACAAAATCGTTGTGGAAAAAAGTACGATTCCTGTTCGCGCCGCAGAGACGCTGGAAACCATTCTTCATTCCGGCAACAACTCGGTCCAGTTTGAAATTTTATCCAACCCTGAGTTCATGGCAGAGGGGACGGGGATCAGTGATATGGAAGACCCGGATCGGATTCTGATCGGTTCAATGGACACTCCGTCCGGAATTGCAGCTCGCGATACTTTGATGGATATTTATCTTCATTGGGTCCCAAAGGAACGCTTGATCACCACCAATCTATGGAGTAGCGAGCTCTCAAAACTAGTAGCCAACGCTTTCCTCGCTCAGCGAATCTCTTCCATCAACAGCATCGCTTCCCTGTGCGAGGTGACAGAGGCCGATGTAACGGAAGTTTCCCGCGCTATCGGGATGGATTCGAGGATCGGTTCCAGATTTCTGAATGCCGGGCCGGGATTTGGCGGGTCCTGCTTTCGCAAGGATATTTTGAGTCTGGTCTATTTATGTGAGCATTATCAGTTGAATGAGGTTGCCGCTTTCTGGGAGCAGGTGGTCTCGATCAATGATTACCAGATGGAAAGATATGTCCGGCGTATTTTGCAGGCCATGTTCAATACGCTGGCTGGAAAGAAACTGGCGGTCTTTGGTTTCGCATTCAAGCCGGATACGGGAGATACCCGGGATGCACCGGCGATTTATATTTGCAAGCGGCTTCTTGAGGAAAAAGCCTGCCTGAAAATTACCGATCCCTATGCTTTGGATAATGCCAGGAAAGACCTTCAAGGCGCTGAAGAGAAAGTAGACTTTATTGAAGATCCCTATCAAGCGGCTGAGGGGGCGCATGGAATCGCGTTGATCACCGAATGGTCTTCATACAAGGAACTGGACTACCAGAAAATTTTTGATACGATGGAAAAACCCGCTTTTATTTTTGATGGAAGAAATCATCTGGATCACCATGCACTCTACGAGATAGGGTTCAATGTTTATCCCGTAGGGAAACCTGCCTTGACACATCTGTAATTATCCCGCCTTGTATAAACGAGATAGTTCCCGTTTCCACTGTCCAGCGGGAGTTTTTTCGCTCTATAGCTGTGTGCCGTTATTCAAACTAGTTCTCAGCATCTAACCTTTATCAAATGTCTGTAGGGGTGTGGCACATGGTGCAGGTTCCCATAGGACGATGAGGCATGATGGGGATTTTTTCCACCCCTTGTATGTGGCATTGCATGCATTGCACCGCCGGAGTCGTGGCCTGATGATACTCCGATTTCTTAAAGTCCGGTGCGGCCCTCATGAATGAATAGCCCAGGCTACCGATTACGGCAACCCCGATCAGCATCATGAACCGATAAAAATTTCTTGTTCCGTCTGATTTTTTTGCCACAACTATTTTCCGGGTTGGGGTGAATTGTTTTAGGAGTGAGCAATTGCATCAATCTCTACTTTTGCTCCCTTAGGGAGTGCCGCAACTTGCACACAGGCTCGGGCAGGTTTGGTTTTTGCAAAAAAATTTTCATAAACCTGATTCATTCTGGCAAATTCACTGAGATCGGTCAGGTAAACCGTGGTTTTGATAACATGGGCCAGGCTCATGCCGTCGGCTTCTAAAATCGCTTCTACATTTTTCAGAACCCATTCGGTCTCTTCCTCAATTTCGCCGTTCATCATCTCCATGTTATCAGGGTTAAGGGCAATTTGGCCGGAAGTGTACAAGAAGTCACCTATACGAATGGCTTGGGAGTAGGGACCTATTGCTGATGGGGCTTTAGATGTTTGAACCGGTTTCTTTTCCATAAGGACTTCCTAAAGTTCTGCCATATTTTTAATAAAAGGGTAAGACTTCAACTCACGGCCTAAATGGGAAAGAATCAGGCGATGGGTCACCTTCTCGATTTCATCCGTTTGGCCTTTAGGAAATTTTAACCTTTCACAGGTTTTGATTTCCACCTCTAATAATTTTTTTATGTAATTTCTTGTTCCCGTGCTGAATTGTATGTCACTCCCTGCCCTGCGGCAGCATGAATTGCAAAGGATTCCATTATGGGCATAGCTGAAAGAAATCAATCCGTTTTGGGGTGCCTTTCTACAAAGGACACAATGCTCCAGTTGTGGTTGATATCCGGCTAATGAAAGCAGGCGAATTTCAAAAAGCCGACGCAGAGGTTCTAATTCGCTCTGTTGATTGAGTGCTGCCAGCGATTGGTGAAGCAGACTGAAAACTTTTACTTCCCGGTGGCCTTCAAGAATCATGGCGTCGATCAGGTCGAGAAAATAGATGCCTGTATAGAGTTTGTCAAAGTCATCGCGGATTGTTTGAAAGGACTCTATGATGTCTGAGTGATTTAGCCGGAAAAGGCTCTGGTGCTCCTTGCCAAAATAAATTAGATGGATCAGGGACATAGGTTCCAAGGCAGCCCAGAACTGGTTCTTAATTTTTCTGGCTCCTTTGGCGACGCATTTAACTTTGCCGTGATTCTCTGTCATGAAAGTGACTAACCGGTCTGACTCCGAAAGGTTAATGCTTTTAATCGCTATGGCTCGGGTTTTATAGAGGGCCATTAAATAGCCCTTTCCAGTTTCAGAAGGTAACGTTTTATCTGTACGCCTCCTGTATATCCTCCCAATTCACCATTTTCGCGGACCACCCTGTGGCATGGGATGATGATGGAAAGAGGATTCTGAGCATTGGCGTTGCCAACGGCTCTGGCTGAATCAGGGTTTTTAATGGATTGGGCCAGCCATTTATAACTTCGGGTGAAACCATATGGTATGGTGAGAAGACTTTTCCAGACTTTTTGCTGGAAGGGAGTCCCCAGCCGTAAATCCAAGGGAAATCGAAAGGATCTGAGCTCGCCTTTAAAATAACTTTGAAACTGTTCGATGAGGTCTTTGAAATGATTTGGATTCTTTATAATTTGAAATTTTAGTTCCTTAACTAAAAGTTTTTCAAAATATTTTTCGCTGGGAACCTTGTTCGCAAGTCGGATCAGTCCTTTTTGTGTTGCCGCAAGACCCGTTAATCCAATAGGACTTTTAAAGACGGTGTAAGAAACCGTTTCATTCTTCAGGCTAAGGCCATACTTTTTTTTCATGTCATTCGATAGCTTGTAATTATTCTCGGCAGAATAACATAGGTGTCAATAAACAGAAATGCTATTACCGGGAAACCCAATCCACCAAAAAGAGGCTGATTGCAGGCACATAAGTTATCAGAATAAGACCGATTAGTCGTAATCCTAGAAACGGCAAAACAGCTTGGTATAATTTTAATACGGGCTTGTTAAAACGGGTGGCGGCTATAAAAAGGTTTATTCCTACCGGAGGTGTTGAATAACCAATTTCCAGGTTGGTCAGGAAAATGATTCCAAGATGTATCATATTCACATCAAAACTCTGCGCAATCGGGATAATCAACGGGACGACCACGATGATTGCGGAAAATATATCCATCATACAACCCACGATGAGAAGGAAAACGTTTAACACCATCAAAAACGTTAGAGGATCATGGATGTATTGTTTCATGGTTGCCAGTAGGGTCATGGGTATTTGTTCATCTACAAGGTAGTTGGTGAATCCCATTGCGGTTCCCAGAATGATGAGGATGGTGCCGACCAGTATCATGCTTTCTTTCATCAAGCCCGGCAAATCTTTGAAAAGGTCGAGATCTTTGTAGATGACCGTTTCGACCAGAATCACATAGACCACGGTCACGGATGCGGCCTCAGTCACGGTGAAGAACCCGCCATATATTCCCACCAATATAAGGAAAGGCAGGGGCAATTCCCAAATAGCATCGATCAGGGCTGATTTGGCTTCGGGCCAGTTAAAGTTCTCGGATGACCGGGCACTTCGAGTGATGGCGAAGGCCGATATGATCATAATCATGATCAGGCCGGGGACAATGCCGGCAATGAATAGCTTGTCGATACTGACCTGAGCGACCAGGCCATATAAAATAAGTGGCAGGGAAGGGGGGAATAAAAGCCCCAGACTCCCTGATGAGGTGATCATCCCTAAGGAAAAGTTTTCACCATATTTTTCCTTTAATAAAAGCGGATAGAGCAAACCGCCCAAGGCGATGATTGTCACTCCGGAAGCTCCAGTAAGGGCCGTAAAGAATGCGCAAGCCATCAGGATAGCCAGAGGGATGCCACCGGGAACGCCTCTCAAAATGGTTTGTGAGACTCTCGTCAAACGCTCGGGGGTTTTTCCATGAGCGAGAATAAATCCGGAAAAGGTGAACAGCGGAATGGCGATGAGTGTCGGGTTACTGGCCACCCGGTAAAGCTCAACAAATATGGCTGCCGAATCTATCTCGGCATTGTAAAAAGAAGCGAGGGCTGAGAGGCCAATGACAGCAAACAGGGGGACACCCAGCAAGGCCAGTAGAATGATCCCTAAGGCGATCATTTGAGCGCTTGCCCCGAACTGTTTTCAAAAAAAACAGCACCACTTATTATAAAGCGTATGGCGATAATCATAAAACTGTAGGGCAGAATGGTCTGAAAAATCCAGACGGGAATATTCAGGAAAAGAACGGATTCCGCATCTTTTTCAAATAGCATGAATGACCAGGCCGCCCAGGCCAGAAAGCCGCTGATAATGCCAGCTGAAAATCTCGTAAAAGCTTTAATAATCCGTTTCCAAAAAAGCGACGATAAACCGGAAAAAACCTCAATAGAAATATGCTTATCATGTCGAACTGCTATAGAGGCCCCTAGAAATCCCACCCAGAGAACCCATTGTCGGAGCAGGGTGTCTCCCCATACAATTCCCATGTCAAAAAAATTTCTCAGCAACATTTGGCCGAACGAAAGTACAATCATAAGGCTCAGGATCAAGACAATCAGGTGGCCTTCAATTTTTTCCAGAAACCGGTCAACTTGTTTTAAGATATGCATGAATCAAAAGATCGGGAAAAATGGAAATGGAGAATTTGTGGGATCACTGCTTCCATTTGGTACTTTATAATAAGCTTTTAAACTTTCAGGCTCAATAAATATCGGGTCTTGAACATAAATAATAAGATTGTGAGACAGTTTTTATTCATTTGGGTCATATTGATCGTGTTTTCCCAGGCTGAAGCCAACCCCTATCCCGAGATGGCTTATATCTCTGCAGGAGAATTTGAGATGGGCAGTCCTGAAGGAGAAGGGAAATCTAATGAGCACCCCAGTCATAAAGTTTATCTGGATGCTTTCTATATAGACAAATATGAAGTGACTTTTAAGGATTTTGAGAAATATTTGGCCGCCAACTCAAGACAATATCCAACCATAACCGGCTGGATCGACCGCAAGACACGGCCTGATATGATAAACAAGCCTGTATTTGGTTTTCAATGGAAGCGTTGCAAAAAATATTGTGAATGGAAAGATAAGCGCCTACCCACGGAAGCAGAATGGGAACGCTCTGCAAAAGGTATTGAGAAACGGACCTATCCCTGGGGTAACGAGCCACCCAATGACAAACGGGCCAACTTTGGCAATTGTTGTTTTATACAAAAAGGGACCGTGCTTTCCCCAATCGGTAGTTTTGAGCAAGGCAAAAGCCCTGAAGGAGTGTTCGACCTTGGGGGCAATGTTGCCGAATGGGTTTATGACTGGTATGATAAAAAATATTATAAGAAAAGCCCCTATAAAAACCCCAAAGGTCCAGAAAAAGGAAAATACCACGTTATTCGTGGGGGGGCCTGGAACAGCCTTCCCGTTTATCTCCGATCCTCCAGCCGCTATGGAGATAGTGACGCCAAGGATTATTATGGAATAGGGTGTCGTTGTGCCAAAAGCGCGGATTAACAGTTCAACTCATCCCACTAACATTATTTTTGAAATTTAATTATGGAAGATCTGGATAAAACCCTGGACATTATGGAACGGGATAAATGCACGTTCCTCTTGGCCGAAAATTCGGTTCGCTTAAAAAAGAACAATATTAAATTCACCAAATCCAACTTGAAGCATTCTCAAGAACACCTGGATGCCCAGTATATTTCTTATGAGCGATTGATACGTACCCTTATAAAGGGACTTGTCACCATTGAAAGAAAGGTGAGGCTGAAATATCTTGTGCCCCTTGAAAGCGCGAGGGCTAATAAACTGATGGCCAATTGGAATACGGAGGTTGAACTCATCCTGGAGGATTTCAAGAAAAAATACAGGGATGTTCATTCGCAGAGAAGGAGCGTGGAAGAATTTGATGAAAAGATTTCACAAACTCTTGAGGCGGCTAAAATATCGGTGGATACGGAAGTTGCAAAATTAAAAGATACGTTGGGGGATGATATTGGAGGCTCTGAAAGACTTCAGCCGTCTGAGTTGAGTAAAATGTATGATGTGGACGAGTCGGTATTGATTGATTTGCAGGTTATTGATCCTCTGCAGAACCTGCATATTTTGTGCAAAAAACTGAAGGACTCTGGTTGTGATAGGGTGGCTTTAGCCTCTTTAAATGAGATCATCCCAATGTATGTCAAGGATATCAAGGCTGTGGAAAGTACAGTTTGGTCCGGCCGTTCCGTTGATCAACGCAAGGAAACTAAAATGCGCGCCGCAAAATTAAATTTAAATCTTAAGGAAATCATTCTCTGTTTGTACGGCTTGGTTAAGCAGGCCTTGCTGGAAAAAGAAAGGCGCAATGAAGATGTCATTTTGAAGATTCGCAATAATCTTGATAAAATTTTTAAATCCCAGACGGATTTCGAATCCTATCAGAACAAACTGGCACCTTTTTGGGGTGTTTTAACCTAGCTTTAAATATCTTTTTTAAATATCTGGAAATGTTGAAAAATACTAAATTTATCAAGCAAGGGCGGATGCTAGTTCTTGCTGTTTTTTTTGGTACTGCCTGTGCGACTATTCAGCTTGGTCCGACTATGGGCCCTCTGGAAGAAACCGTGCTGGAAGGGGAAGGGCCGGAAAAAGTACTCCTGATAGATTTGCAGGGTGTGATCAATAACCAGAAAGATTATGCCTTCACAGGCGCTACGACAGCATTGGGCATGGTGGAACAGGTACGCGAAATTATTGCCAAAGCGGAGAAGGATGATGATATCAGGGCCCTTTTAATCAAGATCAATAGTCCTGGTGGTACGGTGACCGCCAGCGATATCATCTTGCATGAACTGGTGACTTATAAGAAGAAGCATGGGATTCCGGTTTATGTTCAGATTATGGACCTTGCCGCTTCCGGTGGCTATTATGTAGCCCTCGCGGGGGATGAAATTGTTGCGCATCCTACCTCATTGATTGGCAGCATTGGTGTGATAGCGTTAAAAGTTAATCTGGAAAACCTGATGGAAAAAATAGGTGTGAATTGGGAAATTGTGAAATCCGGCGATAAAAAGGATTTCATGTCCCCGTTTCGATCTTTCACCGATGAAGAGCGAAAACTTTTTCAAAATACCATTGATAATTTTCATACCCGATTTATTACCATTATCGCTGAAAACAGAACAGAACTTGATTTGGCAGCAGTGAAACCTCTTGCCGATGGCCGTATTTTTGACTCAAATCAAGCCATAGACCTCAAGCTTATTGACCGTATTGGTTATATCTCGGATACTATGGAGCGGATTAAGCTTAAACTTAAAAAACCTGATCTAAAAGTTGTTACCTATCAGCGCCAAGGGGATTATAAATCCAACCTTTATTCCATTTCTCCGCAACCCCCTGCCTTTAACCTGATTAATTTGAATCTTGGCCTGGATAAAAGCACCCTAAGTCCATATTTCTTATACCTTTGGATGCCATAGCTCCCGTATTGATATTCGGGGATATTTGGACTATCGTGTCGTGATAAGATGAATCTATCCTTGTTTTCTAAAAGTTGTTTTCTGCAAAATCTTTTTCTAATTTGCCATGAAAAATCACCCATTGAGAATACTGAGGGGTCCAATTTCCCAGGTGAAATATTCAAACAATTAAATATATGGTAGAGATTGCTATCAATACTATAAACCGCCCGCATCGCCCAAGTAACTGATATTGGTTTTCCTGCTTTTAATTGTCCAATAAATTATATTTGATCTGTTTTTGTAACTAAGAAGTGGAGGCGTACCGATTTGAAAATTGTTTCCATTAATACTACTTCTCCCGCCCGCGTTTCCCTTGATGGTGGCCCCAGAAAAATCAGGTCAGGAATTTTTAAGATTCCCATTTCTCAATCGGTATTTCTGGGTGGTCTTGGGTTTGAGGGGGATGGTGTTGGCGACACCCGAATTCATGGCGGAAAGGATAAGGCTGTATGCGCCTACTGTGTTGAACATTTTCCTTATTGGAGTGAAAAACTGCAGCGTAAAATCTTGCCAGGTGCTTTTGGAGAAAATCTTAGTTTGTCCGGTATGCCTGAAACAGTTATTAATATTGGCGATATTTTTGAGATAGGGTCGGTTCAGGTTCAAGTCTCTCAACCCCGCGAGCCTTGCCATAAGCTGAATAAAGTGTTTAACGACCAGAGTATGGCCTGCAGTGTTAAAAAATCCGGTTTCAGCGGTTATTACTTAAGGGTTCTTAAACCAGGTTTGGTAGAACCTGGAGCCCCTATAAAAAGAATTCATAAAGAGAAATTTTCTATTGAAAAGGCAAATGCTCTGTTGCGGAAGGGCGGGGCGAATATTCAACACATGAAAGAATTGGTTTCTCTTGCTGCTTTGTCAGACGAGTGGAGGGAGAAGCTTCAAAAGCGTTTGATTAAATATCAAGATGTATAACTAGTATTCGCGCCCTGCTTGTCCAGCTATATAGTTGCAAAGGATGGGTTTATGAAAAAAAATTATTCGGGCAGAATGAGTTTGGCCGATTGGACAAGTTTTTTTATTGAATTCATCGTTTCTGATGATTTGAGCGAGGAGGTCGCTGAATCTTTTTTAAGACATCTTACTGATCTTGGAGCATTGGTCCCGCTTGATGGGGATATATGGCATTGGAGTGGTTGCGATTCCCAGATAGATTCTAAAAGTTTGCTTGCCAAGGTTCAAAGGGATCTTGAATCATTAAGTGATTCAGAATCTGGTTTCGCACTGGCTTATTTTATTGGTTATAAAAACTTGAACAAGAAATCGCTAGTTGCTGAGAGCGATAGCTTCGACTCTAAAAATATTGATCGAAAAGGCAGCGAGCCTTCCTCTGCGGTTAAACCTGCTTCAGACCTCAGCAATCTTCAGATTGTGAAGAAAGTGGGAAAGCAGTTGCAACCATTTTTACAAATAGAGGAGGCTATTGTTTCCCGGCTTGTTGGTAAGCATGCTGGTAAGCAGGATGCACAAAGACTTTTTCATTATATGTTTGGCAAGGTGGGTTCAAAAGCCGAGCCGCGGGTTTGGGAACAACTTAGTCGAAAAAGACACCGTTAGTTTTAGTTTGCGAAAATGATTTGATGTTATGAATAAAAAAAGAGTAATCGTTTTGGGTGCTGGCCCGGGAGGCTATAGCTCCGCTTTCCTGGCTGCTGACCGAGGAATGAGCGTTACCCTGATTGATGAGAATCCCAAGCCGGGTGGGGTGTGTCTGCATCGAGGTTGTATTCCCTCAAAATCTTTGCTTCACCTTGCGCGATTGATAGAGGAAACCAGGAATGCAGAGGCTTGCGGGTTGAAGTTTCAACCTCCTGAAATTGATTTGAACCGGATCCGCGAATGGAATCGTGAAGTCATCAAAAAAATGGCCAACGGCCTTAGCTCCCTTTGCAAACAGCGCGGGGTTGAATTTGTAAACGGGAGAGCCCGATTTCTCGATGGTAATCATCTTGTCATCGATGACAAAGAGCCATTGACCTTCGATCATTGCATTCTTGCAACGGGTTCTCAGCCTGTTTGCCCACCGTTATTTGCAGAAATTGGCGAGCGGACCCTGACCTCGACATCGGCGCTGGAGTTGAAGGAAATTCCCGAGAGTTTACTGGTGGTCGGAGGTGGGTATATAGGATTAGAAATGGGAACGGTGTATGCCTCGCTGGGTAGCCGGGTGACGGTGGTGGAAATGACCGGTGATTTATTGCCGGGAGTGGATCGAGACCTGGTTCGTCCTTTGCATTCCAGACTTAAATCTCAATTTCAGGCTATTTATTTAAATACCCAGGTTGTTTCCTGTGAGCTGAAAGAAAATCAGGTTGCGGTGCAATTCACGGGTGATATAAAGACGGGCAACTATGACCGGATTCTGGTCGCTGTAGGCCGAAAACCCAACACCGTGGGCATTGGCCTGGAATCCACCGGAATCAAAACAGATGGCAATGGGTTCATTCAGGTGAATGAACAGTTTCAAACCGGTGAGCCTTCCATCTCTGCGATTGGGGATGTGATTGGTGGAGTGATGCTCGCTCACAAAGCATCGGCGGAAGGCAAAACGGTTATCGATATTTTGGCTGGCGAGAATTCCACTCAAAAAACACGCAGTGTTCCCGCTGTGGTTTTTACCGATCCGGAAATAGCCTGGTGTGGTTTGACGGAAACTGACGCCCAAACCAGCAACAGGAAAGTTCAAGTGGTCAAATTCCCCTGGGGGGCGTCAGGAAGAGCCCAGACACTGGGTCGGCCGGATGGCGTGACCAAACTGATTCTTGATCCGGATACGGAGCAGGTTCTGGGAATGGGAATATCCGGGGTTGGAGCCGGGGAGTTGATAGGGGAAGGTGTTTTGGCCATCGACAATGACTTAAACGCTAAAGACCTGGCGCATTCTATTCACCCGCATCCGACGCTTTCTGAAACGATCATGGAAACCGCCGAGGCGTTTTACGGCGAGGCCACACATATATACAAAAGACCTCGAAAATCCACTGAGCGTGGGAATAGCCAGTAAGAGCTGGTTGAGCCGAGAATGCTGTTGTTTGTAGTGAGAGCCATTGCAATCTACATGCAGAGGTACTCTGCTAAATGTCTATGACGTCGTCGTCTTTGTTGTTCCGGGGGGCAGAATAGGGCCGGGTTTGGAAATCGGGATTGGGGATGGAACCCGGCTGCTTTTTCTTCTGGAACAGGCTGGTGGTGAATAAAACCAGACCCACCATCAATGCGATTATAAAAATGCTGAATGCAAAAAAGAATAACAGGACCAAACTCAGTATGATCCAGAAAACCATGGCCAACTTGGTCGTGAAGGGTATTTTCTGGCTGGGGCCGATTTGTTGGAAGAAAAACATATTAAAGAAAGATTGTAAGTACTCTTTTAATTTTCGATGCGGGTTTGTTATGATGAATCATGACTGATCCCGGTTTAGCCATCATACCTTGCCCGCAATGCGGAGTCAAAAACAGGATTCGCAACTACGATTCTGATAAAATACCGGTTTGTGCCCGTTGCCGGGCAAAACTGATGGACGAAAAGGAACACGAGGCTTTTCAGAAATTCCAGGATAACCTCAACAAGTTTAAAGACTTCCCGGATGTGGGACTGCGCTCCAAGCCTCCTGAATAATAACTAATAACCTAAAAAGACTTTAAAATTATATGGATACCACTGAAATTATCAATAATAACCTTAAAGAAAGAATCGCTGCCAAACATGTGGAGGTCATCGATGAGAGCCACCTTCATCGTGGTCACAAAGCCGCTGGAGGCGGGGGTCATTATTCCATCGTTGTTGTTTCACCCCAATTCGAAAACCTCAATGTCATGGAACGAGTCAGGCTGGTCCACAAAGCGCTCGATCAGGAAATGACAGGCACTCCAAAACTCATCCATGCGCTGCAGGTCAAGACCTTTGATACCACACAATGGACTGATAAGGGCTGAAGCCGGGTTAATCCCGATAGACTTCCAGCTCTTCACAGTTTTTCAAGTTCTCTGATTCGGTGAGAGCTTTATAACCGATCTCGGTATACTGGTTTTTAAAGAGATCCAGTTTGACGTATTTCTTGCTCTGGGGCGAATTAGCAAAAGCCTGAGCTCCTGTATCTCCTACCACATTGCCGAACATAGTGACTATCTTCAATTTGGGTAAACTTTCCGAGTTTGCCAAGGCGATTGCTCCATCGTCCCCAATATCATTGTGATTGATGTTGAGAAGTTCCAAGTTTTCCAAATGTGGGGATTCAGCAAGAGCCTCCAAGCCTTCATCCAAAATCTGGTTTCCTGGAACAATAAGTTGTTTCACGCTTTTTAATGCTTCTTTCGTGGCAAGCTCCATGCAACCACGGATGCCTATGTATTTATCACGAAGAAGAAGGATGGTTCCATCTTCCAGCAGGTTTTCTTTTATCAAGTCATCAATTTTACTCATTGCAATCTCCAAAGAATCACGAACTGTAACAATACAGTTATTCTAGCAAACCTGCACTGGGTTTGTCGAATAGGCAAAAATAAAGCCGACCTCATCAAACGAGATCGGCTTTATGATTATAAATTTTTTTAGAGCAATGGGTCGAGGAACAGTCCTTTGGTTTTCCAGCTTTCGATTTCTTCTTTGGTAGGAACGGGAGGCACAGGCCGTTTGGCGGTGCGTTTGTCCAGAGGATCGTGGAATGTCCGGGCATAGGCCTCAGCCTTCCAAAGATAAAGATGCGGGAAAATCATACCCCAAGCAGCCATGGGTGTTTCGGGAATACCACGGGTAACCCGGCGATACCAAAGGGCATCCGGCCAGTCTTTTAAAAGCTTATCCGTATGGTCCCCTTCGATTTTTGTGGTATCAGGATTATTTTCATTTCTGAAATCGAGAGCTCCGGTCATCATGGGGATGCCATCCTTGCCGTGACAGACAGCGCAGAGGAGCCCTTCTGTTTGCGGATGAGTCCCTTCGAACACCAGCTTACCCTCGGCAATGGCATCTTTATCGTCCCACCAGGTCCATTGATTGGGGAATTTGCCTTCAACCGGCATATGGGTCGGGTCCCGCAGGGTTTTTAAAAAAGAGATCAGGGCGGACAACTCGTCTTCACTTAAGTCATCGCCATAATAAGTCGGCATGGCTTTTTTGGATTTTTTGTCCTCAAAACCTGGAGCTTGGTTTCTTCGAGGATTGAGGATCTGATCTTTAATATAATCCTCGGTATAAAGGCCGATCTGTTTGGTACCCAGGTTGGGACCACGATCTGAGTTGCCTTCCCAGAATACTTTATGGCAGTTGAAGCATTTATTATTTTCGAACACTTCGCGTCCCGCGGCGATAACCTCGGGACCTGCTAGTCCTGCTAATTTAACGGGAGGCTTGTTGAGTTTTGCAAGTTCAATTTCCGGATCAAATTGGGGTAGCTGCGCTGTCACTCCGATAAATATACCGGAGGCAAGGGCGTAGGTAGCCAGAATCCGTTTGATCCAGTCAAAATGCGATTTTTCCAGCTTGAGAGTTTTCCAGTCCAGAAGCGTGAAGAAAGCAAAACCCACAAAGGCGAAGGCAACAAACTCTATCTGCCACCAGACGGGAAAATTGAATTTGCCTGCCAAGACCCAAATGATTCCTGCTAATACTGCGATGACAGGAAGCTTAAACCGGATATTTTGGAAAAGTGTTTTCTCCTCCACTTTTTTGGGTTTGATTTTGAGAAGCAAAGCATAAGTTACCATCACTGCGAACCCGGCACCGGCCCCTATAATCCCAAAAGTGCCGTATAGGGCGAACAGACCACTTAACCCGGCAATAACGCCAATAATGATTATGTCAATTTTCATTATTCATTCTGCTCCTGAAAAATCTTATTCTGCCATTTGCGGTGATGCCTGCGTTGGCTCGATTTCTTTCTTCTTAGTTTTTGGATATTTGATTCCAATCCAGATGATGGCTGTCATCAGGATAAAAAAGAGCCAGACAATCATTGTAACGTGAAAGCCCGACTCAGCCAGGCTCGGTGCAAATTTTTCCGGGGTTACATCCTTGAACACTTTGTAAATATGCCAATTCATCCGCGACAGTTCCCGAATGGTCCCCATCCAGCTCATCAGCCAGATGTCGGAGAATCCGAGGAAAATAAGAACGTAAGGTCCGAGCGGATTGATCTTGCCATAATGCACTTTTCCGGTTTTGGTGGCGATAGTATAGAAAATATAGTTGATGAAAGTGACGGTCACCAAACAGAACGCCGCCGTATTCTTGGAAACCATCAAAGCCAGGAAGGCTAAATTATCCGGCAAAACCATATTTGGATCCATGCCAGGTTCAGGGAGCATAGTGGCGAAAAACCGTCTGGGAGTGAACCAGATTGTGGCGGAAATAACAATCAACACAAATCCAAACTTCATGGCCGGAAAAAATCTCTCAGCGTTTTCAATACGCTTCATACTAACCCACATATAAATATTACTGGCGCTGAACATGGTTCCTACCAAAAGCCCTTGCACCAACATGAACATGGATTCTCGGTCGGACATGATGTACATACCAATGGTGGCGTCATATCGGTAAATTTCGGCGACAAAAATGTAACCCATTGCCGGCAGGGGAATCATGATGGCAACGCCGATGAGGTTGCCGATATAACCGACCCAGTCATAATATTCCCGCTCTTCTTTTTTATCCGACCACAGGTACATATATGCACCGATGATACAAACCATATAACCGCCAAAGGTTCCGTTGCCCACTAGCCGGTGATAGTTCAGGGGCATCCAAATCGAAGTGGTAATTTTATCCCACTCGCTCATAGTGAGCAGATCAGCAAGAGGTTTTGTCGGGGCCTGCATAAAGGTTGCAGGTCCATCCAAGGCCATCAGAAGTGTGAGACCAAAGACATTCAGCATTATGCCCGTAACAATATGCCGTCCCTTTTTATTGGCCTTGTTGAGTGGGTCCCATGAGTAGACATAGATGTACATGATCACCGTTTCCAAAATAAACAGGGTGGGGTAGGCCACCATGAAAAGCATGGGAAACGAGGATATCAGATAGGTGATGAAGTCTTTATAGGCCACCAGCATGACAAAGAGGAAGAGACCTCCCGTCAGCGCGGTAAAACTGTAACAAATGCCAATTACCTTAGTGATCTCATGCGCCAGACGCTCAAATTTAAAATCTGCCTGGGCAAACATGATACCGTTGGAGAGCAAGCCGCCGACGGCTCCATTAATCAAAGCAAGAATAATTGCGGAAACTTCGTAATGCTCGACCGGTGTCAGTGGCATGGCGATCAGGGTTCCAAACACTGCTCCGACAAAGGCGGATGCCCGGATATTCATCAAACGGTGGAAATAATTCAGGAAACTGACTATTAGAGCCCCGAACGCGCAGGCCCATAGGCCATACAAGACACCGTGATGGATCCCGATTATGATTTCGCCGGTGATTCCTATGACAACGCCTATAAGAACCGCTAAAAACACGTTTGAGAGGATAATCGCTTTACGAACCCCCTGTGTCCGTCGGGCGCCCATAACCTCCATGATGACCACGAACATGGGGCACCCTAGAATGAATGAGGCGAATAGTATATGAAGTTGAGCCGCCGCCCAGGTAAACTTGCGGTTACTCATGCCCAGGAACGAGAATTCTTCAAACTCGTGGTCTGCGGCCGGTCCGATATCTGTTAAGTATGAGAGGTCTTCTTCCTCAGCTTCTCCTTCTTCATCTTCGTCTTCTTCGTCCTCATCTTCTTCTTCGTCATCTTGGGCGTATGCAAGAGTCTGAAAACTCAGATTCGTAAAAATGGAGTTAGAAGAAGCAGGAAGGAAAGGACTTAAATGTCCCAACATATAAATAAAAAGCAGGCAGAGAAGGGTTTTAAAAAAAGTGTTTTTCAAAGGACTTTGAGATTGTTTCATCATCAATTGAATGAATGGCCTGAAGAAGGCGATAAATACCTGTTCCCAAACTATGGAAAACCTCTATTCCTTCAAAGCTTTTAACCTGTTTTGGGGTTAAAAGGACTTAAAGAAAGTAGAGAAATATCATACGGGTTGGGTAAAGTCAAGGACTTTCAAAACTGTTGCTAATTAAAGACTTGCCTTACTTTTTCGACAGGAAAAACAAGCTGTTTTTGGAGGAGTGGAAGCAAAAAAGAGAGGGGTCAGTCGGATGTGGGACCATTCATGTAAATCCAGTGGCATGATGAGAAGGGCAAATCCCATGGCTGTGCTGAACACAGAGAGCAAACCGACAAAAATCTGCGGCCATTCGGCCTGAATATACTTCACCGACCAGACAAAAAGGAATCCGCCCAGTATCATTGAGAACCAAACCGCCGATTCTAATTTTCCAGTTACTCATTATCAACTCCCATTGACGCCAGGGATTTTCTTTTGCGGTCTATCAGTATCAGGTTGCGGATATAGATAATGCTTCCCAAGCTTTGCCCTACAATGAATACGGGGTCCTGCCTGTGAATGGCATATGTCAAAAGCACCATTGCACCCCCAATGCTGCAATACCAGAAAGCGATGGGAATTGTGCTTTCGCCTTTTTTCTCGGAAACAAGCCACTGGATAATAAAACGGGCGCCAAAAAAGGCCTGCCCTACAAATCCAACGATCAACCATTGGTTTGTTGTCATTTAATCCTCCCTGATAATATCATAGTTAATCTGTCGCTTTTTCATCCAGCGGATGGCCAGCAAATCCTGAAAAGAAGAAAACAGGCGGTTTCGGATATTGTATTTTGATTCCCCATGAAGTCGGGGATGGTGGCTGACCTTGACCTGGGTGACCCGGAACCCTTCCATTTTCATTAAGGTGGGGAAAAACCGATGCATTCCTTTAAAAAATTTAACATTGTCAAAGCATTCCCGGCGAAATGCTTTCAAGGAGCAACCGGTATCGGCAATTTCCTCCTCACTCAATTTATTCCGCACCGCATTACCTATTTTTGAAGAAACCCTTTTGATCCAAGGATCATTCCTCTTATGACGCCAGCCGCACACCACATCATAGTCCTGCATCTTTTCAAGAAGCAGGGGGATGTCGGCGGGGTTGTTCTGCAAATCAGCATCAAGCGTGACGAAAATTTTCCCCTGGGCCGCTTTGAACCCGGCCGCGAATGCCGCTGACTGTCCATGGTTATGACCGAACTGGATAAGCCTGATGCGTGGATTGTGTTTCTGCATGGATTTGATCAAATGCGCGCTGCCATCGCCACTTCCATCGTCAATGAGAATGATTTCATAACTCAGGTTGATTTTTGCAAGTTCTGCCTCGAGCTTGTCTTCAAGGGGGATCAGGTTGTCCCTCTCATTGTAAACAGGGATAATAATTGACAGCTCGGGATTTTGAGAATCAGGATTATTCATGAATGTTTTGGAAAAAGTGTTGGCTTAACTCACTAAGGTATTGCGCTTGAGGGCTCTGTCTGCTCTTCGGGTAATGCAGTGCTGGCCCCACGCCTAGTGGGCGTCACGCTGGCTGCGAGTTGCCCGCAGGCACCGAGTATATCCGTGGCCCGGTTTTGTCTAATAAAGGCAGAAAAATTCTGTTCGATCAAATAATTTTGAAACTTTAAAACTCTCTGTTCGGAGGGAGGCCTGTATTCTGACGGATCAAAACCGTTAAAAGGAATCAGGTTGATCTTGCAGGGAACATCCCTCAACCATTTTGCCAGCCTCTGCGCATCTTCATCCGAATCATTGATGCCTGCGAGTAGCACATATTCGATGGTATGCCTCCTTTGCGGTTTTAAAGGATATTTTTTAAGGCAATCTATCAAGACTTCAATGGGGTATTTTTTATTGATAGGCATCAACCGGTCGCGGGTGGCATTGTCGGAAGCGTTGAGAGAAATAGCCAGGTTTATCGGCAGGTTTTCATCTTGAAACGCTTTCATTTTTTCAACCAGCCCCGAGGTAGAAACGGTGACCTTTCTTGTTGAAATCTTCATGGCTTCTGGAGAGATCATGAGACGCAATGCATCGACAACCGGCTCATAGTTGTCCAGGGGTTCGCCCATTCCCATAAAAACGATATTGGTGATCTGGTCTTTCTCTTTGAGTTCCTGATTGATGGCGATGTGCTGGCCGATGATTTCACCTGCCGTTAAATTTCGTTTCAGTCCCAGGCTTGCCGTTAAACAGAACGAGCAATTCAGACGACAACCCACTTGCGTGGAAAGGCATAAAGTTTTCCTGGACTCCGAAGGCATCCAGACACTTTCCACCACCTCTCCATCATTCATTTCCAATAAATACTTTATCGACCCATCCTTGGAGTGGGTCCGGTTTTGAATTTTGGGAAGTGAAAAATGAAAATGCTCCGCCAACTGAGACCGCAAAGATTTAGAAAGATTGCTCATCTCATTAAAGTCGCGGCAATGATAATGATAGACCCAGGTGAAAACCTGGTGAACCCGGTAGGCTTCAATACCCCAATCAAAAAAAATTTCTCTGAGCGCGACTTCCGAGGTGCCAAAGAAGTTTTGTGTGCTTAATTTGTGAGAGGGATTCATCTTCGCGCAAGCAGGAAAAGCTTCAAAACATTGATTGATGTTAAATTGTCGGGGGAATTATTGCCGGTCTAATGCCCATGACCCGGTCAAACAATTTTAATAGTAGCTAATATAACCCATTGAAAAATAATAAACTATAAATTTCCAGAGACTTCGGTAGTTTTTTCCTGGTTGCAACAGCCTCTAAAAGAGGATATTTTTATATCTTCTTGATATTTAAGGCCTCATTAATATTTCAGGGTTTGGCACAAATCCTGAAAACAGGTAATCCTATGCAAATCGCCGAGTGCTATAAAATTCTCAACGTATCCCCCAGGGAAGAGTGGCTCAGGGTGCGGAAATCCTATCATTCTCTTGCCCGGAAATTTCATCCCGACATCAATCCGGAAAAGGCCGATACCCAATGGGGTGACACCCGATTGAAAGAAATCAACCAGGCTTTTGAAAAACTGGAAACTTATTACAGGGCTAATATTGGCCATCAGGAATTCCATTATCCAAGGCCAGAGAAATCTGAATGGGGAGTTCTGTTCAAAGTTTTGGGTGAAAACCCTGTTGTTCAAGCGGCAGTTCGTTCCGGGCTTAGTTTCTTGGAGGGTCTGGACAGCAAAATTTTCCAGTTGGATATTCAAAAGAATATAAAAGTATCCCAATCAATTCGCAAAATGGGTGGCCGTCTCCATTTAAAATCTGGTAAGGAACGTTTTGAAGTCAAAATCCCTTCCGGGGACTGGAATCAGATGCTCCTAAGAATTCCGGGGAAAGGCGAGACCAGTCTATTTTCTAAACGGCGCGGGGATCTTTTATTGAATCTAAATGTGCCCCTTGAGGAAACTGCAAAACCCGAGAACTCTCGCTATTCTTATGAGATGAAAATACCGTATGATAAAATTTCAGGTCGAAGGGTTATGACTTTGAATTCTTCAGAGGGACCCATCAAGTTCATACTTCCCGCCAACACCCATGATGGTCAGAGTTTTACCCTTCGGTCGCAATGGGCGAGTGAATCAGAAACTCTTCACATTCTTACCGTTTGGCTGGGCTGATTTTTCAGCTGAAGGTTGTGAGCATATACCCCATAACTCCGGCACTCAACAGGGATATGAGTAGTGTGCATACCAGCAAGCTAATCAAGGGGGCCGGAGGTTTTTTATTTTTCATCAACCAGCTACTTCCCAGTGCCAAAGCCAATAAGGCCATTGCCATGCCTACCCAGGTGGCCTGGGCTATAGCGCTGGTGAACACCACATCGGCTTCGATGTTTCCCAGAAGGGCGACGGCCCATCCCATAGCCGGCAAACATAAGATATAAGCCCAGATAGCAGTATTATTTTCTGGAGATCGATGACGGGCAAAAAAGCGCAATCCCAGAAACGCCATTCCTCCCATTAATATCCAGCCAGTCAGTTCGTTTAAATCTTTTTTATGTTTTTCCTCGCGAATATGTCGCAATGCTCCCAGAACATATCGTGAAACCTCGTCCTCGGCCATTTCATAGAACCCGCCCTGATCGCTGTCATAAGCAAATACCCTCGCGGTGGTCGATTCGGCAGGAAGGGAAACAGCCCTGTATTTATCTTTTCCTGCCGACTCTATTTCAAGGTAGACAATGCCGGAATGGTATTTCAGATTGTATTTTTCTATTTCCGCATGGCCGGTAGCATATCTCTGGTTTTCCTGATAAAACTTATCCTGTATTTCCATCAGGTCCCACAGAGCTTGCCGGGCCTGTACATCTGCGTCCACCTCAAAAATCTGGCCGCATGAAGTGAGGAATAATAGAAAAAATGAATAAGCGAAAAGTTGTTTCATCAATTTTAATTGTTTGGATATGGTGGTCTAAGGGAAAAAGCCAATGTATAACACAGGATACCATGCCGGACAAGGGCAGGGATGGTCTTCATGTTGAGTCAATTCAAATTTGTGACGGGAAATCCTAATAAGGTCCGAGAAGCGGGCGAAATCCTTAGCCTTGCTCTTGAACCGGTTCAGGTTGAAGGTCTCTTTGAAATCCAGTCCCCGGATCTGGATGTAGTGGTTCGGCACAAAGCCCGACAAGCATACTCAGCATTACAGTGTCCGGTGATGGTGGAGGACTCAGGATTGCTGTTCCATGCCTGGAAAGGGTTACCCGGCGCCTTGGTGAAATGGTTTGAAGAAACGGTCGGCTGTCAGGGCATGCTGAAGATGATCAACGACTTTGATGACCGGGGGGCGACGGCAATATGTTGTTTCGCTGTTTATGACGGACAAAATATGAAGATTGCCCGGGGTGAAGTGAACGGAACCTTGGCAGACAGCATCCGGGGAGGAAATGGTTTTGGCTGGGATGTAATTTTTATCCCGGAAGGTTATAAGCAGACCTATGGGGAAATGTCTTCCAAACAGAAAAATGCCATTTCCCATAGAAAAAGGGCGTTGGACGAGTTGAAAAAAGTATTAAGTTAAGTTCTGCAAGTGGGAATATAGACTTTTGAAAGCTTGTTGATAACGCGGCAGTTTCTGGTAGATGGTTTCTGTCTCTTGTTCATTGGGCTTTTGATTGATACGTTGATAGTCCGCGATCATTTCCTGCCATTCGGGCTGGTCTTGAGTCCAACCGTTTTGCATGGCTAATGCAATACATTGTTTGTCATCCGGTTCTCTGAGGGTCTCTTCGGGCGCACCAAATCCGCGAATGGTTTTCATGGCCATGGTATAAGTATGGCCAAACCGTTGCAGGGCGGCACCCTTGAAATAGTCGGTGTTTTCCTGCTTCAAGGCTTCATCCAACCTTTGCAGGTTCCAGTCAAGATGGGTCAGTAAAACTTTTTTCTGTGGTGTTGGAGATTGAGACACGTAAATTTTTGAACCGGTAAATGGTTGATTATGGTATTTTATCTTAATTTTTAAATCCAGGTCGAGTTTTATAATATTATGAGTTCCGATAGCATAAAAAATGTTTTTATTGATAATGGCGATGGCACCGTCACCTCCAAAGCGCATAACCTGATGTGGTGCAAGACCGACTCTATGATCGATTTGAAGAAATGGGTCAATTATCAGGACAGCGCCGATTATGTGCGGGAGATGAACGAAAATAAATTTGCCGGGTATGATGACTGGAGACTCCCGGGAAGAGATGAAATGTTGACCCTATTTGATAAAAGCTTTGAAAATACGGATCAGTTTGGCACGACGATTCATATTAGCGATCAATTCGCCTCGGGTGGAGGATTTTCCATGATCGCACAACAGGTATCTGGCCGTATGCGTGTATTTGTACTTAATATTCGCGATGGTGAGTTTAGCCAGCCTGATGGACTCTGGACCTTGACCGAAGCGGCCAGGGCTGTCCGGTCTCTCTAAAAATACACCACTAATGGTTTGGTTGGAGAAATATTATGAGTGAGGAAATTTACTATCCCTCTGAATCCGTTTCCGCCAAAGCATTGATCCAAAGTATGGATCAATACCGGGAAATGTATGAGCGTTCCATCAGTGACCCCGAAAAATTCTGGGCCGATGAGGCGGAAAAGTTCACATGGTTCGAGAAATGGGATCAGGTGCGTGACTACAACTACGACATCCGTAACGGCAAGATACGCATCGAATGGTTCAAGGGTGCAAAAACCAATATAACGGTCAATTGCCTGGATCGTCATCTGGGAAAAAGGGGTGACCAGACTGCCATATTATGGGAAGGGAATGAACCCGGTGAAAACCTTCGCTTGACCTACCGGCAACTCCATGAAGAGGTTTGCAAATTCGCCAATGTTCTGAAAAGTCATGGGGTGAAAAAGGGCGACCGGATTTCTATTTATATGCCCATGGTGGTGGAGTTGGCGATTGCAATGCTGGCTTGCGCAAGGGTAGGAGCGATTCATTCCATCGTTTTTGGCGGGTTTTCTCCTACCGCTCTGGCGGATCGAATTGTGGACTCGGCCTGCACGATTCTCATCACCACCGATGGAGGATTTCGTGGCGCCAAACCGGTACCTTTAAAAACCAATGCCGATGAAGCCATGGAGCGGGCTGCAAAAGACGGGGTTGTGGTCAAAGCCTGCATTGTGTCTCAGCGGGTGGGCGATAAGGTTGCTGTGGAAATGCAGTCGGGCCGGGATACATGGTGGCATGAAGAAATGCGAAATGCCGACCCTGTTTGTGACGCGGAAGTCATGTCGGCGGAAGATCCTCTGTTTATTCTCTATACTTCCGGCTCAACGGGGAAGCCCAAGGGGGTTCAACATAGTGTCGGTGGATATATGGTCTACACCGCGCTGACCCACAAATATATTTTTGATTATCAGGACGGTGATATCTGGTGGTGCACGGCAGACATCGGCTGGGTCACGGGCCACTCCTATATCATCTATGGTCCGTTGGCCAATGGCGCGACAACGGTCATGTTTGAAGGTATCCCGACGTATCCGAATTATGGAAGGTTTTGGGATGTGGTGGATCGACTCAAAGTCACCCAGTTTTATACGGCTCCAACGGCGATTCGCGCACTCATGGCCCATGGGGAGGACATACCCGCTCAGTATGATCTTTCAACGTTAAGGGTTTTGGGTTCGGTCGGCGAGCCGATCAACCCGGAAGCTTGGCGGTGGTATTACAAAAATGTCGGAAGGGAACGTTGCCCCATTGTCGATACCTGGTGGCAGACCGAGACCGGTGGCATTTTGATCACGCCTCTACCCGGTTGCACTCCGGCAAAACCGGGCTCGGCAACCCTGCCTTTTTTTGGCGTGAAGCCCGTGATGATCGAAGCGGAAACCGGCAAGATACTCGAAGGCAACGGGGTGGCAGGCGTGCTGGCGATTTCCGAACCCTGGCCGGGGCAAATGAGAACGGTTTATGGCGACCATGAACGTTTTGAGGAAACTTATTTTAAACTTTACCCGGGTTATTATTTTACTGGAGACGGTTGCCGTCGTGATGAAGACGGTTATTACTGGGTCACCGGCAGAGTCGATGATGTTATAAACGTATCCGGACACAGGATGGGAACCGCTGAGGTGGAGTCGGCTCTGGTGCTCCATGAAGCCGTGGCCGAAGCCGCAGTTGTAGGATTCCCGCATGAGATAAAGGGCCAGGGAATCTATGCCTACGTTTCCCTGATGGATGGGGTGCAACCGGATGATGCGTTGAAGAAGACTCTGGTGCAGTTTGTCAGAAAGGAAATCGGGCCTATCGCCACGCCGGATGTCATACACTGGGCTCCTGCGCTTCCTAAAACCCGTTCGGGGAAAATTATGCGGCGCATATTGCGGAAAATTGCCGCCAATGAAGCCGATCAACTTGGGGATATCTCGACGTTAGCAGACCCTTCCGTTGTCGATAACCTGAAGTCTTCTTATGTAGAAATGTTTTCTGGGAAAAAGTAGGCGGCCCACTCGCGGCGTGGGGCCAACCGGCGAGACGCCGGGAGCCAATAGGAACAACTTTTGTAGGATAGTGGTGGAACCGGGACCATGGAGTCGAATCAAGATTCAACTCCATGATTTCTCACCCCTACAGTGAAAAGAGAAAGGTACCCCTCCCTCCCCAAATGTTTGAGCGTCTTAATATATAAACAACCAGTGGGATATTAATATACTATAAGCGAATTCTGACAGGAGTCAATTGAAAGTTTTGTTTTTTCGCTGATAAATCATTAATAAGCTAATTCGGACTTGTTCGAAGGAAATCGAAAGGAGAGGGGGCCTTGGCTTTCAGGCGCTCTTCGGTGATGGCATGTTTGGCCTTCATCAGGCCTTTATGTGCTGAATTATTAAGCGGTTCCAGGCGTATTGCGGTTGTGAAAGCGGTTCTGGCCTCCAGAGAACGGCCTTGTTTTAGGTAAGCCCACCCCAATCCATCATAGGCATCGGGTTGACTGGGGTTACGGAGGATTTCTTCGTTATCACATTGATGGCTTCGATAATATTATCCTTGATAAAGTGGGTCCTTCCCAGTTTGGTTCGGGCTGTTGTCTGCATCAGGAACGGGGCAATGGCATTGGAACCGGTTAGCTGTTCAAATACCGGGTTGGGATCGGGATTTAAAGCCAGACATTGTTCCAGCATGGTGATGGCAGAATTATGTTTGCCCTGTCGAAAGTAGACATAACCCATCCCTTTGCGGGCTTCGGATTTGTTAGGTTGGATTTTTAGAGAATGCCTGAACATTTGCATGGCCTGGTCATCCAACTGATTTTGAAAGTAGGTCCAGCCCAGGGAATTATAGACCTGCCAGCCAAAACGTTCCTTTTTCAGCAATTTCAGAAACTCGGGTGTCAGCGCAAAATCCGGATCGAGAGAAATGGCTTTGAGAAAATATTCCACTCCGAGATCAGGGTTGCGCCAGTTGTAGTGAATCCAACCGAGAGCCATATAGGGCGAAGCGCGGAGAGGATGATTTTTTAAGACATCTTCAAAATATTTTTGGGAAACGCCCAGAGACTCACTTCTCAGAATGCTCCAGTCGAGTTTATAAGCCAGATCTTTGTTTTCGGGGTCACTCTTCAAGGCTGTTTGCAGATAGGGAATGGCATCCGAATAATTTTTTATAGCAAACAGGGAGAGGCCGAGTCCTTTGGCAGAAGATATTTTATAATTCTCATGCTCAATGGATTTTAAAAACTTGTCAATGGCATACTCATACTGTTTTTTGTAGAACTGACTCCAGCCAAGCCCGTTATAGGCGTGGGCCAGGCTAAATTTGGGCGACGGCCATTCATCTTCTCCTACATAGTCATGATAAATCAGGGTTGCTAATTTGTAGTCCCCTTTTTTAAAAGCCTGATCGGCTTTATATAATTGTTTGTCCAAAGCCCGTTGTACCTGCTCAAGGCCGAGTTGTGAGGGGCTGTCATTGGGCGAAAACTTTTGCGCATCAAGAAAATACTCCCGGGCCTTTTCATAATTTTTACGGGCAAGAAAAATCTTTCCATACTGGTTATAAAGGTGAGCCCAATCGTCGTAGCGATTTAGTAAATCATCGAGTTTGTTTGCGGCAAGCTGATATTTACCAAGATCAATATAGTTTTGTACATAAACGGCCTGACGCTTCTTGATTTCTTCAATTTCCCGCAGGCCTTTGAAGGCTCCAATGAAACGCGGGTAGAGTTCCAGGATTTCCTTGAATGTTTTTTCCGATTTATTGATTTGTTTTGCATGCATAAGGCTCCATGCAAGCCTGTTCACCGCATCCAGGTTTGGAGAATTTGATCGGGCCAGTCCGCCAAACAGGTTGGCCGCTTTGGTGTACTTACCCTGATAATAGCTTTCCCATGCTGAGTCCAGAGCTTCTATATCTTCTGTGGGCATTCCAAGGAGAAGGCTACGGTACCGGGGAAACTCAACCGGTAAGGTAAATATCGAATTGGATTCAGGGTTGGAGGGAACGATCTCCCAGCGAACGATGTTGTCATTGCGGTTCGACGCTTCCCAATGTTCCAGCAACTCATTCACCTTGGCGGGTGGAAGAATTTTTTCCAGCTCTTCTCTTGCAAGTTGGCTTCGCCGTTGTTCCAAGTGAATGAAGGCCTTCCCTTTGCGGATTTCGTAGGGGTGCGAGGCAAACCTTTCGGCGCGCTCAAAACTATCCAGAGCTTTCTGGTATTGCTTCAAGCTGAAATAAGACCAGCCCATACCCAATAAGGCAGTTGGATCTTTTTTGTGCAGAGTGTGAGCTTATTTGAAGGATGCTAATGCCTTGTCAAAACGTTTTTGGAAAAAATACGCCTAGGGTAGAAGTTGGATGGCTTCTCGATTTTCCGGCTGATTGGCCAGTGTCTTTTTTAAATAAAATTCCGAAACGGCATATTCTCTGCGATTGAACTGGTGTCTGGCAAATTGCAGGTCGATATCCCTGTCCAGCCCCAAGGCAGGACGATAGGTATCCTCGGCGGCATTAAGAAGGTTCGCCATTGTCTGGCGCGTTTTTTGATAGGTTTTTTCCAGGGTGCTGCAACCCGTCCCCAGTAATAGGAAAGAGACAAAAATGATGGATGGTTTTATAAATCGCAAAGTCCGGCTCCGTAATGAGGTATTCCTCTTATTTATCGGTATTTGGACAAAAAAAATTTAAGCTATTTATTGGATAATATTGGGATGCAAGGGTATTTTTTAACCGATTTGAGGATTATTTCAAGAAAAACCGCAGCAATTTTTTAAAGTGCAGAATTTTTTTTGTAAAACCTCATTAAAATGGTATTATTCGCCTTTTCCCAACTCCTGTTAAAACAATGCGTTTTTATAGATTTTTTATCATCCTAAGTCTTTTTTCTCTGCTTTCTGCCTGTGGCGATAAAGTCGAGAACCAGGGCAGTGACGAGATTCATCCCAGTTTTTCCGAACTGCCAGAGGTGTCGGAAGAATCTGCTCCTCTCTCTAATCAGCGGGTTGCACCGGTTCAGTTTTCTCCCGAAGATCAGGCGAAAGCCGACAAAGCTCCTGAAGGAATGGTGTTCATAAAGGGTGGGTGTTTTATCATGGGCAATGATTATACCCAGGAAGATGAAAAGCCGGAGCATGAAGTGTGCGTCGATGATTTCTATATGGATAAATATGAAGTGACTCAGGCGCGTTGGGAAAAGCTGAGAGGATATAATCCCTCCAGGTTTACTGGAGCAGACTTGCCCGTTGAACAGGTCAATTTCCTGGATGTGCAAAAATTTATCAAGAAATCACAAGGCGCCTGCCGTTTGCCTAGCGAAGCGGAGTGGGAATACGCGGCGCGGGGTGGGGCGACGACCCGTTACTTTTGGGGCAATATGGTGCATGAAGACTACACCTGGTATGAAGATAACTCAGCAGAGACCACACACCCCGCTGGGAGTAAAGCCCCAAACCAGTATGGTCTTTATGACATGATGGGGAATGTCTGGGAGTGGGTCAATGACTGGTATGAGCCCTATTATAAAGTCCGCTCGAAAAACAACCCTCAAGGTCCGAAAGCGGGAGAATCGAAAGTCGTGCGAGGTGGTTCCTTCGACTCTTCAGCCGGCGCATTACGCATCACTAATCGGGTCTGGCTACATCCCAAAAATAAAGTTTTCCCGAAAGTGACCACCTATGGTCAAGTGATGAACGAAATTTTCAACTATATCGGATTTCGTTGCGCCCAATCCCTCCCCCACTAGGCGTGGGGCTAACGAGCATTACCTCCGTTAAGCCGAGATAACTTTATGTTGTCGGCCAAGCAAGCTATGGCTCACTGCCATCGGCGGCTCGCCGATTAGCGGCATTCGTTACAAAGGCCAAACATATCCAATTTGTGGGAAGTGATGGTGAACCCGTTTCGGCTGGCGACTTCTTCCTGAAACTTTTCGATGAGGGGATGGTTGAATTCGATGATTTTTCCGCACTCGGTGCAGATCATGTGGTCGTGATGACTATGCATGTATTTATGTTCATAGCGTTTTTGTCCGTCGCCAAAATCCAACTCCGAGGCCAAGCCGCTTTGGGTTAACAACGCCAGAGTGCGATACACCGTTGCCAGCCCCACTCTCGGATCGGTGATGGTGACCTGATTATAAAGTTCCTCAGCGCTGACATGCTTTTCGCATTCTATAAAAGCATTAAGAACAGCACGTCTTTGCTTGGTGATCTTCAGCTTGTTTTGAACAATATAATCTTCAAGAACTTCTAATTCTTTACTAGCCATAATTTTTTTAAGTAGCGCTTATGTCGGGTTAACTTAGCACGGTCATTAAGAGGGGTCAATCATTCAGGCTTTCCCGACCCCTGAAGTTAGGATGCTAAATTTCGGGAAAAGTTTTGCCTAACAAAAACTATTACGAATCGACGGAGAGTTTTGCGATTTCTGTGGCCAGTTCCTCGGCAGGACATTCTGTTTGTTCGCCGGTTTCCATATTTTTCAATATAAGTTTACCGGAACGGATTTCATTTTCTCCCAGAATAAGGGTCAACCGGCACTGGGTTTTGTTGGCCTTACGCATTTGGCTTTTCATGCTCCCCATTTCATAATCTCTCTCGACCCTGAATCCCTTCAAGCGTAGTTCGTGCGCAATTTTAAACCCGGTGGTTTTGGCTTCCTCTCCCAGGCAGACGATAAAAATATCAGGATTTTTCTTTAGCGTTTTTGCTTCATCAAACGGTACCAGGGAAACCAGGCGTTCGAGACCAAGTGCAAAACCGAAACAGGGTGTCGAGGGGCCATCCAGTTCTTCCACCAGAGTGTCGTAACGTCCGCCTCCGCAAATGGCATTTTGAGCGCCCAAATTTTGTGAGGTGACTTCAAACGCGGTGCGGTTGTAATAATCCAATCCTCGAACCAGGTTTGGATTGACGGAGTAGGAGCTTTCTGCAGAGTCTAGAAGTGAACGCACTTCCGAGAAATGTTCGGCGCTGGAGGGGTCCAGGTGGTCAATAAGTTTTGGCAGTCCTTCAGCAATCTTACCGCATTGCTCCGTCTTGCAGTCGAGGACCCGCAAGGGGTTGCGCTGGTATCGGTTTTTGCAGTTGGAACAAAGTTGGTCCAGGTGCTGTTCTATTTCTGTTTTTAAGAGCTTGCGATATTTGGGGCGGCATTCCTGACTGCCCAAGCTGTTGATCTCAAGTTTGATGTCGGTGAGTCCCAGTGCTTTGAAAAATTCCATGAGCATGGTCATCACTTCTGCATCCACGACCGGACTGGCTGAGCCCATAGCCTCGACTCCAATTTGATTGAATTGCCTTAACCGACCGGCCTGCGGTCGCTCATAGCGAAACATGGGGCCGATATAAAACATCTTGAGCATCGAAGGGGGATTGTACATCTTGTGCTCCACATAGGCGCGAACCACCGAGGCAGTTCCCTCGGGCCGAAGCGTGATGGAGTCACCGCCTCGGTCTTGAAAGGTATACATTTCCTTTTCGACGATATCGGTAGTTTCGCCGATACTACGGGAAAATAGCCGGGTGTCTTCAAAAATGGGGAGGCGGATTTCCTTGAAGCCGTATCGTGGAAAAATATTATGGGCGATGGACTCGATGTACTGCCATTTCCAGATTTCATCGGGCAGGATGTCTTTAACACCGCGTATGCTTTGAATTTTCATAATAAATAGACCGGACTATACCCAGTGGGAACAGGCGCTTTCGGCTGTCGCGTTAACGTCCGTTTCATTGCCACCGGCGGCTCGCCGGTCATCCGCTCAGCCATTTGAACCAACCGCCCTTTTTTACTGTGGCCGCGAGACGTTCTTCCGCCAGTTCGACATCTTTCTTGCTACCGATGAAGAGAGGCAAACGGTCATGAATGCCGCTGGGGGTAATGTCCAGAATCCGTTGGCTTCCTGTAGAGGCCTTACCTCCGGCCTGCTCAACAATGAAAGCCAGAGGAGCAGCCTCAAAAGAAAATCTTAATTTTCCATTAGGGCTTTTCGTGTCTTTGGGATACATGAAGAGCCCGCCTTTTAACAAAGTCCGGTGGAAATCCGCGACGAGAGAGCCGATATAACGCAATTTATAGGGGCGCCCGGTTGCCGGAGCGTCTTCCTTTAAATAAGCGACCAGATCCTTTTGGGGTTCATCCCAATTTCCCCAGTTGCCTTCGTTGGTGCTGTAAGTAGAACCCTGCTCAGGGATGACCAAGTCAGGGTGGGAGAGAAAAAATTCACCCAGCGCCGGATCAAGCGTAAACCCATGAACACCTTGCCCGGTTGTGTAGACAAAAATTGTGCTGGAACCATATACGATATAACCGGCGGCAATTTGCTCGCCTCCTTTTTGCAGGAGATCCTCGTCTGTTACTTTATTGCCCAGGCTTTTCTTGCGGTAAATAGAAAATATCGTTCCTATGCTGACATTGACATCAATGTTTGAAGATCCATCAAGAGGATCCATCATGAAAATATATTTTCCGGGATTGTCCTCAATGATCAGAGCTTCTTCTCTTTCTTCGGAGGTGATGGCACATACCGTGCCCGACTGGCCGATAATTTTAGTGAATGTGAGGTCAGAAAACTCATCCAGCTTTTTGACTTCTTCCCCCTGGACATTTATTTTTCCGGTAAGCCCAAAAACATCTTCTCCTATACCTGCGCTGTTGACTTCAAGAGAAATGATCTTGCCAGCCACCATGATTTCATTCATGAGGCTGGTGAACTCTCCGGTAGCTCCGGGATTGGCTTTTTCCTGTTGCCGGATGTGTTGAACGAGGGTTGTGCGCTCCATATGAATCCCATTCCCGGATAAATTTTGATCCGGCTTATATTTTAAGGTGGACTTGTTTGTCGAAAAAGTCTTAGGGGTTTGAAAAACGATATAATGTTTTTCAAAAACAATTCTCTTCCCCTAGTTTATGAAAGGTTGTTGATTCTACAACATTTCAAATTTCAGGGCAATGAAAATGGAACTATCAGGACACGGAAACAGGAATGGTGTTCCGTGTTCTACCAAATCTTTTCCTGTCGTTTTCGTTCAGGATTTTTTTCCGCAAGCGTATGCTTTTCGGGGTGACCTCCGCCAACTCGTCTTCGTTTAGAAAACCAAGAATCTGTTCGAGACTCATTATTACTGGAGGTGTGAGAATGATATTCACATCGGACCCGGATGCGCGCATATTGCTCAGCTTTTTTTCCTTGCAGATATTGACCACCAGGTCATTATCTTTTTTATTTACGCCGACAAGCTGTCCGGTATAAATTTCTTCACCTGGTCCGAGAAACATGGAGCCTCTTTCCTGCAAATTGAACAGGGAGAAACCGGTCGATTTTCCATTTTCCATGGCAATTAAAGCGCCATTGATGCGCTGGGCGATCTCACCGCAATGCGGGATGAAGTTATGGAAAATGCGGTTAATGATTCCTGTGCCTTTTGTTAACGTTAGAAATTCAGAACGAAATCCGAAAAGTCCGCGTGTGGGAATGACGAATTCAAGCCTCGCCGTGGTTTCTCCTTGGATCATATTCTTCAGGGTGGCTTTGCGTTTTCCCATGGCTTCCATAACGGAGCCCATATGAGAGTCGTCAATATCGAGAATGACAAACTCTTCCGGTTCGTGTGGAGCGCCGTCAATATCTTTGATCAAGACCTCCGGGCGGGAAATGGAAAACTCATAGCCCTCACGGCGCATGGTCTCTATTAAAATAGTTAAATGCAATTCCCCGCGTCCGGAAACCTTGAAGGTATCCTGCGTGTCGGTTTCCTCCACTCGAAGAGAAACGTTGGAGCGGATTTCCCTGAATAAACGATCCCGCAACTGCCTTGAGGTGACAAGGTCGCCTTCACGACCTGCAAAGGGTGAAGTGTTGGAAGAAAAATGGATCGATAGAGTAGGTTCGTCAATTTCAATAACTGGAAGTGGTTCCGGGCAACTGGAGTCCGCAATGGTTTCGCCGATTTCCACTTCCTTCATTCCAGCAATGCCAATAATATCTCCCGTGGTCGCTGAGGGTGACTCTACCTTCGTCAACCCTTGGAAAGTGTATAGCTTGGAAAGACTAAAGGTTTTCATATCTCCCTGATGATCGATCTGGGTATAGCTACTTTTTGCATGGATATGTCCACGTGTGATTGTGCCGATAGCGATCCTTCCAACGTAGTCATCATAATCCATGGAGGAAACCAGCATTTGGAAAGGACCTTCAGCATCACCTTTGTAGGCTGGGACTTTTTCGATGACCAGATCCAAAAGGGGGGTGATGTCATCGTTTGGGCCCGTGGGGGTTTGCCTGGAAATACCCTGCTTGGCTGATGTGTATATGACAGGAAAGTCCAGTTGTTCATCATTTGCATTCAGTTCAACGAACAAATCAAAAACTTCATCGACGACCTTTTCCGTCCGCGCTGCAGGGCGGTCGATTTTGTTGATAACGACAATGGGCTTGAGTCCAAGTTCGAGGGATTTCTTCAAAACAAACCGGGTCTGCGGCATGGGGCCTTCGACAGCATCGGCCAGAAGCAGAACCCCGTTGACCATTTTTAAAATCCGTTCCACCTCGCCGCCAAAATCAGCATGCCCGGGTGTGTCGACAATATTGATCTTGTACCCTTTGTAATTTATCGCCGCGTTTTTTGAGAATATAGTGATTCCCCGCTCTTTCTCCAATTCGTTGCTGTCCATGATGCACGTCTCCGAGAGCTCGCTGTCCCGGAACATTCCACTCTGCTTAAGAAGGCAATCGACCAAGGTGGTTTTCCCATGGTCAACATGAGCAATGATTCCAATATTTCTGATAAATTCCTGATTCAACATAGTTGTCTGTAGTTTTTAAAGTTTAATTGTGAATGAATAAATGCGAAAAACTGCGATGACTCGATCTAAAAAATAAGCGGGCAGTGGAAAAGCGACCTGCCACGAGGGAGAGGTCAGGCGATCCGAAGCTTATGGAAGGGTAAAAACCAGTAAGGGTGTAATTTCATTGTGTTAACAATTCATCCTCTATGATTCGACTGTTAAGCTTAACAGATTGAGCAGGATATACCTAATAAGAAAAATAATAATTGTAACTTATTGAATTTTATACCATAATTTTAGTATGGATGCATTAATTAAAGAGTTTTCCGAATATTTGCGCATTGAGAAAAGACATTCGCCGCACACAGTGGCAGGGTATTGCCGGGATCTGCGGCGTTTTGCCCGGGCTTTTCCTGACACGGAAGTGGCAGGCCTGACAACGGCGGATATTCGTAGTTCTCTTCTGATATTGCGTGATGAGGGCTTGTCGCCGTCTTCCATTGGGCGAAGTCTGTCTTCGATCAAATCCTTTTTTCGTTATCTATGTGAGGACAAACAACTCAATGATAACCCGGCCGAGATACTGGAAACCCCGCGGCGGTGGAGAAAGCTTCCCTATATACTGTCGCTGGCCGATGTCGATAAACTTTTGAGTTGTCCGGATATGGGCACCACCCGTGGTCTCAGAGATCAGGCCATGCTGGAGGTTTTGTATGCAACCGGAATGCGGGTCTCTGAACTGATATCGGTGAAGGGGCATAACCTCGATCTGGTAGCTGGTTGCCTGAGAACTATGGGGAAAGGATCTAAGGAGCGCATTGTCCCTATAGGCATGGTTGCGAGAAATGTGTTGGAGGACTATTTGTTAAACTCCCGGCCTGTTCTGGCCAAGGGGCAAAAGGTGGAAGAATTGTTCCTGACCCGAAGGGCTAAGGCTATGACCCGGCAAGGATTCTGGAAGCTGTTAAAAGGATATGTGCGCCAATGCGGTATCAAAGCCAATGTGTCGCCGCATACCTTGAGACACGCTTTCGCCACGCATTTATTGGATAGGGGAGCCGATTTGAGATCGGTCCAGCAGATGTTGGGTCATGCCGATATCTCAACCACACAAATATACACCCATGTGCTTGAGAAAAAAATGCTCGAAGTCCATGACCGGTTCCACCCCCGAGCGGACTGAGCGGACACCCCTTGCCGGTGGAGGCACTCCACAATTATTTGCTTGACTGAAATTGCTATAAAAGATAACATTCTCCCTCCATATCCCTCCTTCTGAATTGAGCTTCCGGAAATGCAAAGGATTTGAATTCAAGGGTTTTTTCAAGCCATGATTTTTGATATTGAGGAAATTTATGAAGAGGGTCTGAATTTTGATGTGCTTGAACCGAAAGAGCGCTTCAATATGGACTCCCCCGACTGTGTTTTAACGGAAGATGTTAAAATTCAGGGGAAGCTGGAAAAATCTGGTCAGGAAATCCTGTGCCAGGGCAGTCTTGAAACGGGACTCTCTGCCACCTGTACCCGATGTTTGGGTGATTTCAGTTTTGCGGTGAAAGCCAAGCTCAGTGTTCACTTCATCCCTCGAGTTGAGAATGACAAGCTGGCCGATGAAATTGAGCTGACGGGTCTGGATGTGGAACAGGAATTTTATGAAGAGGGCCGGGTTGACCTGTCCCATCCTGTTCGGGATTTGATATTATTGAGCCTGCCACAAGTTATATTATGCTTGGAGAATTGTGCAGGCTTATGCCCCCAGTGCGGGATAAATCTGAATGAGAATAAATGTGGTTGCAAAAGCGAAGAGTCTTGCGATCCACGATTGGCAGTTTTACAACAATTAAAAGACAAGTTGAAATAGGGAGATATTATGGCTGTCCCAAAGAAGAAAACATCTAAATCCAAACAAGGAATGCGTCGATCTCACGATAGCTTAAGCGTTCCTTCCTATGTTGAGTGCCCTCAGTGCCATGAGATGGCCCGCCCGCACCATATCTGTGTGCATTGCGGCTATTACAAAGGCAAAGAAGTGATGGAAGTCGAAGCGGTTTAGTACCTCCGTCACTGTTTAGCTACTCGTATTCCTCTCGATAATCCCCAACGCTCTTTGGCCGGCGGGCCGCCGGTGGCAAAGTGCAACAACTTTTTTGGGCTAGCAAAGAGTTATCTCGGCTCAACGAGCCATTACTATTTGCCCCCAGGGCTAGTGGAAAGGAGCCAGATCCAAATGAAAATCGTGGTTGACGCCATGGGGGGCGATCATGCTCCGGAAGCCGCTGTAGAAGGCGCGGTCATGGCGGCGAGGGAATATGAAACGGAAATCATTCTCACCGGTTTGTCCGAACCGATTCAGGCGGTCTTAGACCGGCTCGATCCCGATCATAACCTTCCTATTAAGATCGTCCACGCCGATGAGGTGGTGGAAATGCATGACAGTCCCGGTAAAGTCCTGCGCTCCAAACGCAAGTCCTCCATGAAAATTGGTTTGGACCTGGTTAAAGAGGGGACGGCATCGGCTTTTCTGAGTGCCGGAAATACCGGCGCAGTTCTGGCTTATTCGACGGTTATATTGCGGCCATTAAACGGTGTCGACCGACCTGCTATTGCTATTCAATTACCAACTTTAAAAGGCAATGCCATTCTTCTGGATGCCGGCGCAAATGTTGACTGCAAAACCAGCCAGTTGTTTCAGTTTGGTATTATGGGCCATGTTTTTGCGGAATATATTCTCGGCAAGGAAAATCCCCGGGTAGGTTTGCTCAGTATTGGCGAAGAGGACGGAAAGGGCAATGAAATCGTCAAGGAGGCTTTTCAAATGCTCAAATCCAGCCACATCAATTTTATCGGCAATATCGAAGGCAAGGAAGTCTATCGGGGAAATGCGGATGTGATTGTTTGTGATGGGTTTACCGGGAATATTGCGCTCAAAATAAGTGAGAGTCTGGCCGAAATGATCGGAACCAATCTCAAGCGTATGTTTCAAAGCAGTTGGCTTAGTAGATTGGGCTATTTGTTTTTAAAGCCGCAGTTAGACCAATTTAAGAAGAAGGTCGACTATTCAGAGACTGGCGGAGCCCCATTATTGGGGGTGAACGGAGTGGTTATCATCGCGCATGGAAGCTCTTCGCCGAAAGCGATAAAAAATGCGATCAACCGGGCTCGTGAATTGAGTGAGAAGAACATCAATGCACATATTCGGCAAGGCATTGAATCCAACCTGGCCGATATGGAAGCATCCAAAGGGACAATTTGGAAGCAGATCAAAGATATGGCGTTTGGTGCAGAGTCCGCAGAAGCTAATAAGGAAGAACCCGATAAACCAGCCAATAAAAGTTCTGACGAAACCTGATAATTTCATATTTTAATGACTTCTCAAAATACCTTCAGGGCTGTAGTCGCGGGAACTGGCGCTTACTTGCCGGAAAAAATCCTCACGAATAAGGATCTCGAAAAAACCCTTGATACTTCCGATGCGTGGATCACTGAGCGGACAGGAATCCGCGAGCGCCGAATTGCTGCTGACGATGAGTCTGCCTCCACGATGGCGGCTAAGGCCGGGAAGCTGGCATTGGAAGCGGGGGGGATTGGTCCTGAGGATGTGGATTTAATCATTGTCTGCACTTCCAGTCCGGATGTGCTATTCCCTTCCACCGCCTGTTTTGTGCAAAACGAACTTCAGGCTTTCGGATCTGCTGCTTATGACATTTCCGCCGTGTGTTCCGGATTTGTTTTCGGCCTTTCCATTGCCGAGCAATATTTGAAAAATGGGCGTTACAAAAATATCCTGGTCATCGGTAGTGAGGTCAATTCCAGAATCATTGATTGGACTGACAGGTCCACCTGTATTCTTTTCGGCGATGGGGCAGGGGCTTTATTACTGAAACGGGTGGAGCAGGAAAAACCTCTGGGAATTTTATCCACGCATATTTATTCGGACGGACGCTTGTCTGATCTGATTAGCGTTCCGGGTGGAATTGGCAGGACGGGGATTAATAAACAAGATGTTGATGACAAAAAATATTTCATCAAAATGTCCGGCAATGCGACGTTCAAGGTCGCTGTTAAAAGAATGACGGATGTGATTCGTGAAGCTTTGGAGTTTAATGGTTTGAGTGTGGAGGAGGTGGGGCTTTTAGTTCCGCATCAAGCCAACCAAAGGATTATCAGCGCGGTTGCTGAAAGGTTGAACTATCCCATGGAAAAAGTATTCATGAACATTCATAAATATGGCAATACCTCTGGCGCTTCCATCCCGATCGGGATTGATGAAGCGAAACGAAGTGGACGCATTCAACCCGGTGACATCTCCGTCCTGGGAGTGGTTGGGGCAGGTCTGACCTGGGGATCGGCGGTGATCAAATGGTAAAAATTGCTTTTGTTTTTCCCGGCCAGGGTTCCCAGTTTGTTGGCATGGGCAAAGACTTTTATGATCATGTCCCCTCGGCTCGAGAACTGTTGGAGGAAGCCAACGAGGTTTTGGGATATGATCTTGCAAATATTTGTTTTAATGGCCCTGAAGAAACATTGAGGTTGACAGAAAATACCCAGCCCGCACTGCTGGCGCATAGTACAATGGCCTTGAAAATATTAAGGGAAAATGGTATAGATTCGGTAATTGCGGCAGGCCATAGCCTGGGTGAATTTTCGGCCTTGGTTTCTGCAGGGGCTCTTCAATTTAAGGATGCGGTAAGGTTGGTCCGATTGCGGGGCCAGTTTATGCAGGAAGCAGTTCCGATTGGAGTGGGGACAATGGCCGCCATTATAGGATTGCCGATTGATACGCTTCAGAAATTGTGCGATCAGGTTTCTGAAGAGTCCTGTATTGTTCAGCCTGCTAACTTAAACAGTCCTGTACAGACGGTCATTGCAGGTCACAAGGAGGCCGTATTACAGGCTTCTGAAAAGGCGTTGCAGGCAGGCGCAAAAAAAGCCGTACCCTTGCCGGTAAGTGCTCCGTTTCACAGTGCTCTTATGAAACCGGCTGAGATCAAGCTTCAAAAAGAATTAGAGCAGACCGAGTTTCACGACTTGTCCTTTCCTGTAATCACAAACATCGAGGCAAAACCCATCACCAAAGGAAGCGAAGCCAGATCCGCCCTTGTTAAACAGGTTTGTTCTCCTGTGCGTTGGTCGGAGACGATGCAGGTGCTGATGGATCAGGGTATTGATACAGTCATTGAGTTGGGATCGGGAAAAGTTTTATCCGGCCTGATAAAAAGATTTAACAGAAACATCAATTGCTATCAGGTTGGAGACCGCGAAAGTTTATCGCAAACTCTGGCCGCTTTAAACGCCAATTGACTTAATCGTTCGAACAGGATTTTAATGGAACTGAAAGATAAAGTGGCTTTGGTCACTGGAGGGGCCCAGGGAATTGGTAGAACCATCGGTGAGGAACTGACCCGGGCCGGAGCTCATGTAGTGCTGGGAGACGTGAACCTGGAAGGGGCCCAGGCTACGGCAGAAGCTATAAATAATAACGGCGGGTCGGCTTCCGCAATTAAAATTGATGTCTCAAACGCTGCCGAGGTAAAACAGGTTTTTGATTTCATCCTGAAGGATAAAAAGCCGGTGGATATCCTGGTCAATAACGCGGGAATCACTCGCGACGGTTTGATGATTCGGATGAAAGAAAGTGATTGGAACCTGGTTCTGGATATTAACCTGAAGGGAAGTTTTCTTTGTAGCCAGCAGGCGGCAAAGCAGATGATGAAACAAAAGAGTGGGGCGATTGTTAATATCGCTTCAATCGTTGGGGTGATGGGTAATTTTGGCCAGGCCAATTACTCGGCATCCAAGGCCGGGGTGATCGGTTTGACAAAAACTCTGGCCCGGGAAGTAGCATCCAGAGGTATCAGAGTGAATGCAGTGGCACCCGGTTTTATTGATACAGAAATGACACGGGTTTTAGATGAGGCGGTGCGGCAAAAATTGATTGAGCAGATTCCCCTTGCCAGACTGGGGCTGCCTGAAGATGTAGCGCGGTGTGTTGCTTTTTTAGTTTCCGATAAGTCCAGTTATATTACAGGACAGGTCATTAATTTAAACGGTGGTATGTTGATGTGATTCCAAACAAGGAGTTTTAAAAATTATGTCAGTTGAAGAAAAAGTTAAAGAAATTATTGTTGACCAGTTAGGCGTTGATGAAAAACAGGTGACTGCAGAAGCGTCTTTTATTGATGACCTTGGGGCCGATTCTCTCGATACGGTGGAATTGGTGATGGCTCTTGAGGAGGAGTTTGATATTGAAATTCCCGATGAGGAGGCTGAAAAAATAGCCACGGTTCAAGATGCTACAAATTATATAACAAGCCGAACCAACTGATTGGTCATCATAATCCCCAGGGTGCATGCATGAAAAGACGCGTTGTTGTTACTGGATTGGGGATCGTTTCACCTTTGGGTCTTGGGGTGAATGAAAACGAAACGGCTTTGTTTGAAGGCCGTTCAGGAGTGGATTTTATTAAAACCTTCACTCCTGAAGACAACTTTCCTATCAAAATCGCTGGAGAAGTCAGGGGATTTGATCCAGAACAGTATATAGACCACAAAGATGTAAAGAAGATGGACCGGTTTATCCACTATGCCGTGGCCTGTAGTAAAATGGCGTTGGATGATTCGGGGATCGAAATCAATGACCAGAATGCAGAACGGGTCGGCGTTATAGTCGGGGTCGGCCTGGGTGGTTTGCCTACCATTGAAAGATATCACGATATTGTCAGGGAACGGGGAGTGAAAAAAATCACTCCCTTTTTTATTCCCATGTTGATTGCTAATTTGGCGTCCGGGCAGGTTTCTATCATGGCGGGTGCCAAGGGGCCGAACTCATGTGTGGTCACGGCTTGCGCCACAGGAACGCATTCTATTGGAGAAGCTGCCAGGCTTATTCAGTATGGAGATGCTGATGTCATGTTTGCCGGAGGCACCGAATCGGTCATCACCCCGCTTTGTATTGCTGGTTTTAACGCATCAAAAGCCTTATCACATCGAAATGATGATCCTCAGGGTGCCAGCCGACCCTTTGATAAGGGTCGGGATGGTTTTGTGATAGGTGAAGGATGTGGAGTCCTTATGCTTGAAGAGTTGGAAATCGCTAAAAAACGCGGTGCTAAAATTTATGGCGAGGTTATTGGTTATGGTCTCAATGGTGATGCCTACCACATTACGGCGACTGCCCCCAGTGGCGAAGGGGCCGCGCGTTGCATGAAACTCGCTCTCAACAACGCAGGCATCAACAAAGAAGATGTGGACTATATCAATGCTCATGGGACCTCTACCGGTGCGGATGCAACAGAAACACAGGCTATTAAAACCACTTTTGGCGATCATGCTTATAAGCTGGCTGTCAGTTCTACCAAATCCATGACCGGTCATTTGCTGGGAGCCGCAGGGGGAGTAGAAGCAATTTTCACCCTTTTGGCTATGCAAAAAGGGGTTATTCCGCCGACTATTAATTACACCACTCCTGATCCGGACTGTGATTTGGATTATGTGCCAAATGATGCCCGTGAAAGAAATTTGAACATTTGCGTTTCTAATTCGTTTGGTTTTGGTGGAACCAACGGAGTTCTTATTTTTAAGAAATTTTTAAATTAATTTCAGCTATGATCGAAGTCCCTTCTGATCGCGCTAATGATATTGCTCCCCTTCAGGAAACACTTGGGTATGTATTTTCCGACCTGAAACTTCTGAATAAAGCCCTGACTCATAAATCCTACGTGAATGAAAGAAACGAGTCTCTCAAGCATAATGAGCGATTCGAGTTTCTGGGTGACTCTGTTCTTGATATTCTGGTCAGCGATTACCTTGTGGATAAATTCAGCGATTATGCCGAAGGGACCTTGTCGAAAATTCGCGCGGCAGTGGTCAATGAAAGTTGTTTGGCGGACCTTGCCCGGAAACTAGATTTAGGTAAATACCTGCTTCTTGGAAAAGGAGAAGATTTGTCGGGGGGGAGAGACAAGTCTTCTATCCTGGCGGACGCTTTTGAAGCCGTTGCTGGAGCCTTGTTCAGGGACGGCGGACTGGAATCTGCATCCAAAGTATTTCTTCCACTGTTGGAAGTGGAAATATCCAAATTCGCCCACTCCTGGTCTTTCAGGGATTTTAAAAGTGAGCTTCAGGAATACACACAGAATAAATGGGTGTGTACTCCCTCCTACAAAGTGGTCAACGAACTGGGGCCCGATCATGCAAAGGAATTTGAAGTCGCGGTGATGGTCAAGAATATAATTAAAGGGCAGGGTTCCGGAAAAAGTAAAAAGGAAGCGGAACAGGCGGCGGCTAAAATGGCCATAGACAGTTTTTCGGATCCTTCCAAATGATGTAGCGGGGGTCCTTTTTTCTTGAACTGTTTTTATTGAAATAGCATCCTAAAGCTAACAATTCCTTGGATATTATCGAGCATGCTGGAAGATTGGATTTTAAGGAAAAAGGAAATTGAGTCCTCCAAAGATAAGTTGAAGGGGGTAGACCTCAGTAACGCCAAGTTAATGGGGGCTAAACTTGATGAGGCAGATTTGACCCAAGCAGATTTAACAGCCGCTTATTTGATCAAAGCGGATCTTCGCAAGGCAACCTTGGTAGGGGCAGATTTAACCCAGGCGATTTTAAGCGAAGCTGACCTTTCAGATGCCGATTTGGAAGGGGCTGAGCTCATGGATTCCTTTTTACACGGAGCGAACCTTAAAGGGGTTGTCAACTTGACCTGCGATCAGATAGAATTGGCAAACTTTGACAAAGAGACGATTTTCCCTGACTATATAAATATTCTTTGGACTGAAGATGGGTATTGTGAGTGTGAGGAAATATGAAGCTTGTGAGGTAAAAACATTCTTCCTGTATACTAATTCATCCTTTTGAGATAGTAACAATGCGAAACCAGGACGTCTTAAAGTTGATAAAAGAAATTGCTTTTTTTAAGCCTTTTACCGCAGGCGAGAAAAAGACCTTGGCGAACCTGGACACCCATATCATCGAACATAAAAAAGGGGATTATGTAATTCGCCAGGGAGAGAAGGATTCCACGATTTTTATCCTGTTAAAAGGAGTTTTGGCGATCACCAAAGATGAGGTTCCAGATGCTGAACTCAATACTTTGAAAGTTGGTGCTATGTTTGGTGAGGTTCTATTGATCACCGGGAAAACCAGATCCACCAGTGTGATTGCCAAAAATAGGGTGGTTGTCCTGAAAATGGATGCCTATTTGTTAAAAACACCGGATCCTGCCATCCTGAATAAATTTAAGGACCACCTTTTAAAAATAATTATTAAAAGACTGGATGAAATGAATTCCGCCATGGCGTCTTTCAAGGTTGAATTTGAAAAAATGTATCGTCGTCTGTAAATTTAAATTGAGCCCGCCATGTTCAATAAAAGATTACCCTATGAAAGGGGTCCTATTCCCCGGGATAAAGAGCCTCCGCGCTTTGAGCCGGAAACCAGCGCAGCGAAAATTATATTTGGTTTCAGCATGGCATTGGGATGCTTTTTTTAGTCCTTGTAGTAATAGGTATCTGGAAATCTTTTAACCAGTTTCTCTACTACTTGTCCGGCTTACTTTGATTTCTTCCGCTTATTGGCTTCTTATCCAGTGAAAAAGAAAAAACATTTGATCGTTCCGGTTTTTGTGTCACATGAGGGTTGCCCTTACCGGTGCTCGTTTTGTGATCAAGTTAAAATAACGGGCACGGAAAAAAAGACAGATAGAAATAAGCTTAGAGAAACCCTGCGTACTCATCTAGAAGGTTTGGACCGGAACCAACTTCCGGAGAGAAGAGAACTGGCTTTTTTCGGCGGTAGTTTTACCGGCATTCCTCTGGAACGCCAGGAATATTTGTTGTCCTCGGTTCAGCCATGGATTTTATCTGGAGAAATCCAATCGATCCGGGTTTCCACCCATGCTTTGTTCATTGATGATGTCAGACTATCAATGTTGACTAAAAATCACGTTGAAACAGTGGAGTTGGGAATCCAGTCCACAGATCATGAAGTCCTGAAATTAGTGGGACGCGAATGTCCCTTTGACGTGATTCAATCTGCCGTCAGCAAGATTCGGGAGAGGGGATTTCGCTTGGGTTTGCAATTGATGCCCGGTCTTCCCGGCGATAATGAACACAAGTTCCAAAAATCGGTGAAGGATGTCATAGGCCTCGGGCCAGATTTTGTCAGGATTTATCCCACTCTGGTTATTAAAAATACGGGATTATTTGATATGTACCAGCAAGGAACCTATACTCCCTGGAACTTGGAAAGAATGATTGAAGCTGTCAAGGAAGCTGTTGTCCAATTTGAAAAGGCCGGTATTACCGTTATCAGGGTTGGTTTGCATCCCGATCAATCCTTGTTGCAGAATTATATTGCTGGGCCTTTTCATCCTGCATTTCGCTATCTGGTGGATAGCCGTATTGCCCGGGAGCGAATGATAAAGATGATCCGGGCATTGAAACAGGTTCCATTATCGGTTACTTTCAGGGTGCCTGCCAGAAGGGTATCTATTTACCTTGGACATAAAAGAGAGAATCTTTCTGTCATTAAAAATATTTTTGGATTGGATTCGATAAAATTGCAACAAGATACCACCGAGAATCACCTGGAACTTGTTGCCTGATAAATTTAATTATTAGTTTTTACAAAGGAGAAAGATGTGGTTACGATAGGAATGAACTATAAAATGATTCCGGGAAAAGAAAAGATTTTTGAAGACGCTTTTGTTAACGTCATAAAAGTGATGAATGAAATAGAAGGCCATTCTAAATCTTTTTTATACAAAGATGTCAGCGATGCCCAGTCATACCTGATTGTGTCAGAGTGGAACTCTGAGGATGCCTATAATGAATTTATACAATCTGATAAATTCAAAGGGGTGGTGAACTGGGGTAAGGAAAATATTCTTGCGGGTCGTCCTTCTCACACTGTATACAAACATTAAGAATTACTTTATTGGGTCCTGTTTGGGGGTATGTTCGTAGTATCCGTCCCGAACAGCTCTTTGAATCTTTTTGTAGAATAGTTCCGTATCATGGGGTAGTTCGCCCGGAATTCGCCAACGAACCTTGACCACCTTTCCCTCGGGGTGCTCGATGATGGAAGTGATCTCTCCGGTATTTCTGGAAAGCGGTTCGTAAAGATTATCGCCTGTTCTTAGTTTCATCATTTAGGTTGGGTTAAGAATTTACTCATTATACTGTTTAATATCCTGATAATGGATTATTTTTAATACGTCCTTTACAAATATCTCTGAGTTGGAGGAAGTTTAATGGAGGAATATATTATCATGGCCGCTATGTACCCCACCATGACTTCGGGTAAGGTGGATAAATACCTGGTCCGAAAAGGGGATAAAGTGTCGCCCGGCACTGCTGTGGCTGAAATCATTTCTGAGGGCTATTTCACCTTGTTATCGGAAGTGAAGGGAAGAGTGAAAGAATTTTATGTCATGGAAGGGGATTATGTTGAGGTGGATACCGCTTTAATCGAAATTGAACTGGCTGAGGAGGAGGAGTTAAAGGGTTGAGAAAAAATAAGCCGCTGTTGCAAGATAAATGGCCAATCCGACAATATCGTTGATGACAGTGATAACAGGGCCGGTACTAATGGCAGGATCAATGTCCAGGTTTATAAACAGGATCGGGGCTAAAGAACCCATCAGTGATGCAACGGAAACAGCAAGGATTATTCCCGTCCCAACCACCAAACCCAGCACCGGATTGGTGTGCAAAATGGATTCAGAAGCCAGATAGACAAGGCCTCCGCACAGTAATCCAAAAATCCCACCGTTTAATATTCCAACAGATAGCTCACTTTTGACCACCGTAGCAAGATTGTCATCTTGAATATCCCCCGTTGCCAAACCCCTTACAATGACAGTGGCACCCTGAATTCCGACATTGCCCGCCAATCCAATTACAAATGGAATGAAAAATATGACCGCGGCAAAATCGGCAAGGGTTGTCTGGTAAGACCCCAGTATCCAAGCACTGATAAGTCCTCCTACAAAAGTTGTGAACAACCAGGGTGCCCGAGCGATAATTTTGTTGCCTATTTTCTTTGCGAAAGGATCCACCTTGGCGGTTCCCACCATGGTGTATATGTCTTCACTGGCGCTGTCCTGCATGGACCGAATGACATCATCGAAAGTGATGATTCCCTGTATCGTATTGTCATTGTCAACAACAGGCAAACTGCTTAAATGTTCCTGACCCATAATTTGGGCAACCTTTTCACAAGGATCATTCAGGTGTACTTTTGGAGTTTCAGGGCGGATGAACTCTTTTGCCATTGCCGAAGTCTGAATATTCAGCAAATCCCTCAATTTAAAAAAGCCTATTAGCTGACCGATTTCATTGACCACATAATAATAAGGAATGGTCTCTTTACTAACGTCTTTCCTTATTTGAGCAAAGATATCTCCAGCTTTGTCGTCAAAGCGGATTTTGTTGAATTCAGGAGTCATCAAACCACCTGCGGTTTCCTCTTCATAACGAATCAGGTCCTTAATGACCTCAGCGTCCTGAACCTCCATTTTGCTCAGGAGTTCTTCCTGAGCAGCATCAGGAAGTTCTTGAATGATATCTGTGGCTTCATCTTCCGGCATTTCATCCAGAAGAGCGGCTAAATAGTTCCGATCCAGCGTTTCCTGGATTTCAAGACGGCTATCCATATCAGTTTCATAAAGGAGTTCCTGCCTTTTTTCATCATCCTCAAGAAGATGAAAAACCTGTATCTTCTGCTCCAGATTCAATTCGTGGAGCCTCCGGGCAATTTCAAAGTGATCCAGATCGGTAATGAGAGCACGCAATGAAGCCTCTTGAATATCTGAATCTTTGAAAGCTTTCTTTAATTTTTCAATAGGCATAAAAATAGTTATAAATTCGGTAGAAAGTGAAGTATCCTGAGACTTGCTAGATCGATTTTACAATCCCGAAATGCGAATTTTCAACGGTGCAATATGATCCTGAATATGTCCCATGAGGACAAAAAAAGATATCAAAAAACATTTAACAAAAAGAAAACCCGCGTTCGAAAACAGAGGACTTCAATCCTATCAGATAAAACTAAAGATCTTATAGAAAAAAAATTCGATGCGGGTCATCCAGACGGTAAAGAGCAGAATGCTCCTCAAATCGATATCCATGTGAAAATGAACGACAACTACCTTCGAACCGGACCCTATAAACCCAAAAGCAAATAACGTATCCTGAAAAATGGGAAGGGGAAATTTCTTAATTGTTTGCTAATGGATAGGGGAGGGGTACTTGGGTGGGATGAAAGTTAAAATCCTTGTTTTTCTTTGGAACCGTTTTCGTGTTTTCTGATAAATTTTGTAAACTTCTTTGTCGATGAATAAGTTAACCAGATTGGGGTCCAGTTCTTCTTTTTCGGCCATGGATCTGAGAATTCGATAGACCGTTTCCAAGGGCATTGCTTTTTTTATAAGGTCTATCAGATGCGGTCAGGGCTTCAGCAATATCAGTGACAGCCATCAATCTTCCCTCAAAAGAAATTTCGTCCCCCTTCAGGCCAGAGGATAGCCTTTTCCATTGATAAACTCGTGATGGGCTCCGGCAAAATCAGGAATGTTCCTCAGTTTTTTGGTAAAGGGGATTTGTTTTAACATTTTCAGGGTCACTGCGGCATGGTCCTGCATCTTTCTTCTTTCTGCTTCAGTAATACTTCCCCGCCGGATGGACAGGTTGGTCAACTCATCTTCGGTCAGGTAAGGTTGTTGCTCCCCTTCAGCATCAATAAAGGTCAATTCAGATATTTCCTTTAACCTTACCAGGATTTCATCATCAAGAAACTCGCCCGGCTCATTACATTTATCAATGAATTCCTCTATTTCTTTTATTTCTTCCAACTTGTCGAGACTTTGCTTTGCAATGGCCTTCAATTTTTCAGGGTCAGAACCATTTTGTAATAATTCTATCTTGGCATTCTGGCCCTCCAGAATGATTTTCTGGCTGATGTAAGCCCATCTCAAACGAATATATTGGATACGGTCAAAAATAGTTTGCAATTTTTTAGCCTTTTCCACAATTTCAACTGGAGACGTAACTTTTCCTATATCGTGCATATAGGCGGCAATTCTTAATTCATACATCTGATCCGGTGTAAACGTTTTATCCTTAAAATGTCCCTCTTTTAAGTCATGAATGACCTCGGCCATGGTCAAGGTCAGGTCTGCCACCCTGCGAATATGACCGCCGGTAACAGGAGACTTTTCATCAATGGCGGTAGCCATGACTTTAACAAATGCTTCAAACAATTCCGTCATGTTGGCAATCAGTTTGGCGTTAGTGATGGAGACAACCGCTTGTGAAGCCAATGATTCGGAAAGGTTTTCATAATCCTGTGAAAATGCAATCACCTGCTTGGTGATAGGATTAGTAGCATTCAAAAGTTGCAAAACACCAATCACATCGTTTTCGTGATTGCGCATTGGAACGACCAGCATGGATTGAGACCGGTATCCGGTGGATTGATCAAATTTTTTGGGACCGGTGAAATCAAAAAGGTCGGTATCATAAACATCAGGAATGTTTACGGACACCCCTTTCAAGGCCACGAAGGCGGAACATTAGATTCTTTTAACTCAACCGGTGGAAAGGGAATCGATTCTCCAGTTTTACCTCCCATTCGGATTTTCAAGCTATCGTTTTGAACGATTTGGAAACGAAGGGTGTTGTCTTCGACAATGTATAGCGTCCCAGCATCTGCATTCGTGAAATTTCGGGCCGGGTCAACAATCATTTCAAGAAGAGTGTTTAAATCTAAAACCCCGGAGAGGGCTCGGCCAATATCCGATAGCTTTTTAATCTATCCACCAAGCCGTTCAGCGTATGCGCTCACTTCATCAACCACGCTACAGAGATGTATGTCTCTGATCGCCTTTTCCACTGAAAAATCGCAGTTACCCGACAGAAAATGAGGGTTACAGATAATCCTTGAGGAGCAGAGGTGTGTCAGAAAGCCAGATTCGTTTGCCACAAACATTGACAAAGACAGGTTCCTTGGAATCGAATAGTTTCAAATGGGATTGATATAAGTCGTCAGCAGTTGTTCTGCAATCGCCATAGGCTTCTTGTTCTTCTTTAAAGATGCCTTCTTCAAATTTCTTGATGCCTTCCTTGGAGCTTTTCCCCTCAAAATAGGACCGGAGCAGGGGATCTCTCAGGTTTTCTGGATTTTTTGCGGTTTTTCTCAAAAGCAGTTTAATGCCCCGGGACGATTGCGATTCAAACAGTCCGGCTCGAATACAAATATGCTGGGCCTTGCCTTTCTCAACTGTCCATTTCTCAATAGCTTCTTTTGAATGGCCCATCGCTCCGTAAGTGGCAAGCTGATGTCTGATAACATAAAAGGTGGAATAGGCGACAATGGTTTTAACATTAAGTTGTGCTTCCAATTTCAGGATAGGATCAAATGAAAGCAGGTTGGACTTCGTGATCGATTCTGGGGTCGCCTCTGCAATGGGCACTCCAACCTCACCCAGGGCTGTGGCGTAGAATAAAGTATCGAATTGTCCATTGTCATAAGCTTTGATTTTATCCAGAACCTGTGGGTCATTGATATCGCCAAACAGGGTTTCGTCAGCACCTTCAATAGTGAAACCGGGCACTTCCTTGCCATACCAGTTCGCCAGGATATTGGCTGTGTCGCCAAACTTTTCGCGAATAGCTTTAATCGCTGCGGTCCCCATCACACCTGTTCCACCTATGACTAAAAAATTGCTCATCGTTTCCTCATTCAGGTTACTAAAAAATAATATTGGACTGCAGGTTTGCCCGGTTAGGAGCCACCGTAGTTTTCATCCCAGTCCGCATAAGGAATTTGGGAGTTTTCATGAAAAGCCTGTGATATATAAGGATCGGTTTTAAAAAAAGTATCGATTTGGTCTGTCAGGTCTCGTGTTTCCTGAATCGCTGAACCCATGTCCTTTTTGCGGTTTATTCTTTCTGCAAGCGCTAAATACTCCTTGATCAGGGGGTGTGCAGCCTGAATAGCGTGAGAAATCTTTTGAGGGTCTAAAACCCGATATTGATTTGCTATCGCAAACCTTGAAAATTCAAACCAGACTTCGATTTGGCTCTCATTTTTACCAAGGATGATCAATTCCTTCCTGAATTTTTCCTCTCCTTTTTCTGCCAGGCTTGTTGAAACATAGTCCGCCAATTCATCAAAGGGAATTCCATCGATGGTATTGCATAGATACTCTAAATGAAAAAGGACTGAGTTGATCCTGTTGTCCAGGCTAATACCCTCAACAGAATTATCTTGAAGTGCTGCTTTTTTTTGGAACAGTCCCCAAATACCATCTAACTCTGCCACCTGGTCCCTCTGGACTTTCAGCGGAGTCACTTGTTGCAGGCAGGATGCTATTTCTGCCGGACCTGCCCATGAAGATGAAACCGAAACGAAAAATGCAAATACAGTTAAGAACAAAGCTGGTTTCATAGTCTCACTGACCGCTTACGTGCTCGGAAGTTGAAGGGGCTCCTGAAATATGGGTGCTCGGGCTACCACTGACATGCGAATCCGGTTGCGAATCCTGTGCGTTGGGGGAATTAGGCTTGGCAACCTGCGCTGGCGCAGATTGAGTTGCCGGTGGTTTTTGCGATTGCTCCTCCTTTTCTTCACCGGAGCAACTCCATAAGAAAGCGATCAGTAAAATCAGAATGATTCTGGATGTCATAGACCGATTCCCATAAAATTTGTTTTAAATTGCAGGGATAAGGATGATTTTTGCGTAGGTTGTGGAGCACTTGGATCGTTGCTCTCCCCTGAACATCCAGTCAATAAAATCACAACGAAGATAAGGGCGAGTCCTGTTTTCATAGATTTATTTCCCTATATAGTTATAGTTGCCTGAATTTATACTTCAATATTTTTGAAGTCAGATAGAAGTATTGCCTAGTTTTAAGATAATCTGACTTTCCTTTTTTGTTAAGGGCAGAACAGATAAACGAGATTGTCGGACTAAAGCGATTTCCGAAAGGTCCTTATGATTTTTAATCTCTTCAAGGCTGACAGGGTGCGCAAGGGCTTTAACAGGTTTTAAATTGACCACCACCCACCGCGGATCATCGATTGTGGGGTCGGGGTAAGCTTCGCGGGTAACTTTGGCAATGCCTCTGATATCCTTTCCGGTGACACTGTGATAAAAGAAGACCATGTCCCCTTTTTTCATGGACTGCAAATTGTTGCGGGCCTGATAGTTTCGCACCCCATCCCAGTAGGTTTCACCGTCTTTCACAAAAGTGTCCCAGCTGTATTTGGAGGGCTCCTGCTTGACGAGCCAAAAAGATATTTTATGAGCCATTATTAAGCATTAGTTCCTTAGAGTTTGATTAAAGTGCTTCCAAGTATCTGCTCAGGGATTTCTACGGCTCCTGCAAAACAAACGATTTTTGATTATAGAACCATTGCAAACCAAAATCGATGAAAAGAATCTCTGCGAAGTGATAAAATCTCGGCTGTAGAGAGGAATTTTCACTAATTCAATAACTTCTTCCTGAAATTGTTAATTTTGGGTTCTTTAGAGGTTATTAAAGCCTATCTAAATTATCTGATTGACCCTCACCTACATTATAAATATAATGATTCCTTCCAATTTATTGAAACTTTTGCTCAAACTCATTTTTTTCAGCGGGACCTTTTGATTCCGCTTTGGGGGATTTTACAGCATGTACCGAAAAGAAATAAAAGTTTTGGATTGCACCATTCGTGATGGTGGATTGATGAACAATCACTTGTTCAGCGATGATCTTGTTCGCAGGGTTTTTCAAGCGGTAAATAAATCAGGGGTTGACTACATCGAACTAGGTTATAAGGCTGACGAGAATCAGTTCAAGCGGGGTGAATATGGCCCTATGAAATTTTGTTCCGAACAGGATCTGGAAAACATTATCGGGAATACCGAGAAAAATTGCAAGATTTCTGTTATGGCCGATATAGGACGTTTTGATCCCAAGGCACTTATCCCAAAATCAGAAAGTCATGTGGATATGATGCGGGTTGCCTCATACATAAAGGATATTGATAAGGCTATTGATATTGTCAATACGCTTAATGAAAAGGGCTATGAAACCACTATCAACATTATGGCGGTGTCGCACGCCAGGGAACACGAGTTGGATGAGGCGCTGGAACAGGTAGAAAAGGAAAGTACTGTTGATGTTGTTTATCTGGTTGATAGTTTCGGAGCTCTATATTCAGAACAGATTTCTTATCTTGCCAAAAAGTATAAGGCTGCACTCCCGACCCGAGAGGTCGGTATTCACGCGCATAACAACCAGCAATTGGCCTTTGCCAATACGATTGAATCGATCATCAATAACATCAACTATCTTGATGGAACCATTTTGGGGATCGGAAGAGCCGCGGGTAACTGTCCGCTGGAATTATTACTGGGCTTTTTAAAAAATCCGAAATTTGATATCCGACCAATTTTGGAAGTATTGGAATCAGATTTTGTAGATTTGAGAAAGAATATTGAATGGGGATACACCATTCCCTACATGATTACTGGCATTCTGGATTTGCATCCCCGCGCGGGAATGAAAGTTAGAAATTCAGAGCAGAAGGACGAATACCTGAGTTTCTACGAAAAGCTCACTACAGAAGCCAACGACTAAGTCCCTAATGGCAGGATTCGATTTAACCCTCTTTGAGAAAGAACCCGTATTGGGCATCATACGTGGTGTTGATGGAGATTCCCTTTCTGGTGCACTGAAAGCAGCATACTCAGGGGGGCTTCGTTTTCTGGAAATCACCCTCAATACTCCTGGCGCGTTTCTTATTATCAAGAAGGCTGTCGAATTATTTCCGGATTTTTGCATAGGGGCTGGAACGGTTTTATCCGGTGCGTCTGCCCAGCAGGCTACTGATGCGGGAGCACAATTTATCGTGGCACCAAACTTGAATGAGCAGGTCGCAGAATTTTGTATTAAGAACAATCTTGCCTATTTTCCTGGTGCTTTAACCCCTACAGAAATTGAAAAAGCATGGAGTTTTGGGGCAACAATGGTAAAGGTCTTTCCCGCCTCCCAGATGGGGCCTGATTATTTTAAGCTTATAAAAGGACCCTTTGACCAGATCAAACTGATGGCTGTGGGGGGAATTAACCCCAAAAATATCCCCGCCTATTTTTCTGCCGGGGCCTCAGCCGTGGCACTGGGAGGATCGATATTTTCCGTAAGACGGATGGCAGATCGGGAGTTTTCTGCGATTCAAAAAGAAATCGAAGAATTTATGTTTGCAGTGAACAAAATTTATTCTAATATAAGTGTATCGATGTTGCGAGTCACTCCAATTAAAGGGAGAAGAGGAGTATGACCTTTGATTTCATGAAAGACTTTATGATGTTTGAAGATGAAGAGCGGTTTGCCGGTCTTTGCGAACAGTTAGAAGATGTGATTCGTGAAGTGGATGGCGGCGAAGGCAAGGTTTCTGAACTCGAAATCATGCAAGCGCTGGATTATGTTGGTTTCAACCTGTTTCGAGATAATTGGGAAGAATATAAAAAGATGGGTATGCTCAACCGTGATCAGAACCTTGCTCCACACTCTTCAGGCAAGGAAAAGCGGTATATTCATTAATCGGTCTTTTCCAATTCCCCCAAGTGTTGCATCAGTCGGTGCATTTTTTTGTCCAGAGTGTTGAGGTGCCGGCCAATTTCCTCGATTTCCTTTTTCTCCTGGTCCATATAAACCAGTCGACATTTTTCAATGTGTTCGGTGATATGTTCTATCATGTCATGGATTTCCTGACTCTCGGTTGAAAGCTCATCGGTGGTTTCTGTGAGTTCAATCACACGATCAGTCGCCATATCTTCCACTAGTTTTTTCCGGTTCTTAACCTTAGCCCGGTAATAGGCAATCAGGAAACCGGATATTGTCAGAAACACGATCCCCAGAGTCGCTAAATCCACAAGCATATAAAAATAGGAACCGAAAAAGCGACCCGTATGAATTTCGGTCACGAGTTTCACAACATCCATTTTCATCTCATCGGGAGACAGTTGATTGACCGCACCACTTAAATTTACATTTTCCCAGTTTTCACCGGCATCCTCAGAGAAATAAAGTCCCGATGAGGTGCCTGCATAAAGTAACTTTTCATTCAGACTGGTGATTTCGTTAATGGTAATAGCAACCGAGGTTCCCGAATCCTCGTTTATTTTTTGGGTGAAGGAAAAAATGTTCCTCCATGAGTCGCCACCATCATTACTGGAGTAAAAACTCTCCCCACTTCCTACGTATAATTGTGACAGGTTGGAAGGGCTCACAAAAATTGCGTTTATGGGCGCCTTCTTAAAGGCAGAATCGGCAACCCAGTTCCTGCCGCTATTGAAAGATTTGTACAGGCCGGTATCGGAGCCTGAATAGAGAAACTCTGGGTCGGTGTCTAAGGATATCAGCGCATTCACGATAGATAGGGTATTTCCCCAAACGAGACTCCAATCACGCCCGCTGTTTTTGCTGCGAAGGGTGCTGCCTTCACCAGATGCATACAGGATGTTCAGATTCGATGCTGAAAATTTTATGATCTGGACAGGTTGATCGGTGTATACCGGCTCCCAACTCTCTCCAGCATCCAAGGATTGGAAAATGCCCCCATCGGTTGCGGCAAATAGAATATCCGTGTTATCAGGATGCAGGGCAAGATCATTAATTTTTGTATTGGTCAAACCCGTTGTTTCATCGAACCAGTCACTCCAGGTGTCCCCGGCATCCTCAGACTTAAAGATGCCTCGCTTGGTTGCGGCATAAACGGTATTGGGTTCTTCCGGATTAATCATCAGGGAATTGATGTTTAGATCAAACAATCCCTGATTGATTTGAAGCCAGGTTTTTCCTCCATCCAGGGACCGGTAAACACCAATATCTGTTCCCGCATATAGAATCTGGTCGGAGACTGTGGCGAGTGACTGGACGCGGCGTCGGGCGTTATAAACCTGAAAATACTTTTCCGGTAGGTATTTGCCGCTGATCTGGGCTTGTTCTATGCCAAATTCTTCCGGGTGCATTAAAAGAAAACCCGAAACAGAAAGAATAAGAATGAATACCGCAATCAGGAGACCGACCCATTTGTGGATGATGCGTGTATTTTTGAAAAAGCTAATATTCAAGAGATCGCCTAATTTTGTTTGGGTTGGAAGGCCTGCTTAGCCAGCTTCTCATATTCATCCTGAAGCTGGTTCTCAACATATTTCACATGCCCGAACAGTTCGTGGATTTTGATATCAATCTCCTTCAAATGGCCTGAGAGCTCCTGCAAATCCTGATCCGGAGTGTCCTTTAGAAATACTTCACAACGCTTGGCATGATGAGATATATGTTCCACCAGATCGTGTACCTGGGTGATGTCATTTTGCAGTTGAGAGGTTTCCTCTTGCAATTGGGTAGCACTCAACTCAGCTTTAATAATAAAAGTGTAAATAAGTGCGAAGACAAAAGCCCCAAATAACGCTGCCTGTCCTATGAATGTTTCCCAGGTGGGGTACATGCCGAGCCAGGAAATGCTGGGTAGAAAATTCGCAGCAGTCATGGGAACCTGTTCGCCCATTTGCAACTCGTGAAGTCCTTTTCCCATGAAGGTGAATGCCATGTAATACAAAAGAACGCTGGTGAAACCAAAAAACCATTTAATGGGAATTCTCATACCCAAAGTATTGATCAAATAAAAGACTCCTGCCAAAACCACACAACCAGCGAAAAACCCGGGAATGATTCCTGCGGTCGCACCTTCAGCATACAAATAAAGCGCCTTGTAAAAAAGAACGGTTTCGAATCCTTCCCGGTAAACAGATATAAAGGCCACCGCACCCAGGGTAAAAGTGTTTCCCTTTGAAAGGGCGCCACGCATTTTTTTGTTGATGTATTCCTGCCACTTCTTGGTTTCAATTTTTGAAACCAACCAATAGCTGACCCAAAACAAGACCGCAACGGCAACTAACATGATCCAGCCTTCGAGAAGTTCCTGGTTGGCCATGCTCAGGTGAAGGATTTCTTGGATCACATAGGCTGTTGCAAAACTGGCAAGAATACCGATCACAACGCCAAAATGGATGGTTTTTATCCGCCCCTGATTGCGGGATTTCGTTAAAAACGCGATCAGCGCAGCGATGATGAGAATGGCCTCAAATCCTTCCCGAACGATGATGGAGAATGACTGAAAGAACATTCCCGTAAAACCAACCTCACTTTTGAGCAGTTCCAGACCTTTTGCCAGGTCCAGATTGATTTCCTTGTTAAGGGACTCCACATGCTCAAAAGGCGCGCTACGCTTAATCTCACCACGGTAGCGACTGAAGGCTGACTCCAGTTTCACACCCAAACTCTTGTCCTTGGTAATAAGGTTGGACTCAATTTTTTCATACGCAAGATACGCGTCAAAAGCCATTTCTGCCGCATTGTCTACCTGACCGGACTTATAAATAGCTAAACTCTTTTCGAGAAGCTCACGAACCTCGTTAACAACCTGTTCGGCCATGCCACTTGTGGAATCTCCAGATGACTCCATTGCAGCCACTTGCAGATTTACCGGTGGCAGTTGCACAATGTTGTTGGAAAAAGTCCTGAGGTAATAGGTGACATTCCAAATCTCGGTTTCCGAAAGCACTCCAGCCCAGGCCATCATCGCAGTGTTGGCAATTCCGACATTAATCACCTCGAAATTGTCGTAAGCGGTGGTGTTTGTGTCTCCTGTCAGTTTTGGGTTGGATAAAACGGCAGGGGAGGGATCAAACTGGCTAGCCATCGGGCCATCCCCATTACCCTTGAGGCCATGACAAACCGAGCAGTTATTTTCAAATATTTTTTTACCGTTCCCCAGAGATACGGGGGTGATCGGTGTTTTATTGATTTCGATATTGAAAGTTGCCAGTAACTCTGAATTTATAATATTGACTTCCTTCCACATCATTTGTGAATCCACTTTATCCTTGACCATAGCCATCATGTTGATGAGCCGTTTTTTAAGGTTCTCTGCTTTTTGTGGATCTGTGATTTCAGAAGCGATTCTTTCAAAACGTTCCATGGCCTGTTGCAAAAACATCTGGCTTTCTTCATATTCCGGCGGAATAACAATTTTTCCATCCACCACACCTTCTTCAAATTCCTTTGCAGCGATGTTCAGCATCATGACAATTTTTTTAGTTCTATCTATCGTCGCCTGATTGGTTGCTTGTGCATTAGTTGGAATCCAGATAATCTGACTTAAAAACAAAACAAATATCAGGATGATTTTAAAAAAGTCAGATTTTTGGATCATTTTGACTTTGGCGGATAGCATGATGGGTAAACCATTAAAATTGTTGATATTTATGAGTTGCTGCTAATTCTTGAATACATTAAAATAATAATGAGAATTGTTATCAATAATAAAATAAGCCCTTTATATTGTCAAGGATATGAGGAGGTTTATATATAATTTAACTATTGGATATCTGGACTTGGAAATAGCGACGATGTCAATTGGGGTCTGAAGTGGGTCAACTGAAGGCGGATTGAGGGGGAGTTTGACAATCCAGCTAAGAATATGAGGCGATACCTAGAATTCTTTAAGCTTTTCCTCCCATTCCAAAATAAGCTCGCGAAATCGTTCCACATGCTTTTTTTCTTCCGACATCAGTTCCTGATACATCCTTCGAATCCCAATATTAGCGTCCGAATCTTCAGGGGTTTTATCAATAAGGGTCTGGTAATAATTGACGGAGTTTTCTTCACTGACAATGCCTTTGCGTAATACATCTAGTCGGGCCTGGACCGTTTCGGGAGTTTCGTTATCGGGTTCCATATATACCTCAGGATTTGATACTATTAATAAGCAGGAAATTAATAAACCCCACCAGCGTCAACGCATTCATTGTCCTTTGTCGTTGATACGCCTGTTGGAATCTTATGAAGTATATCAGAGAACCTTTTATGGAGTGCGCCATGTATAAAAATTCCACGGTTTTTGTTTTGATGACTCTTCTCCTGGGAATTTCCGGTTGTTCCATGCATTCCGGGTCTACCTATGAGCGTAGTGAAATGGGTTCGCCGCAATATTTTAAAAAGGGAGTTATTCTTTCCATAAGGGAGGTTGAAATAAAGGGAACAGAGTCAGGAACCGGGGCTGTGGTAGGGGCCACCGCGGGTGGGCTTGCCGGTTCCACTCTGGGTGGAGGCACGGCGACCCGTGCGCTTGGCGCTGTAGGCGGTGCCGTTATAGGTGGATTATTGGGCCATGCCACCGAGGACCTAATTACCAGTGGCACCGCATCGGAATTTATCATCCAGCCGGATAAGGGAGAACCCTACGCCGTTGTGCAAGTTAATGATGAGGAGCTTAAAGCCGGAGAACGAGTCCTGATCATGGATTCGGGGAACGTCCGTATTGTCCGTGACCAAAGTCAACAATAACTGGTAGTTCTATGCTATTAACTGGTTTTATATACCGATCTGTTCTTTCTTGGAGGCGTATTACGGCATGAACGAAGGTCTAAGAGAAGATTATTTTTCACTAGTTCACCTGTTGGAGGAGAATAACCGCTTAGGCGGGATCATGGGAATCCTGCATTGGGATCAGGAGGTTATCATGCCTGCGGGAGCCTCAGAATCCCGAGCCCAGCAGATCGGAGCTTTGGCCGGGGTTCTCCATGAAAAAACCATTCACTCTGAAATGGGAAAGTTGCTTGATCGTCTCCCCCATGCCGATGAAAATGGATTCACTGCTTTTGAATGGTGTAATATCCGCGAAGCCCGCCGGGATTTCGACATGGCTACACGGATTCCCAAAGCACTGGTCACAGAGTTGGCGGAACTGTCTTCCCGAGCTCATCAGGTCTGGGTGAAGGCCCGTGCTGAAAATAAGTTTTCCAATTTCGCCCCGGTTTTAAAACGCCTGTTGGATTTGAAAATAAAGTGGGCTGGCCATGTTTTTCCTGATATGCAAGCCTATGACGCCAATATTGATATTTATGAAAGAGGAACCACACAAAAAGATATCAATCCCGTATTCGACAAGCTTAAAGCGCAACTGATTCCACTGATAAAATCCATTCAAGAGTCGGGCTACCAGCCCGATACCGGTTTTTTATCAGGCCAGTTCCCCATTGAAAAACAGGAAGCGTTAGGACGCAAGATCAGCGAAGAGATGGGGTTCCAATTTGACAAAGGCCGGATGGATGTTTCGGTGCATCCTTTTTGCGGGGGCAGTCATCCGACAGACGTCCGCATTACCACTCGCTACCGAACAGATAATTTTATCGAATCGTTATATGCGGTCATTCATGAGACCGGTCACGGACTTTATGAACAGGGGCGCATGCAGAATGGGCGTGATCTGCCTGTGTCCGAAGCCCTCACTATGGCTATTCATGAATCGCAGTCACTGTTCTGGGAACGCATGATCGCACAGGGAAGACCCTTTTGCACTCGCTACCTGCCACTGCTTGCCGAAACGTTTCCACAAAATTTCAAAGACGTAACTCCTGAAAGGTTTTATGAGGGTGTCAATGTCTGCCAACCCTCGCTAATACGAGTAGAAGCCGACGAAGTGACCTATCCCATGCATGTTATCCTGCGCTATGAATTGGAAAGAGGTTTGTTTGACGGATCGGTTCAGGTTGAGGATTTGCCGGAGATATGGAATGCTAAAATGAAAGAATATTTGGGCGTGGAACCACTCACGGACACACTTGGAGTTTTGCAGGACACGCATTGGAGCGGTGGAGCCTTTGGTTATTTCCCTTCCTATACATTAGGGGCAATTTATGCCAGCCAGTTTTATCGGGCGTTGATCCAAGCCAAGCCTGGTGTGGAAAAACAGGTTGAAGCAGGAAACCTGGCTCCTGTGCGGGATTGGCTGGGTATTCAAATTCATCAACAAGGCAGATTGTTATCGGTTCCCGCTCTGGTCAAGCAGGTTACTGGGGAAAATTTGAATCCGGAAAGTTTTCTCGATTATTTGAAAAATAAATACCGTCAAATTTATCGGCTCAACTAAAAGGTAGAGGATGAACTCGATTGCAAGCAAGACAACTTATCCTAATATGAAGCGCAGATATCAATACTGTGATACTTGCGGAACCCTTCTACCTGCTCCGGGCTTTTATTGCGTCCAATGCGAACCTCCTGTACCTCCTGAACCCGACCCCGAAAAAGGCTTGAATGTTTCCCAGACTTCTTCGCGTATTGCTCTGCTAACCCTGATTTTCATTGTGATCGCTGTATTCAAGCTGGAAATTAATCTGCAAAACCTGTTTCAGAAAACGGTCACGGCTGAAGTTCCCCTTAAAGTTGCTGAAGACGAAGATTTTGAATTATTTTTTAAGGTTAAAGTGAGCTTTGCCAATTTGCGTGACAAACCCAGCACAAAGAAGGGCAAAATTCTTTTTGTGCTGACTAAAGGCACTCAGGTTGAAGTCCTGGAGAAAAAAGGCAAGTGGTCAAAAATTCGCTCTAAACCGAGGCCCGGAGAACAGGTTCGGACCGGATGGGTGGGTAACAAGCTTCTTGATTCTGAAATTAAATAACTTTTTTAACCTTCCAGTTTTTTACTGGCTTCTATAATTGCTGTTTTAAATTCTTCATAAGTTTGGGTCACCGGAAACTGGGGAAATTCTTCCACAACGTTATCGGGAGCCCTGAACAAAATCCCAGCATCTGCTTCTTTTAGCATTCCAGTATCGTTGTAAGAATCTCCGGCGGCGATGACTTTCAGATTGATCCCCTTCAATGCCGCCACTGCCTTGGTTTTTGCATCGGGAATCCGCAAACGGTAATCGGCAATTCGTCCGGCTCCATCAACAATCAGGTCATGGCAAAACAGGGTAGGGTAGTCAAGCTTTGCCATCAAAGGCCCGGCGAACTGGTTAAAGGTGTCAGAGAGGATGATGACCTGAAATTCACTTTCCAACCAGGATAAAAATTCCTTCGCCCCAGAAAGAGGGGCAATACCTCTGATGACGTCTTGAATATCAGAAAGTTTAAGATTGTTTTCATCAAGAATTTTGAGTCGCCCCCGCATCAGTTCATTGTAATCGGGGATATCCCGGGTGGTGAGACGCAACTTCTCAATGCCAGTTTTCTCAGCGAAGGCGATCCAGATTTCAGGAACTAGAACTCCTTCCAAATCCAGGCAGGTGACGATCATGAGAGGGTTTTCCTTTATCTTGTGTTTACGAAAGCGAGTTAAACGGGCATTTGCTTTTTCTTTCTCAAATCCAGAAGAAAACGCCATTCTTCATTTCTGGTCAAATGAGAGATTAAGGCATATACCAATATTCCGACAGATATGCAAGCGGTCAGGACAAACAGTCGGGTGGATAGGGGGTCCCCGGCATGGAAAAAACTTTCCCTGCAAAGATACGTGATGGCACCCATGGCCATTGCCGCAGCGGACATTTTAACAGTCGAACGCAGTATTTTCCTTCCACCCATCAGGCCCAGGCGTTTTCTTAAGTAGTAGATCAACAATGCGACATTAAATAAGGCTGCCAGGGAAGTGGCCAGTGCCAGCCCTCCGTGTTGCAATGGGCCCATTAAAATGAGATTCAAAACCGTATTGAGAATCATGGAATAAATACCAATTTTGGCCGGAGTTTTGGTGTCCTGTAGGGAATAAAAAGCTGGCGCAATGATTTTAATTCCTGAATAAGCACACAGACCTATAGAATAATAAAGCAGGGCGATGGCAGTGCCCTCGGTGGTGGAAGCGAGGAATTCACCCCGTTCCCACAAGGTATTGATGATGGGTTCACGCAGAATGATCAATCCTACCGTAGCGGGTATGGTGACAAAAAGAATGAGGCGAATGCTAAAACCCAGGGTTTGGACCAACTCTTTCAGGTCACCCTTTGCGGCTTGACCCGATAACGTAGGAAGTAGGGCGATCCCTAATGCTACCGCAAATATTCCCAGAGGCAGTTGCACCAGTCGGTTGCCATAATAAAGGTATGAGATCGATCCCCCCGGAAGCAGGGAAGCTATGAGGGTATCGATCATGATGTTAACTTCATAAACAGCCAGGCCTAATACAACCGGTCCCATCAGCCGGGCGATTTTAACGACTTCTTCCTGCTTGAAGTTAAGAGTTCTTTCAAAGCGCATGCCCCTTTTCAATACAGCGGGAAGCTGAACCAATAACTGTAGAGCTCCACCCACCACAACACCTATGGCCAGCCCCATGATCGGCTCATCCATTAACGGAGCAATGATGAGAACCGACGCAATCATGCTGACATTTTGCAAAATGGGGGTGGCGGCTGGCAGGGCAAAAACTTTCAGAGTATTTAAAATCCCCATACAGAAGGCAGCAAGACCAATAAAGAAAAGATAAGGGGCCATCCAACGCGTCAGCTTAACCGTCATTTCAAACTTGCCGGGCTCGTCAAGAAACCCGGGGGCAAAGACCGTTATCACGGCCGGAGAAAATATCAGGATCAACAGGGATGCTACGGATAAAATAATAAAAAGAATATTGAACAAGTTAGCGGTCAATTTCCATGCGGCGGATTCACCCTTTTGAGTCAGAGTCTCGCTGAAAACAGGAATGAAAGCTGCGGCCACCGCACCTTCACCTAAAATTCTGCGTTGCATATTGGGGATCCGGAAGGCGACAAAAAAAGCGTCGGCGGATGCCGAGGAGCCGAATGCCATAGCAATAACCATATCACGCAGGAACCCGAAAACCCTGGACAGCAGGGTCATCCCGCTTACAGCGCCTGCCGCTTTACTTACTTTCTTATTGCTTTCCATTCAGGGTTTCGGTTCAGGTGGGAATTATTGAACACGTGTATAAGAGGCCTTACTTTGAGCAGTATAACAAAGCTGGAGTTAATGGAGGCAAAATATTTCCACTCGCCGCGGGTCTGTGGTATCCCCTGCCATAAAGTTATTGCTATTTCCCTCCTGCGGGAGTGGGCATGGTATAATTGTACCTGATCAACTTTTTATCAGGATCCTAAATGCCGAAAATTAAAGTCAGAACCAGCGATCAGAAAGTTTATGAAAAACTTGTTGAGGCGTATGAAAAAACCGTCATCATCCAAAAACAGAAACAGTTGACCTACGGGCATTGGGACTTTATAGTTTTTGGCCAGACAGACAAAAATGAGACGATTCTTCGTGAGGGCTACGCTGAGCAGGCATCCATCAAAAGGGTTCCCATTTATATTGCACCCTTAGCACAACCGGGGCTCACCAATGTCAATGGCATCCCCATCGAAGAGTTTATCGAAGAAGATGTTCCTGAGAAATACAAGGGACTGGAAATCATCCATGTCGATCCCCTTCGTCCGCTCACCATAAAAAAGCGGGATACCTTTCCCGGAATCAGTCGGGCATCGGATCAAATTTGCAGGGACTATGAGGACAAAAATATTGCCGTTATTCATTCCCCGCATGAATCAGACTGGATGATAGCAGTGATGAAATACCTCAGCGAATGCGACCGAGCTTTCCCCGATCCAGTTCAGGAAGCTTTTTCCCGTAACTCTCTGCATCATAGCGAGGTTTTATCCTTAGAAACTCCTTCCCCAGGTCAGCTGAATTGATTCCGTCGAAAGACTCATTCAGGTGAAGTGCTCTTTTTCAAAAACGATGTAGCCCGAATCATTCATCCCCAAGCTTTGGTACGTGCGTTGCCCTGTATTGTTGTTGTGCATGACATACAAACGTAATGCCTTTATTTGAGGATGGCTGCGGGCAAGGTTTTCGATATGTTTGAACAGGGTGCGAAAAACCCCTTGCTTGCGACAATCAGGATGCACGTAAACGCTTTGCATCCACCAGATAATACCGTTGCGCCAGTCACTCCATTCACAAGTGATCATGGTTTGCCCAACCACTTTCCCGGCTATCACAGCAACGAAATAATGGCACTCTTCCCGATTTAATGCCTGCTCAATGCCTTCTCGCAGTACATCTTTGTTCAGCTCTAAAGCTTCAGTTTCTTGTGCCAAAGCCCGATTGTTTTGCACCAATATGGCAAGATCATCCTTGCGGGCAGCACGGATCGTTATTTCAGGAATCATATTTTCAGAGAGTCGCTAATTAAGGAAATTTATGAAAATAGATATTTTCAAATTTTATGCTAATGTCTCTACAGTTTTCTAACACTTAAAAGCACAATTCGCTGTCAGCAATAGTGGAACACTTGAGCTCTAAAGTAAAGATAACAACCATGTTAATTAGTGGAAATAAGAATTACCAAAAAATTTTGCTACTCGCATTATTTTTGGGAGCTTTAATTCTAAGGCTCTTTACCATCGGCTCTCCCTTGGCTGGTGATGAGGCAATAACCTTTAATCATTATGCGCATCTTAACTTTTTAGAACTTCTTTTAAATTACTACGATTCAAACCAGCACTCTTTTTTTCGATTTTATCAAATATCTGTCTGTTGATATTTGGTGACCATGAAGTGAGTTTTCGCCTTCCCTCTCTAATAGCAGGGGTTCTGGCTATTCCGTTGGCATACTACACTTGTCGTTCCTTGGGTCTTGCACAAACCACTTCCTTCATATCCTCCTCACTTCTGACCTTATATGTTCCGCATATTTCCTATTCACAGGAGGGACGTGGCTATGCGCTTTCAGTCTTCTTGGCCCTTAGCCTGGTTTACAGTTCTACACAAATATTAAGGCATCAACGTTTGTTTTTCTGAAGCGGAGTGCTGGTGGCAAGTGCAACTTGTATAGTCATAACCCTCCCCAGCAATATTGTTTTTGTAGCAGGGGCTGCTGGATTTTGCTGGGTTCTAAAAATTTTTAAAAACTCAGAAAACTTAAAGGGGCAAGTGCCGCGTTCATTTTTTTTGACTAGTTATGCACTGTCTTTTTTTCTGACCGTGGGCTATCTGCTAATTAACTACGCTGACATCAAAGCAAGTGCAGATGCTTATAATAGGGGAGACATCCAGTGGGAACATTTGCAGCAAATTGCTGGTTTTTTAGTTTCTCCCTGGGGCTTGTGGCTGTATATATTTTTCATTATCGGTTTTTTTTCAGAGATTAAAAAGCAAATTCGTTATGGGTTTTTAGCTCTCTTTTCAATACCCATTGCATTTACCCTGGCCAGCGGAATAGTGGGCTTTGCCAGAGTCTACATCTATTTTTCCCCTTTTGTTTTCATGCTTGTTTCGATAGGAATTTTTGCCCTTTATGAAAAATTTAAGGCCCTCAATAAAAATCTTGCGTATGCTTTTTCAGGATTTTCTTTGCTCTGGGTTCTCTCTCAACCATTTTTAGCATTATCAACCTATTATCCAGAGCGTGTGCAGGGTGAAAATGGTTATATGGTAGACGCAACTCAATTGCGGGAATACTTTGATAACAAGCCTTTCAATATTCTACCGGTTATCATGAACGCCGCCCCGGGCAGAAGCATATTGAACCACTATCTAGGTGAAAACATCTGGGAAAGAATAAAATTGTTTGCTGTGGGAAAACAAGTTGAAAATTTTTTATTTATAACTCAAAAAGGAATGCCTCCCAATAAATATAATTTACATCAAGTTTTTGAAGAAGTTAAGGTCCGCATTCCTGAAAAGACCATAAGGCTTAATAGAAACTTTTGGTAGTTTTCAGGCTTTTCAATGGAATGTGGAGTTGACCAGAATGGGCCTTGAAAAAACAGACCTAGATTACGAAAATTATGTAACCGGCCTTAAAGAGTCGATAGAGACTTATACAATTGAAAACCCAAAGGCCGTAGGGCATACATCTCTTTTCATTAACAATCCAGGTTCTCCTTCCACATCTCCCACAATATTTATAGTGTTTCCTCAAGCTTATGACATTGATATGGGAGGTAATGAGGGACTCATATTAAACCTGTTCCTCAAAGCGTCCCAACATAAAACATTATTTCGAACCATAATGGTCAATAACGATGCTTCAAGAATTCCATCGGCCTATTTGAACCCATATTTAAACCCTGAGCATAGCTACTTCATAGGAGGCCGGGGAGACGGAGAATGGGAAATTGTTAATCTTTTATCTTCAATTGGCACTGGCAGGAAGATATTGCGGAAAATAATTGAAACCGCCGAAAAAAAGACCCTGATCGATGGGGTGCAATCGTATCTTGTAAAACCAATTAATTAATAGATCGTGTATTGCTAGAGATCTTGAATGAAACGTTGCGCGTACGAACGAATATTTTTTCCGTTTAGCACATGGAACCGCCTTACTTTCTCAATCGTCTGATTGGAAAATCGTTTCAGGGGAATATGAATGATTCTTTTACCGTATCTTCTGGCCAGCCTGCGCCAGGTTATCCGCGGTACACAGGGGGCGACAACGGTGACATGTTTTTCCTTAGAGTGAAAAAAAGCCGCTTCAAGAAGCTTTTCTTCTAGGGTCTCGGAAAAACGAATGCGGGGGTCCTGCCATATATCCGGGATAGGGCGGGGAGGATAAATCATCATGCATCCTCCATAAGTGGCTTGGCCAATGCCCGGTCCGATTAAGTCGTCCATGTATTGGGTGGCAAAAAAACATAGGGTGGACTCTTTGTCATGCTCTGCGTACCAAGTTTGGCACCAATTATACTTGTGCGGCTCAGGCTCTGGATCAAAAAGAAAGACAATGATTTCAACCTGCCCTCGGGAGGGTGGAATTTCTTTCACGTAAATATCTCCCTCATACCAGTGGCGCAGAGTATCCCTGATATCTATGCCATCTTTTACAGAGGAGGTAAATTTTTCGGTCCGGGCCAGATCGTGACTCAATAAAAACTTGGTTTGTTCCCGCACATGGGTGTTCAGGTTTTCTATTTTTTCATCTTCCGGTGGCCAGGAGCATTGCCCATGAGGATCCCAGCGGTGTTGCCATTTTTCCTGCGACCTGATGTCTGGCTCGGGTTTTAAATTTAGAGTTCGCCATTCAAAATGGGTTTCCGACAGGCGGTTTTTCACACTGAGCGGTTTGGCATCTTCTTCATCCGATAAAGCTTGATCGATTCCCAGCGAAAGGGTCTCTGGTAAATTATCGGCAGATTCGAAGGGATATTCCCTAGCCGCTTCCAAAACCGCAATAGCAAAGGGGTCTCCACCAAATTGTTTGGCAGCATTCACCAGCGTATAGAGATCGGGTAGGAGTCGAGACTCCATTAAAGTCAGGTTGCGAATATATTGCAAGAGGATCTGGAAAGTCTGGGAAGTCAGGTTGTGATAACGAATTTTGTGTTTTTTAATAAACAGTTCACGAGCACGCAAAAGAATTTCTTTAACCCCGTCAACCGGTGCATTATTGTCAGGCCTGAGTTCCAGCCGCTTTTTTTCATACAAATAAGTCACGTAGGGCAATTCGGTGAGCGCAAAGAATAAGGTGTTTTTGTCCACGCCAGATAATGCCGGCAGACCTTCAGCTTTTTGAGGAGGAATGACCTCCAACCGATCATCATAAGCCTCCTTGATCCAAGGCCAGTCTAAAATGGAACATAGGACGGTAATATTAGAATATTCCATCTCCAGTTGATGAAGCTGATAAGCCATCCATCGTGCCCGCCAGAAGTGCTGGCTTTTATCTCTCGGTCGCTTTTGGGTTAAAAGCAGGGTGCTGACAAACTTTTCGTAGGGCACATTACTCAAGGCAAAACTGTCGGGAAAATCGACACTTCTTTTTTCATAACTTTCCGTGCTCCAATCAATAAAATGACGCGGTATCCCTTCCTGCATGGCAACGCGCAGTCCCATGATTATGGGCTGGCTGGGATCGATAGGCACATAGTTCATTCCGCCATCTTTTTCAACCTGGCAACTCAGGGAAATGCTAGGGAGGATTTCGATGCCTTGTTCAACAGTTTGCTTGAATTCAGGGGGAAGCGCGACCGCCAGGCAATCGCAAGGAAACGATAAGAGTTGATGGCGTATTTCCCGCGCAAAACTTCCGCTACCATGGATCACAGGCAAAAATTGAATGTGATCACTAAGTTTGAGGGCCTGACTCATGGCTTTAAATCTTTATTTGTCACTGTCGGGATGTAAGGGGCTGTCATCATTGAAAAAGAAATCTCCCAGTCCCATAGGTAGCCTTTCTTCTCCCAGAGCCCTACGGTTTCGGGCGGCCAGAGTATCCAGGTCGAGCGCTTCTTCGCCGAGAACTTTGCTGATGGCCTCTTGCCAGATTGTGTCTTTAGCCAGGGGACTGTCTTTTTCCTGACTGATTCGCTTCAGCGCATATTGAAGGATATGAATCCCGTCACGGGGAGAAAAGTCCAGATCAAGTTGATGCGATTTTTGCAGGAAATCCACAGTCATTTTTAAAAGTTCTTCCTCTGAAAAAGGAAGATGATATCGCAGTATGGCTAGTTCATCCTGATAACTGGGCATCGTCATCTGCAAGGCGGGTTGCAAACGCGACAGGATGTAATCAGGTATCTCGAAGGTGGACTCATCGTTATTCATGGTCACGCAGGCGCGAAACTCACTATGGGCATGAATCTGGATTCCCGCAATAATAGATTCTACGTAACGGCGGTGATCGAGAAGGGGAGCCAGCGAGGCCCAGCTTTTCTCATTCATGCGGTTACCTTCATCAAGAACACAAATGCCTCCCTCAATCATGGCGCATACCAGCGGAGATGCGTGGTAAGAAATTTTGCCTTGCTCTGAGAGTACCGGTGTGATCAAAAGATCCTCAGGACGGGTGTCGCTGGTACACTGGAATATATACAGAGGCTGGTTTCTTCGATTCGCCGCTACCATTGCCAGGGTGGTTTTTCCGGTTCCTGGCATTCCTGTAATTCTTGGTGATAAAGGAAAGTCCTTTTCAGAAATCACCATCCAGCAGGCCTGAATTTGTTTGAGGACTTCTTCCTGCCCAATCCACTCGCAACGGGTGGCATCGGGTTTACTTAAATGCAGGGTGACTCCATCCACTTCTATCGATTTTTTTGTCATCGTATTCAATTATGATTGCGGGTTTAAATTTTAACAGGATACTTAGACTTCAGGGTAACTGTCAAGCTGGACTCCAAGAGTTGGCTGCTCTCCCGCTTTCATGGCCCTTGTTGTGGTGATATAATAGCGTACAACATTATTTATAGGAGGGGATGGCGTGGATGACCTGTTTTTAGGATTGGCGGCTTTGTTTTCTGTGGGGATGATGGTTCTAATGATTAAATACGCGAAATTCATCCACAATCAACCAAAAATAGAAGAGAAACGCCGGCAGGATGCAAATGAAGAAAAATCTCCGCCCGGCGATAACTCATAAAATGGAATCCGATAAACAAATCGATGCCTTTTTCGCTGAATACATCAGTCGGTTTTTATCTGAAAACAAGGCTGCGCGTTGCATGGCAAATGATCTCTCGAATTGTGGTGTCGGCCTGATGCCTCTGGTCGATCACTGCACTCTACGAACTCTCAATGTGGACGCACGTGCTGAAGACCTTTTTCCTCTTGGTTTTTCCGAAGACAAAACCCTGGGCGTTCTGGAATTCGATAGCTGGTGGGCAAAGGTTTACAGAAAGCCAGGGTACCCAAGCTTATTTGTCGATCAGGCTTTTGATGGCAAGCGGGGTGAGCCCAGCCTGATCCCTGATTGGGTTCATGCACATGGTGATCAATCTTTTCATCATATTGCCATTTTGGTTGAGAAGATTGAGCACGCCATCGACAAAATGAAGACCCATGGAATAGAGTTTGCCGGCAGGATTGTGGGTGCCCCGGATACAGATCTGCGGCAGATTTTTTCCCAGCCGGAAATTAAAAATAGCAAGGCCTTCACCGTTCTGGAACTGATAGAGCGGCATAACGGCTATCAGGGATTTTTACCTCCTCAGGCCGATGGCTTGATGGAATCTTCCCGGCTCTAAAAATATCAATGATCAGAAAAACAGAACCTGCATTCATAGCTCCTTATCTAAGGGATGCTTCAAATTTTTCCGGGGGAAGTGCTGAAGAGATTGTCATTCCGGAAACTTCTGATGAACTGGCCATTTTTCTGCAAAATGAAATCCGTCCAGTGACTATTGCCGGGGCAGGAACGGGACTGACCGCCTCTCGTATTCCATCCGGAGGAATCATAATTTCTTTGGAGCTGTTGAACAAAATTGGGGAAGTGAACGAGGGCAGAATACAGGTCGGCCCAGCGGTAACATTAAATGAGTTGCAAAGTTTTCTGATTCCTAGTGGCTGGTTTTATCCGCCCAATCCCACCGAGACATGGGCATCTCTGGGGGGCACCCTGGCAACTAATGCTTCCGGATCGCGGAGCTATAAATATGGCGTCACCCGTGATTTTGTTGAAGAGGTTGAGCTGGTTTTGCTGGATGGCAGGAAAACTGTCCTCAAACGAGGGTTGAAAATTACCGAGCCGCTCAAGTTTGAGGATGGCAGTCAAATATTGTTCCCGGATATTTCCTACCAAAGCCCTGAATGCAAAAATGCTGCAGGATATTTTGTGCGCCCGGGCATGGACTGGCTGGATTTATTTATTGGGTCAGACGGTACGCTTGGCATCTTCACGAAAATTGTCCTACGCTTATTACCTTGTCCGGCAGATTTTGTGAGCGGAATTTTGTTTTTTACAGAAGAACGTTCCTGCTGGAAATTGATTCCCAAAATAAAATCTTTTAAAGGACAAAAGATCGATCCCTGCTCCTTGGAATATTTTGATCATAACGCTCTGGATAGATTGAAAAGCAAACATAACAATATCCCCAGTCATTCAAGGGCAGCATTATTTTTTGAGCAGGATGTTCTTGAATTGAAGAATTATGATTTGGTAATGGAAAACTGGTATGAATTTTTGAGCGCAGAAAATATCATGCTTGATGATTCCTGGTTTGCTCAAGGGACAAAGGATATTAAGAAGTTCCACGACTTCAGACATGATGTCCCGATCATCATAAATGAAGAAAATAGCCGAGCTGGCAGGGTTAAGCTAGGTACGGATATGGCTGTTCCTGATAAATTTTTTATGCCAATGATGGAGTTCTACCAGGAAACCCTGAAAATTTATGGCTTGGATTACGTCATGTTCGGTCATTTGGGGGATAACCATTTACATATAAATCTTCTGCCGGAAGAATCTCAAAACGATAAGGCAAAACAGGTTTATGACCAAATGGTAGATCAGATATTAGAATGGAGGGGGACGATTTCTGCGGAACATGGTATTGGTAAGCTGAAAAAAAAATATTTTGAAAAAATGATCGGGGCAGATGGTTTGAATGATCTAAGAAAAATTAAAGCTTGCCTGGACCCAGATAACCGGCTGGGGACCGGAAATATCCTGTAAAATCCGTTTTTGTGTCTCTTGCTATTGACAGGGTGATGGAGTAAGGGGTAAAATTTTTCGGATTAATGTGGGTTTGGTAAGGCAAATCAAGTTTTCCAGCTTTCGAGGTTTGGAAACATGCTCGATTCGTTCAAAAGCCTGGTTTTGAATTATTCCTATGAACCGCTCCAGTTCTGTAGTGCCCGTCATGCCATAACTATGGTTTTTGGTGGCAGGGCCGAAGAATTAGATAGCGCCGGTTATACTGTGCGCACTCCATCCACCAGTTTCGAGCTTCCAACTGTGATACGTGTTTTAAAAATGGTTCGGCGCAATCGCAAAAAGGGTTTGGCATTTAGCAAAAAGAATATTCTAAGAAGAGACAATTACACCTGCCAATATTGTGGAGCGTCTAGCCATCCTCTTACGGTGGACCATGTGGTTCCAAAGTCCCGAGGGGGAAAAACCAACTGGACAAATATAGTTGTTGCCTGCAAAACCTGTAATCTTAAAAAAGGTGACCGAACCCCTTTGGAAGTGGACATGCGATTACGCCACCTCCCCAGAAAGCCGGATTACCAGTTTATTCCTTTTGTGATTCCATCCGGGCCGGATTCTCATATTGAAATCTGGCAAAAATACCTGCCTCAAAAATTTTCTATCAAATCTGTGGCCTTTTAACCCGCGCACTATGCGGGTATACTATTGATGGTCGTTAGTATTTGACCACACCAAACCTTTCCAGTGAGTTGAAAAGCAGATGGAAGCCAAGTCCCTTATTCAGATTATTTCTGAAGATGAGTTTTTACAGATTGTTCAGGAGCCCTCCCAACTATTTTTCAAGGTCAGTGCTTTGTTTTGTGAAAAGACAGAAAGTGGAAAAGAAATTTCCCGAAAGTTCTATTCCAGTCTGATCCAGGAAACGGAGTATCTTGAAAGCGTTCTTGATGAGCATGGTGCCCGAGAAAATAAAACATGGTCCTTTTTTTCGGAATATGTCGCCTGCATACGCAATCTTACTATCGCCGCATTTTATATAAAGCATATTTTGGACCGGTATCCTTACTATAACCTCGGGGAATCAGAAGAGAATCTTCGTGCCTTCAATGAAGCTGCAAATAAGGCTCTGGATTTTCTGAACACTTCCATTCAGGGTTTGAGGGCCGAGGTTGTCAAAACAGGACAGTTAAACGGTTTAAAAATTCCCGAAGACTTGTTTTCAATGAACGAATTTTCTGATATAGAAAGCAATAAGCGCCTGCCACGAACTATTCTTGAAGACGAAGTGAAGGAGGAACAGGAAAGAATATTAGACCTCTGCCAGAAATACCGGAAAGTCGCGAAGATGATCAATGAGATAGGGTTCGAAAAAAGTGACAAACTTGAGACGTTTCGCCACGTTATTCCCTCAAAACTGAATGAAAAGGTAGTACGTATGTTTAAGGAACTGGTCCATAGTGTTCAGTCCGAATACGATACCTATGTCAAGAATACTCGGATGGAACAATCCCAAACGGATTTAAAAAATTTAAGAGGGTATATTTCGATGCCCCTCCATCTTCTGGAGGTGGTTCTTTGGCTTTGTCATTTTTATGAACGCCATGAAGATGATATTCGTCATGGAGAGTGTAAGCAGAAAATTTCAAGGATAGTGAATAAAGAGGCCCTGCTGGGACAAATTTTTAACTTTGGTTTCCATTACAGCAAATATTATCTCCAGGAAGGCGACAAGCTGGTAAAAGAGATTTTGAAGGGATTTGTGGAAATCGTGAGAGCCGAAGTTCCCATCCCACAACCTTTGGGTTTTCATGCCAGACCTTCAACTTATATTTCCTTAATTGCCCGCCATCATGAGGGGGAATTGCACATGCTTATTGATGAACAAAAATTTAACGCAAAGTCCGTTATGAGTCTTTTGCAGGCAGGAGGTCTTCTGGCTGACAAAGGTTATAAAAAAGTAATTCTGGAAGGTTCTCGGCAGGCCATTAATGATGCCAAACTTTTAGCCCAGAATAATTATTGCGAAGAAGGTGAATTCCCTCGTCAATTAAGCTATCTGCGTCCCGACCAAACTTGATATTGAGTTTAATTTGCCATGAGCGTAGAGCAAGAAATTTATAATATTGTCGATGAAAATGACCGCATAATAGGGCAGGCCACCCGGAAGCATATTCATCAAAATAAATTATTACACCGGTCCGTTCATATCCTGGTTTTTAATTCCAGAAAAGAATTGTTTGTGCAAAAGCGGGCTCTCTGTAAGGACGAAAACCCGGGACTCTGGGACACCTCATCGGCCGGGCATGTCGATGCCGGGGAATCCTATGATGATTGTGCCCATCGCGAACTGTGGGAAGAGCTTAACTTAAAGGCTGTTTTGAAGCCTTCCATTAAAATATCAGCCTGTCAGCAGACTTATGGGGAGCATGTTCAGGTTTATACTTGTATCACAGATGATGCGATTCGAATTAATCCGGAAGAAATCAGCGAAGGCGCGTTTTTCGACCTGGTCCAAATTCAGGAAGAGCTATCCATAAACCCTGCCAAATTCACATCCTCATTTAAATTACTTTTTGATCAGATTTTGCTTAAAGAAAATTGCTTAGTGAATGAAAATGAATCTTCGGGAAAAATCAAATGACCTCCTTTGATATTTTTGTTGCCGTTGTGCTCGGTTTTTGCCTGGTTTTCTCCTTAATGAAAGGGCTTGTGCGTGAGATATTCTCTCTTTTAGCATATGCTGGAGGATATCTAATGGCTGTCAAATATCAAGGCAGTGTTGCCGTGGTTTTGATGGAGAGTATTCCCAGCAAACCAATAGCCAAATTAGTAGCCTTTGCGGCTATTTATATAGTCACCGCAATTATCATCTCTCTCATGGGCAAGATTGCCAAAGGAATACTTTGGTCCGGAACCGATCTTTCGACCCTCGACAGGATTTTGGGTGGCGTTGTAGGTTTAGCCAGAGGCGTGGTCATTCTGGTTGCAATTACTTTTCCGTTGCAGTTCTTTCCTGAGGTGGCTAAAAAGTTCACAAAAGATTCATACACCGCTCCATATTTGGTAAAGGTTTTAGATTTTGATATGGAAGGGGTCAAAGAAAAATTCAACGAGTTAAAAGAAATGAAAAAGTTGAAGGACACGTTTGATGATTTGAAGAAAAAACTGCCGGATAACGATAAACCCCTGGATCAGTATTCCCCCGAAGACCAGGAAAAATTAAATGAGATCCTAAAATCTGTTAATAAAAATTAACAGCTTTGACGGATCGGATGAATTGAAACTCCACCAATAAGAGATGGCTACAAAAATTAATTTTAATGGAGAAATTCATGATCACCTGAATATTTCAGTCTTGGACCACGGTTTCTTATTTGGCGACAGTGTTTATGAAGTGGTTAGCACTCTAAACAACCAGCCCTGCTTTTTAGATAAGCATCTGACTCGACTTTATGCTTCCGCGCAGGCGATCTCATTAAAGATACCGCATGATAAGGAATGGCTCCGGGAACATTTAGAAAATACACTGGTCGCATCGGGCAATGATGAATCTTATATAAGAATTATTGTCACCCGTGGAGTTGGTGAAATTACTATTGATCCCTCATCCTGTGAACATCCCAATATAATTTTGATGGTGATGGATGTGACGGAGTATCCAAAATCCTTTTATGAAAAAGGAATTCGGGTTGCATTGGTTTCTATTAAAAGGAACCCGCACAATGCTTTGAATCCAAATGTTAAAACCGGGAATTACTTGAACAATGTTTTGGCAAAAATGGAGGCGGACAGGCTTGGGGCGCAGGATGCCATCATGGTCAATCCATGGGGATATTTGACCGAAGGAACCACTAGTAACCTGTTCTTTGTTTGTGAAGGACATATCCTCACCCCTTCGTTGGATTGTGGAATTCTCTCAGGGATTACCCGAGAAATGGTGATTCAACTGGCTAAAGAAAACGGGTTTCATATGGAGGAAGGGAAATGGCCCGGCGAGGAACTTTATAAAGCCGATGAAATATTCCTGACGGGAACCCTTAAAAGGGTGATGCCGGTTTCACATCTGGATGGACGGCCTGTTGGATTGGGGAAACCCGGGCCGATCACTCTAAAACTCCTACGGCTTTATGACGGCCTATTAACAAAGAAAGTATAATCCTTGTGTCTCTACTAGTAGGCCTAACAGGCGGGATCGGTTCAGGAAAAAGTTTGGCTGCAAAAATTTTTGAGGAACTGGGCGCCCGCCTCATAGATGCTGATCAATTATGCAGGGATTTAGTCCGGCCGGGACAACCCGCATTAAATGAGATTGTCAGTTTTTTTGGTGGACTCATTTTGAATTCTACAGGGAATCTGGATCGGGAAAAGCTGGCCGAAATCATATTTCAGGATCCTGAAAAAAAATCTGCTTTAGAGGTAATTCTTCACCCAAAAGTTTTTGAGAAAGAACGGGAAATATATTTAAAAATCAGGACTGCAGACCCTTCTGCTATCGTCATCATTGATGCGGCTCTCTTGATCGAATCTGGAAACCATAAGAATGTGGATAAGGTAATTGTCGTTAAATCCAGTGAGAAGTGCCAAGTTCAACGTATTCTGAGCCGGGGTTCCTTGAGCTACGACCAGGCTGTCGCCCGAATCAAAAATCAGATGAACCTTGAAGAAAAGAACAAATATGCGGACTTTATTCTGGACAATGAATCGAAACCGGAGGATCTTAGGAAAAGGGTTCAAGAACTTTATGCCAAACTTCTTAAAATTACATAAAGAGCCGATAACTCAATAGTTTAGATATTTAGTTCTTGGGCTATAATACCGTTATATTCTTTAGAATATTATAATCGGACAATGAGAAATGGCTGAAGACCAGGAAAAAGAGGAGCTATCCACCGATGAGGCGGCGGAACTTGAACGCCTCCTAGAAGATACCGGTGGTGGGGAGGCTGAAGCAGGTGCTGAAGGGAAAACTCCAGAAAATTCTCGCGAACAAAAAGCTCCTGATGATTTCTGGCGGGGGAGTCCTGATCCTGGTCATCGGCGCAGGAGCATTTTTTTTCATGGGAGATAAGGAGGAAGAGGTGGTTCCTATTGAAGAACAGGTCGTCGAAGAGGAGATCACTGAAGAGGAGGAAGAGTTCAAAGTTAAAAAGGTCAATATTTACAATTTGGAACCTTTTTTTCTCCCTATTCTTGGTGAGGGTAAGGAAACAGGCCGATTCATATCTGTTTCCGCAAACCTCTTATTGAGTAATGCTGTATTGGACAAAGACCTTAACAAGGTACTTCCTCTGGTGAGAAAAAATATTTATAATATTCTTAGAAGAAAGCGGCCTGCCGATTTTACCCTTAGACAATCCCGAACCGAAGAGAGAATCAAAAGAGAAATTCTGACCGCCTCCAACGCCTCCCGTTAATACGCAGCAGGTTCTGCAGATGGGAACACATACGGAAAAACTCCAGCAGACCCTGCAAACCATGCCCAATGTTACGGCACAACAGGTTGATAAGGAGCGGCAACGGGATGACGAGTTGAAGCGTAGTCAGGTGCAGGATATGGATCCTACCCATTTCTTAGAAGAAACCGACCCTCAAACCCACGCCAAGAAACGTGTTAGAGTCCGTAAGAAAAATCGGCCTTCCAATGAAGACGACAGTCCTGAACCACCCCTTCCCGAAGACCCTTATCGAGGGAAAATAAATATCGTTGCCTGACGCCCCTAACATTCCCCCTCTATCACACAACCCTTTGTAAATAAAGGATTTTTATCTATAATTCTGCGTCCCACAATATTATGATTGTGGATGAGAGGCGATCTGCCGATAAAGTAATAGGTCCTTTCGATTGGGGACTGCAGGACATTCAAACACCCACCTTCACCCAAAAACAGCATGTTTGAGAATTTAATCACCACGGGCAAGACAGCTCAGACAGAAAATTTGGCCGTTATAGAGAATTTGACCCATCAGGTCATGAAAATTCTTTCCGGGAAAGGCTCTAATCCGGCAACCTTAAAATTCATCAGCCAACTGCAGACGGGCAAAATTTTTGATGCTGTATTTACGGGAAACATTCCTGGAGGAAAAGAGGTTTTATCCCTTGAGGGCAAAAAAGTCATTATTGAATTGCCCCGGGCACTCAAATTTGAAGGAAACAATGAACAAGAGAAGGCTACGAATGGATATGCAAGGGAATCAACGAGAGCTTCTTTAACTAAGGACCAGGCAATCAGGGTCCGTATAGAAAGTCCGGGGCCAAGGCCGACTTTGAAAATTATTTCACCTCCATTGCATAAAGACCTGCCCAAAAGCGAAGAAATTAAAACAAACCTGACCTCCAGAGGGAAAGCAATTTCCAGACAATTTGGGGTTCAAGAGTTTTCTCAAGCACCGGAAGCCCCAAACCGCTTGATAAATGCCACTGTCACCCGCATATTGGATTCCAAGTCCATTTTGGTTAATACAGGTAGCAAAAATGTTGTAGTACCAGTGGAAAATGTGGAATCACTTAAACCCGGGTCGCAGATCAGCCCATTGAGCTCCGGAAATAAAACCATCCAGTTATATGTTCGCAAGGATTCCTCAGATGAGGAGGCTGAAAATAAAAATAAGAAAAACAGCCATAATGTCGCTTTTTTTCTGGATCTCTCCTTTCTGGGAAAAATCAAGATTAATGCACAGATAGGTCCGGAACGCCTTTCCGTAAAGATTGATGCCGAAAGTGAAGAAATTGCAAACTTTATAAACAAAAAAGCTAATGGTTTTAAGGAGAAAATGAGCGAGCATGACATCGAAACATCGGTGGCGTGTTGTGCAATCTATAAGGCCAAACCGGCGAAAGACAGCCTTATCGAATTGCTGGTTAGTCAAAATACCTCACTGGTGAATATCAAGACATGAAACAGAACAGGACAAAATATTCTGCAGTATCTCTTTAATATGTTCGGGGCAGTGACCATGCGCCCAAAGTAAAGGCTAAAGGGCAAGGCTGGGTCGCTGAGAAAATCATCGCTATGGCCCAGGAGCAAAATATCCCCATCAAAAAAGACAAGGACCTGATTGAGTTGCTGGAAAAGATAGATGTTGGCAAGGAAATTCCGGAATCATTGTATAAAGTAATCGCGGAACTTCTCGCCTGGGTCTATCACTTGAACAATGAATATCCGAAATAACAACAGGCCTCATAAAATCTGATGTCATAAGAACAATATGTTTTGGGAGAAATAAAACCATGAAATACTGGCAGAGCCACGATTTGTCTTGACCTGATGTTTTGGCTTTGGTATCCTTTGATTTCAACGCGTTACTTAGTTTTTTACTGGGAACGCGAAAGTAAATAAATTTGTCACTCGGCGGTCTTTTTTTTGGTCGCAAAAGGTATATTACAAAACAATTCTTTTAGAATAGAAAGTTGGCAATTGCTAAAATCTATTAGAATCCTCATTGCTTCCCTTGTCTTCTTGTCGGCCTCTTGGTTTCCTGTAAATTCAAGTGCCAGTCTCCCGCATGAAGTTCACACCCTGAGCAAATATCATTTCACCACCCCTCCCGGTCTTCAAAGCCAAGTTGAATTTTGGAAGAAGATCTACTCCGAGTACAGCACTAAACATGCAGTGGTTCATGATATTAGAGACCTTGATATTATTTATGAAGTTGTCTATCTAGGGGAAAAGCCATTATCCCGAAGAGCGCGGGAGCGCAAGCTGAAGAAGATCAAAGCAAAATACAAGACTATTTTGCGCAAGATCGCAAAAACCAAAAATAAAGCGGGCTTGAAGGGTGAGAAAAAAAGAGTTTTTAAGTTGGTGAAAAATGACTTTTACAGAGCATCCAGGAATATACGCGCCCAACTCGGCCAAAAGGATAGATTCCGGGAAGGCATTGAACGATCAGGCCTGCATTTAAGGGAAATTCAAAGAATATTTAAGCAATACAAACTCCCCAAGGAACTGAGTGTCCTTCCGCATGTGGAATCCTCTTTTCAGATAGGGGCTTATTCAAGCGCAGGAGCGGCGGGAATCTGGCAGTTTACCCGTGGCACAGGTCGCTTGTTCATGCGCGTTGGGTATGATGTGGATGAGAGACGAGACCCGATACTGGCGACTTATGGCGCCGCAAAATTACTAAAAAAGAATTTTGAAAGCGTGGGTTCATGGCCTTTGGCAATTACAGCTTATAACCATGGTTTGCAGGGAATGAAGCGTGCAAAAAAAAGGTTTGGAAGTAACTTTGTCAAAATAGTAAACAACTATAAAAGCCGAACATTTGGTTTTGCCTCACAGAATTTTTATGCAGAGTTCCTTGCGGCGCTACACGTGGTCAAGAACCAGAATAAATATTTCCCTAATCTGGCTATAAAAAAACCGATCAAAAAGGTTTCCTTCAGGTTGCCGGACTATATCAACATTCGAACTGCGATGAGTCACTTTAAGATGTCGCGGGAAGAAATAGCAGAAGCAAACCCTGCTCTCAGGCGCCCGGTTTTAAATGGGGAAAAACGGATCCCAAGAGGATTTGTTTTCCAGGCCCCTGCTAGGAAGGTTAATAGTATGGTCGCTCGCTATGGCCAGATCCCACAAAAAGTGAAACATGGCAGTCAATTACGATCCAAGTGGTATACCGTCAGAAGAGGGGATACCCTGTCAGGAGTTGCTTTGCGTTTTGGGACAACGGTAAGATCCTTGAAGAGCTTCAACAATATAGGAAGGCGCAATCGCATTTATATCGGTCAGGTACTGCAATTACCAAGAGGGAAGACCCGGCGTCAGCCTTCATTCCGTTTGGCTAAACTGGATTCTAATAATGTTCGCGTAAAACTTGTGTCTTACAAAGTTCGAAGACACGACAATCTTTCCAAGATTGCAAAACGCTTTGACACTAATGTGAGGCATCTTACCCGCATTAACCGGTTTCGGAACCCTGACACCCTGTATCCAGGACAAAAAATAAAAGTTCCCGGTTAAGAGATTATTGATAACAAAGTTCCGTTGGCATCTAAAACTGTAAAGTCCCCAAACTTTAAATTAACGGTAGACCGCTCACAGGTTGCAAAATCCTCAAGAACCGCAAAAAAATCAACGAAAGTAAAAACAGAAAGAGCCGTTTCATCGGGTACCCTTAGAGTAGCCCGAAACTCCACTGATAGGATCAATCGAAATCGTCCCGCTTTCAAACCGGTATCGTTTTCTCCTGATGAAAATTCTGATTCGCGGATGGGCACCATCACTGTTGACTTTGATGAAACACTCAGCCATTACGCCGAGTGGTCGCTGCTTTCGGTAAGAGAATTGAGAAGGATAAACCGTATTGGAAAACAGGGTGATATATCGGTCAACGATAAGCTTCGCGTTAATTTTTCCAAGACTCTCCCCGACAAATTTGAAGAAAAAAGGCAGGAATACCATAAGGCCATTCAAGAAGACTTTTTCAATAATTACGAAATCAGCAAGTTGACCATTCGGAGTGTTGAAAAGGGTGAGATCTTATGGGAGATGCGCAACGAGAATTACACCATTCCTCTTTGGCTGTTGAACAGCTACAACTCTGATAAAGATATTAGGGCGCTTTCCGTTGGCGAGCCTATTGTCATTCCTGTCATTATTCCTAAAGATAAAAACGCCTGAGTTTTATTTTTTTCCTGGAAAAATAATTCAACGCTGTATCAATAGCCACTAGATGAGCCTCTACCCGCACATCCATCGAAAAGCTTGTAGCGGTTTCTAATGTCAGGCACCTTCTGGTTCCTTTGAAGAAGGAATATAAAGCCATGGGCCACCAATCCATGGACTTGAAATCGGTTTCCTGAACCATAATTCCTTCTTGCGCAGAGCGACCATCTATTTCTCCATTTAGATTTATCGGCATGATGCCTTTTACGGATTGTATGATTTTTTTACCCAAATGATCATCCTCTGGATGAGTACCCTTTTGATACAAATAGTATCCGGGACTCATGAAGTCTTCATGAAGCTCAATTGTCAGATCATAAGATTTGTCAAAAATAGATTTTGCAAATTCTACTTCATAGGGCGGGGCATCATGTTTGAATAGTCGATTCAAGTCTTTGCCTTCATGGTTCCCCCTGGAACCATATTCATAGCCATAAGGATTCAAGCAGGGCAGAAAGGTTAACTCCCATTCATCTGCAAATTTTTCAAACCGGTTGTTTTCAAGAAAAGCACAGATCGTCTCCACACCCCCGGGCTCATCGCCATGAATTCCTGCTGAGATTAATGCCTTAAGCCGATTTCCTCCCCCCAGAATAAATTTAACCAGAGAATATTTCTTATCAGGTGTTTCTAAAGAATGGTTTGTGGCAATTCCATTTTCAATAGACAACTGCTTGCCTATTCTGGTAAAAATTATTTCAACATCATTCAGCGGAGAATTCATGACTTTTTCTAAACGGCCGTTTTTTCAGTAAAACCACATTCCTTTTCAATAACACATTTTTGGCAATCAAAGTTCTTGGCTGTGCAGGTGTATCTTCCATGAAGAATGAGATACCGGTGGGCATTTTTTAACCATTTCTCAGGAGTGACCTCTAAAAGTTTTAATTCTGTCGCCAATACAGTTTTTCCGGGGGCTAATCCCGTTCGGTTTGCCACTCGAAAAACATGAGTGTCTACAGCGATTGTAGGCTTGTCAAATCCCTCATTCAATACCACATTAGCCGTTTTGCGGCCTACGCCTGGCAGATGCTCCAGCTCTTCGCGGGACCCAGGAACCTGCCCATCATGTTTCTTCAGGAGAATTTTACAGGTATTTATAATATTTTTAGATTTAGCAGGGGCCAATCCTATGGGTTTGATGATTCCTGCAAGCTTGGACTGCCCCAGAGCCAACATTTCGACCGGTGTGGGGCATGAGGAAAAAAGGGCGGGCGTAACTTTATTGACCGTTCGATCTGTCGATTGGGCACTCAAAATAACCGCAATCAGAAGCTCAAAATGATTTTTGAATACCAGTTCTGATTTTGCTTCAGAAAGGTTTCTAGCAAGCTTTTGGTATAGGCGGTTTATATTAGGCTTATTAATTTTCTAGTCCTTCAGGGGGACATCGCACACCGGACACCCACCCAATAGGATTCAGTCGGATCAGACATGCCTCGATGACGGGCCGTAACACGCAAATGTTGTTCTTCGCTCATCCATGAATTACCTCGAATAACCCTAAAACTTTGACGAGGAGGACCTGTGGGATTTTTCGCAGGGCTATTTTGGTAATAGTGGAGGGAGAACCAGTCCTCCACCCATTCCCAAACCCCGCCAACCATGTCATAGAGCCCCCAGGCATTGGGCTTTTTTTTGCCAACACTTGCCGGTTGCCTTGGTGAGTTTCCTGCATACCAAAGATAGTCATCGTCGATCTCGTTCCCCCATGGGAAACGGGTCTGGCTCCCGGCACGAGCAGAATACTCCCACTCTGCCTCCGTGGGGAGTCTTCGACCCACGTTTTGGCAGTATTTTTGCGCTTCCTGCCATTTCATATGTGTAATAGGTTGCTCCGGATTATGGAAAACAGAACGATTCGTTTTCATCACTGCATCCCATTTCTGTTGCGTGACCTCAAATCGGTCCATATAAAATGCATCCAGACATACCTTATGGGCGGGTTTTTCCCTGGCGTTGTCATCATCATCTTCATATAGATAGTTGTCATTGGTACCCATCATGAAGCACCCAGCCTGAATTCGGACCATATCCGAGGGTGGCTCCGCACCAAAAAGAACATGGGGAAAGAAAAACATGGCAAGCAAAATAGTTGTGGGAGTAGCATTTTTCATTCGATGGATTGTACTGGTTGGAAAAGGTTGGGTCAAGCAATGAGATAAGAAATTCACAATAATACAGGAAGGATTCTCTATAAAAAAACTTTTCAGGCCCTATCAAATACTGGGATTCAACCGTTCTCTATAGAAAAGTTTGGATCGAAAAACATGTATAGAAAGCCCGGATTAAGTTCCATAAATTTCGCACTGAACTCTTTAAAGCACAAAATTGGTTCCTTTGTTTCTGAAAAATTAGACTCCCTATTACTAGAAGGAGAAATAATAGCCTTCAAAAGAAAAGAAATATTTGGGGAAAAGGGTAAAAAAGTAGTAGTTGAAGAAGGCATCCTGGTAAACCTGGGCTCGTCGAACGGTGTTCGCATTGGCGACCTACTTCAGGTACATGTAGTGGCGTTAGGGTTGAAAGACCCGTATACAGCAAACGACCTGGGGGATGTTTATGTGAGGATCGGAGTCATTCAAATATTGCAGACTTGGGATGGTACAGCAAAAGCCAGGCCGCTGGCTGGAAAGAATTTTGAAACCGGGTTTCTTGTCCGATCCATGACCACTTTGAGGAAAAGCAGATTTTCACCAACAAACGGCAACTCGATAGAACAGGAACGAGAAAAGGTGCCTTGATGGGATTTTCATGGAACCCGCTCAGTAAACTGACCGAAGCAAAATCAGGATGTCGCCCCATACTCCTGTATGGAGGTAATCGTTAGATCATTCTCCTTGATACATTTCAAAGCACCCATTAGAGCCGATGCTCCCGCCATAGTCGTGCAATAGGGCAAATTCAGGTTCAGCGAGCTTCGTCGGAGGGAAAATGAATCCTTTATCGATTGTTCGCCAAATACGGTATTGATAACAATATCGATTTGTTTTGCCTCAAGGGCCTCTACAATATGTGGAGACCCTTCCTTGACTTTATTGATGGATGATACTTTAACCCCATTTTTTTTCAGATAATCAGCAGTGCCGCGTGTCGCGATTAAATGGTAGCCCAACTTCTGAAGTCCTTTGCCAATGGCAACAGTTTTTGGTTTGTCAGAATCCTTAACACTGATAAAAGCAGTGCCCTCCAAGGGGAGTTTAACCCCCGTTGCCAATTGTGATTTTGCAAAAGCCCGGCCAAAATGAGTATCAATTCCCATAACCTCGCCGGTGGACTTCATTTCAGGACCCAACAAGACGTCTACATCCTGAAATTTATTAAACGGAAAGACGGACTCCTTCACAGCGATATGAGGAAAGGAAATTTCCTCCGTAAAACCTACTTCCTGCAAGCTTTTTCCGGCCATCACTCTGGCGGCAATTTTTGCCAAAGGAACCCCGATGGTTTTGCTCACAAAAGGAATTGTACGAGAAGCACGCGGATTCACCTCGATAATATAAACAGTTTCATCCTTAACCGCGAATTGAATATTTATCAATCCAATGACCTTAAGTTCCCGTGCCAGTGCACAGGTTTGTATTTTTATTTCATCAATCGTTTTGGATGAAAGGGAAAATGCGGGCAGGGAACAGGCACTATCGCCAGAATGTATTCCAGCCTCCTCGATATGCTCCATCACCCCACCGATCACTACATCCTCGCCATCAGAAATGGCATCAACATCTATTTCGATGGCGTCTTCCAGGAAGTCGTCGACGAGCACCGGATGCTCGGGAGATGCGTTGACCGCATGTTGCATATAATATTCCAAGCGATCCTGGCTATAAACGATTTCCATAGCTCGGCCTCCCAATACATAAGAAGGGCGGACAACAACTGGATAGCCAATTTCTTCTGCAATTTCACGGGCTTCCTGATAGGAAACCGCGGTTCCATTTGCAGGTTGACGGAGCTCCAATTTTTCCAAAACTTCTTTAAATAGTTTTCTGTTTTCGGCGCGATCGATATCGATGGGATTTGTCCCGATAATAGGCACTCCAGCATTCATCAAATCCAACGCCAGTTTAAGCGGAGTTTGACCTCCAAACTGAACTATCACACCATCCGGTTTTTCCACCCTTACGATATTCATGACATCTTCGAAGGTCACAGCCTCAAAATAAAGCCTGTCGGAAGTGTCGTAATCGGTACTCACGGTTTCCGGATTGCAGTTGACCATAATCGTTTCATAACCATCTTCTTTAAGGGCAAAAGACGCATGAACACAGCAATAGTCAAACTCAATCCCCTGTCCAATTCTGTTAGGACCCCCACCAAGAATCATGATTTTTTTTCTTGCAGTCACATCAGCTTCGCATTCCTCCTCATAGGTGGAGTATAAATAGGGCGTGAAAGCCTCGAACTCGGCTCCACAAGTATCCACTCTCTTAAAGACAGGGTAGATCTCCGCCTCAGTTCGACGATGAAAAATATCCTTTTCTTCACAATTTAGAAGCCTTGCTAGATAGATATCAGAAAAACCCATTTTCTTTGCGCTTAAAAGGGTTTCATCATCCAAGTTGGAAACTCCATCTAATCGCATTATTTCTTTCTCAAAACTGATGATGCAATTGATATTATCAAGAAACCAGGGATCAATGCCCGTAATCTGGTGGATTTGGTCGATGGAGATTCCCCTTCGCAAAGCGGCGGCAACATGCCAAAGCCTATCTGAAAATGGCAGGATCAGAGCAGCTAGGAGTTTTTCTTTTTGTTGTTCCGGGGACAAACCAATCTGGTTCAAACTGAAACGAAAATTCTCCTCAAAACCATAAAGCCCGGTTTCTAAGGACCGGATAGATTTCTGCAGGGCTTCTTTGAAAGTACGGCCAATGGACATGACCTCACCAACCGATTTCATTTGTGTCGACAAGATAGGTTCAGTTTGAAAAAATTTTTCAAACGTGAAACGTGGAATTTTAACCACACAATAATCCAGGGTCGGTTCAAAAGAAGCCGGAGTGACCCGGGTAATATCATTCTTAATTTCATCCAGAGAATAGCCCACCGCTAATTTGGCTGCGAATTTCGCAATCGGAAAACCGGTAGCCTTGGATGCCAAAGCCGAACTTCTGGATACCCTCGGATTCATCTCGATGACTATCATCTCTCCAGTCTCGGGATCGACGGCAAACTGGATATTGGAGCCGCCCGTCTCAACACCAATTTCACGGACAATATCGATCGCTGCGTTTCGCATTATCTGATATTCTTTGTCGGTAAGCGTCTGAGCGGGGGCCACTGTTATACTGTCCCCGGTATGGATACCCATGGGATCCAGGTTTTCTATTGAGCATATTATGACCACATTGTCTTTCAGGTCCCGCATCACTTCCAATTCATACTCTTTCCAGCCAATGAGAGATTTTTCGATCAACACCTGAGTGACAGGACTTGCTTTAAGTGCAAACTCAACCAGCGCCCCAAAATCATCCTTGGAATAGGCGACACTCCCTCCTGTTCCCCCTAATGTGAAGGACGGACGAATGATGGCGGGAAAGCCCGTATCCTCAACAATTTCCCAGGCCTCCTCCAACGATTTGGCATGTCCACTGGGTGGAACTTTTTGCCCGATGCGAAACATGGCTTCTTTAAAAAGATTTCGATCCTCGGCTTTGTTGATGGTCTCAACATCAGCGCCAATCATTTCCACATTATATTTTTCCAGAACCCCGCTTTCAGCAAGAGCCAAAGCCACATTTAGGGCAGTTTGACCGCCCATTGTTGGAAGTAAAGCATCCGGCCTGTCACGCGCAATAATTTTTTCAACCACCTCGGGAGTGACCGGTTCTATATAAGTGCGGTCCGCAAATTCAGGATCCGTCATAATAGTGGCAGGATTGCTATTTACCAAAATGATTTCATAACCCTCTTCTTTTAGCGATTTGCAGGCCTGGGTCCCTGAATAGTCAAATTCACAAGCCTGGCCGATGACAATGGGGCCAGCCCCAATGAGAAGAATTTTTTTTATATCCGTTCGTTTGGGCATTAGTTTTTATAAATATCAGAAATTTCTATTTGCCGAGAGCGTTCCCACTTTAAATTCATATAAGCCAATCAATTGATCAATTCTGAAATCAACCTTCTTCCTTCAAGCTTTATTGTTTCAATTTTTAACTGGTCAATTTTTTGGCCTGTTTTCTGGGTGCTGATTTCCATTTCTTTGCCGTTCTCTTCCAGACTCAAAAGCTCCTTTATCAATCTCTCTCTTTTTGCATCAAAATCCCTGCGCCCGATTTTGCTTTTAATTTTTTCAATATATTTAGAATTTTTCAAAGAGACCTTTTGTTTTTTTGATAATTCTTTTTCAAGACCAGCAAGTTCTTTTTGCCAGGATCTCTGAAGCAAAAATAATTTTTTCACTTCACCTCTTATGTATCGGTGGGTTTTAGTGGGGTGAAAGCAGAAGTATCCCGTGAAATGCCACTTGTCGTGATGAGGGACAATCCGGCCTTGAAAAATATCATTTTTTCTGAATACCAGTTGTGAGTCTTCCTCATCAATTATGTGCTTTTCATCTTTGAACAAATCTAAAACCGTTACCGAGTTGTCGCGAACTTTTTTAACCTCAAAAAGTGCCTGAACATCATTGGAGATGTCTTTGCAAATTTCCAGACGGTCATGAGTCCATGTAGATTGGTTTTCCTCAATTATATTTTCCAGGATGGTGTTATGAGTCCCTGATACATAATTATCTAGCAGGTACCATTCCAGAAACAGAGCCATTCGGGTATCGTAGGACTTATCATCCTCGTAGATTTCTCCGGTCGTCTTCTGGTATTCCCCTTTCGCCTCCATGATTTGTTCAGAGGGAATATGCTGGGCAATAAATTCGAAAAGTTGCTCTAAATTTTCCTTGAGCATCAAACTCCCACTTTCATGAGTTGTGTGAATTGCTGAAAAAGGTGGCTGGAATCATGTGGCCCCGGCGAGGCTTCAGGATGATACTGAACGGAAAAAACGGGCCACTCTTTATGGCGAATGCCTTCAATCGTTTGATCATTTAAATTGACGGATGTCACATCTATGGAAGACTCAACAGAATCATAGGTCACGGCAAACCCATGATTCTGGGAAGTGATTTCCACTTTCCCCGAGGGGATATCCATTACGGGCTGATTTCCTCCATGATGCCCAAACCGAAGTTTGAATGTTTTTCCGTTTAAAGCCAGGTTCAGCATTTGGTGTCCCAGGCAAATACCAAAAATTGGAACCTTACCCAGGAGAAATTTAATATTGGTAATGGCATAGGGAACACCTGCGGGATCGCCCGGTCCATTGGACAAGAATACGCCGTCCGGATTTAAAGCCAGCACTTCTTTGGCCGGAGTGGATGCAGGAACAACACGAACACGGCAACCGGCATCCGCAAGCTTTCTTAATATATTCCTCTTTATTCCGAAATCGTAGGCAACCACGAAACTCTTTTTATCCACTGCGGGCTTGAGAGAGGTTTTACCGTTGCGAATTTCCCATTCTCCTTCCTCCCAGTCATAGGCTTCATGACAAGTCACTTCTTTCACCAGGTCCTTGCCCACCAATCCTGACGAGTTCTGCGCTTTACGAACCAGCTCTTCTGGGTCTTGGGATACCGTGGACAACACTGCCTGTTGAGCCCCTTTTTCACGAATACGCCGGGTCAAGGCACGCGTATCTATTCCCTGAATACCGATGATACCGAATTTTTTTAAGAAATCTTCCAGCGTTTCTCTTGATCTCCAATTACTGGTAATGCCACTCAATTCTTTAATAATGAAACCGGAAAGGTGAGGGCGGTCCGACTCAAAATCCTGAGGGTTGATGCCATAATTGCCAATAAGGGGGTAAGTCATCAGCACCATTTGACCACGATAGGAAGGGTCGGTGATTACTTCCTGATAACCGGACATGCTGGTATTGAAGACAATTTCTGCGTCAACTTCCCCCTCGGCTCCAAAATGGTCACCTTCAAAGACTTTTCCATCGGCCAGAGCTAAATATGCTTTCTTCATTTTTCAGGAATTCGATCTATGTTTATTCATTATGGGCAGAATATACGGTTTTCCCCGCCACCAGGGTATGAAGGACTTTGCCTCTTACCTTCCAGCCCTTGTAAGGAGAATTTTTACTGCGAGATTTAAACTTTGCAGGGTCTATGGTGTACTGGGTATCGGGATTGAAAATAACAATGTCCGCATCTTTTCCAACCCCCAGAGTTCCTTTATCTAAATTGAAAACACGGCAAGGCTGTTGGGTGAGAAGATCCACCGCTTTTTGCAACGTGATTACTTTTTCATCGACTAATTTAAGCGTCAGGGGAAGGGCGGTCTCCAGACCAACGATTCCAAAACAGGCATTGCTGAACTCCACTTGTTTGTCGGCAAGATCATGGGGAGCGTGATCTGTAGCAATCATATCTATGGTTCCATCTCTCAAACCTTCCTTAATTAGTTCTATATCCTCATCGGTTCTCAGCGGAGGGCTCATTTTTGCGTTGGTGTCATAACTGCGGCAGGCTTCTTCCGTGAGGGTGAAATGATGCGGAGCGACTTCGCAAGTAACAGGGAGACCTTTGGCCTTGGCCTGGCGAACCAAATCAACAGCACCACCACTGCTTATGTGTGCCACATGAAGTCGCCCACCTGTTTTCTGGAGCAAGCAAATATCGCGAAACACCATGATGTCTTCTGCTTCAACCGGCATTCCTTTCAATCCCAATTCTGTAGAGACAATGCCCTCATTCATGCAACCCCCGCGCGTCAAATCGAGGATTTCACTGTGCTGTATGCAGGGGAGGTCAAACATTCGGCTGTATTCTAATGCCCTCCGCATCAGTTCACTATCCATGACAGGTTTTCCATCATCAGAATAACCAATGCATCCGGATTCTTTTAACTCGCCCATATCCGACAAGGTTTCACCTTTTAAACCCCTGGTGATCGCTCCAATGGGAAGAACATTGACCAAACCTGTTTTCTTGGCCTGGGAGAGGATCAATTCTGTAACCGAGCGACTATCGTTGACGGGTGACGTATTGGGCATAACCGCTACGGTGGAAAACCCTCCAGCCGCCGCCGAGGCACTACCGGTTTCAATCGTCTCTTTATATTCATGACCCGGCTCCCTGAAATGCACATGCATATCACAGAAACCCGGAGCAACCACACAATCTTTTGCGTCTATGACTTGAGCATCTTTTATTTTACTTGCAGGAACTTTTCCCCGAGGCGCAACAGCTTCGATTTTTCTGTTGTTGATCAGAATATCAAAGGAACCATCGATCTGGTTTGCAGGGTCAATGACCTGGCCATTTTTAATTAGGGTTCGCATTATTCTCCCCTAGTAATAAATAAAAAAGAGCCATTCTGATAGCAACCCCATTGGTAACCTGATTCAATATTAGAGAGCGGGGGCCCTCCATCACATCCAAGGCAATTTCTATCCCTCTATTGACCGGCCCGGGATGGATTATGAGGATATCATCACGCGCTTTAGCCAGAGTTTCAGAAGTCAGACAAAAATAGTTTGAGTATTCCCGCAGGCTTGACAGGAGTCCCTGGTTTTGCCGTTCCAACTGGATACGAAGAACCATGACTACATCCACATCCTTAATGGCTTCAGAAAGATTGTGGCTCACCTCCACACCTAGACGCTCCAGACCAACAGGAATAAGTGGCGGAGGGCCAACAACGCGGACTTTCATACCCATGGTTTGCATAGCCTTAATATTGGAACGGGCCACCCGGCTATGATTGATGTCGCCAACAATCGCAACTTTGAGGCCTTCCAAATCTCCCCTATGAGAGCGGATTGTCAAAAGGTCCAGCAATGCCTGGCTGGGATGTTCATGCGTCCCATCGCCGGCGTTGATGATCGGGCTGTTCACAAATTGTGACAACAGTGCAGGAGCGCCTGAACAATGATGCCGAACCACCAGTATATCCGGATTCATCGCTTCCAGGTTTCGAGCCGTGTCAATCAAGTTTTCCCCTTTTACGGTACTGCTCGTAGAGCCGGATATATTTATCACATCAGCGCTCAAACGCTTTCCGGCAATCTCGAATGAAGTTCTGGTTCGAGTACTGGGCTCAAAAAATAGATTGATGATGGTTTTGCCTCTAAGGGTGGGAACCTTTTTTATGGCTCGTGTAGATATTTCTTTAAAAGATTCTGCGGTATCCAGAATTTGCTGGATATCCTGCTTCGTTAATTCTTTTGTGCCCAATATGCTTTTAGTTGAAAGAAGCATCAGTTGGACTGCTCCTGAATAATCACCTTGTCTTCACCATCTTCCTCATTAAATAGAACCTGAACGCGTTTCGATTTGGCTGTGGGAATATTTTTGCCTACATAATCTGGCCTGATCGGCAATTCTCGGTGGCCCCGGTCTATCAACACCGCTAATTGGACGGAAGAGGGACGCCCAAAATCCATGAGGGCATCAATAGCTGCACGAATGGTTCTTCCGGTAAACAAAACATCATCACAGAGAATGATGTGTTTGTCTTCCAGAGCAAAAGAAATGTCAGTTTTTTTCAATTCCGGTTTTTGAATTCCTGCTGCCAGGTCGTCCCGGTAAAGCGTGATGTCCAGAACCCCATGGTCAACCGTTACATCCTCTATTTCCTCTATTTGCTCCTTCAGCCTCTGGGACAGGACAACACCACGGGTTCGAATTCCCACCAGGGCTATGTTTCCGGCACCACGATTGCGTTCCAGAATTTCGTGGGATATGCGGCTGACTGCGCGGGAAATATCTTTTGTATTTAGAAGTGTTGAACTCATAAGTGGAAAACAGGCAAAAAAAAACCTCCCAAAGGCTAAATAAAGCCGAAGCAGGAGGTAAATAACATATTTTTTAAGACAAACATCGCTTTTCCCCTTGATAGCCTCACAGGACTATCTTAAAGAGTGTAATAAGCAAACTATAATGAATTCCAAGCAGTAAGTCAAGCTGGTTTTCTTTAATGTTATTAACGGTTTTTCAACCAAATATAATAAGCAAGATTGTCGATTTACACTCTTCCACATCCCCCGCAAATGGAGACCTTTGCATAACCCGAGATTACCCATTCTGGGCACGAGTGCTTAAGTTAAATATCACGTCTTCGTCACCTTGTTCCTCAGAATGACAAAATGGCCCAGTATTGTCATGCTGAGCTAGTGATATTTGACCTTTGAATTCTTGCCCCGTAGGGGTATCTCGAAGCATCTCGCTTTTCAGGTTTTTCGACTTATGCAAAGGTTCCCCGCAAATGGGGGGGGGCAAAAATGGATACAAATCATTGAAATTTTATGTAAAATGTGGAAAATGGCATAACGCTGATGATATGTCTAGCCATTACACGGGTTGCACTATCTGGAATTTGATCTCCAATATTTAATGAGTGGGAGCCTCGGGGACCCGTGGAAGTATCTATAATCGTAATTATTCTGTTTTGGTCGTTTCAGGGTTGTTCGTTATTTTTGGGAAACCTGAATCCAATGACGCAATGGACTCAGATGGGAAATCCCAGGAGGGTTCTCCCGTCCGAAACGAACCTGCCTTTAGTTCTCCTTCTCCATCCAGCAGTACCAGTGGCAGTTTACTCAATCAGTTATCGATGATTAATGCCTGCGGTTTTCCAGCATTGTCTGGAAATCAGCTTCCCAATAAAGTTTCCGCATTTTTCGGCAGGAAGGAAAAGTTCCTGGATTCCTGTTGGGATTATTCGCGTTCCCATAGTATTATTTCGGCTTAACCCGGGGAAACCATGAAAGAAAAAAAAGAGCCGGAAAAACGGAGAGAAAACCCCATTTTCACGATTTGGGTCCATACCGGCTATACGGTCCTGGTCCTTTCCATGGTTGGCTGGATGGTCTATATGGAATTTTTTATGTAGTAGACGCCGCCAGGTCTAGGCATTTATAATGACTACACCTTGACAGGGGAAAAGGGCTGTATCAGAATTCATCAAATCGAGTACCAGCAGGGTGCTGAAAAACTATTTTTGGGTGTCATTCTAAACGCAGTGAAGACGTGATATTTTTCCTTAACCTTCGTGCCCCGAAGGGGTAATCCCTATGCCGGCGTTTCTTGTCATCCTGAACGCAGTGAAGAATCCCGGGTCTATGCAAGGCGAGATTCTTCGTCACGTTGTTCCTCAGAATGACAAACCGGCGTTTCTTGTCATTCTAAACGATTGTATTGTCATTCTGAACGCAGTGAAGACGTGATATTTTTCCTTAACCTTTGTGCCCCGAAGGGGTAATCCCTATGTCGGCGTTTCTTGTCATTCCAAACGATTGTATTGTCATTCTGAACGCAGTGAAGAATCCCGGGTCTATGCAAGGCGAGATTCTTCGTCACGTTGTTCCTCAGAATGACAAACCGGCGTTTCTTGTCATTCTAAACGATTGTATTGTCATTCTGAACGCAGTGAAGACGTGATATTTTTCCTTAACCTTTGTGCCCCGAAGGGGTAATCTCGTTTTTGGGTTTATGTTAGTAAGAGGCTTCGATATCCTTCGGCTCCTCAAGGATGACAACTTCGGGAGTGTTTCAGCACCCTGAACCATCGGCGTTGTTCAATTTCAACTGAAAATGGGATTAACTCCGGACAATAATTTCATCGGGTGACTATTGCTTATGAAAAAACCACTTGCATTCTTACTCTCTTCTGTTTTTGTTTTTTTGTTTTACGGTTCTTCTCCTGCGTTTAGTTATGACTGACTTCCAGGATGGTTGGGATGCGGATAGCAGAAAAGACTATAAAACGGCATACAAGCTATGGTTTCCATTAGCAGAACAGGGAGATGCTGAAGCGCAACACAGCCTGGGTGTGATGTATGGCCTGGGAGAAGGAGTTCCGCAAGACGACCAGGAAGCGGTTAAATGGTATCGCCTTGCAGCAGAACAGGGAATTGCTCAAGCGCAACACAACCTGGGTGTGATGTATAGTCTGGGAGGAGGAGTTCCACAAGACTACCAGGAAGCGGTTAAATGGTATCGCCTTGCAGCAGAACAGGGAATTGCTGAAGCGCAACACAGCCTGGGTGTGATGTATGACCTGGGACAAGGAGTTCCACAAGACTACCAGGAAGCGGTTAAGTGGTATCGACTTGCAGCAGAACAGGGATATGCTTCAGCGCAATACAACCTGGGTGAGATGTATCGCAAGGGAGAAGGTGTTCCACGAGACTACAAAGAAGCGGTTAAATGGTTTCGCCTTTCAGCAGAACAGGGAGATGCTCAAGCGCAACACAACCTGGGTGTGATGTATGACAAAGGACAAGGAGTTCCACAAGACGACAAAGAAGCGGTTAAATGGTATCGACTTGCAGCGGAACAGGGGGATGCTCAAGCGCAATACAACCTGGGTGGGATGTATACCAAAGGGCGAGGAGTTCCACAAGACGACCAGGAAGCCGTCAAATGGGTTCGCCTTGCAACAGAACAGGGAATGGCTAAAGCGCAATACAACCTGGGTGTGATGTATGCCCAGGGAAAAGGAGTTCCACAAGACTATGTGTCAGCGCATATGTGGTTCAATCTCGCGGGTTCTAATGGATTAAAACTCGCCACGGAAGTCAGAAACCTGATGGGAAAGGGAATGTCTCCAGCCCAAATAGAAAAAGCGCAGGAAATGGCAAGAAACTGGAAACCGTCAAACAAATAATCCATACATGAGAAAGGAAACGGCTACTGTTTTCCGAAAACTGTCATTATTTGCCGATTCCTTTACCAAAAATAAGAAAGGTTGCTGTCCTTTCTCTTGAATACTCTTTATTGGGAAATCTTGGAAGTGCCTGTTTGGAAATAGGCCGCTTTGAGAAATCCTTGATCTGTTTTCGCCGTTCCCGTTCACTTGGGAAAAAGAGTGCCGACCGATATATGGAGGCAAAAGCCGTCTGGAACATGTCCAAAACGTGCCAGCGGTCTGGAGACACTATTGAGGCCTTAAACTATGGGGAACTGGCCGGTAAAATCTGTTCAGGATCAATTGATGGAAATCTTAAAAAATTGGATGAGGAAATCGAGGAATGAATGATAAAAAGAGTTGGGAGTGAAATCAAAGACAGTGGTTTGCAGACTTCCTGTTATTTTGCTTTCACTTTTTTCCAGCTTAATGCCACGTCTCCTTTACGAATTTTAACCTGGCAACCCAGACGCATTCCTTCTTCCAGGTCCTCTGGCAACAAATAATTTTTTTCCTCTTCCGTTACGCGAGACACGTTCTCCATTCCTTCCACCACCGTAACTTCGCAAACCCCGCAGGTTCCTTCTGTACAACCGAAGGACAGTGAAACCTCAACCTCATCACAAAAATCTATAAGAGGAGTCCCATCTTCTACTTCATGGGTTATATTGTCCGTTTTAAAGTTAACGTGCGCCACAAATGACTCCATTAAAAGCGATATTTTAAAAGATGCCTGGAAACCTTTATAGGATTCACCAATCTGAAGGAAAAATGATTTTTCACCCTGTTAAATGCCTGTGTCCTGCAAAAACTGGATATGTGGAATTTGCTCCTGGGTCAGTTCTTTGGGAATCTTAATGACAATCCGCACCAACTGATCACCCCGAACTCTGGATGGGAACTGGATTCCGACCTCTTTCAATCTCAGCCTGGTATTATTTTGGGTCCCGGGAGGAATCTTGACAGACTTGATGCCCTCCAAAGTTTCAACCTCGATCGTAGCCCCCAAAAGTGCCTGGGTTAATTTTATTTCAGCATCTACAACCACATCCCGGCCTTCTCTCCGAAAAAGAGGATGTGAAAGAACATTGACAAGGAGATGCAAATCACCCCGCCGGTTTCCAGCAGGAGAGGTATGGCCCTTACCCTGTAAGCGCAGGACTTTCCCATGTGCAATTCCAGACGGAATTTTCACATTGGTTTCTTCATGAGCTCCATTTCTGGCAATGGAAATGGTACGTTGGCAACCCAATGCTGCTTCCTCAAAAGTGACCGAGAATTCCTTCTTCAGCGGAGGAATCTTGGGTTCGCACTGTGGGGGCCGCCCTCGGGAAAATGGATTGCCAAATCCTCCTCCACCGAAACCCCCTCCTTGACCCTGAAAAGGATTTCCTCCACCACCCCCAAAGCCAAAACCTTTGAGGATTTCATTAATATCGAAATCTCGAAAAATATCTTCTTGAGAAAACTTCTGGTGAAAGCTCTCAGAGCCAAACTGGTCGTACTGGCCTCTCTTTTTTTTATCACCTAAAACCGCATAGGCCTCGCTGACCTCCTTAAATTTCTCTTCCGCGCTACTATCCTCTGCATTACGGTCGGGATGATATTGCCTGGCTAATTTACGATAAGACTTTTTAATTTCTTCATCAGAAGCGCCTTTGGGAACGCCTAAAACGGAATAATAGTTTTTCATATGCTAATAGCTTGATAAATATGGAGTAATTAGATAAACTACTGACAGGTGAATTATAAATTATTATATACGCCAGTAGATGAAAAGTGCAGTGAAAAATAATCTCATAATTTTATTGGCCTTACTCTTGGGTGCCTGTGGTGGCTATCTGTCGGCAGAAAAGACCCATTGGCCCATAAATACGGAGGAGAGGCATTCCTGGTACCCACCTGACGAAAGCGCCTTATCTGCAAGGAGGGCCAAACAATTGCAGTTGGACGCCTTGACCGAAGAAATCAGCATTCTTTTCGTGAACCATGCCACCTTTTCAAATCGAGAACTTGCCCTGTTTGAATCCACGAACCAGATTAATCCTCAAATCAGCGAGATGAATTCTAAATTTGGCCAGCGTATCGAATTGGAGCAGGAGTGGAGAATGCGAATGCAGAAGGATCTCGAAATATCAAAAGTCGGGTTTATGAATGCGGAAACAAGATTTAAAAATTAACAGAAGTGAAAGCACCTATCATGTTTTCCATCTCTGACTACAACTCAGCAATAAAGAGTTTTCGGGACGGTCAATTCAAAAAAAGTCTCAAATTACTTTTGAAACTTAACAAACAGAACCCTCCCTTGTTTTTGCAGGACAATATCCAATTTGGTTTGGGATCTGCACATTACCGCTTAAAAAATTATCCCAGGGCTACGAAACATTTCCAGAAAATACTGGATAATTATGCCCAAGGTGATAAAAGGTTTATTTCTTATTTCATGCTGGGAGTCATTCATAATCTCCAGGAAGAAAAAAGCCGCGCTATTTTTTTGCTTGAAGAAGCCCTTGGTAAAAACCCGCCAGAAAAGATGCAAAATATGATCCATCGTCTGATTGACATTGTCAACGATGAACCCTCATATGCCGCAGGTTAATTCTCCCGCCCTTGATTTAGATGTGGAGGAGTGGCTGGGAGGCCCCTCAAGCAATATCAGCAGTGAACTTGGAAAACCTATTCTTATAAAAGTATTTCAGGTTAACTGCCCTGGTTGCTTCACTCATGGAATGCCTGAAGTTCTTAAAGTCCGGGCAAAATTTAGGAACTCCACTTTATTGACCTGGGGATTGGCCACTGCCTTCGAAGATTTTCATCTCAATACATTTGAGAATTTAAAAAAACTGATTGGTTCAGGAGAAGTGGTGGGAGAAACCCATGAAGCTTTAAATTCCAGAGGTCTGCTCAATAATAATCGTCTGGATTATTCTATACCTTTTCCGGTGGCATGGGACAGGGTAGTTCCGTATCAATCAACTGATTATTTACTGGACACACACAATTTTATTAAAAAAGATTCTCCTCAATTTGACTCATTTCAGAAAAAAGACCAGGAACTGATTTTAAATCAGGTCATGTCTTATCTAAAAAAGAAAGAATATGAAGCTAAAACGTTTGAGGCTTATCAACTCAAGGGAACCCCTTCAACTCTATTGATTGATAGAAATGGGATTCTGCGAGGGAAGTGGTTCGGTTCTGGCTATGGTTTGGAACAGGAGGTGGAAAAGCTTTTGTCTTATTAAGCAGATTAGCTTTTTCTGTTTACTTATTTATTAATGTGAGGAATAAGATAGTTGAGACGCTTGGAACATTATGGCCTTTTTAAATTTTAACCAGTTTGTTGATAAAATTGACCAATTAGAAGAAGCCAATATTCTTATTGCCGCGTTGGAATTCAGGATATTCACTCACCTGGGGAAGAAAGCCTTAACGTACCAGGCTCTGGCAAAAAAAGCCGACCTTCATTCTGGAGGTGCCGAGGCTTTGCTGAATGCACTGGCTTCACTGGGTGCTATAAAGAAAAAGGGCAAAGCTTTCGCCAATACCCCGGAGAGCTTCAAGCATTTCTGTGAACAAAGTCCTCACTACAAAAGGGGAACAGTATTTTTGCGTAAGGCGAACCGGGACGAGTGGTCCGATTTGATTAATGTTATTAAAAATGGCCGGAATCTACCAGAATTTGAGAATGACGACCCAAAATTCCGCGAACCTTTCACCCATGCAATGCATGAAAGGAGCAAGAGTTTTTCTAAGCCGCTGGCCCAATTTGTAACGCGCAAACCTGTTGGCAGACTGGTTGATATTGGAGGAGGACCCGGTTCCTATTCGGCTGAAATTCTAAAAAGCGATAAATCCGCACGAGCTGTATTGATAGACCGGCAAGCCAGCCTTAAAGTCGCAAAAACTATCTTAAAAAATTCAGCGGTCATAAAAAGGTTTGATTTCGTAGCCGGGGACCTGTTTAAGGTGGGATTTGGAAATGATGTAGATACTATTTTGTATTCAAATATTCTCCACATTTATTCTGAATCAGAAAACTCAAAAATATTTAAAAAAATCCACAAATCTCTCAAACCGGGTGGTCGGTTCGTTCTGGTTGATTTATTTTTGAAGAATAATCGCACGGAACCCTTTGATGCCGCTCTTTTCTCTTTAACTATGTTGCTATTCACGGCCACAGGAAGAACTTATACCGTTAAGGAAACCGAGGGACTCTTGCAGAAGAATGGCTTCGGAAAGTTCAAATATTGCAAATTGGGACAGGGAAGTAGTGTGATTGAAGCGGTAAAAATCTGATTGCATTTAGGAGGGTAAAGACTTTTCAAAATTAACACACAAATACTCCACGGAATCCGACAAAACATCTAAAAATTTCAGATCACGTGCAAACTCTTCATCCAGCAGACTATAATCCCCTGACAATTCTTTTTCACTCAAGATATGACTGTTCGAGCGATACCAATCTGAAAAACCGGAAAAATCATAGCCCTGAAGCAATAAAGCCGTCTCTTCATATTCCAGTAAATTTTTATATAGGGTTTCCATTTCATCAATGAATAGCTGCTTGTTGTCGGCCTCAGGGGTTCCTGAATATTTTGATTTAATAATATTCAGTTTTTCAGAAAGCTCTTTCAAATTTCGAATCAGACTCAATGTTGAATCTTGCAAGGATTTATGAGAAACTTTTTTTGATGGAATCGAGGGCATCCATGAGCCAAGATTTATCCTTATAGGTTTCTTGCAATAATTATGAAGAGCTTCTCTTAATGACAGATTCTGTACCCCTCTTATAGGAACACCTCCCTGCGAATAGCCAGCGCAAATAATTTCAGGTCCTTTTCAAATATATAAATTTTTGCCTGCTTCGAAGTTTGCCGAATGATCTCCGAGGCCTGATAACCCAAACCTAATCCGAGAACAATAAAGTTTATCGATTCGCAAATCTTGAAATTTCCCAGGTAACGCGCTGCTTCACCGACAGGATCATAATTACTGTCGATTTGTTTTTTTTGACCTCTCTTATCTATATGAATGAGGCAAGGGGTCCGGATCTGGATTTTGTCACTGCATAAAATTCTGAACTCCTTTCGGAGGTGATTTTTTCAAATAAGGCGGGATGCTTTTTCTTTAAGGATGCAAGATTTCTATTTAGAAAGGAATCACTCATTTCAAACATTGCATTTAAAGGAATGTCTTTACTTTTGGGAAACCAGGGGCAATGCCGGTCAAATTTTACGGGCTAAAGAAAAATAATACAACTCCCAAGTTGCATAAACACCTTGTGCTGTTGAAAATCTGGCATCATAGTCACGCATCAATTTTCTGAGCCCACCGGTTTTTACCATTCTGATTGGCGCCGCACCAATTTGTTGCAGGTTTTTTAAAAGTGTCATGGTACTGGAGAAAAATATCTTCCGAATTTCCACATCACAAAATTTGATAGCAAAACCAGAATCTCGAATCATTCTCGCCCAGGCTTCTTTTTTGTAAAGATCAATAGGACTTAATAAGTTTGCGGCCTGCCTGAACTCTATAAGTGTTTCGGGACCAAATGTGCTAAAGATCAACTTCCCATTACTCGTCAAAGCCTGATTCAATTTTCCCAACGTTTCCTGCGGGTTTCGAAACCATTGAAACACAGCATTCGCGCAAATCAAGTCTACCTTTTCAAAATGAACCCGCTCTGCATTTCCAGAGGATATTTTTGTGTTTAAGGGCAATGTAAGAGAGTTGTTCAAAATTTCCAGCATTCCTGGTGCAATATCATTGAGAACAAGTTGCTTTACGGATTGTGTTAATAAATGTCTCGTAAAAAGCCCTGTTCCACATCCGATCTCAAGAACATTGTCGGGCAATGGGACGGGGAGAAGTGAGGCCAGCCTTTCCGCCATCGATTTCTGGAGTTGCGCATAACGATCGTATGTTTTTGCATGTTTGGAAAAACTATCTATTAAATTTTCTTCATTCAATAAAGGCTGGGTATTCAAAGAACACTTCCTGATTTTTGAGACTCAACTCTGATGCGAAATACCGTTAAGGCACCCAGATTCCTTTCAACGGATAACACGCGGCCGATATTGGAAAGCCTTTGAATGTGCCCCATCAAATTAAAGGATCTCTTGAACTCGAGCCCGCGTTTTTGGATGAACTCAGCCAACTCACTGCCAAAACGATTTTTGGGCTTCGCCAAGCCGTTTAGCAAACTGGGGTCAATGATCCAGCCTTCTGTTTGAATATTGGGATGCTGGATATCAGGCATCCCATTGATACAGACAACCCCTGGCTTTTCTTAAAATCACAAATCGCGATAATATTTTCATGAATTATGAGATTTCCAATTTAATCGGTTTGCCAGATGCCTTAACAGGTTCCCTGGAGCATGTCCAACGCCTTGAATAATATCCACATCAGGAATATGCTTCCTTAGTACATCTCCATTAATGAAAATATCATTTTCTCCCACAATGGACAAAAACTTTTTGGCGTCTTCTCCTTCTGCCTGGCATGTCAGCAGGAATTCCAGTCCTCTCAGCAATACCTCTCTATCGGGTATCTCTTCAATCATTTTTTCCGGAAATGGCAGATCACAATATATAAAAAAATTCTTTATGGCGATAGATTGATCCGAACCTTGCTTTAAACTTCTGGACAGGTATTGCAATTGTGTTTCCGCTGTGGTGCCCCCCAATCCATCTTTTTCCAAGAATGATAAAATAGGTGCCAGTAGAGCCTTTATACAGGTATCAGGCAATAAATGCTTATATTTCAGCAACCACAGGCTTCCAAGAGAATAACCTATATAGAGATCGGCAGGATATCGGCATAATAAAATTTCCGCTTCTTCAGGCCTTTCCGGGGTCTCCGGGTAAATTATTTGGACTCGCGAGCCAGGAAAAGCGCCAGCGACTTCTTCAGCAAACCAACTTGGTGGAAGTGCCCATCCCGAAACAGCTGTTATGGTGTTAGCCATGGTTCCAGAATTCCCCCCAATTCCTCCAGGGTTTGCCGGGTGACCCCCGTGTGCAGGGAGATCCTCAGTCGTGAGGTTTGAGGCGGAACGGTCGGTGGTCGGATTGCCCCCACCATAATACCCTGTTGCAGAAGAGTGTTTCTCAGTTCCAATGTCTTGACAGGATCGCCAATCACTACTGGGACAATGGGTGAGGGCGTTTCTTCCTGTTCCTTCAATTTCATGATTTTCCTGAAATTTGTGGACATCTCATGAAGGTGTTTGCGGTCAGCTTCTGCGGATTGTAATATTTTCAGTGCGATTTCAGCAGAACCCACCTGGGGCGGAGACAAAAATGTAGAATAAATAAACTCCCCCGCCCGGTTAACAAGAAAATCAATGACGGTTGATGAATTTGAAAGAACATACGCACCCATACTGGCCAATGATTTCCCCAACGTGCCAATAATGATGTCTACCTGATCCTGCACCTGCATTTCTTCCGCAAGTCCTGCACCTGTTTCACCAAACACACCGGTTCCGTGAGCTTCGTCTAAAATCAGTATAAACGGGTAGTGTTTTTTCAATTCGACCAGTTTCTTCAAATCCGGATAATCCCCATCCATGCTAAAAACACTTTCCGTAACCACAAAAATCGTCTCATATTCCTCACAATGGGCATCCAGAAATTCCTGCAGATGGTCCAAATCCAGATGACGGTAACGTTTGAACCGTGCCAAACCTTGTGTGAGAGCCTGGGCCATGGAGTGATGGACCAGCTTGTCTGCAAGAACGAGATCATTCTTGCCGGGTAAATGTTTGAGAACTGCCTGATTGGCCAGAAAGCCGGCATTAAAGAGCAGGCCATAAGATTTTTGTTTCCATTTCTTGAGTTCGTCGAGCAAACTTTGATGGCAGGGAAGAAAACCCGATAGAAGGGGAGAGGCGCCACTCCCCGTTCCAAATTTTTCACAGGCTTCTTTAGCACCTGCTATAACTCGTGGGTCATGCCGTAATTGGAAATAATCATTAGAACATAAGTTAATCCGGCATTCGGGGTAAAGCCGAACCTCCCGAAACAGATATTTATCCCGGCTGGAATTTAATTCATCTTCAAGACGATTAAAAAAGTGTTCGCTCAAGGAATTTCATGCCTTGTTGGAAGGATCATCATTGCCAAAATTATGGTATAAATTGGGCCGCAAGTCAAAACCAGCGTGACGCTGGACCCAAAAGCAATAGCTTTTTGCTACTAACAATAATACTCTCAACCTGTGAAAAAGATTCAGGATTCAGGAAAAGTCTGGTGCAAGGGATTTACCCGTCCGGCCCATGCCGTGCGGACAGGAGATAAAATATTCGCCACGGGAAAAGACGAAGATCAAACCATCGAGTGCTGGGTAGATAGAAATTTTCTGTGTGTTGATCTAAATGAACCGTGCCGGGAAATCAGATATGCCCGGAAGTTTCCTCTTGATCTTGAACCTACGCTTTCTGGAACTCTATTCAATGGCTTTACCCTCACGAAACACACAGATGTCCTCATTGTCAGGTCTGACCATGAAAGGATCGAAGAAAAAATAATTTTCGGGGAAACTTACAGAATGGGCCAATACGAAAATATGAATTCCAGGGAATTCTGGGACAAAGTCTGGGGGTTAAAGAAATCCTAGCGGTCCTGAATTCTAGCCCGCATATTGCATGAGTATTGCTGTGCGCAGGGTGAAGTATTATTAAACCACCCTTACCTCAATCCTCTCCCCTCAAGGGAGAGGAAGCAAAAATTCCCTTCTCCCCTGGAGGGAGAAGGTTAGGATGAGGGGGATAATAAAGATCAAGCCTGCTTTTTTACTTGTTTACTCATGCAATATCCGGGCTAGGGTCTGATATCCCTCACCATCCTTGCTGACTGGTGTTCCCGGGTATTGCGGTCAACGAAGTCCACCTCACCATCTCTCAAGTTGATCCGGCCGACTTCCTGATTATCATTGGTTTCTTGGATCCACATGAAATTGGCGCATTTTGTGACAAATAATGAGTCGATGTGGATAACTTCTTCCTCCCAGTCTATCTGGTTCAAGTCCGCATCATAAAAATTCTCGGCATCTTGCTTTGTTGGAAGCCTCCAGTCGCTGAATCCTCCCGCATAAACCTGATTCATCAACCGGACATATGCCAGCGCCTCGTCAAAAGTTCTCCACTGGCCCAAGTCTCCCCATGAATCTTTGGGAAGCCAATGCGTATTATATTTAGTGTCGGTAATCATCCCTGACGGGTTGTCATGAAAACGGTTTTGTTCACTCATAAGTTGTATCCGAAATAAAAGAAATGGAAAGCTATCACGTTTAACGGGCTTCTTCAACGCATTTTAAAAATTCATCCTGCAAAAAGCAAGTCAGGATTCCCGGTTTTCTCTTGCCAATATATGTATCGTCCACCCGTATCACAGGAACGATATCAATCACGGAATTGGTGATGAACACCTCATCTGCAGTCAGAACATCTTCTGTAAGCAACAGGCCCTCTTCAATAGGGATTTTATGATCCCTGGCGATTTCAAGGACAACCCGGCGGGTGATTCCTTCCAGCACACTATTATTAACGGCCGGAGTTTTAAGCACCCCCTCTTTAACAATAAACAGGTTGCTGGTAGCGCCCTCTGTAACACCCAGAACAGGATCTACAATAATCCCCTCCATACTCCCCTGGCGCTGGGAAATTTCCCGGATCAAAATATTGGAAAGAAAGTTGCAAGTCTTAAGGTTCTTTTTCACGCCAGGTAAAACGGGTGCCGACATAGTCAGCAGGGTGATCTGAACCCCTTTGCGATAAATGGCTTTCGGCAGAGGTTGGTGAGGCCTGACATGCACGACTAAAGTTGGGGGGGATTCCGGGTCTATCTGAAAATTTGGTTCATTGATACCACGGGTAACGGTCAAACGAATGATGGCATTTTTACACTTATTCCGGTCGAGAGTTTCCTGCACCACAGCCTTGACCTCCTGTTGGGTCATGGGTAAATCGATAAAAATTAACGGTAGGGATAGGAACAACCTCTCCAAATGACGATCAGGCCTGAAGATGTTTCCTTTACAGGCACGCATGGTTTCAAACAAGCCATCTCCATAACAGAAGCCCCGGTCCAATATGGAAACATTTGCCTTTTCAAGCGGAGTGAACAATCCGTTTATATAAACAATAGAGTTTTGCATCCGCCTCTCTCAATCTGCGGAGAACCTCCGCTAATGACTTGCAACCACTCAGCGTGGGGCCAGTGTCACGTGATATTCTACATTAGCTTTCGCGCCTAAAAGCCCAAGGTATAACGAGTTCTTGCTCACACCTACAGGGTTAGTGGTGTGATAAGGCTTCTATCATTGCTGCGGCCTTGTCTAAGGTTTCCTGATACTCTTTTTGCGGGTTGGAATCAGCCACAATACCTGCTCCCACATGAAAACTGGCTATCTCATCACAGATCACTATAGAACGAATGATGATGTTTAAGTCCATATAAGGGCCGAAACCGATATATCCAAATGAGCCGGAATAGGGGCCCCTCATAACCGGCTCCAATTCAGAAATAATTTCCATGCAACGAATTTTGGGACAACCTGTGATGGTCCCACCGGGAAAGACAGATTTCAAAATATCATAAACACCGATCTCCGGTTTAAGATTCCCCGCTATATTAGAGACGATATGGCTCACATGCGAATATTTTTCCAGAAACATGAAATCGGTCACACAAACCGATCCGGCTTGGCAGATGCGTCCCAAATCGTTGCGCTCCAAATCAACCAGCATCAAATGTTCGGCACGCTCCTTTGGGTTCAACAACAATTCCAGAGAGAGAGCCTGATCTTCCTCATCTTTTAACCCACGAGGCCGGGTGCCCGCTATGGGTCGTGTCTCAATCCGGTGTTCATGAACTTTGACCAAACGCTCGGGAGAGGAACTGACCAGTGAAAAGTTCTGAAAATTTAAATACCCTGAAAAAGGGGCAGGGTTGACCTGCCGGAGTTTCCCATAAAGCTCAAAAGGATTGCCGGTAAAAGGTGTGGTAAATTTTTGCGCAAGATTAGCCTGATAAATATCTCCTTCGCGGATATAGTTTTTAGCCTTTTCTACCCGTTCGGTATAATCTGTCTCACTTAAATTGGATCTCAGACCATTAGAGGACCGGGAGGGTGTTGAGGGGTTGAGACTTTCTGACTCCGAACTTTCGCCAATGCTTTCTAAAGCTCGATAAATATCTTTCCAGACTCTTTCAATTTCATGACAGAGTTCATCATAGTCATTCTCTGTTCCATTTGTTTTTGGAGAAAGAACGAATTTAAATTCTTCAGTGATATGGTCATATAAAAATAATCGCTCCACCTCCATGAACATCAAATCGGGCAAATTGAGCGATTTCTTGACAGGTAAAGACTCAAACCATGCGCCCGCTTCGTAGCCGATGAACCCCACCCAGCCTCCCCAGAAATGAGGAAGGTGATCCACGGGACTCACATTTTGTTCAAAATTTAACAGATCAAGGGCTGGCTCCGGCTGGTCCCATTCTGATACCAACTGGCCCTCCTGAAATAGTTTTGCCCGTTGCCCTGTAATCTCTAATATTTTTGAACAGCCTCCTCCCATTAAGGAGTATCGGGCTGTCTCCTCCGGCCCGTTTGCGCTTTCGAACAGGAAGGAATTTGCAGTTTGAGGAAAAAGTTTCTGAAATAAAGTGGAAAGGTCCAGGCCGGGAATTTTTTCCTGCCCGCAAACGGGGATGCGCGATGAAGATACAGTCAATCGCATAAATGTATTTTTATCGGGCAGGATATCCATATTTAACCAGCGTGACGCTGGAGTTGTGCTGTCATTCATTAGCCCTCATGCCCCGCAGGGGTACAATGAGCAATTTTTTATATTGTTAGCAAGGCCGGTGTCGGGGAAACCCTTAAAGTCTTGCGCTTGAGTGCTCAGTCCGCTTTGCGGGAATGCAGTGCTGCCTCCCTCGCTAGAGGGTTATTCATATCTAAGTGCATCAATAGGGTTCAGATTAGCCGCTTTATTGGCGGGGTAGAAACCGAAAAAAACACCAATCGCTACCGAAAAACCAAAGGCCAGGATAATGGACTGGGTAGAGACGATGGTCTCCCAGTCTCCAAGATCTGAAACAATACGAGAGGTTCCTATCCCCAACAAAATACCGATGCCACCACCCAGAAAACTAATCAAAACGGATTCTATCAGGAATTGCTGCAGAATCTCTTTTTTCTTGGCACCAATAGCCTTTCTGATGCCTATTTCCCTAGTGCGCTCGGTGACAGAAACCAACATAATATTCATAATTCCAATGCCCCCAACCATGAGGGAAATGGCGGCAATGCCCCCCAACAGGTAGGTGAACGTTTTCGCCGCATCCCCCCAGCTGTTCAGCCACTGGGAAGAATTCTGCACATAAAAGTCGTCTTCCTTACCTTCAGCAATATTATGTTTCTGCCGGAGAATCCGGGAGATATCCTCTTTAATAATTTCCAGATCATCAATTTGGCCAGCCTGCACATCAATGGATTGGACATGCTTCATCCCGAAAACCCGTTTTTGCGCCGTGGTGACCGGAATAAAAATTTGATCGTCAGGGTCATACCAGCTCAGTGCTCCTTTTGGCACCGTGGTGCCAATGACTAAAAAATTCTTTCCATCCACCTTAATAGTTTTGCCCAGCGGATTCCGATCTTCAAAAAGATTCTTCAATACTGTAGAACCCACGACACAAATTCTTTTCGCAGACCTTATTTCTTCGTTGTTGAAATAACGCCCACGGTCCATTTCAAAATTAGCTAAACGCGCGTAACTGGCTCCTGTTCCCCTGACCGTGGTGTTGGTGTTCTTATTCTCAAATTTAAGTTGGGCAGATCGGTAAACCTGTGCCGCGACACCAGTGATAAGAGGAATATTTTCTTCGATGAAATTCGCGTCATCCAGAGTGAGGGTGTCGACCCTGCCTGATGTCACATGTCGGGATTTCTTTTGCCCCGGCTTGATTGTGATGATGTTTGTGCCGAACTTGGAAATTGTGTTCAGAGTCTGGCGTCTGGCCCCTTCGCCGATAGAGATCATCGAAATCACCGATGCCACACCAATAATAATTCCCAGAGCGGTTAAAAACGTCCTGAGTTTGTGGGTCACCAGGCTTCTAAGAGCCATTTTGAACAAATCCCAAATCAGCATAGTCCCGCTCCATTAGACGTGTCGGCTATGATTTTTCCATCTTTCATCTGCATGATTCTTTTTGCCCGCCGCGAAACTTCCTGTTCATGGGTCACCAGAATCAGGGTCACCGCTTCCCGGTTCAATTCCTGGAAAAGGTCCAGAATCTCTTTGCCCGTTGCAGAATCAAGGTTTCCCGTTGGTTCATCTGCCAAAATGATAGCAGGATTATTCACCAGGGCTCTGGCAATGGCGACTCGCTGACGTTCCCCTCCAGATAGTTCGGTGGGCTTATGCTTGGCGCGATGCGCCAAGCCAACGCGTTCAAGGGCCTGTAGGGCGATTTCAGTCGCTTTGGGGACCCGACCATAGAGCAAAGGTAGTTCGGTGTTTTCCAATGCTGTGGCGCGAGGCAGAAGATTGAAGCTCTGAAAAACAAAACCGATCCTGCGGTTGCGAACTTCTGCCAACTGGTTAGGATTCAGGTCCTGGATATCGAGATTTTCCAGACGATAACTACCGGAAGAGGGGATATCCAGGCATCCTATAAGATTCATGAGAGTGGATTTACCACTGCCCGAAGGCCCCATGATGGCGACAAACTCTCCTTTTTCGATCTTGAAAGTGACTCCGTCTAGGGCTGGTACCTGTTGCCCTCCCATTTGATAAATTTTAGAGAGCTTTTCGACTTCAATCAAAGCAACCTCACTTCGAACGAATCATCCAGAGAATTTTTCTGAGAGAAGAACTTTTCTTTTTCTTAGATTCCTCGAGAATTTTTTCCCAATCCCCCAGGATCACCTCTTCACCCGCATTCAACCCGCTAATAATGCGGACATGAATCGGGTTTCTGATTCCCGTCTTCACTCTGATTTTTTCCGGTTGATCATTTCTTAATACCACCGCGAATTCCCCTTCGTCATCCTTGCGAATTCCAGCGCGGCTGGCGTACACCGTGTCTTTAACCTGATGGGTAACGATATCTATGTTGGCGGACATCATAGGCTTAAGCAGGGTCTTCCCGGAACCCGCCACTTCAATTTTGGCCTTGAAAATGGTGATGCTGTTTTCGATGATTCCTTGTGGCGCTATACGGGTGACCTTGCCCTTAAATACTTCGTCGGGGAAAGCATCCGCCGTAATCCGCACATCATGGCCTATTTTAACAGACCCTATATCTGTTTCATCAATATCTGCAATGATGAATAATCGTGACATGTCGGCGATCATTGCGATTGCCGTCCCGCCGCTCACATTTGAAATTCCCGAAGCGATGATCTGGCCCTCTTCGACAAGTTTTTCAATGATAACTCCATCAATGGGGGCAAATATCTCCGTTTCATCCAATCTTTCTTCCGCCTCATCCACGGCAATCTCAGAGCGCTTAACTTCAGACTGGACCAACTCGATCTCATTTTCCTTCATCGTGATATCGTGAATGGAATCCTCGGCTTTTTGAAGCCGGGTTTGTGCTTGAACGAGATTTTCCTGGTTTACTTTAAAAAGGGTTGCGGCCGCATCCAAAGATTCCTGTGAGACAAACTTTTTTTCAAACAATCCAATTTGGCGTTTCAGTTTGTCTTCCGCTTCCTTGAGGTTGGCAAGGGCGGTTTCAATTTCTGACTGGGAGGATTTTATATCAGTATCGTATTTGGTTTTTTGTAGCAGGAGCCCTGTTTCTGCTTTTTTATATTTCGCCGATGAACTGGATAATTCTGTGTGGGCCTTGGCAACATTTCGCTGTTCATCGGATTTATCCAGTTGCAAGAGAAGGGATCCCTTTTTAACCCGGTCGCCTTCCTCAAAGGGAAAGGATAGAACCTCACCACTGGCTTTTGATTTAACTTCTACCTTAAAGTTAGGTTCTACAATGCCCGTAGCTGAAATTTTTACAGCCAGATCGCCTTGCAGTACTTCCGAGGTTTTAAAAACAGGTTTTGCGGCTTCCCCCGTACCGTTGGAATCATAGGAGAATAAATATATGCCAGTCAGGAGAAGCGCCACCCCGACAAAAATCAGGGTTTTTTTCATGATCCTTCGCTTGATACCAGTTTTATATCATGCGCCTCCAGGGTCCGGGCGATCACCTGATTCAACCGGTTAAGAGATTTGTTGTAATCGATGACAGCTTTAATCGCGTTACTCTGTTCTTCAGCAAGATCTTCCTGGAACTCCAGCACATTAAAACTGGTGGACAGTCCGACCTCAAACTTTTTCTCCTCGGCATTCAATTTTTCTTCAGCAAGTTTTCGCGCAACCCGGGTGGCTTGAACCCTTTTGATGTCTGTTTCAATTTGGCGATGGGCCTCGCGGACTTCCACAACGATGTTTTTTTCCAAATCTTTGATATCCAGTAACAATTGGGCCACTTCCAGCCTTTTCGCCGCCAATTGACTTTTCGCCGCTCGGTTTCCAAGCGGATAACTCAGGTTGGCCCCAACCCCCCATAAACCAAATTTTGTTGGGAACGCCTCGAACAAGGCAGTGTCGTAAGCACCATCAGTTGTGCTGGAATCACCACTCAATCCGTTCAGACCCAGACTCCCAACCAGATCCAACGTTGGGAGCATTTGGTTTTCATTATATTTAGCTTCAATATTTCTGTTATCCAGTTCTTTTTTCTTAGCCAGCAGATCGGGCCGGTGGGTGAGGGCAATTTTTAATGCTTCTTCTAAAGATTTTTTATTGCCCGGTTCAAAGACAGGACTGTCTGCGGGAATTATTTTATTCAAACCCTCCTCTGAATCAAAGGATATATTGAGAATGCTTTTAAGATTGTCTTCATTATCTTCAATCAAGTTTTGCGCGTTCAAAAGTTGCTCGTCTCTTGAAGCCACCTCCGATTTAGCCTGAAGAATTTCCAACTCCGCAAGGGTTCCCACATCGACATGGGCTTTGACCTGTTTCTCCAGATCCCGGGCTCTTTGCAGAGAGGTCTCCTTGACCTTCAGGTCTTCGATACTGAAAACCAGATCCCAATAAATATTTTCAGCCTCGGTGAGCGTATCAATGACTTTTTCGGTGAATTGATAGTCAGAAATCTTTTGATCGTTTTTGGCAATATAGATTTCCCGTTTATTGAGATCAATTCCAAAATCCTTGAGCAGGGGCTGGGTGACTGTCAGTTCCAAATCTGCCGAGTATACGGGGTTGAGGGAAGCTAAGGACGAACTGGTCTCATTCTTGTTGCTGTCCATAGAAAGTTCATAATCCCCGCCGGTGACAAACTTCTGGGAAACAGATAAATCCCAGTCGTAATCCTTGTTTCTGCGTTTTGGATCTGAAAGAGATGCGACCTTTGAACTCTGCCGGGTTTCTTCGCTGAGCGTGAACTCAAAGTCAACAGTGGGATCAAAGTCGGCTTCCTTATCAAAAATAAATTGTTCGTTGATTTTGGAGTTATAACTTTGAACAGAAATGCTGATATTATTTTTTAAAACTCTCTCAACCGTCTCCTGTAATGTTAGAGGCAAAGGCTCACTGGCTTGCACCAAGGAAGCAGGGATAAAAAAGAGGGCCAATAAATAAACGGGGAGTTTGAGAAACAAAATATTCTTCATGAACCGTAGGACTCTAAAAGGATGAAAGGGTAAAAGCATTATATTTAAAGGGCTCACCAAAAGAAACGCCTAATAAGTGTCCATTTTCAGCTTTTCTCAAGAATGAAAGCATCAGATAGCCCCATAAATTGTCATATTATCAATATTTTATCGGATTTTTGGGAGATCAGCTTTATAAGTTTCTGCCGGCGAAATAGTGATAGATACTTGCAATCACTGCAAATTATTTCAAGGAAAATAAAGAAATCCTTTACTTTAGTATACCTAACATAAATTAATAAATAAATAACTTTTCTTATTAATGTTTATATCTAAATTTCGGTTTTGAAGCAGGTTGTTTGAACAAAATTTACATTAACTGTGATATATTTTTGCAAATTGCTTTATAGTGTGCAACGCTGGTCAAGCGGGTCAGGTGAAACCTTATATAAAAATCATTTTCAGGAAGTAAGACATGACAAGAATTACAGCGGCTGATATTTTAAAAGTGGTTCCTATAACGCGTAAAACCCTCTGGTTGTGGCAGAAAAAATATCGGTTTTTCCCAGATCCTGTGAAAGAAGGGCATCCGGGAGGTAAGGGTATTGTCGGTTATTATCCCGCGTGGGTCGAGGAACGATGTAAACAGGTTTATGCCCTGCAAAAAAAGGGATACACCATTTCCCTGATCAAGGAAATTCTTGAGAAGGAAGAAAAGGAAAAATCCAGCCGTAAAGTCCTCGTGGTGGATGATGAAAGAAAATTTTGTGATCTTCTTAAAAAAATATTTCAGAAGAACGACTTTGTCGTTGAAACCGCCTATGACGGATGGGAAGCAGGAAAAAAAGCCGCCCAGTTTCAGCCTACGATTATGATTCTGGATATCACACTTCCCGGCATCAATGGCCTGGAGGTCTGCAAGGATCTCCGAGGTGATGACAAAACAAAAAATATTAATATTATCGCGATCTCCGGGGACTTGAGATATACCGAAACTGAGGTTCTTGGAGCCGGGGCCAATGCATTCTTTGCCAAACCGGTTAATTTTGAAAACCTCCTGTCGCTTTGCAGTGAGTTCCTTGAAGAGCCCAAACTCCTAAAATAGTGACACTGCATGCGGTTTTGTTCTTCCGCATTAATAAATTTCCGCTCTGAGTAATTATTCTTTTCAATTCGCAAAACGGTTGTGATATAAGCAGGAGCACAATTTTGTGCCCTGATGAATATTTTTATGAATGAAAGTCAATTGACCATCCCAAACACTACCGAGCTTGAGAAAATAGCTCTCGACTTAAGAAGGCTTGCCCTGAAAATCATTTTTCAGGCTGGGTCGGGGCACCCCGGAGGCAGTTTCTCTGCGGCAGATTTAATGGCCGCCCTGTTTTTTGGTGGAATCTTAAATCACGACTCAAAAAATCCTAACGACCCCAAAAGAGACCGGTTTCTGCTGAGCAAAGGTCATGTAACGGGAATTTATTATTCGGTACTTGCCAAAGCAGGATATATTTCTGAGTCCGATCTCGACAGTTACCGAAAAATTAACAGCGAACGTTTTCTCTCCGGACATCCTCACCCTAAAACTCCCGGAATCGAAATTGCCTCAGGAAGTTTGGGGCAGGGATTGAGCGTGGCTCACGGAATAGCCCTGGGAACAAGGCTGGATGGTTATGACTCCAAAGTTTACGTCATTCTGGGAGATGGTGAGCTGCACGAAGGACAAATCTGGGAAGCGGCCATGTCTGCCGACAAATTTAAATCCAACAACCTGATTGCGATCGTCGATAACAACAAGGTTGCACAAGATAATATTACCAAAGACCTGAAAGACCTGGAACCTCTCGAAGATAAATGGAAATCCTTTAACTGGGACGTCCATAGAATTGACGGACATAATATGAAAGCCATTACCGAAGTGCTTCAGCTTCCGCTTCATCCGGAAAAACCCCGCGTCATCATCGCCGACACGGTTAAAGGTAAGGGCGTTAGTTTTATGGAAGGCAAAACCTCCTGGCACGGTGTGGCTCCATCACCGGAAGATTACGAAAAAGCCTTAAAGGAATTGGTATGAAAGACGCACCCACCCGCGATGCTTATGGACAAGCACTGGTAGAAATGGGTGCTGATCCGCGCATTGTTGTTCTTGATGCAGGAGTCAGTGACAGCACCCGCTCGAAAAAATTCGGCGAAAAATATCCGGAACGGTTTTTCAATATGGGAATTGCTGAGGCAGATATGGTCTGCACCGCCGCAGGTCTCGCTACCACCGGAAAAATTCCATTCGCGACTGGTTTCGCCTGTTTTCTTTTGGGCAGAACCATGGATCAGGTCCTCGTCAGCATCGCTTATTCCAGGACTAATGTGAAACTGGTGGGAACACATACCGGTCTCGCTGTCGGTGAAGACGGCCCAACCGCTCAAATGATTGTCGATATCGCCTACACAAGGGCCATCCCCAACATGGTTGTCGTGCAACCGGCAGATTGGGAAGAAACCACGCAAGCCACCCGCGCTTTGGCTGAATATGATGGGCCGGTTTATTTCCGCCTGGGAAGGCCGAAAGTCAAAGCGATTTTTGACAGTTCCTACAAGTTCGAGATCGGCAAGGGCAGGGTGATGAAAAAAGGCTCTGATCTGGTTATTTTTGCCACCGGCATCATGGTGCAGGAAAGTCTGAAAGCCATGGAAATGCTCGACGGCAACAAAGTCACGCTGGTGAATATCTCAACCCTTAAACCCATTGACCGCGACCTCATTATGGAAATGGCATCCAGCCATAAAGCCGTCATCACGGCTGAGGATCATAATTTGATTGGCGGATTGGGTGACGCCGTTGGCGAAGTTCTGCTCGACGCGCAGATTTCCAAACCCTTCAAACGCATCGCCGTGAAAGACCAGTTTGCCGAAACGGGTACCAGAGCCGAACTCTTCGAAAAATACGGCCTGTCTGCCAACCACATCGCTCAAGCTGTCAAAGACTTGTTAAAGTAGCCTCTCGGTGCCTACCGAGGCAGGGAATTCCCTAAACACCGTCTTTTAATCCCATCCTTTCTTAGTTGACATAATATATGTTATGGGAACCTGTAATAATATGGGTCCCATCTAACTATAGGGGTAATATATTTCCTATGCACACATTTGGAATAAAAACCATTACAGTCCTTTTTGTGGGGTTCCTTTTTTCATCAACTGTTGAGGCACAGATTGACCGGGCAAAAAGATATTTTGAGCAGGCGGTGGAGCACCATTTAACCGGAAATATTGAATTCTATTAAAAGCCCGGAAATGTTTCTGGAAATCAACCTCCAATAAATCCGCCACCCCACATTTAGCAAACACCAAGAATTCCGGACCCACAGCTTCCAACAGTGCATCATAAAAATTTTTCTCAGTAACGCTGAAAAAAGAAGTTTTTTTAGCGTATGGGAAAAAGGAGGATTTGTTATATTTCCGCTCAATCCAGGCGAGGATTTTTATAACAAACCAGAGAAAGATCCCTATGATCGCCAGGGCCGCAGGCTCCGATAGTACAATTGTCGTAAATCTGAGGCGGAAACCCGTCTGAACAAAACATTATATAACCACCCTTACACGGCAGCAGAATGGAAATTCCTTTTTATCAGGTCGATGTTTTTACCGACCATATTTTTGGTGGCAACCCTTTAGCTGTTTTCACCGACTGCCAGAACTTTAAGGAAGAGGATTTGCAAAAAGTGGCGCGGGAGATGAATTTGTCCGAGACCACTTTTGTTTATCCTCCTTCAACGGATGAGGTGGACTTCGACGTGCGCATCTTTACTCCGACACGAGAAATTCTCTTTGCCGGCCACCCTACCCTCGGCACTGCATTCGTTCTGAGAAAAAATTGCGCGGTGACTGCAAATCCACTTCGTTTAAACTTCAAGGCCGGGATAATTTCTGTATGGGAGGAAAGGGACAAGAGTTTCATGCAACACCCGCCAGCCAAAACCCTGCATGAACTGGATCCATCCGAGAAAATCGCCCAGGCACTGGGGCTCACTCTCAACGACCTGGACGAAAAGTTCCCAGTGCGAGTCGTCTCGACGGGCTTTCCGGCCTTGATAGTTCCAATCATTAATATTAATAAAATCAAAGAGATAGTTATCAATATCCAGACTTTAAATGAGGTCCTTGAACCGCTTGGAATCGATATGATTTATCCCTTCTGTCTGGAAACCCTCGACTTGGAAAACACAGTTCATGTCCGCGCCTTTGCTCCTGGGTGTGGCATTCCAGAAGACCCCGCGACAGGAAGTGTAGCAGGGGCAATGGGCGCTTATTGGGCCAGTCTCGATAGTAACGAGGAGATCACTATGGTCATTGAGCAGGGGTATGAAATGCAACGTCCTTCATTGATCTATGTGGAGGTGTCAAAACAGGGGGGTGAAATTCAAAAAATTCGTGTGGGTGGGCAGTGCCAGTCGGTCTTCACCGGTTGTATGAACCTTGAGCCGTAGAGGATTTTCAGGCTCGCTTTTTTTCCTGCTTTTCGTCGGGGGCATATAAACAATTTGAGCAAACATGGCCTTTTTCCCGTCCGCACATCAGGCAGGTCTCAATTTCATCAGATCCCCTGAACGCGCCACTACAATGGTTGCAACGGCTTTTAGTCCCAACTTTTTTCTTCACCCGGCGTTTCATCCGCCTTTTACTGACTAAAAGCTGACTGTAGGAAATGTTCATCGGGTTTAGCCTCGATCAAACTACAAGTATCTAAAGGGTTACGTACTATTTGCTCACCTACTTAGATGGGAATTTCACAAAATAGTTTCAAAAAATTCCTGCACTTGCAAGGGGGCTAGATTCTTGCCAGAACTCCTTTATTCACCACGTCTCTACGTTCGCTGCCAAAAAGAATTTCGACGAGTTTGAGGGAAAATTCCATGGCTGTGCCTGGAGATTTGCTGGTGACAATATGTCCATCCACAACCACCCTGTCTTCCTTATAGGTGATGCCCTGCAGGTCATTTTGAACAGAGGGGTGACTGGTTACACAGCGATTTTCCAGGATACCCGCATTCTTTAGAACTAATGGAGCAGCGCAGATTGCGGCAATATTTTTATTGAGCCCGTCCATCTTTTTTAACAGTTGGGCGACTCGGGCATCCTTTTTAAGATTATCCGTTCCGGGTTGCCCTCCCGGCAAAACAATCAGATCAAAGTCATTTTCCAGAATATTATCGAGTTGTTCATCCGGCAGAACATGAATACCCCTTGAACCTTCAAGAGGGCCTTCCTCAGTTCCTGCAAGGGTTACCTGGGCCCCTGCCCGTCTCAGGATATCAACAATGGTGATCGTTTCAATCTCCTCAAATCCTGGTGCCAGAGGAACCAAAACCGTTTTCATAACGAAACTCCATTAAAAATATTATTGGTTCTTTATAAAAAGATTCTATAACAGTTTTGCCTATTGTCAGCGCAAGTCTTTCTTGTACCCTATAGCCACTGATGCTAAACTGCTAGTTCTATCTTATATATAAATCAATATGTTGGACATGGTGCCTTCTCAAGTTAAACTTAGTGTTCCGGCTGACAGGATAAATCCAATTCAGGATATGTTCAACGCCGTTGCGCCGAGATACGATTTTCTCAACGGACTCTTGAGCGCAGGTTGCGACAGGTACTGGCGAAAAATAGCGGTCGATGAACTGGAACCTGTAGCGAACCGGCTTTTCCTTGATGTCGCAACAGGGACCGCTGACATTGCTCTGGAGTTGGCTCTTCGTGGCAAGGCCCGGGTTATTGGTGTTGATTTCAGCGCCGCCATGCTCGAACTGGGAAAAAATAAGGTGAACGCCAGAAACATGCAATCGTCTGTTCAATTATTTCCAGGGGCGGCTGAAAGCCTGCCCCTGAAAAGCGATAGCTTTGATGGCGCAATCTCTGCCTTTGGAGCCAGGAATTTCTCCAATATAGATCATGCAATTCGTGAGATTCACCGGGTTTTAAAACCCAATGGTAAAATAGTGATTCTGGAATTCTCCTTTCCCCAGAATGGATTTTTGCAATGGCTTTATCGTTTATATTTTGAGAAAATTTTACCTATTATGGGACGCTTAATTTCCGGTCACAGGAACGCATATTCTTATCTGCCCGATTCGGTGGGGGCTTTCCCAAAGGGTGAAGCATTTGCTTCTATCCTGAAGGAAGCAGGATTCGGGTCGGTTAGTTTCAAGGAATTGACTTTCGGAATCACAACCATCTATACCGGATCCAAACATGCCTGACTCAAAACCCACTCATCGTTTTCGAAATCTTGCATGGGGTTGCTTGATTCTTGCTTTTGTGTTTATTAACACAAGTTTTTTTCTGGACAGTTATACCCCCTCCCATCCGAAGAAAGCCATTCCCGGTAGTCTGGAAGATAGTCAGGACTATAAAAACCTGCTGGATTTGCAAAATGCGTTCATACGCAACGCAAAAAAAATTAAGCCCTCTGTGGTCAGTGTGAACAAGGTCAAGGAATTGGTGGAGAAATCATCATGGTATCAGCCGCACGGCTCAGCACCTTGGTATGCCCCGATCAGAAGCTGGTTCGCTCAAAACCTGAAGAGTCGAAAATATAGCGTTGAAAGTGTAGGGTCAGGCATTATTCTGGATTCCAACGGGTATATTTTGACCAATTTCCATGTTATTGAAAAACTCGATAGGATCCTGATCAAATTATCGGATGGAAAAGAATATTTTGCCAAGGTCATCGGCTATGACACCTATACCGACCTTGCAGCCTTGAAAATTTCTACGTTGCGGAGGCTCCCGAAACCGGAATTTGGACAGTCCAAGACCTTGAGCGCCGGTGAATGGGTAATGGCTATTGGAAACCCCTATGGGCTGGAAGGCACCGTCACCGTAGGCGTAATCAGTGGAACGGGCCGTACAGGCCTGGGCATCAGCCACTTTGAAAGCTTTATCCAGACCGATGCTTCGATCAATCCGGGCAATAGCGGAGGCCCATTGATTAATCTGGATGGGCAAATTGTAGGTATCAATACGGCTGTGGCGGCAATCGGCGCCGGAGTGAGTTTTGCTATCCCTGTCGAAATGGCGCTGAAAGTGGCAAACCAACTGATCCAAAATGGATCCGTCGAGAGAGGCTGGTTGGGAGTCGGAATTCAGGATTTGACTCCTGAACTGGCAGATACTTTCCGCTTGAAGATTTCGGATGTCGGGGTTCTGGTCAACAGTATCGCAAACAAAACCCCCGCCCAGTCAGGGGGGATGCTTCGGGGCGATATTATCATCCAGTTCGATGGCAAAACTATTTCCAGCTTGAAATATCTGCAAAAGCTGGTTGCCGATACGGCTATTGGCAAAATAGTTGCCGTAAAAATATTCAGGGACGGACAGGAAAAGACGCTCCGAATCAAAATCGGGAAAATGAGTTCATAAGCCGCCCTTACCCCACACAGTTCACCCCTTGCAATAACTCATTACCCGGCGGAGGTACTCCGAGGGTGCTAATTTGTGACAATTTCAAATCCCGCCTCGACAATCTGAGCAGATATATCTTCCGTTTTAGTTTCTGATTCATCAAAGTCCACGATCACTTCTTTCTCTTCCAGACTGACCTCTACCTTTTGGATGCCTGCCATCTTAGTCACCGCTTCACTCACGGTTTGCACACAATGCTGGCAAGTCATTCCCTCTACTTTCAAAACTTTTCGCATCATTATATCCCTGATAATTCTGGTTAAACATGAGTCCTTGCTTGGGACTTCCTATAAGTATCGCAAATATCTTGAAAAATGGTTCTTACGGAGTGAAAGCTAATGAAATTGCCGACAAAATAGTTCAAAAAATCCGGGAAAATAAAAACCACCTGATTCTATAAAGTTTTTTGAACAAACCGAGCGCCTATTGGCTCAAGCTATTTTCAACGAAGAGAGGTTTGGAAATACTCCAGTTAATTTAAGCTTACTCTCCCAGGCCTTTCCAAGTCTATTTGACCTCAGATCCAGTGCTTCCAACTTCCCCAGTTTTTCCGACTTCGCCAGAATTTCCATTCCTTTGCGGGTAATCTGATTGTTTCTCAAATCCAGTTTTCGAATATTACCTAGCTTGTCAGATGACAACAGAGCATCCAACCCCTCATCCCCCAATTGATTTTTTCTTAAATCCAGATCCTCGACATTTTCCAAACCCGGATATTGACTTAAATAAACGGCTTCAAACCACGTTAACTCCAATTCAACCAACCGGAGAACTTTTGGATTGAGGGATAAACGAGCCCGTACAAATTTCTCAAATAATGTGATACTCCGAGTTTGGGTGCCAAACAACCTGGCATCTATAGCCGCGTTGATATCATCAATATTTCCTTTAGTACTATAAAATATATCCAGGATCATCTCTTTATTTAAAGTACCCTGATCCAACTCGTCCTGATTCAATTCCTCTGAACTCATATTTATCCTTATTTTCTTAATTTAGATGAAGGTTTGACGGAGCTATAATAACTGATTCATACATATATTTGTTATACTTTCACAGGAAAGACCGCTTGTTTGTGCAAACCTGTCTTTTTCAAAACTAATATTTTCCGATCATTAACATAATGGAACATTTGATTTACATATTCCCGTCTATTTTCTGATCCAGTGGGTATCGCCAAACTCCTATTTTCAAAAATATTTTCGGCTTTCATGGATGTGTTCCCCATTATAGTCGTCATCGCATTTTTTCAACTAGTAATTATCCAAAAACCTTTCCCCGACTTAAGTCAAACTCTTTTCGGAATCCTGCTGGTCGTCATAGGGCTGTTCATTTTCATACTGGGTTTGGAAAGTGCCCTTTTCCCTATTGGCGAAAAAATGGCTAATGAATTTGCTCTAAAAGGAAACCCATGGTGGATCATTTTTTTTGGATTCGCTCTGGGTTTTTCCACCACCATTGCCGAACCGGCTTTAACGGTTATAGCGGGTAAAGCCGGGGACCTCGCCGCCGGAGCAGGCGCCATCGAAAGTGACAAAAACGCGATCGCCAGCTTTGTTTTGGGACTTCGTTTTACCGTCGCCTTTTCTGTCGGATTAGCCATCGCCATTGGGGTAATTCGCATCTTGAAGGGTTGGCCTTTGATCTGGTTTATCCTAGGAGGTTACTCCCTCATCGTCATCACCACATTTTTCGCACCCCAGGAGATTATAGGAATTGCCTATGACTCGGGGGGAATCACCACTTCCACCATCACCGTCCCCATGGTCACTGCTCTGGGTGTGGGGCTGGCCACATCCATAAGAGGCCGAAACCCGATGCTCGATGGTTTTGGGCTGATAGCCCTGGCGAGTCTCAGCCCTATTATATTTGTTCTGGGTTATGGAATTTTTATCTATGGAGCAAGTGGCTTATGAGTTCTGGTATTTTTGAATTACTAGGAAATGCGCTTGGCGGAACCTTCTTGGATATTCTTCCTATAATTCTTGTGCTTGGTTTCTTCCAGATCGCTGCCATCCGAAAAATGATTCCTCACCTGAAACAAAAAATGATTGGGCTGGTTCTGGTTGTTCTGGGACTGGGGATTTTTATCGTTGGTCTGGAGCAATGTGTTTTTCCTATCGGCACACAAATGGCCCATCAATTGACCGACCTGTATTTTCTTGCTGGCAATGATTCTACCAGAATGGAAATTCTGCAAAATTCCAAACATATAGAGCCCGGAATTTATTTATGGACTTATGTCTTTGCTTTCTTAATTGGCTTTTCCACCACCCTTGCGGAACCGGCGCTGATAGCTGTGGCTTATAAAGCCCGGGATATCACAACCGGCGCCATTTCTGCATGGGGGTTGCGAATATCTGTCGCGCTAGGTGTCGCAGCAGGTGTGACGTTGGGAGTGTATCGGATAGTGACAGGTAATCCCCTGCATTATTATATTGTCACAGGGTACGTTTTTTTACTTATTCAGACCTGGTTTGCGCCCAAGCAGATTATTCCACTCGCCTATGATTCAGGAGGTGTCACCACCTCAACCGTAACGGTACCGTTAATCGCGGCATTGGGAATCGGGCTGGCCTCAAGCGTCCCCGGGCGTTCGCCCTTAATAGACGGCTTCGGATTGATCGCATTCGCCTCCCTTTTCCCTATGTTCACTGTAATGGCATATGCTATGATCACCGAAAAACGGACAAAGCGTAAAGAGATTGATGAACCATCCTGAGGAGTTAAAAACTCATGCGTTTTAAAGTTATATTGGCAATGGTTAATGAAAAATATCAGGACACTGTTATTGAGTCCGCAAAAACTGCTGGCGCGACCGGGGTCACTATTCTTAATGCTCGTGGCGAAGGCATCCACGAACATAAATCTTTCATGGGTCTGACCATGGAAGCCCAAAAGGATATGCTCCTTTTCCTGGTGGAAGATTTTATTGCCAACAATATTATGGAGGCCATTTACGAAGCGGGCCATTTTGGCGAACACGGTAATGGAATCGCCTTCAGCCTAGATGTAGACAGGGCTATAGGACTGGAAAGCCAAATGCCGACCATGGAAAAAGACGCAAAAGATCGTTATTTTTAACTAACCGAGGAGATAGGAATGGCCAACATTCAAAAAGTCCGTGACGTCATGATGGCTAACTTCACCGAAGTGGATGGAGTCATGAAAGTCTCTGATGCCTTGAATATGATGCGGGACGAGAAAATCAACGCGATTCTGGTGAAACCAAGGGATGAAAACGATGTTTACGGCATCATGACCCTGAAAGATATTGCCAGAAGAGTGATCGGAGAAAACCGAAAGCTTCATGAAGCCCATGTTTATGAAATCATGTCGAAACCGGTTTTGTCGATCAACGCAGACATGCCTATCCCCTATGCCGCACGGTTCCTGACAAACTTTAATGTTTCCTACGCCATGGTTATCGAAAATAATGCGGTGACGGGAATGGTCTCTTTAAACGGAATGGTAAACCAACGGAAGGACTGATTATTGCATCAACCTTTCTTCATTGAGGATCCTGCCCGGCTATCCCAAATCACAGTATCTGGACTCGACACATGCCCTGCCTCGGCGCGCCAATGATCAAACCCCGCCTGCACATTTAATATTTTGACGCACTCGTTCATGCCCCCTGCCCCGCCGATATGGGAATAAATTTTTCTAAGATCACCGATATAGGTTCCCTGTTCTGATTTATATCTATCCTGGGCTTCGGCAATATTAGCCAAGGTGGCCTCGGCCATGGCATTGTAGTTGAAGATTTCTTTTTTCATGCTGTTGTAATCCACAAAAAAATTAACATAGGCCCAGCCTGCAAAAGGAAGCACTGCCGATATCAATAAGGCTTTCTTCCAGAATTTGTGATCGAAAAGAATGCCCGGAATCATGAAGGCCAAAGCCAGCCATAACGCATATTGGGAAATTTGTTCAAAAATCCCCAGAGCCGGAATTTTCTCTCCGCAGGACATTTGCCCAAAAGCAACATCCGACGCCGAAAGTAAAATAAATATCGACAAAACTATTAGATTGGTTTTATTACTCATCAAATCACAAATTCAGTTATATTAAATAGCCACCTGTAATTAACAGTCGTTGGGTTTTATCAAATTAAGGCCAGGATTTCCAGCAGCAATTTCATCAGCTCCTGGTGTCTATCAAAACAGGGCTTCACAGAACAATTCAGCTACGTTAAAATTTTTAACGGGTCTCTAATAATTCAAAGTTTTACTTGCAGGCCATTCGCGTGCCCCTATAAAATAAGGGCCGCTCATAGCCAAATGCGATTTTTAGAGGTACCCTTAATTTTCGTCTTTTATGAATGGGTTCACAGGCTCGTGAATTTTTGGAGTTTTTACAAATGAATAAAACCAGCAGGTTTGAAGATGAAGGGGATGGAACCCTGTTAGACCATGATTCCGGTTTGGTGTGGTCCAAAGAAGACTCCTGGCCCGTGGCTCAGGATTGGTTGACTTTCCAGGAAGCGCTTGCGTTTGTCGATGAAATGAACAAGAAAGATTATCTCGGGTACCACGACTGGCGTATTCCAGAAAGAGAAGAAATCGAAAAGATCTTTATTCCGGGAAGCACCATTATGGCCCGGTCCAACAGCGAAATTCATCTCGACCCGTTATTTGCAACAGGAGGAGGAAATGCGTCATGGTGTCTGCCTTTTGACCAGCAGGCGGCGTTCTATTTTTCCTATTCGTCAGGCAACACGCAACAATTCGATCAGGACTATTCTCAGGGATATGTCCGCCTGGTTCGGCTTTACCCGGATGATTAGGGAGTTTTTTCTCCGGCCCGTTTTCTACAGGGTATGAGCTTCGGCATTTCTGCCGACGGTGCCACCATCTGCCGGATTTCCACCTGATCGGATTCATAGGCAATGGTGGCGATTTGATATCGGTCCCGATCCACTTCGTTTGGACTGCCCTGATATTGATTGAGAGCAGCTCCCAAAGCATCCCATTCCAAATACAATAGGAATTGTTCTTCCGAATTAGTCAGCTTCAGGCCGGCCACCAGATCATTGAACTCCAACTTGATCACTTCACCGACGGATTTACCACGACAAAATTCCACAAAACCGGTTCCCCCTCCGACGGGTTTCTGGCAGGTTAATTTTGAAAAATCAAAACTGACCAGGCAGTCATTTTCATCGAGGATGACCATTATCTGGGATGTTGTATCTTTGCAAGGCATCTCTAATTACCTTCCTCGTCCAAAGTGGTGACGAGATTCATTTTAACATCAACAGACGTCATTCTATTTGGCTTTCTCACCCAAAGGGGCAATAATATTCATACTGATATCCACCGACGGGGCGGAATGCGTCAACGCTCCTACCGACACAAAATCGGCCCCGGTCTTGGATATTTCCTTCAAGCTTTCCAAGTTTACGCCACCGCTGATTTCAACTTTTGCCCGACCATTGATGAGTTTCACGGCTTCACGGATCCGATCCATAGCCATATTGTCCAGCATGATGATATCTACCTGTTGATCTAGAGCTTCTTGAACCTCATCAAGGTTTTGGGTTTCAACTTCAACTTTATTTTGTTGGCCCAATGCACTACGCACTTTCTCCACCGCTTGAGAAATGCTTCCTGCAGATTTTATATGATTGTCTTTAATCATCACCGCGTCATACAGTCCGAATCGGTGATTGGAACCGCCGCCACAGCGCACCGCGTATTTTTCAAAAACTCTCAGTCCGGGAGTGGTTTTACGGGTATCCAAAACGATTACAGGGTGTGCCGCATCGACAAACTTGCGTGTCAGCGTTGCAATTCCACTCAACCATTGCAGAATGTTCAATCCAGACCGTTCTCCTTCCAGCAGCCTAACGCCGTCACAACGAAACTTGATGATCGTGGAACCCTCTGCGACAGAATCTCCATCCTTGAAAGGTTCCGATAGAAATACAGTGCCAGGGTCCAGTTTCAGGAACAGGGCCTTAAATATTTCCAATCCTGATAGGATCAAATCATCTTTGGCAATCAGTTCCGCCTCGCGGAGTTGCCCCGCGGATACAATATTTCGGGTGGTGATATCACCACTTTGGATGTCTTCTTCCAGGGTGGTGATGACGAGGGACTCAATATCCGCAGCCATGAGAGGTCTATTCGGCATCGTGTTTTCGCGGTCAAAGCGGTATTAAAACTTTAACCATTTTATCAGCCTCACAGCAAAGAAGAAACAGAATAACTAATGCGATCTTAGCCCCCCCTCCCCTTATTAGGGACTCAAGCCTGATCGTCTGATTGTCATGCTGAACAAAAGGATGACAAACTGGCGTTTCCTGTCATGCTGAATACTTCGACTTCGCTCAGCACAGGCTCCGTGAAGAATCCCGCTTTTCTTGTCATTCTGAACGCAGTGAAGAATCCCCAGGTTAGTGCAAGGCGAGATCCTTCGTCGCCTTCGGCTCCTCGAGGATGACAAACTGGCGTTTCCTGTCATGCTGAATACTTCGACTTCGCTCAGCACAGGCTCCGTGAAGAATCCCGCTTCTCTTGTCATTCTGAACGCAGTGAAGAATCTCGCTTTTCTTGTCATGCTGAACGGGATCGCATTGTCATTCTGAATACTTCGACTTCGCCCAGGTTCCGTGAAGAATCCCGCTTTTCTACTTCGATTCCCGTTAAAACCG